>NZ_VWMY01000026.1:0-91931 GCF_008905045.1 Streptomyces albicerus
CCTTCGTACTCACCCGAGAGACTCTCTCGCGGCTTTCCTCCGGGCGCTTCCCTTCGGTCTTGCGTTTCCGACTCTATCAGACCGTTTCGGGCCGTGATTCCCATCGGAGGGATTTGCCTTTTGGCCTCGCGGCCTTTCGACATTCACTACGTTAGCCGATTCCCTCGGCGACTCATAATCGAGTTCCGCAAGTTTGAATTCAGACATGCAGGCACGCCGAATTCACCCTCGCTGAGAGGAAGTCGTAGGTAGTGGGTTGGCCGCTTCCGGCTGCTGGCTGAACGCCGTACCCGGTTCAAGCGGCTCGGACTACACTACGGACCGCCCAGGGGCGAGTCAAGTTGGGCGGCGGCGGGGGGTATGGGCCCGATATGGGCTCACCGTCGGGTCGTTGTCGATCCAGTAGCGCCACGGGTGGACACCTCCGTCGCCGGCCACGCCGGTGCGCGGACCGTTGCGTACCTGGTCGGAGGGCGCCGGGGTGCCCTCAAGAAGGGTCAACGGGGAACCCTCGGGACCGCACGCGTCCGTACCGTCGAGGGCTCGGTCGACCCCCAGGGCCGTGGCCAGGCGAGCGGGGCCTTTGGCCAGTTCCCTCTCGTATCGGGCCGAAAGTCGACGTTTGCGGGCCAGTTCGGTGCCCTCGGTGATCTCGCCGGCGCGGAGCAGGACCGCGCTCGCCTGGCCCTCCGGGCCGCACACCAGGTTCATGCAGTGCCACATGCCGTAGGTGAAGTAGACGTACACGTACCCGGGCGGACCGAACATCACGTCGTTGCGGGCCGTGCGGCCTCGATAGGCGTGGGAGCCGGGATCGTTCGGACCGTCGTACGCCTCGACCTCCGTGAGGCGGAGCTCGATCGGACCGTCCGGGGTGGTGCGCACGAGGACGCGCCCCAGGAGGTCGGGGGCGACCTCGAGTACGGGTCGGTCGAAGAACTCCCGGGTGAGGGGCGTACGGTCAGGGGCCGCGATCATGGCGTACGAGCGTAGTGCAGAGGTGTGACTGCGTGCGGGGTGGTCAAGGAGCGTGCGCCTTGCCAGGGTGAGGGCGCGGAACCGGACACGGCTGGATCGCGTTTGTATGGATCAAGGATCCGATCCGGACAGAACAACAACGGGGCGTTGCCCGAGGAGGAAAAGACATGGGGTTCAAGCGGCTGCTTGCGAGCCTGGGGGCCGGTGGGGCTTCGGTCGAGACGGTACTGACCGAGGTCAATGTCGTTCCGGGCGGCGTCGTCCAGGGTGAGGTGCGGATCCAGGGTGGGTCCGTGAACCAGGAGATCGAAGGACTGTCCGTCGGGCTGCAGGCGCGGGTGGAGGTCGAGGGGCACGACGACCAGGAGCACAAGCAGGACATCGAGTTCGCGAAGCTGCGCCTCGGCGGCGCCTTCGAGCTGCAGGCGAACGCGGTACACGCGGTGCCGTTCGGGCTGGAGATCCCGTGGGAGACCCCGATCACGACCATCGACGGTCAGCCGCTGCGCGGGATGAACATCGGGGTGACCACCGAGCTCGAGATCGCGCGTGCCGTGGACTCCGGTGACCTGGACCCGATCAGCGTGCATCCGCTGCCGGCGCAGCAGGCTCTCCTGGACGCGTTCATCCAGCTGGGCTTCCGCTTCAAGAGTGCGGACATGGAGCGCGGTCACATCCGGGGTACGCGGCAGAAACTGCCCTTCTACCAGGAGATCGAGTTCTTCCCGCCGCAGCAGTACCGCGGTCTCAACCAGATCGAGCTGAGCTTCGTCGCGGACGACCGCGAGATGGACGTCGTCCTGGAGATGGACAAGAAGCCGGGTCTGTTCAGCGAGGGCAGTGACTCGTTCCGCTCCTTCAAGATGGGTCTCAACGACTACCAGGGGACCGACTGGGCGGCGTATCTCAACCAGTGGCTGTCCGAGGTCGGTAGCCGTCGCAACTGGTTCTAGGCTCGGAGGCGAGAGTTTCCACGGATCAGGAACCGATCAGGAGGTGCCGAGGTGACCGAGCCCATGAGGCCGCCGCTTCCCCATGACTTCCATCCCGCCGTGCCGTCGTTCACGGTCACGAGTGAGGACGTCGAGCCGGGCGCGACGCTGAACGACGCTCAGGTCTACGCGGCCGGGAACACCTCGCCGCAGCTGCGGTGGGAGGGCTTCCCGCCGGGGACCAAGAGTTTCGCCGTGACGTGCTTCGATCCGGACGCCCCTACGGGGAGTGGATTCTGGCACTGGGTCGCGTTCGACATCCCGGCCTCGGTGACGGAGCTGCCGACGGGCGCGGGCACGGGGAAGTTCGAGGGCCTGCCGGAGGGCGCGGTCCAGGTGCGCAACGACTATGGGTCGAAGGAGTTCGGCGGCGCCGCGCCGCCGGCCGGGGATCCGGCGCACCGGTACGTGTTCACGGTGTACGCGGTGGACCAGGAGAAGCTCGGTCCGGACGCGGACGCATCGCCGGCCGTCGTGGGCTTCAACCTCCGGTTCCATACGTTGGCGAGGGCCCACATCATCGGTGAGTACGCGGCTCCTGCGGACAGCTGAGCGTTCACTGAACGTTTGCCCGCCTCTGGTCTTGGAATTGATCAGGGGCGGGCAGTTTTTATTGCGTTGTCCATCTCGGCGTGCCCGGCCAGAGTTGATCCAAGCCCGCCAGGGGGTGGGCCGGTGCACATGGGAGGTGGGCTTGATGCGGGACACGCTGGTACTGAATGCGAGCTTTGAGCCGCTGTCGACGGTGACGTTGAACCGGGCCGTCGTTCTGGTGCTGCAGGACAAGGCTGTCGTCGAGCAGGCCCACCCCGAACTGCGTATGCGCGGAGCCGCGCTCGATATACCGGCGCCCCGGGTGATCAGGCTGTGCCGCTATGTACGGGTGCCGTTCCGAAGACAAGCGCCGTGGTCGAGGCGGGGTGTTCTGGTGCGTGACCGGCACAGGTGCGCGTACTGCGGTCGTCGGGCGACGACCGTGGACCATGTGGTGCCTCGGGCGCAGGGTGGTCAGGACTCCTGGCTGAACACGGTGGCCTCGTGTGCGGCGGACAACCATCGCAAGGCTGCGCGTACGCCCGAGCAGGCGGGGATGCCGTTGCTGCGGCAGCCGTTCGAGCCGACGCCGGCCGATGCGATGTTGCTGGCGCTGGGGCAGGACGACTTCGAGGCGTTGCCGGAGTGGCTTGCTCAGCCTGCGTGAGCGCTCCGCTGGGAGAGCCGGAGTGCTGTCGGGTGTTTCGTCGGCTGCGGGTGAGTCATGGCTGGTCGCGCAGTTCCTCGCGCCCCTAAAAGATTGCGCCGTTCCCCGCGCCCCAAGCCCACGCCACCACGCAGGAGCCCCGCCGTGCGCAAGAAGCAGGGGGCCCGCCTCATGAGAGGCGGGCCCCCTGCTTTCGCGTTGCTCAGTCCGTGACCGATGGCTTCTCTCGGCGTTCTGTGCCGCCTCCGTTGCCCGGGCCGCCGCCCATTCCGCCCATCGGGCCGAAGTTGCCCATGGCGCCGCTCAGGCCCTTGAGGGCGTCGCCGATTTCGCTGGGGACGATCCAGAGCTTGTTGGCGTCGCCCTCGGCGATCTTCGGGAGCATCTGGAGGTACTGGTAGGCGAGGAGCTTCTGGTCCGCGTCACCGGCGTGGATGGACTCGAAGACCGTACGGATCGCCTGGGCCTCGCCCTCGGCGCGCAGTGCGGCGGCCCGGGCCTCACCTTCGGCCCGCAGGATCGCGGACTGCTTCTCACCCTCGGCGGTGAGGATCTGCGACTGGCGGATGCCCTCGGCGGTGAGGATCGCGGCGCGCTTGTCACGGTCGGCGCGCATCTGCTTCTCCATCGAGTCCTGGATGGAGGTGGGCGGCTCGATGGCCTTGAGCTCGACGCGGTTGACGCGGATGCCCCACTTGCCGGTGGCCTCGTCGAGGACGCCGCGCAGGGCCGCGTTGATCTCCTCGCGGGAGGTGAGGGTCCGCTCCAGGTCCATGCCGCCGATGATGTTACGGAGCGTGGTGACGGTGAGCTGCTCGATCGCCTGGATGTAGCTGGCGACCTCGTACGTGGCCGCGCGGGCGTCGGTCACCTGGTAGTAGATGACCGTGTCGATGTTCACGACCAGGTTGTCCTGGGTGATCACCGGCTGGGGCGGGAAGGGCACGACCTGTTCACGGAGGTCGATGCGGTTGCGGATCGAGTCGATGAACGGGACGACGATGTTGAGGCCGGCGTTGAGCGTCCGCGTGTAGCGGCCGAAGCGCTCGACGATGGCCGCGCTGGCCTGTGGGATGACTTGGATGGTCTTGATCAGCGCGATGAAGACCAACACCACCAGAATGATCAGGACGATGATGATCGGTTCCATCGTGGCTCCCCGTACCCTTCTCCGCCTCGGTGCTTCCGGGTCCGCTCGGTACTTCCGGAAGATCTTGTGATTGTCGAAGATCTTGCTGGACGAGTGTGTCAGACCACAACTCGCCACGTGGGGCGTTCCGTTCAGTGAACGCCTCGGGGAGTCACATGACGATCGCCGTGGCCCCTTCGATCTCCACGACGTCCACTTCCTGGCCCACTTCGAAGGCGCGTCCGGTGTCGAGGGAACGCGCGGACCAGACCTCTCCGGCGAGCTTGATCCGGCCGCCGGAGCCGTCAACTCTCTCCAGCACGACGGCCTGTTTGCCCTTCAACGCGTCTATGCCCGTGGCGAGTTGGGGCCGCTGGGCGCGATGCCGGGCCGCGACGGGGCGTACGACCGCGAGGAGCGCGACCGAGACCGCGGCGAAGACCACGACCTGGAGGACGACACCGCCTCCGAGGCCCGCGGTCACGGCGCCCGCGACGGCGCCGACGGCGAGCATTCCGAACTCCGGCATCGCGGTAACGACGAGCGGGATTCCGAGCCCCGCCGCGCCGATCAGCCACCACACCCATGCGTCGATGTCGTCCACGTGGTCATGGTAGGTCCGCGGGTCCTGTCGCGGACAGGGCGCCGATCAAGTTGGGGCGGGTGTTCCCGGTTGTCAGGACAGCGGCAGGCCCTGGGCGGTCCAGCGGTCGCCGTTCTGTTCGACGACGAGCGGGAGGCCGAAGCACAACGACAGGTTGCGCGAGGTGAGTTCGAGCTCCAGGGGGCCGGCGGCGAGCACCTTGCCCTGACGGATCATCAGGACGTGGGTGAAGCCGGGGGCGATCTCCTCGACGTGGTGCGTGACCATGAGCATGGAGGGGGCGATCGGGTCGCGGGCGAGGCGGCCGAGACGGCGTACGAGGTCCTCGCGGCCGCCGAGGTCGAGGCCGGCGGCGGGCTCGTCGAGGAGCAGCAGCTCGGGGTCGGTCATCAGCGCGCGGGCGATGAGGGTGCGCTTGCGCTCGCCCTCGGAGAGCGTGCCGAACTTGCGGTCCACGTATTCGGTCATGCCGAGGCGGTCGAGGAAGGCGCGGGCGCGCTGCTCGTCGACGTCCTCGTAGTCCTCGTGCCAGCCGGCCGTCATGCCGTACGCAGCGGTCAGCACCGTCTGCAGGACGGTCTGGCGCTTGGGGAGCTTGTCGGCCATGGCGATGCCGGCCATGCCGATGCGGGGGCGCAGCTCGAAGACGTCGACCTTGCCGAGGGTCTCGCCGAGGATGGTGGCGGTGCCGTGGCTGGGGAAGAGGTAGCTGGAGGCGAGGTTCAGAAGGGTCGTTTTTCCGGCGCCGTTGGGACCGAGGATGACCCAGCGCTCGCCTTCCTTGACCGACCAGGAGACCTGGTCCACCAGAGCCCGGCCCTCTCGGACCACGGATACGTCCTCAAGCTCCAGAACATCGCTCATGAGCGCGCTGTCTCCCATTGCAGTCTCGGCCGTCGCTTACGTCTGTGGACGCAGCCCCCAGGGAAAACCTACGCCACCGGTCGACCGGTCCAATCCATCGGCCGGTCCTTAGGGTGGGGGGCATGCTTTCGGAACCACGCTCAGGACGGCTGGCCGCATGGGGAAATGCCCTGTTGGCCGGTTTTGCGTCGCCGGACGACGCGGTCGTCGCCATCGTCGGTGAGGACGCCGTGCACCGGGTCGAGGGGCTGCCCGGTGAGACGGGGCCTGTCGGACTCACGCTCGCCCTGGGGCGGCTGCGCGCGCTCGGGGTGACCGGCCTGCGGGTCGCGCTGCCCGCGCCCGGGCATCCGCTGGGGCTGAGCGGGCCGCCGGAGTTCAACGCCCGCGCCCTCGACGCCGAGCAGGCGGTGGTCTGCCACGGGGCCGCGCTGGGGCTCGTGCCCGAGGTGTACGAGGCCGGGCCCGAGGGCGACGTGCACGTGGAGGTCCTCTGGCACTGTCTGCCCGTGCGCGAGGCGCCGCCCGCCGACGTGCCGTCCCTCGGCGAGGCCGAGCGGGAGCTCGCGGAGGCGCTGCGTGACGCCACCGACGTGCTGTCGCAGCTCGATGTCGCCGGGTCGGGTCCGGTCGCCGAGGCGGCGATCGACGCGTACCGGGCGCGGGCCGAGCGGGGCCGTGAGGTGCTCGCCCCCGGATATCCGCCGCGTGCGGTACGGGTGTTGGAGCTGGCCCAGCGCGTCGGGCTGCTCATCTCGGTCGCGTACGAGAACGGCCACGGCGGGGCCGTGAGCGCGTCGGAGATGGCCGCACGCTCCGAGGCCCTGCGCCCTGTGGAACGTACGGCCAGGCGGGCACAGGTGGCGGCGTACAACGCGTTTGTGGAGGAGCGGGAGCGGGGGGTTCGCTAGGCCGTGCGCCCAGGGGCTCGGCGGGGAGTGTTGTCGGGCGAGTGCGGGTGAGTGGGGGCTGGTCGCGCCCACGCGGCGGAGCCGCAAAATGTCACAGTTCCGCGCCCCTAAGGGGCTGAGTTGAAGGCATGCCTTCAACGGGCGCGGGGAGCCTGCACCGGTCGGCCAAAGATCCGATGGGCCGAAACCCGGACCGGCCCCCCAGGCGTGCCTGGAAGGCCGGTGGTCACTGCTGACCCGGGGCGTACGTCAGCCGTTGAAGCCGTCGTTGCCGAACGCCGGGTTCAGGATGCCGACAACGTTCACCGTGTTGCCGACCGCGTTCACCGGGATGGCGACCGGGACCTGGACGAGGTTGCCCGAGGCGACGCCCGGCGAGCCCACGGCCTTGCCGCCCGCGTGCGCACCATCGGTGGCGGAGGCGAAACCGGCACCGGCGGCAACCAGGCCACCGGCCACCATCGTGACGGCTGCGGCCTTCTTCAGGTTCTTCACTTCTAAGCCCTCTCCTTGTGAACCACTGCGGCAAAGCGCCGCAGCACGCACTGGAGAACGGCGGAGATCCCGGAAGGATGCGCCATCCGGGGGACATTCCCACGACGGTATGAATCTCAGCCCGGAACGGAACCCTCCGTATTGCCGTCCGTAGTGCTGTCCGGAAGGCCGCCGACCCTCGGATCAGCAGGTCATCAGCCGGTCACACCATGGCGTACGGCCCACAGCGCGGCCTGGGTACGGTCGGAGAGGTCGAGCTTCATCAGGATGTTCGAGACATGCGTCTTGACGGTCTTCTCGGAAAGCACGAGGGCGCGGGCTATCTCGCGGTTGGAGCGGCCGTCGGCGATCAGGCCGAGCACCTCGCGCTCCCGCTCGGTGAGTGAACCGCCTCTCCCCTGCCCGTAGTTGGTCTCCTCCTGGGACAGCAGCGCGCCCGCCACCTCGGGCTGGAGCAGGATGTGTCCGGCGTGGACCGAGCGGATGGCGCCGGCGAGGGCGTCGGGGTCCACGTCCTTGTAGACGTACCCGGCGGCGCCTGCGCGCAGGGCCGGGATCACCGTGCGCTGCTCGGTGAAGCTGGTGACGATGAGCACGCGCGCGGGGTTGTCGAGTTCGCGTAGCTTGCGCAGTGCTTCGACGCCGTCCATGCCCGGCATCTTGACGTCCATGAGGACGACGTCGGGCTTCAGCTCCTCGGCGCGGGCGACTCCTTCGGCGCCGTCGGACGCCTCCCCCACGACTTCGATGTCGTCCTGTATTTCGAGGAAGGTGCGCAGGCCCCGGCGGACCACTTGGTGGTCGTCGACGAGCAGCACCTTGATTGCGTCAGCCACCAGGGACCTCCATCTCGATCGTGGTGCCCTTGCCGGGCGCCGATTCCACGGTGAGCGTGCCTCCGACGCCATTGGTCCGGTCGCGCATGGACACCAGGCCGAGGTGGCGCCCCGCGCGGCGGGTCGCCTTGGGTTCGAAGCCGCTGCCGTCGTCGGTGACGCGCAGGACCGCGCCCTGGCCTCGCCTCTCCAGGGTGACGTCGACGCGGTCGGCGTCCGCATGTCGCAGCGCGTTGTGCAGTGCCTCCTGGGCGACGCGCAGCATGGCCTCCTCCTGGGCGGCGGGCAGTGCGCGGACACCGCAGCTGTCGAAGGTCACGCGCGCGGAGTGGGCGCGGTCGAGGACCTGGATCTGGGTGCGCAACGTGGCGACCAGGCCGTCCTCGTCGAGGGCGGCGGGGCGCAACTCGACGACGGCGGCGCGCAGTTCGTCGGCGGCCTCGGCGGCGAGTGCGGCCACCTGCTGGAGTTCGCCCTTGGCGCGGCCCGGGTCGCGGTCCACCAGGGTGGCGGCGGCCTGGGCGGTGAGGCGCAGGGAGAACAGCTTCTGGCTGACGGCGTCGTGCAGTTCGTGGGCGAGGCGGGAGCGCTCCTCGGCGATCGTGAGCTCGCGGCTGCGCTCGTACAGGCGGGCGTTCGTGAGGGCGATCGCGGCGTGCTGGGCGAGGATCGTCAGGAGTTCCTCGTCGTCCTCGGTGAAGCCGCAACCGCCGTCCGGCTTCGGACAGTTCTTGTTGGCGAGGAAGAGGGCGCCGATGACCTCGTCGCCGTCGCGGATGGGCAGGCCCAGGAAGTCGGACATGTCGGGGTGGGCGCTCGGCCAGCCCTCGAAGCGGGGGTCCTCGCGCACGTCGGCGAGGCGCTCGGGGCGGGCGTCGTGCAGCATCGCGGCGAGGATGCCGTGCTGGCGCGGCAGCGGGCCGATGGCCTTCCACTGGGCGTCGCTGACGCCGTCGACGACGAACTGGGCGAAGCCGCCGTGGTCGTCGGGGACTCCCAGCGCCGCGTACTGGGCGTCGAGCAGCTCGCGGGCCGAGGCGACGATCGTCTTGAGGACGTCTCGCACCTCGAGATGTCTGCTCATGGCCAGCAGCGCGGAACTCACCGCGTACAGGCCCGACCGGGGTCCTTGACTCATGACTTCACGGTACCGGCGGGGTGTGACAGCGCGTATCCGACCTGTGGCGGCCGCTGCCTAGGCCGCTGGGCCTAGGGCAAAGGGCCCCGAGGCTTTGCGGCCCGCGCACGAGGCGGCGGGGGCGGCTCGGTTCCTACGTTGAAGGCACCCGCCGGGAACGGCGGTCATGGGACGAGGGGACGGATGTCATGCCGGTAGCGATCATCACGGGGGCTTCGAAGGGGCTGGGGCGGGCACTCGCCGAGGCCCTGGCGGAGCGCGGCTGGGATCTGGTGCTCGACGCCAGAACGGAGGGGGTTCTCCAGGAGACGGCCGCGGCCCTCGGCAAGTACGGGACGCGGGTGGAGGCGCTGCCCGGTGATGTCACGGACGAGGCGCACCGTGCCGGGCTGGTGGCGGCGGCGCGGGATCTCGGTGGCGTCGATCTTCTGGTGAACAACGCGAGCGCGCTGGGCGCCGAACCGCTCGTACGTCTCGACGCGCTGCCCCTGGACGGGCTGCGGCGGGCTCTGGAGGTCAACGTGGTCGCGGCGCTCGGTCTGATCCAGGAGGCGCTGCCGCTGCTGCGGGAGTCGCCGGCCGGCGCGGTGATCGACATCAGCTCGGACGCGGCCGCCGAGGCGTACGAGACCTGGGGCGGCTACGGGGCCTCGAAGGCGGCGCTCGACCATCTGTCGGCGGTGCTCGGCGAGGAGGAGCCCGGGCTGCGGGTCTGGGCGGTCGACCCGGGTGACATGGGCACGGACCTGTACGCGGCGGCCGTACCGGACGACGACGATCCGCGGCCGGACCCTGCCAGTGTCGTGCCGGCCTTCCTGCGGCTGGTCGACCGGCGTCCGGCGAGTGGGCGCTACGGAGCGCCGTCGTTGCTGGAGCAGCGATGACGACGGCCCTTCGGGTGCCGGAGGAACTGTCGGCGCGGGTGCCGGCCGAGCAGCGCGGGCCGGGGCTCGACCGCGACGCGGTGCGGCTGCTCGTCTCGCGCGGTACGGAGGTGTCTCATCACGCGTTCGTGGATCTGCCGGGCCTGCTGAGGGCAGGCGACCTGCTCATCGTGAACACGTCGCCGACGCTGGCGGCCGCGGTGGACGGGAGGCTGGGGCACGCGCGCGTGGTGGTGCACTTCTCCACGCAGGGCGACGACGGACGGTGGGCCGTCGAGCTGCGGGACCCCGACGGAGCGGGCACCACGCGCGCGCGTACGGGCGGGCCCGCAGGAACTGAGGTGCGCCTCCCGGAGGACGTACGACTCGTCCTGGAGGAGCCCCTCACGGCGCGCAGTGCCCGTCTGTGGCGGGCGCGGGTGTCGGAACCGGACGTTCTGGGGCTGCTGCGGCGGTACGGGAGGCCCATTCGCTACTCCTATACGGAGAGGGACCAGCCGCTGTCCGTGTACCAGACGGTGTTCGCGTTGCCGTCGGCCGACGGATCGGGCAGCGCGGAGATGCCGAGCGCGGCGCGGCCCTTCACCCCGCGGCTGGTGGCGGAGCTGGTGAGCCGGGGCGTGCAGTTCGCGCCCGTCACGCTGCACACCGGGGTCGCCTCGGCCGAGGCGCACGAGCCGCCGTACCCGGAGCGCTTCGCGGTGCCGGAGGCGTCGGCGCGGCTGATCAACGCGGCCAGGGCCGGAGACGGCCGGGTCATCGCGGTCGGTACGACCGCCGTACGCGCGGTGGAGTCGGCGACCGGCCCCGACGGAGTGGTGCGTGCCGCGCAGGGCTGGACCGATCTCGTGGTGACCCCGGAGCGCGGGGTGCGGGTGGTCGACGGGCTGCTCACCGGGCTGCACGAGCCGGAGGCCTCGCATCTGCTGATGCTGGAGGCGATCACGGGACAGGCGGCGATCGGCCGCGGATACGACGAGGCGCTGCGCCGGCGCTACCTGTGGCACGAGTTCGGCGATGTGCACCTCATCCTGCCGGAGGAGGACCCTCACACAGAGCATTGCTCTCGCAACTGCTGGTGAGACCGCAACACGTTCGATGTGAGCCCGCACATAGGACACAAATCACGTACTAGAGGACCTAGGAGATAAAGGGACTCCTGGTGAGCGGGGCAGACGTGTCAGTCTGCCCCGTTTTGCCCTTCCCCGCTCCACTAAGCCGGGTCGTACGTCACACCTTTGCCACAGAAAATTGCGGCCGCTAAGAATGGCCACCGTCGCTCGGCGCCGTGGGTTCTTGCCCGCGGCGTTTGTTCCGGAAACACCGTTGTTCCCCCACCGGACCGAGAGCGACCTCCGCGCTATTCGAAGAGGTCCATCAGCCATGCCCAAGCAGCACAACACTCCTGGTCATAGCCCCGCGCTGACCAAGACCCACAAGCTCTCGCTCGCCGGTGTCGCCACGCTCGGCGCCGCGGCCCTCGCGTTCTCCCTCGTCCCGGGCAGCCCCGAGGCGAGCGCCGACTCGGTCTCCGCCGCCGCTCCGGCCGGCTTCTCCTCGCAGCAGCTCAAGGTCGCGACGGTCGGCCTCAGCGACCAGCTGGCCGACGCCCAGGCCGCGGCCGCGAAGAAGAAGGCAGCCGACCAGGCCGCCGCGAAGCAGGCCGCCGAGGCCGCCGCGAAGAAGAAGGCCGCCGCCGAAGCCGCGGCGAAGAAGAAGGCCGAGGACGCCCGCAAGGCGAAGGCGGCCGCGAGCCGGTCCGCCAAGCGCGCCGCGGTCAAGCCGGTCGCCGCGAAGACCTACGCCAACAACCTCGACGGCTGGATCCGCCAGTCGCTGGACATCATGAAGAAGCACGGCATCCCCGGCACGTACAGCGGCCTGCACCGCAACATCATCCGGGAGTCCTCGGGCAACCCGAACGCCATCAACAACTGGGACATCAACGCCATCAACGGCGTCCCGTCCATCGGTCTGCTGCAGGTCATCAAGCCGACCTTCGACGCGTACCACGTCGCGGGCACGGCCTGGAGCCAGTACGACCCGATCGCCAACATCACCGCCGCCGCCAACTACGCCGCCGACCGGTACGGCTCGATCGACAACGTCAACAGCGCGTACTGAGGTTTGCGCGGACCTCTGGCACATACGCCGAAAGGGCGGCACCCCACCGGGGGGAGCCGCCCTTCGCGTGTCCGGGAACCGCCTGACTACTTGCGCATGACCTCGGGCTCGTGGCGGCGCAGGAAGCGGGCCACGAGGATGCCGCAGATCACGCCGAGGACGATCAGGGCGGCCATGTCCATGCCCCAGGCGCCGACGGTGTGCTCCCACAGCGGGTCGTTGCTCTCGCCCTTGCCGGGCGGGCTGATGTTGTTGAAGTCGAGCGTGGCGCCCGCGGCGGCGACCGCCCAGCGCGACGGCATCAGGTACGAGAGCTCGTTGACGCCGACCGAGTTCGCCAGGGGGAACAGGCAGCCGGTGAAGACGACCTGGATGATCGCGAACATGACCAGCAGCGGCATGGTCTTTTCGGCGGTCTTCACCAGGGCCGAGATGATCAGGCCGAACATCATCGCGGTGAAGCCCAGCGCCATGATCGGAATGCACAGTTCCAGCAGGATCTGGCTGCCGAGGATCAGCCCCTCGTCAGGGATGGTGCGGGTGGAGAAGCCGATGACGCCGACCATCAGGCCCTGCAGCATGGTGATCAGGCCAAGCACGAACACCTTGGACATCAGGTACGCGGACCGGGACAGACCGGTCGCGCGCTCCCGCTCGTAGATGACCCGTTCCTTGATCAGCTCACGGACGGAGTTGGCGGCGCCGGCGAAGCAGGCGCCGACCGCGAGGATCAGCAGGACGGTGAGGGCCGTGCTGTTCGCGACGGGCTTGCCGGTGTTCGGGTTGATCTCCGTGTTGACCAGGAGGTCCCTGCCCTGGTCGATGAGCAGGCTCACCGAGCCGAGGACGAGCGGCAGGATGATCGACAGGGCCAGGAAGCCCTTGTCGGACGCGATGACGGAGACATAGCGGCGCACCAGCGTGCCGAACTGGGACATCCAGCCCTGCGGCTTCGGCGGCCGCATCGCCTGGGCCGACGGCATGTCTACGGACTGCGGGGCGACCGCGTCGATGTCCGCGGCGTACATCTGGTAGTGCTGCGAGCCCTTCCAGCGGCCCGCCCAGTCGTAGTCGCGGTAGTTCTCGAAGGAGGAGAAGACGTCGGCCCAGGAGTCGTAGCCGAAGAAGTTCAGCGCCTCCTCGGGAGGGCCGAAGTAGGCCACCGAACCGCCGGGCGCCATGACCAGAAGTTTGTCGCAGATGGCCAGCTCGGCGACCGAGTGGGTGACGACGAGGACCGTACGGCCGTCGTCGGCGAGGCCGCGCAGCAGCTGCATGACGTCGCGGTCCATGCCCGGGTCGAGGCCGGAGGTCGGCTCGTCCAGGAAGATCAGCGACGGCTTGGTGAGCAGCTCCAGGGCCACGGAGACGCGCTTGCGCTGGCCACCGGAGAGGGAGGTGACCTTCTTCTCCTTGTGGATGTCGAGCTTGAGCTCGCGCAGCACCTCGTCTATCCGGGCCGAGCGCTCGGCCTCCGTGGTGTCCGCGGGGAAGCGCAGCTTGGCCGCGTACTTGAGGGCCTTCTTGACGGTCAGCTCCTTGTGCAGGATGTCGTCCTGCGGGACCAGACCGATGCGCTGACGCAGCTCGGCGAACTGCTTGTAGAGGTTCCGGTTGTCGTAGAGGACGTCGCCCTCGTTCGCCGGGCGGTAGCCCGTGAGCGCCTTCAGGAGCGTCGACTTGCCGGAGCCCGAGGGGCCGATGACCGCGATGAGTGACTTCTCCGGGACGCCGAAGGAGACGTCCTTGAGGATCTGCTTGCCGCCGTCGACCGTGACGGTCAGGTGGCGCGCGGAGAAGGAGATCTCACCGGTGTCGACGAACTCCTCGAGGCGGTCGCCGACCAGGCGGAACGTCGAGTGACCGACGCCGACGATGTCGTTCGGGCCGAGCAGCGCGGAGCCGCCCTTGGCGATCGGCATACCGTTGACGTACGTGCCGTTGTGCGAGCCCAGGTCGCGGATCTCGTAACGGCCGTCCGGCGTCGCGTGGAACTCGGCGTGGTGGCGCGAGACCTGCAGGTCGGAGACGACCAGCTCGTTCTCCAGCGCACGGCCGATGCGCATCACCCGGCCGAGGGCCAGCTGGTGGAACGTGGTCGGACTGCGGTCTCCGTAGACCGGCGGCGCCCCCGCGCCGCCACCGGCTCCTTGCTGCTGCGGAATGTGCGCGGCCTGCTGCGGCTGCTGCCAGCCCTGCTCCGGCACCTGCTGCTGCGGCGGCGCCTGCTGGCCCCAGCTGGCCGCCGGTGCGCCCTGAGCGGCGTACGGCTGCTGCTGAGGCTGCGCCTGCGGTGCGGCGGCGGCCCCGGCGCCCGCGAGATTCAGGCGCGGTCCGTCGGTCGCGTTGCCGAGGTGCACGGCAGAGCCGGGGCCGATCTCCATCTGATGGATCCGCTGCCCCTGCACGAATGTGCCGTTGGTGCTGCCGTGGTCCTCGATGACCCAACTGCGGCCGCCCCAGCTGATCGTGGCGTGACGCCAGGACACCCTGGCGTCGTCGAGCACGATGTCCCCCTGCGGATCACGTCCGAGGGTGTATGGCCTGGACGCATCGAGCGTCCAGGTCCGTCCATTCAATTCCAGTACGAGTTCCGGCACTCCATGCCCCACTGAGTTGTCCCCCGAGTTACCCCCATCACAGGGAGTCTAGGGATGTCGAACATCGTGGGGAACTATTTCAGTAGGAGCCCTCTGACCGAAAGTCGGGCCTTCTGAAGACCGCGTACGGGCGGCTTGTCCGTTTCCGTTGACGGGGTTGAAACCGGCCCGGAGAGTGGTAATCCCACGCGAGGGGGACACACCGCGGTGGAGGTATCGCTGCGCGGAGTCGGGGGGCTGACGATGAGCGACAGGGCCGTGGGACACGGCAGGCGCGTGCCATGGGGCGATGTACTGCTGTCCTCGATCGCCGCCGTGAGCTGGGCGTTGATCGGGATGGCGGGCGTGGCGGCGCTGGGGCTGCATCTGCTCGAGGCCGACGCGGCGGGCTCGCTCGGGTCGATGACCGCGGCTGTTGTGGCGCTTGGGGCGGGTGGTTCGGTGACTCCGTCCGGGGATGTGTCGGCTTTCGGCCTGGAGGGCGCGCAGGCCGAGACCGCCCTCGAGATCACGCCACTCGGTGTGAGCCTGGTGGGCGCGTTGCTGCTGTCCTGGTTCTTCCTACGGTCCTTGCGCGGGGCGGGAGTTGTGATCTCGCCGGCCGAACTGCTCGCGCGCGTGGGCACGGTCGTGGTGCTCTTCGTGGCGATGCTGGGCGGTCTCGCCTGGGCGGGACACGATGTCATCACGATCGACGGCGGCTCGCTCGGGCTCGACCAGTTGCCGGGCGGCGGACTGCCCGACGAGGTCGACGTGCCGGGGCTCGGTGACATCGGCGGGCTGCTGCCCGACCGGCTCGGTGATCTCGCCGACGCGAACGCGAAGGTGGGCTTCACGGTCGAGACCGTGCCGACGCTGCTCGGCGGCCTGGGCTGGGTGCTCGGCGTCCTGCTGATCGCGCTGCTGGCCTCGCGCCGGACCCCGCTGCCGCGCGGCTGGACGGCGGCGCACCGTCTGGTGCGTCCCGCCGCGTCCGCGCTGGTCACAGTGTTGCTGGTGGCGGTCCTGGCGGGCTTCGCGGCTGCGGCGTACGCGGCGATCGGTGACGACAACCCGAAGCGGATCGCGGGCGCCGCGCTGGTCGGGGCGCCCAACGGGGTGTGGCTGGGTATCCCGATCGGGCTCTTCGTGCCGTGGGACGGGAAGGCCACGGGCCCGCTCGCCACGTTTCTGCCCGATCCCATGGACGAGTTTCTGAGCTCCTCCGACCAGCCCATCACGCTGGGGCGACTGGCCGAACTGGACAGCCGGGTCTGGCTGTTGGGCGTCGCGGCGGCGCTGATGATGCTGTACGCGGGTGTGCTGACCGCGGTGCGTACACCGTTCGTACGGGACCGGGGCGTCCTCGGTTTCGCGGGGCGCTGCGCGCTGCGGCTGGGGATCGTGACCGCGCTGGCCATGCCGCTGCTCGCCTGGCAGACGGAGGTGTCCGTGGACGCCTCGCTGTCCGTCCTCGGCATCGACGCGTTCGACGCCGGGATCGAGCTGCACGGGCAACTGGGCATGGCGTTGCTGCTCGGCGCGCTGTGGGGTGCGGGCACGGGGGCGGCGGGCGCGCTGCTCGCGTGCGCCACCGGAGCCGCCGGCCGGCACGCGGCAGCGCTGGCACTGGGTGACGCGGGAACTCCGGCCGCCGCTCCGCCGTACGCGGAGGTCGCCGGGGAGACGGGTCCCTACAACCCTGGTGCGCCGTTCCGGCCGGCGAACCCCGATACGAACCCGTATCTGCGGCTGCCCGACGAGCTGCGGGAGCCCGGGGAGGGGCGGCGTCAGGGCGGCCGGTCCGCCGGGCCCCGGTCCCCCGGTGGGCAGCAACCTGGCCGGAAGCCTCCCGGCGGGCAGCAGCCTCCCGGTGCCCGGCCGCCCAATGACGTGTACGGCGCTCCCACCGTGGCCGGGCCGTACACGCCACCGCCCGTTCCGGGGCCGCGGCGTGGGCCACGGTCGCCGCAGGACGGGCCGCCGTCCCCGCCGGACGAGCCGCCGCCTCCGCCCGGGAATCGGCGGGGACGGCGCTGATCCGGGGCGTGACGCGGGGGCGCCATGGCCCGTGAAGGCCGTGGACACCTCGGTGACACCCACTGTTCTCTGTCCGTCAGGCGGACCTCAGGGGCGGTGGGCACGGGGTGCCGGATACGGTGGGAAGACCATGAGCGCATCGCAGACGTCTGATGTCCCCACTCTCCTCGTCAAGATCTTCGGCAAGGACCGTCCCGGTATCACGGCCGGCCTCTTCGACACCCTCGCCGCCTATGCGGTCGACGTGGTCGACATCGAGCAGGTCGTCACCCGTGGCCGGATAGTGCTGTGCGCGCTCGTGACGCAGCCGGCGGCCGGCCTGGAGGGCGATCTGCGCGCCACGGTGCACAGCTGGGCGGACTCGATGAAGCTGCAGGCCGAGATCATCTCCGGTCTGGGCGACAACCGGCCGCGCGGGCACGGCAGGTCGCTGGTGACCGTGCTCGGGCACCCGCTCACCGCGGAGTCGGCGGCTGCGATCGCCGCCCGGATCACCGGGACCGGCGGCAACATCGACCGTATCTTCCGGCTGGCCAAGTACCCCGTGACGGCGGTCGAGTTCGCCGTGTCCGGTACGGAGACCGAGGTGCTGCGGACCGCTCTGGTGACCGAGGCGGCGGCCCTCGGCGTCGATGTCGCGGTGGTCGCGGCCGGGCTGCACCGGCGGGCCCAGCGTCTGGTGGTCATGGACGTGGACTCGACGCTCATCCAGGACGAGGTCATCGAGCTGTTCGCCGCGCACGCCGGGTGCGAGGACGAGGTCGCCGAGGTGACGGCGGCCGCGATGCGCGGGGAGCTGGACTTCGAGCAGTCGCTGCACGCGCGCGTGGCGCTGCTCAAGGGGCTCGACGCCTCCGTGGTGGACAAGGTCCGCAGCGAGGTACGGCTGACGCCGGGGGCGCGCACGCTGATCCGTACGCTGAAGCGGCTCGGCTTCCAAGTCGGTGTCGTCTCGGGCGGGTTCACGCAGGTCACGGACGATCTGAAGGAGCGTCTCGGGCTCGACTTCGCCCAGGCCAACACGCTGGAGATCGTCGACGGGAAGCTGACGGGCAGGGTCACCGGCGAGATCGTGGACCGCGCGGGCAAGGCGCGGCTGCTGCGCCGGTTCGCCGCGGAGGCGGGTGTGCCGCTCGCCCAGACGGTGGCGATCGGCGACGGTGCCAACGACCTGGACATGCTGAACGCGGCCGGGCTCGGGGTCGCCTTCAACGCGAAGCCGGTGGTGCGCGAGGCCGCGCACACCGCGGTGAACTTCCCCTTCCTGGACACGGTCCTGTATCTGCTGGGCGTGACGCGGGAAGAGGTCGAGGCGGCGGACATGCACATCGACTGAACGGCCGCAAGCAGAGAGCGGGCCCGGTGCCACTGCGGCACCGGGCCCGCTTGTTGTCATGGCGGCCCAGCCATCGATCGAGGAACCCCGCCGGAGAGCCATCACCTGCGCGAGAGCGGCGGCGGCTCAGCCGCATACGGGGACCGGGCTTACTCCGACGGCGCCCAGTAGTCGAGCAGCGTGGCCGAACCCGGCTCCAGGGCCTTCCAGGAACCGGTGAAGGAGAGCACGGCGTAGGAGGCGGCGGGGAAGCCGCGGCGGCTCATCCGCTCCTGCGCGTCGCCCTCGGACTGGCCGGCCAGGATGTCGGCGAGGCCCTGCACGCCGGGATTGTGGCCGATCAGGAGGGCGTCCTGCACGTCGTCCGGGGTTTCGTTGAGCACGGCGATCAGCTCACCGGGGGAGGCCTCGTAGAGCCGCTCCTCATAGACTGTTTTCGGCCGGTGCGGGAGCTCATGGACGGCGAGCTTCCAGGTCTCGCGGGTGCGGGCCGCGGTGGAGCAGAGGGCCAGATCGAAGGGGATGCCGGTGTCGGCCAGCTTGCGTCCGGCGACGGCGGAGTCCTTGCGACCCCGCTCAGCGAGCGGCCGCTCATGGTCGGACACCTGGGGCCAGTCGGCTTTCGCATGCCGGAAGAGGACAATCCTGCGGGGTTCTGCGACGCTCATGGGTCCCAGCTTCGCATGAAACACGCCATGGGGCGCAGGGAGTTGACTCGCTGCCCTGACATGGGGTGTCGGGAGCTCAGGAGCCCTGGTTCAGCACGATCTGCTGGACGCGCTCGAAGAGGTCGCCGACCGCGGGGTCGGCGCCCGCAGCGTGGGCGTCCGCGGGGTTCAGTATCAGCAGGAGCAGTGCGGCGAAGGCGAGGGCGGGGAGGACGAGGGCCCACCAGGGCAGCCGGGTCTCGACGCCGCGCCTGGTCGCCGGGTGGGGCGGGGTGTGCGTAGGGGCCGACATGCCGCCTCCGTGGGTCTTCGGGTGGTCCGTGGTCCGCGTCCTCGCGGTCACATCTCGAAGGTACGGATTCGGGAGCCCTCAACCCATCCGGTGATCCACCCACTTGACCCTGACACTCACCCCCTAGGGGATGGTGGGGATAGCCCCACCCTCGGGCGGCGCGGGGATCGCGGCGGAGGCGTCAGGACCGAGCGAGCCGGGCCGAGTGGTCCGGGCCGGGGGTCAGGCCCGGGCGGTCAGGGCCGGGCGATCAGGGGCCGGGCGGTCAGGGCGCGGCGATCGACGCGATGACGGCGATGATCACGAAGATGGCGAAGAACGCGCCGAAGACGAGAAGCATCTTCTTCTGGCCGTTCTGGGGGTTCGGGTCGAGCACGGGCATGCCGCCAGTCTCGCACCCTTCGCCCGCCTCCTCACCGGTGGGGTCGGCTCGCGGGAGACAGGGCCTAGGTCACAGGCCCGGTCACCGCGCGGCCTCGTCCTCGACGGTACGGTCGCGGCCCGCCAGGACGCCCATCACGATCTGCGGGAGCATCAGGCCCGCCATGAGCGCGATCGGCAGGCCCCAGCCGCCGCTGTGCTGGTAGAGCACGCCCACCAGGAGCGGGCCGGGGATCGAGATGAGGTACCCGGTGCTCTGCGCGAAGGCGGAGAGCTGCGCGACCCCCGCTCCGGTCCTGGCCCGCATGCCGACCATCGTGAGGGCCAGCGGAAACGCGCAGTTGGAGACGCCCAGCAGCAGCGCCCATGCCCAGGCGCCGCCCGCCGGGGCGAGGTAGAGCCCCGCGTAGCCGATGAGTCCGCAGACGCCGAGGGCGACCACGATCGGCCCCTGCTGGGGCAGGCGCGTGGCCAGCCGGGGGATGACGAAGGCCAGCGGCACGCCCATCACCATGGTCACGGCGAGCAGCAGGCCGGCCGTGCCCGCCGGGACACCCGCGTCGCGGAAGATCTGCGCCATCCAGCCCATCGTGATGTACGCGGCGGTGGCCTGGAGCCCGAAGAAGACGGCGAGCGCCCAGGCGGTACGGCTCCGGGTGATGCGCAGCGTGACGGATTCCTGGCGTGCCGCGGATGCCGAGCCCTCCTGGCGTGCCACGGAAGCCGAGGCCGTACGAGGAACCGAGGCGGAGGCGGCGCCGGCGGACAGGGCCGTACCCCGGGCCCGTACGAGAGGAATCCACGGCAGCACGGCGACGGCCGCGAGCCCCGCCCAGACGGCCAGGCCCGACTGCCAACTGCCGCCCAGGACCCGGGTCATGGGCACCGTGACGGCGGCCGCGGCGGCGGTGCCGAGCGCGAGGGCCATGGAGTAGAGGCCGGTCATGGAGCCGACCCGGTCGGGGAACCAGCGCTTGACGATCACCGGCATGAGGACGTTGCTGACCGCGATGCCCATGAGCGCGAGGGCGCTGGCGGCCAGGAAGCCGGCCGTGTTACCGGCGAAAGGCCGGATCGCCAGCCCCGAGGCGATGGCCACCATGCCGGCGCAGACCACGGCGGCGGGTCCGAAGCGGCGGGCGAGGCGCGGTGCCATGACGCCGAAGACGGCGAAGCAGAGCGGCGGCACGGAGGTGAGGAGTCCGGCGAAGCTGCCGCTCATGCCGAGCCCGTCGCGCACCTCTTCGAGGAGGGCGCCGAGGCTGGTGATGGCGGGGCGCAGGTTGAGGGCCGTCAGGACGATGCCGACGATCACCAGACGCGTCAGCCACGCGCGCGTGGCGGGCGTGCGGAGGTCTGCGTCCTGCGCGGAGCTGCGTATCGGTCGGGACATCGTCGTCCGGGTTTCCTCGCCAGTCATGCCAGTCATCATAGAATCATGGGATGATTGGTTGTCCAATCCCCTGATGCACAATCCCCTGACACGGATTCCGGTGCATCCCCGGTGCACCCCCTGGCGCGAAGGACCGTCATGCCGCTGAGCCACCCCCGCCGATCGGCCCTGTCCGAGCAGGTCATCGCCGAGCTGCGGAACCAGATCACCTCGGGCGAGTGGCCGGTGGGCTCCCGCATCCCCACCGAGCCGGAGCTGGTCGAGCAGCTGGGTGTCGCCCGCAACACGGTCCGGGAAGCCGTGCGCGCGCTCGCGCACAACGGTCTGCTCGACATCCGTCAGGGCTCGGGCACCTACGTCGCGGCGACCAGTGAGCTGGCGGGCGTGATGCACCGCCGCTTCGCGGACGCCGATCCGCGGCACATCGCCGAGCTGCGCTCCACACTGGAGTCGAGCGCCGCGAAGCTGGCCGCCGAGCGCCGCACGGAGCGCGATCTGAAGCAGCTGGACGCCCTCCTCGTGCGCCGCGAGCAGGCCTGGGAGTCCGGTGACGCGGAGGCCTTCGTGACCGCCGACACGACCTTCCACCTGGCGGTGGTGGCCGCCTCCCACAACGACGTGATGACGGCGATGTACGCGGACCTGGGCGAGGTCGTGCGCGACTGGCTGCGCGAGGACGTGGGCGAGGAGCTGACGCCCGAGACGTACATGGACCACACGCGCATGGTGGACGCGATCCGCGCGGGCGACGCGGAGACCGCCTCCAGGGAGGCGGCCGGTTACCCGTTCACGTGCCGCCCGGGGCGGCCTGCCACGAAGGACGCGGACGTCACCTCTGGTGACTGACCCACGCCGAGCGGACTTCCTTCCAGCAGCGGCCGGTCAGCCGTACGGTCTGCGCGGGTCCGGCCTCGACCGGGGTCCCGTCGCTGTCGATGTCCCACCACCGGTCGCACTCGATGTGCAGGGTGACCCGGTCGATCTCCGGATACGGGTTGTGGCAGTGCGCCGTCACGTACGAGCCCTCGATCGCCGTCCGGCACATGGCCCCGAAGGGCCTCTCGGCGGGCACGCGCGCGTGGGGCGCCTCCTCCGTGGTCTGCGAGGTGGCGTCCGCGTCGGCGTACGAGGCCGCCATGCAGTGCAGCGCGAGCGGGAGAGCCAAGGCGACTAGCAGCGCGGCAGAGGGCGCGGCGAACCCGCTCCACTGGAGCCGATGCTTGCTGCGGGGCTGGGACAGACGCACAAGGGGGACCTCCTCGGCTGTGCTGGGGAGGGCATCTTGGGAGGGGAACTCCTACTCCAGAGTGCGCAGTTACTGCCCCGCACCGCCCGACCGGTGGGCCGAACGGGTGACGCCCCGCTCCCCGCGCGCTGCGGGGGAACGGGGCGTCGAGGCCGTACGAAATCGCTTGTGTAAACGCTTACGCGCCGATCGCGTGCAGACCGCCGTCCACGTGGATGATCTCGCCGGTGGTCTTCGGGAACCAGTCGCTGAGCAGGGCGACGACACCGCGGCCGGCCGGCTCCGGGTCCTTGAGGTCCCACTCCAGGGGCGCGCGGCTGTCCCACACGGCGGCGAGCTCGCCGAAGCCCGGGATGGACTTGGCTGCCATGGAGCCGATGGGGCCCGCGGAGATGAGGTTGCAGCGGATGTTCTGCTTGCCCAGGTCGCGTGCCATGTAGCGGCTGGTGGCCTCCAGGGCGGCCTTGGCCGGGCCCATCCAGTCGTACTGCGGCCAGGCGTACTGCGCGTCGAAGGTGAGGCCGACGACCGAGCCGCCGTTCTGCATCAGCGGCAGGCATGCCATCGTCAGCGACTTCAGGGAGAACGCCGAGACGTGCATGGCCGTGGCCACGGACTCGAACGGCGTGTTGAGGAAGTTGCCGCCGAGGGCGTCCTGCGGGGCGAAGCCGATGGAGTGCACGACACCGTCCAGGCCGCCCAGCTCCTCGCCGACCAGGTCGGCCAGCCGCCCGAGGTGCTCGTCGTTGCTGACGTCGAGCTCGATGACCTTGGTGGGCTTGGGGAGCTTCTTGGCGATGCGCTCGGTCAGCGTGGGCCGCGGGAACGCGGTCAGGATGATCTCGGCGCCCTGCTCCTGGGCCAGCTTCGCGGTGTGGAAGGCGATGGACGACTCCATCAGCACACCGGTGATCAGGACGCGCTTGCCCTCGAGAATTCCGCTCATGGTGATCAGTGACCCATTCCCAGTCCGCCGTCTACGGGGATGACGGCTCCAGTGATGTACGAGGCGTCGTCCGAGGCGAGGAACCGCACCGTCGCGGCGATCTCCTCGGGCTGGGCGTACCGGCCGAGAGGCACCTGCTTCACGATGCCCTCGCGCTGCTCGTCGGTGAGCACCTTGGTCATGTCGGTGTCCACGAAGCCGGGCGCGACGACGTTGAAGGTGATGTTCCGCGAGCCCAGCTCACGGGCCAGCGAGCGAGCGAAACCCACCAGGCCCGCCTTGGAGGCCGCGTAGTTGGCCTGGCCCGGGCCGCCGTACAGCCCGACGACCGACGAGATCAGGACGACGCGGCCCTTCCTGGCACGCAGCATGCCGCGGTTGGCGCGCTTCACGACCCGGAAGGCGCCCGTCAGATTGGTGTCCAGGACGGACGTGAAGTCGTCCTCGGACATCCGCATCAGCAGCTGGTCCTTGGTGACGCCGGCGTTGGCGACGAGCACCTCGACCGGGCCGTGCTCGGCCTCGATCTCCTTGTAGGCCTGCTCCACCTGCTCGCTGTCGGTGATGTCGCACTTGACCGCGAGAAAGCCGGCCGGCGGCTCGCCCGAGCGGTATGTGATCGCGACCTTGTCGCCCGCGTCGGTGAAAGCGCGGGCAATGGCAAGGCCGATGCCCCGGTTTCCTCCGGTGACGAGAACCGAGCGGCTCAACGGATCACCCTTTCGATAGCCGGTCTGGTACCTCGAAAACCTATCGGTACCGTCTGCCTTGCGGAGAATCCGGCACCGACAGTGGCTCGGGGGACTCGCTGTCGGATCCCTACAGAAAGGTGTGGCCGCCGGGCCCGCCCACGCGACATGATCGGACCGACAGGCGACGACAGCAGGGAGACCTCCGTGCCTCATTCCATCGACGAAGCCTTCACGGCGCTGCCGCTACGGGCCCTGGCCGACGCGGCGCTCGCGCGGGCCCGGGCGCTGGGCGCCGACCATGCGGACTTCCGGTTCGAGCGGGTGCGCAGCGCGGCCTGGCGGTTGCGGGACGCGAAGCCCGCCGGGTCCTCGGACACCACGGACCTGGGGTACGCGGTGCGGGTGGTGCACGGCGGGACCTGGGGGTTCGCGTCGGGAGTGGATCTGACGATGGACGCCGCCGCGAAGGTGGCGTCGCAGGCCGTGGCGATGGCGAAGCTGTCGGCCCAGGTGATCAAGGCGGCGGGTTCGGAGGAGCGCGTGGAGCTGGCGGACGAGCCGGTGCACGCCGAGCAGACCTGGGTCTCCTCGTACGAGATCGACCCCTTCACCGTGCCGGACGAGGAGAAGTCCGGGCTGCTCACCGACTGGAGCGCGCGGCTGCTCGCGGCGGACGGCGTCAGTCATGTGGACGCCTCGCTGCTGACGGTCCACGAAAACAAGTTCTACGCGGACACGGCGGGCACGGTGACGACGCAGCAGCGAGTGCGTTTGCATCCCCAACTGACCGCTGTCGCCGTCGACGAGTCGAGCGGCGAGTTCGACTCGATGCGCACCATCGCGCCGCCCGTCGGGCGCGGCTGGGAGTACCTCCAGGGCACCGGCTGGGACTGGGAGGCCGAGCTGGGGCGCATCCCGGAGCTGCTCGCCGAGAAGATGCGCGCGCCGAGCGTGGAGGCGGGGGTGTACGACCTCGTCGTCGACCCGTCCAACCTGTGGCTGACCATCCACGAGTCCATCGGCCACGCCACCGAGCTGGACCGCGCGCTCGGCTACGAGGCCGCGTACGCCGGCACCTCCTTCGCCACCTTCGACCAGCTGGGCAAGCTGCGCTACGGCTCCGAGCTGATGAACGTGACGGGCGACCGGACGGCCGAGCACGGGCTCGCGACCATCGGATACGACGACGAGGGCGTCGAGGGCCAGTCCTGGGACCTGGTGAAGGACGGGACGCTGGTGGGCTATCAGCTGGACCGGCGGATCGCGAAGCTGACCGGCTTCGAGCGGTCCAACGGGTGCGCGTACGCCGACTCCCCCGGCCATGTGCCCGTACAGCGCATGGCGAACGTGTCGCTCCAGCCGGACCCCGCCGGAATGTCCACCGACGACCTGATCGGGAGCGTCGACCGCGGGATCTACGTCGTGGGCGACCGGTCCTGGTCGATCGACATGCAGCGCTACAACTTCCAGTTCACCGGGCAGCGCTTCTTCAAGATCGAGAACGGGCGGATCACGGGCCAGCTGCGGGACGTCGCGTACCAGGCGACGACCACGGACTTCTGGGGCTCGATGGCAGCGGTCGGCGGCCCGCAGACGTACGTCCTGGGCGGCGCCTTCAACTGCGGCAAGGCCCAGCCGGGCCAGGTCGCGGCGGTCTCGCACGGCTGCCCGTCGGCCCTCTTCAAGGGCGTCAACATTCTGAACACCACGCAGGAGGCCGGTCGATGACCACGACGACGAACAAGCCGCACGAGGTCGTCGAGCGCGCCCTCGAACTGTCCCGGGCCGACGGCTGCGTCGTGATCGCCGACGAGCACTCGACGGCGAACCTGCGCTGGGCGGGCAACGCGCTGACCACGAACGGCGTCACGCGCGGGCGCACGCTGACCGTCATCGCGACCGTCGACGGCCGCGAGGGCACGGCGTCCGGTGTCGTCTCGCGCTCGGCCGTGACCGCGGACGAGCTGGAGCCGCTGGTGCGGGCAGCGGAGGCGGCGGCGCGCGGCGCGGGCCCGGCCGAGGACGCGCAGCCCCTCGTCGAGGGCGTGCCCGCCTCCCCGGACTTCACGGACGCGCCCGCCGAGACCTCGTCGGCCGTCTTCGCGGACTTCGCCCCGGCGCTCGGCGAGTCGTTCGCACGCGCGCGTGCGGGCGGACGCGAGCTGTACGGCTTCGCCAACCACGAGCTCGTGTCCAGCTATCTCGGTACGTCCACGGGGCTGCGGCTGCGGCACGACCAGCCCAACGGGACGCTGGAGTTGAACGCCAAGTCCCCGGACCGTACGCGCTCGGCGTGGGCCGGCCGGTCGACGCGGGACTTCAAGGACGTTGACCCGGCGGCACTCGACGCGGAGCTGGCCACGCGGCTGGGCTGGGCCGAGCGGCGGGTCGAGCTGCCCGC
The DNA here is from genome assembly GCF_008905045.1 of Streptomyces albicerus. Taxonomy (GTDB): domain Bacteria; phylum Actinomycetota; class Actinomycetes; order Streptomycetales; family Streptomycetaceae; genus Streptomyces; species Streptomyces albicerus. The sequence goes on from NZ_VWMY01000026.1 coordinate 26,131, forward strand.
GGGACGGTACGAGACGCTGCTGCCGCCGACCGCCGTCGCGGACCTGCTGATCTACCAGATGTGGTCGGCGGCGGCCCGGGACGCGGCCGAGGGCCGGACGGTGTTCAGCAAGCCCGGCGGCGGCACGCGCGTCGGCGAGAAGCTCACCGAGCTGCCCCTGACGCTGCGCAGCGACCCGAACGAGCCGGGGTTGGAGAGCGCCCCCTTCGTGCTCGCGCACTCCTCCGGGGACGACGCCTCCGTCTTCGACAACGGGCTGCCGCTCCAGGCCACCGACTGGGTGCGCGAGGGGGAACTCGCGCATCTGACGAGCACCCGGCACAGCGCGGGCCTGACCGGTCTGCCGGTGGCCCCCGGGATCGGCAACCTTGTCCTCGACGGCGGCGAGGACAAGTCCCTGGAGGAGATGGTCGCCGCCACCGAGCGGGGCCTGCTGCTGACCTGCCTCTGGTACATCCGGGAGGTCGACCCGGCGACACTGCTGCTGACCGGGCTGACCAGAGACGGCGTCTACCTCGTCGAGAACGGCGAGGTCACCGGCGAGGTGAACAACTTCCGGTTCAACGAGTCGCCGGTGGATCTGCTGGGACGAGCCGTGGAGGCGGGGCGGACGGAAAAGACTTTGCCCCGCGAGTGGAGCGATTGGTTCACTCGAGCCGCGATGCCGGCGCTGCGGGTGCCGGACTTCAATATGAGCTCTGTCAGTCAGGGCGTATAACCTCGTAGTCGGCTGTCACTCGACTGCCCGAAGATCATCCAAGGAGATACGAGAACCGTGACGGACATCGTCGACGAGCTGCAGTGGCGCGGGCTGATCGCCCTCTCCACTGACGAGGACGCACTGCGCAAGGCGTTCGCGGACGGTCCCGTCACGTTCTATTGCGGCTTCGACCCGACCGCGCCCAGTCTGCATCTCGGCAACCTCGTGCAGATCCTCACGATGCGCCGGATCCAGCAGGCGGGCAACCGCCCGCTGGGCCTGGTCGGGGGCGCCACGGGCCTGATCGGTGACCCGAAGCCGAACTCGGAGCGCATGCTGAACTCCCCCGAGGTCGTGGCCCAGTGGGTGGAGCGGCTGCGCGCCCAGATCGCGCCGCTGCTGGACTTCGAGGGTCCGAACGCCGCGATCATGGTCAACAACCTGGACTGGACCCAGGGAATGTCGGCCATCGAGTTCCTGCGCGACATGGGCAAGCACTTCCGGGTCAACAAGATGATCGCGAAGGAGGCCGTCGCCCGGCGGCTCAACTCCGACGCGGGCATCAGCTACACGGAGTTCAGCTACCAGATTCTGCAGGGCATGGACTTCCTGGAGCTGTACCGGAGGTACGGCTGCACGCTGCAGACCGGCGGCAGCGACCAGTGGGGCAACCTCACCTCGGGCACCGATCTGATCCACCGGGTCGAGCCGGAGGCCGTCGTGCACGCGGTGGGCACGCCGCTGATCACCAAGGCGGACGGCACCAAGTTCGGCAAGACCGAGTCCGGCACCGTGTGGCTGGACCCGGAGATGACGACGCCGTACGCGTTCTACCAGTTCTGGCTGAACGCGGACGACCGGGACGCCTCCAAGTTCCTGCGCATCTTCAGCTTCAGGTCCCGCGAGGAGATCGAGGAGCTGGAGAAGCAGACGGAGGAGCGTCCGCAGGCTCGGGCGGCGCAGCGCGCGCTCGCCGAGGAGCTGACGACGCTGGTGCATGGCGCTGCGCAGACGGCTGCCGTGATCGCCGCGTCGCGTGCGCTTTTCGGTCAGGGTGAGCTGCGGGAGCTGGACTCGGCGACGTTGAGTGCGGCGCTCTCCGAGGTCCCGCATATTCGGGTCGCCGAGCTGGGCCCTGTGGTGGATCTCTTCGCCGAGGTGGGCCTTGTGGCCAGCAAGTCGGCCGCGCGTCGGACGGTCAAGGAGGGCGGGGCCTACGTGAACAACGTGAAGGTCGCCTCCGAGGATGCGGTGCCCTCCGGGGAGGACCTGTTGCACGGGCGGTGGCTTGTGCTTCGGCGGGGCAAGAAGAGTCTTGCTGCCGTGGAGGTCGCTTCGTAGGAAGGGGCGGGTGCGGGATGTTCGTTGCGTGCGGATCGGATATGGCTCGTCACGCAGTTCCCCGCGCCCCCTTCAGGGGCGCATCCCGCACCCACCCCCTTTCGGGGCGCCTCGTACCTCAAGCCCTCTGTTTGTTGCCCCGTACGGCCATGTACAGCATGTCGCCGAAGAAGACGATGACGACCGCGGCCGCCAGTTGGAGGCCGTGGCGCCCCCAGTCGATGCCGCTGGTTTCGTCGATGCCGATGCCGCGGGCGATCGAGTTGCCCACGATGGCGCCGATGATCCCGAAGACCGTGGTCAGCCAGAGCGGACTGTGCTGCTTGCCCGGAATGATCGCCTTGGCCAGCAGGCCGAGTACGAACCCCACGATGATCGCCCACAACCAGCCCATGGCTGCCTCCTATACGGCTCTACGTGAGCATTACGCCCAGTCTTGGCCTGTCCGCCATACGGCGCATGTCGGGCACGGCCATACGCGGTACGGCGCAGTCTTCCCCGCTCGGAGAAGGCCGGACCCGGTCTCGTAGACGACGCAGCCGCGGCGTAACGTGGAGCTTGTACGGACCGGGGAGTGTCCGCTACAGGCGGGTGGTGGAACGTGATGCGGAAGCAGAGCAACGCCGAGGTCTTCCGGATCACCGGGGCCAGGCAGGGACTCGCCGACGACATACGCGGCCGGCAGCGCCGCTACATCATCTCGATGTCCGTGCGCACGGTCTCCGTGATCCTCGCGGCCACCCTCTGGAATGTCGAACGGCACGTCGCCATAGTCGCCCTGGTGCTCGGTGCCGTGCTCCCCTACATCGCCGTGGTGATCGCCAACGCGGGCCGGGAGAACGCGCCCTCGCTGCCGTCCACGTTCGTGTCCGCCCCCACCCGTCCGATGCTCGCGGGACCCCGTGCGGGAGACGTCTCGGAATCCGTCCCGGAAGACGTCACGGCCGATCCCGACGGGCGCGTGCGGGACGAGCCGCACGAGCGGACCTGACCACGGGCGATCCGCCGAAACCGGAATACGGCACTGCACCAAGCTCAAGAAAAGCTCAGATCAATCATGCTGTTCCAGTGCCGGGCAGCGGGTTACCCGTGACATACTTCGTACGCGCTCCGCATCCCCCGTCGGAGCGACAGACCGACGCCGGGCAGCTCCCCCCGTGGCTGCTCGGCGTCGCCTTTTGTGCAGCTTCTCCGGCCGGTCCGGCGACTTCGGCGGTCAGTCCAGCAGTTCCATGCGAGATGCCCTGAGGGTCCCAAGTGCCTCAAGGGTTAGGGTCGGGGACGTGAGACTGAACGTTCCCGGCTCCGATCCGTCCTCGCCGTCCTCCCCCATCTGCTCCGCGAAGGGCTGCCGAGCCGACGCGGTGTGGGTAATCGCCTGGAACAACCCGAAGCTGCACACCCCGGAGCGCCGCAAGACATGGCTCGCGTGCGAGGAACACCGCGAACACCTGTCGAAGTTCCTGGGCGTACGGGGCTTCTTGAAAGACGTGGTGCTCTTGGAGGAGTGGGAGTCCCCCGAGAGCTGAGCACGACGTTCTGACTCACGCGCACGATGGCGCCCCTTCAGGGGCGCTGGGCTGTATCGATGTGCGACTCCGCCGGGGGGCGCGATCAGCCGCCGATCGCCGACATGGGCCTGTCCGGCTGGACGAAGGACGGATCGTCCAGCCCTGCCCCGGCCTTCTTCCCCCACATCGCCAGCCGCCAGATACGAGCGATCTCCTCGTCGGGCGCGTCCGAGCGGAGTGCCGCCCGCAGGTCGGTCTCCTCGCGGGCGAAGAGACATGTGCGGACCTGTCCGTCGGCCGTCAGCCTCGTACGGTCGCACGCCGAGCAGAACGGGCGGGTGACCGAGGCGATCACCCCGACGACATGCGGGCCACCGTCGACGAGCCAGCGCTCGGCCGGGGCGGAACCGCGCTTCTCGGCCCCCTCCTCCGTGAGCTCGAACCGTGTACGCAACGACGCGAGGATGTCGCCCGCGGTGACCATCCCCTCCCGCTTCCAGCCGTGCTGCGCATCGAGGGGCATCTGCTCGATGAACCGCAGTTCGTAGTCGTGCTCCACGGCCCAGGCGAGCAGCTCCGGCGCCTCGTTCTCGTTCAGCCCCGGCATCAGTACGGAATTGACCTTGACCGGAGCCAGACCCGCGGAGCGCGCCGCCTCGAGGCCATCGATGACGTCCTTGTGGCGGTCGCGGCGGGTGAGGGTCTTGAAGACGTCGGGGCGGAGGGTGTCCAGCGAGACGTTGACCCGGTCCAGGCCCGCCGCCTTCAGGGCGGTCGCGGTGCGCTTGAGGCCGATGCCGTTAGTCGTCAGGGACGTCTGGGGGCGGGGCTCCAGCGCGGCCACGCGCTCCACGATGCCGACGAGGCCGGGTCGCAGCAGGGGCTCGCCGCCGGTGAAGCGGACCTCGGTGATGCCGAGCCGGGTCACGGCTATGTCGATGAGGCGGACGATCTCGTCGTCCGTGAGGAGGTCGGGTTTGGCCAGCCACTGCAGGCCCTCCTCGGGCATGCAGTACGTGCAGCGCAGATTGCACCGGTCGGTCAGCGAGACGCGCAGATCGGTGGCCACTCGGCCGTAGGTGTCGATGAGCACGTGGGCCCCCTCCCTCGATACGGACCTCTTTACGAACCTTGCCGCGGGCGACCGGACTGCTTCGAGCGATCAGTCGACCCGATACCAGCGAGCCTACGTGACGGGACCGACAACGAGAGCGGCCGGATCCCACGAGACGCGCCGCGGCCGCGTCGTAGGGATCTACGACGCGGCCGCTTGGCGAGGACGGTCAGTGCGCTCCGGTGCCGGTGAGGGAGCGGACCTCCAGCTCGGCGTACTTGCCGGTGTCCGGCTTCTCCTTGGACAGGTAGGTGCCGATGATGCCCATCAGGAAGCCGAACGGGATGGAGATGATGCCCGGGTTCTTCAGCGGGAACCAGGCGAAGTCGACGTCCGGGAACATCGCCGTGGGGTCGCCGGAGACGACGGGCGAGAACAGCACCAGGCCGACGGCCACGGTCAGACCGCCGTAGATCGACCACAGGGCGCCCTGGGTGGTGAACCGCTTCCAGAACAGGCTGTAGAGGATCGTCGGCAGGTTGGCGGAGGCGGCGACCGCGAAGGCGAGGGCGACGAGGCCGGCCACGTTCAGGTCGCGGGCGAGGGAGCCCAGGATGATGGAGACGGCGCCGATGCCGATGGTCGCCAGACGCGCCGCCCTAACCTCCTCCTTCTCGGTGGCCTTCCCCTTGCGGATGACGTTGGCATAGATGTCGTGCGCGAAGGAGGACGACGAGGCGAGGGTGAGACCGGCGACCACGGCGAGGATCGTCGCGAAGGCCACCGCCGAGATCGTGGCGAGAAGGATCGCGCCCCAGGCGGAGTCGACGCCGCCCAGGTGCAGGGCGAGCAGGGGCGCCGCCGTGTTGCCGGACTTGTTGGACGCGATGATCTCTTCCTGCGAGATGAGCGCCGCCGCTCCGAAGCCGAGCGCGATGGTCATCAGGTAGAAGCCGCCGATGATGCCGATCGCCCAGTTGACGGACTTACGGGCGGCCTTCGCGTTGGGCACCGTGTAGAAGCGGATCAGGATGTGCGGCAGGCCGGCGGTGCCGAGCACGAGGGCGATGCCCAGGGAGATGAAGTCGATCTTGGTGGTGCCGCTCGCGCCGTACTGGAGGCCGGGCTCCAGGAAGGCGGCGCCCTTACCGCTGTTCTCGGCGGCGGTGCCGAGCAGGTCGGAGATGTTGAAGTTGAACTTCAGCAGCACCAGGAAGGTGATCAGGATGGTGCCGCTGATGAGCAGCACGGCCTTGACCATCTGGACCCAGGTGGTGCCCTTCATGCCGCCGATGGAGACGTACACGATCATCAGGACACCGACGAGGGCGACGATCAGGATCTTGCCCGCGTCGGAGGTGATGCCGAGCAGCAGGGAGACCAGAACGCCCGCGCCCGCCATCTGGGCCAGCAGGTAGAAGATCGAGACGACGATCGTGGAAGTGCCGGCGGCGGTACGCACCGGGCGCTGGCGCATGCGGTACGCGAGGACGTCGCCCATCGTGTACCGGCCGGAGTTGCGCAGCGGCTCGGCGACCAGGAGCAGCGCCACCAGCCAGGCGACGAGGAAGCCGATGGAGTACAGGAAGCCGTCGTACCCGAAGAGTGCGATGGCGCCCGCGATGCCGAGGAACGAGGCGGCGGACATGTAGTCGCCGGAGACCGCGAGCCCGTTCTGGAAGGCGCTGAACTGGCGGCCGCCCGCGTAGAAGTCGGCGGCGTCCTTGGTCTGGCGGCCCGCCCAGACGGTGATGGCGAGCGTCGCGACGACGAAGACGGCGAACAGGGAGATGATCAGCGGCCGGTGCTCGCTGGCCTCGTTCGCCGCGAGCGTGACCTGCTGAACCTGGGTGATCGCGGGGCTCATGCGCCGCCCTCCATCCGGGACTTGATCGCCTCGGCCTTGGGGTCGAGCTTGGCGGTGGAGTGCCGCTCGTACCACCAGGCGATGAGGAACGTGGTGAGGAACTGGGCGAGGCCCAGGATGAGTGCGACGTTGATGTTGCCGAACAGCTTGGTGCCCATGAAGTCGCCCGCGTAGTTCGAGAGCAGGACGTACAGCAGGTACCAGGCGATGAAGCCGATGGTCAGCGGGAAGGCGAAGGAGCGGTGGGAGCGGCGCAGTTCACCGAACTCAGCGCTCTCCTGCACCTCTACGAACTCCTCCGTCGTGGGGAGATGAGGATCGGCTTTCGAGGGGGGCGGTGCGTCGGTAGCCACGGAGTCTCCTCGCGTTGCGGGTGCGGTTGTGACAAGGGACGGGGACGAGTCGGGATCAGGGGACGGTCTCGGTACGGGCATGGCTGGTTTCTGACCTCACGGTGATGTGGATCACGTGGGCCGGTTGGCGATGTTAGGTGCCCCGGGCGTGATCCAACAGGGGGCTCGACGTGCTCGTGCTCCCTGCTCAACGTCACGGAGCCGCGTGAGGAGTGGTTCAACTCCTCGCACTTCTTTCGGAAGTCGTGGCCGACGTTTCGGAAGACATCCCCGTAAGTCATTGCTGGCCAGGGACGACGAGAGATAGCTTCGGGCCTGCACCACCCCGTCATGTACCTGCCCGAGCACCACCTGTGTTCGGGCCGGTTCCGTTTCCGGATGATGTGGAGATCCCATGGCTCATCTGCGCTCCAGACGCCGTCTCGCTCTCGCCGTGCCGGTAGTTCTGTCCCTTACCGCCTCGCTCGGCTTCATTCCGGGTGTCGCGTCGGCGGCCCCCGAGTCCGCTCCCGCCGCCGCGGCGGCGGACGGCCCGAACCTCGCGTACGTGGTCAACACCAAGACGGACCACCGCACGATCGAGTCGGTGAAGAAGGCGATAGCCAAGGCCGGGGGCACGGTCGTCACCACGTACGCGAAGATCGGCGTGATCGTCGTCCACTCGGCCAACCCGGACTTCGGTCCGACGATCCGCGAGGCACGCGGTGTGCAGTCCGCGGGCGCGACGCGGACCACGCCGCTGGTGGCCGCCGGGACGACGGACGAGGGCGCCGCCGACTATCTGTCGGCCGCCGAGGCCGCCAAGGTCGAGGCCGCTGCCGCCCCTCAGAGCGAGCCCCTCGAGGCCGACCAGTGGGACCTGCGCGCGATAGGCGCCGACAAGGCCGCACAGATCAACCCGGGCAGCAAGAAGGTCACGGTCGCCGTGATCGACACGGGCGTCGACGACACCCACCCGGACCTCGCGCCGAACTTCTCCGCGTCGCAGTCCGCGAACTGCGTGGGCGGCGTGGCCGACACGAGCGAGGGCGCCTGGCGTCCGTACACCGCCGAGGACTACCACGGCACGCATGTCGCGGGTGAGGTCGCCGCCGCCCGCAACGGCATCGGTGTGGCGGGCGTGGCGCCCGGCGTGAAGGTCTCCGGCATCAAGGTCAGCGACCCGAACAACGGCCTCTTCTACCCCGAGAGCGTCGTCTGCGCCTTCGTGTTCGCCGCCGACCACGGCGTGGAGATCACGAACAACAGCTACTACGTGGACCCGTGGCTCTACAACTGCCTCGACGACCCCGACCAGAAGGCGATCGTCGACGCGGTGAACCGGGCCCAGCTGTACGCCACGAAGAAGGGCACCCTGCACCTCGCGTCGGCCGGCAACTCGAACCACGACCTGGATTCGGACGCCATCGTCGACGACACCAGCCCCGACGACTCGACGCCGGTCACCCGCACCATCGACCCGCACGAGTGCTTCGACGTCCCGACCCAGCTCCCGGGCATCGTCACGGTGAGCGCGACGGGCGTGCAGAACCTCAAGTCGTACTACTCCACGTACGGCAAGGGCGTCGTCGACGTCGCCGCTCCGGGTGGTGACCGGCTCTACCAGATCCCGGACACCCCGTCGAAGAACGGCCGCATCCTCTCCACGATGCCGAACAACCAGTACGCCTTCCTGCAGGGCACGTCGATGGCGTCGCCGCACGCCGCCGGTGTCGCCGCACTGCTGAAGTCCGAGCACCCGTGGGCGACCCCGGCCCAGCTGCAGGCGCTGCTGAAGGCCCAGGCGGACAACCCGGGCTGCCCGGACTCGTACGACCAGGACGGCAACGGCACGCAGGACGCCACCTGTGAGGGCGGCAAGCGCGTGAACGGCTTCTACGGCTTCGGCATCGTCAACGCGCTGAAGGCAGTCAAGTAGCCCGAGTTTCCCGGGACTTCCCGCACGGCCCGCACGAACTCGCGAACGAACTGGAGACAGCATGACAGCGCCTCATACGCGCTCCCGCCGCGTCATAGCGATCCCGCTGGGGATGGCCATGGCGACGGCACTCGCCTTCCTGCCGAACGTCAGCGCGTCGGCGGCCCCGGTGGCCGACACGGCCGGCGTGGCCGATGTCGCCGGGCAGGTCTCGGCGGAGGCCACCTCGCTCAGCTATGTCGTCAACGTCCGCCCCGGGCACGGCACTTCCTCCTCCGTGAAGAAGGCCATCGCCAAGGCCGGCGGCACGATCGTGACGTCGTACGACCAGATCGGCGTGATCGTCGTCCACTCGTCGAACGCCGACTTCGCCAAGACCGTCCGCAAGGTGCGCGGTGTGGAGTCGGCGGGCGCGACGCGCACGGCGCCGCTGCCCGCGCAGTCCACGACGGATGTCGGCACGCCCAAGGTGCTCACCTCGGAGCAGGTCGCGGACGTCGAGGCCGCGGCCGGGCAGGACCCGTTGGAGCCGCTGCAGTGGGACCTGCCCGCCATCAAGGCGGACAAGGCGCACGAGAAGACGCTCGGCAGCAGCAAGGTGACGGTCGCCGTCATCGACACGGGTGTCGACGACACGCACCCCGACATCGCGCCGAACTTCGACCGTGACGCGTCGGTCAACTGCGTGACGGGCAAGCCGGACACGACCGACGGGGCCTGGCGGCCGAGCGCCGCCGAGAGCCCGCACGGCACGCATGTCGCGGGCGAGATCGCGGCCGCCAAGAACGGTGTCGGCGTCACGGGTGTCGCGCCGGGCGTGAAGGTGTCCGGCATCAAGGTCTCCACGACGGCCGGCTTCTTCTACACGGAGGCCGTCGTCTGCGGCTTCATGTGGGCGGCCACGCACGACGTGGACGTGACCAACAACAGCTATTACACCGACCCGTGGTACTTCAACTGCAAGAACGACCCGGACCAGAAGGCGCTTGTCGAGGCGATCTCCCGGGCCTCGAAGTACGCGGAGAAGAAGGGCACGGTCAACGTCGCGGCGGCGGGCAACGAGAACTACGACCTCGCCGCGGACGAGATCACCGACCCGACCTCGCCGAACGACACGACTCCCGCGGAGCGTGTCATCGACCCGTCCGAGTGCCTCGACATCCCGACCCAGCTGCCGGGCATCGTCACGGTCGCGTCGACCGGCGCGAAGGGCATCAAGTCGTCCTTCTCGAACCATGGCCTGGGCGTCATCGACATCGCGGCCCCCGGCGGCGACTCGACGGCGTACCAGACCCCGGCCCCACCGGCCACCAGCGGCCTCATCCTCGGCCCGATCCCGGGCGGCAAGTGGGGCTACATGGCCGGTACGTCGATGGCGTCGCCGCACGTCGCGGGCGTCGCCGCGCTCATCAAGTCGACGCACCCGCACGCTCCGGCGGCCGCGGTCAAGGCCCTGCTGTACGCGGAGGCCGACCGCACACCGTGCACCGACCCGTACGACATCAACGGTGACGGCAAGGTCGACGCGGTCTGCGAGGGGCCGAAGAACTACAACGGCTTCTACGGCTGGGGCACCGCGGACGCACTGGACGCGGTGACCAAGTAGCACACCCCTTCGGGGAGTTGAGCCGGGTGGCCCACGGGCCGCCCGGCTCTCGTGCGTTCGGGCCCGGGGCGGGGATTCTCCGCGCCGGGCCTGAGTCACGAGAGCGGCCGGGAGCGTATGGATGGGCGGAATGCCCGTTGGACGGGCGGAATGACGTTCCGCCAGTTGTTTTCCAGGACTTGCCCAGATCTGGGGGACTGGTGAAGATCTTGAGGTGAGTTCGATAAGACAGACTGCCGACACGGGTGGTGAGGCGGGCGCGCCCCGGGTGAGCGCGGCCGTCGTGCGGCGTTCCCTTGCCATCCTCGCCCTGGTGGCCCTCGCGGCGCTGATTCCGCTGCTCGGGCCGCCCGCCGCGCTGCGCGGCACGGGCGAGGCCGCCGCGCCCGGCGTGGGCGGGATCGCCCTGCTGCGGGCGGTCCTGTTCGCGGCGGTGTGCGTCCCGGCGGGTGAGCTGTTCGTCACCTGGTTGGCCCGCAGGGTGCCGGGCGCGCCGCTGGAGGACGCGCCCCGCAGCTGGGCCCCGGCCGCGGCCGGGGCCGGCTTCGTCGCCGCGCTCGGTCTCGCCTCGGTCGTGGCCACCGGGAACCTGGTGCCGCGCAGTCTCTCCGACATGGACATCGGCGGCCTCTACGAGACCCGGGACGGCATGCTGGCGCTCCTGGAGGTCAACGCGTTCGTCGTGGCGGGCCTGTGCGCCCTGTCGCGCCGCCCGGCCACCCAGGCGTGGCCGCTGGCCGCGGTGGCCGTCGCCGAGGCGCTGCGCGCCCACCCCACGACCGAGCAGAGTCCGCTGATCGGCTCCGGCCTGACACTCGTTCATGTGACGTGTGCGGCCCTGTGGGCGGGCGGGCTGCTGTACGTCCTGCGCACGCTCCTCCGGTGGCGGAACACCTCCCCCGGGGAGGGCATCGCGTTGTTGGGCCTCTACGCGCGCGTGGCGGCCGTTCTGCTCGCCGTGATCACCGCCACGGGGGTGTGCAGCACACTGCGTCGGATGCCGCCCGGCACGGTCCTGGACCAGCTGACGGCGACGGCGTACGGGCGCACCCTGCTCGCCAAGGTGCTCCTCGTGGTCGTGGTCGCCGCCCTCGCCCTGTGGGCCCGCCACCGGCTGCGCCGTGCCGCCGCCCCGCTCACCGCCCACTCCCCCGCGCGCGCGGAGGTCGTGGTCCTGGGCGTGGTGGTCGCGGTCTCGGCAGTGCTCACGGCACTGCCGGTGCCGATCCGCTGGTGACCGGCTCACCCGCTCGGCCGGCTCAGTCGGCGACCGTGACTTCCACGGAAGGCTCAGAAGGTTCGGAAGACTCGGAACGCGCGCCGAACACCTTCAGCGCTCCCCTGGCCAGCAGGTACTGAGCCGCGAGATACGTGATCATGATCCAGAAGTCGGGGCGTGGAAGCTGCGGCCACTCGGCGACACCGGAAGCGATGAGCGTGTCCGAGAGCAGGAACAGGACACCCCCGAGCGCCGCGACCGGCCCGAGCCGCGCGGCACCGTACGCCATCGCGGTCAGCAGCAGGCTGTAGCCCGCGACGGGGACGCGGAGGTCGGCGGGGAGGCCGGGCCACAGGAGGGTGACGGTGGTGCCGAGCGCGACGGCGTACGCGGCGGCCGTGAGCCATGACCCAGGCGCGCGGGGTCTGCTCCTGCCGATGGGCGCGGCGGCCTGCCTGAAGAGCAGTAGGTAGCACACGTGCCCCGCCGCGAAGGACGCCATCCCGGCGAGGAAGGCCGGCTCGGCGTCGGTCAGGAGCAGGACGTCGCCGCCCCACCCGAAGAGCAGGGCGGCGACGAGCATCCGGGGTCCGCCGCTCACGTGCGCGTAGGCGGCGAGCAAGGGCATCAGGAGGGGCTTGGCCACCGTATGGCCGATGTCGTACCCGATCGCCAGGGAAACGAGATCGGCGGCCGTCACCAGACCGAAGGACGTGACCAGGCCGAAGGAGACGAGCGGCACGCGCGCGTGGCGTGCGTTCACGCGGCCGGCTCCGTAACCGGCCGCTCCGGAGTGGCCGGCCGCTCGGCGGGGGCGATCGGCGCCGGCTGCCAGCCGGGCCCACGGAACACCCTTCCCGCCCGCTCCCGCCAACTCCCCGCCGCTCTCAGGTCCCTGGCGATGGCAACGTACTCATGCGTGGCGACCCGCAGCGGGTTGTACGTGTTGATGTTCTTGGTCAGCCCGTACACCGGCCGTTCGGTCTCCGGCACGAACGACGCGAAGAGCCGGTCCCAGACGATCAGGATCCCGCCGAAGTTCCGGTCCAGGTAGCCGCCCTGGGAGGCGTGGTGGACGCGGTGGTGCGAGGGCGTGTTGAAGACGAACTCGAAGGCCCGGGGCAGCTTGTCGATGCGCTCGGTGTGGATCCAGAACTGGTACACGAGGTTCGCGGACGAGCAGAACGCGAGTGCGGCCGGATGGACGCCGAGGGCGATGAGGGGCACGTAGAACGGCCACACGGTCCAGGTTGTCCAGGGCTGCCGCAACGCGGTGGTGAGGTTGAACTTCTGGCTGGAGTGGTGCACGACGTGGCAGGCCCACAGGATCCGGATCACGTGATGCCCGCGGTGCGACCAGTAGTAGAAGAAGTCCTGCGCCAGCAACATCAGTGGCACGGTCCACCACAGCACGGGCACGCGCAGTGGTGTCAGCTCATATATGGCCGTGTAGATGGCGACGATCGGGATCTTCCAGAGAAGGTCGAAGACCAGACTGCCGAGCCCCATGCCGACACTCGTGGCGGCGTCCTTCGTCTCGTACCCCGCGGCGTCCTCATCGGGATGGATCCGGACGCTCACCATCTCCACGACGGTGAGCAGCACAAACGCGGGTATCGACCACAGCACTACATCGGGCAGGTTCGGCATGGGTGCACCGTAGAACCGCTGGTCCGCCGCGGCTAGACGTTGTTACCCACAAGTATTACCGGGGGTACGCGCTTACTTCTTGGTGATCTCCACCAAGGGGTCGGCCCACCGTCATACTCCGGCCGCCCCCAGCAGAGCCCCCGCCCCATAGGTAACCGCCATCGCCAACGCTCCACCCACCACGTTCCGCACCACGGCCGGCCGCACCTCCGCCTCCCCCAGCCGCGCGCTCCCCCACCCCGTGACGACCAGCGCGGCCAGCACCGACCCCACGGTGACCGGCAGGCGCCAAGCGGCGGGCGGGAGCACAATCGCCAGCAACGGAAGCAGCGCGCCCACCGTGAAGGCGCAGAAGCTCGCCCACGCCGCGTTCCAGGGATTCGTGAGCTGGTCCGGATCGATCCCGAGCTCCACGCGCGCGTGGGCCTTCAGCGCGTCCCGTTCCGTGAGCTGCTCCGCCGCCTCCCGGGCGACCTCCCGCGAGAGCCCCCGTTCCTCCAGCAGCTCGGTCAGCTCCTCCAGCTCCGCCTCCGGCTGCTCCCGAAGCTCCCGCCGCTCCATCGCCAGGGCCGCCTTCTCGGAGTCCCGCTGCGTGGACACGGACACGTACTCCCCGGCGGCCATGGACATGGACCCGGCGAGGAGCCCCGCGAGCCCGGCCGTGAGGAGCGTGGCGCGGTCGTCCGTGGCGCCGGCCACGCCGACGACGAGACCCGCGGTGGACACGATGCCGTCATTGGCACCCAGCACCGCGGCCCGCAGCCAGTTCAGCCGCGGTGCGAGTGCGCCGGCGTGGGCCTCGTCGTGCGTTGGTTCGGTCACAGAGGCGAGGATCGCACCGAGCGCCCCTCACGCCCCGGACCGACCCGTCGCCAGGCCCGAACCGAACCGACACCAGGCCCGGGCTGAACCGACACCAGGCCCGCGAAGATCCGCACGGATCCGCTCGGGCCCGTCACCAGACCCGTACCGACCCCCCGGGCGCGAACACCGGACTCGTCGCGTCCCCCGGCGGCTCCCCCAGCGGCTCGGCGATCTCATCCACCGTCGGTCCCACCTTCGCCGCGATGGGGTCCAGGAGGTCGAGGTCGAAGCCGTAGACACGGGCCGCGTTGCCGCCCGCCATCGCCGCGATCTCCTCGCGCGGGAGGCCGGCGTACGCGATGCGCAGGCCCTCGCGGGAGTACGGGTAGGTGCCCTCGTCGTGCGGGTAGTCGCTGCCCCACATGATCTTGTCGAGGCCGATGCGGTTCCGGAGCGGCACCTCGTGGGGGCGCATGAAGCTCGCGCCGACGAAGCAGTTGTCCCGCCACACCTCCGACGGTCCCCTGCCCATCGAATCGGCGAGCCCCGCCCCGAACTTGGACTCCGCGGTGGACGCCTTCGTAGCGGCCGCGACCAGTCGGCCGTGGTAGTAGTCCAGCATGTCGAGCACCCCGGGTATCCAGCCGGAACCCTGCTCGGTCAGCACCAGTTTCAGGCCGGGGTGACGGCGGAACGCGCCGCCGAAGATGAGGTGCCAGAGCGCGCGGTGCGAGAACCACGTGGTCTCCACCATGAAGACCGCCCGGGCGGCGGGCTCGTCGCCCAGCGGCGGGGAGGCCGAGCCCGCGTGGTGGTTCACGGGGACGCCGAGTTCCGCGCACACCGCCCAGATCGGGTCGTACGTCGATGAGTACAGCTCGGGCAGCCCGCTGCCGGGCGGTGTGCCGGGCAGCAGCAGGCCGCCCCGCAGACCCGCTCCGACCGCCCACCTGATCTCCTTCACCGCCTCCTCGACGTCGTTCAGGAGGATCTGGAAGACACCCGCGCGCCGGCCCGGGGCGGCCGAACAGAAGTCCGCCAGCCAGCGGTTGTGGGCCCGCAGGCCCGCCCAGCGCCGCTCGAACTCCTCGGCCGTCGGTGCCGGCGCCATCAGGGACCCCGACGGGAAGAACGGCGGGATGGTGTTCGGGAAGACGACCTCGGCGACGATCCCGTCCTGCTCCAGCTCCGCGAGCCGCCGCTCCGAGTTCCAGTTCTTGTCGGCCGTGTCGGCCATCAGGTCCTCGTACGGATTGACGTACGTGGCCGCCCAGGCGTCGAACTCCTCGTGGTACGCCTTCGGCAGATACGGCTTGTAGTCCAGGAGATCGGCTCCCGCGTGGCAGTCGGCCGAGATGACGGTGTAGCGGTCCTCGCTCACGGAACTCATGGAGTGCACGGAACTCACGGGGCCACCCCCAGGACCGGGAAGTCGTGGTCCGTCAGCCAGTGACGGCCCACTTCGCGCGAGCGTGCCCAGGACGCCTCGACCGCCGACTGGTCCTCGGACTGGCCGAGTTCGGCCGGTGTCGGGCCGATGCGCCGGGCGAGCGGGGCCAGCTTGTCGGTGTCGAAGCCGAAGACCTCCGCCGCCGCCAGGCCCAGCATGCGGCGCGTCTCCGCGACCGGGATGTCGTGGAACGTACGCGACAGCCACGCGCGCGTGTCGGGCCACGTCCCCTCGGGATGCGGGAAGTCGCTGCCCCAGAGGATGTTGTCGACGCCGATCTCGTACCGCTGGGCGAGTTCGCGCCGCTTGGTGTTGGTCGCGCAGATGAAGACCTGCCGGTCCAGGTACTCGTGCGGCGGACGCTTCAACTCCGCGAAGGGGGAGAGCTTCTTGCCGCCGTGCGCGCCCAGGTAGAGCCGGTCCATGAACCACAGCAGGTTCGGCAGCCACCAGCAACCGGACTCCGCCACACCGAACTTGAGGCCGGGGTGGCGCTCGAAGACACCGGACCAGAGCAGGAACCACAGCGGCCGGGCCGGCCACCAGGTCACTTCGCTCACATAGATCCCGAGGTGGTCGCCGTACTCACCCCGGGGTGCCGCTCCGGAGTGGGTCATCACCGGCATGGCGCACTCCGCCGCCGCGGCCCACACCGGGTCGTAACGGCGGTCGTGGTACGGCTCCTTGTCGACCCACATGGAGGGGATCATCAGCGCGCCGAGGCCCGACTCCTTGGCCCGGTACACCTCGGCGACGACGCGCTCGGTGGGCGCTGTGACGGGCAACAGGGCCACCCCGCAGTGCCGTTCGGGGTTCACGCCCACGAAGTCGGCGAGCCAGCGGTTGTGCGCCTGCGCGCCCGCCATGCCCAACTCCGGGTCCTGGTCGCCGGAGAGCCCGAGGCCCACTCCGAAGGGCGCGGCCGTCTGGCTGTCCACGGCATCGGCGTCCGGGAAGACCACCTCCGCCGCCACGCCGTCGCCGTCCAGCTCCTTCAGCCGCTGCGCGGAGTCCCAACCGCCGCGCAGCCCTTCCTCGTTGTCGTGGAACCACTTGCTCGCGAACGCCTCGTTCCGGATGCCGAGCCGCGTCATCTCCTCGCGGCGGCGCTCGCGCCCCGCGAGGAACTCGTCGAAGTCCCGGTGGAAACGGGAGTCCAGATAGGGCCGGTACTCCTCGGTGGGCAGCCCGGCATGGCAGTCGGAGGAGATGATCAGATAGGGCTCCGTTGCAGAGGACATAGCGGCTCCTCAGTCCAGAATGAAGTTCTCCAGGTACGCCGGATCGGCGCGGTCGAGCATCGACTGCGACCGGGCCCGGATCTGCCGGTCACTGTGTTCGCTCTCCGGCAGCAGCCAGAAGCGGTCCGCCCGGACGCCGTCCACCACCAGCTCGGCCACGTCCTCGACCGGAGTGAACCGCACGTCCTTCCCCGCCTCCTTCATCGCGGCCTCCCACTGGTCGAGGCTGCGGTACGGGGTCCTTCGGGGCTTCTGTTTCGCGTACCGGTCCGGCCGGTTGCGATGCGACTCCCACAGGCCCGTACGGAGCATGTGGGGCCCCGGGAAGAGCACGGAGGCCCCCACGCGCGCGTGCTCCGCCTTCAGGTGCGCGTACAGGGACTCGGTCATCGTCACGACGGCCGCCTTGGTGACGGCGTACACGGAGGCGGTGGGCAGGGGTGCGATACCGCCGTCGCCGGAGGAGGTGTTGACGATGTGGCCGGGTTCGCCGGCCGCCAGCATCCGCGGCACGAAGGCCTGGATGCCGTGGAAGACACCCCACACGTTGACCGCGAACGCCCACTTCCAGTCGTTCGGGTCGTGCTCCCACATGCGGCCCTCGGCGCCCGAGCCGACACCGGCGTTGTTGCACAGGACGTGCACGGCGCCGAACTTCCCGTACGTCTCCTCGGCGAGCGCGAAGACCTCCTCGCGCTCCCCGACGTCCACCACGCGCGCGTGCACCACCGCTCCGTCCTCGCGCAGCCTGCCGGCGGCCTTCTCCAGGGCGCCCTCCTCGACGTCCGCGAGGACGACCTTCAGCCCCTCGGCCGCGAACCGCCGCGCCATGGCCAGCCCGATGCCGCTCGCGGCACCGGTGACGACGGCGACCTGCCCCGCCTTCAACTCCACGCCCGCTCACCTCTCCCTGAAGCTCGGACCGATCGCTTTTCCGGCCGGGGGTCCGGTCCGCGGCGGAGCCGCTGTCGGATGCCGCGTCCCCCGGGACGACACCGCATCAGGCACTCCCCTCGGGAGGCCCGTCGAGGATCTGCTGGGGGTCGTCGTAGCGCTGGTGGATGTACGGCAACAGGGCCTGCGCGTCGACCCGTTCCGCGACCTTGCCCTTCTGGTCCGTCGTCTTCTCGCCGAGGGTGATCTCCACGAGTGCGCGTACGGGAAGGTCGGCGACCGGGTCGTACATGGACTCCCGGAGGATGACATCGCCGGTGATCCGCTCCAGCTTCCGCACCTTCTCGTTGCGCAGACAGTGCACGAGGACGGGGTCGGCGTCGAAGCCCGAACCGTCCACCGCGGGAAGGAACTTGAAGTAGAAGTCGGTCTTCTGCGTCGGCTCCGGCAGAGGCAGGGCACCGCTGACGGCTCCGCGTACCTCCACGAACGCGATGCCGTGCCGGGCGAGCGCGGCGCGCACGACGAGACCCTCGCGCTCGACGGTCACCTCGCCGAGCTTCTTGGGCTCGCCGAAAACCTCGCGGCCGCCGATGAGGGCCCGCTCGTGGGTCATCGGCATGACGAGCGGATACCAGCCCTCGACGCCGTCGTGCGCGGCGGCGACCGCGAACGAGCCCGCGCCCAGGGGGTATCCGGGCAGGTCGACCTTGCTGATGTTCACCCGGACCAGGGGCCGCCCGGTGGGTTTGAGCGGGGGCGGCAGGACCGCCGCGATGGCGTCCGGGTCGCTCTCCCAGACGGCCACCACACCGGTGGACCAGATGTCGGGGAGCCGGGAGCTCGCGGTGCGCGCGGCGGAGATCTCCGCCTCGGTCCGCGCGCCGTACCGTACGCGTGCCATGTCGTACCGCCCTCCGCGTCGCGTGCTTTCCAGGCGCGCAGCACAGTCGCACCGGACGGGGCAATGGTCCATAGCCGTGCAACCACAAGCCTGCGCCGACACCGACGGACGAACCTGACCGAACCTCCTACGTCACTGATCGCCCGTCACATAACTCCCGCGTCGTACGGCCCGCCCAGGAGGACCGACTCCGGGGACAGGACTGTCAGTCGCGCCCCTTATCCTCAGTGACCATGCTCGAAGACCGTCAGACCGCACCGTCCGCCGCCGCGTGGCCGGCCGCGTATCCGCAGGGATACGCGGTCGTCGACGTGGAGACCACAGGACTGGCCCGCGACGACCGCATAGTGTCCGCCGCGGTCTACCGGTTGGACGCGCGCGGCGAGGTCGAGGACCACTGGTACACGATGGTCAACCCGGAGCGGGACCCGGGACCGGTGTGGATCCACGGTCTGACGAGCGACATGCTCGAAGGGGCGCCCCTCTTCCCGGACATCGCCGAGGAGTTCGCGACCCGGCTCGACGGCCGCGTGCTCGTCGCGCACAACGCGGTGTTCGACTGGTCGATGATCGCGCGGGAGTACGCGCGCGCGGAGCGCGAGGCGCCGGTCCGTCAGCGGCTGTGCACCATCGCGCTGTCCAAGGAGCTGGGCCTGCCGCTGGCCAACCACAAGCTGGAGTCGCTCGCGGCCCACTTCGGCGTCGTACAGCAGCGCGCGCACCACGCGCTGGACGACGCGCGCGTGCTGGCCGAGGCGTTCCGGCCGAGTCTGCGGGCCGCCGCGCGCGGTGGTCTGCGGCTGCCGCTGCTCGAGTGCCGGCCGCTGACGGAGTGGTCGGACCGGTCGGCGCCGCGCATCGGTCGGCAGTCCGGCTCCGGCTCGGGCGGCTACCCGTCCGGGAGTTGGCGCCCGTCGCGCAAGCGGCCCGCCTGCCCGTACCCGAACCCCGGGCGGTACGAACCGGGCAAGCCGCTCAAACAGGGCATGCGTATCGCGTTCTCCGGGGACACCTCGGTCGACCGCGAGCTCCTGGAGGACCGTGCCGTCGAGGCCGGACTGCATGTCGCGACGAGCCTGTCCCGGCTCACCAGCCTCCTCGTGACGAACGACCCCGACTCCGGTACGTCCAAGGTGGTCAAGGCCCGCCAGTTCGGCACGCCGGTCGTGGACGAGGCGGCGTTCGGACAGCTGGTGCGGGATGTGGAGCCGGCGTCGGAGGCGTGAGCGGACGTCCGGGCCTAGGGCCTGTCTGACAATTCCCGTCGTCGCCCGGAGGGCGGCCGCGCGGCGTCAGGTGCGTGCTCTGGGGGTCCCCCCGGCCGGAGGCTGGGGGAGTGCCGGGCGTAGAGCCTCGTACTGGACGTACTTGGGTCTGCGCCTGGTGCGGCGAGTGGGGCACCTCCCACGCCCTTAAAGGCAGTGGGGGAGCGTGCATGGCGTCGCGAGGCAGACGAGAATTGTCAGACAGGCCCTAGGGTGAACGCGGGCATCGGGGCGTACGGGTGATTGGCGGGCGACTCGCCCCGCGACCGCTCGCCCGCGCCGCCCCGGCGGCCCACCCTGTGGCGCATGGCACGTTGTGAGGTCTGCGGAAACGACTACGGCATGACGTTCGAGGTGCACGCGCAGGGCGCGGTGCACGTCTTCGACTGCTTCTCCTGCGCCATCCATCGCATGGCGCCCATCTGCGAGCACTGTCGCGTCCAGATCATCGGCCAGGGAGTCGAGGTCGAGGGCCACTGGTACTGCGGGGCGCACTGCGCCCGCGCGGAGGGGAGGACGGGGATCGTCGACAAGGTCTGAGCCGCTCCGCCGTCCGAGCAACCCCCTCCGAGCCCACCCCCCTCCCGTCCACACCCCATGACCGAGTTGTACGGTCGTGGGGTGTACCGCTTCCTGTTGTCCCGGCAGTGGGTGATCCTCACCCTCATCGCGCTCGCGCTCATCCCGACGATGATCGAGCTGGGCTTCTGGCAGCTGCACCGGCACGAGCAGCGGGTCGCGCTGAACAAGGTGATCTCGGACTCGCTGGCCGCGAAGCCGGTGCCCGCCGAGTCGCTCACCGCGCCGGGCGGCGCGGTCGAGGACGACGACATATACCGCCGGGTCACCGCGAAGGGCACCTTCGACACCGGGCACGAGGTCGTCGTGCGCCGCCGTACCAACTCCGACGACGAGGTCGGCTTCCACGTCCTGACCCCGTTCGTCCTGGACGACGGCCGGGTCCTGATGGTCAACCGCGGCTGGATCCCCGCGAACGGCGTGCAGACCGAGTTCCCGAAGATCCCCGCGCCCGCGAAGGGCGAGACCACCGTCACCGGCCGGCTGATGGCCGACGAGACGACCGCCGACAGCGGTATCAAGGACGTCCGCGGTCTCCCCGACCGCCAGGTCATGCTGATCAACAGCGAGCAGCAGGCGGAGGCGCTCGGCAAGCAGGTCCTCGGCGGCTACATCGAGATGACCGCGCCGGAGCCGAAGGGCGACAGCCCCGAGCTGCTCGCGGAGCCCGACCACAGCAGCATCGGTACCCACATGGCGTACGCGGTCCAGTGGTGGCTGTTCGCAGCGGGCGTCCCGGTGGGCTGGGTGATCCTGGTCCGCCGCGAGCGCCGGGACCGGGCGGAAGCGGCTACCGCGCAGACCGAGCCGGAGACGGAGCCGGCCACCGTCTGAGGACTGCGGTCCTGCGCGGGGAACTGCGCGACCAGCCACAGCCGACCCGCAGCCGAAACACCACCCATCCAGCAAAGGCAGTCGGCGAGACAATCCCCTGGGATTGATCGCCGGATGCCAAGGGAACCCGGCACACGTGCACCCATCCATCGAGGACTACGCACTCATCGGCGACCACCAGACCGCCGCCCTGGTCGGGCGGGACGGGTCGATCGACTGGCTCTGTCTGCCACGGTTCGACTCGGCGGCCTGCTTCGCGAAGCTGCTGGGCGTCGAGGAGAACGGGCACTGGCGGATCGCGCCGAAAGGAGCGGGCGCCTGCACCCGGCGGGCGTACCGGCCCGACTCCCTCGTGCTCGACACCGAGTGGGAGACCGAGGACGGCACGGTACGCGTCACCGACCTGATGCCGCAGCGCGACCGCGCCCCCGACGTCGTACGGATCGTCGAAGGCCTCAAGGGCCGGGTGACCGTGCGCAGCACGCTGCGGCTGCGCTTCGACTACGGCTCGATCGTGCCGTGGATGCGCAAGTCGGACAGCCATCGTGTGGCCGTCGCGGGCCCCGACTCGGTGTGGCTGCGCAGCGAGCCCGGCGTGCGCACCTGGGGCAAGGACTTCGGTACGCACTCGGAGTTCACGGTCGCCGAGGGCGAGCAGGTCGCCTTCGTCCTGACCTGGCACCCCTCGCACGAACCGCGCCCCGCGCTCGTCGACCCGCACGAGGCGCTGGAGTCGAGCCTCGCCGACTGGCAGGCGTGGGCGGCCCGCTGCCGCTACGACGGCCCGCACCGGGACGCGGTCGTCCGCTCCCTGGTCACTCTCAAGGCCCTCACCTACGCGCCGACCGGCGGCATCGTCGCGGCCCCCACGACCTCGCTCCCCGAGGAGATCGGCGGCGTGCGCAACTGGGACTACCGCCACTGCTGGCTGCGCGACTCCACGCTCACCCTGGGCGCGCTGCTCGCGTGCGGCTACCAGGAGGAGGCGGAGGCCTGGCGCGACTGGCTGCTGCGCGCGGCGGCGGGCGACCCGGCGGATCTGCAGATCATGTACGGGCTCGCGGGCGAGCGGCGGATCCCCGAGTACGAGCTGGCGTGGCTGCCCGGTTTCCGCGGCTCGGCGCCGGTCCGGGTCGGCAACGACGCCGTACGGCAGTTGCAGCTCGACGTGTACGGCGAGGTGATCGACTCGCTCGCGCTCGCGCAGCGCGCGGGCCTGCCCTCCAAGCCGCACATGTGGCGGGTGCGCCAGGCCCTGATGGAGTTCCTGCGGTCGAACTGGCGCGAGCCGGACGAGGGGCTGTGGGAAGTACGCGGCCCGCGCCGCCACTTCGTGCACTCGAAGGTGATGACGTGGGTGGCCGCCGACCGCACGGTCCGCACCCTGGAGGAGAACCCCGGCCTGCGCGGCGACGTGGACCGCTGGCGCGCGATGCGTGACGAGGTGCACCGCGAGGTGTGCGAGCGCGGCTACGACCCGGAGCGCAACACCTTCACGCAGTCGTACGGCTCCCGCGAACTGGACGCCGCGCTGCTGCTCATCCCCCGCCTCGGCTTCCTTCCGCCGGACGACCCGAGGGTGGTCGGCACGATCGACGCGGTGCGCGACGAACTCGGCAGCGACGGTTTCCTGCGCCGTTACAGCTCGGACCAGACGGTCATCGACGGACTGCCGGGCCGCGAGGGCACGTTCCTGGTCTGTTCCTTCTGGCTCGCGGACGCGCTGCACATGACGGGACGTACGAAGGAGGCACGCGAGCTGTTCGAGCGCATGGTTGCCCTCCGCAACGACGTGGGGCTGCTGGCCGAGGAGTACGACCCGGCGGCCGGCCACCAACTCGGCAACTTCCCGCAGGCGTTCAGCCACATCGGCCTGGTGGGCACCGCCCTCGCCCTGTTCGACGGGGAGGGGGAGGATGAGAGTCCCGATGAGGAGGGGGCAGGATAGGGACCATGGATCTTGGACTGAAGGACCGTGTCTACGTCGTCACCGGAGCAACGCGCGGCCTGGGCCACGCCTCCGCGCGTGAGCTCGTCGCCGACGGCGCGAAGGTGATCATCACGGGACGCGACGAGAAGACGGTCGCCGAGGCCGCGACGGCGCTCGGCCCGAACGCGCACGGCGTCGCCGTGGCCAACGCCGATCCGGCGGCCCCGGAGACCCTGGTCGCGGCCGCGCGCGAGCAGTTCGGCGGCTTCGACGGCATCCTGATCAGCGTCGGCGGACCGGCGCCCGGCTTCGTCGCCGACAACACGGACGAGCAGTGGCAGTCGGCGTTCGAGTCCGTCTTCCTGGGCGCGGTGCGGCTGGCCCGCGCGGCCGCCGCGGAGCTGGGCGAGGGCGGGGTCATCGGCTTCGTGCTCTCCGGTTCGGTGCACGAGCCGATCCCGGGTCTGACCATCTCCAACGGCCTGCGCCCCGGTCTCGCGGGCTTCGCCAAGTCCCTCTCGGACGAGCTCGGCCCGCGCGGCATCCGCGTGGTCGGCGTGCTTCCGGCCCGTATCGACACGGATCGCGTGCGCGAGCTGGACGGCCTCTCCGCCGATCCGGAGGGCACGCGGGCGGCCAACGAGGTGCGGATTCCGCTTCGTCGGTACGGCACGCCGGAGGAGTTCGGGCGGACGGCCGCGTTCTTGTTGTCTCCGGCCGCGTCTTATCTGACGGGGATCATGGTTCCTGTTGATGGTGGGGCTCGGCACGGGTTCTGAATGGCGGGGTTGGGTTGTTGTGTGTCTGCGGGCCGTGGGGGCTGGTCGCGCAGTTCCCCGCGCCCCTGACGGGGCACGCCCCCCTTTAGGGGCGCGCCCTAACTGACCCGCTCCGCGCGGTGTTTGACCGCGCGGAGGCGCACCTTCGCCGGGAGTGATGCGAGGCCTGCCGAGTCCCTCGCATGGGCCAGTGCCTCCGTGGTCAGGCGGTGGAGGGCGTCTCCGGGGTCGGCGTGTGGCTCCAGCATCAGTTGGACCCGTGCCTCGGGGACGCTGCGCCGCCCGGTGAGCGACGCCTGTGCCCGCGCGACGCCGTCCAACGCGCCCGCCTCGCCGGCCAGTACGCCTTCCAGGGCACGCCCCCGCAGCAGCGCGCCCTCGCCGTCGCCGGTGTCGACGAGCACCTCGGCGAGCCGGCGCCGCCGCAGCACCGCCGTGAGCCACCACAGGGCGAGCAGCACGGCCACGGCGAGTACGGCGATGACGGTGGGCCACCACCAGCCGTCGTCCCGCCACCGCGTCCGGTCCGCGTCGCTGAGCAGCACGTCGTTCCGCCCGTCGTGGATCCACCACGAGGGCGGATTCGCGCCGAGACCGACGGCCAGCACGGAACCGCCGCCCACGACGAGAAGCAGACCCGCGAGGCCCAGCAGGACCCGGTTCACGATCCTCAGCACCGGCTCACCCCTTCCGGCCCGGCCGCGCGACATGCACCGACAGGGCGGGGCGCCGGGCGAGCCCGAGTCCCTTGATGCCGTCGGCGAGCGTGGCGTCCAAGTCGGCGCGTACGTCGTCGAGTTCACGGAAGTGCGACACCGCGCGGACGTCGACCTTCGTACGTCCCACGCGGACCCGCACCGATCGCACGCCGGACACCTCCATGGCCCGGTCGCGCAGCACCATGGCGGCCGCGCCCCGGTGCAGTCCGGCCCGTACGTCGGGGTGGGCGCGCCGCATCGCCAGGACGTCGCGCAGACCGGGTGTCGCGGCGAGGACGAGCAGCCAGACGCCGAGGGCCGTCGCCACTCCGGCGCCGACGAGCACCCAGGTGTCGTCGAGGGGCCGCTCGGCGAGCTCGCGGGCCAGGGACCTGCGCCACTGCATGGCGGGCCGGTCGGCACGCACGGCGGCGACGTCGTACAGCAGGAGGCCCGCGCCGGCCAGGATCAGCAGCGCGAGGATGCCCGCGGGGACACGGCGTGCCGACCAGAAGCGGCCCTCTCCGCCCTCGGTGTCGTCGAGGGTGGGCAGGGGTTTGTAGTCCGCCGCGGAGGCGGACTGGCCGAGTTCGTCCTCGGCCGTCTTCTCGATGACGGGCAGGTGCTGGGTGCTCTCGGAGCCCTGGGGCTCGCTCATTGCGTCCTCCCCTGTGCCGCGCCGCGCGTCTGTGCGGAGTGCAACCGCTCCACCTGGACGGCGACTTCGGGCACTTCCATTCCCGCCAACGTCTCTACCCGCCCCGTGACTTGGCGACGCACGGCACGGCACTGGCCGCCGATGTCGGAGGGGTAGTCGAGTTCGAGGCTGATCCGGACGCGGGCGGTGTCATGGCGCACGATGACGGTGGCGTGCGGGGGCACGGCGTCGGGCGGCAGCACGTCGAGGGCTTCGCGCGCCGCGCGTGCGGCGATCTTCGCGACGACCCGGTCGGCGATCCGGAGCGCGCCGCGATCGGCCGGCGCGACGGCCCGGCCGGGGCTGCCGGGCCGGAGGACCGCGGCGGGCGCTGCGGGGTCGACGGCCTCACCGGACACGCGTCACCGCCGCCGGTCGTCGCGGGTGCCGCGGGTGCGGAAGAAGTCACCGGGGTCCAGGTCCCCCTCGAGGAACCGGCCCACGACGAAGCCGACGGCGCCCAGCGCCGCCACCAGCAGGAAGGCACCGAACCCGCCGAAGTATCCGGCGAAGCCCAGCGCCATTCCGGCGATCATGCCGATCACGGCCATGCTCATCGTGCGCTCCTCAGCAGGTCACTAACGGGTCGCCGATACGACTTCACTGGAGCCGGGTCTCCGACTCCTCTTCCTCTTCTTCCGGCAGCTTTACGTCGCTGACCGCGATGTTGACCTCGACGACCTCGAGTCCCGTCATGCGCTCGACCGCCGCGATGACGTTCTCCCGGACGGCCCGGGCGACATCGGCGATGGACACGCCGTAGTCGACGACGATCTCCAGGTCGAGCGCGGTCTGCACCTCGCCGACCTCGGCCTTCACCCCGCGCGTGACGGACTTCGCGCCGCCGCCGGGGACCCGGTCGCGCACCGCGCCGAACGTCCGCGAGATCCCGCTGCCCATGGCGTGCACGCCGAGGACGTCACGGGCGGCGAGCCCGGCGATCTTCTCGACCACGCCGTCGGCGATGGTGGTACGCCCCCGGGTGGCCGGGTCGCCACCACCGCGCTTGGTCACACCGGTCTTCCTGAGCTGCTGCGGGTCCGGCTGCTCGACCTCGGGGGTCTCCGGCCGCTTCCGCTGCGTCGTGTCGCTCATCGCCGTACATCCCTTTCGGTAGGCCCCTTCGCCCACACTAAGCGGGGTTCCCCGGTCCCGCGCCGTGGATGCGGCACGCTGGAGAAATGACGGCGGATCGATGGACCCAGGCGGTACGGCAGCAGCTCGGCCTCGGCAGACTGGTGCCTCTCGGCGGCCCGCGCGACGGCGCGTGGATCACGGAGCGGGCGGCCGGCTCGGTACTGCGCAGTGCGGCGCGTCACACGCTTGGCGTACGCCTCGGCTCACTGCGCCTCTCACTCACCGATCCGGAGGGCTCGTACGTGGCTGCCGTACCGCCTCCGCCGAGCGCGTTGCCGCCCGGGCCGCTGCGGATCACCGCGGAGTTCGCGGCGACGCTCACGCCGGGCGAGCCCTTGCCGACGACCGCGGCCCACCTGCGCACAGCCCTCGCCGCGGCGGCCAAGGAGCGGCTCGGGCTGACGGTCGCGGAGGTGGACCTCCGGGTGACGGGGTTGCTGGACACCGACGTGGCGGAGCGGGACGAGGACGATGTACGCCCGGACGACCGGCAATCCCCCGCGGAACCGGAGCCGGAGCCGGAGCTGGGCGACGACGAGTCCCGCGTGGCCGCCGCCACGCTGGCCGTCCCGGGCGTCACCCGGCTGACCGGCGCACTCGGCGGCCTGGGCCGCGCGGTACACATCGAGGACCGCGCGAGCGACGACTCCGCGCTCCCGCGCCGCCATGTCCGCGTTGAGATCGAGGTCGGTGCGAGCCGACGCGCCCTGGACGTGACGCGCGCAGTCCGCGAGGCGGCCACCGCAGCGCTCCCCGACCACCCGTCGGTGGCGGTACTGGTCACAGCGGTGAGCAACTGAAGACGGCCCCGCCTTCAGGGGCGCGGGGAACTGCGCGACCAGCCCCCTCAACCTGCACACGACAGACAGGCCGTCGTACGGACCCCTCAGTCGGAAAGCCCCGCAAGATCCCTCAACCGCCGCCCCTGAGCCGCCCGCTCGGCAACCCGCTGATCCGCATACGTACGGTCAACCGCACCCTGCAGCAAGGCCTTCGTCTCGATGAGAGCGTCCCGCGGCGCAGCCAGCAGCGCCCCCGCAAGATCACGTACGGCGCCGTCGAGCTGGTCGACAGGCACGGCCAGGTTGGCGAGCCCGGTCCGCTCGGCCTCCTCGGCCAGCACGAACCGACCCGTCGCACAGATCTCCAGCGCCCGCGCATACCCCACGAGCCCCACCAGCGGATGCGTACCCGTGAGATCGGGCACGAGCCCGAGGCTGGTCTCGCGCATGGCGAACTGCACGTCGTCCGCGACGACGCGCAGGTCACAGGCGAGGGCAAGCTGGAAGCCCGCCCCGATGGCATGCCCCTGCACGGCGGCGATGGACACGATGTCGCTCCGCCGCCACCAGGTGAAACCCTCCTGGTATCCGGCGATGGCCGCGTCGAGCTCGGCGTCGGAGCCGCGCGCGAGATCGATGAAGGACGGCTCGCCGTCGAACCCCTCGGGCGTGAACGCCTGCCGGTCGAGCCCCGCGGAGAAGGACTTGCCTTCCGCGCGCAGCACGACAACACGGACGGTGCCCGGCAGCGACTGCCCCGCCTCGGCCAGCGCCCGCCACAGAGCGGGGCTCTGCGCGTTGCGCTTGGCCGGGTTGGTCAGCGTCACCGTCGCGAGCGCGTCGTCGACGGTGAGCCGTACGCCGTCCTTGTCGAGCAGCGGGTCGAACGAAGCCATGGGGCGCCTCCGATGGGTGCGGTCAGAGCGGGTGCCGTAGGAGCACACCCTTAAGTGACTGCACAGTAACCACCCGGGCGGTCATCCGACCGACCGGGTGGCCACCATCGAGGTACGAGGAGCCGCCCGGCGTCAGGCCGACGCGGCCTTCTTGCCCCGCGTCGCTCCGCCACGCCCACGAAGCGTGACGCCCGACTCACTGAGCATCCGGTGTACGAAGCCATACGAGCGGCCGGTCTCCTCGGCCAGCGCCCGGATGCTCGCACCGGAGTCGTACTTCTTCTTCAGGTCTGCCGCGAGCTTGTCGCGCGCGGCGCCGGTTACCCGGCTGCCCTTCTTCAGAGTCTCGGCCACCCGTGCCTCCTCATGGGAAGTGCGCTCTGGACTTCTCATGATCACCCCTCAAGAGCTTCCTGGCCACCCATTCGGCAAGGTCCGTGGGACAAGCTTTGGGACGCGGAAGCCCGTCACCACGAGCGGAATCCCGCATTCCGCCAGCGCTTGTCCGTACGGCCGAACGGGTTCATCGACGAAGGTCCAGGTCAGCGACGCGCGGCGGCCGGGCCCTTGGGAACGAAGGGCCCGGCCGGGAAATCGATGTAGGACACACCTCGGTACGAGGAGATCTCACACAGATGATGGATCACGGATCGGCCGAATGATCCATACGCAGTGGATCAGTCTTTCGATCAAGCGCCGCTGACCGACGCTCCGGGCGTACGCGGGGCTCGGGCGCGGGCGGCGGGGCGGCTCAGGCGAGGGCCACCAGGTCCGCGTAGTCGGCGCCCCACAGGTCCTCGACACCGTCGGGCAGGAGGATGATCCGCTCGGGCTGGAGTGCCTCGACGGCGCCCTCGTCGTGGGTGACGAGGACGACGGCGCCCTTGTAGGTGCGCAGGGCGCCGAGGATCTCCTCGCGGCTGGCGGGGTCGAGGTTGTTCGTCGGCTCGTCGAGGAGGAGCACGTTCGCGGACGACACCACGAGGGTGGCGAGCGCGAGACGGGTCTTCTCGCCGCCGGAGAGGACTCCGGCCGGCTTGTCCACGTCGTCGCCGGAGAACAGGAACGAGCCGAGCGTCTTGCGAACCTGGACCAGGTCCAGGTCGGGGGCCGCGGAGCGCATGTTCTCCAGAACCGTGCGCTCGGGGTCGAGGGTCTCGTGCTCCTGCGCGTAGTAGCCGAGCTTGAGGCCGTGGCCCTCTATGACCTGGCCGGTGTCGGGCTTCTCGGCGCCGCCGAGGAGCCGGAGCAGGGTCGTCTTGCCGGCGCCGTTCAGACCGAGGATGACGACGCGCGAACCCTTGTCGATGGCCAGGTCGACGTCGGTGAAGATCTCCAGCGAGCCGTACGACTTCGACAGGCCCTCGGCCATCAGCGGGGTCTTGCCGCAGGGGGACGGCTCGGGGAAGCGCAGCTTGGCGACCTTGTCGGACTTCCGCTCGGCCTCGAGGCCCGCGAGGAGCTTGTCCGCGCGCTTGGCCATGTTCTGGGCGGCGACGGTCTTGGTGGCCTTGGCGCGCATCTTGTCGGCCTGCGAGTGGAGCGCCGAGGCTTTCTTCTCGGCGTTCTGCCGCTCGCGCTTGCGGCGCTTCTCGTCGGCCTCGCGCTGCTGCTGGTAGAGCTTCCAGCCCATGTTGTAGACGTCGATCTGGGCGCGGTTGGCGTCCAGATAGAACACCTTGTTGACGACCGTCTCGACCAGGTCGACGTCGTGGGAGATCACGATGAAGCCGCCGCGGTAGGTCTTCAGGTAGTCGCGCAGCCAGACGATCGAGTCGGCGTCGAGGTGGTTCGTCGGCTCGTCGAGGAGCAGGGTGTCCGCGTCCGAGAAGAGGATGCGGGCCAGCTCGATACGGCGGCGCTGACCACCGGAGAGCGTATGGAGGGGCTGGCCGAGCACCCGGTCGGGGAGGTTGAGCGCGGCGGCGATGGTGGCGGCCTCGGCCTCGGCGGCGTACCCGCCCTTGGTGAGGAACTCGGTCTCCTGGCGCTCGTACTGCCTGAGTGCCTTCTCGCGGGTGGCGCCCGAGCCGTTCGCGATGCGCTGTTCGTTCTCGCGCATCTTGCGGATCAGGGTGTCGAGGCCGCGGGCGGAGAGGATGCGGTCGCCGGCGAGCTGGTCGAGGTCGCCGGTGCGCGGGTCCTGCGGGAGGTAACCGACCTCGCCGGAGCGGGCGACGGTGCCCCCGGCGGGGATGCCCTCGCCTGCGAGGACCTTGGTGAGCGTGGTCTTTCCCGCTCCATTGCGGCCTACCAGGCCGATGCGGTCGCCCTTGGTGATACGGAAGGTGGCGGACTCGATGAGGATGCGGGCGCCGGCGCGCAGCTCGATACCGGAGGCGGAAATCACGGACAGACTCCTGGGCAGGGTCGATGACGGAGTGGGCGGCTGAGGTCGTTCACGCCGTCTAATGCGCGAGGAGAATGGCCATGGGCCAAGTCTAACGGGGCGGTGCAACCACTTTTCCTGTGTGCGGGTGTTCGGGACTGTGACGCTCATTGCCCAGCGGGGTGCGGTGCGGGGTGATCCTGCCGAGGTCGTCCACGGCGATGAGCTGGGCGGTCCAGGCACTTTCCGGGCAGGGCTGCGCGACCAGAAGCACCGTTCCGTGACGCATCCCACGCGCGGGTTCGAAGGCGCAGCCCCTTCGGGCGGGCAGCACCCAGCGCAGGTCGCCGTCCGCGATGCGGTACGCGGTGATGCGCTCCGGGGTGACGACGGCGAGCATGCCCCGGTCGAGGGCCCGCAGAACTCCGGCGCCGCCGTGGGCCGCGAGCAGGCCGGCCGCGTCGGGGAGGGCCCGGTGCCAGCGGACGGCGCCGCGGGCGGTGTCGGTGACCAGTCCGTCGTCCCAGAGCGTGATCGCCTCCCCGCGCGCGGGGAGCACGGTGAGCGGGCGACGGCCCTCGCGCGCGTGGGTCCAGCGGAGCTCGCCGGTCCGTCCGTCGTACGCCTCGACGGTCGCCCCGTGCGTACGCAGCCGGGGTGCCGTCGCGTGCTCGGGTGCCGTCGCGTGCTCCACACGCGCGTGGGCGGTGAAGTGGTCTCCGTAGGGAGTGGGCCGCACCTGGTGGGCGGCGGCGAGGAGCGATGCGGCCAGGAGGAGGCCGAGGGCGGTGCGGAGGAGGCGGGAGCCGGTGGCGGGGGTCTCCGGAGCCGCGGTCTCAGGGGCCATGGCTTCAGGGGCTGTGGCGTCAAGTGCCGTGGCTTCAACAGCCGTGCCTTCCAGGGCCGCCGGAGTGGCCGGTCTCTCCTCCGTCGCCTCGCCCGGCAGAACGACCACTGCGCCCCCTTCGGTAACCACGGCCCACAGCCCACGGAACAGGCGCAGAGCGTAGCCACGCCGGGCGGGTCCGGCCGTGACTGCCGTCGTGACACGGCGGGCGGGTGGCGGGGTGTCCCCCGTTCGGAGGTCCGCCCGGAGCCGGCTGGGCAGGGCGTTGTCAGTGCCGGGTGCAAGACTGTGGAGCAGGTCACATTCAGGCGATGTTCCGACAAGGGGACAAAAAGGAGTGATCCGCATGGCAGGCACGGACGGCGGGCGCCCGAGCATCTACCCGACGCTGCTGTACGCGGACGCGAAGGCCGCGATCAAGCAGCTCACGGAGGCGTTCGGCTTCACCGAGGCGTCGGTGTACGAGGGCGAGGACGGCAAGGTCCTGCACGCGGAGCTGGTGCAGGGCAACGGCGCGGTGATGCTCGGTTCCAAGGGCACCGGCGGCCGCTTCGACGAGGCGATGAAGGGCTCTACGCACACCGGGGTGTACATCGTCGTGGACGACATCGACGCACACCACCAGCAAGCCGTCGACCACGGCGCGGAGATCCTGATGCCCCCGACGGACCAGGACTACGGTTCGCGGGACTACATGGCCCGGGACATCGAGGGCAACATCTGGAGCTTCGGTACGTACGCCCCCGAGATAACGGCGTGACGCCCGGCCCCGCCCCGGCCCCGTAAGGGGCGCGGGGAACTGCGCGACCAGCCACGGCCGACCCGCAGCCGAACCACCGCATTCGCCGTTTCCCCGCCTTCTCGCGGAGCGACTAGCTGCCTCCGGTGTGCACCTGGAAGGCGGCGCGGCGTACGGCCTTGGCGAGGGCCGGGTCGGGGTGGGCGGCGGCGAGCGCGACCAGGACCTGCACGGTGCGGGGGTGGCCGACCGCGCGTACCTCGTCGAGGAGCGCGGGGACGGTCGCCTGCAAGGCGGACTCCAAGTGGCGTACGAGGAGCGGGGCTTCGCCGTGGTCGGCGACGGCCGCGGCGGTGTCCACCCAGAGCCAGGTAGCCTCCTCGCGGGTGAGCACCTCGTGGGCGTCCTCGGGGTCGTGCCCGTCGTGCTCGGCGAGCCACAGCAGGGCGTACGGGCGCAGATAGGTCTCGTCGGCCACGGCGCGGACGTCCGGCTCGGCGGGGGCGCCGACGACGCGCAGGGCCTCGAAGGCGAGCCCGCGCAGGAGGGCGTCCTCGCCCCGGGCGGCGTCGAGGAGTTCGGTGACGGCGCTGCCGACGGGGCGGGCGGCGAGCCAGGCTCGGTACTCGGCGCGTGCCGCGTTGGGCCGCAGCTGGGCGCAGCCGCGGAGCATGTCCTCGGCGCCCTGCTCGATGTTCCCGGCGGGGCTCTGTGCGGCGACGCAGATCTGCTCCAGCTTGACCCAGACGGCCCAGCTGCCGAGCGGGGTGAGCGTGGCCTGGCCGTCGGCGCAGGTGAGTGCGCCCACGGCGGCGAGGGCGTGCAGGGCCCAGTCGAGGAGAGGGGCCAGCGGGGTGTCCTCGGCAGGGTCCTCCACGGGCTCCAGCTGCGGGCCGTAGGGGATTTCGCAGCGCTCGGTGCGCAGTTCGGTGACGCGTTGTTCGAGCAGGTCGAGGAGTTGCGGGACCGGGACGGGTCCTGCGGACAGCTGGAGGAAGGAGAGGACCTGCGGCATCGCGGAGACGACCTCGGCGACGGCGGCGGGCTCACGCCCGTCGGGTCCGGGGTGGCCGATGGACCAGGCGTCGAAGAGGGCGACCCAGCCGCGCAGTACGGCGCTGTCGTCGCGGTTCCAGGCGCGCAGCCGCCAGCCGGGGCGCGCGATGCCGCCGTGCACCTCGACGAGTCCCGCGAGACGTGCGGTGTCCCAGTCCGCGCGGGCCTGAGCCGGGGTCAGGGCCAGGTCCGTGGCCGCCCGTTGGGCGGTCGCGTCGGAGAGCGTGCCCTTGCCCTCGGAGCTGCCGTCGTGGTTGCCGTCGGAAGCCGCGCCGTCGCGGGCCCGGCCGGGGCTCAGGGCGGCGTCGGCCCAGCGGGCGACGCGGGCCGCGCCGGCGAGTACGGAGCGCGCCATGCGTGCGAGTTCCGCGGGCGCCGGTGTGCCCTCCGGCGGGCGGGGTGCGGGTCGGCGCGTGGGCCTCTGGGTCATCGCTCGGGGGGCGGCGGCCAGGGTTCGCGGGCGGACGAGTCGGAGCCTGGAGTCGCGCGGGATACGGGACGTCACGGGGGCAGTCTTCCGGTTGACGGTCCGAAAACCCAAACGGAATGTCACGCGGGGCGACAGAGGTGGCCAACGCACCGGGTCCCACGGCGCTCCTGGGGCGCGAACGGTCAGCTGGTACAGGGTTAAACGGAAGCTCTCGAGCCGGGTGGAAAAGAAGCCCGGACACCAGGGTGGGGAGGTGGCTACATCAGCGGGGTGAGGAAGCGGCGAAGGGCTTCCTCGTAGCCCGCCGGGTCGGCGTTCCACATGGCGCCGTGCGGGGCGCCCCGGACGGTGTGCAGCGTGACGAGGTCGGGGCGGCGGTCGGCCAGGCGGCGTGAGAGTGCCCATGGGGCGACCGCGTCGTCGGGACCGTGCAGGACGAGGACCGGCACCTTGAGCCGATCGGGGTCGGCGGCGCCCTGGATGCGGTCGCCGTGCAGGCCCGTACGGCCCTGGGCGGCGCGGACGGCCAGCGGCAGCAGGGCGCCCGGGGTGCGCCGGGCCGTGGCGAGGGCGCGCAGCGTGGTCTCCCAGCTGAGGACGGGCGAGTCCAGGACGAGGCCGGAGATCCGGTCGCGCAGCGCGGAGTGCGCGGCGGCGCGCAGGGCCATGGTGGCGCCGGTGGACCAGCCGTGCAGGACGACCCGCTCGGCGCCGTAGCGCACGGCGTAGCGGATGGCCGCGTCCAGGTCGCGCCATTCGGTTTCGCCGAGGTGGTTCAGGCCGTCGGGTGGGCGGGGCGCTCCGAGGTCTCCGCGGTAGGCGAGGTCGAGGACGGGGAACTGGTGGCCGTGCAGGAACTCCATGACGTTCATGGGGTGTTCGCGCGTGGTGCCGAGGCCGTGCACGGTGATCACCCAGGTGTCGCGGGCGGCGGGCACGAACCAGGCGGGCAGGGCGCCGAGTTCGCCGGGGACGTCCACGTCGGCGTGGTCGAGGCCGAGGGCGGTGCTCGGGTTGCCGATGTGCACGCCGGGGGTGAACCACACCTTGTCGCCGGGTCCCAGGGTGCCGTGGGTGACGCGTTCCAGGCGGCGTACGACGGTGTCGGCGGAGTGCGGGGCGGCGTTCAGGAGCGGGCCGACGACCGCGTGGCTGCCGTTGCCGCTCAGGCCGTACACGCCGGGGCGCTGGGAGGCCAGGGCGCGGGTCAGGGTGATGCGGCCCGCTGCCGTGGCGTGCACGGTGAGGCGGGGTTCGGTGGGCAGCGGTTTGCCCGGCGGCGCCTTGAGCGCGGCGTCGCTGGCGAAGCGGCCCGCCGCCACGGTGGCGGCGACGGTGGCTGCGCCGGCTATGGCGACGGTGACGGCTGCGGCCGTCGGTTTCACAGTGCGCACGGGTCCAGTCTCCTGACGGAGCCCGTTGTCGGCCAGTGGAGCGGGGCGGGGGTGTTCGGTACGGCTCGGCGTCGTCTGTGGCTGCAGGAGATGGGGGAAACGGTGGGTTCGGCACCGCCGGAACGGTGCGTGTCGGCTGAGCGCCGTTGCGGCGGGGATCAGACGCCGGCGTCAGCAAAGAGGCCTGGAGCGAGGAAGGGTCACTGTCGCAGGTCGGCGAGGAAGGTCGCCATCGCAGATCGGCGAGGGAGAGCCACCGCCGAGATCAGCGCGGGAACGTCGCCGCCGAGGTCAGAGCGGGAAGGTCACTGTCGAGGTCAGAGCGGGAAGGACAGCGCGGGAAGACAGCGCGGGAAGGTCGCCGTCGACCGTACAGCCGCTCCCCGCCGGGCTACGGCTGGCCGTATCCCCTCAGCCGCACCCCGACCTCCGCCACCTGCTCCTCCGTCAGCAACGTAGGCGTGTACCCCGGAACCGACGAGGCCGTCAGCCAGACCCGGCACATCCATTCCAGTTGGGCCGTGCGGTCGTAGGCCTGGGAGAGGGTGGGTCCGTATGTGAGGGTGCCGTGGTTCTGGAGGAGACAGGCTGTGCGGTCGCGAAGGGCACGGAGCATGTTCTCGGCCAACTTTTCCGTGCCGTAGGTGGCGTAGGGGGCCACGCGGACGGGGCCGCCGAGCGCGGCGGCCATGTAGTGGATGAGCGGGAGCTCGGTGACGAGGGTCGAGACGGCCGTGGCGTGCACGGCGTGGGTGTGGACGACGGCGCGCGCGTCGGTGGCGCGGTAGACCGCGAGATGCATGGGCAGTTCGCTGGTCGGAACGAGCGAACCGAGTACCCGCCGCCCGTCGAGGGAGACCCCGCAGAGGTCCTCGGGCGTCAGCCGGTCGTACGGGACTCCGGTCGGTGTGACCAGGACGGTGTCCCCGACGCGCACCGACACGTTGCCCGACGTGCCGACGACCAGACCCTCGGCCACCGTGCGGCGGGCCGTCGCCACGAGGTCGTCCCACGCCCGCTCCAGCGCCTCCCGTGCCGGGGGCGCGCCCCGCTCCCCCGTGTCCCGTCCGTCTCCCGTGTCCCGCCGCTGCTCAGCCATGCCGCGATCCTGCCAGCCGGGTACCCCAACCTCCGCGTGGGCGGGGCACTTTAGGGCGGAAGCCGCTCGTCCGAAAGGGCGCAGACGGGCACGAATCGGCCGCCGGGAGCGAATGACCGGCATACGACGGGCTTTCAAGGATCTTCCAGTAGCCTCTGGGGGATTTGTCATGCGCGTCGCCATTCCGGGGGGAAATATGGCTCGTGATCGCAAACCGTCCCGTCAGCGTGCCCGACTCGTCGCGGCCTCCGTGGCGACGCTGGCGCTTGGTGGCACCGCTCTCGCCGAGGTGCCGGCCTCGGCGGCCGCCAAGCCCAAGGGTCACGACGTGTCCTCGCACCAGAAGAACGTCAACTGGTCGAGCACGAAGAGCAAAGGCGCCAAGTTCGTCTACGTGAAGGCGACCGAGTCGCACACGTATCGCAATCCGTACTACAACCAGCAGTACAACGGCGCGCGCAACGCGGGCATCATCCGCGGGGCGTACCACTTCGCGCTGCCGCACAAGTCGTCGGGGACGACCCAGGCCGCGTATTTCGTACGCAACGGAGGCGGCTGGCGGTCGGACGGCTGGACGCTGCCGCCCGCGCTGGACATCGAGTACAACCCATACGGCAAGAAGAAGTGCTACGGCCTGAGCAAGGGCAAGATGGTCAGCTGGATCAAGGCCTTCAGCAACGAGGTGAAGCGGCAGACCGGCCGTCGCCCGGTGATCTACACCAACTACAACTGGTGGAAGATGTGCACCGGCAACAGCTCCGCCTTCGCCTCGAACCATCCGCTGTGGCTGGCCCGCTACAGCTCGTCGGCGGGGTCACTGCCGTCGGGCTGGAGGTTCTGGACGATCTGGCAGTACGACAACGGCGGCAGCCTGCCGGGTGACCAGAATCTCTTCAACGGATCCCAGGCTCAGCTCAGGAAGTTCGCGAAGGGCTAGCGCAGCCGCACGCAGCACGCACAAGAGGTGGCGGAACCCGACATTCCGCCTGCGTTCGAACGACCGCGCCGCCACTCCGGCACCCCCGGAATGGCGGCGCTTTGTTGCGAGACACCCCACAGCCTG
Source organism: Streptomyces albicerus (assembly GCF_008905045.1). Lineage (GTDB taxonomy): Bacteria > Actinomycetota > Actinomycetes > Streptomycetales > Streptomycetaceae > Streptomyces > Streptomyces albicerus. The sequence continues at coordinate 63,197 of NZ_VWMY01000026.1, forward strand.
CTTCAGTTCATCTTCCGTTCACTCAGGTTGCCTACGGTCCACGAGCCAATGACGTCCAACAGAAGCTCGGGTAAATGGAAAACTTCTCGCTGATCCTCGCGATTGTGGTGATCACCGCACTCGCGTTCGATTTCACGAACGGTTTCCACGACACCGCCAACGCGATGGCCACCACCATCTCGACCGGTGCACTCAAGCCCAAGGTCGCGGTGGCCATGTCCGCCGTCCTGAACCTTGTCGGCGCTTTCCTCTCCGTGGAGGTCGCCAACACGATCTCCAAGGGGCTGGTGAACGAGGACGGCATACAACCCGAGGTGATCTTCGCGGCGCTCGTCGGCGCCATCCTCTGGAATCTGCTGACCTGGCTCGTCGGACTCCCGTCCAGTTCCTCGCACGCCCTGATGGGCGGCCTGATCGGCGCCACCGTCGCCTCGGCCGGGCTGGGCGCCGTCCACGGCGACGTGCTCGTCACCAAGGTCCTGATCCCCGCCATAGCCGCTCCGATCGTGGCGGGTCTCGCCGCGATGCTGGCCACCCGGCTGACGTACAGGCTCGGCAAGCACACCGGCGAGAAGTCCTCCGCGAAGGGCTACCGCGCCGGACAGATCGCCTCCGCCGGCCTGGTCTCCCTCGCCCACGGCACCAACGACGCGCAGAAGACCATGGGCATCATCACCCTGGCCCTGGTGACCGGCGGCGCCATCGCCCCGGCTTCCGACCCGCCGGTCTGGGTCATCCTCTCCGCCGGTCTGGCCATCGCGCTCGGCACCTACCTCGGCGGCTGGCGCATCATCCGCACGATGGGCAAGGGCCTGACCGACCTCCAGCCGCAGCAGGGCTTCGCCGCCCAGACCAGCGCGGCCACGGTCATCCTGGCCTCCTCGCACATCGGCTTCTCCCTCTCGACCACCCACTCCGTCTCCGGCGCCGTGATGGGCGCGGGCCTCGGCCGCAAGGGCGGCGTGGTCCGCTGGTCCACCGCCACCCGGATGTTCGTCGCCTGGGGTCTGACCCTGCCGGCGGCGGCTCTGGTGGCCGCGCTCGCCGAGTATCTGACCTCCTTCGGCAGCTGGGGCACGGGCGTCGTCGCCGTCTTCCTGGTCGCCTCCAGCGCCGCGATCTGGCTGGCCTCCCGCCGCCAGGTGGTCGACCACACCAACGTCAACGACGCCGAGGAGCCCGCGGGCGTGGTGACCACCGCCATGGCCGTCGTCACACCGCCCCCGGCGGGCGTCACCGACGACCTCGTGGCCGCCGCCCCGACTCCCGCCCCCGAGGTTCCGACGGACCAGCCGACGACGTCGGCCACGGTCTGACCACACCGGAAGAAGCAACAGCATGCACATCGACTGGGCAGCCCTCGGCTCCGTCTTCGGAGTCAGCCTCATCGTCACCGTCGCCCTCGTGGGCCTCTTCACCCTCGGCATCGTCGGCCTCTCCAAGCGCGAGGCGGCCTCCGCCCAGGGCGACTCCGCGACCCTCGCGGTCACCGGCGCGTACGCCTGCTTCGCGGCCTGCGCGGCGGCCGTGACGTACGGGATCTATCTGATCGTCGCCTGACGCCCACCGCACCTCCGCCTGTACGACGACGCCCCGCCGACCCCCTGGTCGGCGGGGCGTCGTCGTATCCCCGTGTGGGCCTCAGCACACTCTCCCTTCGCAGGTCAACAGCAAGTTGACGGGTGTTCGCGGGCGTGGTGGACTGCCGGAGCCATGTACGGCGGCAGGAGAGGAAGCCGGTGTGAATCCGGCGCGGTCCCGCCACTGTTACCGGGGAATTCATCCCCCGGGAGCCAGGAACTCTCGCCGTCGGTCTCGTCGAACCAGGGCGTGGACACCCTGAGTGAGGACATATCGCCATGCGCGGCCGCCTGTTGTGGACCAGTGTGCCCAGTACGAGGGTGCTGCGGACGAGGATTCCGTCTTACGTAGCGGCGGGCTGAACCGATGCGTGCCGATCGCGTCTTCGCGTACGGCGCCGCCGCCGGCCTCCTCGGTGACCTGTTGCTCGGCGATCCCCGCCGGGGACATCCGGTCGCCGCGTTCGGGCGGGCCGCGGGAGCCGTGGAGCGGGTGCTGTGGCGGGACCACCGCGGGTGGGGCGCCCTGCACACCGCCGTGTGTGTGGGTGGTGCCGCCGGACTCGCCGCGCTCGCGAGCCGTTCCGTACGTACGTCACGTACCGCGTCCATCGCGCTGACCGCCGCCGCCACTTGGGCCGTCGTGGGCGGGACGTCGCTCGGACGTGAGGCCCGGGCCGTCGGCGGGGCGCTCGCCGCCGGGGACGTCGAGGTGGCCCGGGAGCGGCTGCCGCACCTGTGCGGGCGGGATCCGCAGGCGCTGGACGCCGGCGGGATCGCCCGGGCCGTGGTCGAGTCCGTCGCGGAGAACACCTCCGACGCCGTGGTGGGCGCCCTCGTGTGGGGCGCCGCGGCCGGTGTGCCGGGGCTCGTCGGGTTCCGTGCCGTCAACACGCTGGACGCCATGGTCGGGCACAAGTCGGCCAAGTACCGGCGGTACGGGTGGGCTTCGGCCCGGCTCGACGATGTCGCGGGGTGGCCGGGGGCCCGGCTGACGGCTGTCCTCGCGGCCGTTGCCGGGGGCAGTCCGCGGAGGGCCGTCAACGCCTGGCGCGCCGACGCCGCCAAGCACCCGAGCCCCAACGCCGGGCCCGTGGAGGCCTCGTTCGCGGGGGCGTTGGGTGTGCGGCTGGGCGGGACGCTCTCGTACGCGGGAAGGGTCGAGCACCGGCCCGTACTCAATGGTGAGGGGCGGGCCGTGGAGGTCGGGGACATCGAGCGGGCCGTACGGCTCTCGCGGCGCGTGAGCTGGCTCGCGCTCGGCGTGAGTGTCGCCGGGCGGCTCCTCCTGAAAGGGCGTACGTCATGAGCGGGGGGCTGCTCGTCGCCGGCACCACCTCCGACGCGGGCAAGAGCGTCGTGACCGCCGGGATCTGCCGGTGGCTGGTGCGGCAGGGCGTCAAGGTCGCGCCCTTCAAGGCGCAGAACATGTCGCTCAATTCGTTCGTCACGCGGGAGGGCGCGGAGATCGGGCGGGCGCAGGCCATGCAGGCACAGGCCGCGCGCGTGGAGCCCACCGCGCTGATGAATCCCGTGCTGCTCAAGCCGGGCAGTGACAGGAGCAGTCAGGTCGTGCTCATGGGCAGGCCCGTGGGAGAGCTGAGTGCCCGCGGCTACCACGGCGGACGCCAGGAGGCGCTGCTCGGGACCGTGTTGGACTGCCTGGCCGAGTTGCGGGGCACGTATGACGCGGTGATCTGTGAGGGGGCGGGCAGTCCCGCCGAGATCAATCTGCGGCGGACGGACATCGTGAACATGGGGATCGCGCGCAATGCGCGGCTGCCCGTGCTCGTGGTCGGCGACATCGACCGTGGGGGTGTCTTCGCCTCCTTCTTCGGGACGGTGGCCCTGCTGTCGCGGGAGGACCAGGAGCTCGTCGCCGGGTTCCTCGTCAACAAGTTCCGCGGTGACGTGTCCTTGCTGGAGCCCGGCCTCGACATGTTGAAGAGCCTCACCGGGCGTCGTACGTACGGGGTTCTCCCCTTCCGGCACGGCCTCGGCATCGACGAGGAGGACGGACTGCGGGTCTCGCTGAGGGGCTCGGTCCGGGAGTCCGAGGTCTCCTCCCCCGTCGGTGAGGACATCCTCCGCGTCGCCGTCTGCGCGATCCCCCTGATGTCCAACTTCACGGACGTGGACGCCCTGGCCGCCGAACCGGGCGTCGTCGTGCGGTTCGTGGACCGGGCGGAGGAGCTGGCCGACGCCGACCTGGTCGTCGTGCCCGGCACCCGGGGCACGGTCAGGGCCCTGGAGTGGCTGCGGGAGCGCGGGCTCGCGGACGCCATCTCCAGAAGGGCCGCGGAGGGGCGTCCCGTCCTGGGCATCTGCGGCGGCTTCCAGGTCCTCGGCGAACACATCGAGGACGAGGTCGAGTCGCGCGCGGGCCATGTCGAAGGGCTCGGACTCCTCCCCGTACGCGTGCGGTTCGCGCGCGAGAAGACCCTCACGCGGCCCGTCGGCGAGGCGCTCGGCGAGCACGTCGAGGGGTACGAGATCCATCACGGCATCGCCCAGGTCACGGGCGGGGAACCCTTCTTGGACGGCTGCCGGGTCGGCGAGGTCTGGGGCACGCACTGGCACGGCTCGCTGGAGGCGGACGGTTTCCGGCGCGCCTTCCTGCGCGAGGTGGCGGCCGCCGCGGGCCGTCGCTTCGTACCGGCCGTCGGCACGTCGTTCGCGGCGCTGCGCGAGGAGCAGCTGGACCGGCTCGGCGATCTGATCGAGGAACACGCGGACACGGACGCGCTGTGGCGGCTCATCGAGTCCGGCGCGCCGACAGGACTGCCTTTCATTCCACCGGGAGCACCCGCATGAGCACAGTGTTGTTGTTGTCGACCGCCGACACGGATCTGCTGGCGGCCCGTGCCTCCGGCGCCGCGTACCGGATCGGCAATCCGACCCGCGTGGATGTCGCGGAGGAGCTTCCCGCGCTCCTCGATGGCGCGGACATCGCCGTCGTACGGCTGTTGGGCGGCAAGCGGGCCTGGGAGGACGGGCTCGCCGCGCTGAAGGCGTCCGGCATCCCGACCGTGCTGCTCGGCGGGGAGACCGTCCCCGACGCGGAGTTGATGGCCGAGTCGTCCGTGCCCGCCGGCGTCGTCGCGGAGGCGCTCCGCTACCTCGTCGAGGGCGGCCCGGAGAACCTCACCGAGATGGCCCGCTTCCTCTCCGACACCGTGCTGCTGACCGGCGAGGGCTTCGAAGAGCCGCGGAAGATGCCGGAGTACGGGGTCCACGGCGACCCTGTGCTCGACACGGTCCGCCCGACCGTGGCCGTGCTCTTCTACCGGGCCCATGAGCTGAGCGGCAACACCGCGTTCGTGGACACCCTGTGCGAGGCGATCGAAGCGCGCGGCGCCAACGCCCTTGCCGTGTACTGCGGTTCGCTGCGCGGCGCCGAGTCAGGTGTGTACGAGCTCCTCGACGGCGCGGACGCGCTGATCACCACCGTCCTCGCGGCCGGCGGCACGCACGCCTCGGAGGCGTCCGCCGGCGGCGCCGAGGAGGCCTGGGACGTCGGCGCGCTCACCATCCTCGACATTCCTGTCCTGCAAGGGCTCTGTCTCACCTCCTCGCAGGCCGCGTGGGACGCGTCCGACGCCGCCCTGTCCCCCATGGACGCGGCGATGCAGGTCGCGATCCCGGAGTTCGACGGACGGCTCATCACGGTCCCCTTCTCCTTCAAGGAGCAGGGCCCCGACGATGTCCCGGTGTACGTCGCCGACCCCGAGCGGGCCGCGCGCGTCGCCGGAATCGCCGTGCGCCACGCCCGGTTGAGGCACAAGCCGAACGAGGACAAGAAACTCGCGCTCGTCTTCACCGCCTATCCGACCAAGCACTCACGGGTCGGGAACGCGGTCGGACTCGACACCCCCGCTTCAGCGGTACGGGTCCTCGACGCGCTGCGGGACGCCGGGTACGCCCTGACCGAATACCCGGACAACGGCGACGAGTTGATCCACCGGCTCATCAACGCCGGTGGCCACGACGTCGAATGGCTCACGGAGGAACAGCTCGCCGCCGCCCCGGCGCGCGTCCCGCTGGCCGACTATCAGGCGTGGTTCGACAAGCTCGACCCCGAGTTGCGCGACGGGATGCTGGAGGCGTGGGGCGAGCCGCCGGGCTCCCTTTACGTGGACGGCGACGACATTGTGCTGGCCTCCCTCCAGTTCGGGAACGTCGTCGTGATGATCCAGCCGCCGCGCGGCTTCGGCGAGAACCCGATCGCGATCTACCACGACCCGGACATGCCGCCGTCGCACCACTACATGGCGGCGTACAGGTGGCTCGAGAACAGTTTCGGCGCGGACGCGATCGTGCACATGGGCAAGCACGGCACGATGGAGTGGCTGCCCGGCAAGGGACTCGGGCTGAGCGGGGGCTGCGCTCCGGACGCGGTCCTCGGCGAACTCCCCCTGATCTACCCCTTCATCGTCAACGACCCCGGCGAGGGCACCCAGGCCAAGCGCCGCGGGCACGCCACGGTCGTCGACCACCTCGTACCGCCGATGGCGCGCGCGGACACATACGGCGATCTCGCGAAGCTGGAGCAACTCCTCGACGAGTACGCGCTCGTGTCCGACCTGGACCCGACGAAGGCGCCGGCCGTGCGGGCCCAGATCTGGACGCTGGTCAAGGCGGCCGAGCTGCACCACGACCTGCATGTGGACGAGCAGCCGGACGACACCGCGTTCGACGAGTTCGTCATGCACATCGACGGCTATCTCTGCGAGATCAAGGACGTGCAGATCCGCGACGGACTGCACATCCTGGGCGGCGGCCCGGAGGCCGAGCCGCGCGTCAACCTCGTGCTGGCCGTGCTGCGGGCCTCGCAGGTGTGGGGCGGCGCGGCGAACGCGCTGCCGGGGCTGCGGGCGTGCCTCGCCGAGCATTTCGGCCTGGTCGAGAAGGAGTTGCTGGGCGAGCCGGGTGCGCCGGTGAAGGTGCCGGTCGAGCTGACGGACCTGGTCACGGGCCCCTCGCGGACGGCGGCGGACGCGATCGACCTCCTGGAGATCCTGTGCCGCCGGGCGGCGGAGGGCATGGAGGAGCGCGGCTGGGACGTCACGGCAGTCCCGGCTCTCGTACGCGACGTGCTGGGCACCGAACTCCCGGACGCCGTCGCGGTGTTGGAGTTCGCCTGCCGTGAGGTCGTGCCGCGGCTCGCCCGTACGACGGACGAGATCGACCACATCCTCAAGGCGCTTGACGGCGGATACATCCCGGCGGGGCCCTCGGGCTCGCCGACCCGCGGACTCGTGAACGTCCTGCCGACCGGGCGCAACTTCTACTCCGTCGACCCCAAGGCGATCCCGTCCAGGCTGAGTTGGGAGGTCGGGCAGTCGCTCGCCGACTCGCTCGTCCAGCGGTATCTCCAGGACACCGGCGCGTATCCGAAGTCCGTCGGTCTGACGGTCTGGGGCACGTCCGCGATGCGTACGCAGGGCGACGACATCGCGGAGATCCTGGCGCTGCTGGGCTGCCGGCCGGTGTGGGACGACGCGTCGCGCCGGGTGACCGGTTTCGAGGTCGTAGGTCTGGAGGAGCTGGGCCGGCCGCGCATCGACGTCACGGTCCGGATCTCCGGCTTCTTCCGGGACGCGTTCCCGCATGTGGTCGGGCTGATCGACGACGCGGTACGGGCCGTCGCGGACCTGGACGAGCCGGCCGACCGGAACTACGTCCGCGCGCACGCCGACGAGGACACCGCCGAGCACGGCGACCGGCGGCGCGCGACGGCCCGTATCTTCGGCTCCAAGCCGGGCGCGTACGGGGCCGGCCTGCTGCCGCTGATCGACGCGCGCAACTGGCGCTCCGACGCGGACCTCGCCGAGGTGTACGCGGTGTGGGGCGGTTACGCGTACGGGCGCGGGCTCGAAGGACGGGCGGCGCGCGGGGACATGGAGACGGCGTTCAAGCGCATCGCCGTGGCCGCCAAGAACGTCGACACCCGCGAGCACGATCTCGTCGACGCGGACGACTACTTCCAGTACCACGGCGGCATGGTCGCCATGGTGCGCCATCTGACGGGAGCCTCCCCCGAGGCGTACGTCGGTGACTCCGCCGTGCCGGACCAGGTGAAGACCCGCACCCTCGGCGAGGAGACGCACCGCGTGTTCCGCGCCCGGGTCGTCAACCCGCGCTGGATGGCGGCGATGCGGCGCCACGGGTACAAGGGCGCCTTCGAGATGGCGGCGACCGTCGACTACCTCTTCGGGTACGACGCCACGGCCGGGGTCGTGGACGACTGGATGTACGAGAAGCTCAGCGCGGAGTACGTCTTCGACGCGGAGAACCGGGACTTCATGAAGAAGTCCAACCCCTGGGCGCTGCGGGGCATCACGGAACGGCTCCTCGAGGCGGCGGACCGCGGGCTGTGGGCCGAGCCGGACGCCGACACGCTGGAGCGGCTGCGCGCCACGTACCTGGAGCTCGAGGGCGACTTGGAGGGTGACGACCAGTGAGTACCCCGTTTCCGTTCACGGCCGTCGTCGGCCAGGACGACCTGCGGCTCGCGCTGCTGCTGAACGCCGTGTCGCCCGCGGTGGGCGGCGTACTCGTGCGCGGCGAAAAGGGCACCGCGAAGAGCACGGCTGTGCGCGCGCTGTCGGCGCTCATGCCCGAGGTGGACGTCGTCGCCGGGTGCCGGTTCTCGTGTGCGCCCACCGCTCCCGACCCGGCGTGTCCGGACGGGCCGCACGAGGTGGGGGCGGGGGTGTCCCGTCCGGCCCGGATGGTCGAACTGCCCGTCGGCGCCTCCGAGGACCGGCTCGTGGGCGCGCTGGACATCGAGCGTGCGCTGGCCGAGGGCGTGAAGGCCTTCGAGCCGGGCCTGTTGGCCGACGCGCACCGCGGAATCCTGTACGTGGACGAGGTCAATCTCCTCCACGACCACCTCGTCGACCTGCTGTTGGACGCGGCCGCGATGGGTGCCTCGTACGTGGAACGCGAGGGTGTGTCCGTACGGCATGCCGCGCGGTTCCTGCTCGTCGGGACCATGAACCCGGAAGAGGGCGAGCTGCGGCCGCAGTTGCTCGACCGGTTCGGGCTGACGGTCGAGGTCGCGGCCTCACGTGAGCCCGACCAGCGGGTGGAGGTCGTGCGGCGGCGGCTCGCGTACGACGACGATCCGGACGGGTTCGCGGCGCGGTGGGCCGACGAGGAGTCGGCGGTACGTGCGCGGATCGTGGCCGCGCGGGAGCTGTTGCCGTCCGTGCGGCTCGGGGACGGGGCGCTCAGGCAGATCGCGGCGACCTGTGCGGCGTTCGAGGTGGACGGCATGCGGGCCGACATCGTGATGGCCCGGACCGCCACCGCGTTGGCCGCGTGGGCAGGGCGGACGGATGTGCTGGCCGAGGATGTGCGGCAGGCCGCGCTGCTCGCCCTGCCGCATCGACGGCGACGCAATCCCTTTGACGCGCCGGGACTTGACGAGGACAAGCTCGACGAGACGTTGGAGGAGTTCGGGAGCGGGGAGGGTTCCGACGACTCCGGCGGTTCCGAGAGCTCTGACGGCTCCGACGGCTCTGGCGACGAGGATCCGGATCCGGACGGGCCTGGCGGGGGTGGCGGGCAGTCGCCTCAGGACGGGCCCGACGACGGCAGCGGCGACGGCAACGCCGAGAGTTCCGGTGAGGTGCCCGCGCAGGGCGAGCCCTCCGAGAGCGGGCAGGCGCCGTCTCCAGGCGCGGGCGAGCAGGCCCCCGTACGGGCCGCCGAACCCTTTCGCACGAAAATGCTGAGTGTGCCGGGTCTGGGCGAGGGTGCCGCCGGGCGGCGGTCACGGGCGCGTACCGAGCACGGGCGGACCACCGGGGCGCGACGGCCCCAAGGGGCGCTCACCAAGCTGCACTTGGCCGCCACCGTGCAGGCCGCGGCGCCGCATCAGCGGGCGCGCGGGCGGTGCGGGCCAGGGCTCGTCGTACGGCGCGACGATCTGCGGCAGGCCACGCGGGAGGGGCGTGAGGGGAACCTCGTGCTCTTCGTCGTGGACGCCTCCGGCTCGATGGCGGCCCGGCAGCGGATGAGTGCCGTGAAGGGTGCGGTGCTGTCGCTGCTGCTCGACGCCTATCAGCGGCGGGACAAGGTGGGGCTCGTGACCTTCCGGGGATCCTCGGCCGAGGTCGCGCTGCCGCCCACCTCTTCGGTGGACGCGGCCGCGGTGCGGCTGGAGTCGCTGCCCACGGGTGGGCGTACGCCGCTCGCGGCCGGGTTGCTCCGGGCGCGTGACGTGTTGCGGGTGGAGCGGCTGCGGGATCCGGCTCGGCGGGCGCTGGTGGTGGTCGTGACCGATGGGCGCGCGACAGAAGGAGGGGCGGCGCGAAGCGCCTCGGCCAGGGGCGGTGGCCGGGTGGCGGGCGGGCCGGAGCCGGTTGCCCTCGCCGGGCGGGCCGCTCGGCTGTTCGCCGTCGACGGGGTCGCGTCCGTTGTCGTCGACTGCGAGTCCGGGCCCGTGCGGCTCGGGCTGGCGGGGCAGCTCGCCGGTGAGCTGGGGGGTGCCGCCGTGACGTTGGACGAGCTGCGGGCCGACTCGATCGCCGGTCTGGTCAGGGATGTTCAGGGCAACAGCAGGAGGGCCGCGTAATGCCTCAGGGACAGCCGAGTGTCGTACCGGACGACGGACTGACCACCCGTCAGCGGCGGAATCGGCCGCTTGTCGTCGTGCACACCGGGGTGGGGAAGGGGAAGTCCACCGCCGCCTTCGGGCTCGCCTTGCGTGCCTGGAACCAGGGGTGGCCCATCGGGGTGTTCCAGTTCGTCAAGTCCGCGAAGTGGAAGGTCGGCGAGGAGAACGCCCTGCGCGTCCTCGGCGCCAGCGGTGAGGGCGGGTCCGTCGACTGGCACAAGATGGGCGAGGGCTGGTCGTGGGTGCAGCGCGACTCCCAGATGGACAACGAGGAGAAGGCCCGCGAGGGGTGGGAGCAGGTCAAGCGGGATCTCGCCGCAGAGACGTACAAGCTGTATGTGCTCGACGAGTTCGCGTACCCCATGCACTGGGGGTGGGTGGATGTCGATGAGGTGGTCGCCGTGCTGCGGGATCGGCCCGGGACCCAGCATGTCGTGATCACCGGGCGCAACGCTCCCGAGAAGCTCGTCGAGTTCGCCGATCTCGTGACCGACATGTCCAAGGTCAAGCATCCGATGGACACCGGTCAGAAGGGGCAGAGGGGCATCGAGTGGTGAGTTCTTCCGTCCCTCGGCTGGTCATTGCCGCGCCCTCTTCGGGCAGTGGCAAGACCACCGTCGCCACCGGGTTGATGGCCGCGTTCGCCTCGCGGGGCCTTGCCGTGTCCTCGCACAAGGTCGGGCCCGACTACATCGATCCCGGGTATCACGCGCTCGCCACCGGGCGGGTGGGGCGGAATCTCGATGCGTATCTGTGTGGGGCGGAGTTGGTCGCACCGCTGTTCGCTCATGGGGCGCGGGGGTGTGATCTTGCCGTCGTCGAAGGTGTGATGGGGCTGTTCGACGGGGCCGCGGGGGAAGGGGAGCTGGCCTCCACCGCTCATGTGGCGAAGTTGCTGCGGGCGCCTGTGGTGTTGGTCGTGGATGCCTCTTCGCTGTCTCGGTCCGTGGCCGCGCTGGTGCATGGGTTTGCTTCCTGGGATCCGGAGGTGCGGATCGGTGGGGTGATCCTCAACAAGGTCGGGTCCGAGCGGCATGAGTCGCTTCTGCGGGAGGCGTTGGATCAGTCGGGGGTGCCGGTTCTCGGTGTCCTGCGGCGGGCTGAGCAGGTGGGTACGCCGTCTCGGCATCTTGGGCTGGTGCCGGTCGCCGAGCGGCGGGCGGGGGCGGTTGCGGCTGTGGAGGCGATGGCCGCGCAGGTGCGGGACGGGTGTGATCTGGATGCGTTGTTCGCGTTGGCGCGCGGTGCGGGGGTGTTGTCGGGTGCGGCTTGGGATGCGGCTGAGGTCGTAGCTCTTTCGCCCCCGCCGCCCCTTCCCGTTCCCGACCCTGGGGGCTCCGCCCCCAGACCCCCGTATCGGCCTGAACGGCCTCGTCCTCAAACGCCGGACGGGCTGGTTGTGCCTGGACTGGGCTCGAAGGTGACCAGTGGACCGGAGGCCGGCGGGCTGGAGAGACCCATAGTTGCCGTTGCCGGTGGTGCCGCCTTCACCTTTTCCTATGCCGAGCATGCCGAGTTGCTTGCCGCGGCCGGGGCCGAAGTTGTGACGTTCGATCCGCTTCGCGATGAGCAACTGCCGGACGGGACACGTGGGTTGGTGATCGGGGGCGGCTTCCCGGAGGTGTACGCCCCCGAGCTCTCCGCCAATGAACCCCTCCGCAAAGCCGTTGCCGCGCTTGCTGAGAGTGGAGCGCCGGTCGCCGCCGAATGTGCCGGGCTGCTCTACCTCTCCCGCGAGCTCGACGGGCAGCCCATGTGCGGGGTGATCGATGCGAAGGCGCGGATGGACGAGCGGCTCACGCTCGGGTATCGCGACGCCGTGGCCGTGAGCGACAGCGTGCTGGCGCCGGCCGGTACGCGGATGCGTGGGCATGAGTTTCACCGGACCGTGATGGAGCCCGGGGCGGGGGCCGCTCCCGCCTGGGGGCTGCGCGCTCCGGTGCGGCGAGTCGAAGGTTTCGTACAGCAGGGCGTGCACGCGAGCTATCTGCACACGCACTGGGCGTCCGCGCCCGGCGTCGCCCGTCGGTTTGTGGAGAGGTGTGTCGGGTCATGAGCAACAGCAGACTGGTCGGGATCGGGGTCGGGCCCGGGGATCCCGAGCTCGTGACCGTCAAGGGGGTCAACTGCCTTCGGGCGGCGGATGTCGTCGTCGTGCCCGTCATGGACAGCGGGGAGCGGGGGCGCGCCGAAGCGACCGTGCTGCACTACGTGCCCGAGGCGAAGGTCGTACGGGTCGTCTTCGCGCTGAACGAGCGGTCCGACCGGGAGCGGCGCGAAGCCGCCTGGGACGCCGCCGGGGAGCGGGTGGCCGGGCTGCTGCGTGACCAAGGGACCGTGGCGTTCGCGACCATCGGGGATCCGAATGTGTACTCCACCTTCACCTATCTCGCGCAGACCATCGAGCGTCTCGTACCGGGGGTCGTCGTCGAGACCGTGCCGGGTATCACCGCCATGCAGGACCTCGCCGCCCGGTCCGGGGCCGTTCTGACAGAGGGGACGGAACCGCTGACGCTCGTGCCCGTCACCGCCGGGGCCGCCGTGCTCAAGGACGCACTCAACGGGCCCGGGACCGTCGTCGCGTACAAGTTCGGGCGGCTCGCGGAGGAGGTCGCCGCGGCGTTGCGGGAGACCGGGCGGGTCGACGACGCGGTGTGGGGGTCCGCGCTGGGGCTGCCGGACGAGTCCATTCGGCCCGCGGCCGAGTTGGACGGCGCGCCGCTGCCCTACCTCTCGACGCTCATCGCGCCCGCCCGGCGCGACGGCGGACGCGGCGGCAAGCTGTGACGTACGTCAGAAAGCCCCGCATACGCACCTCACTCCGCGATGCCCACGCGCGCTGATGTCTCGTAGGACCGCCGGCACCCCAAGCATGCGAAGTAACCGAAGTAACCGAAGTACCCCAAGCACCCGTAGTACCCGAAGTGCTCGTAGGAGAGGACCCCATCCCATGGCCGATGCCCCCACCGGCAAGGTGACCTTCGTCGGGGCCGGGCCCGGTGCCGCCGACCTGCTGACGTTCCGTGCCGCGCGCGCCATCGCCGAGGCCGACGTCGTGATCTGGGCGGCCAGCCTGGTGCAGGCGGAGGTCCTCGAGCACGCGCGGGAGGGCGCCGAGATCCTGGACTCGGCGACCATGTCGTTGGAGGACGTCGTCGCCGTGTACGAGCGGGCCGCCGCGGACGGGCTGAAGGTGGCCCGCATCCACTCCGGCGACCCCGCGCTCTGGGGCGGTACGCAGGAGCAGGTCGACCGGTGCGCGGAGATCGGGATCGCGACCGAGATCGTGCCCGGTGTCTCCTCCTTCTCCGCCGTCGCCGCACTCGCCCAGCGCGAGCTGACCATCCCCGAGGTCGCGCAGTCCGTGATCCTCACCCGGCTCGGCGGCGGCAAGACGCCGATGCCGCCGGGGGAGGAAGTACGGGAGTTCGCGCGGCACGGGACCACCATGGCGCTGTTCCTCTCGGCCGCCCGCAGCGGGCAGCTCGTACGGGAACTGCTGGAGGGCGGCTACCCGACCTCCACTCCGGTCGTGGTCGCGTACCAGGCGACCTGGCCCGAGGAGCTGATCGTGAAGTGCACGATCGGCACGCTGGAGGAGACCGTCAAGGAGCACAAGCTCTGGAAGCACACGCTGTTCCTGGTCGGCCCGGCCCTCGACGCGCACGGCACGCGCTCGCACCTCTACCACCCCGGCCACTTCCACGGCTTCCGCAAGGCCGACCCGGAGGCCCGCAGGGCACTGCGGACGCGGGGTGCGACACGCGCGAAGGACACGTCGGACGCGACGGGTGCGGCTGCCGCGACGGGTACGGCTGCTGCGACGGGTACGGCTGGTGCCGCGGGTGCGACGCCGTGATCACCGTCGTCGGTACGGGCACGGGGGCGCCCCTTCCTCCGGACGCCGAGGCCGCGTTGGCCGGGGCGGGGCTCGTCGTGGGTGCCCTGCGGCATCTGGTCGCCGCGGCGCTGCCGGACACGGCCGAGCGGATCGTCCTCGGTCCGCTCGCGCCCGCCCTCGACGCGATCGAGCACTATCTGGAGAAGCCCGCCGATCAGGGGCGGGTCGTCGTGCTGGCCTCCGGGGATCCAGGGTTCTTCGGGATCGTACGGGCGCTCGCGGAGCGTTTCGGCGCCGGCCGGCTGGAGGTCCACCCCGGGGTGTCGTCCGTCGCCACCGCCTTCGCCCGGCTGGGCCTGACCTGGGACGACGCGGTGGTGGTGAGCGCGCACGGGCGTGATCCGCGGACCGCCGTGAACGTCTGCCGGGCGCACCCGAAGGTGGCGGTGCTGACCGGTCCGGGCTCCGGGCCCGCCGAGCTGGGGGCCGCGCTGCGGTCCAGTGAGCGGGTTCTGGTCGTGGCCTCCGCCCTGGGCTCGGGCTCGGAGGAGCTCGTCGAGCGGGTCACACCCGCCGAGGCCGCCGTCCGTGACTGGGGGCCGGCCGTGAGCGTCGTGCTGTGCCTCGACGAGTCACGCGTCCTCTCCCCCGTACGCACGGTCGCGGGGCCGCCGCCTGGGCCCGCCCAATGGGCCCTGGACGAGGGCGAGTTCACGCACCGCGACTCGATGATCACCAAGTTCGAGGTGCGGGCGCTGGCGCTGGCCCGGCTCGGGCCGCGGCTCGGTGAGCATGTGTGGGACATCGGCGCGGGCTCCGGCTCGGTCGCCGTGGAGTGCGCGCGGTTCGGGGCCGCCGTGACCGCCGTGGAGAAGACCCTGGACGGCGTGGAGCGGATACGCGCCAACGCCGCCGCGCACGGGGTCGACGTGACCGTCGTGCACGGTGCCGCGCCGACCGTGCTGTCCGACCTGCCCGACCCCGACGCAGTGTTCATCGGCGGGGGCGGGCGCGAACTGCCCGCCATCGTGACCGTCTGTGCACGGCGGGCGCGGCGGTCGGTCGTCGTGGCGATGGCCGCGCTCGACCGGGTTCCGGCGGTACGGGACGCGCTCGTCGCGGCCGGGCTCGAGTGCGACGGTGTACAGCTGCAGTCGTCCCGGCTCGCGCCGCTGCCCGGGGACGTCACCCGGCTCGCGGCGACCAACCCCGTTTTTCTGCTGTGGGGCGTCCGGCCTCCGGCGCGTAGTGAAGGAGTCGCTCAGTGATCGGCCTGATTTCCGCGACGGCCGCCGGCTCGGCGGGCTGTCAGCGGGTGGCCTCGGCCTGGCCAGGCCGTACCCGCGTGTACGAGGGGCCCGTGGGGGACGCCGTGCGGCGGGCCTTCGCGGAGTGTGAGCAGCTCGTGTGCTTCCTCGCCACGGGGGCCGTGGTGCGGCTCGTCGCGCCGCTGCTCATCGACAAGGCGTCCGACCCCGGGGTGGTGTGCGTCGACGAGGGCGGGCGGTTCGCGGTGTCCCTGGTCGGGGGCCACGGAGGTGGCGCGAACGAACTCGCCCGCGAGGTGGGCGAGTTGCTCGGCGCCGAGCCCGTGGTGACCACGGCGACCGACTCCGTCGGGGTACCCGGTCTCGACACGCTCGGTTTCCCCGTGGAGGGCGATGTGGCCGCGGTGTCCCGGGCCATGCTGGACGGGGAACCGGTCGCGCTGAAGGCGGAGTTGGCCTGGCCGCTGCCTCCGCTCCCGGTCGCCGCAGCCGCAGCCGCAGCCGCAGCCGCAGCCGGACAGTACTCAAGTCGACAGTATTCAATTCGCGTCACCGACAAGGTTGTTGAGCCCTCAGAGCGCGAAGTCGTCCTCCGGCCGCCCTCCCTCGTCGTCGGCGTGGGCTCCTCCAAGGGTGCTCCCGTCGACGAGGTGCTCGGACTCGTCCACGAAGCCCTCCGCGACGCCGGACTCTCCGCGAAGTCCGTCGCCGAGCTCGCCACCGTCGACGCCAAGGCCGGTGAGCCCGGCATCCTCGGGGCGGCCGAGCGGCTCGGGGTGACCGTGGTGACGTACAGCGCCGAGGAGTTGGCGGCGGTCGACGTGCCGAACCCCTCGGACGCGCCGCTCGCCGCCGTCGGCACCCCATCGGTGGCGGAGGCCGCGGCCCTGGTGCGCGGGGGTGAACTCCTCGTCCCCAAGCGCAAGTCCACAGCACAGCCGGCGATGGCGACCTGTGCGGTCGTACGCCGGGCGGCGCGCGGACGGCTCGCGGTGGTCGGGCTCGGACCGGGCGCCCGGGACCTCCTCACCCCGCGCGCGAAGGACGAACTGCGCCGGGCCTCCGTTCTCGTCGGGCTCGACCAGTACGTCGACCAGATCCGCGATCTGCTCCGCCCGGGCACCCGGATCCTGGAGTCGGGGCTCGGCGCCGAGGAAGAGCGGGCCCGAACCGCCGTGGCGGAGGCTCGGCTCGGGCAGGCCGTCGCCCTGATCGGCAGCGGCGACGCGGGCGTGTACGCGATGGCGTCGCCCGCGCTCGCGGAGGCGTCCGACGACATCGACGTGGTCGGAGTGCCGGGGGTGACCGCGGCACTCGCGGCCGGGGCGATCCTGGGCGCGCCGCTCGGCCACGACCACGTGTCGATCAGCCTCTCCGACCTGCACACGCCGTGGGAGGTCATCGAGCGCCGGGTGCGCGCGGCGGCCGAGGCCGACATCGTGGTCACCTTCTACAACCCGCGCAGCCGGGGCCGTGACTGGCAGCTTCCCAAGGCGCTCACGATCCTCGCCGAGCACCGGAAACCGACGACGCCCGTGGGGGTCGTACGCAACGCCTCGCGCCCGGACGAATCCAGCCGTCTCACCACCCTCGCGGGACTCGACCCGGCGACGGTGGACATGATGACGGTGGTGACCGTGGGCAACACGGCGACCCGTGAGATCGCCGGCCGCATGGTGACGCCGCGCGGCTACCGCTGGCAGGAGGAGCCCAAGTGAGCGGAGTAGGCGGAGCAAGCCGCGTCAGCCGCGTGTTCCCGGAGCCGCGGGTCGTGCACCCCATCGAGGAGGAGTCCTTCCGGCGGCTGCGGGCCCGTCTGGACACCTCGCGCTTTCCGCCGCTGACCCGGGCCGTCGTGGAGCGGGTGATCCACTCTGCCGCCGACCTCGACTACGCGAGCGATCTGGTGACCGACGAGGGCACCCTTGAGAAGGCACACCGGGCGCTGCACGACGGGGCGCCCGTGGTCGTGGACGTGGAGATGGTCGCGGCGGGGATCACGCGCCGCGAGACCGTGTGCCGGCTGAAGGACGCCAAATCCGGGCCGGGTCTTACCCGTTCGGCGCACGCGGTCCGGCTCGCGTACGAGCAGGTGGGGCCCGGCGCCCTCTGGGTGATCGGCTGCGCTCCGACCGCCCTCGAAGAGCTGCTCACGCTGGACGCCGCTCCGGCGCTCGTCATCGGTCTGCCCGTCGGCTTCGTCGGCGCGGCGGAGTCCAAGGCCGCGCTCCGCGAAAGCGGGCTGCCCGCCGTCAGCAACGTGTCCGAGAAGGGCGGTTCGGCGGTGGCCGCGGCCGCACTGAACGCCCTGCTGTATCACCCCGTATCTCATTCTCAGTCGAAGTCCGAGGAGAAATCGTGACCACCCCCGCCCCCGCCCTGCTCATCGCCGGACACGGCACCCGGGACGACGCGGGTGCCGAGGCCTTCCGCGACTTCGTACGGGAGTTGGGCCGCCGCAATCCCGAACTGCCCGTCGCGGGCGGCTTCATCGAGCTGTCCCCGCCGCCGCTCGGCGACGCGGTGACCGAGCTGGTCGAGCGGGGGGTGCGCCGGTTCGCCGCCGTCCCGCTGATGCTGGTGTCCGCCGGGCACGCCAAGGGTGACATCCCGGCCGCGCTGGCCCGCGAGAAGGAGCGGCACCCGGGGATCTCCTACACGTACGGGCGTCCGCTGGGCCCGCACCCGGCGCTGCTCGCCGTGCTGGAGCGGCGGCTCGACGAGGCGCTCGGCAGTTCGGTGCGTACGCCCGAGGACCGTGCCGAGGTGACCGTCCTGCTGGTCGGGCGCGGCTCGACCGACCCGGACGCCAACGCGGAGGTGCACAAGGCGGCGCGGCTGCTGTGGGAGGGGCGCGGTTACGCGGGCGTGGAGACGGCGTTCGTGTCGCTGGCCGCGCCGGACGTGCCGTCGGGCCTGGACCGCTGTGTACGGCTCGGCGCGCGGCGGATCGTCGTACTCCCCTACTTCCTGTTCACCGGCATCCTCCCGGACCGGGTGCTGCAACAGGCCGAGGGGTGGGCGGCCGCGCATCCGGAGGTCGAGGTGGTCTCCGCCGACGTCATCGGGCCGGAGCCCGAGCTGCTCGACCTGGTCATGGAGCGCTACCGGGAGGCGGTCAAGGGCGATCTGCGGATGAACTGCGACTCCTGCGTCTACCGCATCGCGCTGCCCGGCTTCGAGGACAAGGTGGGGCTCCCGCAGCAGCCGCACTTCCACCCGGACGACGACCACCATCACGGGCATCACCACCACGACGGCCACGCACACTCCCATGCGCACTGACAGCGACGGCAGAGACGGCCCCCGCCCCGAGGGGCATGCGCAGGCGCACGACCTGCGGCACCACGGCGACGCCGAGGTGCGCGACGACGGCTCGGCGCTCATCGACCTCGCGGTGAACGTGCGGTCCGGCACTCCCCCGGCCTGGCTGCGCGAGCACATCGCCGAGTCGCTGGGCGGGCTGGCCGCCTATCCGGACGGGCGGGCCGCGCGGGCCGCGGTCGCGGCGCGGCACGGGCTGCCCGTGGAGCGGGTGCTGCTCACGGCGGGTGCCGCGGAGGCCTTCGTGCTGCTCGCGCGCGCTCTGAAGGTCCGTCAACCCGTTGTCGTGCACCCCCAGTTCACCGAGCCCGAGGCGGCGCTGCGGGATGCCGGGCACACCGTGGACCGGGTGCTGCTGCGGGCGCAGGACGGCTTCCGGCTCGACCCGTCGGCCGTCCCCGAGGACGCGGACCTGGTCGTGATCGGCAATCCGACCAACCCGACGTCCGTCCTCCACCCGGCCGCCCGGATCGCCGAACTCGCCCGTCCCGGGCGGACGTTGGTGGTCGACGAGGCGTTCATGGACGCGGTGCCGGACGAACGGGAGGCGTTGGCCGGGCGGACGGATGTGCCGGGGCTCGTGGTGCTGCGCAGCCTCACGAAGACGTGGGGGCTGGCGGGGCTGCGGATCGGCTACGTGCTCGCGTCCCCCGAGACGATCGCCGGGCTCGAACGCGCCCAGCCGCTCTGGCCGGTGTCCTCTCCCGCCCTCGCCGCCGCCGAGGCCTGCATGACGCCGCGGGCCCTCGCGGAACAGGCCGATGCTGCGCGGCGTGTCGTCGTGGACCGGGCCCATCTGGTGGCGGGCCTCAGGGAGTTCGCCTCCGACGGGGTGCGCGTGATGGAGCCGGCCGAGGGGCCGTTCGTGCTCGTCCGCCTGCCCCGCGCGGCGGCCGTCCGCGCCCGCCTCCGCGGCCTCGGCTTCGCCGTGCGGCGCGGTGACACGTTCCCCGGGCTGGGGGAGGAGTGGCTACGGCTGGCGGTACGGGACCGGGCGACGGTGAACGGGTTTCTGCAGGCGCTGGATCGGGCGGTGATGCTGGGGGGTGGGTGAGGGGTTTTCTTCGCCCCCGCGGCTGGTAATTAGCCCCTCCGGCGTTTGAGGAGCGGGGTCTGGGGCGGAACCCCAGAAGGATGGGACGGGTAGGGGCGGCGGGGGCGAAAACCCTCTTGGTACTCCCCCCTAGCCCACGACCCTCCCGTTCAGCACCACCCGTCGCGGCGCCGCCAGCACCCGTACGTCCGCCCGCGGATCCCCGTCGTACACGACGAGGTCGGCCGGTGCCCCCTCCTCCAGGCCGGGCCGCCCCAGCCATGCGCGGGCGCCCCAGCTCGTCGCCGACAACGCCTCGACGGGCGGGATCCCCGCGGTCACCAGCTCGGCGACCTCGCCCGCCACCAGGCCGTGCGCGAGCGAGCCGCCCGCGTCGGTGCCGACGTACACCGGGATCCCGGCATCGTACGCGGCGCGCACGGTGTCGTAACGCCGCTCGTGGAGCCGTCGCATATGGGCGGACCAGCGGGGGAACTTGGTCTCGCCGCCGTCCGCGAGCTGCGGGAAGGTCGCGATGTTGACGAGGGTCGGGACGATCGCGACGCCCCGCTCGGCGAAGAGCGGGATGGTCTCCTCGGTCAGCCCGGTGGCGTGTTCGATGCAGTCGATGCCCGCCTCGACCAGATCCCGCAGCGAGTCCTCGGCGAAGCAGTGCGCGGTGACGCGGGCGCCCAGGCGGTGGGCCTCGGCGATCGCCGCCTCGATCGCGTCGCGCGGCCAGCAGGCGCCCAGGTCGCCCGTTTCACGGTTGAGCCAGTCCCCCACGAGCTTCACCCAGCCGTCGCCCCGGCGGGCCTCCTGGGCGACGTATGCGACGAGGTCCTCGGGTTCGATCTCGTGGGCGAAGTTGCGGATGTAGCGGCGGGTGCGGGCGATGTGCCGGCCTGCCCTGATGATCTTCGGGAGGTCGTCCCGGTCGTCGATCCAGCGCGTGTCGGAGGGCGAGCCCGCGTCCCGGATGAGCAGGGTGCCGGCGTCCCTGTCGGTCAGGGCCTGCTTCTCGGAGACGTCTTCGGGGACCTGGCCGTGGGTGTCGAGGCCCACGTGGCAGTGGGCGTCCACCAGGCCGGGGAGGGCCCAGCCGTTCACGGTACGGACGTCACGGGCGGAGGGGCGCTCGTACGAGATTCTGCCGCCGACGATCCAGAGTTCGTCCCTGATGTCGTCGGGGCCGACGAGTACCCGGCCCTTTACGTGCAGCACCGACTGATTGCTCATGCACGAAACTCTAATTCGTCGCGCTGGAGAGGATCCGCGGGCCGTACACGGCTGGTCGCGACGGAGCCGCGCATCGAGACGACCCCGTGCCCCTGCAGGGGCACCGTTCCGCTCAGCGGTTCTTGCCCACCTGGTCCGACGTCTCCTCCTCCACCTCCGCCATCGCCGGGTCCAGCAGCCGTGACAGAAAATGCCTCGTCCGCTCATGGCTCGGGTTGCCGATGACCTGGGCCGGGGTGCCATCCTCGACGATCACTCCGCCGTCCATGAAGACGACGCGGTCGGCGACCTCGCGGGCGAAGGTCATCTCGTGGGTGACGACGATCATGGTCATGCCCTCGTTCGCGAGCATGCGCATGACGGCGAGGACGTCGCCGACGAGCTCGGGGTCGAGGGCCGAGGTGGGCTCGTCGAAGAGCATGACCTCGGGGCCCATGGCGAGCGCGCGGGCGATGGCGACGCGCTGCTGCTGGCCGCCGGAGAGGGAGGCGGGGTACGCCGCCGCCTTCTCGGAGAGCCCCACGCGCTCCAGATTGTCGGCGGCCACCTTCGCCGCCGCATCCTTGTCGCGGCCGAGTACGCGGCGCTGCGGCAGCGTGAGGTTCTCGGTCACCGTCAGGTGCGGGAAGAGGTTGAACTGCTGGAAAACCATGCCGATCCGGCGGCGTACGGCGTCGATGTCCACGTCGGGGTGGGTGACTTCGGTGCCGCCGACGAAGACCTGGCCCTTGGTGGGCTCTTCGAGGAGGTTCACGCAGCGCAGGAGCGTGGACTTGCCGGAGCCGGACGGGCCGATGACGCAGACGACCTCGCCGGAGTTGACCTCCAGGTCGATGCCGCGCAGCACTTCGTTGTCGCCGAACGACTTGTGCAGGTCACGGACATGGATCTCCGGCATGCTGCCCGTGCTGTTCGCGCTGTTCGTACTGTTCGTGCTGCTCACTTGGTGGCCTCCCCGGCCTTCGCCTCGAGGCGGCGTACGACGAAACCGAGCGGGATCGTGACCAGCAGATAGCACAGGCCCGCGACCAGGATCGGTGTGGAGTTGGCGGTCTCGCTGGCCAGGTCGCGGCCGAACTTGGCGAGTTCGCGTTCCTCAAGTGTGACCCCGAGGAACAGCACCAGCGAGGAGTCCTTGAAGAGGAGCACCAACTCGTTGGTGAGCGGCGGGATCACGATGCGGAACGCCTGCGGAATGATGATCGAGACCATGGCCCGCGTATGCGAGAAGCCCAGTGAACGGGCCGCCTCCATCTGTCCCTTGGGGACGGCCTGGATGCCGGCGCGGATCGTCTCCGCCATGTACGCGGCCGCCACCAGGCCGAGCGCGAGGGCGACCTTCCCGTACGTCCCGCCGGGGATCTCCGTGCCGGGGAACGCCAACGGCACGGCGACGCCCACGAAGATGAAGATCAGCAGGGCGGGCAGCCCGCGGAAGAACTCGATGTAGATGCCGGCGAGCCAGCGGTAAGGGCCCACCGGGGAGAGCCGCATCAGGGCGATGACCATGCCGAGGGCGAGGCCGAACGCGAAGCCGGACAGTGTGTAGAGGACGGTGTTCTTCAGCGCCAGCGTGATGATGTCCGGGAACATCCGCTCGGCCAGGTCGGCCTGCGCGAACTGGTTCTGCAGCCGGTCCCAGTCGGCCGTGGCGCCGAGGGCGACCACGGCCGCGAGGAACACCGCGTACTGGATGCCGCGTGACAGGGCCCGCTTCTGACGCCTGGTCAGACCGCTTTTGCGCGGCTGGACTCGGGTGTCCGTTCCACTCATGAGGCGGCGGACGGGGAAGCGGAGGCGGCGCTCTCGTCGTACGGGCCGATCCACTTCTCGTACAGCTTCTTGTACGTGCCGTCGGCCCGGGCGTCGCTCAGCGCCTTGTTGATGGCGTCGACGAGCTTGGTGTTGCCCTTCTTCACCGAGAACCCGTACTGCTCACCGGTGTTGATGTTGTCGGCGACCTCGAAGGCGTCGGCGTTGGCCTTGTCCTTCAGCCAGCCCTGGACGACGGGGTAGTCGATGACGACGGCCTGGACCTGGCCCGTGCGCAGGCCGTTGAGGACCGCGTCGGAGGACTCGAAGGAGACCGGGTCGAGGCCCTTGCCCTTCGCGTACTCCTCGCCGGTCGTCTGTGCCTGGGCGCCGACCTTCTTGCCCTTGAGGTCCGCGAAGGAGGCGATGCCGCTCTTCTTGTCGGCGAGGACGGCCTGGGTGGCGTCGAAGTACGGGTCGGAGAAGTCGACGTTCTTCTTGCGCTCGTCGGTGATCGTCATGCCGGCCGCGGCGAGGTCGCACTGGTCGGAGTTGAGGGATCCGCCGGTCTTGAAGTTCTCGAAGGGCTGGTCGAGGATCTCCTGCTTCACGCCGAGGTCCTCGGCGACCAGGTCGATCAGTGAGACGTCGAAGCCCTGCACCTTGCCGTCGATCTCCGACTGGAACGGCGGGTACGGCAGGTGCGTGCAGGTGGTGAGCTGCCCGCCCTTCACGAGCTCGACCCCGTTCGCGGTGGTCTTCTTCCCCCCGTCGTCGTCCGAGGAGCAACCGGCGACGAGCAGCAGCCCGGCCGTCGCGGTGGTGGCGGCCAGAATGCGGGTCCGGCGCCCGAGGACCATCTTCACGGGGTGACCTCCTGTGGGGGAACTGTGGCTTCTGATTATAAGGAAAGGTTTGAGCTGCTCAAACCATTCCCATGGCCACTGGGCCGTCCGGCCTCAGAAGTCATCGGTGGGGCGAGCGGAGGAACGCCCGTTACGCTCGTGTTCGTCTACCCCGTGAGCGCATCCGTGAACGAAGAGAGCACCGCCGTGACCCACCCCTTCCTGGACCTGGCGCCGCTGAGCGCCGCGCACTTCGCGTCGATCGAGGACCGCGTGGCGCGGCTGCTCTCCACCGAGCAGGACGTGGTGATCACGCAGGGCGAGGCGCTGCTGCCGCTGGAGGGTGCCATTCGCGGCGCCGCCGGTCCCGGCACGACGGCTCTCAACGTGATCACCGGTCCGTACGGGCAGACGTTCGGCGACTGGCTGCGGGACTGCGGCGCGACGGTGTACGACCTGGCCGTCCCCTTCCACACGGCGGTCACGCCCGCGCAGATCCGCGAGGCCTTCGCCGAGCACCCGGAGATCGACTTCGTGTCTCTCGTGCACGCGGAGGCGGCCACCGGCAACACGAATCCGGTGGCGGAGATCGGCGAGGTCGTACGGGCGCACGGTGCCCTGTTCTATCTGGACGCGGTGGCCTCGATCGGCGCCGAGCCGGTACTGCCGGACGCGTGGGGCGTGGACCTGTGCGTGATCGGGGCGCAGAAGGCGATGGGCGGACCCGCCGGCGTCTCCGCGGTCTCGGTGAGCGAGCGCGCCTGGACCCGTATGTCCGCGAACCCGCACGCCCCGCGCCGCTCCTACCTCTCCCTCCTGGACTGGAAGGAGCGCTGGATCGACACCGGCCGCAAGACGCTCCTCCATGCCCCGGCCCAACTCGAGATGCTCGCTCTGGACGCCTGTGTGGCCCGCATCGAGGAGGAGGGCCTGGACGCTCTGATGACCCGCCACGCGAAGGCGGCGGCCGCCACCCGCGCGGGCACACTCGCGCTGGGCGGCGGCCTCGAACCGTACGTGTACGAGGCGGCGGACGCGGCCCCGGTCGCCACCACGCTGCGTACTCCGGCGGGCATCGACGCCTCCGAGCTGGTCACCAAGGCGCTGGCCACCGACCCGGCACTCCCGCTGGCCGCCGGCGGCGGCGCCCTGGCCAAGGAAATGGTCCGGGTCAACCACTACGGCCCCGACGCGACGCGGGACACCGTCCGGGCCGCCCTGACCGCCCTGGGCGCGGCCCTGACGGAGTCGGGATTGTCGGTGGACGTGGACGCGGCGCACCGTACGGCGACGGAGATCTGGAGCTGAGGCGGTCCTTCCCGGTGCGCCGCTGAGTCGTGGACCGGATGCGGCGGACCGGTGGACCGGATGCGGCGGGCTGAGTACGTCAGGACCAGGCTCGCGGCAGTATCCCGGAGCGGGCGAGTCCGCCGAGCCAGGCCGCGGACGGCTTCGGCGTGCGCTCGAAGGTGTCCGGGTCTACCGAGATCAGGCCGAAAGTGGGCCGGTAGGAGCCCCATTCGTAGTTGTCGAGCGCGCTCCAGTGCAGATAGCCCCGTACATCGAGACCGTCTTCCAGGGCGGCGGTGACCTCCTGGAGTGCCCCGGTGGTGTAGTCGACGCGGCGGCTGTCGTCGTCGGTGGCGATGCCGTTCTCGGTGACGATCAGCGGTACGTCGCCGACGATCCCGGCGGTGTGGCGCAGGGCGTGGCCCAGGGCCTGTGGGTAGTACTCCCAGCCGGTGAGGGTGCGTTCGGCGTCCTCGGGGGCGGGGAGGGGACCGTCCGCGCCGATCCTCGTACGTGTGTAGGACTGGACGCCGATCCAGTCGTCGCCCCGTGCGGCTTCGATGAAGACGTCCTCGCGGGGGTGGCGGTAGGCCGCGGTCAGGGCTTCGGCGCCGGGGAGGGCTTGGTACACCTGGTTGGCGATCGACCAGCCGGCCTGAATGTCGGCGGAGATCGCCTTGACGGCGGCCGTGGCGCGATGGTGTGCCTCGATGAGGGCGTCGGTCGTGGCCTTGTCGGGCAGTGGGAGTCCCGCCGCGGGGGGTGCCTCGGTGCCCAGTTCGCGGATGGCGCCGGCGACCGCGATCATGTTGGGCTCGTTGATGGTGCACACGTGCCGTACGCCGGTGCCGATGACTGGCGCGGTCGCCCGCACGTACCGCTCGAACAGGTCCACCGCCCCGTCCGCGGTCCAGCCGCCGCGCTCGGCGAACCAGCGCGGGACGGTGAAGTGGTGGAGGGTGACCATGGGACGGAGGCCGCGTTCGACGGCGCCGTCGACCATGCGCCGGTAGTGGGCGATCTCGGCCCTGGAGAAGTGGCCGGGGGCGGGCTCGATGCGGGCCCATTCGATGCTGAAGCGGTAGTCGGTGAAGCCGAGTTCGGCGAGCAGGTCCATGTCCTCGCGCCACCGGTGGTAGCTGTCGGCCGCGTCGCCGCTGGGCTCGGCGATGGAGCCGCCGCTGTGTTCCATGTGCCACCAGTCGCTGTTGACGTTGTTGCCCTCGATCTGGTGGGCGGCGGTGGAGGCGCCCCACAGGAAGCCGTCGGGGAAGCGGAGAGCGTCGGCGGTGACGTTCATGGCTGGGCCTTTCCGGGGTCGTGCGGGGTGTCGGTCGGCGGGCGCGGGCTGTGGCCCGTCAGGGAGTTGAGGGGCCGGGCCAGATGGCCGAGGCGTCGTCGCGGTGGGGGTCGGGCAGCCGGATCGGGCGGACGGGGATGGTGTGTTCGCGTCCTTCGGTGACGGCGGTCCACTGGGTGGGGTGCCCGGAGTAGCACAAGGTGGTCAGGGCGAACACGCCGTCGGCGTAGACCTCGACGTACTCGCCGATGGTGAGGATGCGCAGTGAGGCGGCGGGTTCGGTCAGGACGGTCTCGCCGAGGCGGGTCCCGTCGGGGCCGGTGACCCAGAGGTTCTTGCCGTCGCAGCCGACGACGAGGGCGGGGCGGTCGCCGTGCGGTCCGTCGGTACGCAGCGTGATCTCGACGCGCCCGGAGATGCCGACGTCGCCGACCGCGTGCAGGGTCGGGCGGTCCGTCTCCTCGCCGAGCCATGGGTTCAGGCCGGTCCACCATTCGAGGCGGGGCGCCGAATCGCCCTCCACCACAAGGGACTTGGGCTGGGCGAGCATGCCGCGGCAGCGCTCGCCGGTGTCCGTGAGCCCGACCCGGCGGGGCGTGGTGTGCAGCACGACGCGGGAGCCGTCGGGGGCGGGGATGACGCGGGGGGCGTACGAGCCGGTCGGACCGAGCGGGCCGCGGCGGGTCCACGGGCCCCGCAGACGCGGCGCGGTCCATGCCTCGAAGCCGCGGGTCCGGCCGATGGAGCCGAGCAGCAGCCAGCTGCCGTCGTCGAGGCGTTCCAGGACCGGGCACTCCAACTCGTCGACGTCGCCCGGGGAGATGAGCGGCGGGCGGACGGTCCAGTGCTCCAGGTCGGCGGAGGTGGCCAGGGCGACACAGCCGCTCACATCCACCGGCAGGGAGGCGTCGCTGGCGCAGACGACCATGACCCAGTCATCCGACTCGTCGTCGCGTACGACGAAGGGGTCGCGCCAGGCCATGCTCTCGCCGGTGCGGTACCAACGCGGGTCCGCCTCGGCGACCGGCAGGGTGCCGTGGCGGCGCCAGCCCGTGCCGTCCGTGCGGTCCGAGTACGCCACGCCGACCGACTGGACCGGCCAGCCGCCCGGCGTGAGACCGCTGACGCCGGTGTAGAACATCGCCATCCCGTCGCCGTGCCGGAAGGGGTGCATGGTCCACACCGTCTGCTGGTCGAACCGGCCGGGCAGGCCGTTGCCGAAGGCGGTGCCCTGCGGCTCCCAGCGGACCAGGTCGGTGGAAGTGGCACGGCCGTAGGAGGTCTCCATCCGCAGATGGTCGAACTCCGGTGTCCAGGGCCCCTGCAGGTGCAGCACCGCATAGGTCCCGTCCTCGTCGCGCAGGAGGGCGAAGTCGTTCACGCAGAGGCCGGGCGGGGCGTATCGCATGCACAGTTCCTGTCGGCTCACAGCGCCCAAACGCATGCGCTGACCATCGATCACAACGAGCTCACTTGGGAAATCGGCCCAAGTAAATATGAACGCAAACGCTTGCGCAACAACGAGGGCGGGTTTACGGTCACGTCACTCGCAGATCACACCGATGTGAAACCGACGGGAGAAAAGCGCTGTGACGGTCAGCATCACCGATGTCGCCCGGGCCGCCGGAGTCTCGGCGTCCACCGTGTCCCGCGCGCTGCGGGGCAGGCCGGGCGTCTCCGACGAGGTGCGGGCACAGATCGCGGCCGTCGCCGCGCAGCTCGGCTACACCGCGTCGCGTTCGGCCTCCAGCCTGGCCAGCGGCCGCACCTTCACCATCGGGGTCGTGGTCCCGTATGTGGGCCGCTGGTTCTTCGGCACCGTGCTGGACGCCGCCGAGAAGGTGTTCAGCGCCGCCGGGTACGACGTCCTGCTCTACAACCTGGGCTCGCCGGAGACACGCAAGCGTTTCTTCACCAAGCTGCCGGTCCGCAAGCGGGTGGACGCCGTGCTCTCGCTCCTCATCCCGGACGAGGAGGAGTCCGCCGCGCTGCGCTCGCTGGGAGTGCCGCTTGCCACCACCGTCGGCGGCGCCCGGCCCGGCTTCACCGTGGTCGGCATCGACGACCGGGCCGGCACGGAGAGCGCCGTACGGCATCTGGTGAACCTCGGCCACCGCCGGATCGGCATGATCAGCGGGTCCAGCGGGCCGCTGCACTGGACCACCCCCGTCGAGCGCCGCCAGGCGTATCTCGACGTCCTCGCCGATGCCGGGATCGAGCACGACCCGGCCCTGGAGGCGGACGGCGACTACACCGTCGAGGGCGGCGAACGGGCCATGACCGAGCTACTGGCCGCCTCCCGCCCGCCGACGGCCGTGTTCGCGCAGTCCGACGAGATGGCGATGGGCGCGCTGCGCGCGCTGCGGCGCCACCGGCTGAGAGTGCCGGACGACGTGTCCGTCGTCGGCTTCGACGACCACGAACTCGCCGACGTGGTCGGGCTGACCACCGTCGCCCAGCCGGTCGCGGGCCAGGGCGCCGAGGCCGCCCGGCTGCTCCTGCGGCAGCTGGACGAACCGGACGCGGACGCCGGACAGCCCGGCCAGGTGCAGATGCCCATCCGCCTCGTCCTGCGCGAGACCACCGCGCCGCCGAGCCCGCGCGGACCGCAGTAGGCCCAGAGCCCCACCCCCCCCC
>NZ_VWMY01000026.1:92084-125138 GCF_008905045.1 Streptomyces albicerus
TCGACCAGCAGAAAAGTCCGCCGCACAACCAGCACGGGCCTGGCTCTCGTCCTGCCCCTGGCGGCGCTGGCCGCCTGTGGCGGGGGTGGCGGCACCGATACCTCCGCAGAGGCGGGCAGCGGCAAGGGCACCATCAGCGTCTGGGCCCACCAGGGCCAGAAGAGCGAGGACACCGCCATCCAGAACGCGGTGAAGTCCTTCAACTCCTCGCAGAAGGACATCAAGGTCGAGCTGAAGCTGATCCCCGGCAACGACTACACCAAGACCATCACGACGACGGACGCCTCCAAGCTGCCGGACGTGATGGAGTTCGACGGTCCGACCATGGCGAACTTCGTCTTCAACCAGAAGCTCGCCCCGATCGACGACTACGTCTCCGCCAAGACCCTGAGCAACGCCACCGACGCCGTCAAGGCGCAGGGCGAGATCGACGGCAAGCACTACGGTCTGGGCCAGTACGACTCGGGCCTGGGCATCTACGGCAACAAGAAGCTGCTGGACGCGGCCGGCGTGAAGTACCCGACGAGCGTGGACGACGCCTGGACGGCGGACGAGTTCACCGCCGCGCTCAAGGCGCTGAAGGGCAAGGACTCCGACGGCAAGGTCCTCGACGTTCAGGAGAACAGCGGGCTCGCCACCGAGTGGGGCACCTACGGCTTCTCCCCGATCGTCTGGTCGGCCGGCGGTTCGCTCCTCAAGGACGGCAAGGCGGAGGGCGCCCTCGACTCGCCGGAAACGGTGTCGGCCCTGAAGACCCTCCAGTCCTGGAAGTCCGACGTCGACCCCAACACCGACGGCAACGCCTTCGCCAAGGGCCGCGCGGCGCTCAGCTGGGTCGGCCACTGGATGTACCCCACGTACAGCGAAGCGCTCGGTGACGACCTCGTCGTCCTGCCGCTGCCCGACTTCGGCAACGGGCCCAAGACCGGCCAGGGCTCCTGGGCCTGGGGCATCGGCGCCGACTCCAAGAACGCCAAGGCCGCCGGCACGTTCCTGGACACCCTCCTGAACGACGAGAACGTCGGCGCGATGACGACGGCCAACGGCGCCCCGCCGGCGACCAAGTCCGCGCTCGCCGCGAGCGAGCTCTACAAGCAGGGCGGCCCGCTGCAGCTGTTCGCCGACCAGCTTGCCAAGCCCTGCGGCGACACCGACATCTCCAAGTCCTGCGTCGCCGTGACCCGGCCGCTGACCGCCGGATACCCCACCGTCACCGCCAAGTTCGCCGAGGCCCTCAACTCGATCTACGGCGGCACCGACCCGAAGGACGCCCTGTCCAAGGCCGCCAAGGCCATCGACCAGGACTTCTCCGACAACGCCGGCTACGAGATCCCGTAGGACTCATCGGCCGGGGCGGGCCGCGCACGTCGCGCCCGCCCCGCCGGGAACAGGACCCCCCGTGAAATCCGTCGAACCCGCGCACGCCGCGCCCCATTCCCGGGAGCAGGCCCCACCCGTGACCTCCGTCGAACCCGCGCGTCCGGCGCGCTCTGTGCGCAAGAACCGCGACTGGTTGCACGGACTGCTCATGTCCGCCCCCTCCGTAGTCGGGCTCATCGCCTTCGTCGGTATCCCGTTCGGCTACGCCGTCGTCCTCTCCTTCTACAACGTCCGCCTCGGCTCCCCGCTGGAACCGACCTGGTTCGGAATCGAGCACTACCGGCGGCTGTTCACCGACCCCGATCTGTCCGGCCCGTTCCTGCGGGCCCTGCTCAACAACCTGACCTTCGCCGTGGTCGTCGTGCCCGCGCAGACCGGTCTGGCGCTCGGCCTGGCGATCCTGCTCAACCGCAAGCTCAAGGCGATCGGCCTGTTCCGGTCACTGTTCTTCATGCCGGTCGTCTTCCCGATGGCGCTGGTCGCCGTGATCTGGCGGCTCATCCTCGCCCGCAGCGACCAGGGCATGCTCAACTCCGCGCTGGACGCGGTGACTTTCGGCAACTGGGGCGCCTTCGACTGGCTCGGCGACTCCGCCACCGCGATGATCTCGATCATCATCCTCTCCATCTGGCAGGGCGTCGGCTTCCAGATGGTCATCCTGCTCGCCGGACTCCAGAGCATCCCGAGCGAGCTCTACGAGGCCGCCGAGCTCGACCGTGCCTCCCGCTGGCAGCAGTTCCGCCACGTCACCCTGCCCGGCATCCGCGGCACCCTCGTCTTCGTCGCCCTGCTCACCTCGGTGTTCGCCTTCCGGGTCTTCGACCAGATCTACGTCCTGGTCCAGGGCGGTGGCCTCAACGAGGACGCCGCGCGCACCGTGATGTACCAGGCGGTCACCACCGCCTTCGACCAGAACAACATCGGCCAGGCGTCCGCGATCACCGTCGTCTTCTTCCTGATCGTCCTCGTCCTGACCCTCATCCAGCGCCGCGTCGTCCGGCCCGACAACGAGGACTGAGCATCCATGAGCATGAACCCGGGCCTCACCCGCACGCCCCTGCGCCGCGTCCTCGACTACGCCGTCCTGTCCGTGCTGGCGTTCATCTTCGCGCTGCCGGTCATCTACCTGTTCATCGGCAGCCTCAAGCCGTCCGACGAAGTCCTGAACGGTCTGTCCGGCTTCCTGCCCACCAACCTGTCGTTCGACAACTACACAGCCGTCCTCGACAGCCTCAACTCCGACAGCACCGGCTACTTCTGGCGCTTCATGGGCATCTCGCTGCTGCTGGCCTTCGTGGTCGTGACAGGCGGTCTCATCGTCAACTCCATGGCCGCGTACGGGCTGTCACGGCTGAAGTGGCGCGGGCAGAACGCCGTCTTCACCCTCGTCCTGCTGCTGATGCTGATCCCGTTCGAATCGGTGGCGGTCCCGCTCTTCTACATGTTCAACGACCAGCGCAACACGCTCCCCATCCTGGCGCTCCCGTTCATCGCCAACGCCTTCTCCGTCTACCAGTTCGCCACCTTCTTCCGCACGATCCCGCCGAGCATCGAGGAAGCCGCCCGTATCGACGGCGCGGGCCCCTGGCGCACCTTCTTCGCGATCATCGTCCCGATGTCGAAGCCGGCCTTCGCCTCCGTGGCGATCCTGACCTTCCTTATGCAGTGGGGCTCGTTCCTGTGGCCGGTCCTGATGGTCTCCGACCCGTCGGTACGCCCGCTACCGCTGGAGATGAGCGTCTTCCAGGAACAACTGCCCCCGGACTGGGGTCAGATCCTCGCCTTCGGCGTGCTCCTGGTGCTGCCCGTGCTGATCGTCTTCCTCTTCTTCCAGCGGTGGTTCGTGCAGGGCGTCGCCAGCTCGGCCGTCAAGGGCTGAGCTTGTTCTTCATCTTCCGCCCGCGTCGTAGGGCGGGGACGGAAGGTTCCAGACGGCGTCAGACCGACTGACGATCTTTCGAAGTTCGCGGGCGCTTCGTGGCGACATAACCTGCATCACGGTGTCGAGGAGGGCTCGGGCTTCGAGAGGGTTGCCGCAGCAGTACCAGTGCACGTTGTCCCACTCGTAGTCGTGCCACAGATCACGCTCGGGCTGGTGGACGTAGTCCTTCCACAGGCCCACAGCCGCGCTGACGTCGCCTGGCTGCAGATAGTTGCGCGTGTGCTCGAGACGGATGATCTCGGACAGTGCATGCGAAGACAGGCCGTCGATGACTGGCCTTGCACCTGTTGTCCGGTGGCTGCCGGAGGCGCCGGCACGGATCTGTCCTGGCCGTCTACGCGGCATGGACCTTTCGGTTCGTCGTCATGCGGTACATGGTGCCACGGTCTCGAATGGCGTCTCGAACGGATTCGCTCGCAAGGGGATTCGCCGGACGCGGGGGCGGCCTTCGTCTGATCATGTGCTCCGACCAAGGTGCACGTGACCACGACGAAGGCCGTGAGGGTGAGTCTGCTGCCCGATGCTGTCCGGCGGGAAGCGTTCGCAGAAGCGTCACGCTTCCGGGGCGAGTTCTACGAGTGTCTGACCGCTCGGCGGGATGAGTTGTTCGAGCTCACCGACGCGCTGCTGTGTGTTGACGGGCCGGTCACCTCGCCGGTGGAGTTGACGCTGGTGCCCGAGCACCGGCGTGGTCACGGCGCTTTGTACGGAGCCCTCAACCGCGGCCGGATCGACATCGATCGGCTGCGGACGGTGCTGGCCGGGCTGTCGCTGCCACGTTTCGACGGTGACCGCCTGGTGCTCGCGGTCGACGTGTCACCGTGGCTGCGCTCGGACGCGCCGTGCTCGGCGGACAGGTTGTTCTGCCATGTCTACGGCCGGGCGAAGTCCGCCTCCCAGTTCATCCCGGGCTGGCCGTACTCCTTCGTCGCCGTCCTGGAGCCCGGCGCCACCTCGTGGACCGGGATTTTGGACGTGGTCCGGCTCGGACCCGAGGACGATGCGACCGCGGTCACCGCCGCCCAGCTCCGTGCTGCGGTGGAGCGGCCTATCGCGGCCGGCCAGTGGGCGCCTGGGGACCGGGACATCACGATCGTCATGGACGCCGGTTATGACGTCACCCGTCTGGCCTGGGTATTGCGCGATCTCCCGGCCGAGCTGGTCGGCCGGATCCGCGGCGACCGGGTGATGCGGCTGCCGAAGCCGCCCCGCGTCTACAACCCCAGGGCGGACATCCCCCGAGCACGGGCCGGAGTTCCGCTTCAACAAACCCGAGACCTGGCCCGAACCGGCGATCACCACGGCCACCGACACCGCCAACTACGGCAAGGCCGAAGCTCAGGCGTGGGACCGGGTCCACCCGCGGCTGACCCACCGCTCGGCCTGGCTGGAGCACGACGGTGGGGCAACGTCACGCAGGGACGCCGAGTGGCGGGTGCTCGAGCACGCGGGGCTTGTACTCGACCAGCTGGATGCGGCCGTCGAAGGTGCGGTGCTCGATCATTTCGAGGGCAACGTCCGGATAGCCGTCGTAGATGCGTTCTTCGCCCGTGGCCCCGGTGATCACCGGGAACATGACGACCCGGAAGCGGTCGACGAGTCCTGCTCGGAGCAGGGACCGGCACAGGCTGAGGCTGCCGATCGTGCTGAGGAGCCCCGAGCCACTCGATTTCATGGCGCGGACCGTCTCGACGGCGTCGTCGCGGACGAGCGTGGAGTTGGCCCACGTCAGGGGTTCCTTGAGTGAGGAGGAGAACACCACCTTGGAGGCTTGCGTGAGCTCGTCGACGGACGCCTCTTCTTCGGGCCTGAACTCGTCTTGGCCCTTGGGGACGTCGCCTGCGGCGAAGCCCGACATCAGGCGGTAGGTGTTCGCTCCCATCAGGTAGGTGGCCTCGGGCTGCTTGCCGAGCCATGCGAGGTACTCCGGGCCCTCGAGGCCCCAGAACCCGGGCCATCCCTCTCCCGATGCGTGGCCGTCGAGGGAGGTGATGAAGTCGACGAGAAGCTCTGACATGGCGGTGTCCTTTCCTAGGTGTCATGAGCTTGGACCGGCCGGGAGCCACAAACTCATCGGCCGCGCGGTGGAGTAACGAGAAAACCCATGACGCTGCAGCCGATCAGGTCGGCGGAGTGGCACTGCTTCGGAGGGCCCGGAGGGCCGGTTCAAAGATGGGTTCTGACGAGGAGCGAGGACCGCGCAGCCGGGTGACGGCAGGCCGCATGGGGGCGTGGCGAGGCCACACCCCGGTCGTGAAGGTCACCGCCGCGGGCACGAAACGTGTCTCGATGGCGGCGCTGATCTGCATCAAGGCCGGCCGTCGTCCACGGCTGATCTACCGCATCCACCTGGACCGCGGCCCCGCCAAGGGACGGCGCAAGGGCTTCACCGAGACCGACTGCGCCCGCCTGATGGATGCCGCACACCAGCAGCTCGGCGGCCCCGTCGTCCTGGTGTGGGACAACCTGAACACGCATGTCAGCCGCACCATGCACGAGCTGATCGCCGCCCGATTACGGCTGACCGTCTACCAACTGCCTCCGTACGCTCCCGAGCTCAACCCCGTCGAGGGTGTGTGGTCGCACCTGGAGAGGTCACTGGCCAACCTCACAAAACACAGCCTCGGCCAGCTCACCGCATTGGTGAAGACGCGGCTGAAACGGATGCAGTACCGCCCCCGCCTCATCGAAGGTCTCATCTCCAAGACCGGTCTCGACCTCCAACCGCCGTAACGTCAGCAGTTAAAGATCTCTAGTCCAGGGTTCTCAGAATGGGGTGGTCATCAATGACCGTGGAGTCGATACCGGTAAAGGCCGCGCCGAAGTCGCTGGTATGGCAAGGCGACAAACTGGTCTCCGGATGCGGTCGGCGCTGGGGCCGCGACGGGGTGGAGCGGAAAGCGGCCTTCGCGTGGAGCTTTCCGTTCGACGCCGGGATCACCTCGGTCTCAGCGCCGTACTCCGCCCTGTACCAGGAACGCGGCACCGAGGGGGTGTTGCTCGAACGCGAACGGGTCGTGCGAGAGCTGGACCGCAGCGACTACCAGGCGGATAACTACGACTACCCGCTCGCCCTGGGCTCATTGGGTGACGGGCGCGAGGTCGTCGTGCACTGCCCCGACGAGTACAACGTGCTCCAGATCGAGGACGCGGCGAGCGGCGAGCGGCTGACCGCCGGCAGGCGTGATCCGCAGGACGTCTTCCACTCCAGGCTCAGTCTGAGCCCGGACGGCCGGTACCTGCTCGCGGTCGGATGGTTGTGGCATCCCTTCGGGACCGCCATGGTCTACGACACGGCACTCGCGCTGACCGACCCCGCCACTCTGGACGGCGAGGGTCTGCTGCCGGGACCGGCGGTCATGAACGGCGAAGTGACAGCGGGCTGCTGGCTCGACGTCGATCGGCTGGTGCTGGCGACGACGGGGACGGGGACGGAATCGTGGGGCAACAAAGAAGAACCCGCTCTTCCGCCACGCCACCTCGGTGTGTGGTCGATGTCCGAGGGACGGTGGCTACACCGCACCCCGATCGCCGATGCCGAGCCGGGTGTCCTGCTCCTGCCCCGCGGCGATCAGGTGATCTCTCTCCTCGGCCACCCGCGACTGCTCGACACGGCCACCGGGCGCCTCGTTGCGGAATGGCCCGAGGTCGGCGTACCCGTCAAGACCACATGCTTCGGCGTCAGCCACGTCCCCTCTCCCGTGGCCGCCCTCCACCCCGACGGCACCCGGCTGGCCGTCGCGCAGGCAGAAAGCATCGCCCTCATCACGCTCCCGTGATCCAGCTCGCTGCACGAAGCGTGTCGTGCGCACCGAATCCCGGATGCGCCCACCCGCTGCGCAATCTCAGCGGAGCCTGTTGTCCAGCCGCCGCGACCGGCGAATGC
Organism: Streptomyces albicerus; assembly: GCF_008905045.1. Taxonomy (GTDB): domain Bacteria; phylum Actinomycetota; class Actinomycetes; order Streptomycetales; family Streptomycetaceae; genus Streptomyces; species Streptomyces albicerus. The sequence goes on from NZ_VWMY01000026.1 coordinate 99,293, forward strand.
GCAGGTCACGAGATCCATTGCTGACACAAGCGCGGATTTGCCAATCAACTGTTAACGAACTCCCGCTACAGCAGCGCCGTCTGCACCGCGGTGCTGCATGCCTTCGCCCGTGCCGGTGGCCACCGCGCCATCGTCCACTCGCGAGGCGACACCGCCTATCCCGCCCCCAAGCGGCTCTATGAGTCCATGGGCTTCACCACATACACCCGGACTCACGCCTTCGTCAGAGGGCAACGGACGTGAGGGGCCTGATCAGAACCGGCGCTGGTCAATTTGAGCGGCAACCGTTCCCCTTCGCCACGAACGGATTGCTGTCTCACATGACGGTGCCCTTGAAGCGCAAAGTAGGCAAGGTCAGGTGAGACGGAAGCAAGGTCCCGTGAGACGGGACAGCACTTGACCAAGACGAAGGCCGTGAGGGTGAGTCTGCTGCCTGATGCTGTCCGGAGGGAAGCGTTCGCGGAAGCGTCACGCTTCCGGGGCGAGTTCCATGAGTGTCTGACCGCTCGCCGCGATGAGTTGTTCGAGCTGGTGGACACGGTGCTGTGCGCGGACGGGGCGGTGAAGTCCTCGGTGGACTTGACGCTGGTGCCCGAGCATCGTCGTGGGCACGGAGCGATGTACGGCGGCCTGAACCACGGCCGGATCGACGTCGACCGGCTGCGGACGGTGCTGGCCGGGCTGTCGCTGCCCCGCTTCGACGGCGGACGCCTGGTCCTGGTGGTCGATGTGTCACCGTGGTTGCGGTCGGACGCGCCGTGCTCGGCCGATCGGCTGTTCTGCCACGTCTATGGCCGTGCGAAGACGGCGTCGCAGTTCATTCCGGGCTGGCCCTACTCTTTCGTCGCCGTGCTGGAGCCGGGCGCTACTTCCTGGACCGCGATCCTGGACGTGGTGCGGCTGGGACCGGTGGACGACGCGACCGCCGTCACCGCCACCCAGCTGCGGGGTGTCGTCGAGCGGCTCATCACCGCGGGTCAGTGGCAGACCGGGGACCCACCTATCGTGATCGTCAGCGACGCCGGCTACGACGTCACCCGCCTGGCCTGGGTCCTGCGTGACCTGCCCGTCGAGCTGGTCGGCCGGGTCCGGTCCGACCGCGTCATGCGTCTGCCGAAACCACCGAGGATGCACGGCGTCAACGGCCGGCCCCCAAGCACAGCCCGGAGTTCCGCTTCACCAAACCGGAGACCTGGCCCGAGCCCGCGATCACCACGGTCACCGACACCACCAACTACGGCAAGGCCGAAACCCAGGCATGAGACCGTGTCCACCCACGGCTCACCCACCGCTCCTCATGGCTCGACCACGACGGCGAACTGCCCTTGGTCGAGGGCACGTTGATACGGCTGAAGGTGGAACACCTGTCGAAGGAACGGGACGCTCCGCCGGTGTGGTTATGGTCCTCGAAACCCACGACCTCCGACCGGCTCACCCCGGCCCGGGTCCGCCGGGGGTTCAGGAACATCCGCGCTCACCTCGCCTGCCCGACCCGTGTTCCCAAACCCCGAGGAGCCGGCCCCGGACGGCCACCCGGCGCCAAGAACAAACACCGGGCACCCCGCTACGACGTCGGCAAGACCGTCAAACGCCCCGAGACCCTCAAGGCCATCGGCAAGCCTGGAAGAACTTGGTAGATAAAGAACAAGCTGAGAGCCTGTGTCTGTACCCCGGCCGGGCGCAGTTCGGCCGGCTCGGAACCGCGGCGGACGTGGACGCGTCCTCCGCGGCATGACCGGCATGATCAGAGACCGTGTGACAGGACGGCGCGTGATCAGGACCGCGCTGCACGCCGAGGCGGAGGCCGTCGCCGAGCTGCACGCCCGGGCGCGGGCGACGTACTACCCGGACGGGGTGCCGCAGGACGGGACCGACTGGTCCGCCCGATGGCGCGACGCCATCGGGCGGCCGGACAGTCATGTGCTGTGCGCCGTCCATGAGGGCCGGATCGTGGCCATCGCCTCGTTCCGCACCGTGGAGGGCGCTCCCACCGACACGGTGAAGCTGTTCCAGTTCCATGTCGATCCCGGCCACTGGCGTACGGGCCTCGGTGCCGCGCTGCACACCGCCTGTGTGGAGCAGTGGCAGGCCGACGGCAAGCGGGTCGCGACGCTCGAGGTGCACGTGGACAACGAACGCGCCCGGGCCTTCTACGCCCGCCAGGGCTGGCTCCCGGACCCGGCGAGCCCGCCGGCCGAGAGTGATCACCACCTCTTCCTGCGGTACGCGGTCGGCGGGGAATCCGGCGTGGAGTAGAGATCCGTGGGCGTGATCCGGGAATGAACCGAGGCGATTGAACGTTCACGTACCCAGCGGAGGGTGCCTCCGTGTCCGTACGAGCCGGAGAGAGCCGAAGACATGCGCGTCGAGATCTGGAGCGACATCGCCTGCCCCTGGTGCTACGTGGGCAAGGCCCGCTTCGAGAAGGCGCTCGACGCCTTCCCGCACCGCGACGACATCGAGGTGGTGCACCGCTCCTTCGAGCTCGACCCGGGCCGCGCCAAGGGCGACATCCAGCCGGTCATCACGATGCTCACCAAGAAGTACGGCATGAGCGAGGCGCAGGCGCAGGCCGGCGAGGAGAACCTGGGCACACAGGCCGCCGCCGAGGGCCTGGAGTACCGCACCCGGGACCGCGACCACGGCAACACCTTCGACATGCACCGCCTGCTGCACCTCGCCAAGGAGCAGGGCAGGCAGGACGAGCTGATCCAACTGCTCTACAAGGCGAACTTCGCCGAGGAGCGGTCCCTCTTCGGCGACGACGAGCGGCTCGTGGAGCTGGCCGTCGCCGCCGGGCTCGACGCGGACGAGGCCCGCAAGGTGCTCGCCGACCCCGCCGCGTACGCGGACGAGGTGCGCGCCGACGAGCGCGAGGCGCGCGAGCTGGGCGCGAACGGCGTGCCGTTCTTCGTCCTGGACCGCAAGTACGGCGTCTCCGGCGCCCAGCCCGCCGAGGTCTTCGCGCAGGCCCTGGAGCAGGCGTGGAGCAACCACTCGCCCCTCAAGCTGATCCAGGAGAACGACGCCGACGCCTGCGGCCCGGACGGATGCGCGGTGCCGCAGCACTGACGGACGCCGAAAGGCGCAGGTCAGGGCGAATCTATAAGCGTTCCTTAGCGGAACCACGTAAAAGTCGGCAATGGACGGGGAGTTCCCGGAGTCGCAGAGTGGTCTCATGGAGACCTTCGAGAGCCTCGTCCGCGCCGAGTTCGCCCCGAAGAACACTTATCTGAACACCGCGAGCACCGGGCTGCTCCCGGCCCGCGCGGTGGACGCCATGCGGGCCGGCGTCGAGTCCGTGGCGGCCGGCCAGTCGCAGGACATGTTCGCCGACGTGGAGGCGGCCCGCGCCTCCTTCGCGCGTCTCACCGGGGTCCCGGACCGCCGTGTCGCGGCCGGGGCCTCGGTCGCCGTCTACACCGGACTGATCGCCTCCTCGCTGCCCGAGGGCGCCGAAGTCCTCACCGCCGAGGGCGAGTTCAGCTCCCTCGTGACGCCCTTCCACGTCCGTACGGATCTCAAGGTGCGCACGGTCCCGCTGGAGCGCATCGCCGAGTCGGTGCGCCCCGGCACGGCGCTCGTCGCGGTCAGCGCCGCGCAGTCCGCCGACGGCCGGATCGCCGACCTGCCCGCGATCCGCGAGGCCGCGGCCACGCACGGGGCGCGTACGTACATCGACGCGTCCCAGGCCGCCGGCTGGCTGCCGCTGGATGCGGACGCGTACGACTATGTCGTGTCCGTCGGCTTCAAGTGGCTCGTCTGCCCGCGGGGCGTGGCCTTCCTGGTCGTTCCGGATGACCTCGGCGGACTCACCCCGGTGTTCGCGGGCTGGGTGGCGGGAGAGCACCCGTGGGACGCCTGTTACGGCCCGGTCGAGGAGCTCGCCCACTCGGCGCGGCGGTTCGACGAGAGCCCCAGCCTCTTCTCGTACGCGGGCGCCCGGCACTCCCTCGAACTGGTCGAGCAACTCGGCGTCGCGGCCGTACAAGCCCATGACCTGGCGCTCGCCGACCGTTTCCGCGCGGGACTCGACTCGATCGGCGCGGCCCCGGTGCCCGCGCCCGGCTCCGCCATCGTGTCGGTGCCCGGACTCGGCCACCGCCAGGCGGAGCTGAGCCGCGCCGGGATCGAGGTCTCCGACCGCGCGGGCAACTTGAGGGCCGCCTTCCACCTCTACAACACACCCGCGGATGTGGACCGGCTGCTGGACGCCCTGTCCGGCTGACCCAACGGTCCTCCCGGTCGGCCATCGGGTCCTTTCCGGCGCCGGATGGCCGCGAGTCCGGCCGACCCACTGGCGCGGGGGCCCCGGAGAGCGCTAGGAAGGGCACCACGAGGTGGTGGTGCCGGTGGAGCCAACTCTCCACAAGTCCGAGCGGCCGCCCGCGGATGCGGAGTTGCATCGGCGGCTGGTGTACGGCGACGAGTCCGCGCTGGCCGAGGCGTACGCGGCGTACGGCGGGCTCGTCCGGCGGGTCGCCGTGCGGGTCACGCGCAGCCAGGTGGCCGCCGAGGACGTGGCGCAGGAGGTCTTCGCCCAGCTGTGGAGCAGGCCGTACGCGTTCGACGCGGGCCGGGGTTCGCTGCGTACCTGGCTGTCCATGCTCGCCCACCGGCGGGCCGTGGACTGGGTGCGCAGCGAGGCCAGGCACCGCAAGGACGCCCGCGCGGACGACTCCGCGCTGCATGCCATCCCCGACGCGGGGCCCGGCCCCGACGAGACGGTCGTCGACCGCGAACGCTCGCTCCTGCTGCACTCCGCGCTGGCCGAGCTCCCGCAGCCCCAGCGGGAGGTCGTCCACCTCGCGTACTTCGCGGGCCGCACCTACCGGCAGGCCGCCGTCGAGCTCGGCATCCCGGAGGGCACCGCCAAGACCCGCTTACGGTCCGCGCTGCGCAAGCTGGCGGAATCGTTGGCCGACCCACCGGACCCTGCGTGGGAAAGGGGCGCATGATGGCGACAGGGGAAGGAGGCGTCCGGTGACCGACGACCACGACGGTGTGCCCGAGCTGCTGGCCGCCTGGGCCTTCGGCGCGCTGCAGCCCGCGGACGAGAAGGCGGTGCCGCTGCATCTGGCCGAGTGCGAGAGCTGCGCGGCGGAGGCGGAGCGGCTCCGTGAGACGGTACGGCTGCTGGACGTGCCACCGGGGGCGACCTCGGGCGACGGGGCGCCGGAGACGGCCTCGAGCAACGGTTTCGCCGGGGCGGACGGTGTGCTCGCCGTCGCCCTGCGGGCCCGGCCCGCCGTACCGCGCGTCGCCGCGCACGCGGCCCCGTACGCCGCGGCCGTCGCCGGCCTGAAGGCACTGCTGCGGGAGCTGGACGGCCACGCGCCGTGGGGCACCCCAGTCGTGCACGACTGGGACGTCCACGACACCCTCGGCCATCTGATCGCCGCCGATGAGCAACTGGCCGTGCGCCTCGGTCTGGAGGCCCGGGTGCCGCCCTCGCGGATCACGGAGGACACGCCCTGGGAGGAGGCGTGGAACACCCGGACCGCCGACGTGATCGCGCACGAGCGGACGCGCACACCCGAGGAGACGGTGGCCGCATGGTCCGCGCAGGCCGCCGCGCTGCTGGCCACGCCCGAGGCCCGGGACCCCGAACGCGCCGCGCGCGCCACGACGTTGATGGGCGTACGGCTGCCGGTCGCCGACCACTTCGTCGTGCGCGCCTTCGAGGCGTGGATCCACACGGACGACATCGGCCGCGCGCTCGGCCTCGCCGTGCCACCGCCGCCCCCGGCCCATCTGTGGCAGCTGGTCCGGCTCGCCGTCCGCGTCCTCGGCATGGCACTGGGGCCCACGGCCCCGCCGGTGCTGTTCGCGGTGAGCGGCGAGGGCGACGACACCCAGTGGGTGCTCGGCTCCGAGGACGAGCCGGTGCAGGGCGAACTCGTCCTGGACGCCGTGGACTTCTGCCTGCTCGTGGGCGGCCGGTACACGCCCGACGAGGTGCCGAGGGGCGCGGCGGGCGACGAGGACGCCGTACGCAACGTACTGGACCGGGCGGCGTCGCTGGCCTGGCTGTAGTCGGTCCTCGGCGGTTGCACGCGGTCCTCAGCGGTTGCCGTAGTCCCGCAGTGCCCGGCGGTTGCCGTAGTCCCGCAGTCCCCGGCCGTCGCCGTAGTCAGTCCTTGGCGGCAGCCGGGCAGTCCGCCGTCTCCGTGCACAGGTTCGCCTCGACCCGGGCCAGGAGGCCGAGGAGCTGCGCCCGCTCGACCGCGCTCAGCCCGGCCAGGGTGTACTCCTCAAGGCCGCTCCAGGCACGCCCGACCTCGTCGAGCAGCCCGCAGCTCTTGTCGGTCGCCTCGACGAGCACCGCGCGCCGGTCCTTCGGGTCCGGGCGGCGGATCACATGCCCCGCCTGCTCCAGACGCTGGAGCATCTTCGTGACCGTCGACGGATCGAGGTCGACCACCTTGATCAGGTCCGACTGGCGCACCGCACCCTGGTCCCACAGGTGCATCATCAGGAACTCCTGCCCCGGGTAGAGCCCGACCCCGCGCAGCAGCTTGCCGGCGGCGATGCGATGCAGGCGGGCCACCCGGGAGATGGCGTGGCTGACCGGTCCGCCGCGCGCCGCGGAGGGCAGCCTCTCCGCCGAACAGCCGGGGTCGTCCCGCTCGGCCTGAGCGGCCGCTTCGGTGGCCTTCATCGGTACTCCCCGCTGCGTGCTGGATGTGTACGCCCTCTCAAGAGACTACCTGTTCCGAGAATTAACTTGGCCGACCAAGGAATGGGTTACAGTACCCACCTGTTCCATTACTTGGCCGACCCATAATTCTCATTCGGGAGTCACCGTGACCACCGCGTTCGACCCGATCGACCTCTCCGGCACCCGGCTCGCCAACCGCATCGTCATGTCGCCCATGACCCGCAGCCGCGCCGCCGAGGGAGGTGCACCCACCGACCTCACCGTCGAGTACTACGCCCAGCGCGCGTCCGCAGGCCTGATCGTCACGGAGGGCATCCAGCCGTCCCACGTGGGCCAGGGCTATCCGGCCACCCCGGGCCTGCACCACGAGGACCAGGTCGCCGCCTGGCGCAAGGTCACCGACGCCGTGCACGCCGAGGGCGGCAGGATCTTCGCCCAGCTGATGCACACCGGCCGCATCGGCCACCCGTCCCTGCTGCCCGGCGACCTCCACCCCGTCGGTGTCTCACCGGTCGCCGCACAGGGGCAGGTCTACACCGCCGAGGGCCCGAAGGAGTTCGTCACCCCGCACGAGCTGACCCACGAGGAGATCCTCGAGACCATCGAGGACTTCGTCGCCGCCGCGCGCAGCGCGATCGAGGCCGGCTTCGACGGCGTCGAGCTGCACGGCGCCAACGGCTACCTCATCCACCAGTTCCTCGCGCCCGGCTCGAACCTCCGCGAGGACGAGTGGGGCGGCTCCGACGAGAAGCGCATCCGGTTCGCCGTCGAGGTCGTCAAGGCCGTCGCGGAGGCGATCGGCGCGCACCGCACCGGGCTGCGCGTCTCGCCCGGGAACCCCTTCAACGACATCAACGAGCCCGACCCGGAGCCCGCGTACACCGCGCTCGTCCAGGTGCTGGAGCCGCTCGGTCTCGCCTATCTGCACATCGGAGAGGCGCCCGGGCAGCGCGAACTGACCCACCGGCTGCGCAAGTTGTTCTCCGGCACCCTGATCCTCAACCCGGCCACCGACGGGCCCACGGGCCCTGACGAGCTCACCCTCGTCGAGGACGGCACCGCCGACCTCGTGGCCTTCGGCCAGCTCTTCCTCGCCAACCCCGACCTGCCGGTCCGTCTGAAGGCCGGCGGGCCCTTCAACGAGGCGGACCCGGCCACGTTCTACGGCGGCGACGCGAAGGGCTACACGGACTACCCGACGCTGTAAGGCAGTCGGCCCGGTTCCCGTCTCGTACGAGACGGGAACCGGGCCGATCACCGGCGGGCGCAGGTCACTTCACGGGCGTGAAGTCCCTCGCCCCGATGAACTCGGGCCTGCGCACGGGGGCCGCGAAGGGCTCCACCGCCGCGTTCTCCACGCTGTTGAACACGATGAAGACGTTCGAGCGCGGGAACGGGGTGATGTTGTCCCCGGAGCCGTGCATGCAGTTGCAGTCGAACCAGGTCGCCGAACCGGCCCTGCCCGTGAAGAGCTTGATGCCGTGCCGGGACGCGAACTTGGTGAGCGCCTCGTCGGAGGGCGTGCCCGCGTCCTGCATCTGGAGCGACTGCTTGTAGTTGTCCTTCGGCGTGGCCCCCGCACAGCCGAGGAACGTCTTGTGCGACCCCGGCATGATCATGAGGCCGCCGTTGGTGTCGTAGTTCTCGGTCAGCGCGATCGAGACGGACACGGTCCGCATGTTCGGCAGACCGTCCTCGGCGTGCCAGGTCTCGAAGTCCGAGTGCCAGTAGAAGCCGCTCGCTCCGAAGCCCGGCTTGACGTTGATCCGCGACTGGTGGACGTACACGTCCGAGCCGAGAATCTGCCGGGCGCGGCCCACCACGCGCTCGTCGCGCACCAGTTGGGCGAAGATCTCACTGATCTTGTGGACCTCGAAGACCGAGCGGATCTCCTGCGACTTCGGCTCGATGATCGAGCGCTCGTCGGCGCGGATCGCCGGGTCGGTGACCATGCGCTCCAACTCGGCCCGGTAGAGCGGGACCTCGTCGTCGCCGATGAGCTGTTCGACGGCGAGGAAGCCGTCGCGCTCGTACGACTGCAGGTCGGCCACCGGGATCGGGCCCGGCGCGCCCGGCGCGCTCCACACGACCGGGTCCTGCCGGGGCACGGACACCTCGCCGGCGCCGCGGCTGGGATACAGGTCGGTGATGGTGGTCATCGGGTTCAGGCCTCCTCGGGCTCGGTCAGCAGGGGGTAGACGCCGTTCTCGTCGTGGTCCTCCCGTCCGGTCACCGGCGGATTGAAGACACAGATGCAGCGGAAGTCCTCCTTGATCCGCATCGTGTGCCGCTCGTGTCCGTCGAGGAGGTACATCGTGCCCGGCGTGATCGTGTACTTCTTCCCGGTCTCGTCGTCGGTGAGTTCGGCCTCACCCTCGACGCAGACCACGGCCTCGATGTGGTTCGCGTACCACATCGACGTCTCCGTACCCGCGTACAGGATCGTCTCGTGCAGGGAGAAGCCGACCCTCTCCTTGGCGAGGACGATGCGTTTGCTCTCCCAGGTGCCCGACGCGGACTTGACGTGCCGGTCGGTACCTTCGAGGTCCTTGAACGAACGGACTATCACGGTGGTACGAAGCCTCCTTCAGGCTGGGTTTCCGGTGTTGGGGTTCAGACCGTCTCTCGTACGGCGCGGGCGAGGGTGCGCAGGCCCTCGTCCAGTTCGTCGGGCGTGATGGTGAGCGCCGGGAGGAGTTTCACGACCTCGCCCTCCGGGCCCGACGTCTCGATGAGCAGGCCGAGTTCGAACGCCCGCTGGGCCACACGGCCCGCGCGTGCCTTGTCATGGAACTCGAAGCCCCAGACCAGGCCGCGGCCCCGGTACTCCTTGATGTCGGCGAGGTTCTCCTCCGTGATGGAGATCAACCCCTCCTCGATCTGCTCGCCACGGGCACGGGTCTGCTTCTCCATGGCGGGCCCGTCGGACCAGTACGCCTCGAGGGCGGCGGCGGCCGTCACGAACGCGGGGTTGTTGCCGCGGAACGTGCCGTTGTGCTCGCCCGGCTCCCAGATGTCCAGCTCGGGCTTGAACAGGCACAGGGACATGGGCAGTCCGTAGCCGCTGATGGACTTGGAGACGGTCACGATGTCGGGCACGATCCCCGCCTCCTCGAAGGAGAAGAAGGCGCCCGTACGGCCGCAGCCCATCTGGATGTCGTCGACGATCAGCAGCATGTCCTGGCGCTCGCACAGCTCGGCGAGGGCCCGCAGCCACTCGGGGCGGGCCACGTTGATGCCGCCCTCGCCCTGCACGGTCTCGACGATCACCGCGGCGGGTTTGTTGAGGCCGGAGCCCTGGTCCTCGAGCAGCCGCTCGAACCACAGGAAGTCCGGGACCTTGCCGTCGAAGTAGTTGTCGAACGGCATCGGCGTGCCGTGCACGAGCGGGATGCCCGCGCCGGCCCGCTTGAAGGCGTTGCCGGTCACGGCGAGCGAGCCGAGCGACATGCCGTGGAAGGCGTTGGTGAAGGAGACGATCGCCTCCCGGCCCTTGACCTTCCGGGCCAGTTTCAGCGCGGACTCGACGGCGTTGGTGCCGGTCGGGCCCGGGAACATGACCTTGTACGGCAGATCGCGCGGCCGCAGGACAAGATTCTGGAAGGACTCGAGGAACGCGCGCTTCGCGGTCGTCGACATGTCGAGACCGTGCGTGACGCCGTCGCGCTCCAGGTAGTCGATGAGGGCGCGTTTCAGTACGGGGTTGTTGTGGCCGTAGTTCAGTGATCCGGCGCCCGCGAAGAAGTCGAGGTACTCGTGGCCGTCCTCGTCGAACATGCGGCTGCCCTGCGCGCGGTCGAAGACGGTGGGCCAGCCGCGGCAGTAGCTGCGCACCTCCGACTCCAGGGTCTCGAAGACGCTCAGGTCGGGCTGGGTGATGGTCACGGCGTTACTCCTCAGAAGCGTGGGGGGTTTCAGAGCGACAGGGGGCCGATGCGGTACAGCACCTCGGGGTCGTGCGGACCGTCGGGGAACTGCCCTGTGTCGAACAGGACTTCGCGCTCGACGGTCGCGCCGTGGCGGGCGGCGTACGACGTGAACAGGCGCTCGGAGGCCGTGTTGCCCGGGGTGATCGTGGTCTCGACGGTGGTCAGTTCTCCGGTGCGGGCGACCCGCAGGGTCAGTCCGTCGAGGAGCGCCGCGGCGAGACCGCGTCCGCGGTGCGCCGCGTCGACGGCCACCTGCCATACGAGGAGGGTGTGCGGGCGCTCCGGCCGGATGTAACCGGTGACGAAGGCGACCGGCTCGCCGTCGGCCGTGCGTGCCACGGCCGAGGTGCCGGCGAAGTCACGGCACCACAGCAGGTAGCTGTAGGAGGAGTTCAGGTCGAGGGTTTCGGAGTCCTTGGCGATGCGCCAGAGCGCGGCTCCGTCCACCACGTGCGGACGGTCGATCCGCAGCCCTTCCGGCATTTCCAGGAATTCCGCTTGCAGGTCTGCTTGTGCGGCGGTCATGCGGATTGAATTTACCCAGCGAAAGTTGAAATTGCATCGCCGGAGGGGGTTACGTGAGCGCGGCTGGTGTGTTATCACGCGGGCGCGGGCACTGCGTAGGGCACGAACTAAGGCGCCACTTTATCCTGAAAATACGGGATGAAACGGACGCACTGTGTGTTGTGTCACAGCCGCGTAATCGCCACGAGATCTGCCCGAATTACGAGGTTGGTGTTCGCAGAATCTTAGTGTTTAACCTCGGAGAAAGCGGGCAGAAGAATACGGGGAGCTGCGCAGAATAAGGGCCGAAATAGGCGACCGAATAAAGCAGCGAACGAATTTCCTAATCAGCCGCCGATGCGCTGATCAGAAGCCTGCTCGGGCACCGGTGACGCCATGGATCCGGTCCGCAGCCCACAAGCGGGCTCAGTTGCCGTCCCTCAGGTCCGCCGGCCAGTCCGGGCGGTACTCGATGTGGTCGTAGGTGACCACGCAGCCCTCGCCCATCGGGGACTGGGTCATGAAGCCGACCAGAGCCGCGCCGGTCTCCTTCTCGTCGGCCAGGGTGAACAGGCGGACGAAGGTCCAGCGCTTGCCGTCCCTGGAGGCGTGGCAGGCGAAGGCGCGGCCGGTGCGGCTGAGCCGGAGCCAGACCGAACTGCCTTCCACCGTGAAGGAGTTGGCGTCGTCGGAGTGCCCCCGGGTGACGACCGTGCAGACGGTGGGCACATCCGGCGAGTACTCCAGGCAGAGCTTGGCCCAGGCCCGCTCGCCCACATGCGCGTACAGAACACCCGCGTCGAAGGCCGCGCCGAAGCCGACCGTGACGCGTGCGATGAGCTGGAAGTCGCCCTCCGGCGCCCCGAGCAGCCGGGGCGCGTCGGACGCCGGGTCTAGCCCCTCATCGGTCGGCGGCACGAACCGGTCCTGCCGCGCCCCCGCCCACCCGGTGAGCACCCCGTCCTCGTACGACCAGTGCCCGTCGGGCCCGTACGTGCGAAGAGAAAAGGGGAGTTCAGGAAGTTGCACGTCCATCGAGCGATTGTCCCAGCTTCCGAAGTCAACCGCAGTTCCCCGCGCCCCTGAAAGGGGCGCGGGGAACTGCGCGATCAGCCACAGCGGGCCCGCGGCCGGGGGACAACCAATGCCCCCACGGCGCTGTCCCGCAAAGCGTTACCGCTCCAGGCGACCGTCGTAACGTCGCGGCAACCCCAGCGGGTTGTCGTCCCGCAGCTCCGGCGGCAGCAGCGCCTCAGGAGCGTTCTGGTACGCAACTGGCCGCAGCCACCGCTCGATGGCCGTGCCACCGACGGACGTGGACGTGGAGGTCGTCGCCGGGTACGGCCCACCGTGATGCTGGGCGGGCGCGACCGCGACACCGGTCGGCCAGCCATTGACCAGCACGCGCCCCGCGAGCGGCGTGAGCTCGGCGAGGATCTCCGCGCCGCGCCCCTCGCCGGCCGCCTCCTCGGCGGAGAGGTGGACGGTCGCGGTGAGGTTGCCCGGCAGACGCGAGAGCACCGCGTTCGCCTCGGACTCGTCCTCGTAGCGCGCGACGACGGTGACCGGACCGAAGCACTCCTCGAGCAGCAGGTCGTACTCGCCCTCGGTGGCGAGCTTCTGCGCGGGCACCGTCAGGAAGCCGGGGCTCACCGTGTGCTCGCTGCCCGCGCCCGGGGTCACCGGGGCGTCCACGTCGGGGAGCTCGGCGCGCTCGGCGACACCCGCGACGAAGTTGTCGCGCATGCGGTGGTCGAGCAGGACACCCGCGTCGGTGTTGCTGACGGCGTCCGTCAGGGACTTCAGCAGGCGATCGCCCGCCGCACCCGTCGGCGCCAGCACAAGGCCCGGCTTCACGCAGAACTGGCCGACGCCCAGCGTCATGGAGCCCGCGAGCCCCGTACCGATCGTCTCGGCGCGCTCGGCGGCCGCGGCCTCGGTGATCACGACGGGGTTCAGCGAACCCAGCTCGCCGTGGAAGGGGATCGGCACGGGCCGGGCGGCCGCCGCGTCGAAGAGGGCGCGTCCGCCGCGGATCGAACCGGTGAAACCGGCGGCCGAGACCAGCGGGTGCCGGACCAGCTCGACGCCCGCCTCGAAGCCGTGGACCAGACCGAGGACACCCTCGGGGATGCCGTGCTCGGCCGCGGCGCGGCGCAGCGCGGCGGCCACCAGCTCCGACAGGGCCGGGTGGTCGGGATGCGACTTGACGACGACCGGGCAGCCAGCGGCGAGCGCGCTCGCGGTGTCGCCGCCGGCGACCGAGAAGGCGAAGGGGAAGTTCGAGGCCGAATAGACGGCGACGACGCCCAGCGGGACCTTGTAACGGCGCAGGTCCGGGATGGGCGGGGTCGCCGTGTCGTCGGGGTGGTTGATCACGACGCCGAGGAACTCGCCCTCGTCGACGATGTCCGCGAAGGCCCGCAGCTGGTAGCAGGTGCGGGCGAGCTCGCCGTTGAGCCGGACCGGGCCGAGCGCGGTCTCCGCGTCCGCGGCCTCGACGAGGTGGTCCTTGGCGCCTTCGAGCTGGTCGGCCGCGGAACGCAGGAAGGCCGCGCGGACCGTGCGGTCGGCGAGGGCTCCCCGGGCGGCGTGGGCCGCGCGGACAGCCGCGTCCACCTCCTGGGCTGTGGCTTCCACCGCAACCTGCTCGCGCTGCTTCCCGGTTCGGGGGTCGACACTCCAGACTGGTGCTGCTGCCACCGCGGGTCCCTCCAGATGTAATGCCGCAGTACGTGTGCCACTCACCAGGGGTGTTCGATATGCTGAACGCTGTCTCTGGTGGTGAATATGCTGTGGAGACTATTTCGCGGCGAACTAGGGGGTCAAGGCGATGTCGGCAGTCGAGACGGGCGGCGGGGCACAGGTCAAGTCCGCGGTGCGGACGGTTGAATTGCTCGAGTACTTCGCCGGACGCCCCGGTATGCACTCCCTGGCCGCCGTGCAGGAGGCCGTCGGGTATCCCAAGTCCAGCCTCTACATGCTGCTGCGGACGCTCGTCGAGCTCGGCTGGGTCGAGACGGACGCGACGGGCACGCGGTACGGCATCGGCGTACGGGCGCTGCTCGTCGGGACGTCGTACATCGACGGTGACGAGGTGGTGGCCGCGGCCCGGCCGACCCTGGACCGTCTCTCCGACGACACGACGGAGACCATCCACCTGGCGCGCCTCGACGGCACGAACGTCGTCTATCTCGCCACCCGCCAGTCGCAGCACTACCTCCGACCCTTCACACGCGTCGGGCGCCGGCTGCCCGCGCACTCCACGTCGCTCGGCAAGGCGCTGCTCGCCACCCACACCGACGAGCAGGTCCGCAAGCTCCTCCCGGAGACCCTCCCCGCGCTGACCGAGCACACGATCACCGACCGGGAGAAGCTCATCGATGAGCTGCACCAGGTGCGGGAGCAGGGGTTCGCGGTGGACCGCGAGGAGAACACGCTGGGGCTGCGCTGCTTCGGCGTGGCGATCCCGTACCGGACGCCCGCGCGGGACGCGATCAGCTGCTCGGTGCCGGTGGCCCGGCTGACGCCGGCGCACGAGCAGATGGTGAAGGACGCGCTGTTCGACGCGCGGGACCGACTGACACTCGCCACCCGGAGGCTCTGACATGCAGGTCGTACTTCGCGAGATCCACGACAGCGATCTGCCGGTCTTCTTCCGGCAGATGAACGATCCCGAGGCCGTCCGGATGGCCGCGTTCACGGCCAAGGATCCGGCCGACTGGGATGCCTTCGACGCCCACTGGAAGCGGATCCGTGCCTTGCCCGGCGTGGTCAATCGCACGGTCCTCGCCGACGGTGACGTCGTGGGCAACGCGGCGGTGTACGGCGAGCCGGGCGAGCGTGAGGTGACGTACTGGATCGACCGCGCGTACTGGGGTCGGGGCATCGCCACGGCCGCCCTGCGGGCGCTGCTCGACGCCGTCCCCGAGCGCCCGCTGCACGCGCGCGCGGCGGCGGACAACACGGCGTCGCTGCGCGTGCTGGAGAAGTGCGGTTTCCGCGTGACCGCGCAGGCCAGGGGGTTCGCGAACGCTCGCGGCGAGGAGATAGACGAGGCGGTCCTGACGCTGGAGGGGTGAGCCCGGCTCGGCTGTCGCCGCAGCTCCGAGCCCGGAGGGGCTCCCCCGTGCGGCGGAGGCGGATCATCGTCACGCAGGACGCGCCCCGCCCGCCACGGCGGGAGCGTGGACGGCATGACGCAGACGCTCCCCTCCGCACCCCCGCCGACTCCAGCGGCACCCATCGGCGCGAGCCGTTTCCGCCGGGTGGTGCGGGCCGTCGCCATCGTCTCCTGTGTGCCGTATCTCTCCCTCAAGGTCGCCTGGCTGGCCGGCAGCCATGTCGGCATTCCCGAAGGCAGCTCACTCCTCGATGACCGGGCAGCGATGGCCGTGGCCAACGCGGCGACCGTGCTCCTGGACAGCGCCGTGATCGTGCTGGCGCTGCTGCTCACCCGGCCCTGGGGGCTGCGGGTACCCGCCTGGCTGCTGGCCTTCCCCATGTGGGTCGCGACCGGGCTGCTCGCGCCGATCATGACCGGATATCCGCTGCAGCTGATCGTCAAGGCGTTCGGCGGGAGCGTGAACAAGGCGGCGGACGCGGGCAAGGAGTCGTTCCTCGACGAGTGGGTGTTCGGGGTCGTCTACACCGGGTTCATCGTGCAGGGGCTCGCGCTCGGGACGCTGTTCGTGCTGTACGCGCGGGACCGGTGGGGGCATCTGTGGCGGGAGTGGCCCGCCGGTCAGGGACGAGCCAAGCAGAAGGCAGCCGCTGTGGCCGCCGCGGTCCTCGCCCTGTTCCCCGCCACCCTGCATCTGCTCTGGGCCTGCGGTGCGACCACCGGACTCAATGACGCCCGCGCCGAGGACCGTCCGAGCGACTTCTACGTGCTGGAGGGCATGTTCGTCGTGTTCCTGGCAGCCGCCGTCACCGGCGCGTACCTGCTCGCGTTCCGCCGGCCCGGCCGCGCCCTGCCGGTCACAGTGCCGTTGGCCCTCGTCTGGATCGGCTCGGGCGCCGTGGCCTGCTGGGGCGGCTGGCTCTCGCTGGCGGGCCTCGTCGGTGTGGACGACATCGCCGAGCGCCCCGCGGCGCTGCTGAGCCTCGCCTACGCTGGTCAGATGATCGTCGGCATCCTCGTGGCGGGCGTCGGCGCGTCCGTCCTCGCGAAGCGGCCGACGTGAGAGCACTCGCCCGCGCCCTGTTCGGGCGGCGGACGCGTCGCCGGTGGATCCATCTGATCCTCGGCGGCGCGCTCGCCATGCCGTACGTCTTCGTCGGCCAGCTCATCGTCGGGCCGTTCACCAGCTCCACGAACCTGTTCAGCTCCCTGCCCCACCAGCTCCTCGCCTTCGCGGTCGGCCTGCCGCTCGCCGCGATCACCGCGCTGTTCCCGCTGACCCGGCCGATGTCGGTGGCCGCGGTACGGGCGCTGTGCGGGGTCGACGGCGACCGTCTCGCCGACGGGCCCGCGCGGACCCGGCAGGCGAAGGGGCGTACGGCGGCGTGGTTCACGCTGCACCTCGGGTTCGGCGGGGTCATCGCCGGGATGTCGCTCGCGACGCCGCCCTTCGCGGTGGTGCTGATCGCGCTGCCAGTCTACGTGGGGCTGCGCGACTCCCGGCCCGGTCTGCCCGAACTCCTCGACCACACCTGGGCGTTGGCGCTCTGCCCGGTCGCTGGCATGGCGATCCTGGCGGCCCTCGCCGGCTGCGCGGCGAGCGCGGGCGAGCTGCTGGCCCGCTGGGCGCCCGAGCTGCTCGGGCCGACCCCCGAGGACCGGCTCGCCGCCGCCGAGACCCGGGCCGCCGATCTCGCCGTACGCAACCGGCTCGCCCGCGAGCTCCACGACTCCGTCGGCCACGCGCTGAGCGCCGTCACGCTCCAGGCGAGCGCGGCCCGCCGGGTCCTGGACAGCGACCCGGAGTTCGTACGGGAGGCACTGGCCGCGATCGAGGACACCACGCGGCGTACGGTGGGCGAACTCGACGCGGTGCTCGGCGTGTTGCGGGATGCCGACTCCGCCGGCCGGGCCGCCACCACCGCGCCCGCGCCCACCCTCGCCGCCGACCTCGACGGCCTCCTGCGCCGCACCCGCGCGGGCGGACTCTCCGTGGCCGCCGCCGTGGAGGCGGACCCCGAGGCGCTCCCCCCGCTCGTCTCCCGCGAGGCGTACCGCATCGTGCAGGAGGCGCTGAGCAACGCGCTCAAGCACGCCGGCCCCGGGACATCCGTGACCCTCCGGATCGCCCTGGACGGCAAGGAGCTGGCCATCACCGCCGAGAATCCCGCGCCGCGGGCCGCCGTCTGCCGCCCCGGTGGCGGCCACGGGCTGCGCGGTATCGCCGACCGGGCCCGGCTCCTGGGCGGCACCACGGAGGCCGGCCCGGTGGACGAGGTGTGGCACCTGAACGTACGACTCCCCCTGGAAGGACCCGCATGACCATCCGGATCGTCCTCGCCGACGACGAGCGCATGGTGCGCACCGCCCTGCGCGCGATCCTGGCGGCCGAGCCCGACCTGGAGGTCGTCGGCGAGGCGGCCACAGGTGCCGAAGCCGTGTCCGTCGTCCGGGAACTCGAGCCGGACGTCGTCCTCATGGACGTCCGCATGCCCGAGATCGACGGCATCCGCGCCACCGAGCAGATCCTGGCGACCATGGCGGCGCCGCCCCGCATCGTCGTGGTGACGACCTTCGAGAACGACGCGTACGTGTACGAGGCGCTGCGCGCCGGAGCATCCGGGTTTCTGCTCAAGCGGGCCGACGCCGACGCGCTGGTCCAGGCCGTCCGGCTGGTGGCCAACAGCGACAGCCTTCTCTTCCCCTCGGCGGTGCGCGCGCTGGCCACCGAGTACGGGAGGGCGAAGACGGCACCGCCGCCCTGGGTGGCGAAGCTCACGGGCCGGGAGAACGAGGTCCTGCGGCTGATGGCGGCCGGACTGACGAACGCCGAGATCGCGGGCCGCATGGGTGTCGGGCCCGCGACGGTCAAGAGCCACGTGGCGGCCGTCCTGGCGAAGACCGGGACCCGGGACCGTACGCAGGCGGTGATCGCGGCGTACGAGGCGGGGTTCATGAAGGACGCGGCCTCATGAGGGACACGGCCTCATGAGGGACACGGCTTCATGAAGGGCACATGAGAATTCGGGGTGGGAGGGAACGATCGGCTCCGTCCCGCTCGTCATCAAGAGCGGGATGAACAAAACGATCAGGCGCGCCTCCGTCTTCACTCTGCTGCTCGTGCTCGCCCTGCTGGTCAGGGCGACCTGGGTGCAGTTCTACGAGGGCCAGGCGCTCGCGGAGGACAAGGACAACCGACGGAACGCGATCGAGCAGTACGCGTACCCGCTCGGGAACATCATCGTGGCCGGCGACGCGATCACCGGTTCCGCGCAGACGAAGGGCAGCGACCTAAAGTACAAGCGCACGTACACCGACGGCAGTCTCTACGCGGCCGTCACCGGCTACAGCTCGCAGGTGTACGGGGCCACGCAGCTGGAGGGCATCTACCAGGACCTGCTCGACGGCACGGACAACCGGCTGAAGAACCCCCTCGACACGGTCACCGGCAAGCGTGCCGACCCGGGTGACGTGATCACGACGATCGACCCGGATGTGCAGAAGGCGGCGTACGAGGCGCTCGGCGACAACAAGGGCGCGGCCGTCGCGATCGACCCGAAGACCGGCAGGATCCTCGGCGTCGTGTCCACCCCGTCGTACGACCCCTCGGTGCTCAGCGCGGGCGACTCCGACGCCTGGAAGCAGCTGACCAGGGACGCCGAGAAGCCGATGACGAACCGGGCGATGCGCCAGCCGCTGCCTCCCGGCTCGACGTTCAAGCTGGTCGTCGCGGCCGCCGCGCTCGAGGACGGGCTGTACTCGTCGGTGGACGAGAAGACCACCAGCCCGAACCCGTACCCGCTGCCGGGTACGACCCGGGTGCTGGAGAACGAGAGCAAGTCGGCGCCGTGTGAGGACGCCACGATCCGCGTCGCGCTGCAGTACTCGTGCAACAACGTCTTCGGGAAGATGGCCGTCGACCTGGGGCAGGACAAGGTCAGGGCGATGGCCGAGAAGTTCGGCTTCAACGACGAGACGCAGGACGTGCCGGTGCGGGCGTATCCGAGCGTGTACCCGTCGGACATGGACAAGTCGTCGACGGCGCTCACGGGCATCGGACAGTTCGACGTGACCGCGACGCCGTTGCAGATGGCCATGGTGTCGGCCGCCATTGCCAATGGCGGGAAGCTCGTTTCGCCGCACATGGTGTCGCAGATCAGTGATGCGGACGGCAATGCGCTGGAGGACTACGACGACTCGACGGACACGAAGGAGATCGTCAGCTCGTCCACGGCCGAGCAGCTGCAGTCGGCCATGCAGACGGTTGTCGCCGACGGTACGGGGACGAACGCGCAGATTTCCGGGGCGACGGTGGGTGGTAAGACCGGTACGGCTCAGCACGGTGAGAACAACAGCAAGACGCCGTATGCCTGGTTCACGTCGTACGCGAAGGATGACTCCAATGGCAAGGAGGTTGCCGTCGCTGTGATCATCGAGCAGTCGAATGCGGCGCGGTCCGAAGTCAGCGGGAATGGGTTGGCTGCGCCGGTTGCGAAAGCCATGATGCAGGCGGCGCTCAAGAGCTGAGGGGGCGCGGGTGATCTGTTGACTGCGGGCCCGTCGTGGCTTGTCGCGCAGTTCCCCCGCGCCCCTAGGGGGCCTGCGGGTCCCGGTGCCGCCACAGTCGCACAAGTCCTCGCGGCCCTAAAAGCCGACAGTTCCTCGCGCCCCGTAAGGGGCGCGGGGAACTGCGCGACCAGCCACATACAACCCGCAGCCGACCAGCCACCGCCGGAAGGCCCTACTTCACGTCCAGGATCTGTTCGATCGGGTCGATGGCGAAGTACACGAGGAACAGCACCGACGTTCCCCACAGCAGCCAGTGAACGTCCTTCGCCTTGCCGAGCACCGTCTTGATCAGGACGTAGGCGAGGAACCCCGCCCCGATGCCGTTGGTGATCGAGTAGGTGAAGGGCATCACGGCGATCGTCAGGAACGCCGGGATGGCGATCTCGTACCTGTCCCAGTCGATGTGCTTGACCTGGGTCATCATCAGGAAGCCGACCGCGACGAGGGCGGGGGCCGCCGCCTGGAGCGGGACGATCGTCAGGAGCGGGGTCAGGAACAGGGCGAGGGCGAAGAGCCCGCCCGTGACCAGGTTCGCGAACCCCGTGCGGGCACCCTCGCCGACACCCGCCGCCGACTCGATGTACGAGGTCGAGGAGGAGGACGAGGCCGCACCGCCCGCGACCGCCGCCGCGCCGTCGATGAGCAGGACGCGGCCGAGGTTGGGCACCTTGCCCTCCTCGTCCAGCAGTCCGGCCTCGGCGCTGATGCCGACGACCGTGCCCATGGTGTCGAAGAAGTCGGACAGGATCAGCGTGAAGACCAGCAGTACGACCGTGATCACGCCGGCCTCGCCGAAGGCGCCGAACAGGCTGAAGTCGCCGAGCAGTCCGAAGTCCGGTGAGGCCACGACGTCGTCGGGGACCTTCGGCGTGGTCAGGCCCCAGCTCTTGATGTCCGCGATCTCGTTGATGACGATCGCGACGATCGTCATGGTCACGATGCTGATGAGGATCGCGCCCTTGACCTTGCGGGCGAGCAGTCCGATGGTCAGCAGCACACCGAGGCAGAAGACGAGGATCGGCCAGCCGGCCAGCGCGCCGGTGCCGCCCAGCTGAACGGGAACGGTCGTGTTCGCGGCGTCCGGGATCCGGGTGACGAACCCGGCGTCGACGAAGCCGATGAAGGCGATGAACAGGCCGATGCCGACGCTGATCGCCTGCTTGAGCGGCTGCGGGATCGCGTGCATGACGGCCTCGCGCAGGCCCGTCACCACCAGGATGCAGATCAGCAGGCCTTCGAGGACGATCAGGCCCATCGCGTCGTCCCAGCTCATCAGCGGGGCGATCTGGAAGGCGACGACGGCGTTGAGGCCGAGACCGGCGGCGAGCGCGAGCGGCAGGTTGCCGCCGATGCCCATGATGATCGTCATCACGGCGGCCACCAGGGCGGTGGCGGTGACCAGTTGGACGGTGTCGAGCTGTTCGCCGAACTTGTCCTTGGCGCTGCCCAGGATGATGGGATTCAGGACAAGAATGTAGGCCATCGTGAAGAACGTGGCGAAGCCGCCGCGTACTTCACGGGCGAAGGTGGAACCCCTGGCGGAGATCTTGAAGAACCGGTCGACGCTGTTCGCCGGGGGTGGTCCGGCGCCCGGCCGGTCTTCCACCTTCTGCGTTTCGGACATGGCGGATGCTCCTCGTTACCTGCGTGCTCAGTGTGCGGATGCTGGCTGGATTGTTCCCTCGTTGAACCGTTTTCAGGTTTTCCCCGTGTTACGGAATCGAGTTCGGCCTGCCATACGACGTTCGAAGCACTGTACGAGCGCCTGATACTCTCTCGGATCTCGCCCCACAGGGACACCGTTCCTTCACAGGCGCACCACAGGGGCTGTATACGCAGGCACCCGTGAGAGCCGTCAGGCGTACCGCGCAGGTATCGACAAGGTATCGACAAGGAGAGGCCGCCCGTGGGCACTGTCGTCGACGACGCCGCCTCCGTGGAGTTCCACGACTTCTTTGAGCGGCACTATGCCGAACTGGCTCGTCTGGCTCATCTGTTGACGGGCGAGTCGGACGCCGCCGACGATCTGGCGGCGGACGCGCTGCTCGCGCTGTGGCACCGCTGGGACCGGGTGCGCGCGGCGGACCACCCGGTGGCGTACGCGCGCGGTGTCGTCGCCAATCTGGCGCGCAGCCGGATCCGCAGCGCGGTGCGCGAGCGAAGACGGATCACGCTGTTCTGGTCGCAGCGCGAGGACAAGACCGAGAACCCCGACATACCCGGCATGGTGGATGTTCAGGAAGCCCTGCGCAGACTGCCGTTCCGCAAGCGGGCGTGCGTGGTTCTGCGGCATGCTTTCGACCTCTCGGAGAAGGACACCGCGCTCGCCCTCGGTATATCGGTGGGTACGGTGAAGAGCCAGACGTCGAAGGGAATGGCGGAGCTGCAGCGGTTGCTGGGCTCCCAGGAAGCCCCGCGGCGGATGCACGCGGCGGCCCTGCGCGCCGGTGGAGCCGAAGGGAGGGAACGATGAAGGACGTGCACGAGGAGTTGCGCGCCCGGCTGCGGGACACGGCCGAGGCGTACGAGCCCGACCGCGCGCACATCCTGGCCCGCGTCGAACGCGGCATGGCCGGCACGGAGAGTGCCAGGCGTCCCTCCCCGCTGTCGTCCCCGCTCGGCTGGTTCCGCGTCGTCGGCGCCACCGCTGCCGCCGCGGGCGTGCTCGCGGTGGGGGGCTACGCGGTCGCCTCCGCGGTGAAGGGCGACGAGACGACCGACCAGACAGTCGCGGTCTCCCCGACCCCGGACCCGTCACCGGAGGCTACGAGCCGCGCCCCGATCCCGCCGGACCCGGCCAAGTCCTCGCCCCCGCCGGACAAACAGAGCACGCCGGGCTCCCCCACCGCCAAGCCCCAGGACTCCGCCCCGGCAACGCCGCCCGCGGACGCCGGCAACGAGGACGGCCCGCTGTGGTCGGACGGTTCGGTCGACCCGCACAGCAACGAGTTCTGGGCGCAGAGCAATGTGACCCTGAAGACGAGCAAGCAACTCAGCTCGCTCACCGTCGTGTTGAAGGTCAAGCAGACCGGCGGGGTCACCTCGACGGGCGCCTGGCGCTCCGCGCCGGAGGACGACTTCACGGTGACCGTCGGCGAGCAGGACGGCTTCCTCGTCTACACGTGGGTCCTGAAGCCGGGCCGTACGGTGTGGCCGGGCGAGTGGGTGTTCGCGGGTCAGTACGACCACGACCGCGGCGGGCGTGACGCCGGGGACGACACGTACACGGCCGTCGCCCAGGCCGAGGACGAACAGCTGGGCGTGGCGGGCGACTTCTCGCGCAACGAGTCCGACGACGACGGCGACTCGTAGAACCGGAAGCGCGGAAGCAGAAGCCCAGAACCGTAAACAAGCACAGAACCGGCGGCTGAAAAAACTTCCGACGCGCGGCAACCCCTTCCTTCCGGGTGGCGACCAGGAGACGCAAGGTCTCTCCCCCCACCTGAAGGAATCGGGACATGACTTCACGCGTGGAACAGGAACACCGTGCACGTCACCGTCGCAGGACCAGCCGGAAGCGCGCCGTCATCGGCGGCGTCTCCGCGTTGGCCCTGACCGGAGCCGCGATCGTCACCAGCACCATGATGTCGTCGGCGAGCGCCGCCACCACCTGGCCGACCGCCAACGGCAGCGAGCCCGTCTCCAAGACAATCCCCGTGTCGGGGACCCGGGACGGCGGCATGAAGCGCTACTACGGCAGCGGCGAGCTGGCCGGTGACGGCCAGGAAGAGGGCCAGGACCCGATCTTCCGGCTCGCCGACGGCGCGACGCTCAAGAACGTCATCATCGGCAAACCCGGCGCCGACGGCATCCACTGCCAGGGCAGCTGCAATCTGCAGAACGTCTGGTGGGAGGACGTCGGCGAGGACGCCGCCACCTTCCGGGGCAGCAACTCCGCCGTCTTCACCGTGTACGGCGGCGGGGCGAGGAAGGCCTCCGACAAGGTCTTCCAGCACAACGGCGGCGGCAAGCTCGTCGTCTCCAAGTTCGCGGTCCAGGACTTCAAGACCCTGTACCGCTCCTGCGGCAACTGCGGGACGCAGTACAAGCGCACCTCGATCTTCAACACCATCGAGGTGACCGCGCCGGGTTCGCGGCTGGTCGGCATCAACACCAACTACGGCGACACCGCGGCCCTGCGCAACATCACCATCATCGGCGACAGCGGCAAGAAGATCGTGCCGTGCCAGAAGTACATCGGCAACAACACCGGTGCCGAGCCGCCGACGAACGGTTCCGGTCCGGACGGAACGCACTGCAACTACACGGCATCCGACATCACCTACCGGTAGTTGATCTCTCAGGCACATCATCGCGCACCAGTGACGGAGCACCCCCCTTGAGCACGCACAAGAGACATCTGACCCGTCGCCGTCTGCTGGCCGCCTCCGCCGTGGGCGTGGCCGGCACCGGCGCGGCGGTCGCGGCCGGTACCGGCCTCCTGTCCTCGGCGTCGGCCGCGACCTTCGGGTACACCGACGACGGCTCCAACTATGTGATCGACACCGGCGCCTCGCTGGTCTTCAAGGTCTCCAAGTCGACCGGCGACATCAACTCCCTTGTCCACAAAGGCAAGGAGTACGAGGGCTTCGAGGGCAAGCACTCGCACGTCGAGACCGGGCTGGGCGCCTCGACGGTCACCGTCAAGCAGTCAGGATCGACGATCCTGGTGAAGGTCGCGCACGGGTCGATCACCCAGTGGATCGCCGCCCGCAGCGGCCAGAACAACGTCTACCTGTGGACGAACAAGGCGGACTCGTCCTTCACGGCGACCCGGTTCATCGTCCGCCTCAAGCCCGGCATCTTCCCGAACTCCGACCCCGACGCCTGGACGTCGTCCGACAAGACCATCGAGGCGTCCGACGTCTTCTCCCGCTCGGACGGCACGACACGCTCCAAGCACTACTCGGGCAAGCGCGTCATCGACTACGACTACATCGGCTACGCCAACGGCTCGGCCGCGCTGTGGCTGGTGCGCTCCAACCACGAGAAGGCGTCGGGCGGGCCGTTCTACCGTTCGCTGCTGCGGCACACCAACTCCACCAGTGCCGCGCTCTACGAGATCCTGCACTACAACCAGTCGCAGACCGAGCCCGAGCGGTACGGGCTGCAGGGCCCGTACGTGCTGAGCTTCACGGACGGCGGCGCGCCCTCCTCGTCGCTGTTCCACGCGAGCCTCGACACCTCCTGGGTGGACGGTCTCGGCATCACCGGCTGGGTCGGCAAGTCCGGGCGCGGCCGGGTGGCGGGCGTCGGGCTCAAGGGCATGGACGCGGACTACGCGTACACCGTCGGCTTCGCCAACTCCGCCGCCCAGTACTGGGCGAAGACCGCTTCCGGCACGGGTGCCTTCTCGTGCCCGGGGATGCTCCCGGGCACGTACACGCTCACCGTCCACAAGGGCGAACTCGCCGTCCACACCCGGGAGGTGACGGTGAGCGCGGGCGGCACGACCACGCTCAACAGAATCACCATCGGCAACGATCCGAGCACCGCGAACACCATCTGGCGGCTCGGCGACTGGGACGGCACCCCCGGCGAGTTCAAGAACGCGAAGCTGATGACGTACGCGCATCCGTCCGACGGACGCGCCGCGAAGTGGACCGGCAACGTCGTCATCGGCAGCGGTGGCGAGGCCGCGTCCTTCCCGGCGTACATGTGGAAGGACGTCAACGACGGCATCCTCGTCTACTTCAAACTGACCGCC
This sequence comes from Streptomyces albicerus, assembly GCF_008905045.1. Classification (GTDB taxonomy): domain Bacteria; phylum Actinomycetota; class Actinomycetes; order Streptomycetales; family Streptomycetaceae; genus Streptomyces; species Streptomyces albicerus. The sequence goes on from NZ_VWMY01000026.1 coordinate 124,786, forward strand.
GCACAGGCCGCCGCCGCGCACACCCTGCGCGTCGGTGTGACCAACGCCTACATCAACGGGCGTCCACGCGTGACCGTCAACGACTGGGTGTCGGCGATCCCCTCGCCCCCCTCACAGCCCTCGACGCGGTCCCTCACGACGGGCTCCTACCGGGGCAACAACCACACCTTCACCTACAACGTGCCGGCGAGCGCCTGGCAGTCGGACCCCAGCCAGTACAACATCCTGAAGCTGAACATCATCAGCGGCTCAACCGGCGCGGCCTTCCTCAGCCCGGGCACATCGTTCGACTGCATAGACCTACTGGCCTGAGCCCCGCCCCCCGCCCCCGCGCCCCGTAAGGGGCGCGGGGC
>NZ_VWMY01000026.1:125274-162346 GCF_008905045.1 Streptomyces albicerus
CGCCAAACAATCAGCCCATCCCCGAACCAATCGCGCCGGACCCCGTAGTCAAAAACGAGGTAACCGGCAACGCCCCGCCCCCCTGCCGCGAGGCACCGGCACTGGTGGCGTCCTTGGACTTGAAGGCCGGGGTCTTCACCCCGCTGTCCCAGTTGTTGGCCGCGGACACCGTGGAAGAGCCCAGCTTGGACAGCCCACCCCTGTTACTCACGGAGAGATTCCGCGCGAGCCGCGCCTTACCCGTGGCGAAGTAGAACCCGGACGAGGCATTGACATACGCGGTGTTCCGGTTCAACCGCATCGCACCGGTGTTGGAGTTCTCGGTGAAGCCGTGCAGCATGTTGTCCCACGCCGCGTTGTTGTTGACCGAGTGGGCGACCGACGCACCCCCGCCGCCGAGTTTGAACCCGTTGCCGTTGCCCTCGAAGGCACCGTCGTTCCAGCGGTTCTTGCCGTTCCCGTACGCCCAGGAGCGCTCGACGACGACCGGGCTGGAGAACTGCCACAGGTCGAGGCCGTCGTCGGAGTTGTTGTAGAGGCGAGCGCCGGCGATCCGGTTGCCGGTGCCGGAGCCGAACTTCACGGCGATGCCGTCGGCGTTCTGGCCGTGGCCCGCGGCGTCGTAGTTGCCGTAACTGTCCAGGTTCTGCACGAGGTTGTTCGTCGTGCCGTCACCGCGCAGGGTGAACCCGGAATCGCCGTTGTTCGCGGTGACCAGGTTCTTGAAGACGCCGCCGACGGACGAGGTGGCGACGAATCCCTGCGCCGGGGAGTTCTGCCAGATGATGTTCTGGACGGTCCAGTAGTCGCCGTAGATCCCGGCCAGCCAGGACCCGTCGGCGAGCTTCGACCCGTCGATCTTCACCTTCTCGCTGCCGTACGCCCGGAGCGTGATCCGGGCCGAACCCGTGCCGTTGGCCGTCGACTTGAGCGTCTTCGCCGGGTAGTACGTGCCGCCGCGCACCTGGATGACCGTGCCGGCCGCGGCGCCCTTGACCGCGGACTCCAGTTGCGCCGCGGTGGACACGGTCACCGTCGTGGCGGCCGCGCTCGCTCCGTCGGGCGCGAGGCCGAGGTAGACGCCGCCCGCCCCTGAGGCGACGACCACCGCCGCGGCGATGGAGAGGGTGCGGGTCCTGCGGTGGCGTCCGGTGCTGTGACGCACGGAGCGTTCCTTTCCTAGGCGGTGGGGACGAGAGACGGGGCCGGGGCCGCTTTCTTTTCCCGGCCCCGCCTCTGATCCCAGGTCGCCGCCTGTCCGGAAAAGGTTGCCGGACTCCCGCGAAACGAATCGAAACTTTCGCTCGGCCTGGTCCCGCGTTCACCGATTGACGCCCCGTCCGCCACTGGTGACACTCCGAGGGCGGTCCATCCCAACAGAATCCACCAGACCCCCACAGGATGTGTCATGCGCCCCCGCACTGTCGCCCGCACGCTCCTGATCCCGCTGTTCGCCCTCCTCCTGAGCCTGCTCACCGCCCCACCGAGCCCAGCCGCCGGGCCTGAAGCCCCACCCGGAGCACCCCACGTGACCAAGCAGAAGTACGCCGGCTACCTCTTCGCCTATTTCACCGGCGAGGGCACGGCGGACGGCGAGCAGATCCGCTACGCCCTCAGCCGCGGCAACGACCCGCTGCACTGGCGGGAGTTGAACGCCGGCAAACCGGTCCTCACCTCCACCATCGGTGAGAAGGGCCTGCGCGACCCGTTCGTGATCCGCTCCCCCGAGGGCGACAAGTTCTACATGATCGCGACCGATCTGCGCATGTACCAGAACTCCAGCGGTAGTTGGGACCAGGTCCAGCGCCACGGCAGCAAGTCCATCATGGTCTGGGAGTCCACCGACCTGGTCCACTGGACCGACCAGCGCCTAGTGAAGGTCTCCCCGGACAGCGCGGGCAACACCTGGGCGCCCGAGGCCTACTGGGACGACACGCTCGGTGAGTTCGTCGTCTTCTGGGCGTCCAAGCTGTACGCCGACGACGACCCGGACCACACGGGCTCGACGTACAACAAGATGCTGTACGCGACCACGAAGGACTTCCGCACCTTCAGCGAGCCGAAGGTCTGGAACGATCCCGGCTACTCGGTGATCGACTCAACGGTCGTGCAGCACAAGGGCACTTACTACCGCTACACGAAGGACGAGCGCGACCCCACCTCGTCCACCCCTTGCTCGAAGTTCATCACCGGGGAGAAGTCGACCTCGCTCACCGACACCTCGTACGACTTCGTGTCGGACTGCATCGGCAGCGGCTCGATCGACCGCGGCGAGGGCCCGACGGTCTTCAAGTCCAACACCGAGGAGAAGTGGTACCTCTTCATCGACGAGTACGGCGGCCGCGGCTACGTACCCTTCGAGACGACCGACCTCGACTCGGGCAAGTGGACGATGTCGAAGAACTACCAGCTGCCCGCGAGCCCGCGGCACGGCACGGTCATGCCAGTCACGCAGGAGGAGTACGACCGGCTGCTCGCCGCGTATCCGGAGAGCGGCACGTCGGTGACGGACGCGACGGCGAGCGGCCAGAAGGGATACGCGGTCGTCACCGAGGCCTCCTCGAAGGTCGTGCTGCCGATGCGGCCGGACGCCGATCTGTCGCGGCTCGCGCCGAAGGTGTGGGTCGGTGAGGGCGCCTCGGTGAGCCCGCGGTCCGGTACGCGGCGCGACTTCCGCAAGCCCCAGAAGTACAAGGTGACGGCCGCCGATGGCACGACCCGCACCTGGACGTTCGAGGCGGTGCCGACGCGCAGTCCGGTCCTGCCGGGGCTCTACGCCGACCCCGACATCCAGTACCTGGACGGCCGCTACTGGATCTATCCGACGACGGACGGCTTCCCCGGCTGGAGCGGCACCAAGTTCAAGGCCTTCTCGTCGAAGGACCTCGTCCACTGGAAGGACCACGGCGAGATCCTCGACCTGGGCCCCGACGTGTCGTGGGCGGACAAGAACGCCTGGGCCCCGGCGATCGCCGAGCGCGACGGCAAATACTACTTCTACTTCTGCGCGGAGCAGCAGATAGGCGTGGCGGTGGCCGACTCCCCCGCCGGACCCTTCAAGGACGCCCTCGGCAAACCCCTGGTGGCGAAGGGCGGTTCGCTGCAGGGCCAGATGATCGACCCGGCGGTCTTCACGGACGACGACGGCACGTCGTACCTGTACTGGGGCAACGGGCACGGCTATGTCGTCCCCCTGAACGACGACATGGTGTCGTTCGACGCGTCGAAGGTGAAGGACATCACCCCGGACAACTTCCGGGAGGGCGCCTTCGTGGTCAAGCGCAAGGGCACGTACTACTTCATGTGGTCCGAGGACGACACCCGCAGCGAGAACTACCACGTGGCGTACGCGACCGGTCCTTCCCCGCTCGGCCCGTGGACCAAGCGGGGCACGATCCTGTCCAAGCGCCCCGAGTACGGCATCAAGGGCACCGGCCACCACTCGGTGGTGAACACCCCCGGCACGGACGACTGGTACATGGTCTACCACCGGTTCGGCCTGAACGGGCCCGGCCGGGCGGGCGGGGACGGCACGCACCGGGAGACGACCATCGACCGCATGGAGTTCGCGCCGGACGGGACGATCAAGCCGGTGGTACCGACGCTGGAGTCGATCAGGCCGGTACGCAGGTAAGGGCAGTATCCGCAGCTTCACATTCACAGCACGGCGTCCAACCATCCGTAAACCTCGTCCTGCATACGTTCGTTGAAGACGTGGCCCAACTCGGGCCACGTCTTCAAACGCAACCGCGACTCGGCGCGGCAGTCGCGCCACACCGCGCGCATCTTGCCGTAAGCCACCCGCACCCCTTCCGGAGGAAACAGCGTGTCCAAGCCGCCGTTGAAGAACAGCAACGGCTTGGGCGCGGCGATGCTCGCCACGTCGGGGATGTCGAGGTGCCGGGCGAGCCCGGGGTGGAGCATGTGGTACGCCGACTGCCCGCGCAGCGTGTTGTTGCCGGGCACCATCATTTCCTTGAGCCCGGTCATCCAGCAGACGCTCGCAGCGGCCGCGATGTCGTCGCTGAGCGCGGCGGTCTGCCAGGCGCGGTAGGCGCCCATGGAGAACCCGAGGGCCGCGACGCGCCGCCGGTCCACCCGGTCGAGCCCGGCCAGGAAGCGGGCGGCACGCACGTCCTCGCGGGCCATGAGCCCGGCGAGCGAGGAGCCGAGGTTGTAGAAGTTGCTTGCCAGGGCCTGCTGTTGCTCGTAGGTGATGGGCCCTCGATCGCCCCAGCCGAGGGCGTCGAGGGCGAGTACGACGTATCCACGCCGGGCCAGTTCGTCTCCGACGAACCGCCCGCTGAAGTACCGGTCCGCCCAGGCCTGCGCGGAGGCGAGCCGCGCCTCGCCGTCGAACCAGGGCCTGACCAGCTTCTCCTTTCCGATGTCGAACTTGGCGCCGTGGTCGTGGAGCAGCAGGACGGCGGGGAAGGGGCCGGGGCCGTGCGGGGTGAGCAGGGCGCCGCGGACGCGGCTGTGGCGGGTGAGGTCGAGAGTCACCAACTCCCTTGTGCAGCCGTCGGTTTCGTCACGGTCGCCGAACGCGGGGGCGTACGGGCTGTCGTCTGCGGGGACGACGAGATACTCCTCGACCGTGGCCCGGGCGGCGCGGCGCCAGGTCCGGAAGTCGCGGATGGGTGACCTGCCCCAGGCGAGGGGGAAGTCGAGCTCGTCCTTGAGTGCGGGGTAGAAGTCGGGGAGGTTGCCCTCCACGATCCCGGTGGCGGAGGGGGCCGGCACGGCGGCGTGCGCCGTCCCCGCCCCCGCTCCGATTCCTGCCCCCGCTGCCGCTCCGGTGAACAGTGCCGCCCCGGCCCCGGCCACGAACTCCCGCCTCCCCACCGGGAGTTCAGCCTCCTCCATAGGGCCTCCAGTCCTCGAGGTACGTACGCCGCGTGTGCAGCGTCGCCTCGCTCTCATTCAGCTGCGGCCGGTTGTCGGGCACCGAAATCACCGCGCCCGGACCGGAGTTGGCGTACTCCCGGAAGCGCATCGTCTGCCATGGATACGCCTCGCGCATGTTGATGTACGGCGTCTGCGCGTCGATGCCCGGCCCCAGCCAGGTGTCCCGCACGACGAGCGACGGCCAGGCGGTCGTCTCGTACGAGGGCACCCACGGCCGGGCGATCTTGTACGCACCGTCCTCGGCCCCCGAGGTGACACGGCACCGCACGGCCAGGAAGCCGTACGGATTCGCGCGAGCCGTGGCCGGGGCGAACACCATGCCCTCGGGCTTGAAACTCACCTCCCGGTCGAGCGTATGGAAGTGGCACCGTTCGAAGACGGCCCGCGCCCGCCCGAAGACGAAGTCGACGTCACCCTCGATGTAGCAGTCGCGGTAGTACTGCCGGTCGAAGGCGGCGAGGGCGGTGGTGTCCGCGAACAGGGTGTCCTGATGGGCGAGGAGACGGACGCACTCGAAGAGCGAACGGTCCCCGGTGACGTACGCGGCCACGGCCTGCGTTCCCGTGATCTCCGGGTGGTCCGCGCGCAGCCAGTCGTTGGCGATCGTCAGCCCTCGTACGGTCAGTCCGGGCGCCGCCGAGGTGAAGGTGGCGGAGCCCGCGGTGCCGTAGGTGGTGCCGTCGGGTTTCTTCGTGCCGTTGGCGTTGTCGTAGACGATGACGGCGTCGCGCGGATCGCGGCCGACGCCGCGAAGTGTCAAGTCCCCTTTGTCAGCGGGGATGTTGACGACCTCGCGGTACGTCCCCGGGTGCACGACGATCGTCCAGCCCGGCCCGGTGACGGCGTCCACCGCCTCCTGGACGGAGTCTCCGGGACGAACGCGCAGCACACGCCGGCGCGCGTCCGCGAAGGCGGGGGTCGTACCGACGGCCACCAGGCCACCGGCGATCCCGGTGAGCAGAGTGCGCCGGCGCATCTCAGCACCCCTTCCACGGGGTCCAGTCGCCGAGGTACGCCTCGCGCGTGTGCGACTCGGCGTCGGCGGCCGTGAGTTGGGGCCGGTTCTCCGGGACGGTGATCGCGGCGCCCGGCCCCGTGTTGCGGTACTCGGCGAACCGCTGGTTCTGCCACGGGTGGCCGGACGACATGTTGGTGTACGGCGCCACCGCGTCGATCCCGGCGCCGAGGCGGGTCTCGCGCACGGTCAGCATGGGGCGGGCGGTGGTGTCCGAGCTGGGCACCCAGGGGCGGGCCAGCTTGTAGTAGGCGTCCGGGGCCTCGCTGGTCACGCGGCCGCGCGTCACCAGGTACCCGTGCGGGTTGGCGCCCGCGGTCGACGGCGCGAAGACGAAGCCGTACGGAGCCCCGGTCAGGTCCGTCCGCTTCAGGGTGTGGAAGTGGCAGTGCTCGTACACGGCGGTGGCCCGTCCGAACACGAAGTCCACGTCACCCTCGGCGTAGCAGTGCGCGAAGTACTGCCGGGCGAAGGTGCCGAGCGCCATCGAGTCGGCGTACAGCGTGTCCTGATGCCCCAGGAACCGGCAGCGGTGGAACGCCGACCGGTCGCCCTGCACCTTGATGGCGACGGCCTGGGTGCCGGTGATCTCGGGGTGGTCGGCGCGCAGCCAGTCGTTGGCGAAGGTGATGTGCCGGGCTGTGAACCCGTCGGCCTGCACGAGGGTGGTCGCCGAGCCGGTCGTGCCGTACGTGCCGCCGCCGGGCTTCGGGGTGCCGTTGGCGTTGTCGAACACGATCACGACGTCGCGCGGGTCCTCGGAGGCCCCGAGCCAGGTCATCTCCGTACGGGCGGCATTGACGGCGACCGTCTCCCGGTAGACGCCCGCCGCGATCACCAGCGTGTACCCGCTGCCGCTCGCGGCCGTCACGGCGGCCTGGACGGTGGTGAAGTCACCGGTGCCGCCCGCGTCCACGTACAGCGTCTGCTCGCGCAGCCGGGCCGACGGCGAGCCGTACCGCCCGAAGGGGGACCGCCCACGGGCGGCATGGGCATGCGGCGCCACCCCCAGCGCCAGCGCGGCTCCGACGCTCGCGACCACGAACGACCGTCTGCCGACCGCTGATTGACGGCCAGTCATCAGCAGACCTTTCCGGCACCCGCGCGGCCGCCGACGATGCCCGGCACGGCACGCGGCGAGTCGACCTTCGTCCGCAGGGTGGGCGTCCAGCCGGCGCCGGACTGGAGGGTCTCCCCAGGGATCTCGGCATTGTGGACGGCGATGAGATCGGTCAACTTCCCATTGACGTAGTTGTTCTCGGCGGTGAGCGGCGCCTCGCTCCACTTCTTCAGCGCCTTGCCGACGCTGGCGCCGGCCGGCAGCGAGAGGGCGTTGTCGCTGGCGTGGAGCTGCGAGGAGATACCGACACCGAAGATGTAGTAGTCGTCCTTCTGGTCCTCGGTCACCACGTAGTGGTTGTTGTAGACGTCGACCTGCCCGAACCGCACCCGCGGAGAGCGCTGGAGGATCCCGTCGAAGCGGTTGTGGTGCATGGTGACCTTGAGCTTGCCGGCGTCGATGGCGGCCAGGCCGTCGCCGTTCCCGATCAGCATGTTCTTGTCGTGGTCCTGGTAGCGGTTCCAGGACACGGTCACGTAGTTGGAGCCGCGCACGATGTCCGTCAGCCCGTCGTGCTGCTGGAAGACCTTGCCGAAGTAGACCGGCCGCTCGCTGTCGGGGTAGCGCCCGTCGGTGAACGTGTTGTGGTCGAGCCAGACGTGATCGGTGCCGTAGACGACCACGGCGTCGTACTCGGAGTTCCAGTTGCCGGTGTTGTTGTCGTCGGTCGGGTCCCACTTCGGGAAGCAGTCGAGCGGGGCCTCGATGGTGAGGTTGCGCATGATGACGTTCGAGACGCCCTTGATCTGGAGGCTGCCGCCGAGGATGCCGGACTTCTTGCCGACGCCGACGATGGTGGTGTTGCTGGGAACGTTGGCCTTGATGGCCGTGTCCTGGTTGGCGGCGGACGCGACCCGCGCATCCTCCTGCGGACCGCTGGCGGGCCTGTCGTTGCCCCAGACGGCCGGGTCGTAGTCCTTCAGGTACTGCTGGAGGTCGTACCCCCCGGCGACGAAGGCCTCGCACCCCTCGGACACGGCGTCGATCATCCCCTTGACCTTGATGATCTTGGGCGCGTCGCCACCGGCCTCCAGCGCGGCCTTGAACTCCGCCCAGGTGGTGACGGTGTACACGTGCTCAGCATCGGCGGCGGCACCACCGGTGGTACCGGCACCCTCGGATCCCCAGCCGTCACCGGCGGCGAGGGTTTCGCGGCCGAGGTCGCGACCCTGGGCCTGAGCGACGGTACCGGTGCCGGCGAGAACGAGAGCGGTACATCCAATTACAGATGTCATGACATGGGCATGCCATATACGGGTACGCATGAGTGAAGGGTTCCTTCCAAACAGAGACGGGGACAGGCGCGCCCTTAAGGGGCGCGGGGAACTGCGCGACAAGCCACAACGGACCGGCAGTCGCAAACGGGCCTTACAGACCGAGCTCTAGAGCCAGGTGATCCATGACTCGGGGATCTCGTCATCCAGACGACGCACATCCCGATGAGAGAGCACCCGACGACGCAACAACTCCCCAGCCACCAGCCGAGCCACAGCAATGGCCCCCGGCGGATTGAAGTGCGTGTTGTCCTGCTCGGTGGCAGTCCAGTTGAAGTACTTCTTGGTCTCCTCGACGCCAAGCTTCTGCCAGAGCGCGATCGACAGCGCCTGAACATCGAGCAGCGCCACGCCCTCCTTCTCGGCGAGGGCCCGCATCGACGCCGGATAGTCGCCGTGCGTGGGCACGGCAACCCCGTCGGCGTCGAACTTCCTGCGCTCCACGGAGGTGGCGAGCACCGGCCGGGCGCCACGGGCCCGCGCTCCGTCGATGTACTGGCGGAGGTAGTCCTGGTACGTCGTCCAGGGCTCGGTGTACCGCGTGGGGTCGGCGGATTTCGAGTCGTTGTGGCCGAACTGGATCAGCAGGAAGTCGCCGGGCCGGATCGTCGCGAGGATGGCATCGAGACGCCCCTCATCGATGAAGCTCTTCGAACTCCGGCCGTTCACCGCATGGTTGGCGACGCTCAGCCGCTCATGGAGAAAGAACGGAAGCGTCATACCCCAGCCGGTCTCGGGCGCGGCAGCGGCATACTTCTGGGCGGCGGTGGAATCACCGGCGATATAGAGCGTGCGCCCACGCGGACGCCCCTGCGGGGCGGCGGCAGTGGCGGGCCCCGTCGCCGCGACGGCGAGGGGAACGGCGGCGAGTGCCGCGGTGGTGACCTGTCTGCGGGTGAGTGACACGACGGTGTGCCTTTCGGGCCAGGGAATTGCGCGATTGGTGCAGGAGGTGGTGCCTTTCGCAGTGGGGGGTTCTGCGTGGGGGCAGCCCTTTCAGGCACGGCGGAGCCGGAGGTCGCCCCGCCAGGGGCGCGGGGAACTGCGCGACCAGCCACATCGGACCCGCAGTTCACCCGCGCCCTTGCCCATGGAACGCTCGAGAAGGGTCAGCCCTTCTGCTCGTTCCACTCGGCCTGAGCGGTGTTGAGCTGGTCGGCAAGCGTGTCCAGGAAGTCCTTGGCACTCATCGACCCGTTCATGACCTTCTGGAACGCGGGCTCGTTGTCGGTCTTGGAGACGGTGTTCCAGTCCGGCAGGTAGTACGGCAGCTGAACGATGGTCGTGGAACCGTCACTGAGCGCCTCAGCCGCGAGCTTGGTCGGCTCGGCCTCGGAAACCCACGCGTCCTTCGCGGCATCGGTGTTCGCCGGCACCTGCCCCGCCGACTCGTTGAACTTGGAGTTCTCCGCCTTCGACGTGGCGAACTCGATGAACTTCCAGGCGGCTTCCTTGTTCTTGGAACTCTTGAACAGCCCGAGCCCGTCGACGGGGTTGGACACCTGGACCCGCTTGCCACCGGCGCCGATCGGCTGCGGAATACCCCGGAACTTGTCCGTCCCGAACGCCTTCACATGGTCCTGGTAGGAGCCGAGGTTGTGGTTCAGCATCCCGATCGTGCCGGAGTCCCACTGGGCGACCATCTTGGTGAAGTCGTTGTTGAGGTCGGCGGCCGGGGTGACCTTCTTGAAGAGGCCGACGTACTTCTCCAGGGCCTCCACGTTCTTCGGGTCGTTGACCGTGGTCTTCTCACCGCTGGAGTCCCAGAACGACGTGATGCCGGACTGCCCGTACATCGCGTCCAGCGCCTGGGCGATGGAGCCGGCGCCACCGCGGATGGTGTAGCCGAACTCGTTCTTGTCCTTGTCGGTGAGCTTCTCCGCGGCCTCGTAGAACTTGTCCCAGGTGGTCGGCTCGTCCAGGCCCGCCTTCTTGAACAGGTCGGTGCGGTAGTAGAGGACACCGTTGTTGGCGGAGGTCGGTATCGAGTACAGCTTGTCGTCGTCGCCGCCCGCGGACTTCAGCGACTTGACCATGTCCTCGTTGAGCTTGCCGTTCAGGGAGGACTTGCCGAGACGGTCGTCCAGCGGCTCCAGCGCGTTCTGGGCGGCGAAACCGGCGAGCATCGCCGCGCCGGCGCCGCCGACGTCCGGCAGACCGCCGGCCTGGATGGAGTTGTCGACCTTGGACTGGTACTCGGTGGCGGCGATCGGGACGTACTTGACGTCGATGTCCGGGTTCGCCTTCTCGAAGTCGGCGATGATCTCCTTCCAGATGTCGGTGCGGACACCGCCGTTGTTGTCCCAGAAGACGATCTCGCCCTTGCCGCTGCCCTCTTCACCCTTGTCACCCGCCGACCCGCTGCCGTCGTCACCACAGGCGGTGGCGGTCAGCGCGAGCACGGCACTCACGGCGACCGCTGCGGCGGAGCGGCGCGCTCCTCTACTGCTCCTGCGAATACTGCTCTTCATGATCGGCTCTCTTCTTCTGGATCCAACGAGGGTTGTGTCGCTGTGAAGTTGTGAAGCTGTGGGGGTCAGTGGCGGGCGTGGGGTGCCCAGTCGTCGGTCCCGGCGAGGTAGTCGGAGACCGTGTGCGTGGCCGCGTCGGTGTCCGGCAGCTGCGGCCGGTCGGCGGTGACCGCGGCGCCGGGGCCGTACGTGCGGTACTCGGTGAAGCGCGCGTCCTTCCACGAGAAGCCGCTCATGTCGGTCCACGGCGAGGACTTGATCGCGGCGGGCAACTCGGTGTCGCGGAAGAGGACTTGGGCGATGGCGTTCGGCTCGCCGCCCGGGTGCCAGGGCCGGCCGAGGTGGAAGGTCCCGGCGGGCGCGTCGCTGACGACCTTCGACTTGGTGATGAGGAACCCGTACGGGTTGTCCTTCCAGGTCGAGGCGGCCGTGATGTAGCCGTTGTTGGTCGCCGAACCGCGGCTCAGAGCCTTGATCACAGAGCGCTCGATGACGGTGGTCGCGCGTCCGTAGATGAAGTCGACGTCGCCCTCGATGTACGAGTCGCGGACGTAGACCCGGCTGATCACGTCCAGCTTGGGGCTGTCGGTCATCAGGGTGTCCTGGTTGCCCAGGAAGGCCGTGTCCTCGAAGACGATCCGGTCGCCGACCGTCTTCATGGCGAGGGCCTGCTCGCCGTTCAGTTCGTGCGCGGCCTCGTCGAAGTCGTTGCTGAAGGTGAGGTTGCGCGCGGTGACATCACTGGCGGCGATCCGCACGGTGGCGCTCCCGTTGGAGCCGCCGTTGGCCGCGGGCGTGTCGAAGACGATGACGGTGTCGGAGCGGTCCTGTCCAGTCCCCTGCAGCACCAGGTTCGGCTTGCTCGCCGGAATGCGGACCTGCTCGCGGTACGTCCCGGGCGCGATCCGGATCGTGATCGTGCCGTCGTTGCCGTCGGGCACGGCGTCGACCGCGGCCTGCACGGTCGGGTGGTCGGCGGGCACGTTCAGGACGGTGTTCGTGCCGAGCTGCTTCTGCGGCCCGGAGAACTTCGACACGAGCGCGGGGACGGCGGCGGCCGGGTCCGGCCGGTAGGCGTAGAAGTCCCGCGGATCGAAGGCCGCGCCCCACGCCTCGTGCCGCCCTGTGGTGTTCTTCAGGATCGAGCCGCGCTGCACCAACTCAGCGGTGGCGTCCGCCTGGTAGGGGTGCTGGACGTCCTTGTAGTAGCTGTTCTCGATGACCATCTTGGTTTGTCCGCGCGACCAGTTGCCGTACGTCCACACCGGGTCGCCGGGGTCCGTCTGCGCGGTCAGGTAGTTGTTGTAGAGGTGTGCGTAGGCGCAGTTGTCGGCGGACGGGTTGCGCTGCTTCGTCCCGCTGAACCAGTTGTGGTCGATGGTGATCTGCGTCTTGACGTTCGGTGTCCAGCCGATGCCGAAGGTCTTGTTGTTGTTCTCGAAGCGGTTGTAGGAGACGGTGACGTACTCGCTGTCCTTGCGGACGTCGAGCTGCCCGTCGCAGATCCGCGAGAAGCGGTTGTGGTCGACCCAGACGTGGTGGACGGTGTCCATCTGGATGCCGTCGAAGTCGGTGTCCTTGCAGTCCCAGTTGCCCTCGACGTACGAGTCGCGGATCGTCAGATTGCGGATGATCACGTTGTGGGTGCCGGGGTTGAGATGCAGCTCGCCCTGGACGAGCTCCCCCGCGGTGCCCACGCCGATGATGGTCTTGTCCGAGGCCACGACGACGTTCGCGCCGAACGGCTCGGCCTTGATCGTCCCGGCGACCCGGATGACGTACGGCTCCTCGGCGGCGGCGTACTTCTCCAGGTCGGCCTGGGTGGTGACGGTGACGACCTTGCCGCCGGCGCCTCCCGTCGTACCGCCGTCGAGGGAGGCGAATCCGTGGGCCTTGTCGGTCCAGCGGGGCGCCGACGTGCCACCGGTTGCCGCCTCGGTCGCGGCGTCGGCCGGGGTGATGGCCCCCAGCCCCAGTGAGGCCACCAGTGCGGTGACCGTGACCAGGGCTCGGCCGAGGCCGGGACCCGGTCTCGGCAAGCGCTTGCTTCGGAGGTGCGTCATTGCGGCTCCCAACAGGCTTACAGGGGTGGTGACTTCAGGCGTCGGGCACGGTGATGCGGAACTGCGTGAACGTGGCCGCCCCGGCGTGTCCACCGCCGGTCGGCGCGAGCGCGAAGAGGCCGAGCAGGGCGCCGACCCAGCGCCAGGGAGTGGCGGCGAAGACCGGCCCCGAGGGCTGCCGTCCGTCACCGATGTCGGACGAGAAGCGGCAGCGCGCCCCGGCGCCGATCTCGATCCGCAGCAGCGCCCGTCCCTCGGGGGCCATCCGCGGATGGGCGGCGTCCCGCTCCCGCTCGGCCACGGACTCGGCGAACCGGTGCACGAGGTGGACCGTCCCGTCGGCCCCCCGTTCGAGCCCGATCCAGCTGAACGCGTCGCCGAGGACGGCGAGTCCGGCCCGCGCGCCCGGTTCCTCGGCGTCGAGCCGCAGTTCGACCTCGACGGTGCAAGTAGTCCCGGGCAGCCGTTGCGTGAGCACGTTCGGCAGCTTGCGCAGATCGTGCGCGTCGGCTGTCCGTACGCAGGTCAGGCGCAGTCCGTCGCCGGAGTGCTGGGTCGCCCAGCCGTCCTGCGGGTTGGCGGTCCACTGCCACTGACGCCCGAACCGTCCGCCGGGGAAGTCGTCGTCGGTGGCGGGCGCGGACAGCGGCTGCCGCGGCAGGTCGGGCTTCTTGTGTACGGCGACGGGGGTGCCCTCGTCGCCGAGTACGGGCCAGCCGTCCGTGCCCCAGCGCATCGGCTGGAGGTGGACGACCCTCCCGTACGCGCCCTTCTCCTGGAAGTGCGCGAACCAGTACTCGCCGGACGGGGTGCGTACCCAGCCGCCCTGGTGGGGGCCGTTGACGTCGGTGTCACCCTGCTCCAGGACGACCCTTTCCTCGTACGGTCCGAAGAAGTCACGGGAGCGGAAGGCGCCCTGCCAGCCGGTCTCGACTCCGCCGGCCGGGGCGAAGATCCAGAACCAGCCGTCGTGCCGGTACAGCTTCGGTCCTTCGAGGGTGAACCAGCCGGGGATGCGGTCGCCGTCGACGATCAGCTTGCCGTCGTCGAGCAGACCGGTCGCGTCGGGCCGCATCCGGTGGCCGGTGAGCCGGTTCTTGACGCCGGAGCGTGACTTGGCCCAGGCGTGCACGAGATACGCCTCGCCGGTCTCCTCGTCCCACAGCGGGCAGGCGTCGATGAGTCCCTTGCCCGCCTTGATCAGGTGGGGGCGGGTCCAAGGGCCGCGTATCTCGGGGGCGTTGATCTGGAAGACGCCGTGGTCGGGGTCGCCCCAGAAGATCCAGAAGCGGTCGTCGTGGTGGCGCAACGACGGTGCCCAGACACCGCAGTCGTGCCGTGGCTTCCTGAACTCGGCTCCGGGCTCCAGGAGTTGGAGTGCATGTCCGACCAGCGTCCAGTTGACCAGGTCGCGGGAGTGCAGCAGCGGCAGGCCCGGGGCGCGGCCGAAGCTGGAGGCCGTCATGTAGTAGTCGTCGCCGACGCGGATGAGGTCGGGGTCGGACCAGTCGGCGTTCAGGACCGGGTTGCGGTACGTGCCGTCGCCGAGGTCGGAGGTGAAGTCGGGTGCGCTCTGGGCGGTCATGGGCTCACCGCCTTGCGGACGAGGGCGGCGGCTTCGCCCCGGTCGAGGCGGCCGTCGGCGACGACGGTGATGACTCGGCGTACGACGGTCTCGCCGGCCGGGACCGGCAGCCGTTCCTCGTGGGCGAGGGACGAGCCGACGCCCGGGTACTCGGCGGTGCGGACGAACCACGGGTCGCGGCGGGTCTGTTCGGTGGCCCCGGCGAACACGAGCGTCCAGGTGGCGCCCGCGAGGGCGAGCCAGTCGGCCCGTGCGCCGTGCACGGCATCTTCGCCCTCGGTGCCTGCGGTGAACACAGCGGGTGTCTCGGCCTCCTTGCGGGCTCGCCAGAAGAAGCCGCCGTAGGCCGCGCCGGGGCGGCCGTTGGTCGCCGGGCTGCCGATCGAGAGGAGCCCGTCGGTCGTGTTGGTGAGCGAGAAGGTGAAGTCCAACGCCCAGGCGGTGTCGGTGAGTTCGGTGGCCGCGACGGTACGCCGCTCGCGCAGCAGCTCGCTGCCCGCGGCGACCCAGCGCAGCTCCTCCACGAAACCGTCGGGGTCACTCAGCTGGAACGAGGAGTGCCGCTGGGCGCCGTGGTTGTCCAGCTCGGTCGGGCCTTGGTCGCGTACATATGTGCGACCGCCCCAGAAGTTGTGCCCCTCGACGTCGGGAACGGCGACACCGACGCCGAGGTGATGGAGGTGGTCGGCGGGGCTGAGTTCGGTGACAGCCGTGCCGGCCAGGGTGGTGACCGGGTGGAAGTACGGGCGCGGCGACAGCTTCGGCGGCAGTTCGGGCCGGGTGATGTAACGGCCGACCGGACGGCCCGCGATGCGCAGGACCAGCGACTCGCTGTTCATCAGGTGCTCACCTCTTTCGGGAGCGCCCACGAGGCGCCCAGCTCGGAGTAGAGGGCGAGGGTGTCGGCGGCGGCCGCGACAAGTCCGTCGACTCCGCGCACGACCCGGCGGTTCTCGTCGGGCGCGAGGTACCAGGCGTCGTCGGGCAGCGCGACCGGGTCGGGTGCCTGCCGGATGGCCTCGACGACCTTCATGAAGGCGCCCGTCGAGTCCGGCGTGACCAGCAGGTCGGCCCGGCCTTCGAGGTGCTCGACGAGGTTCTCCAGCAGATCGGTCCTGCCGTACGAGATCTCCTCCGGGCCGTGTCCCGACCGCTGGACGAGGACGCGGTCCTGCTTGTACCAGAAGGTGATCCGGCCGCTGGTGCCGTGCACGAGGACGTACGGCTCGTCGGGGTGCTCGGCGCACAGGGTCGCGGCGACGGTGATCCGGCCGCCTGCCGCGGTGGTGACGCGGACGCAGGAGGTGTCGTCGGACTCGATGTCGTTGGCGCGCAGCAGCTCGGTCTCGATGTCGGTGACGTCCTCGGCGCGGATGGAGCCGTCGAGCGCGAGGGCGGTGGCGACGGCGTGTGCCAGGGGGTTGGTCAGCACGCCGTCGACGACGTCGACCCCGTTCAGCCGGCGCCGGCCGGCCCAGGGGGCGCGGCGGTAGTACTCCTCGGCGCGCGCCCAGGCCCCGGCCCCGCCGATGCCGTCGACCCGGCCGATCGCCCCCTGTGCGACCAGCTCCCGGATGGCGGGCACGGCGTGCGAGCCCAGCGACTGGAAGCCGACCTGGCAGACGACCCCGGCCGCCGCGACCCCGTCGGCCATGCGGCGGAACTCGGCGTACGAGGGCGCGGGCGGCTTCTCGAGCAGCAGGTGTACGCCCCTGGCGGCGGCCGTCAGCGCCAGGTCCGTATGGGTGGGGATCGGGGTGCAGATCACGGCGATCACGGCGCCGGTGGAGTCCAGCAGGGCACCGAAGTCGGCGGACTGCTCCGGGAGTTCACCGGACAAGGAGAAGGCGTCCAGCTCCTCCTCGGTGAGCGGGGTCAGCTCGCAGATCCCGGCCAGCCGTACCAGGCCCTTGTCCTGGAGACGCCGGATGTTGTCGAGGTGCCAGCGGCCGTGACCGCGGGCGCCCGCGAGGACGACGGGAAGGGGAGCGTCGTACGAGGTCATGGGCGCGGGGGAAGAAGTCATGGGCCCTATCGAAGCGGCCAGGGGCCCGGTGGCGGCGTTCATCGGATCCTCCCCGCTCCCGCGCCGCGCGCCACGTCACGGTCGGCCTTCGCGGCGCTGTCGACCGTGCCGTGCAGGGCGGGCGTCCAGCCGACGTCGGCGGTCAGGTCGCGTTCGCTGCCGGAGTTGTACGCGTTGTAGATGGCGAGCAGATCCACGGGGAAGCCGTTGAAGAGCGTCCCGGACTGGTGCAGGGCCGTGCCGTTCCAGCTCTTCACCAGGTCGGCGACCTCGATGTGGCCGGGCGTGGTGAAGGCGTTGTTCTCGGCGTGGACGGCCGACTCGGTGGAGACGCCGATCGAGTAGCGGTAGTCGTGGGCGTCGGCCGGGACGACGTACCGGTTGTTGTAGAGATGCACCTGCCCGAAGCGGACGCGCGGGGCGCGCTGGACGACGGACTCGAACTCGTTGTGGTGCAGGGTGACGCGGAGCTTGCCGCGGTCGCCGGTGGCCGTGTCGCCGTTGCCGATCAGCATCGCCTTGTCGTGGTCGGCGAACCGGCTCCAGGAGACGGTCACCAGGTCGGAGGCGTTGGTGATGTCCAGCAGGCCGTCGTGGCGCAGGTAGTTGCGGCCGAAGTAGGTCGGCTCGTCCTCGTCGGGGTGGCCCTTGTCGGAGGCCGTGACGTGGTCGATCCACACATGTGTGGCGCCGCGCAGCCACAGTGTGTCGTAGGCCGTCTTCCAGTCGCCGAGGCCGCCGGTGTTGGGCTGCCAGACGGGGAAGCAGTCGTAGGCGTCGCGGAGTTCGAGGTTGCGGACGATGACGTTGTCCGCGTTCCTGACCTGCAGGCTCGCGCCCTTCAGTACGGCGCTGTCGCCGAGTCCGACGATCGTGGTGTTGGAGCCGACGGCCAGCTCGACCCGTTCGGCCTGCTTGGCCGCGGACGCCTGACGGGCCTCCTCCTGCGGGCCGGCGGGCTTGGCGGAGCCCCAGGTGCGCGGGTCGTACGCGGCCAGGTACTTCTTGAGGCCGTAGCCGTCGATCGCGTAGTCGTCGCAGTCCAGCCGCTTGCCCGCGTCATCGGTGTTGGCGTCGATCGTCCCCGCGACCTTGATGATCTTCGGGGTCGCGCTGCCGCCGTCGAGCGCGCGGACCAGCTCGGCCCGGTTGCGCACGGTGAAGACGTGGGCGTCGTCTGCGGAGGAACCCCCTGTGGTACCTCCGTCGGCGGCGGCCCAGCCGTCGTTCGCGGGTAGGGTGTCGCGGCTGATGTCCCGGCTCTCGGCGTTCGCCGGGGCGCCGAGCGCGGCCAACAGCCCGCAGGCAAGGGCGACTTGGAGGACGCGGCGCCCTCTTCTCGTACGCGGCAGCAGAGTACGTACTCCTCTCATCCCTTCACCGCCCCCGCGCTGAAGCCCGTGATCAGCCACTTCTGGATGAAGGCGAAGACGATCACGACGGGCAGGGCCGCGATGATGCCGCCGGCGGCGAGCGCACCCAGGTCGACGCTGTCGGCGCTCATCAGGCTGTTGAGGCCGACGGGGATCGTCTGCTTCTCCTGGTTGCTGAGGAACATCAGGGCGAACAGGAAGTGGTTCCAGGAGTGCACGAAGGCGAAGGAGCCGACGGCGATCAGCCCGGGCCGCAGCATCGGCAGGACGATCACCCGGAAGGCGGTGAAGCGGTTGCAGCCGTCAACCCAGGCGGCCTCTTCCAGGGAGTACGGGACGTTCCGGATGAAGCCGCTGATCAGGATCATCGACAGCGGCAGCTGGAAGACGGTCTCGGCGATGATGACGCTGCCCAGCGAGTTGATCATCTGGAGCTCGGCGAAGATCTGGAACAGCGGCACCAGGAGCAGCGCGCCCGGTACGAACTGGGAGCAGAGCAGCGCCAGCATGAAGGCGCGCTTGATCTTGAAGTCGAAGCGGGCGAGGGCGTAGCCGCCGGCGAGCGCGACGAGCGTGGTCATGAAGAGCGTGGCGACGCCGACGTAGACGCTGTTCTCGAAGTACGTCCCGAAGCTGCGCTCGTTCCACACCTTCTCGAAGTGCTCGAAGGTCATGGGCCAGGGCACGAGCGAGGTCGAGCCGGGCCGGCGCAGGGCGAAGAGGACGATCCAGTAGAAGGGGATGAGCGTGAAGACGAGGTAGATGCCGAGCGGGAGGTAGATCTGCCAGCGCGGGGCCTCGTCCCAGGCGCGCTTCCGCTTCCTCGGGTGCTGTGGTGGCTCGTCGGCTACCGGGGCGGGCACGGCCGGGGCGATGGTGTCGACGTCCTTGGTGATCACTTGTCACCACCTCCGAACTTGCTCAGCCGCAGATAGACGATCGAGAAGAAGAGCAGGATCACGAACGCGACCGTGGTCAGGGCCGACGCGTAGCCGAAGTTGTGGGCATCTACAGAGGTGTTGGCGATGTAGAGCGGGAGTGTCGTCGTCTCCCCCGCCGGTCCGCCGCCGGTGAGTGTGTAGAGCAGGTCGACGTTGTTGAACTCCCACACCGCGCGGAGCAGCGTGGAGAGGATGATCGCGTCCTTGAGGTGCGGCAGCGTGATGTGCATGAACTGCCGGAAGCGGCTGGCTCCGTCGACCTCGGCGGCCTCGTACAGGTCCTTCGACACGGACTGGAGGTCGGCGAGGATGAGGATCGCGAAGAAGGGGACTCCGCGCCAGAGGTCCGCGACGATCGCCGCCGGGAAGACGGTCGAGGTGTCCGAGAGCCAGCTCGAGCCGTACTCCCCGATCCCCATGTCGGCGAGGTAGCGGCTGATGCCCGTCTGGGAGTTGTAGAGCAGCACCCAGATCGCGGAGGTGAGCACACCGGACACGGCCCACGGCGAGAAGACCATCGCGCGGCCGATCGACCGTCCCACGAAGGTCTGGTTGACGATCAGCGCGAGCGCCAGACCGAACATCAGCTGCAGCCCGACCTCGACGACGACCCACTTGGCGCTGAAGACCAGCGTGTCCCAGAACAGCGGGTCCTCGGTGAAGGCGTGCACGAAGTTGTCGAAGCCCGCGAAGCCGTTCCGCCACGGTTTGGTGGGGTTGTAGTCCTGCAGGCTGTAGTAGAAGACGCTGAGCACCGGGTAGGCGATGAAGCCCAGCATCAGCAGGCCCGCCGGGGCGATCAGCAGATACGGAAGCCTGCGGGGCGTAGCTGAGCCACGGCGCCGCCGGGGTGGCGCGGGCTGTTTCGCCACGGCTGCGGCTTGGGCCATGACTGTTCTCCGTTCTCGGGGGTGTGCGGGTGGTGCTGTGCGCTCTGTCCGTTCGGTTCTGTGGTTCTCCGCTCACTCGCTGCTGTGGAAGCGCTTGCTATGCGGTCGGACTCCGGTGAAGCGCTTCGCGTACGTTGTTCGTGATCTCGGCCGTAAGGGGCGCCGACGGAGCTCGTCCTCAGCCCGCGTACGGGTCCTGCACCTTGCCCGGCCGCGCCAGGAAGGCGAAGTCGCAGCCGGTGTCCGCCTGGGTGATCTGTTCGTTGTAGAGCGCGCCGTAGCCGCGCTCGTAGCGCTCGGGCGGCGCGGTCCACTCCGCCCGGCGCCGCGCCAACTCCTCGTCGCCCACGTTGAGTTGGAGCACGCGTGACTCGACGTCGAGCGTGATGGTGTCGCCGGTGCGGACCAGGGCGAGCGGTCCGCCGATGTACGACTCGGGCGCCACGTGCAGTACGCAGGCGCCGTAACTCGTGCCGCTCATCCGGGCGTCGGAGATCCGCACCATGTCCCGTACGCCCTGCTTCAGCAGATGGTCGGGGATCGGCAGCATCCCGTACTCGGGCATGCCCGGGCCGCCCTTGGGTCCGGCGTTGCGCAGCACCAGCACGCTGTCGGCGGTGATGCCCAACTCCGGGTCGTTGATGGTGCGTTGCATGGTCCTGTAGTCGTCGAAGACGACCGCGGGACCGGTGTGCTTGAGCAGGTGCGGCTCGGCGGCGATGTGCTTGATGACCGCGCCGTCGGGGCAGAGGTTGCCGCGCAGGACGGCGACGCCTCCCTCGGCGGCGACGGGGTTGTGCCGGGTGCGGATGACGTCGTCGTTGTGCACCTGCGCCGATGCGAGCTGCTCGCGCAGGGTGTCGTACGAGACGGTCGGCCGGTCGAGGTGGAGCAGGTCGGTGATCCGCGACAGGAACCCTGGCAGTCCGCCCGCGAAGTGGAAGTCCTCCATCAGGTACGTCCGGCCGCCGGGCCGCACGTTCGCCAGGACCGGGACCGTGCGGGCGATCCGGTCGAAGTCGTCGAGGGTGAGCCGAACTCCGGCGCGTCCGGCCATGGCGATCAGGTGGATCACGGCGTTGGTGGAGCCGCCGAGTCCGAGGACGGTCGTCACTGCGTCCTCGAAGGCATCCTCGGTGAGGATGTCGGACAACTTCCGGTCCCTGCGGACGAGTTCGACGATCCTGAGCCCCGAGGCGGCGGCCATCCGGTCGTGCCCGGAGTCGACGGCCGGGATGCTGGAGGCGCCGGGGACCGTGACGCCGAGGGCCTCGGCGGCCGCGGTCAGCGTGGACGCCGTGCCCATGGTCATGCAGTGACCGGGCGAGCGTGCCAACCCGCTTTCCAGCTCGGTCATCTCGCAGTCGCCGATGAGTCCGGCGCGCTTGTCGTCCCAGTACTTCCACATGTCGGTGCCGGAGCCCAGGACCTCGTTGCGCCAGTGGCCAGGCAGCATGGGTCCGGCGGGCACGAAGACGGCCGGCAGGTCGACGGACGCGGCGCCCATGAGCAGCGCGGGCGTCGACTTGTCGCAGCCGCCCATGAGGACGGCCCCGTCCACCGGATACGACCTCAGCAGCTCCTCGGTCTCCATCGCGAGCATGTTGCGGTAGAGCATCGGGGTCGGCTTCTGGAAGGTCTCGCTCAGCGTCGACACCGGGAACTCGAGCGGGAAACCGCCGGCCTGCCACACGCCCCGCTTGACCGCCTGGGCACGGTCCCGCAGGTGGACGTGGCAGGGGTTGATGTCGGACCAGGTGTTGAGGATCGCGATGACGGGCTTGCCGAGGTGCTCCTCGGGGAGGTAGCCGAGCTGGCGGGTGCGGGCGCGGTGGCTGAAGGAGCGCAGCCCTTCCGTCCCGTACCACTGATGGCTGCGCAACTGCCGTGGGGCGTCCGGGGTTTGACCCTCCCCGGGTGTCGTCGGGTTGGCGTCGGTCATATGGACCACCCCGCAGCGATGGCGGCGATCTCGGCGCGTTCGGACTCGGGGAGTTCCTTGCTCGGCGGGCGGACCTCGCGGCGGCACAGGCCGAGCGATGCCAGGGCCTCCTTCACGACGGTCACGTTGTTGGCGGAGCCGTTGGCCGCGCGCAGTTCCTCGAAGCGGCGGATCTGCTCCCAGACCTTCATGGCGCCCGCGTAGTCGCCCGATCGAAGCGCTTCGATCATGTTCAGCGAAACGGCCGGGGCGACGTTCACCAGACCCGAGGTGAACCCCGTCGCGCCCGCCGAGAAGTACGAGGGCGCGTACGGCTCCGCGAGACCGGCCACCCACACGAAGCGTTCGAGCCCGGAGTCCCGCGCGAAGGCGGCGAAGCGGGCCGCGTCCGGCACGGCGTACTTCACGCCGATGACGTTCGGGCAGGCGTCGGCCAGCTCGGCGAGCCGGGCGCCGGCGAGCACCGGGTTGCGGATGTACGGGACGACGCCCAGTTCGGGGACGGCCTCCGCGATCGCCCGGTGGTAGTCGACCCAGCCGCCCTCCGAGACGTACGGGTGCACGGGCTGATGGACCATCACCATCTGCGCCCCGAGTTCGCGGGCATGGCGGGCGGAGGCGACGGCGGTCGGCAGGTCGTGCCCGACCCCGACCAGGATCGTCGCCCGGTCCCCTGCCTCGTCGATGGTCAACTCCGTTACGGTGCGGCGCTCTTCGGGGCTCAGGGCGTAGAACTCGCCGGTGTTCCCGTTGGGCGTGAGGATGCGTACGCCGCCGTCGAGCACCCGGCGCAGCAGCGCGCGGTGGACCTCGTGGTCGACGGTGCCATCCTCGGCGAACGGGGTCACGGGGATCGCCACCACGTCGGCGAGAGCGGCCCGTTGGGCCTCGAACGTGGTCGTGGTCATTCCTGTTCACCCTTTCCCTGGGCCTCGGGGAAGGCCCGTTGCACGAACGAGGCGATGTGCGAGTGCAGGGCGCGCGCCGCGCCGTCCGAGTCGCCTTCGAGGGCGAGCCGCAGGATCTCCCGGTGCTCGGTGGCCTCGCGCTCCCAGGACGGGTTGGCGGCCCAGGCGACCGCGGAGACCAGGGCGGCCTGGTCGCGGACCTCGTCTAGCATCCGGCCGAGCAGCGGGTTGCCGCAGGGGACGTAGAGGGCGCGGTGGAACTCCCGGTTGGCGAGGGAGCGTTGGGCGGTGTCGGTGGCCCCGTCGGCGCGTTCGAGCGCCTCGCGGGCCACGTCCAGGGAGGCGCCCCGCCGTACGGTGCGTCGCAGCGCCTCCGGCTCCAGGAGCAGCCGTACGTCGTACACCTCGCGCGCCATGTCCGCGTCCACCATGCGCACCGTGACGCCCTTGTACTGGTTCATCACGACGAGCCCGGTGCCGGCCAGGGTCTTGAGCGCCTCGCGCACCGGGGTCTTGGACACCCCGAACTGTGCGGCGAGCTCGGTCTCGACCAGGGCCTGTCCCGGTGTCAACTGCCCGGTGAGGATGCGGTGTTTGATTCCCTCCAGCACGAACTGCGTGCGGGACGGAATCGGCGTGGGCACAGAGGTCATGCGCGCCTCTCGGTGTCACGGAGTCCCCAGGGATCGGAGCCTCACGTATCTGATCTCACGTATCGCGTCTCATATATGACGTACGAAGTACGACGCGATGAAGGTAGGAGCGCCTCTGTGTTTCGTCAACGCTTCTGACAAAAGAAGTTGGCGTTGACGTTCGAACGGCCTGTGCTCAGACGGCCCTTACGGTCGCCTTCGCGTGCCGTGGACGTGCACCCGCCGAAGACGACGGCGGCGCGTTCGGTGGCCGCCTGCGGTGTGAGCGGACCTGTTCGCTTTCGCGATGCCGGTCGATGTCGGCCTCGCAAAGGAAAGCCCGCCGTAGGCGACCCGTAGACCGCGGTGAGCAGATCGGTGCAGTGGTCGGCATGCAGGCGCGAGATCCAGATCGCCGTCAGCCCCGCCGGATCCGTGTGCCGCTGCAACTCGGCGAACGTCTCCGGGCCGGCGTCCACCCATACGTCGGCTGCCGGTCCGGTGGGGGCCGGTCGTGCCCGCGGCGGAGCCGCACATCGACACAGCCCCGCGCCCCTTACGGGGCGCTCAGCCGGCAGGAGTCCCCCACCCCGGGTCCCGACCGCTCAACCCGATCACCCTGTCCAGCAGGGACGCCCCCTCCGGTACAGGCACGACCGGACCGAAGATGCTGTCGCGTGCCGGGTCGTCGGTGGACTGAGCCAGCATCTCGTACGCCGCTTGCAGGGCCGCCTTGTCAGGGGCATACGGCTGACCGGTCGCTCGGGCCAGGTCCCAGCCGTGTACGACGAGTTCGTTGGTGGCGACGATGCCCGCGACCTCGCCGGGCAGCTCCACACCGCCGGCCCGGGTCTCGCCCGTCCACGCGGCCGGATCGCGCCAGGCCTCGGCCAACTCGCCAAGCAGCTTCGGCAGTTCGGCACGCCATTCGGGCGGCGCGTCCGGCAGCTGGGACGTGGGGTCGGTGTCCGTCGTGGCCCCGAGATCCTTCCGCCCGGCGTCCCGGAAGGCCGCGGACAGTCCGACCAGATGCCCGAGCAGATTGCGTACGGCGTACTCCGGGCACGGCGTCGCCGCGTCCAGCTGCTCCTCGCTCACCTCCTCCGCGAGGCGGGCCACGATCAGGGCCTGCGGCCCCAGGTCGAGGGTCGTCGGTGTCGTGCCGCCGTCGCCCATGCTCGGCTCCTCTCATCAAGGGGTCTTCAGGGGGTAGACCGCCGACCGTACGAAAACTCATCGCCGCCGCTTCCAAGATCGTGCTCGGGAATCTGGTCAGGCTTTCGGGCCCCCGGCATGCTCGGTACAACCGGGACGCCCGGTGTCGGGGACCGCGAAGGGGAGCAGACGCCATGAAGGCGATCGTTCAGGATGCCTACGGACCGGCAGACCTCCTGGAACTGCGCGACATCGACCGCCCCGTACCCCGCGACGACGAGGTGCTCGTCGAGGTGCGCGCGGCAGGTGTCGGCCCCGAGGTGTGGCACCTCATGACGGGCAGGCCCTATGTGGCCCGCGTCGCCCTGGGACTCCGCAAGCCCAAGAATCCCGTACGGGGCTGGGACGGCGCCGGTCGTGTCGAAGCGGTGGGTGCGAAGGTGACCGACTTCAAGCCGGGCGACGAGGTCTTCGGCAACTGCGAGGGCTCGTTCGCCGAGTACGCGTGTGCCAAGGCCACCAAGATCGCCCTCAAACCGGTCAACCTCACTTTCGAGCAGGCCGCCGCCCTCCCCGTCTCCGGCATGACCGCCCTCCAGGCCCTGAGCGGCAAGGGCCGTCCGAAGCCGGGCCAGAAGGTCCTCGTGATCGGTGCCTCCGGCGGTGTCGGTTCCTATGCCGTCCAGCTCGCCGCGATGTACGGCGCCGAGGTCACCGGCGTCTGCGGCCCGACGGGGGCGGACTTCGTACGCTCCCAGGGCGCGACCCATGTCATCGACCACACCCGCGAGGACATCACCGACGCTCCCCACCCCTACGACGTCATCCTCGACAATGCGGGCCTGCGCCCCCTGCCCCTCCTCCGTCGCGCCCTCACCCCGCGCGGCACCCTCGTCATCGTCGGCGGCGAGGGCGGAACCGCGTTCTTCGGCGGGATGAGCCGCGGTCTCCGGGCCGTCCTGCTCTCTCCGTTCATCGGCCAGAACCTCCGCAACTTCATCTCCGTTGCCCGCCGCGAGGACCTCTTGACCCTCAAGAACCTCGTCGAGCAGGGCTCGATCACACCGCCCATCGAGCGCGCGTTCCCCCTCTCCGAGGCCCCAGCAGCCATCCGCCACCTGAAGCAGGGCCACCCTCGCGGCAAGATCGTCGTCACCGTCTGAGCGAGCTCGCCGTTGAAAGAGCGCTGATGAACCCGCGGGCCGGTGGGGGTTGGTCGCTCCCCCACTCTCGGCTTCGCTCGAGCGGGGGGACCCCCATCGCGGCGGAGCCGGATATGTCAACCCATGGTTGTGGCTGCCAGGTGGAGCGGTTGTTTGATCTGTGGAACGGCGGCCCGCTTAGATGTCGCTGGTCAACGTGAGGTTGTTGGGGCGCGGCAGCGAGGGGTGGGCTGAGATTGGGGGCCAGGCGGTCGCTCGGGCGGCGGTTCGGGTGGCTGTGGGCGGCGTACGCGGTCAGTACGTTCGGCACGCGGCTCGCGTTCGACGCGTTCCCCTTGCTCGCGATTCTCGTACTGCACGCCGGGCCGACGGAGGTGGCGGTGCTGGCGGCCGCGGGCCTCGCGGTGGGGGCTGTGGTCGCGGTGCCGCTCGGCCCCTGGATGGAGTTCCGCCGCAAGCGCCCGGTGATGGTCGCGATGGACCTGATCCGGTTCGCGGCACTGATGAGCGTCCCGGCCGCGTACGCGCTCGGCCGGCTCGGCTTCGTCCAGCTCCTGATCGTGTCGGTCGTCGTCGCCGCGGCCGACATCACCTTCACCGCGGCGAGCGGCGCCTGTCTCAAGGCACTCGTACCGCCGGAGGACCTGCTCGTCGCGAACGGGCGGTTCGAGTCCACGAACTGGACCGCCACCGTGCTCGGACCGCCGCTCGGCGGGGCCGCGATCGGGCTGTTCGGCCCGGTGATGACCGTGGTGGCCGACGCGGTCAGCTACCTGCTCTCGGCCATGGGCGTCCGCGCGATCGGCGGCGGGGAGCCGCGCCCGGTGCGAACCGGCGCACCGGCCCGGCTCCGAGCCGGCGACCTCCTCGAAGGGTGGCGGTACATCCTGGCCCACCCGGCACTGCGCCCGCTGTTCTTCAACACGATCCTCGTCAGCGGTCTGATCATGGCGACCTCGCCACCGCTCGCCGTCCTCATGCTCGGCGACCTCGGATTCGCGCCTTGGCAGTACGGCCTCGCCTTCGCCGCGCCCTGCGTCGGCGGCCTGATCGGCTCACGACTGGCCCGCCCGCTCGTCGCGCGGTTCGGGCGGCACAGGGTCATGCTCACCGCGGGGACACTGCGCGCGTGCTGGTTGCTCGGGCTGGCCTTCGTCCGTCCCGGCACCGCCGGACTCGTGCTCGTCATCGCCGTCGAATTCGGGCTGATCACCAGCATGGGCGTGTTCAACCCGGTGTATGCCACCTACCGGCTCGAACAGACGGCGACGGACCGGCTCGCCCGCACCCTGTCCGCGTGGTCGATCACCAGCAAACTCACCGTCGCGGCCCTGACCGCCCTGTGGGGTCTGCTGGCCGGACTCACCGGCCCCCGCACCGCGATCGCGATCGCCGGTCTCCTCATGCTGGCCACCCCGCTCCTGCTCCCCCGGCACGAGCGGAAACCGGCCCCGAGCCACACCTGACACCTCCAGCGCACCGCCACAAGCCGTAGGAGCTCGTCGGCGGGTCATCCGTGCCCGCACATCGCCTAAGGCACCTGCCCGATCCCCGCCCCAGGGCCTTAGCCCCACGATGACCAGGCATGACGACATCGACACCATCGACGCCATGGGCGGTGACGCGTGTCCTGAGGGACCGCAACGCCGGCCTGTATCTGGGCGGGGTCGTGGTCTCCGGGTTCGGCTCGTCGGCGATGTGGCTGGTGTCCGGGATCTGGGTGAAGGACCTGACCGGCTCGGACGGCCTGGCCGCCCTGTGCGTCTTCGCCCTCTGGGCACCCACGCTGATCGGCCCGGCCCTCGGCACCCTCGCGGACCGCACCCGCCGCCGACCGCTGCTGGTGTGGACGAACCTGGGCCTGGCCTCGCTCCTCCTGACCCTCTTCACCGTCGACTCACCGGGCACCCTGTGGATCCTCTTCGCCGCACTCCTCGTCTACGGAGCGGCAGGCGTCGTCCACGACGCGGCCGAGTCGGCCCTGGTGGCCTCGGCCGTCGACAAACAGCTCCTCGGCGACTTCAACGGCCTTCGCACGACCGCCAACGAGGGCATGAAACTGCTCGCGCCACTCGCCGGAGCAGGCCTGTACGCGGCCTACGGGGGCGCCCGTGTCGCACTCCTGGACGCGCTCACCTTCGTCCTGGCCGCAGGCCTGTACACGCTCCTCCGCGTACGCGAACCGAAGCCCCTCCCGGCCCCGGCCTCGGCCGGCTGGCGCACCCAAACGGCAGAAGGCGCCCGCTACTTGTGGAGCCACCGGACCGTGCGCCCCCTCGTCCTGGCCGGCGGCACGACCATGTTCTTCGCGGGCCTCAACGGCGCGACGATCTACGCGGTGGCGGACGGCCTGGGCCACTCCCCCGCATACGTGGGTCTCCTGTACGCCGTCCAGGGCGCCGGCTCGGTGACGGTCGGCATGGCCGCGGGCCCGCTCCTCCGGCGCCTGGGCGAGCGCCGGTTCGCGGGATACGGCATCGCGCTCACCGCGGTGGCCGTGATGGCCCGCGCGCTCCCGTACGACGCGGTCGTCCTCGCCTCGGCCGCGGCGGTCGGCGTCGGGCTCCCCTGCGTGCTGATCGCGGCTCTCACCGCGGTCCAGCGCGAGACTCCGGACGCCCTGCTCGGGCGTGCGGCGGCGACCGCCAACACGCTGCTGTTCGCGCCGAGCGCGGTGGGGCTCGCGCTGGGCGCGGGCCTGGTCGAACTCGTCGACCACCGGGTGCTGTTGGCGGTGCTCGGGGCGGCCCGCCTCGTGACGGTCGTGCCCTTCCTGCGGTCTCAGCCGAGCCGCGCGAGCGCCTCCGTCACGAGCGACAGGTCCTCGTCGGACGCCAACCCCGCGTGATACAGCCGCACTTCGGTGGCGCCGAGCTCGACCGCCCGCGTCACGTCCTCGACGAGCGTCGCCGGACTGCCGCCCATCCCGCTCACGATCGTGAAGTTGGCCGCCAGCACACTGTCCTCGACAGCCTGCTCGGCAAAGGGAGTCAGCAGCTCGGGCCCTCCGGTGCACGGCACGACCACGCCGTCGGCCACCGACAGGATGTGCGCGGGATCCACACCGGCGTTCGCGCCGACGTGGTACGACGCCGGGTCGGCGTGCAGCAGGATCTGGAACCCTTCGGGAGCGGCCGCGCGCACGGCGGCGACGGCCTCCGTCTGGAGGGAACGGGCGACGGAGTCCCGCCACGCGCGTGTGGCCGTTGCCAACTCGCCGCCCAGCAGCTTCTCCACAGCCTCCCAGCCCCCGGCGGGAGACTCGCCGTGCCACACCGGCTCCAGGGCGCGCCGGACCGCGGCCGCCAACTCGTCCGGGTCCAGCCCCAGTTGCGTACAGCCGTCGCGGCAGGA
Organism: Streptomyces albicerus; assembly: GCF_008905045.1. Lineage (GTDB taxonomy): Bacteria > Actinomycetota > Actinomycetes > Streptomycetales > Streptomycetaceae > Streptomyces > Streptomyces albicerus. The sequence continues at coordinate 154,095 of NZ_VWMY01000026.1, forward strand.
GGGGCAGAAGCACAGCGACATCAGGTACTGCCCGGCGTCCCCGAGTGCCACGCCCGCCGTCTTGTCGTGGGCGTGAAGATGCGCGAGCCCGTACCAGCCGAGGGACTCCAGCTCCGTACCCGCGGCGCCGGGTCGTACGGCCGCCTCGACGGCCAGCTCGAGCAGGTACGCGCGCGTGTCGGGCTGCGCGATACAGGGGGCCCACGGATAGCGGTCCCCGTAGGCGTTGACCACGGAGGTGTCCGGAAACTCCTCGCCCATACGGGAGTTGTGCGCGAGCACCACCCACGTGTGCACGTCGAGCCCCGCCTCCGCAAGGTCCGAGGCGGCCGCACCGTACGCGTCTCCGGGCGCCCAGTCCCCGGCGGCGTACGGCCGGAGCCTGCGCTCCTGCCAGCGCTCGGCGTCCGCCGGGTAGAGCACGGCCGCGTGCCGGGCGGTGACGATCCGGTGCCGGGGGTGGCGGGGGGTCAGCGCGCGCGTGGAGTGGTACGCGGAGGCGAGCGTCGCCTGCCGTACGCCGAGCCCGGCGATGCGCGCCGCCGCGTCGGGGTCGCCGACGACATCCCATGGATAGACGAAGGTCGACGCCTTCACATGCCCTCCCGACCGTGCCCGGTGCACGTCTGATCGTGCCTCGTGCCCTCCCGACCGTGCCTCGTGCTGCCCTGCCGACCGCTCACATGCCCTCCTTGAGAAGCGCGTAGCCCCGCTCGATCAGCTGGGCGAGCTGCTTGACGTGGTCCTCGGAGGGCTCGTGCAGCGGCGGCCGCACCTCGCCGACGTCGAGCCCCCGCAGCCGCACGGCCGCCTTGACCAGCGAGACAGCGTACCCGCGGCCCTGGGCGCGCAGTTCGACGAGTGGCCGGTAGAAGCCGTCGATGAGCCGGTTCACGGTGGCGTCGTCGCCGGAGCCCAGGGCCTGGTGGAAGGCGAGGGCGATCTCGGGCGCGAAGCAGAAGACGGCGGAGGAGTAGAGCGTGATGCCGATGCCGCGGTAGGCGAGCCCGGTGAGCTCGGCGGTCGGCAGTCCGTTGAAGTAGAGGAAGTCTCCCGGGACTTCGGACCGGACCGTGCTCACGATGCGCTGCATCAGGTCGAGGTCGCCGAGCCCGTCCTTGAAGCCGATGATCCCCTCGGCACGGGCCAGCGAGACGACTGTCTCGGGCGTGAACACGGCGTTGTCCCGCTGGTACACGATGACATCGAGCGAGGTGGCGGACGCCAGCTCCGTGTAGTGCCGCAGCAGCCCCTCCTGCCCGGCGACGACGAGATAGGGCGGCATGGCGAGCAGCCCGTCCGCGCCGGCCTCCTCGGCGAGCCGCGCGTACCGCACGGCGAGCGCGGTCCCGTATCCGGCGCCCGCGACGACGGGGACGCGTCCCGCCGCCTCCTCGACGGCCGCCCGTACGCACTCCTGGAACTCCTCGGGCGTGAGCGCGTGGAACTCCCCGGTGCCGCAGCAGGCGAAGACGGCGGCGGCACCGGCCTCGACGCCCCGCCGGACATGCTCGCGGTAGACGTCGAGGTCGATGCCGCCCTCGCGGTCGTACGCGGTGACGGGGAAGAACAGCGGCCCGCTCGGAATACTGAGTCGAGCGGCGAGGGGGGCTGACGTCACGGGCTCTCCCTAGAGGATGCACGCACACGCCACCCGTGCACGTTTCTGATCCATGTCCATATCCCTGAACACATCCACGCTAAGGCGCCCTCTTAGTGGCGGTCAAGCGGGCAAACCCGCATTGCAGGAGCAACAAGAGGGGAGAAAGAGCACGGAAGGGGAGCGGATTTCCGCACTCCGCGCGACACTTGACGCGGCCCGCCGACGATCCCTAGCGTGTCCACGGATGTGAATGCCGTACACGAATACGGCTGCTGAATCAAGGAGACCCGAGGATGCCCGCTCCCCGCACCGTTCTGCTCACCGGCGCCGCCGGCGGCCTCGGCACTCTGATGCGGGGGCTGCTGCCCGCCTACGGCTACGAGCTGCGCCTCCTCGACCTGCTCCCGATCGAGGGCGAGCGGGACGCGGTCACCGCGGACCTCGGCGACAAGGAGGCCCTGCGCGAGGCCGTACGGGGCGTGGACGCGATCATCCATCTCGCGGGCATCTCACTGGAGTCCACCTTCGAGAAGATCCTGAAGGCGAACATCGAGGGCACCTACAACCTGTACGAGGCGGCCCGCGAGGAGGGCATCCGGCGCGTCGTCTTCGCCTCCTCCAACCACGCGGTCGGCTTCACCCCGCGCCCCCAGGGCGACGTACCGCTCGATCCGGGTGCGCTCATCCCCATCGACACCCCCCGCCGCCCGGACACCTTCTACGGGCTGTCGAAGTCGTTCGGCGAGGACCTGGCGCAGTTCTACTGGGACAAGCACGGCATGGAGACCGTCTCCGTCCGCATCGGCTCCTGCTTCCTGGAGCCGACCAGCGTGCGCATGCTGTCGGTCTGGATGAGCCCCGGTGACGGCGCCCGCCTCTTCCACGCGGCCCTGACCGCCGAGGACGTCCGGCACACGGTCGTCTACGGCTCCTCCGCGAACACCCGCCTGTGGTGGGACCTGTCCACCGCACGGGCGCTGGGTTACGAGCCGCAGGACGACTCGGAGCAGTACGCCGAGAAGCTGATCGCGGAGCAGGGCGAGCTGGACCCGGAGAACCCGGACCACGCACACCTGGGCGGCCACTTCGTGACCAAACCGCCCGTCTGGCCGTACTGAGAGCCTGTGTCACTTCTCCGAGCGGGGATGTGACACAGGCTCTGAGCCCGGACCCGGCGTCGCACCGGCACCGCTGACACTTCCAGCCACTCCACAGAGACCACCCCACGGGGCGGGCGGGCACCGAACGGGCCCGCCCGCTCCGTCGTTCGGGCATGCGCTGTGCCCGAATTCCGCTGCATCGCAGGTCCGGCGCGGGCAGCCGCCGCGTCGAACGGGCACATACGGGCGCCATCGGGCCCGTAACAGGCCTGGTCAGTGGCGCGTACCCGCTGTAGAACTTCCCCCATGGGCCCCACCGGGCCCGAACGGGCGCCAGTGAGCCACCGGCTCGAGCGCCCCGGCGGCGAACGAAACCATGAAGAAGCAGCGCAGCGAGAGCGGGTGCAGGCCATGAGTGCGGAAGAACGTCAGCGGGAGATCGTCAAGACCGCCCGCCGCACCGGCGGCGTCGACGTGAACGCGCTCGCCGCCGAGCTGGGCGTCGCCAAAGAGACCGTACGCCGCGATCTGCGCGCCCTGGAGGACCACGGCCTGGTCCGCCGCACTCACGGCGGCGCCTATCCCGTGGAGAGCGCCGGCTTCGAGACGACGCTCGCCTTCCGCGCCACCAGCCACGTGCCCGAGAAGCGCCGGATCGCGGCCGCCGCGGCCGAGCTGCTCGGGGACGCCGAGACGGTCTTCGTCGACGAGGGGTTCACCCCGCAGCTCATCGCCGAATCGCTGCCCCGGGACCGGCCGCTTACCGTGGTCACCGCGTCCCTGGCCACCGCGGGCGCGCTCGCCGAGGCCGACAACACGACCGTGCTGCTGCTCGGCGGCCGGGTCAGGCCCGGCACGCTCGCGACCGTCGACCACTGGACGACGAAGATGCTCGCCGGCTTCGTCATCGACCTGGCGTTCATCGGCGCCAACGGCATCTCCCGCGAACACGGCCTCACCACCCCCGACCCGGCGGTCAGCGAGGTCAAGGCGCAGGCGATCCGGGCCGCGCGGCGCACGGTCTTCGCGGGCGTGCACACCAAGTTCGGTGCCGTCAGCTTCTGCCGGTTCGCGGAGATCAGTGCCCTGGAGGCCATCGTCACCAGCACACTGCTCCCCACGTCCGAGGCCCACCGCTACTCGATGCAGGGCCCCCAGGTCATCCGCGTCTGAAACAGCGTTCCCACCCAAGCCCCCAAAGAGTTCAAAAAACAAACTGACCCACTACAGAGGCATCGCACTACGCCACGCCATCCCATATGTGCCGATATATCCAGGAGCGATCCATGCGAACCCAGAGCCGACGGAGGCCGCGCGCGATGTTCGCCGCGGCCGCCGCGGGGACGCTGCTCGCCCCGCTGCTCTCCGGTTGCTGGACCGGAGCGGGCGGGGCGGGCTCCGGGGGCAACTCCATCAACGTCCTCATGGTCAACAACCCGCAGATGGTGGAACTGCAGAAGCTCACCGCCGCCCACTTCACCAAGGAGACCGGCATCAAGGTGAACTTCACCGTCCTGCCGGAGAACGACGTCCGCGACAAGATCAGCCAGGACTTCGCCAACCAGGCCGGCCAGTACGACGTGGCCACCCTGTCCAACTACGAGATACCGATCTACGCCAAGAACGACTGGCTGCACGAGATGGACTCGTACGTCGCGAAGGACCCGGGCTACGACGAGCAGGACGTCCTCAAGCCCATGCGCCAGTCCCTCACCGCGGACGACGGCAAGCTCTACGGACAGCCCTTCTACGGCGAGTCGTCCTTCCTGATGTACCGCAAGGACGTGTTCGAGGCGAAGGGCCTCACGATGCCCGAGCGCCCGACCTGGACCCAGGTGGCCGACCTCGCCGCCAAGGCCGACGGCGCCGAGTCGGGCATGAAGGGCATCTGTCTGCGCGGCCTGCCCGGCTGGGGCGAGGTCATGGCTCCGCTCACCACGGTCGTGAACACCTTCGGCGGCACCTGGTTCGACAAGGACTGGAAGGCGCAGCTCGACTCCCCCGAGTTCGAAAAGGCCACGAAGTTCTATGTGGACCTCGTCCGCAAGCACGGTGAGTCCGGCGCGGCCCAGTCCGGCTTCGCCGAGTGCCTGAACAACATGACCCAGGGCAAGGTCGCCATGTGGTACGACGCCACATCCGCCGCCGGTTCCCTGGAGTCGGCCAACTCCCCCGTCAAGGGCAAGATCGGCTACGTACCGGCGCCGGTCGAGAAGACGGAGTCCTCCGGCTGGCTCTACACCTGGGCCTGGGGCATCCAGGACGCGTCCCGGAACCCCGACAAGGCGTGGAAGTTCGTCTCCTGGGCGTCCAGCAAGCAGTACGAGCAGCTGGTGGGCGACGAGATCGGCTGGTCCAACGTCCCGGCCGGCAAGCGCGCCTCGACGTACACGAACGCCGCCTACCGCAAGGAGGCCGCCGCCTTCCAGGAGATGACGAAGGACGCCATCGAGGGTGCCCGGCCCACCGACCCCGGGGTGCAGCCGCGGCCCGCGCCCGGCATCCAGTTCGTCGGCATCCCCGAGTTCACCGATCTCGGCACCAAGGTCTCGCAGGAGATCAGCGCGGCCATCGCCGGACGCCAGTCCGTCGAGTCGGCCCTGAGGAAGTCCCAGCAACTGGCCGAGGACATCTCCGAGGAGTACGAGGGACGATGACCGCGACAACGACAGCCCCGATAGCAGCACCATCCGTACGCACGGAGAAGCCCCCCTCGGGCCGCCTGCGTGCCTGGGCGACCCGCGCCCCTCTCCTCCCCGCCCTGATCTTCATGATCGTCGTGACCCAGCTCCCGTTCGTGGCCACGCTGGTGATCTCCTTCTTCGACTGGAACTCGCTCTACCCGGACGCCCGCCACTTCACGGGCTTCGCCAACTACTCGGAGGTCCTGACCGACGCGGACCTGCGCCAGTCGGTCTGGACGACCATCGTGCTGACGGTCACCGTGGTGCTGGTCAGCCTCGTCCTCGGCCTGGGCCTCGCCCTCCTCCTGGACCGCAAGTTCCGGGGCCGCGGTCTGGTCCGTACGCTCCTGATCGCGCCCTTCCTGGTCGTCCCGGTGGCCGCCGCCCTGCTCTGGAAGCATGTGCTCTACAACCCTGAATACGGCCTGTTCAATGGGTTGTTGCACTATGTCGGCGGACCGGAGCCGGACTGGATCTCCAACACCCCGCTGCTCGCCGTCGAGGCATCCCTCGTCTGGCAGTGGACGCCCTTCATGATGCTGATCCTGCTGGCCGGCCTGCAGAGCCGCGACCACCAGCAGATCGAGGCGGCGAAGGTGGACGGCGCGAACGAGTGGCAGGTCTTCCGCTATCTGACACTCCCCCACCTGCGCCGCTACCTCGAACTGGGCGCCCTCCTGGGCTCGATCTACATCGTCCAGAACTTCGACGCGGTCTTCACCATCACATCCGGCGGCCTCGGCACCGCCAACCTCCCCTACACCGTCTACCAGAGCTTCTACCAGGCCCATGAGAACGGCCTCGCCTCCGCGGCCGGCGTCCTGGTCGTCATCGGCTCGATCATCATCGCGACCTTCGCGCTGCGCGTGGTGTCGTCCCTGTTCCGCGAGGAGGTGTCCCGCGCATGAGCTCCACAGCGATACGTGTACGTCCCCGCAGCACCGGTCCCGGCCACCCCGGTCCCCGCCGCGCCAAGGGAGTGGGTCTGGGCCTGGTCGCCTGGCTGGCCGGCATCGTCTTCTTCCTCCCCATCGCCTGGATGGCCCTGACGTCCTTCCACTCCGAGGAGGACGCGGCGACCAATCCCCCGTCCTTCGGGGCCGCGCTCACCCTCGACGGCTACCGAGAGTTCTTCGGCACGGGCGGCGGCGCGAGCCCCTGGCCCTCGCTCATCAACTCCACGGCAGCATCGCTGGCGTCGACGCTCCTGGTCCTGCTCCTGGCGCTCCCGGCGGCGTACGCACTCTCGATCCGCCCGGTGAAGAAGTGGACGGACGTCCTGTTCTTCTTCCTGTCGACGAAGATGCTCCCGGTGGTGGCGGGCCTCCTGCCCATCTACCTCTTCGCGAAGAACACGGGAATGCTGGACAACATCTGGCTCCTGGTCATCCTCTACACCTCCATGAACCTGCCGATCGCGGTGTGGATGATGCAGTCCTTCCTCTCCGAGGTCCCGGTGGCCGTCATCGAGGCGGCACAGATCGACGGCGCGAAACTGCCGACGATCCTCGCGCGCGTGGTGGCCCCCATCGCTCTCCCGGGCATCGCCGCCACGGCCCTCATCTGCTTCATCTTCAGCTGGAACGAACTGCTCTTCGCCCGAGTACTGACGGGCGTGGTGGCGGAGACCGCGCCGGTCTTCCTCACCGGCTTCATCACCAGCCAGGGCCTGTTCCTGGCGAAGGTGTGCGCCGCCTCGCTCGTCATCTCCCTGCCGGTGCTCGCCGCGGGGTTCGCCGCCCAGGACAAACTCGTCCAGGGCCTGTCACTGGGAGCCGTGAAATGAAGGCCGCCGTCATCGAGTCCGTGGGCAAGGCAGTCGTCGCCGAGGTCCCGGACCCGACGCCAGGCCCCCGCGAGGTCGTCGTCGAGGTCGCGGCCTGCGGCCTGTGCGGCACCGATCTCCACATCCTCCAGGGCGAGTTCGCCCCCAAGCTGCCGATCGTGCCGGGGCACGAGTTCGCGGGCGAGGTGGTCGGGGTCGGCACCCAGGTCACGGAACTGTCGGTGGGCGACCGAGTCGCGGTCGACCCCTCCCTCTACTGCTACGAGTGCCGCTACTGCCGTACGGGCCACAACAACCTCTGCGAGCGCTGGGCGGCGATCGGTGTGACGACGGCGGGCGGCGCGGCCCAGTTCGCGGTCGCGCCCGTGGCCAACTGCGTCAAGCTCCCCGAACACGTACGCACCCAGGACGCGGCCCTCGTCGAACCCCTCTCCTGCGCGGTCCGCGGCTACGACGTCCTCCAGTCCCGTCTCGGTGCGCATGTCCTGATCTACGGGTCCGGAACCATGGGTCTGATGATGCTGGAGCTGGCGAAGCGGACGGGGGCGGCGAGCGTGGACATCGTGGACATCAATCCGCACCGGCTGGCGACGGCCGAGCAGCTCGGTGTCTCGGCCTCGGCCACGAACGCCGACGAGCTGGACCGTCCTCAGGGGTGGGACCTGGTCGTCGACGCCACGGGCAACGCCGCGGCGATCCAGGACGGCCTGGACCGGGTGGCCAAGGCCGGCACATTCCTCCAGTTCGGCGTGGCCGACTACGCGACCCGGGTCACGATCGACCCGTACCGCATCTACAACCAGGAGATCACCATCACCGGCTCCATGGCCGTCCTCCACAGCTTCGAACGTGCGGCGGAGCTCTTCGCCACGGGCGTCCTGAACCCGGACATCTTCATCAGCGACCGCCTGCCCCTGACGAACTATCCCCAGGCACTGGAACAGTTCGCGTCGGGGGTGGGCAGGAAGATCGTGGTGGTGCCGTAGAGCTCTTTTCGCCCCCGCCGCCCCTACCCGTCCCATCCCCTGGGGCTCCGCCCCAGACCCCGTCGGGGGCCAGCCCCCGAACCCCCGCTCCTC
>NZ_VWMY01000027.1 GCF_008905045.1 Streptomyces albicerus
ATCCGCTTCCTGCATCTGGAGGACGTGCGAGCACTACTGCCGTTCGGGAGCGCCATCACTGTGCACGGCCCCACCGAAGCCAGGGCTCGCCTTCGCGACCTCGCCACCAATCTTGCCCACCACTATGCGCCGTCACCATCGTCCTGACCCGCAACACCTAGCTGTCGGTGCACGAGGGCCAGTGGTCTACCGCCCACTCCGACCAGCCCGGCCAGCCCGTCGGCGGGCTGGGAATCTCGCCGCCATCGAGTTCGGCGGCGTCAGGCACCTGGAACTGCTCCCGCCATTGGTCTACGTCGGCCTCGCTCATCGGAAACGTCTGATGCGGTGTCGTCGCCTGACGATGCGCGATGCGGGCGAGCTGGACGTCCTTGTCCACGGGCACGTAGACCACCTGGCATGCTGCCCTGGCCGACCGCGCCAGCCAGCGCAGTGCCGACCGTTCATCGCGGCCCCAGAGCCCATAGTCGAGCACGACGCTGGTCCCCAGCCGCAGCGCCTGCAGAGCGACCGAGATGAGCCGCCCTTCGAGCACCCAACGCTTGCCGTCGGCCATCGAATCGCCAAACAGCGGGATCATCCAGTGATCTGGGGTCAGCCGCAGCGCCCGGTGCGTTGCGGCGAGCTCTTTGGCCCGGGTGGTTTTCCCGGCTCCGGGGAGCCCGACCATCAGGAACAGGGTGGCGACACGCGGGTCCTGCGTGACGAGGGGCCCGGCTGCATTCGGGCATGGGAATGGATTTTCGTACTGTGAATGGAAACGCTGCGGCTGAGACATGACTCCCCTGATCAGGCAGGATGGCCCGGCAGCACAGAAATAAGCGAGTGGCTGCCGGCAGGACACTGATCCGGCGGTACGTCTTGGCACTGGCCCCGGCAGGGGGCAGCAATGAGGCCGCAGTTACAGCAACCTCGGGTACCGCCGCTAAGCGGCGGTCCGGGTAGTCATGGGGCAGCACATGCCTTCACCGTAGCCGACAGCGTCGGCGGAGTCGGCAGCCGACCCTGCCAGGGACGGATATCCGTTCTGTGCGAGGCTGTCAGCACCGGAACCAGCGTTCGTGCCCTTCAGCGGGCATAACGGACTCCGTCACTGCTCGGCTGGCGGTGCTGCCCGCTGTACACAAAAGCGATCTTGGACACCCTCGTTCTCGTCTCCGCAGGCACCCCTTGGACCACACCACCACGAGGAACCAGTGTCATACCCGCAACGGCTCACCCCCGAGGAGAAACTCGCCGACGCGAAGAAGCTGTTGAGCCTCCCGCGTATCGTCGTGATCTGCGGCTCCACCCGCTTCATGACCGAGATGACCGAGGCCGATCTGCGGGAGACCAAAGCCGGAAAGATTGTCGTCAAACCGGGCTGTGACATGAAGTCGCCGCACGAACTTTGGTCCGATCCTGTCGAGGCCGAGGCGCTGAAGGTTCGACTCGACGATCTGCACCGGGCGAAGATCCGGCTCGCTGATGAGGTGCTCGTAGTCGGCGACTACATCGGAGACAGCACCCGAGCCGAAATCGCCTACGCCCGGTCGCTGGGCAAGCCCGTGCGGTTCACGCACCCCGAAGTCGACCCTGACGCCTGACCGCCCGCTGCCACCTCGACAACCACGGCCGGCAGCCCGCCGCCTGACCGTCTCGCGGTGGCTTCGGCCGCCGCCCACCCCACACCCCCTGCAGGCAGCCCTTGGAATTGATCATCTAGAGCGGCGAATGCGGGCGAGTTGTCGCAGCGGGCTGACGTTGCCCGGAGTGCCAGCGATGTGCGCTCGAAGTGCTTCCGAGTCGGCCTCCAGTTCGACGTTGCGAAGAGCGAGGACCTGGATCTGGTTGGCGTAGGTGGCCACCATGTCCTTCAGCTCGCGCACCTCTTCGGCCTTCTCCCGGCGCAACTCGCGCATCTCCTTCCTGAGCCTGGTGACCTCGGCCTTGAAGTCGTCGACCTCTGGGCGCTTGAGATCCGGGGCCTCCAGAATCTCCTTGATGGCCGCCGCGACCGGGGAGCGGTAGTAAGAGGCCCGGGACACCCCGGCCTCGGCGGCGATGTTCACCACTTTCAGCGAGCCGTCGGTGATCTCGGGGCGGCCGTCCAGCAACCGTTCGAAGGCCCTCATGATCTCCCGGTCGATGTCGGCCAGGTCCCGGTCGCGGTTGAGTCGGGCGAATATGGTCTGAGCCGTCATGAGTGTGCTGGTCACCGGGCCGCTCCCGTCTCGGCGAGTTCGTCGATCAGCGTGTCGAGGGTGTTGACGAACTCACTGATCGCCGTCGCCTGGTGCGGCGGCAGGCCGGTGGTGTCGCCGAACTCCTGAAGGGCTTGCTCGCGGGTCTGGTGGAGTCTGGGTAGATGGACGGACGAACGGCGAGAGTTCGGGCAGGTCAGGCACATGTTCAGCATGGGCAGAGGACGGCCCAGGCCGGGTGAGCGCTTCTCGCAGACCGCAGTCTCGGCATGGTGGAAGCAATCGTTGAGGACACCGGGGTGCAGAGTGCGGGTCAGATGCCGAAGCATCGTCCGGACCCGCTCGGGACTGGCCACCGTCCCCGGCAGGTCGCCCAACTCGGCTCGGATGCGGTCGAATTCCGCCTCGATGCGATTGGCGGCCCCTCCGCTGGACCGCCCCCCGTCGTTCCAGTCGTGGTAGAGATCTTCAACATAGTCGAGCATGGCCACGGCCTTGTCGGCGGCGACCTCGTCGGCGAATCCCGAGGCCGAGGTACCTGCATAGCCCTCGAATACCGCGAAGCTGGCGTGCTTGTACTGCCTGGTGCCAGCGACCATCCCGAAGGGCTGGAAGGCGATGTGCCAGGCCAGGGTGCGGCGGAACTGCCTTGTGTCGAACGCCCAGGGCATCGGCGTGGCATCTGCCGCGTCTCTGACTTCGCTTGCCTGGTCGGTGTCCTCGTCCAGGTCCTCGGTGCCGGGGACGGCGTCGGTGGCTGGAGTCGGAGCCACCCCGGCCCAGACCGCGCTGGCATGGCTGCTGACCCGCGGCGACGACATCGCCCCCATCCCCGGCACCCGGCGGGTCTCACGCGTCGAAGAGAACACCGCCGCCGACGGCATCGAACTCACCACTGCTCAGCTCGACCGCCTGAACAACCTCACGCCGGCCGCGGGTGAGCGCCACGACCAGGCGAACATGGCCAGCATCGACCACTGACCGCCGGCGCCGCTGCGCCCTCTCACCCGGGCAAGTTCCGGCGGCCGACAGACCTGCTGGGGCTGCTCGGGCCGGCCGGCCTGTACGTCGTCGACGACCTGCTGTCGCAGTCGACGTGGCCCGACGACCACCAGGAACGCGTCGACGAGTTCCTCGCACACCTGCCCGAGCACCCCAACCTCCGTGCCACGCCGATGAGATGTGTGTATCGGGGCTGTGGTCGGCGCTCGAGTCTGACGGTCTATCGTTGGCGTATGTCCGTCCCTGAGTTGATCCGTATCGTCTCCCGCGACTCGCCCATGGCCCTGGCCCAGGTGGAGCGCGTCCAAGCCGAGCTGGCCGCGCTCCACCCGCAGGTGCGCACCGAGGTGGTGCCGGTGAAGACGACCGGCGACAAGTGGATGGGCGATCTGGCCCAGGTCGAGGGCAAGGGGGCGTTCACCAAGGAGGTCGACGCCGCGCTCCTGGCCGGCGAGGCGGACCTGGCGGTGCACTGCGTCAAGGACGTGCCCGCCGACCGGCCACTGCCGGCGGGCACCATGTTCGCCGCGTTCCTCAAACGGGACGACATCCGCGACGCTCTCATCCACCCCGGCGGGCTCCCCCTCGACGAGCTGCCGGCCGGCACTCGGATCGGAACCTCCTCGGTACGCCGGATCGCGCAGCTGGCCGCCTCCTATCCGCACCTTCAATGCGTGCCGTTCCGCGGCAACGCCAACCGGCGCCTGGAGAAGCTCGCAGCCGGTGAGGCGGACGCGTTGCTGCTGGCCGTCTCCGGCCTGGAACGCATCGGCCGCACCGATGTGATCACCGAGGTCCTCTCCCCCGAGACGATGATGCCGCCGATCGGCGCGGGCATCCTCGCCCTCCAGTGCCGCGAGGGCGACACGACCGTCATCGACACCGTCAGCGCCCTCGGCGACCCGGACACTTACCGGGAAGCCACCGCGGAACGCATGTTCCTCCACGTCCTCCAGGGCCACTGCAACTCGCCGATCGCGGGCTACGCCACGGCCGGACGAGGCGGCGAACTGTCCCTGCGTGCCTGCGTGTTCACCCCGGACGGCAAGACCCAGCTCAACGCCCACGAGTGGGCCGGCCGCCTCGACCCCGCCACCCTGGGCACCTCCGTCGCCGTGGCCCTGCTGCGCCAGGGCGCCCGTGAGCTGATCGACAACATCGCCCACTGATGGACCAAGAGCACGGATGACAGGTGGTGTCGGGGCGGCTGCGGGTGAGCTGTTCGCGAGGAGGTTGTCCGTCCAGAGCGGACGACGACAAAAGGAAAGGCAAGGAGGTCACCCACTCCTTGCCACTCTCAACTTATAGCGCACCGGGGGGCTTGCGGCAAGACCGGGGGCGTGCCGCAGAATCGCTGATCGAAGCGAGGACCTGCGGAAATGGGGGCTGTGATGATCGACGTGATCATTGCCGGCGGCGGACCGACCGGCTTGATGCTGGCCAGCGAGTTACGGCTGCACGGCGTGCACGCGCTCGTACTCGAGAAGGAGACGGAGCCGACCAGGTATGTCCGCGCGCTCGGCCTGCACGTGCGCAGCATCGAGGTGATGGCCCAGCGCGGTCTGCTGGAGCGGTTCCTCGCGCTTGGCCGGCAGTTCCCCGTCGGTGGTTTCTTCGCCGGCATCGCCAAACCGTCGCCGGACCGGTTGGACACCGCGCATGCGTACGTCCTCGGCATCCCGCAGACCACCACTGATCGCCTGCTGGCCGAGCACGCCACCGAACTCGGTGCCGAGATCCGGCGTGGCTGCGAACTGGTCGGGCTGAGCCAGGACGACGACGGTGTGACCGCCGAGCTGGCCGACGGCACACAGCTGCGCTCGCGCTATCTCGTGGGCTGCGACGGCGGTCGTAGCACGGTGCGCAAGCTGCTCGGCATCGGCTTTCCCGGCGAGCCCGCCAAGGCCGAGACGCTGCTGGGCGAGATGGAGGTGACCGAAGCCCCGGATACGATTGCCGCCATCGTCGCGGACGTCCGCAAGACCGAGCTGCGGTTCGGCCTCGGGCCCCTCGGGGACGGGGTGTATCGCGTCGTGGTGCCCGCCGAAGGGGTGGCCGAGGACCGCGCGGTCCCGCCAACCCTCGAGGAGTTCAAGCGGCAGCTGCGGGTGTACGCCGGCACCGACTTCGGCGTGCACTCACCGCGCTGGCTGTCCCGCTTCGGCGACGCCACCCGGCTGGCCGAGCGCTACCGAGTCGGCCGGGTGCTGCTGGCCGGCGACGCCGCGCATATCCACCCCCCGATGGGCGGACAGGGCCTCAACCTCGGCATCCAGGACGCGTTCAATCTCGGCTGGAAGCTGGCCGCCGAGGTCGGCGGCTGGGCGCCGGAGGGGCTGCTGGACAGTTATCAGACCGAACGGCACCCGGTGGCCGCCGCCGTGCTGGACAACACCCGCGCGCAGACGGTGCTGGTGTCCACCGAGCCGGGCGCCCAGGCCGTACGCCGACTGGTGTCGGAACTGATGGACTTCGAGGAGGTGAACCGGTACCTGATCGAGAAGATCACCGCGATCGCGGTCCACTACGACTTCGGCGAGGGCCACGAGCTGCTCGGTCGGCGCCTGCGGGACGTGAAGCTGAAGCGGGGTCGCCTCTACGAGCTGATGCACGGCGGCCGCGGCCTGCTGCTCGACCAGACCGGCCGGCTTTCGGTGGCGGGCTGGGCAGACCGGGTCGACCACGTCGTCGACGTCAGCGAGGAACTGGACGTGCCTGCCGTGCTGCTGCGGCCGGACGGCCACGTGGCGTGGGTCGGTGAAGACCAGCAGGATCTGTTCAGTCAGCTGCCCAAGTGGTTCGGCGCTGCCGTCGGCTGAGCGCGCGGCTGTGGTCCGCGAGTGGTGAGGCCCACGGGGCCCGGTGACGGGCGAGTCCAGGGCGGCGATCCGCCCCAGGCCGACGGTAGGGCCCGTAACCACCGCCCCCCAGGCCTGACTTGTCGCCGATCCTTCGGCTGTCCAACCCTTGCGGCCCAGCGGAATCGTTCCTCAGCGGTTGCGTGGGGTTACCAGGCCGGATTCGTAGGCGATGACCACGAGTTGGCCACGGTCGCGGGCGTGGAGCTTGGCCATGGCCCGGTTGATGTGGGTCTTTGCAGTCATCGGGCTGATCATCATGCGGTTGGCGATCTGGTCGTTGGACAGGCCCTGCGCGACCAGGGCGACGGCCTCGCGTTCACGGTTGGTCAGTTCTTCCAGCCCCGTGCCGAGGCTTGTGTGGAGCGGCTGGGTGACGTACCGGTTGATCAGCTTGCGGGTGATCGACGGTGCGAGCAGGGCGTCACCTCGCGCGGCGACACGTACGGCGTGGAGGAAGTCTTCCGGCACGATGTCCTTGACGAGGAATCCGGCTGCGCCGGCGCGCAGTGCGTCGAAGACGTACTCGTCAAAGCCGTAGTTGGTCAGGATGACGACGTGCACGCCGGCCAGGGTCGGGTCCGCGGCGATGCGCCGGGTCGCCTCGATGCCGTCGACGACCGGCATCTGGATGTCGATGAGCGCGATGTCGGGCAGGTGTTCCTTGACGAGAGCCAGGCCCTCCAACCCGTCGCCGGCCTCGGCGACCACCTCGATGTCGTCTTCCATGTCGAGGAGCGCGCGGAATCCGCTGCGCAGGAGCCGCTGGTCGTCGACCAGCAGGACACGGATCATGACGTCTGGTCCACAGGGAGTTCGGCCTGGACGGTGAAGCCTCCCTCGCCGCGCGGCTCCGCCCGCAGCCGACCACCGAGGGCGGTGACTCGTTCGCGCATCCCGAGCAGCCCGACGCCGGGCACCATGGCGGTGGCCGGTGTGGCTCTGCCGTCGTCATCGACGCGTATCGCGAGGGCGTCCGGACGGCAGTCGATCCGGACTGACGCCGTGGCGGCGTCCGCGTGACGGGCGATGTTGGTGAGCGATTCCTGAACGATCCGGTAGACGGTACGGTCCACCGCGGCCGGCACGTCGTGTCGTTGCCCTTCGATCGTCAGCGTCGCGTCCAGGCCGATGGTACGGGCCCGTTCCACCAGTCCCGGGACGTCGTCGAGCCCACGAGGCGGGGCCGTGTCGTCGTCGCGCAGCGCCTCCAGGGTCGCGCGCAGTTCCCGGGTCGCCTCACGTCCGGCCTGCTGGATCGCCAGCAGGGCCTCCGGCACCTGTTCGCCGCGCTTGCGCGCCACGTGGACGGCGACTTCGGACTGCACCTTGATGATCGAGATCTGGTGGGTGAGCGAGTCGTGCAGCTCCCGCGCGATGTGCAGCCGCTCCTCGTCCGCGCGGCGCCGCGCGGTCTCCTCCCGGGTGCGCTCGGCTTCGTCCGCCCGCCGCTCGGCCTGCCGCAGCGCTTCACCCGCGGCGCCGGCCGCGATCAGCCAGGCCAGCTCGAGGGCGCCCCGGGCCTGCTCGAACGCCTCGCCCACGTCGTGCAGGGAGGCCAGTGCCGCGAGGGGGAGAACGGCCAGCATGGTCACACTCGCCGCCACGGTGAAGGTGCGGTGTCCCGCCCGTACGGCTGCGTACACCGCAAACAGGTACGCCACGGCGGGCACGTCGAAGCCGACCGCCTGGTAGCCCACCGCGCACAGCCCGGTGACGACCAGGACGGGAACCGGCGCCCGGCGGCGCGCGGCCAGCGCCAGACCGCCGGCCACCAGCAGCGCGTATCCCAGCAGGTCGAGGTTCGCGGCGGAGTCATGCCCGGACAGCCCGGTGACCAGCAGCGTCGCCGCAACGCCGACGGCGATCGCCCAGTCTCTGACGCCGGCCCCGACACGGGGCCGTCCTGTACCCATGCGCGCACCCTAGCCGGATGTCACTGCGGGCGAGTCCGGCTCACGGACGAGCGGCCGCCTACCGCGCACGCAGTACCTTCGCGGCGCCTGCGGCATCCGCGGCATCCCGGTGCGCCATCGGCGGCAGCGCGAAGTGCATCCGCCCGCAGGACGACCAACGGCGCGCCCGGCGACATGATCAGACGACATCCAAACCACGGAAACGAGACGCACGACAGAGGAGAGGGACATGAGCTCATCAGCAGCCTTGATGTCAGTCCAACTTGTGCTTGCCACACCCGCCGCCGCCAGTGCTTACGACATGAGCTCCGGGCGACTCGGGGCCAGCCTGGGCGCCGTACTGGGGCTGATCGGCGTGGTCATCGGTGGGCTGGCTCTGGCCCGCCCCGCCGGTCGTTTCGGCACCGACTCCGGGCGACTCGGAATCACCATGGCCCTGGCGGCGGGGCTGATAGCCATGGCCCTCGGTGGGCTGGTTGTGGCCACCTCCGACGGTGGTATCGGCACCGGCAACGGGCTGGGCGGGGCCATCGTGGCCCTGGTGGTGGGGCTGATCGCCATGGTCCTCGGCGGGCTGGCTCTGGCCCGCTCCCGCCGCACACCGCACCGCCACACCACCGCATCGGCTGACCGGCTGACCGGCTGACCGGCTGACCGGCTGACCGGGCATGGTGCTGCGGGGTCACCCGGGTTGTGGTTCCTGCCCCTCCTGGACGTATTCGGGCTGCGCAGAGGCAACGGCTGCCTTCCAGCGGCGCGACGCTCGTGGCCGGCGAGGGTGTCGGGTGCCCGTGAATCCGAGGAGGGCGGCAAGGAGCAGGGCGGCGCCAGCGGTGACGCATGCGCCGCGCCAGCCAAGGGCTTCGAGCACGGGTGCGCCGAGTGCGGTGCCGACGGCGCCGACGATGAAGTACAGCACCAGGTAGACGCTGCTGAGGCTGCCGCTGCGTTCGGGGTCGAGGGCGATGACCCGGCTTTGGTTGGCGGCTTGGGCGGCGAAGCAGCCGGCGTCGAAGAGCGCGAGTCCGAGGATGGTGACCGGCGGGGTACCGAGGCCGGTGCCGAGCAGGGCGGTGCCTGCCGAGGCGACCAGCATGGCGACGGCGATCACGGTGCGCGGGGTGTAGCGGTCGGTGAGCCGTCCGCTGAGCGGGAGCGCGGCGAAGCCGAGCAGTCCTGCCAGGCTGTACAGCCCGATGGCGGACGGGCTGAGCGAGTAGGGCGCCTGGGCGAGCCGCAGCGTGAGCGTGACCCATATGAGGTTGAAGGCGAAGTACTACAGGGCTCCGGCGGTCACCGAGCGACGCAGTTGCGGGTGCCGCCGCAGCAGTGGAGGGAGCGAGCCGAGGGTGGCGAGGTAACTGCGGCGAGGGCGTGGCCGCTGCCGGGGAAGCAACGTCCCGGCGCCGATCGCGCCCAGCAGGGCGAGGGCGGCGAAGACGAGCAACATCTGCCGCCATCCGAGAATGTCGGCGAGAGTGCCTCCGGCCAGTCGGCTGAGCAGGATGCCGGCCGACATCCCGGCGGCCACGGTGGCGACGCCGGTGGCGCGGCGCACGGGCGGGGCGTGTCGGCCGACGATGCTGCCGGCCTGCGCCGCGACACTGGCCGCCGCGCCGATGAGCAGGTAGGCGGTCACGAGCACGCCCGCGCCGGGGGCAGCCACGGCGACGATGAGGGCGGCAGCCAGGAGGGTGAGCTGTCCGGCGACCAGGCGGTGGGGAGCCAGGTGGTCGCTGAGAGGGAGCAGCAGGGCGAATCCGATCACGCAGCCTGCGAGTGCGGCGGTCGGCACGAGACCGATGACAGAGAGCGGGACCTCGAGGTCCGCGGCGACATCGGTGAGCGCGGGCTGGATGGCGTAGTTGTTCGCGATCGCCATCCCGGCAATGCAGGCGAGGAGGAACGTGCCACCCCGGGGGCGGGTCACGGCCTTTGGTCCCGGGTGAGGATGACGGCATAGCGGCATTCGGCTTCGCTGTTGTTGGCGAAGGCGCACGGAGCAGGCTCGCCCAGTTCGATCACGTCGCCCGCCTCGAGTTCGTGCACCGTGTCGCCCTCGTGGAAGGTCAGTCGGCCCTCCAGCACCCAGACGACCTGCCGGATGAAGGCGAAGGCCGCGGCCGGATACGGCACGTGGGCACCGGGCGGCAACCGGATCTCGGCGATCTCCGCGGGGAAGTGCGGCCCCGTGATCTGGCGTCGCCGGTACCCGGTGGCGGGATCGCGCCACTCCAAGGCGTCGGCCGGCCGACGAACTCCCGCGGCCACATCCCCGCCGTCGTCGGTCGCGCCTTCGGCGAGGGCCAGCAGGGACGAGACGCTGAGCTGGAAAGCGGCGGACAGCTTGCCGAGGATGACGGCGGTGGGGCTGCTCTCGCCGCGCTCGATCCGGTTGATCATCGCGCGGGACACCCCGGAGGCGTCGGCGAGCTGAACCAGGGTCCACCGGCGCCGTTCCCGTTCGGTGCGGATGCGGGATGCGATCTGCCCCACCAGGGGATCTACCATGTTGGACATGAATCCAATATACGAGAATCCGGGCTCGGTGACAGTCCGCCCGGCACATCCCCACGACGCGGCAGTCGTCATCGCCATCCGCAACCATGCGGTCAAGCACTCGACGGCCCTGTGGACCGAGACGCCGCAGTCTCCTGCCGAGGGGGCCGCCTGGTTCGCCGCTCACCTGGACCGCGGCTCGGCGTTCGTGGCCGAAGTGGAGGGCGAGGTCGCGGGCTTCGCGGTCTACGGCCCGTGGCGGGACCTGGACGGGTATCGCCACACGGTGGAGAACTCGGTCTATGTTCGCGAGAGCTGTCACGGGCTCGGCATCGGCTCCGCTCTGATGACCGCTCTGATCTCCGCGGCGCGTCAGGCCGGCCATCACGTGATGATCGCCGACATCGAGGCCGGCAACTCCGCGTCGATCCGGCTGCACGAACGCTTCGGATTCCGCCACGCGGGCACCGTGCCGGAGGTCGGCACCAAGTTCGGCCGGTGGCTCGACCTGACGATCATGAGCCTGACCCTGGCCTGAGCCGTCGGCGTCAGAGCACTCAGAGCACTTGGAGCACTCAGTGCGGTGCACGATG
Organism: Streptomyces albicerus; assembly: GCF_008905045.1. GTDB lineage: Bacteria > Actinomycetota > Actinomycetes > Streptomycetales > Streptomycetaceae > Streptomyces > Streptomyces albicerus. Next base: position 11,052 of record NZ_VWMY01000027.1, read on the forward strand.
CCAGCCAATGAACACTCCCCAGGACCTCGGACGCTCGGCCGGTTCAGGCGGCCCGACGGAAGCGGACGCTGAACTCCTCGTTCGGGGCACCGTCGTGCACACGGTCGAGGCGCACGGGTGCGCCGCCGGGGTTGTCGAACAGCCGGATGCCGTCACCGAGCAGGACCGGCACGATGTGCAGGTCGATCTCGTCGATCAGGCCGCGCTCGATCAACTGTGCTCCGATCGAGGCCGAGAGCACCTCGACGTTCTTGCCGCCCGCGGCTTCCAGCGCGATCCGCACGGCCTCGGCGACGTCGCAGGTGAGGAACGTGACATCGTCGGCCGGCGTGGCGTCCTCGGGGTGGTGGTGAGGACGAAGACCGAGCCCTGCCAGGCGTCACCGCCCCCATAAGGGCGGGATCCGGAAAACGCGTCCCAGCCGTCCCGGCCGCCGAGCACGGCTCCGGTCGTCGCGGCGTACTCCTGTTCCAGCCCGGGCTTGCCGGAGAACCCGGACATCCAGTCCATCTCGTGGTTCGGCCCGGCGACGAAGCCGTCGAGCGACATCGTGAAGTGCCAGAGCACCTTGCCGGCCGCGGTCTGCGGTTCTGGGTGGAGTGTCGTGTTCGTGTTCATACACGGTAAGACGGCGCTGGGCAGCGAAGCTCATCACGGCGGCCGCACTGGGGTCGACGGTGGGTCAGGGCATCCAGCCGAGCGGCAGGCCGTTCGGCAGCGCGAGTCGGACGCCTGCCCGCTCGGCGGGCAGCGAGTCCTCGAACGCGTCGGTCGCGTCGGTCGCGTCGGTCGCGTCGGTCGCGTCGGTCGCGTCGGTCGCGTCGGTCGCGTCGGTCGCGACCAGGATTCGCTCCCTGGGGAGTCGTAAGTAGTCCGGATGACCGATCAATCGAAATACGATTCGAGCGTGCCGCGACGCCGGATATCGAGGGTCGCGCAGTGGAATGAGCCGCCGAACGGTGCGTAGTGGAGCAGGTCGCTCAGGATCGGCTCGAATCCCCACTTTTCTAGCGCGCGCAGCATGTCGGTGTGATGCCGCTCCGCGATCACCCGGGTGTTGTCGATCATGAGAATGTTCATGTTGAGCCACTTGCCGCACATCGACGTGATCTTGAGAAGACGCTCGTCGATCGGGTTGGGCTCGGGGGCGATCAGGATGTCCCACGTGCTCAGGACATCGGGCAGCCGATCGACGTCGATGTATTCGGGATTGACCAATACCTTGCCCGGCGAGAGCGGGAGGAACGTCGTGTCGATGTGCATGGGCGTGCGGCAGCGGCTCTCGATCTCGTGGATGCGATAGCCGGGTCCGAGATGGCGGCGCAACCACTCGATACCCATGCGGTTGGTGACGTTGCTCCGCGTAACGAACAGGTCGCGTCCCGCGCGTACGAAGTCCGCCGCGTCGAACACCGGCTCGAACTCGGTGAGGAGGTAGCGCATCGGCTCGCCCGCCCCGGGGACACGGAAATCCGCCTTGAACAGTGCGTCCGTGAGCTGCGGCCTGGGCGCCGCCGTCCAGCGCGCACCGCGCCGGAAGTAGTCCTTGAGGATCGCGCGATAGGGGTGGGTCTCGAAATATCGGCACGGCCACGCCATCGGAGTCTCGATGATCTCGTCGCCGATCACAAGCATGCTGTCCCGCGGACAGGCGTTGCAAAAACCACGCGACGACCAGTTGGGGGTGCTGAAGCGCTGCCTGTGGTCTACCGCGTCCGGGCGCCTGACCGCGATACCGAGGGACTGCAGGAGAGTGACGAACTCATCGAGTTCCTGCTGCGCCCGCTCGATCAGCAGGCGCGGATATCGGAAGCCGGCGGCAAGCCCCTGCAACCGCGCCGCCCAGGGCGGGATGTTGCAGGCCACGGCCGGATGGTGGGAGGGGATCGTCGCGCCATCGAGACGCCCGACGATGACCTCCTCCAGCGGGTCCCACTCGTTGTGTGAATTGACCGGTGAAACACGCGGTTCCGCAGCGTTGGCAGCCGGGGCGGATGGCGCCGAACGGGCATCGTGTTCTGCCGCCGCCGTCAGAATGCCGGGCCTTTGCACTACTGCCATGCTCAACCGCTTTCGATCGCAGAAGTCAGTAGCTCCCTGTCCCATACGTTACTTAGAGTGAACGTTCAGCGCTGGTCCGCGTCAATGACGCAGAACGGTCTGCCTGGTTTCTGGTAACCACGGACGACGCATTCAAACTGGAATAGACGCTGATCCCGGTCGTGAGAGGCGCTGGGCAGGGTGGTGGGCACGGTGGAGGTGGTCCTGCCGGCAGATCCCGCGGATCGTCAGACTCCTTGCGGGCCCAGCTCGGTCGTTCGCGGCGTACTGACGTACGTTCGACCCATGACGCACGACATGCATTCTCGTCCGGCGGCCCCGTGAGTGGCTGGTGGGCTTACCTGGAGGAAGGGACCCGCCAGGAGGTCGACGCGAACGTGCTGCGTGACCGCCGGATGATGGCAGTCAAGTCTGTGTGGGACGCCATGCGGCCACTGGGGCTGGGCCTGCACGAGGCGGAGCAAGTGGTCCAAGCGCGCTACGAGGCCCTCGGCGACCGCGTGCAACGCCGACGGCCCGATCCGCTCGACATCCCGTCACTCGCAGCCCGGGCAGCGGCTCTGCCGGGCCGTGTCGCCGCCATCGAAGCCCTCTGGGACGGCGACACCGTTCACGACTGGTTCGTACTGTTGGTCGCGGTCCTGGACGACCCAGCCGGGGAAGGCCACCTGGCGACCGTCCATTACCGCCATGACGGGGCCCCGCCGAGCACCGTCGCCGCCGAGGCGGGCCGGGCTCTGGCCGACCATCTCGGGGTGCCGTTCCACTTCTCCTCCCCGGACGTCCCCGACGACACGGCGCCGCGCTGGCGTACAGGCCGGCATCTGCTCGAAGGGCCGTGATCCAACCACGGCGAGGGATCGCAAGAACGCCCGGGAGCCAGGGTTGTCCGCCGGGTGCCTCCCATTCTCGCGAACATTCGAACAGCACGTCACGCCACACAGACTTCAGAGCTTCCCTTTTGACAGCTTGGACCCGTGAGGCATCTATGCGGTCACAGCACGGACCGGGCAGGGCCGCGCTGAGAAGACGCGCTGGCGACAGGCCCATTGCCTGTCGCCAGTCACACTGTCAGGCTGCCTTCGCAGTCACCCTGAAGGTTGACGTCGAGACATCAATAGATGCGGACAGCTGAGCCGTTCGCGTGCGCTCATCCCTATCCGTATGCAGCCCACAGCAGTTGTGTCCCAGGCCGGGGTTCTACAAGACGGTCTGGACACAGTGAGGATCATGGCGGGGAAGATGCGAGTACCATCCGGCCCCAGCACCACACAGCATGCACGACGAGAGGAAGTTGCCATGTCCGAAGTCGAGTCAGCGACCACAGAGCTCAAAACGCAGTACGCCGCCCAGGTGACCGCGGACCTTGAACGCAACGCCAAGGAACAGGAGCGTATCGGCGCCGAAGTCACCGCACTCCAGGAGCAATTGAGTGCCCTTCAGCACGACCAGACCCTGTTGGTGACCCTGCAACGGACGCTGGGCGGCGAGAGCTCGCTGGAAGCCGGCCCGAGCGCCGAAGAGCCTGTCACGGCTGCCCCCTCGGTGCCACGGCAGGCTTCGGCGGAGACCAAGGAAGCCAAGGAGACGAAGGGGACCAAGCCAGGCAAGCGGAAGGCAGCCGCTGCCGCGAAGCCCGCGAAGACGGCAGCCAAGACTCCCGGCACGAAGGCGTCCACAACCGCGGCGAAGCAGCCCACGCTCGTCGAGCTCATCCTCAACCACCTCATCCAGCAGTCCGAACCGCGCTCCGCCGCGGAAATCACCACCGGCCTGGCCCAGGCCCATCCCGACCGCGACATCAAGCCCAAGGTCGTACGCACCACGACGGAAGGCCTCGTCGCCAAGGGCCGCGTCCACCGCACCAAGCAGGGCTCATCCGTCTTCTACACACCGGCCGGGACTTCTGCGGCCGACACCTCGTCGGAGCAGCAGGACGCGGATACCGCCTGACGAAGACGGTGTGGCCGCGGCCGCGAGCCTCGGCGGCCGCACACACCACCGTCGGAATCGCCACACCCAGGGGGTGCCACCTGAACCGTTGTTGCTCCTGCCGACCCGGCAGGCCTGGATAGGCGGGCACTGTCGATTCCGCGGCAAAGGCAGCTCCGATCCGTACAACCAGACGCTGACCGAGCACGGGTTGGACGGTTGCACGGTTGGACGAGGTGTGAATGACGCCTGCCTCGACGAAGTCTTCGAGATCACCGACGCCGACTTCGCTCCCGCCGAGACCAGCCGCCGGAGTGCCTGCCGATCCTGAGCCACGACGAGGTCCTGGAGGTTCACCTGCCACTGCGGCCAAGACGCCGACAGCCAGTCGGAGTCGGCGCGACGGCCGAGCCACGGACTCACCGCGCCGCATCCAGCGGTACGCATGGTCGGAGCATGCGGCGCAGTGGTGGCGACGCTCTCCTGGCCGAGCAGATGACCTTTCGCGGCCTGCGCCAAGGCTCGCGTGCTCAGCGAACGTGTCCTGGCCGGCCGTGTCCTGGCCGGCGCCGAGGTCTTCCCCAACTCCCGTCGCTCGTATGTGACTTCTGGCGAACTCGTGTCACACCGATGGAACCCAAAAGCAACACCTGTGGTCTGCTCCGCCCTGCCGGACGGTCCTACCATCGAATCTCTTCTGCGCGCGTCGGGGGACGGTGGAACTGGGGTGAGGGGTCGTGCGTCGGAACTGGGGTGAGGGGGCCGGGCGTCGACGGAGCCGGGTCGTGAGGGCGGTGGCGGCCGCGCCGGGGCTCATTGCCGAAGTGGGCGCCTGCGGCGCGGACTCGGGCTCCGTCACCCTCACCGTCATGGCCCCCGACTACGGCGACAGCGCCCAGAAGAACTCCCAGGCGTACCAGGCGTACTGGCCCGTGCGGGCCTGGCGTTCCGGTCCGAGCACCGGGGCATCCGTGTGGAGGCCAAGGTCTACTCCGCGGACACCCTCCACGCGAAGGTCGCCGAACTGGTCGAGCAAGGCAAGGCGCCCGACCCGTCCAGACCGACGGCTACGCCGAGTATGCGGCCAAGGACCTGCACTACAGAGCCGACGAACTGCTCACCATCGCGGTCGAGTCCGGTCGTGCGGAGCCTCGGACTCAAGCCGCCCATCTCCTGGTCCGACATCGAGGCCGCGGCCCGGGTGCTCAAGGCCGAGGGCGTGAAGTACCCGAACGCGCTGCGCCTCGGCCCGCAGGAGGCGGAGGGCGAAACACTGACCATGCCGGCGTCGCCACACCGCTGACCACTGTCCCGTCGCGCGCGACACGGCCAGAACGACGGCGAGGAATTCTTCCCGGTCGTCCGCCGCAGCACACCGCCCGACCACGATCAATGGCCGGTGCACCGAACCCGCCGCCGCACAGCAGGCGGCCGACTTCCTCAACACCGAGGTCCGCTGGGAGGCACCGTGATCCGCAACAGATTCCGCCGGTCCACCATCAACGTCGCAGATGGCGTGCAGGCGGGGATCCCCAAGTTGATCCACATCATCTGGATCGGCAAGAAGACCTTCCCCTATCGGGACAACTTCCACACCTGGAAGGAGCACAACCCCGATTACCAGGTCAAGCTGTGGACCGACAGGAACCTCCCCGTACTGCACAACCAGTGGATCTACAACGCCCTCGCCGACCAGCCGCTTGCCATACGGGCCGACCTTCTCCGCCTCGAACTCCTCGCCCAGTACGGAGGCATCTACACCGACGCCGACTCCTGGTGCACTCAGCCCATCGCCCCCCTGATCGACGGCCTGACCCTGTTCGGCATGACCGGCAACAAAGGCAACGTCCAGAACGCCACCCTCGGCACCACCCGGGACCACCCCGCCTACCGAATGGCCGTCGAAGGCGCCGGAGCACACTACCTACGCCTGGCCTACCTCAAGCGCAACACGACCGCGAAATACGAGATCTTCGACATCTTCGGCACTCGCTACATCACCCCCATACTGCGTTCTTTCCCCGACTTCACCCAGATCGACAATGGCGCGGCCAAGGGAACTCGCCGCCTGATATGCGTTGAGGGCCTGGACAACACCAGCGAGGCATACATCGTCCACGCCAACGCCGTCAGTTGGAAGCAGCCGGGCGGCGACAACCGGCTCACGCTCACACCGGCCCGCCCCGAAATGTAAATCCGCAGGTCACGCTGCAGCCCCATCGACGGGGGACGGCTCAGCGCCCCCGAGTGGATTGATGCGCGGCACCGACCGCGCCGTTCACTCCGGCTACGGCGTAGTGGCAGCCGTCGGCCTGCCGAGATAGGTGAGCGGGCCGGAGGCGGGGACCGGGATCTCGTGGAAGCCGAGGCGGTCGTAGAACGCGCGCGCCGGGGTGTTGGCACTGACCATGCCCAGATGGACGGCCGGAACGCCACGGTCGTCCAGCGCGGCCAGGAACGTGTTCATCAACTCCCGCCCGAAACCCCGCCGTTGCCATTCCGGCAGGAGATCGATGTGCAAGTGAGCGGGGTACGCCGCGAGTTCCGGCAGGATCATCCGCTCGGGAGTATGCAGCAGCCGGATCATCTCCTCACTCGGCGTACGGGGTGCCCTCGCCGGTTCGGGGTAACGTCGGGCGACGCGAGGAAGCCACCTCTCGCGGAAGTCCTTGACGAACTCCTGCGTGTTCGCGGTGCCGACGATGTAGCCGACCGGTCGGCCGAATCCGTCGTCCAGGACGAACGCCAGGTCCGGCTCGAGGCGGCAGTAGGGCTCGGCGAAGATGGACGGCATCAGCTCCTCGTCGGGATAGAGGTCACGCGAGTCCCCTCCGTCGTGTGCGGTTCGCACGCATACGGCCGCGACTCCGGCCTGGTCGGTGAGCTGGTAGGGGCGGATTCTCGGCTGCGGACGCATGGACGGCATCCTGACTTCTCGGGAGCGCTCCCACAAGCGAGGAGGCGCCCTTCGACCGGCTTCGGCCGACGAGCGAACAGGTAGGGGCCTGCGGTTCAGAACGTGCGGCCTCTTATCAAATCTTGGTGGCAGGTGAGGCGATTACCCCCTAACGGACACGGAAGTTTCACGTGGTGGCTAAACTCCAGGCCTCACTGGGATCTGGAGGGGGAATTCTCTTGGACAAGCACCCTGTCATAGCCGTAACCATCGCAGCCTGCGCGCTGGCCGCTCTCGCCGCCGCCCCGGCCAACGCCGCCGAGTACTCGTCGGCGTTGAAGATCCGCGGCGTGCAGTACGACGCTCCCGGCCGTGACTCCAACAGCTGCTCTACCGGCAACACCGACGAGGAGTACCTGACGATCAAGAACTACTCGTCCTCGGCGACCGTCAACCTCAAGGGCTACGTCGTCAAGGACGCCGTCGGCAACCGCTTCGTCTTCACCGTGAACCACTACCTCCAGCCCGGTGACTATGTGAAGCTGCGCGGCGGCAACGGCACCGACTCCGACGGCCGCAACGTCGTCTACCGCGACAACTGCAACTTCCTGTGGAACAACGACCGCGACACGATCTACCTCTACAAGCCCTCCGGCAGCCGCGCAGACGTACACGCCTACACCAAGAGCGGCTCAGACCCTGACGGCAACGGCTACATCCGCTACCACGGCTGATCCCACGGATGGGTCCCGCGCCCTTCAACGACCGCGGGACCTGTGCGCCGTCAGAACCGCCGGGCGGGGGCTGCCGGACCGGTTTCTGTCTCCGGTCCGGCAGCCCTGCGGGCCTGGCCAGCGGACGGATCAGAGCGCGCCCTGGGTCCAGGGACCGGTGATGGCGAACGTGATGCCGGGGGTCTGGATGTTCACGAACAGCCAGTTACCGTTCTTCGGTTCGAACACGGAGCCGGCCCATTCGGATCCCCTGTGGTCGGCGGCCGGGACGTTCTTACCCGCCGTCCCCCCGCGCAGGTCGACGTTGTTGGTGGCGAAGCGGAAGATCTCGCCGTCTTGGGTCAGCCCGTGGACGTACTCGGTGCCGCCGCCGTCCTCGCAGAGCACCAGGCCGCCACGGGGGCTGACGCACATGTTGTCCGGCGCGTTCAGCACGTCGGAGCCCGGGGAGGCGAAGAGCACCCTGAACTCGTCGGTGGCGGGATCGAGTTCGAAGACCTGCCCCTGGCGGGCGGGACCGCCGTCGGTCGTGATCACGTAGATACGGTCGTTGCCGTACCAGGCGCCCTCGAGGCGGCTGAACACCGCGGCGCCCTTCGCCTGCGCCTGGACCCGCACCGTGTCCGTGGCCGGGTCGACGTCGTCCACGGGCACCCAGGAGACGGCGCCGTACGACTTCTCGCCGTCGAGGCGGGTGTCGTACGTCGTGGTGCCGATGCGCAGGGCCTCGAGCCGACCGCCCTTGGCGAGGTCGCCCGGCACCGCCGGAACGAACCGGTACAGCGACGCGTCGCCGCGGTCCTCGGTCTCGTAGACGTAGCCGGTCGCCGGGTCGATGGCGATGGCCTCGTGATTGAACCGGCCCATGGCCTTGTAGGGCTCGGGGTTGCCCTTGCCCTGCGAGGCCACCTCGAAGATGTAGCCGTGGCGCTTGCCGGCGGTCGTGGAGAAGGTCTCCTCGCAGGTGAGCCAGGTGTTCCAGGGGGTGGGCCCACCGGCGCAGTTGCGGATGGTGCCGCCGAGGCTGCCGTAGGACTCCAGCCACTGGCCGGCGTCCGGGTCGAAGACGAGGGTGGTGGTGCCGCCGCCGGCCTCTGGGTTGTAGGCGGGGGCGGTGAAGGCGGGTCCGACGCCGCGCTCGTGGTTGCGGACGAGGTGGACCTTGTCCCCGTACCGGAAGGCCGCCATGCCGTCGTGCGAGCCCGGGGTGCGCACCCCGTCGTCCATGAGGTCGTTCGTCCAGCCGTAGGTGATGTACTCGAACCCGCGCGGCAGCTGCAGCAGCTCCAGGCCGGTCGCGTGATCCTTGACCGGGCTCAACGGGCCGTACCCTGCGTCGAATTCAAGCTTCACCGGCGCGGCTGCCGCCGTCCGCGCGGCGAGAGCCTGGAAGGGGACGGACGCGGCCGCGGCCACGGCGGCCCCGCGCAGCAGGGTACGTCGTTCAAAACCGGGACCAGTCGGTCTTCCGGCGGACTTGCCTGTCATGGGAGTCCTCTCGATGCAGCCAACTGGGGAGCGGCGCCAGTCACCCTAGGAGCGAACCCCCGGTCCGTTTCCCAACGGAAAGTGAGCGTTGGGAGAACCCTTTTTCAGCCATCGAGCGAGCACAGCGGGAACCCGGCATGGCACTCCGAGGGCATGGGCGACGGCCGTCCTCCCCACAGCGGAGGCGTACGCGACTGCTGAGCGTCCTCAGGAGTCGAGGAGCTGTTTCTGGGGCGTGTCGGTGTACGGCTGAGTCGAAAACGCCGCGTCCGATGACTTCGCGGCACGGATGGGGTCTACCCTGCACGACCCAATGCCGAGGACGCATGTCCGGAAGGAGTGTCGACGATGCGCAAGCTGATCGTCTGCAACATCATCTCCCTCGACGGTTACTTCGAGGGCCCGGGCGGTGACGTCATGGCCATGCCGTTCGACCAGGGCTTCTCCGAGTACAACGCCGAGCGGCTACGGGCAGCCGACACCCTGCTGCTCGGCCGCGCCTCGTACGAAGGGTTCCGGAGCTACTGGCCGGCGATCGCCGACGATGCCGACGCGCCACCGCTGGAGCGCGAGATCTCGCGCCGCAACAACGAGATCGACAAGGTTGTCGTCTCCGACACCCTCACGCCCAACCCGGGGGCGCCATGGCAGAACACGCGCATCGTGCGCCGCGCCGAGGCGCACAAGCAGATCGCTGAACTCAAGCGCGGCCCCGGCCGCGACATCATCGTCTTCGGCAGCCACACCCTGTGGAACGACCTGCTGGCCCACGGCCTCGTCGACGAGCTCCACCTGATGATCGGCGCCGGCGTGCTGGGCGCGGGCACCCCTGCCTTCGCGAACCGGCCGCCGGTCTCCCTGCGCCTGCTCGGCACCCGCACCTGGGACGGTTCCGGACTCGTGCTCGTCAAGTACACCGTCGAACCGGACCGAACAGGGTGACTTGCTGCGGTGCACTCGACCAAGACCGTTGACGAGTAGGGAGACCCCAGCGTGGGTGACATCGTGGTCCAGAAGATCGTTCGGCCCGAGCGTGTGGTGCTGGGCCCGTGGCTGAAGGTGATCGCTTCGAACCTCGACCACCACCGTGCGACCTTCCTGTGGAAGTGTGAGGGCCTCTCGGAGGCACAACTGAGGCAACGGCCTGTGCCGTCAACGGCGTTGACCCTGCTGGGCCTCATGCGCCATCTGCAGGGGGTCGAACGTGCCTGGTTCCAGCGGACGCTCGCGGGCACAGACCCTCAGTTCTTCCCCTATCGGACCCACGTCACCGCGGCCGGTGACGAGTGGTTCGACGAATCGGACCCTACGCCGGCCAGGGACGTCTACGAGGACTACCTCAAGGCGTGCGAGGAGTCGCGGCAGGTGTTCGCACGGGTGACCGACGACCCTGCACGCCTCGTGCGGAGCCCGGAATTCGGTGACACCGATGTGCGGTTCGTCCTCGAGCACGTCATCGAGGAGTACGCCCGCCACGTCGGCCACGCGGACCTCCTCCGCGAAGCCATCGACGGTGCCACCGGCGAGTAACCCGCCTTCGGCGTCACCACGTCAGGGTCAGCGAACCCCCGACCGGCAGCGTGTGCCAGCGGTCGGCGTAGTCGTCGAACCGGGACACGATCCGGTCGACCACCGGGGGGATCTCCCCCGCCGTCACGTACGCCGGCAGCACTTGCGCGTGGCCGTGCCGCACCTCCCACACGGGTACGGCGATGCCCGCCAGCTCCTCCGACCTGGCCATGTCGGCCTTCGCCTGGGGAGACGACTTCTCTCGTTTCGACTTGCGGCGCCGGGCGGCCTTGGCGCGCTCTGCGGGGTCCGCGGGCCAGAACAGGCCGTTGTCACCGGCGGCCAATCGACCGTAGACCCCGAGCTTGATGCCCGCCTCCGCCTCGACGAGGAAGTGCACCAGGTCGTGCGGGAGATACGGATGCCCGCCGGGCCCGTTGCGCGGGGCGAGCGCGGCACCGGTCTCGCGGTGCACGGCGATGTCGTAACTCGTACCGGGACCTTTAGTGAATACGACGCGCATGCCCGGCACGGTAGGTGGCGTGCCCGTCGCACGCACCTGGTTTTCCGGCGCTCGCAGCGGGCACGCCACCCGGCCCGCGGCATGCGCGGCGCCCCAGGGGACACACCACCGCCGTGGCTTCGCCCAGGTCGTCCCCGTCACGGTCGCCGGCGTCGGGAACCTCGGCAAGTTCGGGCCGACTACGCCTGCGACGGCTCGGCGTCGCCGTACGCGTCGTGCCAGTTCCACCACTCGTACGGCGCAGTCTGGGGATAGCCGTCGGGCGAATCCTCCCATTCCTCCTGCCGCCCGAGCGCGGTTATGTCGAGGTAACTCCAGGTGCTCCCCATCGCCTCGTCGCCGCGACTGTTGATGAAGTAGGTGCGGAACACGCTGTCTCCATCGCGGATGAACGCGTTCGTGCCGTGCCATTCGTTCACGTCGAAGTCGGTGTCGAACTCGTCGGTCATGGTGTACCAGGGCATCGTCCAGCCCATCCGCGCTTTCAGGCGCTCGATGTCCGGCTGAGGCGCGCGCGAGGCGAAGGCGAGAGTGGTGTTGCGCGCGTGCAGATGGGCGAGGTGGGCCACCTGATCGGCCAGCATGGAACAGCCGACGCACGCGTGGTCGGGCCAGCCGGTCACGCCAGGCTCGAAGAAGGCGCGGTAGACGATCAGCTGACGACGGCCCTCGAACAGGTCCAGGAGGCTCGCCCTGCCCTCGGGTCCGTCGAACCCGTAGTCCTTCTCCACCGCCATCCACGGCATCCGCCGGCGCTTCGCGGCCAGCGCGTCCCGGGCGCGGGTCAGCTCCTTCTCCTCCACGAGCAGCTGCTCGCGCGCCGCCTCCCACTCCTTCGGCGTGACGATCGGGGGTGTCTTCATTGTCATGTCCACCTTCCAGATCGGGTTCAAGCTCGTGCGTCCGGCCAAGGGGCGAGCTGGACACCGCTCCGCGTCCCCCTCCACAGGTATCCGCATTTGACCGTGAACGCCATATTTGCGCAGCAGCGACTCTCGGGTTCAGGGCTCCCTTCGACGACGATCATCAGTTGAGCGACCCGTCGAGTTCGCCGCAGGGCAGCGGATGCGTGCCCGGGGGCGGGCAGCAGCGGGCCATCAGGCAGGGCTGTCCCACAGCACATGGAGGGTGAGGGGCTTGCGGAAGACCAGACCGTACGGAGTGGTGGGGCGGTCCGGGTCGAGGCGCAGGGCGGGGAGGCGTTCGAGCAGGTGCTGGAGGGCGATGCGGGCCTCCAGGCGGGCCAGGTGCGCGGCGAGGCAGTAGTGCGGGCCGTGTGCGAAGGCCAGCTGGAGACGCGCGTTCTCGCGGCGGACGTCGAACCGATCGGGGTCGGGGAAGACGGCCGGGTCGCGGTTGGCGCCTGCCAGGGAGACGGTGACCAGTTCACCCCGGCGGATCGTGGCCGGGCCGAGGACAGTGTCACGGGTGGCGTAGCGGTCCACGACCGCCGCACCGGATTCGAGGCGCAGTGATTCCTCGATCGCGCCGTCCAGCAGGCCGGTGTCGGCTCGGACAAGGGCGAGTTGGTCTGGGTGTCGCAGTAGGTGCAGCAGCGCGTTGGTGATCATCGCCTCGGTGGTCTCGATGCCTCCGAACATCAGGACCGCGGCATTGGACGCGACCTCGGGCAGCGTCAGCTGCCCGGCGGCGGAGCCGAGGAGCGAGGAACCACCCCGGTCAGCGACGGTGGCTTCCACGGCGGTCCGTAGCTGCGCGTACGCCGCGGCACCGGCAGGCCCCGCCTCATGTCCGGCGGTGATGTCCGAGACCGACCGCACGATGGAGTCGTACCAGGACAGCACCGTCGTCGCGGTGGTTCCGACCAGCCCGAGCGCCTCGGTCACGACGGCGACCGCGAGCGGCCCCGCGAAGGAACTGCGCAGGTCGGCGGCGCCCGCCGGTTCCACTGCGGCGATGAGCCGATCGGTCTCCCGTTCGATGAACGAGGTGAAGCCGTCCCGCACTTCCCTGGGGCGGAAGGGGGCGCTGAAGGGCTCGCGGTGGCGGGTGTGCTGGTCACCGTCCAGGGAGAGCATGCTCGGTCCGACGACCTGTGCGGTGGAGAACCGGGGGTCGTCGACGGTAAAGGCTGCGGCGTCCCGCATCACGCTCAGCGCGAGGTCGCGACGGGTCACCAGCCAGCCGTCCAGCTCGGGCAGCCAGGACACGGGCTCATGCGCACGCAGCAGCGCCAGTCGCGGATGCGGATCCCGGGCGAGTTCGGCGAGCGTGGTCGCGGCACCGAGCGGGAAGGGGTCGACGACGCTCATCGCGAACCTTGGCCGTACAGGGGGAAACCGATCACAGTCAAGGCTAACAATCGCTGTGAAAGGGAGGCGACGCTTTCCCTGGCTGCTCCCCCGTGCACGCAGCGCGGCCTGTGACGGTTCATCAAATCCGGGTTACGGCCGGTCGCTTCCGTTCCTCCCACCATCACCGCGCCGGAGCTCCCGCTTCGGCGGCGGAGCCGGGGCGTGTCCGGCTGCGGGTTCAGCGCGGATGGACCATGTCCCGTACTTCGGCCTCGTACAGGGGCGTCGGGTCGATGCCCATCGAGGTGAAGTTGCCCTCGATCTCCAGGCTTACCAGGCCGTGGAGGTGGGCCCAGAGCATCGTGGTCCGTGCGGCGACCGCCTCCGATACGTCTTCGACTCCGCGGCGCTCCATCCAATTCCGGAATTGGGACCCAGAGCCGGCCACCTCCGGTGCGCGCGGCGTGGCGAGGTGGCTCACCACGTTCAGTACGACGTTCATGGCCGGCTGCGCCGCCTCGACGAGGCTCGTGGCCTGCGCGTCGTAGCCCTGCAAAGGAGCCCGGAAGAGCAGCCGATAGCGGTGCGGCTCGGCCAGGGCCCAGTCGCGATAGGCCTGTACGACGGAGGTCAGGCGGGCACCCCCGTCCGCCGCCGCGTCACCGGCTGCTTGGGCGAGCGCGGACGCCAGGTCCCCGTACGCGTCGATGACGAGCTCGGTGAGCAGGCCGTCCCGGTTGGCGAAGTAGCGGTAGAGCGCGGGGCCGGTCATGCCCACCTGCTTGGCGATGGCGTTGAGCGACAGCGCTTCGGGGCCGCCTTCGGCCAGTTGCCGAAGTGCCGCTGTCTTGACCTCCTGCCGTACCTGCGCGCGGAACCGATCGCGCAGGCCAGGTCCTGTCCGGCCCTCTGTGGCCATGTCATCGCCTCATCGTCTTCGCCGGGTGGTTCTGGGTGGTTCTTGACTTACGGATTATAGAGGAGCAAGCTTCAGTTATATCCTCTCACAAACACGCCAGCCTGTAACGAAGCTGGTGACGAAGGAGTTCTGAGCGCATGGACACCAAGGCCGGCACAGACGTGATCACCGAAGTGGTCCTTCCCGGGGTCGTGGAGCCGTCCGGGCTCGAGATCCGCGTGCGCCCCGCACCCCAGCCCTCGGCCGGTGAGGCCGTACTGGCCCTCGATGCCTCCGGGGTGTCGTTCGCCGAGCAGCAGATGCGCCGCGGCAAGTACTACGACCAGCCGCCGTTCCCCTTCGTGCCCGGCTATGACCTGGTCGGAGTCGTGGTCAGGGTCGGCGCGGGGGTGGACGCGTCGCTGGCGGGCCGCCGCTTCGCCGCGCTGACCAAGGTGGGCGGCTGGGCCGACCAGGTCGTTGTGCCCGCCGCCGACCTGGTGGAAGTCCCCGGCGCGCTGGATGCCGCCGAAGCCGAGACGGTGGTGGTCAACGGCATCACGGCCTGGCAGATGCTGCACCGCATCGCCAAGGTCCGCGCCGGACAGACCGTGCTCGTGCACGGGGCGAACGGCGGTGTCGGCTCCACCCTGGTGCAGCTGGCCACCCACGCCGGCATCCGCGTGATCGGCACCGCTTCACCCCGCCATCACGACGCGGTGCGCGCGCTCGGTGCGACTCCGCTCGACTACCGGGGGGCCGATCTTCCCGCCAGGGTGCGGGAGTTGGCGCCCGGCGGTGTCGACGCCGTGTTCGACCACGTCGGGGGCGACGGCATCGTCGACTCCTTCGGGCTCCTGGCCCGCGGCGGCACGCTCGTCTCGTACGGCACCGCGGCCACCCGGGACGTGGCCGGATCCTCCAAGCTGCCGGTTCTCAAGCTCGTCGGACGGCTGCTTCTCTGGAAGCTGCTGCCCAACGGCCGGCGTACGCACTTCTACAACATCTGGGCGGGCAAGCGCCGTTCAGGCGCCTTCCACGACCGGCTGCGCACCGACCTCGGGCGCGTCTTCGCCCTGCTCGCCGAGGGCGCCATCACCGCGCAGGTCGCGGCCCGCGTCCCCCTCAGCAAGGCCGCGGAAGCCATGCGGCTGGCCGAGTCCGGAACGGTCACCGGGAAGGTGATCCTCGTCCCGGACCCGACGCAGGACAGCGCCGACGCCCAGTGAAATCCATGACGGTTCCCGGCACCTCGCCGTGCTCCAGTAGATCCGCCAGGGGCTCTGAAGGTCCCTCGGCGAAGGCAGGTGCGGATGCGCAACCTCGCCCCGGACGAAGCGGTGGCCTTCCTGAGTGCTCGTGGAGTGCCCCAGCGGGTGCGGGGCCGACTGCTGGCCTTCACCGGCGGCCACCCGCGCTCTGGCGCTCGCGGCGGCGGTGACGAAGTACCCACCCCCCGCGGGCAGTTCCCGGCCGAGGCCTGCCGCGCCTCCGCGGACACCGGTCACGACCGGGCGACACACCGGGCCACCGCGGGTGTGCTACGGCTCCTACCGCGAAATGGCCATCGCCGCGTGCGGAAGCTGAGTACACCCCGCCGCACCGCCGACATTCCCCGGGAACGGGTCCCCTTACCGGGCGAGTCCGGCCTTGTCGCAGGCGGGTCGGAGCTTTGGGGTGCAGATCTGGTCGAGGGTGTAGACGCCATCCTTGACGAGTGTCTGCTTGATGGTGTCGACCGTCACCGCGCGCGGAGTGAGCAGGACGGACGGGATGTGCGTGGTGGTGGGGCTGTCGGTCGTCGTCGCGGCGACGTCGCGGAGGTCCTCGCCGCGTCCCAGGGCGACGGCCATGGCGGCGGCCGCGGCGGCTTCCGCCCGGAAGGGTTTGTACACCGTCATGTACTGCTCGCCCTTGATGATGCGCCGCACCGCCTCGAGGTCCGCGTCCTGGCCGGTGACGGGCGGAAGCTCCCGGACACGGGCGCTCTTGAGAGCGGCGATGACGCCTGCGGCTATTGCGTCATTGGCCGCCAGGACGCCGCCGATCCGCTCCGGGCCCAGCGCCGCGATGGCAGCGGACATGTTGGCGTGGGCTTTCTCCGTGCTCCAGCCCAGGGTGTCGTACGACCTGCCGATCTTCACCTTGCCTGCGATGACGGACAGCGCGCCCCTCCGGTACCACGCGGCGTTGGGGCTGGTCGGATCGCCGTTCATCATGACGACGTTCCCGCCGTCCGCTCTGTCGCCCATGGCCTTCAGGAGCGCCTCGCCCTGGAGCCGGCCGACCTGCGCACCGTCGAAACTGACATAGCCCGATATCGGGCCTTCGGCGAGCCGGTCGTACGCGACGACGGGGACACCCGCCTTACGGGCCTCCTGGGTCGAGGAGCGGAGCGCCTTGGTGTCGACGGCGTCGAGGATCAGGACCCTGACCCCCTTGGTGACCATGGAGATCATCTGATGTCTCTGCCTCGTCGCGTCGTTCTCTGCGTTGGCGTACTGCATCGTGCAGCGAGGGCACAGCTCCTTGATCCGCTTCTCGATCAGTGGCTTGTCGGACTGCTCCCAGCGAGGCAGCGATCGGCTCGGCAGCAGCAGGCCGACGGTGAAGCGGTCCGTGCCCGCCTGGTCGTCTCCTCCCCCGCATGCGGTGGCCAGGGACGTCGTCATGAGTCCCGCGACGAGCGCCGCGATGACGGGCCGCGTACGGATCCTCACGGCAGGTCCCCTCGTTCCGTCCCGGGCCCGGAGTCCGCGGGAGCCGGCTCGCGGCGCGGCACGTCGATCTCGCTCCACACCTGTTTGCCGCCGGCCACCGGCACCGAGCCGAAGGACTCCGACATCGCCTCGACCAGAAGCAGGCCTCGGCCGCCGGTCGCCTCCCAGTCCACGATCACCGGCTTGGCGGGCGCACGCGGCGAGGAGTCGCTCACGCAGACCCGCACCCGGTCCCCGCGGAGGATCAGGTCGACGCGGACCGGTCCCTGGGTGTGCACAAGGGCGTTGGTGACCAGTTCGGACACGACCAGCAGCACCGTGTCGGCCGCTTCTTCGACCTTCCACCGACGCAGTGTGCGCGCGGTGAAACGGCGAGCGTGCATGACGGCGTCGGGCAGCCGCCACACCGCCCAGCCGGCCCGTGTCGGCCGGGTCTTCATGCCGTCGTAGCGCAGCAGCAACAGCGCCACGTCGTCCTCACGACGGCCGACGTCGCCGAGCAGTTCGTCGGCCATGCGCCCCGGATCCGATGGGTCAGCCGCGGCGAGTGCGGTGCGCGTCCGGTGCATGCCCTCGTCCAGGGGCAGGTCGGCGGCCTCGACGAGGCCGTCGGTGACCAGGGCGAGCACCGTGCCAGGGGCCAGCGCGACCGCGGTCATGGGGAACTCCGCCTCCGCGAGAACGCCCAGCGGGAGCCCGCCCTCGACCTGCACTTCCTCGGTGGTGCCGTCGGGATGGCGTACCAGCGGTGAGAGGTGCCCGGCCCGGACGAACAGGGTGTTGCCCTCCTCCATGTCCAGTTCGACATAGCAGCAGGTGGCGAACAGGTCGGTCTCCATGCCGACGAGGAGGCGGTTGGCGCGTGAGACGACCACGTCGGGCGGGTGGCCCTCCACCGCGTATGCCCTCACCGCGGTACGCATCTGGCCCATGATCGTCGCTGCTCCGGCGCTGTGTCCCTGCACGTCACCGATGACCAGCGCCACCCGATCCTCGGAGAGGGCGATGACGTCGTACCAGTCGCCGCCCACCTGCAACCCCCGCCTGGCGGGCAGATAGCGGGCGACGGCCGTTCCCCCGGGCAGATCCGGCAGGCGCCGGGGCAGCAGACTGCGCTGCAACATCGTCGCGAGTTCCTGCTCCGCGTCGTGCCCGTGCGCACGCTTGAGGGCCTGCCCGACCAGTGCCGCGGTGGCCGTCAGCAGGGACCGCTCGTCGGGGACGAACTCGTGCGGCTGATCCCAGCCGACCAGGCACACGCCGGCGATCCGGCCCTTGGCAGGCAGCGGCAGGACGGCCAGACCGCCCGGACCGATGCCTGCGAGTCCGGGTTCGAGGGCGGTACCGGTGGGCCACAGGTCCATACGCCCGTCCCGCAGCGCCAGCCGAAGGGTGGGCAGGGCGCTGACCGGTGCGTCGGGCCACTCCGATCGCCACTCGGCACGCCACATCTCCGGCCAGGCGGCGGGCTGAGGCGGGTCGAAGACGGTGACCATGAGCCGGTCGTCCTGCACCTCGGCGAGCGCCACCCGGTCGGCGCCCAGCGGCTCACGCAGCGCGGTGACCACCACTCGGCCGACGTCACGAACCGTTGCGGCATCGTCGAGTGCGGCAGTCAGCCACTGGATCCTGGAAACGTCGTCGGCGCTCTGACGCAGTACCGAGGTCGCCGTCACCACGCCCAGCACCCGCTCCGGCTGTTCGTCGGTACCCGCCACCACCCGGCAGCTCAGGCTCAGCCAGCGCATTTCCCCCGTGGGGCGGCGGACACGGAACTCCAGCTCCCGTCGACCGAACGCCTGGGTGGACGGCTCGACGACCGACATCAGCGCGTGCATGTCCTCCGGGAGGGCATGCGCGAGCAGGGTGTCCGCCTTGCCGTCGAAGTCATCCGGCGTGATGCCGACCAGTTCGAGCAGCGTCTCGTCCGCCTCGATCAGGCCGGTGTCCGGCACGAGGACGAACGAGCCGACGCGCAGACTCCGCAGGGCGGAACTCAGCAGCGACGACGGCGCGGGGCGGCCGGTCCCGGCATGGAGCATCCCGGCGACCGCGTCGGCGTACCGCTCCAGGAAGCGCCGCTGCTCGGCCTCGAAGCCGTCCGCGGAAGCCCCCACGACGACGAGGCTGCCCAGCCGCCTGCCCTCCGTACCGAGTGGCAGCGCACCGAGCGACGTCTCCGCTCGCGGCGGCGTCGGCCCGCCCTCGGAAAAGGAGGCGAGTGCCGCGGGATTCAGCCACAGTGGCCGGTCGGTGCGGAAGGCGTGCGCCGCGGGTGAGCCACCGGACAGCGGCAAACGGTCCGGCAGTCCGTACGCGGACGTGCCAGAACCGGCCGTTTCCACCAGCCGCAGCTCGTCGTTGCCGGCACTCGACAGATAGACCGCTGCCAGCGATGCTCCGGCGAACGTCAGGGCCCGATCACTCGCGGCCCGACCACTCGCGGCGGCCTCCGGCACCGGTGGCGGTGAACCGGTGTCTGCGGCGCCGGCCTCGGATGCCCGCAGCTCCGAGACCCCGGCCCGGGCACGGCCGTCATGAGGCATGTCCGCGACCTACCTCCCGTCCATGCAGTAAGTGCCGACAGGTTGAGATCGGACACCCGTCTACCAGAATCGCACATTTGGACATAACGGACAGTCTTCACTTGAGTGCCGTCGCCGCCAGGCCGGCCGCCGGTGCCGTCGGCCCTCGTGCGTCGAGACGCACGGCGCCATGGGATGCGCGGGTGCGCAGGGTGGCCGCCTGCGGGGGTCACTTCGGGGCCGCCGCGTGCGTCGCTTCGATGCCCACAGTCCCGTCGCGTTCGCTCGGCGCCCGCACGCCGGACATCGATGGCCACGGCAGCTGGGTTCGCAGATCAGGGTGGCCGGTGTCACACTTACGACGTGGTCGTCCTGCCACTTCCGCGGCACGTTCCAGGCGGACGTTTGGCACCGGCATCGTGGCCGGCTTTCGGCTGCTGGACTTCTGCCCGGCCGTACGCCTGGCCTGGTGAGGAGGCCAGATATGGCCATGCTCGATGAGGGATCCGCCGGCGCCGGGCCGGTCGGCCCGAGGACCCGCCTCGCCGGGGCGGGCGACGCCGTTGCGCGACCACCGGAGCCACCGCCGCGGGTGAGAGCAGGCACCGGTGCTCGCCTGGATCTCCCTTCCGACGTGGCCGGCCCGCTCCACATGGTTCGCGCCATCGCGCCGCGTCCCATACGGCCCGGCCGACCCGCACACGAACCCTTGACGCCGCTACGCCCGCCCGCCGATTCCCGACGTACGCACCGCGCCGGCCGAGCCCGACCCGCGAGGCCGACATGGCCCCGCCGGCCCTCCGTGAGTCGGCCGCCAACCACCTGGCGCAGGCCGACGGGGCGCCCCACCCGGACCTCGTACCCGTTGAAGGCCTGTCACGGGCAACCGTGAGCGCCCCCTCGCCACGCGAGATGAAGGACAAGGGAGGTCTCTCATATGAAGGCCTGCATCCGGGGCACGGCCATCGCCATGACCGCGATCTCCACGGCCGTTGCTCTCGCGGCCTGCGGGCAGGACGCCGGGAACGACTCCGACAGGGGGAACACACCGGAGATCGGTCTGCTGCTGCCGGACGCCACCACGGCCCGCTGGGAGGGACAGGACAGGCCCTTGCTCGAGAAGAAGATCAAGGAGCTGTGCGCCAACTGCCGGGTCGAGCACGCCAACGCCAAGGGCGATGTGGCCATCCAGCAGGAACAGATGAACTCGATGATCACCAAGGGGGTCGACGCCATCGTGCTCGTGGCCGTGGACGCCAGATCGCTCGGCGTCGCGGTCAAGAAGGCCGATGAAGCGGATATCCCGGTCATCGCCTACGACCGGCTCGCCGAGGGCCCGATCGCGGGCTATGTCTCCTTCGACGGCGAGGAGGTCGGCAGGCTCCAGGGCAGGGCCCTGCTGAAGGCCCTGGGCGACCGGGCGGACGGCGGCCAGATCGTCATGATGCACGGCGACCCCATCGACCCCAACGCGGTGTCCTTCAAGAAGGGCGCGCTGTCCGTACTCAAGGAGAGAGTGAAGATCGGCAAGGAGTACGACACCCTCCAGTGGAGGACGGAGACGGCGCACATGAACATGTCCGGCGCCATCGCCGCCCTGGGCGTCGGCAACATCGACGGGGTGTACGCCGCCAACGACGGCCTGGCCGCCGGCAGCATCTCCGCCCTCAAAGCGAACAAGGTCCAGCCGCTGCCCCCCGTCACCGGGCAGGACGCCGAACTCGGAGCCCTGCAGCGCATCGTCGGCGGCGATCAGTACATGACCGTCTACAAGCCCTTCGCCCCCGAGGCCTCGGGCGGCGCCACCATGGCCGTGACCGCGGCCCGCGGTGAAAGCCTCGACAAGGTGGCCGCGGACACGGTGCGACCCCGCGGCGGGACGGTGGTTCCGGCCCTCCTGCTCACTCCCGTTGCCGTGACCGTCGACAACATCAAGGACACCCTGGTGAAGGACGGCGTGTACACGATCCAGCAGATCTGCACCCCCCGGCTCGGGGCCGCCTGCGAAACGGCCGGCCTGACCTGACAGGCCGGTTCCCGTTCCGGCCAGGTCCGGGCTCCCGGGAAGGAGATGGTTCTCGTGCCGACTCCCCCCTTGCTGGCGCTGCACGGCGTGTGCAAGCGGTTCGGCGTCGTCGAGGTCCTCACGGACATCGAGTTGGAGATTCACGCCGGCCAGGTCGTCGCGCTTCTAGGCGACAACGGGGCCGGCAAGTCCACCCTGGTCAAGGTGATCTCCGGCGTCGCCCCCGCGGACAAGGGCGCCATCGAGTGGGAGGGCCGGACCGTCCAGATCAGGCGCCCCCATGACGCCCGCGACCTCGGCATCGCCACCGTGTACCAGGACCTGGCGCTGTGCGGGAACCTCGACGTCGTCGGCAATCTGTTTCTCGGACGAGAGATCCGCAGGTTCGGGTTCCTCGACGAGATGGAGATGGAGCGCCGCACCAGACACCTGTTGGAGCGCCTGACCAGAGGCATCCCCGATCTGCGTGCCCCCGTCGTCTCACTGTCCAGCGGCCAGCGGCAGACGGTCGCGATCGCCCGCTCGCTCCTCGGCGACCCACGCGTCCTCCTCCTGGACGAACCGACCGCGGCACTGGGATTCGAGCAGACCAGCGAGGTCCTGGATCTGGTCGATCGGCTGCGTGACCGCGGCCTGGGAGTGCTGCTCATCAGCCACAACATGGGCGATATCAAAGCTCTCGCGGACCGCGCCGCTGTGCTGCGGCTCGGTCGCAACAACGGCTTCTTCGACGTGAACACCGCGTCTCAGGAGCAGATCATCTCCTCCGTCACCGGCGCCACGGAAAACGTGCCCCGCCGGATGGCCTCCCAGGAGGCGGGGTGGTGAAAGGGATGCACAACATGGCGGACAAAACGCAGGCCGAACCCACCGCGCCGGACGCCGAGACCCGTCAGCCGCACCGCGGGCGGGCCGTCGCCCGTGCCGTGGAGGACGGGGTCACCCACTTCCGGCACAGGCTGAGTGCCGGTGAACTGGGCTCACTGCCCGTCGTCCTCGTCCTCGCCGCAGTCTGGATCATCTTCCAGTCCCTCAACGAGAACTTCCTCTCCCCCAGGAACCTGTCCAACCTCAGCGTGGACATCGTGGGTACGGGCCTCATCGCGGTCGGCATCGTCTTCGTGCTGTTGATCGGTGAGCTCGACCTGTCGGTCGGCTCGATCAGCGGCCTGGCCGCGGCTGTTTTCGCCGTTCTGAACGTGAACAACGGCGTGCCGGAATGGCTCGCTCTCATCATCGCGGTGCTCGCGGGCACCGCGGCGGGAACCGTCCAGGGCTACTCCTGCGCCAAGACCCGGGTACCGGCGTTCGTCGTCACCCTCGCGGGGCTGCTCACCTGGAACGGCATCATGCTCTACATCCTCGGCACCAGCGGCACCGTCAACCTCGACGAGAACGGCCTCGTCGCCAAGCTGACCAGCTATTACTTCACCAATGACGGCGCCGCCTACGGCCTGGCGGCGGTCGGCGCGGGCACGGTCTTCCTCGTGTCCTACCAGGACATGCGGCGCCGCGAGGCCGCCGGAATGCCGCACCGCTCGCTTCAGGGCATCGCGGTACGCACGGGAGTACTGGCCGTGATCGCGTTCGTCACCGCGTTCGTGCTCAACCGGTTCCAGGGTCTGCCGCTCGCCCTCCTGATCTTCCTGGTGGTGGTGGCCGGCCTCGACATCGTGCTCCGCCGCACGCACTACGGACGGCAGGTCTACGCACTCGGCGGCAGCGTCGAGGCGGCCCGTCGCGCCAGCCTCAGTGTGACGCGGGTGCAGACCGCGGTGCTCGCGGTCTCGGGCACCATGGCCGCGGTCGGCGGCCTGTTCCTGGCCTCGCGCATCACCTCGGTGAGCCAGGGATCGGGCTCGGGCGTCCTGCTGCTCAATGCCATCGCGGCAGCGGTCATCGGTGGCACCAGCCTGTTCGGAGGACGCGGCACCACCTGGTCCGCGGTGCTCGGCATTCTGATCATCCAGTCGATCGCCTCAGGCATGGCGATCACCGACACCCCCACTGCGGTCCAGTTCATCATCACGGGCGGGGTGCTCTTCGCCGCGGTACTCATCGACTCCCTGTCGCGACGCTCGCAGGAGGCACATGGGCGGGCTTGACACCTACATGGCTAAACGCCGACACGGGCGGCCATGAGTTTGCGGGTGAACCGGTGCATGTGGGGATCGAGAGTGTCCTCGGGTTCGGCGAGGACCTGCGGCAGCGACAGCCACTTGATCGCCTCAAATTCCTCCTCGTCGAAGGAAGTGATGCCGCCGACGTCTGACTGCAGGACGTACCACAGCGACACGTCGGTGTGCCGTCCCTGCCCGCGTGTTTGCGTGACGGTCACGAAGAACGGCTCCTTGCCGGCGACCGTCGACGGGACAGCCTCGGTACACAGTTCCTCGCGGCACTCACGCACCACCGTCTCCCACGGGTCCTCCCTCGGCTCGACGTGGCCGCCGCTGGGAAGCCACAGGCCGGCCTTCCGGTGGGCCACCAGCAGGAGCTCCCCGTGGTTCTCGTCGAGGACCACGAAGTAGCTGACCAGGTGGACGTCCGGGACATCGGGCTTCTCCACCCGATACAGCGGAGCTCCGCCGGCGATCCACTCCGCTGCCGCGGCGAGATGTACGCGCTCCTGCTCGTCCCAGGGGCAGACTCTCTCCAGCAGATTCGTCAGCCGGGTACGAAGAAGCTGGTCAGAGCCGTCTGAAGCATCAATCGCATGCACGGCGCTCATGATGCCAAGCAGCAGTGACATCCCCCGCTCCTTCAAGCCGACTTCACGCCCCGGCGACTGCATCGGCCATCGGTTGGAAAGTGCGCGGAACCGGCCCGCGGTGGCCGGGTCAGCCGGTCTGGTCGTCCGTCGCGCGGCGGATGGCCGCGACGGTGGGGACCGGTTCGTTGGTGAGGAAGTCCAGGACGAGTGCGTTGACCAGGGCAGGCTTCTCCTGGGTGAGGAAGTGCGAGGTACCGGGGACGACGGCGAGTTCGGCGTTCGGCAGCGCCTCGTACATCTCCACCACGTGGTGCATCGTCACCAGGTCGTCGTCCGAGAACATCACGAGCGAGCGCTGCGTCACGGCGGCCAGGTCGGAGGCCTTCAGGTGCGGCTCGCGTGCGGCCATCTCGCCGATCTTCGTGGCGACCACCTTGAAGTGGTCGATGCCATCGGGTGACACCTCGCCGTAGGAGGGGCCGAGAAAGTCGAAGATCTGGTCGACGTCCCACTCGGCGTCCGGCACCGCCTCGCCCTCCTTGCTGAAGCCGCCGCTGATCATGACCAGGCGATCGACCAGCTCGGGCCGCTGCATGGCCACCAGCATCGCCACGAACGCCCCGTCGCTGTGCCCGACCAGATCAGCGGGCCGGCCAACGACCGTCTCCAGGAAGGCGATCGTGTCGTCGGCCATGAGCTGGTAGGTGATCGGCCCGGGTACGTCCGGGGTATGGCCGTGCCCGCGGCGCTCGGGGGTGTAGACGTGGAAGTGCTCGGCCAGTGGGCCGAGATTCGGCTCGAAGAACCGGGCGTCGACCAGACCGCCGTGCATGAGCACCAGCGGCTCGCCCTCACCGTGTTCGTCGTACCAGGTCCTCACGTCGCCGAGCTGAACGTACGTCCCCATGCTTCCCTCTCCTGTCCTTCATCCGCGTCTTGTGAGGGCAGACCCGTCGCCCGGCCGGAACTCATCGCCCACTCGGGGGCGGCTTCGGCTGCCCACCCCGCCATCATTCACACGGCTGGCGGAGATCGGCAGACTGCGGCCGTCCGCCTGGCCGAATCGGCGGCGGGCGAGGCAAGGTGTTCTGCGGTTCGTGCCAGTGACGTCTTCTCGGCGACGTATCGGTTGCGGTGCGTGACGCGCGTGGGGCCGGGGCCGCGCGAGCCCAGGTGACCCGGTGTCAGACATGGGCGAATCCCTGCCAGGAGCAGGTCTGCGAAGGCCACGAAGGTTGCTTTCCTTCAGGCAAGGCGTCCTCGTGCTGCGATGGTTCGTCGAGGGCAGCCGCCTTGTCCAACTCGCCCGGGACAACGGGATCTCGGTGTCCTTCGGTCACTGCTCCGCGTCTGAGCGAGCCGACGGCACCACATCACGCCGGGCGGACTCCCCCGCTATGCCCAGACTCTGCCGAGCATGCGTGTGGAAGTTGTTGAGGGCGATCAGCCACTCGCCGGCGCGTTCGTGCCACATTTCCTCGGTGATCTCCTCAACGCCCCGGGCCGGCCGTTCCACCCTCCACAGCCGGTCATTGAGATCGTGGGCAGCCTGCACGGTCGCGGCGTCGCCCAGCAACATCACCTGCTCAAAGGCGTGCGACCGATCACCCTCGGCCGCCCTCATCTCGGCCAGCAGAGCATCACGGGTCGCCGGATCACTGTCGTCCCATTGCGGGGTAAACACCTGCTGTGTGCATCTATAGACGCGTTTGACCGCCGCGACGTAGGCGACGTAGGAGTCGAGGCGGTGCGCGTCCCACCGGACGCGAAGGTCGCGCTCGAACCGATCCCGCTCTGTCAGCCGAGTAGTGAGGTAGGACCCCGCGGCACCCGCCAAGACCGCGCCCACCGTGACCAGTTGCTCAGCAAACCCCACGTCGTCCCCTGGATACCTATCGGCCGTCATCTGGTCACAGTTTGAGGCACCCGGCCGCGACGCCAGTGGGCGGGGAAGCCGCTACCTGCCCACCCAGACTCTGGGATTTCGGGCGTCAGGATACCTCTCGCCAGGGATACCCATCAGTGACAGCCCGCCCCTCTCGAAACCTTACGTGTTCTGAAACACCGTCACCCCGACCGGCCGTTGCCGGGGATGGTCGGCCCATGGACGCGGTCAGGGGCCCGAGTTGAAGGCCGAGTTGGGGCCGGGACCGGAATGGTGGTGCAGGAGGAGTAAGGGATCGGGCGGTGGTGGACATTGCTGGGCATGGACGCGGATGAACGCAGTGAACGGCTGGAGCTGTTGTTCCGGCAGACCTTCCGCCGGGTGATGGCGTACTGCCTGCGCCGGACGGGCGAGGCGGCGGCGCACGACGCGGTGGCCGAGGTGTATGCGGTGGCCTGGCGCCGCCGGCGGCGTCTGCCCGCCGGGGACGAGGAGGCGGTGCTGTGGTTACTGGGCATCGCCCGCCTGGTGCTGGCCAACCAGGCCCGCAGTCAGCGCCGTTGGGCACGGCTGCTGCGGCGGGTGGCTGAACGGGCCGATCCGGATCCGCCGCCCGCCGACGCCCCGAATGACGCCGGTGACGGCCTCGCGGCGGCTCTGGCGCAGGTATCGGACGCCGACCGGGAGCTGCTGCGCCTGGCTTACTGGGACGACCTGTCCCGCCAGGACATCGCGACCGTGCTGGGCATCTCCGTCGGTGCGGTCGACACCCGCCTGCACCGGGCCAGACAACGGCTGCGCCAGCACTTGACCGCGGCGGGCTTCCACCCGGATCTGACGAAGGAGAAGAACCATGCTGAGCGATGACACACTCGAGCGGATGCTCCGGGACAGTGATCCGGTACGCGATGGGGCGGCAACCGATCCCGGTTCGCCGACCGCGGCGGGGATTCTCGCGCGTGTGCGCCGCGCGACGCGGAAGCGCCGCAGGCGCATTCTGGTCCTGGTTCCGGCCGTCGCGCTGACGGTGGCCGGCGCGACCGCGGGAACGTACGCGTGGGTGGCCGGTGACGGCAAGGGCCATACCCTCGACTCGACCGGGCTGACCTGCGTCGGTCCCAGTAACGGTGATGCCGTCATGAACTTCGATCCCGCCACCGGTGATCCTGTGGACACCTGCCGGCGGCAATGGAGCGAGTTCTTCGGCCAGTCGGCGCCCGACGCACTCACCGCCTGCGTCGACAGCTCCGCACAGGGGTCCATCAAGGTCTACCCCGGAGGCCGCGACCAGTGCGCCCGCCACCACGCGGACCCCTACCGCGGGCCCACCCAGGAGCAGCTGAGCCTCTCGCTGCTGCGCACCGACCTCGCATCGCACTTCGCCGATCGCACCTGCATCCCCCACGCCGAGCTCAGGAAGGTCATCGGCCGGCTCCTGGCACGGCACGACCTCGACGGCTGGACGACACGCCACTTCCAGACCGCCGACAAGGAACCCGAGGGCCCCTGCGCGGACATCAGCCACTTCAAGGAACCGCAACGCATCATCTGGCTCGGCGACCACGCAGCCGGCACGCCGATCAACTGGCCCTAGTGGTGGCAGTCAGGTCTACCGGCGCTCGCACACCGCTTCGGGGGTGGTAGAGGCTCTCTGGCGGGCGCTGCCTCGCTGACCATCAAGTTCCGGCAGCCGGCCCGCCAGTGCACCGGGCCTACGAAGCGCGGGCATCTGGTGGTGCGTCGGAGCGGCCCATGCGCCGGGAGACGCGAACTGGGGCTGTCTTTGGGGCCGCGGGCCGGGCGTGCTCGGCGAACAGCCGCGCGACGAGTTCGCCCCGGCTGGAGACCTCCACCTTGCCGAAGACGGCCTTGAGATGGTCGCGCACGGTGTGTGGGGAGATGAACAGCGTTGTGGCGATCTCGGTGGTGGGCAGCCCACGCGTGACGAGCTGGGTGATCTCCAGCTCGCGCGGCGTCAGGCCGTAGGCCTCGGCGATGAGGACCGCCAGATCGGCGGCGGCCGCCGGCTCGATGACGAGTGCGACTGGACCAGGTCGCCCGGCGGGGCCGCTGAGACAGGAGGCGTGGCAGGTCAACCAGCGGCCGTCGACGGTTCGGATACGCGCCCTCGCGCCACCCCGGTCGCGGCCCCGGGCGATCGCCCGCGCCTGCAGCGCTGTGGCGACCACCCAGATCGGCAGCCTCAGGCCGAGTTGAGAGGGGATTGAGGGTCCGTCAGGGAGCCGCAAGAGGTGCTGTCGCGCCTCCTCGTTGATCGATGTCGCCTCGCCGGAGGGATCGAAGAGCACCAGTCCGGGCGTGGTTGCGTCGACTCCGCCGCCTGCCGCGGACGGGCGGGCGAACCGGCGCAACCGCGCGGCCAGCGGACCGGACAGACCGGCGAGCAGCGCGGTCTCGGCCGGGCCGAACGGGGCGCCACCGCGCATACGGAAAAGACTCACGACGGCCCATGGCCGGTCACCGATCCGCAGCACGGCCCGTAGCTCGTCGTCCACGCCCTGGCTGTCGAGCAGCCGACGGAAGCGCGCGCTGCGCGCGGGCAGGCCGCCGGTGGCGGCGCGCAAGCCGGCCGCCGGGACGGCGGCGCGGGCAAGGTCCCGAAACGGGACGACGTTCTCCTCCAGGAGTTCGCTTTCCCAGTAGGCGGCGCAGCGTTCGCGGGAGCCGAGGTTCTCCACCAGCATCGGCGCGGTGATGAGGCCGGTCTCCGGGTCGGTGGCCGCCCATACGGCCGAGTCGAACGGCATGAGCCGCCGCAGTTTGGCGGACGTGCGGCTGAAGAGTTCGCGTGTGTCGGTGGCCCGCTCCGCACCTGACAGCACCTCGGCGTGGCGGCGCGCATCGGACATGGAGATGCCTCCTGTGGTCTGGATGCCGGCCAGCCTGCCCGGTCTCCTGTGCTGCGCCAACCCCTCGTTTGAGGGGGTCGATTCCCGGCCGGTCACCGCTCGCAGGGGATGGGGCACGGCTCTGGCGGCGGCGAGGCTCGGAAAGGCCCCGGCCCCTGTCGGTGGCGACCTGGAACGCGAAGGGAAACCGAAAACAACATGGACATCGCAATCGTCGGAGCGGGCGCTGCCGCGGTCGGCCTGCTGGACGCACTGGCGGCCACCGCCGAAAGGCCGGGCGACATCACGGTGTTCGAGCCGTCCCCGGATCTTTGGCGAGGCCGCCCGTACGGCCCTGACCTGGACACGGTGCTGGTCAACTCGCCACCGGCCATCATGTCGATCCGCCACCTGGACTTCGGGCACTACGCGGCCTGGCTGGGCACGCGAGGCGCTGCCCACCTCGACGAACTGCTGGGCCAGCCGCTGGTTCCGCGTGCGCTCTACGGCGAGTACCTGGCGCACACCGCCGAGGCGGCGTTGGCCACCCTGCGCGACGACGGCTGGCGGGTGCGCATCGTCACCGCCCGCGTCACCGGGGCGGCCCGGTCCGGGTCCCGCTGGTCGCTCCGCACCGAGGACGGACGGGCGCACGATGCCGACCAGGTGGCCCTGTGCGTGGGCGGGGGGACGCCGCAAGACCACTATGGTCTCGGACGAGCCCCCGGATTCGTGGGCGATCCGTACCCGCTGGCACGCACGCTCGATCAGGTTCCGCCCGGCAGCGACGTCGCGGTCATCGGGAGCGGTCTGACCGCGGTCGACGTCGTCGTGTCGCTCGCCGCGCGCGGGCACACCGGGCAGATCACGCTGCTGTCCCGCAGCGGAGTACTGCCCCACGTCTGGCAGCGCCCGGTCGGCCACCGGCCGCAGCACCTGACCGCCGAGCGGATGGCGGCGCTGCACCGGGAGCACGGTGTCGTCACGCTGGAGGACCTCATCGGGTTGCTGCGCGCCGAACTGGCGGAGACGGGCGAGGACTTCGAAGCCTTCGCGGCCGAACTGCTGGCGACCGAGACCGACGAGCCGGTCCGGCGGTTGCGGGCGCAACTGGCCGCTGTCGACGACTCCCGGATCGGCCGCCGGGTCCTCCAGGTGGCAGCGCACACCGTTGGCCCGTACGCGTGGCGGCTGCTGCCCGAGCCCGACCGCGTGCGACTGCGGCGTCATTTCCGCACGGCGACCAGCGTCGCCTCACCGATGGTCCCGGTGAACGCCTCCATCCTGATGCGGCTGTTGGACTGCGGACAACTCGCCGTCGCCGCGGGCGTCCGCAAGATCGAGGCGGCGAACGGGCTGTTCCAGGTGCGCAGCGACGACGGCGAACGCACTGCCGACGTCGTCGTCAACGCCGTGAATCCGCCACCGCGAGCGATACCACGCGCGGCCGGGCACCTGGTCACGTCCCTGCTGGCCGACGGCTCGGCCGGGCTTCACCCCTCCGGCGGTCTGGTCCCGGCTGACCCGCGTCTGCACGTGGTCGGGGACTTCGCCGGCGGCGGTCCGTTCATCACCTCCAGCATTCCGGGCATAGCGGCCCAAGCCGCACGGGCCGCTCAGGCAATCGCCGCCGCGCAGGACGCAGCGCCGGTCACCTGACCTGGACATCACGAATCAGGTGTCGCGCGTTGGCCTGTAGGCGGCCGGGGCGTAGGCGGCCCAGAGCGTCCCGCCTTGCTGTGCTCATACCTGGGCAACCGGCGCCCGAGCGGAACTGGGCTGCCCTACCGTAGGGCGCCATGAGGGTCCTGATCATCGGCGGCAGCGGGTTCCTGGGGACGGAACTTGTGCGCCAGGCGACGGCTGCGGGCTGGGAGACGGCCGCGACGTACTGTTCCCGCCCCAGCAGCATTCCCGGAGCCTCGTGGTACCGGCTCGACCTTCGCACCCCCGGGCACGTCGACGAGGTACTGGCCGCGGTTGATCCCAGTGCGGTCATCAACGCGACGAGCGGACACAGCGACTGGGCGGTCACCGCCGACGGCTCGATCCGCGTGGCGACGGCCGCGACAGAACGCGGTTGCCGTCTGGTCCACGTCTCCAGCGACGCCGTGTTCTCCGGTTCCCGGATTCACTATGACGAGACCTGCCTGCCCGACCCTGTCACCCCGTACGGCGCGGCGAAGGCGGCCGCCGAGACCGCTGTGCGGCTCCTGGCGCCGGCCGCCGCGGTCGCGCGCACCTCATTGATCATCGGGCACGGCGGATCCGTGCACGAGCGCATGGTCCACGGCCTGGCTGCCGACCCACACGACGGCGTCCTGTTCACCGACGACATCCGCTGCCCGGTGCATGTCGAAGACCTGGCCTCCGCTCTTCGGGAACTCGCAGGGTCCGACCAGGCCGGGATGTTCCACCTCGCCGGAGCGGACCCCCTCAGCCGTCACGAACTCGGCGTTCTCATCGCCCGACGCGACGGACTCGACGCGACCCGGCTGCATGCCGGGCGCCGAGCCGACACCCGCATGCCCGGGGCCCTCGATGTCCGCCTCGACAGCAGTGCCACACAGGGGCGTGTACGTACACGGCTGCGTGGCGCCCGGGAGTTCCTCCAAGCCGGATGACCGCGGTTGGCCGCGGTCTTCTCGTAGCGGGTGGCGATGCCACGCCAATGTTGCCAGCGGTTGATGTACCGACGCGCAGACGGGCCGACCGGCGCAATCCCGGGACGTGGTGATCAACGGGCGGCACAATGGCCGCGACGGTGTGGTGCCGCTGTGGCGCCTGATGCGTCCAGGGCGCTCCAGGCGTTGTCCGGGGAGGAGAAGAGCGCATGGGTGAGGGCCAGGTTCCTGCGGGTGGTTCGGAGAGGCTGGATACCGGGGTGGCGCACAATGCCCGGGTCTGGAACTACTGGATCGGCGGGACGGACCACTTCGCGGCCGACCAGGCGGTCGGTGAACAGGTCGCCGGTATGTTCCCGGTGATCCGGGATGTGGCCCGCGCGGACCGTGACTTCCTCGGCCGTGCGGTCCGGCACCTGGCAGCCGATCGCGGGGTACGGCAGTTCCTGGACGTCGGCAGCGGGTTGCCGGCCGTGGACAACACGCACGAGATCGCCCAGCGGATCGCGCCCGCGTCACGGATCGTGTACGTCGACCACGACCCCCTCGTGCTCGCTCATGCCCGGACCCTGCTGACCAGCAGCCGGGAGGGGGCCACCGACTACCTGGATGCCGACGTCCACCACCCGGACGACATCGTCCAGCGCGCCACGGCGACCCTCGACCTGGGCCGGCCCGTCGCGGTCATGATGCTGGGCATCCTCAACTTCGTCCTGGACACCCGTCAGGCGCAGGACATCGTGCATCGACTCATGGCGGCGGTGGCGCCCGGCAGTTATCTGGTCCTCACACATCCGACCACCGATGCCGAGCTCGGCGGCGAAGGCAATATCCCGGCCATGCGGTTCTGGAACGAGAACGCCACCCCGCCGGTCACCGCCCGCACCCGCACGGAGATCACCGCCTTCTTCGACGGCCTGGACCTCCTCGACCCGGGCCTCGTCTCGTGTGCGCGATGGCGCCCCGAACCCGGTTCCTCCCCCACCGCGGTCCCGCAGTTCGGCGCGGTGGCCCTCAAGAACCGCGCGGCATAGCGAGGCCGCTCGCCCAGGAGGGCGCCGCACCCCGAACGGCAGGGGGCCGGCGCCGGCCTCCTTGGGGGCGGTCTCCGCACGCGTCTGCCGGCCCCGCGCCTCCCCGACCCGCCGCGGCCGGCAGAGCGAACGCCACCCGGCATCCAAAATCCGTAACCTATGGGTTACGCTTCCAGTCATGGACGAGGTGGCCAGCGCGATCGCGGATCCCGTGCGCCGGGACATCCTCCTCATGCTGCGCGGCACCACACTCACGGCGGGCGAGATCGCGCATCGCTTCACCATCAGCCGTCCGGCGATCAGCCGTCACCTGCGTGTGCTGCGGGAGTGCGGTCTGGTCCGCGACGAGCTCGCCGGCAGACGCCGGATGTACAGGCTCGACGCAGCAGCTCTGACAGAACTCGCCGAGTGGATCGCGCTGATCCGCGCGCCGGCCGACTGGGATCACCGCCTGGACGCCCTCGAGACCGAGGTCCGTCGCACCCGCCGTGAGCGGTCCACGCGCCGCACGGCACCCCACGGAGAACGTACGGAGGAGACCGCGTGAAACCACTACCCACCGCCCGGCTCATGCCCACCACCGACGGCAACGACCTGATTCTGACCCGCACCTTCCGTGCGCCCATCGACGACGTCTGGGCCAGCGTCACCGAATCTGAGCGCACGGCACGCTGGTTCGGCCCCTGGGAAGGCGACGCCGCGCCCGGTCGCACCATCCGGGCCCAGATGACGTACGAGGAAGGAGCGCCCTGGTGCGAGCTCCAGATCGACGCGTGTGAGCCTCCGCGGCGCCTGGCCGTCTCCATGTCCGACGAAGCGGGCGACTGGCACATGGAGCTGCGGCTGTCGGAGTCGGCCGGGACGACGGAACTCCAACTGGTGCAGCACCTCACGACCACGAAGGGAATCGGCGAGACCGGCCCGGGCTGGGAGTACTACCTCGACATGCTCGTCGCCGCACGCAACGGCACCGAAGCACCGAGCTTCGACGACTACTACCCCGCGCAACGCGACCACTTCGAGTCCCTGGCCAACCAGTGACCCAGTGATGAACCAGGGCCGTTCTGAGCCCGGCATCCGAGCCCGGCAAGGGAGTTGGCCCGAGCCCTCACCTGTCAGGGCCTAGCTCTCCTCGCCGTTCAGGAGGTCGACATAGCCGCGGGTCCGCTCGGACGCGTTGCGGTGCCATTCGGACTGGATGCCGTGCTCCTCTGCCAGGGAGGGCTCGGCGGTGACGAGCTGGTCGTAGACGGAGGCGATCTCGTCGTGCACCGCCGCGAGGGCGAGCCGGTTGGCGCGCACCGCATTCGCGTGCCCGCGATGTGCGGCGAGCATCACGAAGGTGTCGCCGACGACGGACGAGGGCGCCGCGGGGCCCTGGGCATGCAGCGCGCTGTACTCGTCGTTCAGCTTCTTGGCCTGCGCGTCCAGCTCCGTACGACGGGTGTGCAGAGCCGAGCCGCGGGCACGCAGACTGGCCTCGTACGCGTGCGAGCCGGGGAAGCGGACCGCGTCCAGGCCCGACGTGATCGCGTGCGGCCGGTCCGGGCGCAGCCTGGCATACCGGGCATCCGCCTCCGCCGCCACGTCGAGCGTCTTCAAGTCCGGCGGCAGGGCGCTGCGCCCGGTGGCCGCCCAGGCATGGACGTCGCCGTACCACCTCTCGTGGGCGGACTGCCGAGTCATGCCGGCGGCCTCGCCGATCTGGTACCACGTGGTGCCGCGCTCACGTTCGGCGACCACCGCCTCACGCACCACTTCCTCCGCGCGGCGCTGCAACCGCAGGGCCGCGCGGAGCAGGTCGCCGGGCGCGGGATCCGGCTCGACCGGCACGGCATCGAGGACGGCGTCGGCCAGTTGACGGAGCGTCAGGGCCAGGGCCACGCGGGACTCGTCGCGGGGAGACAGCCTGCGGAGCTCGTGCGCGGCCGAAGCGGAGGAGTCGTTTGCGGCATCGGTCATGCCTCAGGCTATCCCTGACACCTCACCCACGTCAGGGACAGCCTGACAGCTCCCGTCGCCGTACAGCGCCACGGCCACCCGTCCGCCGTGCGCATCGGCGTGCAGGAGACTGGTCTCTGTGAGCGCGCCTCGGCGCTCGCCGGTACTGTGCCGACAGGCGCCGATCCGGGAGGAACCAACATGATCATCTTTGGCACCAAGGGATACGTGTACCAGCTCGCGATACTGACGCTGCTGTGCGGCCAGTGCGGTAACCCCTCCGCGCACACGCTCAGGAAGCGTGTCACGAAGTTCACGCTGTTCTTCGTGCCGCTGTTCCCGTTCTCGACCAAGTACGTAACGCAGTGCACCTTCTGCGGTGCGGAGCAGAAGGTGACCAAGGAGCAGGCCGAGCAGCTGCAGGCGCAGGGCGCGAGCGGCCACGGCGGTCAGGCGTACGGGCAGCCGCAGCAGCAGCCCTACCAGTCCTGAGCAGGGCGGGGGTATCGGCTAGGGCTTGATGCCCACCCCGGTCCACAGGCTGACCTCTGCGTCCGTGGGCTGCTGGGTCGCGGCGGCGTCGTGCGGGGAGTCGGGGCGCCAGCGGTGGCCGACGGTGATGCCGGGGTCGAGCAGGTCGAGCCCGTTGAAGAAGCGGGCGACGTCCTTCTGGGAGCGGAACTGCACGGGCGTACCGGCGTTGGTGTAGATCTCGGTGACCTTCTCCCAGGTGGGCGGGTCGAAGTCGGGCGTGCAGTGGCTCAGGGCCAGGGCGCTGCCCGAGGGGAGGGCGTCCAGCAGGCGGCCGACGAGCCCGTACGGGTCCTGGGCGTCGGTGACGAAGTGCATGAGGGCGTTCAGGGACAGCGCCACGGGCCGGCTCAGATTCAGAACCTCGGCCAACTCGGGGGCGTCCAGGAGTGATTCGGGCTCATTGACGTCCGCTTCGATGTATGTCGTGCGCCCCTGGGGCGTGCTGCGCATCAACCGCTCGGCGTACTTGAGGACGAGGGGGTCGTTGTCGGCGTAGACCACCTTGGCCTCCGGGACCACGGCCTGGGCGACCTGATGCAGGTTCGGCTCGGTGGGGATGCCGGTGCCGATGTCGAGCCACTGGCGGATCCCGTGCTCCCGGGCGAGGACCCGGGTGGCCCGGTGCATGAAGGCGCGGTTCTCCCGGGCGCACACGAAGATTCCGGGATAGGCCGCCGCGACCGTCTCGGCCGCCTGCTTGTCGATCTCGAAGTGGTCCTTGCCGCCCAGGTAGTAGTCGTACATGCGGGCGGAGTGCGGCCTGCTGGTGTCGATGTCTCGCGCGGCGTGGGGGGTGGTCATGCGGTTCCTTTCAGTGGTGTGCGTCGATGTGCCGGGCAGGTCGCAGCCAGGGCCGGCTCGAAGTCTTCCCGCTCGTGTGTGTGGTTCAGCAGGCCGTCAGATGATCGGCGAGGCCCTGCTTGACCCCCGCGATGAACGCGGCGATCTCCTCCGGCGTGTAGATCAGTGCGGGGCCGGCGGGATCGGCCGACTGCCGCAACGCCACGCGGCCGTCGGCGAGTTGCTTCGCCTCCACGCACTGCCCCCCGTTGGGACCGCTCCACGGACGCTCCCAGCCCAGCTCGCCGAGCTCCGACGCGGGCATCCCGTTGTACACACTGCCGTCGGCGATGGTCATGAGTACTCCTTGCGCATGCGGTTCAAGATCGCCTTGCTGTCCGCGGACGAGGTCAGCAGGGACATCCGGTTGTGCGCCTCGAGATGGGCCGAGACATCGGAACGCTGATCCAGATACACCGAGGCGGAGAGGATCTCGCTGTAGACGATGTCCGGCAGCTCCCGCTCCTCGAACCGGAAGTAGGTGAAGGGGGCGCAGGCGCCGACATGTGCCCCCGCGGCGAACGGCACGACATCGACGCTCACGTGGTCCAGTTCCGAGACCTCCAGGAGCCGGTCGATCTGCTCCCGCATCACCTCGGCGCCGCCCACCACCCGGTGCAGTACGGTCTCCTCCATCACGACCCACAGCGTGGGCGCGTCGGGTCTCTCCAGCAGGCTCTGGCGCCGCAGCCGCAGATCGACTCGCCGCTCCAAGTCCGCGTCGCTGTCGTTGGGGAAACCTCCGCGCAGCACGGCGGACGCGTACGCGTACGTCTGGAGCAGCCCGGTGACGTAGTGCGGCTCATAGGTGCGCAGGGTCTTGGCGCCGGTCTCCAGGCTCACGTAGGCGCTGAACCACTCGGGCAGTACGGCACGGTAGGCGTGCCACCAGCCGGGCTCGTTGGCCCGCTCGGCCAGGGTGATGAACTCGTCGATCTCCTGCTGCGCGGCCCCGTAGGTCTGCAGCAGCTTCTCGACGTAGAGGGTCTTGAGGGCGACTTCCGCCTTCTCCAGGCGGCGGATGGTCAGCGGCTTGACGTGCAGGGCCTTCGCCGCGTCCTCCAGCGACACTCCCGCGCCTTGCCGCAGCTCCTGCAGCCGCTTGCCCAGGATCATGCGGAGCACCGTGGGTGCACTGGTGCCGACGCCCGAACGACCTTCGCTCACGCCCTACCTCCTGACGAACCGTCACCAGTACGAGTCTGACAGCGACTTGCTGATGCCACCAGGCGGATACTGCCTTCCTGAAATTATCAGGGAGGCAGTTGCAGCGTGAACGCAGCTGCGAGCATAGTTACTTGTGTGAGCGATCCCACCGAACGCACGCGCACCGCCCGTCAACACCCGTCACATCCCGTGGAGTTGGCGCACCAAGGCGTTCGGAGAACCGTAAGCCGCCGGAACACCCCCACCCGGCGGAGCCACTGGTCGCGATCCCCAACTCCCCCAGCGCTCCTCCCCGTTGGAAGGCAACCACCGTGTCCCCCCACACGACTCCCTCCCCCCACTCCTTGGAGTCCACGAGCCCGGACAGAGCTCACTGGCTCGAACTCCCGGCCCACCGGACCAGCGTCAAAGTCGCCCGCACCGCCATGGGCGAGCGACTCACGGCGTGGCGCCTGCCCGGGGAGTTACGCGCGGACGCCGTCCTGCTCCTGTCCGAGCTGGCCACGAACGCCGTACTGCACACGGTCAGCGCGCGGATTCTGTGCGGCATCGGGCTCATCACCGACAGACGCCTCCGCCTCGAGGTGCACGACCACGACCGCACGGGCCGCGGTCTGCCCCGCCGCGATCCGGGCCCGGACGACGAGGGCGGCCGCGGACTGCTCCTCGTGCAGCACATCGCGGACACCTGGGGAGTCCACCGCTCGGCGCTCACCGGCGGCAACGCGGTCTGGGCAACCCTGACCATCGCCTTCTGAGCGCAGCAGGCGCGAAAGGACTGATAGGCCACGACTGTCGATCCCGCGCAGGAGTCGATACCGTCTGTCACCCGGTCGCCGCGTCGGTAACCGCTGCCACGGCTGCGGTGCGTGACCGCGCGGTCTCGCTGCGATCTCGCCGGTGCCTCCGTGGCGCCTTCGCCGGACAACCACTGCCGTGTTGGGAGATGGTGAAGACCGGACGAGGATGGCGCCGGAGGAAACGGTGAGCACGGTAGAACAGGGGACAGTCGGCACAGGGGATGACGTGCCGCGTGGATGGCCGAAGGCGGTGCCTGCGATGAGCGCAGCCGGAACTCCCGTGGCCGAGGGTGACGGGCCGGTCGGCGGACCGCTGCAGCCGAGCGGGCTGCTCGATGTGCTGGGCGTGGCCTCGGTCGTGCTGGACGCCCGCGGGCATGTCGTGTTGTGGAGCCCGCAGGCCGAGGAGCTGTTCGGCTACACCGCACAAGAGGCGCTGGGCCAGTACGCGGCCCGGCTGATGGTGCACGAGCAGCACGTCGATCTGGTCGTCAAGCTGTTCGCCGACGTCATGGACACCGGTCGGAGCTGGGCCGGAGGCTTTCCCGTCCGGCGCAAGGACGGCACCACGCGCCTGGTGGAATTCCGGAACATGCGGCTCCTGGACGACCAGGGTGACGTCTACGCCCTGGGGCTCGCGGCCGATCAGTCGACCGTGCACCGCCTGGAGCGGGATGTCGCACTGTCCGTGGGGATGGTCTCGCAGTCCCCGATCGGGCTGGCGGTCCTGGACAGCGACCTGCGGTACGTGTCGGTCAACCCGGCCCTCGAGCGGATCAACGGCATCCCCGCCGCGGAACACATCGGCCGGACGATCCGCGAGGCCCTGCCGTTCCTGGACGTCGACGCCATCGAGTCCGCGGCGCGCCAGGTGCTCGACACCGGCCTCCCCCTCGTCGACCAGCCCACCGTCGGCCGGACCCCGGCCGATCCGGACGAGGATCACGCCTGGTCGATCTCCTTCTACCGGCTCGAGGACGCCCTGGGAGCCGTGCTGGGTGTCGCCGCTTCGGTCGTCGACGTCACCGAGCGATATCGCTCGACCATCGAGGCGGAGGCCGCACGGCGGCGCCTTTCCGTCATCGCCGACGCCTCCTCCCGTATCGGCACCACGCTGGAGCTGGACCGCACCGCCCGTGAACTGGCCGACGTCGCTGTGCCGGAACTCGCCGACATCGCGGCCGTCGATCTGCTCGAGGCGGTGGTGGAAGGCCGCCGCAGCGACCTCGGCCCCACGGAGCCGACACTGATCCGCACGCTGGCCGTCCAGGCCGATCACGCCGCCACCGACGCCCTGCACGGGGCCGAACCGCCCGGACGGGTCACCCGATACGACTCCGATCGCCTCGTCACCCGGTGCATACGGACGGGCCGCCCGGTCATGGTGCCGCAGGTGAAGGACGGGGACCTGCTCCGCATCGCCCACGATCCTCCGGCAGCCGTACTCCTGGCCCGGGCCGGCGTCCACTCGTACCTGACGGTGCCGCTGATCGCACGCGGCGAAGTACTGGGCGCCCTCGAGCTCAAACGGACCCGCAACCCGCTGTCCTTCAGCAACGACGACCTCCTGCTGGCCCGGGAGCTGGCCGCCCGCGCGGCCGTGCAGATCGACAACGCCCGCTGGTACCAGAACGCTCGCAACACCGCCATCACCCTGCAGCGCAGCCTGCTGCCCAGCTACCCGCACGTGGCCACCGGGCTCGAGGTCGCCTCCCGCTACCAGCCCGCGGGAGCCGCCGGGGAAGTCGGCGGCGACTGGTTCGACGTCGTCCCCCTGGACGGCGACAAGACCGCGCTCGTCGTGGGGGACGTGATGGGCAGCGGCATCAACGCCGCCGCCACCATGGGCCGTCTGCGCACCGCGACCAGCACCCTGGCCTCGCTCGACCTCGATCCCGCCCGGCTCCTCGCACACCTCGACAAGACCGCCGGGGGCCTGGACCAGTCCATCGCCACCTGTGTCTACGCCGTCTACGACCCCCATCAGGGGCAGTGCCGGATCGCCAACGCCGGACATCTTCCGCCGGCCCGCATCCGCGCCGGCCACCCTCCGGAACTGCTCGACCTGCCCACCGGCGTGCCGCTGGGCGTGGGCGGCGTAGCCTTCTCCACGACCACCGTCGACCTCGCTCCGGGCGACCAGCTCGTGTTCTACACCGACGGACTCGTCGAAACGCG
The DNA here is from genome assembly GCF_008905045.1 of Streptomyces albicerus. Classification (GTDB taxonomy): domain Bacteria; phylum Actinomycetota; class Actinomycetes; order Streptomycetales; family Streptomycetaceae; genus Streptomyces; species Streptomyces albicerus. Next base: position 51,184 of record NZ_VWMY01000027.1, read on the forward strand.
CCAACACGACCTCGACGAACGCCTGAACACGTTCCTGAGCCTCCTCCACGACCCCACTCGCCCCCTGGAAGACGTCTGCGACCTCCTCCTGAGCACCCTGCACCACCCCGACAACCACGACGACGTGGCCCTGCTCATCGCCCGCGCACAGCCGCCCGCGTAAGCCTCCCGTCCCGCATCCGTCTGCGCGGGTGCTTCCCGGGCGCGCGGCGGGCCGGCGTCCGTGTACGGCTACCTCCCCGGAGAGGACCCCGGCGGTGTGCCCCCGGCTGCGGGCTCAGCCCTTCAGGTTCGCTCCCACCGCGGCGGCGACCACATGGTCCCGCTCGGTGCGCGTGAACAACACCTCGGACAGCCACCTGTCGGCAAGGGCACGCACCGCCCGGACGAAACGGCCCGAGGTGGTGAAGGGTGCCTGTTCCCAGAGCACATCGAGGAAGGTCAGGCCGTCGCCGCGGGCGCGGTTGGGTACACCGGGTAGCCGATGGCCGAGTTGTCCGCCTCGGCCGGCGCTGTCGCAGCGAGCGCGGTCAGCAGCCCAAGAGCCAGTACTGCGGCCAGGGTTCTTCGGTGGTGGCGTCTTCGCGGTCTGTGCAGGTCTACCTCCCTGTGGCGGTGTTGTCGGAGTCGGCGGGGCGGCCCGGGACTGCGAAGTGGTCTGGTTCCGCGGGGCGGTCCGGTTCTGCGGTGGGCAGCCACACCCGCATCGTCGAGGGACCGCGGTTCGCCCACGAGTGGTAGGGCACCAGGACGATCCCGGTGCGGTCGGCAGTCGCCGCGGGGGGACGGGCGAGCGGCTGGTACGGCCAGGCCGCGTCGCGCTCTTCGGCGTGGGTGGCGAGTTCCCCGGCGAGGACAACCGTGCCGCCGTTGCCGCCCGGTCCGTCCACCGGCTCGGCGGACGGGTCCACCCGTATCGCGTCGACTTCGTGTCCGCCGGGCAGGTCCACCGACTCGGCGCAGTACACGAGCGGTCCGCGCTGGACGGCCGCCGTGCCCCGTACCGCGTCGATGCGCGGATCGGCGGAGATCCAGAGCGGCGCCACCGGCAGTTCGAGCCGTATGTCGTCACCGGGCCGGAAGGTGCGGGTGACCTCGGCCGTTCCTGGGGCGACGGCGCGGCGTGCACCGTCCGGGTCGGCCAGCCACGCGGTGGCGCCGGCCGTCCAGGCGGGCACGCGCAGCGACAGGGTCCACGGACGGTCCGGGGAGCGGTCGATGCGTACGGCGACGTTCCCGCCGTACGGATAGTCGGTACGGATCCGCAGCGCGACCCGGTGGCCGCCGGCGAGACAGGTGGCGATCTCCGCGTCGGCGTACTGGTGCAGCTGCACGCCGTGGTCGTCCGCCGTCGCCAGATAGGCGGGCAGCTGGGCCAGGGTCCGCGCCACGTTGGTGGGGCAGCAGGACACCGCGAACCAGGGTGCGCGCAGGCTGGATTCGGCGCGCGGACTCTCGGCGTCCGCGCGGGGCGGGGTGCCAAGGCGGCGCCGGTGCAGGGTGTTGGCGTAGAAGAAGGCTCGGCCGTCCTCGGAGGGGGAGGTGGCGACCACGTTGAACAGCGTCCGCTCGGCCAGGTCGGCGAAGCGGGGCTCGCCGGTGGCCAGCAGCAGCCGCCAGCTGAGCATCACGGAGGCGACGCCGGCGCAGGTCTCCGCATACGCACGGTCCGGCGGCAGCACGAAGTCGTCGCCGAACGACTCGTCCCGGTGGTGCGAGCCCATGCCGCCGGTCAGATAGGTCCGCCGGGCGACCGTGGCCTCCCACTGCCGTACGACCGCGGCGAGCAGGGCGTCGTCCCCCGTCTCCACGGCCACGTCGACGGCGCCGGCCGCGAGGTAGAGGGCGCGGACGGCGTGTCCGCGCAGCACCGTGGCGCGACGGACCGGCAGGTCGTCCTGGTAGTAGGCGCGGCCGAACTCGCTGTCGGCGAGCGTGCCGTGGCCGCGGCGGTCGACGAACAGCGCGGCCTGGTCGAGGTAGCGCTGCTCCCCCGTCAGCCGGGCCAGCTCCACCAGGGCCGTCTCGATCTGCGGATGGCCGCAGACGCCCTCGATGCCGCCCGGGCCGAAGCCGGCGCACACGTGGTCGGCGGCCCGCCGGGCGATCTTCGCCAGCTCGCCCTCGCCCCGGGCCCGGGTCTGGGCCACGCCCGCCTGGATCAAGTACCCGTAGCAGTACAGCTCGTGGCCCCATTCGAGATCGCTGTAGCGGGGCTGCTGTCCGGGGCGGCCGAAGGCCGTGTTCAGGTAGCCGTCCGGTTCCTGGGCAGGTGCGATGACCGCGGTGAGTGCGGCGATCTCCGCGTCGAGCGAGCCGGCCGCACCGTGCCCGGCCTGCCAGGCCATGGCTTCGAGCAGCTTGTAGACGTCGGCGTCGGTGAACTCGCGGCCGCGCCGGTCCCGGTGGATCCGGCCCTCGGCGGCGGCCCCGAAGTTGCCGATCCAGCCGACGCGTTCCATCCAGTCGCGGCAGTGTCCGAGTGTGGCGGACGCGTTGATGTGCCGGCGCCGGGCCCAGAAGCCGCCGGTGATCCGGACCTCGTCGAGACCGAGCGGCCGCAGCCGCCCCCTGGTCGGCGCCACCGGCAGGACGGCTGACCGCGTCGTGTTCTCCCTCACCAGTTCATGCCTTCGGTTCGTCCTTTCGGTTGTCCGTCCGGGTCTGCGGTGCTTCAGCCCTTGAGCGCGCCGGACATGAAGCCCCGTATGTAGTGGCGTTGCAGCAGCAGGAAGAGAAGGAGACAGGGCACGGCGAGGACCACCACGCCTGCCTCGGTGGCGCCGTAGTCGACGGCGCCCATGCTCTGCTGCCGCAGGTTCGCGACGGCCAGCGGCAGCGGCGCCTTCTCGCTGTCGGAGATGAGGATCAGCGGTGCGATGAAGTCGTTCCAGGCCGCGAGGAACGCGAAGAGCCCCACGGTGATCAGTCCCGGTCGCACCGCCGGGAGGAGGACCCGGCGCAGCGCGCCCGCCGTACCGCAGCCGTCGACGAGCGCCGACTCCTCCAGCTCGCGCGGCACGGCCTCGAAGGAGATCCGCATCATGAAGGTGGCGAACGGCAGTTGGAACATGGCCAGCACCAGGCTCAGCCCGATCAGAGAGTTCTGCAGATGGAGCCTGCCGAGCAGCACGTAGAGCGGGATGAGGAGCGTGGCGTACGGGACCATGAGGATGGCCAGCGTCAGCAGGAACAGCAGGTTCTTGCCGGGGAATTCGAAGCGGGCGAAGGCGTAGCCGCCCAGCAGCGACACCCCGAGGGTCAGGGCGACGGTCAGCGCCGAGACGAGGGTGCTGTTGAGGAGGTACCGCCACAGGCCCGCGTCGTAGTCGAGCAGCGTGCGGTAGTTGCCGAGGCCGTAGCCGGATTCCTGCGCGGTGCCCGGCTGTCCGCTGACGGAAGCCCAGGCGTTCCACAGCAGCGGGAACAGGAAGATGACGGCCAGACCTCCGGCGACAACGTAGTAGGGCGTCCGGCCGAGGGCTCGGGTGAGCACCGTGGTGTCCCTTCTCATGACGTGCGGGTCATGACTCGTCGACGCGGCGCAGACCGCGGAACTGCAGGACGTTGAGCAGGAGCAGCACGGCCAGCACGATGATCGACAGGGCCGCCGCGGTGCCGAGGTTCAGCCGCTGGAACGCTTCGCGGTAGATCAACTGGACGACGGTGACCGTGCTGTTGTCCGGTCCGCCCTTGGTGAGGATGAAGAACTGGTCGAAGGCGAGCAGGGATCCGGTCACACACAGCAGCAGAGTCAGGGCGATGGAGGGGCGCAGCAGCGGCAGTGTGATGGAACGGAAGATCTGACCCCGGCTCGCGCCGTCCATCCGTGCCGCCTCGTACACCTCCTGGGGGATCCGCTGCAGGCCCACGAGCAGGATCAGCATGTAGAAGCCGGCGAACTTCCAGACGATGAGGAAGACCGTCGACAGCAGGGCGGAGGTCGGCGAGCCGAGGAAGGACACGGGGTCGTCGACGAGGCCGAGCTTTTCGAGGATGCGGCTGAGCGGTCCGGTGGTGGGGCTGTACAGGCCCCAGAACAGCAGGGACGCGGAGGCCAGCCCCAGCGCGCTGGGCAGGAAGTAGACCGCACGGAAGAAGCCCGCGCCGGGGCGGAACTCCTGCACCAGCAGGGCTAGCACGAGCGCAAGGCCGAGGAGGACGACCGTGACGATCACGGTGTAGAGGAGGGTGAAACGGACCGCTGGCCAGAACAGGGTGCTGTCGGTGGTGTCGGTGTAGTTCTCGGGGGCGTTGACGCCCCGGTCCCCGGCGAGCAATGGCCAGTCGCTGAGCGACATCTGCCCGACGAGCAGCAGCGGGAGCAGGAAGAAGACCGTGACGAACACGGCCGTGGGAGCCGCGTAGGCAAGGCCTTTGACCTTGCGGGACCGCCATCGGGGCGCGGATGCGCGGGGTGGGCGGACCCGGCGTTCCGGCCGGGTATCGGGTTCGGCCGCCGTGCGGTCGGCTGCCTTCACCTGCATTTCTCTCCTCTGCCTTGTGACGTGGGAGGGGCTGGTGTTGTGACGTGGGAGGGGCTGGTGCTGCCGCGGGCGGGGACGTGCGGGTACCGGACCGGGCGGTGAAGCGAGGCCGGGACCGGTGAGGGGAGGGTCGACGGGGCCTTGAACGCCGAACTGTCGCTCAGTCGGCCAGCGAGGCGGTGACCGCCTCGTTGTCCTTCTCGACGGACGCCCCGTCGTCGAAGACGGCGTTGCGCATCAGGGTCAGCCAGGGCCCGTTGGGGTCGTTGAAGGTCTGGCCGAACTTCAGCGCGTACGGGGTGTGGCCGTCGGCGACGAGTTCGTTGATCGTCACCAGCCGCGGGTCCGCGTCGGAGTGCTTGTTGGACGCGAGGTCGGTGCGCGCCACCACGTCCTTGTTCGCGGCGACCACGTCGACCTGCGCCTTGTCGCCCAGGGACCAGGCGAGGAAGTTCCAGGCCTGGTCGGCCGACTTGCTGGTGGCGGAGATGCCGATGGCGTCACCGCCGACGAAGGTGGACTTGCCGCCGTCGGGTCCGGGGATGGGCGCGACGCCGAGGTCGAGGTCCTTGGGCATCAGCCCCAGCGTGGTCGACGGCATCGGCATGACACCGACCTTCCCCTTGGGGAAGACCCCGGTCCAGGTCGTGCCCGTCTCGTCGCGCGCGCCGGGTGCCACGATGTCGTCCTCCACCCACCCGCGGTAGGTCTCGTAGACCTTCTTCGCGGTGTCGGAGGAGAGCGTTGCCTCGGTGCCCTCCTCGTTCAGCACCTCTTCGCCCGCGGCCCAGATGGACGGCCACCAGGTGAAGACGCCACAGCCACCGCAGTTGCCGCCGAAGAAGGTGCCGCTGACGCCTCCGCCGAGCGCGTCCACGGCCCGTGCCTGCCGGTCCCACTCACTCAGACTGGTGGGCGGCTTCTCGGGGTCGAGCTTCGCCTGCCGGTAGAGCTCCTTGTTGTAGAAGAGCACCGACAGGTCGAGGGTGTGCGGCACGACGTACTTCTTGCCCTCGTACGTCCCGGCCTTGATGTGCGACTGGGCCAGCTTGTCGGCGAAGAGCAGGGCGTCGATGCGTTCGGTGATGTCGGCGAAGAGCCCGCTGGAGGTGTAGTTGGGGACGAACACCACGTCGGAGGCGAACAGATCGGGAAGGTCCCGGGAGCCCGCGGCGGCACCGACCTTGGCCTGGTAGTCGTCCGTGGGTATGACGGTGAGCTCGATCTTGTTCTTGTGGCTCGCGTTGTATGCCTTGACCAGGGCCTCGCTCTGCGGCCGGGTCGCCGCTCGCGTCCACATCGTCAGCGTGGCGCCGTCGTCGACGCCCGTGACGTCCGCTGCCGCACCCCCTCCGCCGCCCGAACCCTCGTCCCCGGAGCCGCATGCCGTGATCAGGCTCGTGGCGGCGAGCAGCGCGATGGCACCGGTGACGAGGCGTCGTACGTGTCCACGCGGTCCGGCCGTGCTCCCCATGGTCGCTCCCCCTTGTGTGGCGACGGGCCGTGCGCGGGCCGGCCGGTCGGGACGATGGATGTGGTGGCGCTGAACTCTGCGACGAACTCTGCGACAGAAACGAACCGAAAAGGTTTTCCGTGAAGCTAGGACTCGGCTTACGACCCGTCAATCCCCTTTGCTTGAACGGATGGATCCGAATCATCGAAACCCGATCAGGCACCGGGACCGAAAGGACTCGCGTACTGTTTTCCGCGCGGCGTGCACCCTCGGGGCGTCGGCAGGCGACACGAGACAGGAGAAACACCCATGGCACAGGCCACCGGCCCCTCTCGTTCGCAGCCCGCCACGCTCAGCGACGTCGCCCGGCTGGCAGGCGTGTCCATCGCCACCGCCTCCAAGGCCCTCAACGGCCGCAGCCAGGTACGCGCGGAGACCCGACAACGGGTGATCGAAGCGGCCGAGCGGCTGTCGTTCCGACCCAACCAACTGGCCCGCGGCCTGCTGGCCGGGCGGACGGGCACCGTCGGTCTGCTCACCAGCGATCTGGAGGGCCGGTTCAGCATCCCGATCCTCATGGGCGCCGAGGACGCCTTCGGCGCGGGCGAGGTCGCGGTGTTCCTCTGCGACGCCCGTGGCGACGCGATCCGCGAGCAGCACCACGTCCGCGCGCTGCTCGGCCGCCGGGTCGACGGTCTCATCGTGGTGGGCAGCCGGACCGACCCACGCCCGTCCCTGGGCCGTGAACTGCCCGTTCCCGTCGTCTACGCGTACGCGCCGTCGGAAGATCCGGCGGATCTGTCCATCGTCCCCGACAGCGTGGGCGCGGGGCGGATCGCGGTCGACCATCTGCTCGCCTGCGGCCGCAGCCGGATCGCGCACATCACCGGCGACCCCGGCTATCTCGCGGCGCAGGAGCGGGCCGTAGGGGCCCGGGCCGCGCTCGCCGACGCCGGCCTCGCCCTGGTCGGCGAACCGCGCTTCGGCGTGTGGTCGGAGGGCTGGGGGCGGGCGGCCACCGCGATGCTGCTCGACCAGCACCCGGACGTGGACGCCGTGCTGTGCGGCAGCGATCAGATCGCCCGCGGCGTCATGGACGTACTGCGCGAGCGCGGCCACCGGGTGCCGGAGGATGTGGCGGTCATGGGCTTCGACAACTGGCAGGTCCTCACCTCCGCCTCCCGGCCACCGCTGACCAGCGTCGACATGAACCTCGAACAGGTCGGCCGCGCGGCCGCGCACGCCCTGTTCACCGCGATCGCCGGGGCACGGCGCTCGGGAGTCGAGACCCTGCCCTGCCGGGTGGTGATCAGGGGGTCCACGGCACCCCTGTCCTGAGCGGCCTGCCCGCTCCGCGTGACACCGAGCCGGCAGGCGTACGGGGCTGCCGTGAGCACCGCCGATGCGGCCGCCCCCACAAGCCCGGACCCGGACCCCTGAGCCTCCCAAGTGCCGGACCGAACGCTCGTGCGCAGCAGGTCATGCCCGCCATCGGCTGCCGGGCGGATGCCCGCCTGTTCCGGGATACCGCCCTCACGGACGGCGCGCGTACCCTGAGACCAGGCGGCAGGCGAGGGGGGCGGATACCGTGTCCGCAAGGCCATGCGCGGGATGTACTGAGCCGATGGGTGAGCTCCGGAAGGCACTGCAACAGGCCGCGGAGGACCGCCCGGTGGACGGGGTGCCGTCGTTCCGGGTGTCAGGGGACCGGTCTGCGCAGGAGGCCCAACCCGATAGTGACCCGGTGTCGTCGTTCGAAGGAGAAGTGACCGACCGGGAACGCGGCCTCGGGCCCGACCATCCCGACACGCTCGCCTCCCGCAACAACCTCGGGGGCGCACTCCAGCAGGCGGGACACCCCGACCGAGCCATGGCGCTGTTCCAACAGAACCTGGCCGTCAGCGAACGCGTCCTCGGCCCCGACCACCCCGCCGCCCTCACCGCGTACAACAACCTCGCGGGCGCTTACGAGGCGTCCGGCGACCCGGCCCGCGCCATCCCGCTCTACGAGTACGCCCTGGCCGGCCGCGAGCGCGTCCTCGGCCGCGACCACTTGCTCACCCTGCGGTGCCGGGACAATCTCGCCCAAGCCCACGAGCAGACCGGGAACCCGGCTCGCGCCATCCCCCTCCACGAACAGACCCTGACCGACCGTCAGCGCGCCCTGGGCCCCGACCACCCCGACACCCTGCTCTCCCACGGCAATCTCGCCCACGCCCACCACCAGGCGGGCAACCGGGAACAGAGCGTGGCGTTGCTGGTACGCACACTGGCCGACAGCGAACTCCACCTCGGGCCCGACCACCCCGCCACACGACACGTCCGGGAACTGCTGACCCACGTGCAGAGCGGCTGATCCGCCGTGCCCAACACCGTGACGGGGCCCGGTCGGGCCTGCCCACCAGGAGCGTGCCACAGTTCACACACTGTCCGGAGGCGGCCGCGGAACACGCGGGGGGCGGTTCCGCGTTCTTCTGTACGTGGCTGCGGAGGGGACAGTGTCCCCGGGCCTCACCTATAGCCCATGGGGACGATCGTTCGGCTGAAGCCCCATGGAGCCTTTCGCCGAGAGGCGACCGCCCTCCGCCGGCCACCGCTCACGGCCCCGGCTGGTCTCCCCCGTCCAGCCGGGGCTTCTCATGAGGCGAGGGGCTCATTCGGGCTTCGACGCCGCTGCCCGCGGACGTCTCGGAGGGCGATCACGCCGGTGTCGACTCCAGCGTGGTGGAGCCGCATCCCTGATAGTGCCGCGGCAGACGCCGTTCGGTGGCATCGATGAAGTCATGCAGGACCTGGCGGGAGCGGGCGAGCGTGTCGATCTGTTCGTCCAGCCCGTGCAGGCGTGCTCGCAGGGTGGTCAGGAGCTCGGGGCAGGGCTCGAGGTCAGGAGCCGCGCCGGTGACGCAGGGCTGCAGGAACCCGATTTCCTGGGTCGACAGTCCGGCATCCAGCAGCTTCCTGATCTGAGTCACGGTCAGGACGGCGTCGTCGGCGTACTCGCGATAGCCGCTGGTACCGCGGCTCGGTTCGAGCAAGCCCTGGGCCTCGTAATAGCGCAGCTGATGCGCACGGACTCCGGTCCGTCGGCTCAACTCCCCGATCAGCACGCTCAGTCCCCCTTGACCTTCATACCGGTATGAACGTTGACGATTCTGCCACGATCACCAACCCACCCCGAGGGAGCACATGATGCAGAATCGCGATGCCGGCCACACTCCCGTGACGGTCATCGGCCTGGGCCTGATGGGCGAGGCGCTGGCCGGAGCGTTCCTGCGCGACGGGTATCCCACGACCGTGTGGAACCGCACGGCGGCGAAGGCCGAACGACTGGTCTCCCAAGGCGCGAAGCTCGCCGACTCGGTCGGCGACGCCGTCGCGGCCGGCCCGCTCGTGATCGTCTGCGTCTCGGACTACGACGCCGTGCACGAGCTCCTCCACCCGCTGGGCGAGGTCCTTGACGGTCGGGTCCTGGTGAACCTGACCTCGGGCACCTCGGCGCAGGCCCGTGAGACCGCCGACTGGGCGGCGCGGCAGGGCAGCACCTACCTCGACGGCGCGATCATAGCCATCCCTCCGGCTATCGGCACGGCGGACGCCGTCATCCTCTACAGCGGGCCACGGTCGGCCTTCGACCTGCACGAGTCGGCCCTGAGGAGCCTCGGCGCGGGAACGACATACCTCGGCGGCGACCACGGCCTGTCGTCGCTGTACGACGTCGCTGTGCTGGGCCTGATGTGGGGCATTCTGAACGGCTTCCTGCAGAGTGCCGCCTTGCTCGGCGCGGCGGGAGTGGACGCCGCGGCATTCGCCCCGCTTGCGAAGAAGGGTATCGAGACCGTGACCGACTGGCTGTCCGACTACGCCCAGCAGGTCGACGACGGCACGTACCCGGCCCTTGACGCCACCATCGACACCCACCTGGCCGCGATGGAGCACGTCATCCAGGAGAGCGAGTTCCTCGGTGTCAACGCCGAACTTCCGAGGTTCGTCAAGGCCCTGACCGACCGAGCCGTGGCCGATGGGCACGGCGGCAACAGCTACGCAGCGATGATCGAGCAGTTCCGCAAGTCCTCAGGGACGTGACCATGACCGGCCACCCGGCTCGCTTCGGCGCGAAGAGCCTGCGTCCGGTCGTGGCGGCCTGGCCCCCGACCTGATCGCCACACCATTCAACCCACGCGCATGGGGCATGGACGGTTCGCCGAGCGCGCGGATCTTCGCGTGCGAACCTCGGTGTGCTCGGCGACCTGAAGGTACTGTGCGAAGTCGAAGTCGAAGTCGAGGCCGTCGACGCGATGGCGGAAGGCGTCGACTTCGATTGCTTCGCCCTGCTCGACGCGTCCTCGGACGGGAACTCACCCAGGAGGTGGGGTGGTCAGAGGCCCTGGGTTGCGGATGGCAGGCCTGGCCGGTCTCGCCGCGCGCCGGCGCTCGCTACGGCGGCGGCCCGCCGCGCGTCCGATGCCCGACCTGCTCGAGCCGTGGGAGCAGGAGGTCGACGAGCGCACCGTGCGTGCCCAGGTACGCACCGGGATCCGTGGGTTCCCGTACTGTCCGCGCCGCGGACGTGCCCGACGGCGCGCTCGGGGCACTTCGCCAGGCCGCCGGGATCAGGGATGTCGAGGACCTGCTCGTCGTGCCCGCCCAGGCTCGGCCCGGCCGTCTCGGCGGCAGCCGCCTGCAGATTCTGACGCCCGCCGGCGTGCTCGGTTTCGGGCCAGGCGGCGTGGCGTTGTGGGTCGGCGCTCCCGCCCTCCCCGGAGTGCGGGTGGTCCTGCGCCCGCAGCAGGTGGCCGCGATCGAGACCACGCACATCCTGCTCCACGCCCGCCTGACGATCCTCGCCACCGACGCGCGGCTGACCATCCATTACAACGCCGTCGCCGAGCACGAACTGCACCCCTTGCTGCGATCCCTGCGTCGCCGGGTCGCCCACACCGAGCTGGATCTGCCGGATGCTCCCGTGCCGAACGCCGGGCTGCCGTACAAATGGCGCCGCCTGCTCGTCTCGGATGCGGTATGCCTGGACGACGGCGATCCGGTCGCCGCAGTCGCCGGGCGGCTGCCCGTGCCCCGCTGGTCGGAGCCCGCGTACGCCGCCGTCGTACTCACGCCCCGCGAACTCGTCTTCCTCGCCGACCCCGTGCACACCGAGCCGACCGGTGGCCGCCACGGCCTGGACACCCACTGCATTCCACGCGCGAGGATCGAGCAGGTGCGCGCGGACGGCCCGCTCCTGCGGGTCCGCGTGTGCGGAGCGGACCTGCAACTGCCGCTGGGCGACGAACTGTCCGCCCGGGTCGTCCACACCTTCGCCCGGCATCTGCCCACCGCCCGGTAGCCCTTTTGCGGTGCCCGGGCCTCGAGTTCGTGGTGCCGGCCGCCGCCGGTCCTGAAAGCGGTTCAGGAAGCGGATGATGGGTGATCGGACCTGTCTATGCAGGTCCGATCACCCATCATGTGTCACCTGGAAGGTGTCAGCCCTGCCTGTGCCTGATACGGCGGAGCAGCAAGCCTCCGGTGATCAGGAGCAGTGCCCCGGCCGCGGCCGGCCACAGTTGCGTCCCGGTGTCGGCGAGCCCGCCCGAGACCGCCTGCGGTTCACTGTCCCCTGCGACCGACTGGTCGTTCCCACCGATGGTCGGCGTCGGTTCAGGGCCGGGGACGGCACCGCCGCCGTCGCTGTCCGAGCTGTCCCCCGATGTGACGGGATCGCTGTGGACAGCCGAGGGGGATGTGTCGGCCTTCGGTTCCGCGTTGCCGCCGTCGCTGTCGCTGTCCGAGCCGTCCGCCGGCTTGGGCGCCTGCGCACTGCTGGTCGAGGGCTGCGGCGTGTCCCCGCCACCGTTGTCCGCGGGGTCTTCGTCCTGTCCGTTCCCGCCGGACGGAGCATCAGGCGTCCCGGACGGAGTGTCAGGAGCGTCAGGAGTCGGCGACGGGGTGTTCCCCGGCTCCTCACCGGCGCCTGAGCCGTCGTCCGAGCCCCCGCCCGATCCGGCGCCCGAGGCGGCGTCGCACTGTCGGCCGCCGTTGATGCAGTCCACCATCTCCCGCATCAGCTCTTCGTCGAAGACGTTGATGAAGTCGCCGTGGTCGGTCACCGGCTTGTGCAGCTGCTCGGGGAAGGAGTCGACGGCGAACAACGGGGTCGTGCGGCCGCCGTCCTGCAGGCTGGGCGCGTCGACGTCGTAGACGATGCGCTGCACCAGCTGCGGAATGGCCTTGAAGCCGCCCGCGCAGTTGCCGCCGGCGTCGGCGAACGCCACGTGGGTGCGGTGGTTGGCGCTGTCGATGTTCCGGCCGTCCCAGCAGCTCTGGAACTTGAAGGTGCGGACCACGTCACTGCCCTTGGGGCAGAGCGGGTACTTGTCCTTCAGCTGCACCTTGTTCTCGAACCCGGTGCAGCTCCACGAGGCGTTGGCGTTGGCGGTGCCGTTGACGAAGGCCTTGGCGTCGCCGGTGATGATGCGCAGCAGCCTCGGCATCTCCGTGACCTCGCTGCGCGGGTTGCCCACGAAGGTCATCGTGACCTGCTTGGGCGTGACGATCTCACCGGCGTTGCCCTCGATGCCGCCGCCGGGAGAGGCCGCGTCCTTTTCCTGGGTGCCGTTCTGCAGGCGCAGTACGGGCCAGAAGTACGAGGACTTGTCGTCCTTGCTCTCGCAGGACGTGTCCGCGTTGGCCAGGTCCTCGTCGCTCGCGAAGGCGTCGTTGGACTGGTTGCCGACGTAGTCGTGGAAGTGGTGGGCGCCGTTGGTGACACCGGGGGCCACGATCACGTTGTCGGAGTTGAACAGGCCGCCCTCGTTCACACCGCAGCTGGTGGTGAAGGTGCCGCGGGAGGCGTCGCCCTGCGGGTTCGGGTTCTGCACGTTGGGCTGGACTTTGGTGATGTCCGCGAAGTCCGCCGCCGCGGGGCCGTTGCCGGCCTGGCCGCCGTTGCCGCCCTGCTGGTTGCCCTGTTCCTGGTCATTCCCCTGGTTCTGGCCGTCGTCCTGGCCACCACCTTGGTCCTGGCCGTCATGGTTGTCGCCGGCCTCGTCCTGGCCGTCGCCGCCCTGGTCACCGTTCTGCCCGTCCCCCTGGCCGGGCTGGTTGCCGGAGGCGCGCAGCGTGCAGGCCGCGAAGTCCTCCAGCCCCTGCGGACGGTCCCCGACACGGTCGATGGCGATCGAGATCCGCTCGATCGTGGCAGCCCGCTTGTCCTTCAGCGGATTCATGATCGCGCTGTCGGCGAAGCCGCCGTCCTGCTCGATGGCCTGCGCCGAGTTCTGCAGGCGCTGATAGGCCTCGGCGATCTGCTTGTCCAGGAGCGCGAGTTCGCCGTCGACCTCCGTCTTTGCCTGGTCGGGCACCGCCGTCAGCTGACTGCCGACGTCCGGGCAGTCGATCGTGGCGGCTCCGGAAGCCAGGACTTGGCCAGCCTGGTTCTGACCCGACTGCCGGGTCGAGTCGCTTTCGGAAGCGGTGGCGTAAACGTTCGCCGCTACCAGCCCACCCCCACCCAACATCAGTGCGACCGCTCCAATGGTCGCGCGGCGAGCACCTGTTGGGCGTCTGCGCGTGTTGCGTCTCAAGGGAGTACTCCTACGCTTCGTTGCCGGCCCGGCATAGCAATGCCTCATCCCATACGGAGGCGAAGCCTCGAGTGTTCAAGCACCTCTGAGATTTATAGAAACCTCTCACGAATCAAGCCACCCGGGGGCCGTCTCCCAGATGTCCGCTCCTCGTCCGTGCCGCCCCGTACCGCCCGCCCCGAACACGAATGCGCCGACCCAACCAGCCCGCTCCAGGTCTGGGTGCCCGCGCGCGCCGCATATCCCCGCCACGCAGCAGGCAGGCGATGTCGGCGCGGTCGGCCAGGGCCGCTCGGAATCCATGGCGAACTCCTTGTCACACAGGTCGTCACACACATCGGTTCAGGCACAGCGGCAGTTCGCGGTCAGCGTCAGCCGCCATCGCACCTCGCCGCAGGCGGGTACCTGGGCGGCGTCACCGGGGCCTGCCTCGGCGAGGTCGAAGACGCGGCCGAGCATCGGCTCGACGCCCGTGCTGCGGTAGGGATGCACGTCGGGGAAGCCGCCTAGGTTGCGCCACAGGGCGATGGACATCGGCTGTCCGTCGGCTTCGAGTGCCAGCGACAGACGGTCCGTGTGATCGTGGACGCAGCAGCCGGAAGCGTCCACGACGGCTCCGACCGCGGTGCCGTCGTCGGGACCGAGCCGGTCCAGGCGCAGTCCGCAGGGGGCGGGCCAGCTTCCTTCCACCCAGGCGGCGCCCTTCGGCCACGCCCGGTCCAACAGCGGCGCTGCCTCGGGGAAGAGGCGGGTGCTCGCTCCGTCGCGGGTGTGCAGGGTGGCGCGGTCGGAGAGGTCGAGCAGGGCGTGGGCGGCCCACACGAAGCGGAAGCCCTCGTCGGCCGTCAGTACGTAGTCGGCCTCGGCTCCGCCGGTGGTGGTGCGGATGGCACGGGTCAGGGTGAAGCGGTCACCGTCGATGACGTCCCGGTCCGCGTCTCGTCTCCAGGGCCGTGACCAGACGTCGCCGTGGTCGGGGGTACCACGGACGGTGGGGACGCACTCCTCCAGTCCGCCCGCGTCCACGAAGGGCTCGCCCGGTGACACGCTCGCCCGCTCGGGTGCCTCGCGCCGCCACAGCCATTCCCGGCCGGCCGTGCGCAGCGAGGTCCAACGGCCCCCATGGGCAAGGTCGGTGACGATGTCCAGCGGCACGCTCACCACTCCGCGAAGGAGCCGTCGGGGTGCCGCCACACGGGGTTGCGCCAGGCGTGCCCGGTGCGGTCGGCGGCGCGTACGGCGGCCTCGTCGACGGTGATGCCGAGGCCGGGGGCGTCGCCGCGGGAGGCATGGCCGTCGACGAATCGGAACGGTTCGGGGTCGACCAGGTAGGACAGCAGGTCGGCGTCCTTGTTGTAGTGGATGCCGCGGCTCTGCTCCTGGATCAGGAAGTTCGGGGTGGCGAACGCGACCTGCAGGCTGGCCGCCAGCGCGATCGGGCCGAGCGGACAGTGCGGGGCGAGCTGGGCGCCGTAGGTCTCGGCGAGCGAGGCAATGCGGTGCACCTCCGAGACGCCGCCGGCGTGGGACAGATCGGGCTGGGCGACCGCGATGCCCGCGGCGAGCACGGGCAGGAACTCGGCGCGTCCGTAGAGGCGTTCACCGGTGGCGAGCGGTATCGGGCTCGCGGCGACGAGGCCGGCCAGCTGGTGGCCGTGCTCGGGTACGACGGGCTCCTCGACGAACAGCGGGTGCAGGGGGACGAGTTCGGCCAGGATCCGGCGGGCGCCGGCGGCGGTGAAGCGGCCGTGGAAGTCGACGGCGACGTCACGGTCCGGGCCGAGCGCCTCGCGGGCGGCGGCCACGCGGCCGACGACCGCGGCGGTCTCGGCGGCGGTGGGGACCGGCGAGGTGGCTCCGGCCGCGTTCATCTTCACCGCCGTGAAACCCGCCTCGACCTGGGCGGCTATCTGCTCGGTCAGCTCGGCGGGTTCGTCTCCGCCCACCCAGGCGTAGACCCGGACGCGGTCGCGCACCGGGCCGCCCAGCAGGGCGTGCACGGGAGCGCCGTAGGTCTTCCCGGCGATGTCCCACAGGGCCTGGTCGAGGCCGGCCACCGCGCTGGAGAGGACCGGACCGCCGCGGTAGAAGCCGCCCTTGGTGAGCACCTGCCAGTGGTCCTGGATGCGCAGCGGGTCCTGGCCGACGAGGTACTCGGCCAGGACGTCGACGGCGGCACGGACGACCTCGGCGCGCCCTTCGACGACCGGTTCGCCCCAGCCGACCACGCCCTCGTCGGTCTCGATGCGGCAGAACAGCCAGCGCGGCGGGATCAGGAAGGTTTCGATGCGGGTGATCTTCACTGAGAGCGGGAGCCTTCCATGTCATCGGAGTCGCCGACACGGTCCAGATCGCGGCCGGCCTGGTCGAGCAGGGCATGCATCGCGGCCTCTGCGGCCCGCGGGTCACCGTCCCGTACGGCGTCCAGGACGGCACGGTGCGCCGGGACCGGGTCCTCGCTGTGCGGGGAGCTGTGCACGATGCGGTCGCGGTGGGCCAGGCCGGACTCGATCACCATCTCCATCCGTTCGAGGAGCTCGTTGTGGGTGGCGGCCAGCAGAGCGCGGTGGAAGGCGAGGTCGGCCTCGACGGCGTGGGCGGCGTCGGTGTCCTCCTCCCCCATCGCCTCCAGGGCGCCGTCCAGGGCGGTCAGGTCCGCGTCGGTGCGCCGTTCGGCGGCCAGGCGCACTGCGGCCGGTTCGATGATGGCGCGCACCTCGGCGAGGTTGCGCAGCAGCGCCTGGTCGGCCTCCGTGGTGCTGCCGCCCTCGAACTGCCAGCGCAGTACGTCGACGTCGAGCAGGTTCCAGTCGGCGCGTGCGCGGACGAAGGTGCCGCGCTTCTGGCGGGCGTCGACCATCCCCTTGGCGGCGAGCACCTTGAGCGACTCGCGCAGGGCGGTGAGGCTCACGTCCAGCTCGCTCTGCAGCGCCACCAGGTCCAGCGTGGCCCCCTCGGGGATCTCACCGCCCAGGATGCGGCGGGCGAGGACTTCCACGGTCTGGCCGTGCACGCCGCGGCGGGCATAGGGCGTCATGTCGTTGAGCCTTTCTGCTGAGAGGTGAGCGTGGTCATGCGGAGGCCTTGACGACGCTCCAGCCGCCGTCCACGACGAGACTCGTCCCGGTGATGTAGGAGGCTTCGTCAGCGCTGAGGAAGGCGATGGCCGCGGCCACTTCCTCGGGGGTGCCGAAGCGGCGCACCGCCGTCTCGGCGATGCTGCGCTCCCGGTCCTCGGGGGCGACCCGGTCCCAGGCGGCGGTCAGGATCGGCCCCGGCAGGACGGCGTTGACGCGCACCTCCGGGCCGTACTCGACGGCGAGTTGGCCGCACAGGGACAGCAGAGCGCCCTTGGAGGCGGCGTAGGCGGGATGGCCGGGGATGCCCTTGTGTGCGTGGACGGACGAGGTGAGCACCACCGCTCCCCGGCGTTCCCGCAGGTCGGGCAGGACCGCCTGGAAGCCGAGGAAGCTGCCGGTGACGTTGACGGCGAGCTGCCGCTGCCACGAGGAGAGGGACATCTTGTGGGCCGGTGTCACATCGACGGTGTAGGCGTTGCTGACGAGGACGTCGACGGGTCCGAAGTCGTGGGCGGTGGTCACGACGCGCGTCCAGTCGTCCGCCGCGGCGACGTCGGCTCTCACGAACCGGGCGAGGCCGCCGGCCTCGGTGATCTGCGCGGCGACGGCCTGGCCTCGTTCCTCGGCGATGTCGGCGAGCACGACGGCGGCTCCTTCCTCGGCGAGGCGTTCGGTCGTGGCGGCTCCGATGCCGGAGGCCGCTCCGGTGACCACGGCCGTGCGGCCGGTGAAGCGGGCGCCGTGCCGTCGTGCGGGCTGCTCCATCGTGGGGTTCGACTCCTTTGCGGGCGTGACACGGCTGGTCGGCCGTCCTGGAAACATATGCCGGGCCGGTTTCACTGCCGTATCAGCACCACCAGTTCGGCGTCGTGGTCGGCGCTCCAGGCGAAGGGCAGCCCGTAGTGGAGCAGATGGGCTCCGCTGTATGTGCCGCCCGATACGGCGTCGCGATAGCGCGCCTGTGGGGCAAGGCCTCGCAGGCGCAGCCGGTCGGGGCGGCCGGGCACCAGCGGAGCCCCGTCGAGACGTCCGGTGCTGAGCGCCGCGACGACCGTGCGCCCTGCCTCCGGGTCGTCGTACTGCACGCCGAAGGTGGGGTCGTTCGGTGTGCCGAGGAGCTGGACGTCCCCCTGGTGGATGATCTCCCGTATCTCCTTGTAGCGGGCGATCCACCAGGCGGCCTCGGCACGCTGCTCGGACGTCCAGGCACGCAGGTCGGCACCGATGCCGAGGACGCCGCACATGGCGTTGACGAAGCGGAAGGCGAGGCTGCGGGGGCGCGGGTCGAACACTCCGGGAGCGTCGGTGACCCAGGAGCTCATGACGTGCGGGGCGTGGGCGTGCAGGAAGCCGTACTGGATGGACAATCGGTCCAGCGGCGCGGTGTTGTCGCTGGGCCATACGACGTCGGTGCGCGCGAGGGTCGCGTGCTCGATGCGGCCGCCGCCGCCCGCGCAGCCCTCGATGGTGACGTCGGGGTGCGCGGCGCGCAGATGGTCCAGGATCCGCAGGTATCCGCCGACGTGCTGGGCGTCCAGGTCGAGGTGGTCGGCGCGCTCGGTGCCGGGTCGGCCGCGCTCGGTTGGCGGCCGGTTCATGTCCCACTTCAGATAGCTGATGTCGTAGGCGTGCAGCAGCCGGTCGAGCGTGCCGATCACGAAGTCCTGGACGTCCGTGCGGCCCAGGTCGAGGAGCAGTTGGTTGCGGACCAGACGGGCGGGGCGGCCGTCGATGCGGTAGACCCACTCGGGGTGCTCGGCGTACAGGCGGCCGGCCGGGCTGACGGCCTCGGGTTCGACCCACAGGCCGAAGTCCAGATCGAGCGCCCGGATGTCCTCGACGAACCGGTCGAAGCCCTGCGGGAAAGCCGCCGGGTCCGGGTACCAGTCGCCCAGTCCCCCGGTCTCGTCGCCGCGGCCGGTGAACCAGCCGTCGTCCACGACGAACAGTTCGGCGCCGATGTCGGCGGCCGTCTTGGCCAGTTCCAGCTGCCCGGCCGCGTCGACGTCGAAGCCGGTGGCCTCCCAGGAGTTGTAGAGCACCTTGCGGGGGCGGTGCAGCCGTCCGCCGGCGAGGTGGCGTTCGTAGCGGTGCCAGACGCGGGAGAGCCCGTCGAGGCCGTCCGGGCTGAAGGCGCAGGCGAGGCGGGGGGTGGTGAGGGTTTCGCCGGGGGTCAGGAACACCACGCCCTCGTGCGGGACCCGCCCGGCGCGGACGCGCACGGAGCCGCCGGGCTCTGCCTCCGCGGTGATGTGCCAGTTGCCCGGCCACTCGAGGGCGACACCGTAGGCCGCCTCCGCCTCTGCGTCCTGTACGGCGAGCCAGGGCGCGTACGCGTGTCCGGGCGCACCCTGGAGGCTGCCCATGGTGAAGGTGCCCCGGGGCAGGTCGAGTTGGGTGCGCTGGAACTCCTGCGACCACTGGCCGGCGAGGTACGTCAGCCGGGCCGGGCCGGTGACGGGGATGTTCACGGCGGCCGAGTCGAGGCGCTCCAGGCGCAGTTCCTCGCTTCCGGTACAGGTGAACTCGGTCCAGCGCAGAATCACGTCCGTGCCCGGCACCGCCTGGTAGCAGAGGACCGTACGCAGTCCCAGGAGGTCGTCGGTGAAGGAGAGCCGCAGGCTCCCCTCTTCCTCCTGTGGGCCGTCGAAGTCCCACCACACGCCCCGCTCCCGGCCCGGACGGGTTGCCACGAGCTCGGATCCGGTGAACGGCCGCAGGCCGTGCGGCAGATACTCGGCGGGCGCCGCGTCCGCGGGCGTGATGAAGTGCGTGCGCCGGGACCAGTCGAGGGCGGAGGGGCCGTGTTCGACGCCGAGCGGGCCCCAGGCGTCGAGTTCGGCCCACGGGCCGTCCGGGGACAGGCGGACGGTGTAGCTGGTGTGCTCGGTGCGCAGGGTCCAGCGCAGGTACGACGTCACTTCACCGCTCCCAGGTTGAGGCCGGCCACGAAGTGCCGCTGGAACCGCAGGAAGACGGCCACGGTGGGAGCGGCGGCGATGACGGATCCGGCGGCGATCACGTTCCACATCGACACATACTGGCCCTGAAGTCCGATGAGGGCGGCGGTGATCGGCATCTTGGTGTCGCTGCGCAGCACGGTGATCGCCCACAGCAGGTCGTTGAAGATCCACGTGAAGGACAGGGCGCTGAGGGCCGCCAGGGCGGGGCGGGTCAGCGGCAGGATGATCCGCCAGAAGATCTGCCACGGTCCGGCGCCGTCGACGACCGCCGCCTGCTGGATCTCCGCGGGGATCGCGCGCATGAAGCCGTGCAGGACGAAGACGTAGAAGCCGACGCCGAAGCCGATCTGTACGCCGATGAGTGCGGGCAGGGTGTCGTAGATGCCCATCAGCTCGCTCAGTTTGGACACCGGGATGAGCAGGATCTGCGGCGGGAGCAGGTTGCCGCCGAGCATGAGCAGCAACAGGGAACGGCGGAAGGGCAGTTCGTAGCGGCTGAGAGCGAAGGCGGCCATGGCGGCCAGCGCGAGTGTCACGAGGACGCAGGGCACGGTGACCAGCAGGCTGTTGATCAGGGCGCGCTGCTGGCCTCCGTCGTTCCAGGCCTGGCCGAAGTTGTCAAGGGTGAAGGAGTGCGGCCAGCTGCCCAGACCGTGTGCGGCGATGTCGTCGAAGGAGCGCAGGCTGGTCACCAGGACCAGGAGGATGGGCAGCAGCCACAGGACGGCCAACGTGCCCGCGCCCAGGTGGAATCCCGCGGTCGCGGCCCGCTTGCGGCGCAGTGCCGTGGACGTGGCGGACATCAGTCGGCCTCCCGGAACGCACGGACGAGGTAGGAGCAGATGACGCCGAAGGCCAGCACGAAGATGACGACGGCCAGGGCGGAGCCGTAGCCAAGGCGCAGGGACTGGAAGGCAGTTGAGTACATGTAGGTGCTCAGCAGTTCGGACGAGTGGTAGGGGCCGCCGCGGGTCAGCGACCACACGACGTCGAAGGAGCGGAGTGAGTCGATGACGATGACGGACAGGACGACCGCGTTGACGCTGCGCAGTTGGGGCAGGGTGACGTGGCGGAAGCGTTGCCAGGCTCCGGCGCCGTCGACCTTGGCCGCCTCGTACAGGGCCGGGTCGATGCCCTTGAGGCCGGCGAGGTAGAGGACCATGACGTAGCCGATCTGCCGCCACAGCGCGGGCACGATCACCGCGTACAGGGCGGTGTCCTGGTCGGCTAGCCAGGCGTGGCGCAGGCTGCCCAGGCCGACCGATTCCAGGAGTTGGTTGAGGACGCCGTCGGGCTGGTAGATCGCCTGCCAGACGAGCGCGGTGGCGACCAGGGAGAAGACGACGGGCAGGAACAGGGCGGCCCGGTAGAAGCCGACGCCGCGCCGCTCCTGCTGGAGCAGCAGCGCGGCGGCCAGGCCGAGGAGTGCGGACAGGCCGCCGAAGAGCACGAGCCACAGCACGGTGTGGCCGGCCGCGCTGCGGAAGACCTCGTCGCCGGCCATCTCGCGGAAGTTGTCCAGGCCGACGAACTGCGGCGTCGACACGCCGTCCCACTGGGTGAGGGCGAGGTAGAAGCCCTGCGCCGCGGGCCAGAACACCCACAGGGCCTCGGCGAGCAGCGGTACCAGGACGAAGGCGAGTACCAGCGGGGGTGTGCGCCGGGGGCCCCGGCCCCGACCGCCACGGGACGGCGTCGGGACCGGGGGCTTTTGGTGGGGAGCGGTCAGGACGGCCATGTCAGGCGTTCCAGATCTTTTCGGCGTCGCGCTGCCAGTCGGTGAGGATGCCGCCGATGCTCTTCGGTTTGGCCAGGAACTTCGTCAGCGCGGTGTCCGCCGCGGGCTGCATGGCGTCGCTGGAGTCCCGGTTGAAGAACTGGGTGATCTCGACTGCTTCCTCGATGTGCTTGCGGCCCTTCTTCACCAGCGCGGTGCCGGCGTCCTTCGCGTCCGGGTGGCATGGCAGGACGGTCCCGGACGAGCCCTTGATGTAGATCTCCTGGGCTTCGGCGGTGGCGAGGTAGCGCAGCAGGTCGGACACCTGGTCGCGGCGGCCGGTGCGGGCGCTGGCGAAGTAGCCGTCGACCGGGGCCTCTTCGGCGAGCGGGATCTTCGGGTCGATGACGGGGAAGCGGAAGAAGTCGATGTCGTCCAGGGCGTCCTTGGGCGCCGCGTCGGCGAAGAAGGTGCCGATCAGCATCATGCCGCTGCGGCCGTTGAGCAGGGAGGTCGTGGCGTCCTGGAAGGCGACGGCGGTGCCGTTCGGGTCGAAGTACGGCAGCAGCTCCTGCCACCGGTCGAAGACCTTGCGTACCTCGGGGTCGTCGAACCGGTGCTTGCCGGCGAGGAGTTGGCGGTGGTAGTCGGCGCCGTTGATGCGGATGTCGAGGTAGTCGAACCAGGCCGAGGCCACCCAGGCGGTGTTGCCGCCGGCGCCCAGGCCGATCGGGTCTACGCCCTTGGACTTGAGCTTGTCGCACAGGTCCAGGAAGTCGTCCCAGCTCTTGGGCTCGCTCACGCCCCACTTCGCGAAGTTGGACTTCCGGTAGAACATGCCCCACCAGTAGTAGGTGGCGGGGACGAAGACCTTCTTGCCGGAGCTCGCGGTGCACAGGCTGTGCAGCGCCTTGGAGTAGCCCTTGAGGTCGGGCGAGGTCCAGACGTCGTCGAGGTCGAGCAGCAGGTCCTTCTTGGCGTAGGCGTCCGCGACCGAGCCGGGGTACCAGGTGCAGACGTCAGGCGGGTTGGCGGAGGTGAGATACGTCGGCAGCTGGGTGCGGAAGGTCTCCGCGGCGACGGTGTTGAGGGTGGCGCGCCCGGACCCCTTCTTCGCGTAGGCGGCGACGATGTCCTCCATCGCGGCCTTGGCCTGCGGGGCGGAGAGGTTGGACTGGAGGGTCACCGCGCCTTTCGAGGAGCTCTTGCCGGAGGAGGTGGCGGTGACACAGCCGCTGAGCAGCGCCGCCGTCCCGGCGGCGCCGAGTCCGGTGAGGAACCGGCGTCGGTTGGGCTGATGGTTCGTCATGGAGGCTCCCTGCAGATCCGCGCGAGTGGGGCGGGCCCTCCTGACGGCCGGGGCCCCGCTCGCGCGGATCCAGATTCGCGTGGTGCTTCGACCACGTCAAGAATAATTACTAATTTATTTGAACTGGGTCCGGTGGACGTGTCCGTCGACTCCGCGGAACACCGCGTCGACCGTGCCGCCCGGTCCGGCCACCGCTCCGAGCGCCCCGTCGAAGGCGGCGCTGGGGAACTCCTGCCGCTTGGTCCAGCCCTGCCAGGCACCGTTCTCGTACCGCTGCTGCCAGAGCGTGTAGTCGGCGGCCCGCGCGTACAGCACCACGGCGTCTCCCACCGCGACGAGCGTCGGGCTGCCGCTGACGGTCCCGCCGAGCGACGTCCACTGCGACCCCTCCCCCGACGTCGCCCGGGACCGCGTCCACACGTCGTCCGCCGCGGTGCGAACGGCCACGTGGACCCGCCCCTGGGCGTCGACGACGGCGGACGGCCGCCCGTAGGTCGGCCGGCCACCGGGTGCGTCGAGCGACGTCCACCCGGACGAAGGGCCGCGCTGCACGATCCGCCCGTCGGAGCCCCGGGCGAACAGCGTCCAGTGACCGGGATCGGTGAACGCCACCGACGGCGCGTCGGTCACCTGGCCGCCCAGGCTCTGCCACGTGCCCCAACGGCCGCCGGAGAAGACCCGCCGGTACACCCGGGAGTCGGCGCCCCGCACGAACACGTCGATCCGGCCGCCCGCCGAGGCGTACGCGGCCGGCTGCCCCAGGATCCTGCCCTTCGCAGGACCGCCGAGATCCCGGATCCGCGGCCTGCCGCTGCCGTCGGCGGAGGCG
This sequence comes from Streptomyces albicerus, assembly GCF_008905045.1. GTDB lineage: Bacteria > Actinomycetota > Actinomycetes > Streptomycetales > Streptomycetaceae > Streptomyces > Streptomyces albicerus. The sequence goes on from NZ_VWMY01000027.1 coordinate 74,599, forward strand.
GTGTGCTGGACGAGGGCGCCGTCCGGTCCGCGCAGGAAGGTCGTGAGTGTGTCGCCGTCGCGCACCACTGCCGGACTCGCCGTGGCCCGCTGTCCCAGGCTGGTGCCGGGCAGGGCGTCCGGGCCGGACAGCTTCAGGAACGCGGTGCCGTGCGCCGGAACTTCGACCGTGTACGTGTCGGTGTGAACGCCCCGGTCCTCTCGTGCCCGCAGGTCGCGGACCCGCACCGCCCCACCGAGCCCCACGTCGGAGAACCGGACCGTGCGCTCGACCGGCCGGTCGGAGCGGTTGAGCAGCACGACCGCCCGCCGGCCATTGCCTTCGAGGACCTTGCTGTAGACGTCGCCGACGGAGTCGGAGGCCACCCGTACGCCCTGGACGGCCAGGGGGTCTTGGTCGACAGCGATGATCTCCGGGTTGCGCAGCGTCTCGATCATCGAGTCCGACAGGGTGCGCGGGTCGGAGCCCAGGACGAGCGGCGAGCCCATCTCGGCCCACATCACGAACTGCGTGGTGGACTCCTCCTGCGTCAGCTCCAGGGACCCGTCGCCCATGCGACGCATGGGGATGAGGTAGTCCGGGTCGTTGTAGCGGCCCGGGCCCTGCGCCTCGGGGTGCCAGGCGTTGGCGTCCATGTTGCGCAGCACGTTGGGCCACTGCCCGGGACTCGGGGTGCCCCAGGCGATGTCCGTGCCGGTGCGCCAGGAATCGGCGATCGTCGGGGCGTAGACGTACGAGTTGTGCGCGTCCTGCTCGGGCGTGTGCGGCAGCCCCCAGTCGTCGGTCAGCGGGTTGCACAGATTCAGCAGCATCTTCCGGCCGGACTTGGCCACCGCGTCGCTGAACTCCTTGAACGCGGGGCCCGGATCGAGCTTGGCGCCGATCCCGCACAGGAAGTCGACCTTGACCGCGTCGATCTTCCAGCCCGCGAACTGCCGCGCGTCCTCCTCGTAGTACCCCCTGCTGCCGAGACCGCAGCTCTTGCCGCCGTCGTAGGCGCCGGCGTCGGTGTAGATGCCTGCCTTGAGTCCGCGCTGGTGGAGGTAGGAGACCAGCGCCGGGATGCCGGAGGGGAAGCGGTTCGGATGGGCGACGAGCCGCCCTTGCGCGTCGCGCGGGTTGTCGGCCTGCCAGCCGCCGTCGAGCCACACGATGTCGTAACCGCTGTCGCGCAGACCGCTGCTGACCAACTTGTCGGCGACGGCGCGCACTTCCTGTTCGGTGGGTGCGCCCAGCCCGTAGTACGTGTTCCAGCCCATGTAGGGCGTCGGAGCGAGACCACTGTCGTAGTACTCGGGCGCGCCCTGGTCGACGGCGGTCTGCGCCGTGGCCACAGGGGCCGCGGTCACCGCCAGGACCGTGGCGATCGCGACCGTGGTGGCACGGCGCGTGAGTCTCAGCGCTGCGGGTGTACGGGGCTGCGGGGGTGAAGTCACTTGCCTCTCCCGATGGTTGGGAAGCACGAGGGCGTGACGCGGGCCGCGCTGCAACAGGGGCCGCCGACGTCACGGCGAAGACTGTGGCGCGTGGCCGAAACCCTGTCAATATTAATTCCTAATTTAATAGAAAGCGGCTCTGGTCTTGCACCAGGGGTTGACAGGAATCCCCTCGCACCACAGCCTTTGGCAACGTTGTCATTCCGTTTGGCACCACGCGCGCCGTGTCGTGTCCGGCCCGTGCCGCTGTCTTTTGATGGGACATCACACTCATGACAGATCAGTCGAGTCCGCCACGTCACCCGTCGCGACGGTCGGTCGTCACCGGGGGCTCCACTCTGCTGGCGGGGTTCGGTCTCGGTTCCCTGTTGCCCGTGTCGACCGCTGCCGCTGCCGGCACCGACATGCCGGCCGCGCCTTCCCCCACTCGTGAGCTCGCGCTCCACCGCCCCGTCGCGGTCTCTTCGACGGCCTACGCGCCCACCCCGGGCTCGTTCGTGGTCGATCGGCTCACCTCACCGGGAGTGCGCGGCAGCGGATGGCGCGCGGCAGCGGGTGACCCGCAGTGGATCTCGATCGATCTGCAGGCCGCATGCGACGTCACCTGGATCCGTCTCACTTTCGAAGCCGATGCCAGTGACCCGGTGTTCACGCCCCCCACCACGGGCAATCCGGCCAACGGCACCACGGGCAAGGAGATCCAGTCGAGTTACGCGGTCGAGTACACGGTCGAGACGTCGACCGACCGTGCGTCCTGGACGAGCGTGTACCGCACGACGGCGGGCACCGGCGGCGTGGTGAACATCCAGCTCCCCCGCCCGGTCACGGCGCGCTGGGTGCGGATGACCTCGCGCAAGCGCTCCAGCCCCAACCCCCTGGGCCTGAACGGCTTCGAGGTCTACGGCACCGCCAAGGGACACCGGCCGTCGGCCACCGGCTGGACGGACTGGGGCACGCACTCCGGGCCTGCGCCCAAGCTGACGGTGGCCGATGACGGCACCGTGCCGGTGGAGTCCGGTTGGCGGCTGACCCTCGACGAGTGGGCCGGCGCCGAGGGCAAGGACCTGTCGAAGACGTCCGTCGACACCGGCGGCTGGCTGCCGGCCACCGTCCCCGGCACGGTGCTGACCTCGCTCGTGGACCAGGGCAAGCTGCCCGATCCCGTCGTCGGACTCAACAACCTCCAGGTCCCCGAGGCCCTGTCACGGCACGCGTGGTGGTACAAGCGGGACTTCGAGCTGCCGCGCGGTCTGCGCACCGGAGCCGGGCGCCGGATCTGGCTGGAGTTCGACGGCATCAACCACACGGCCGACATCTGGCTCAACGCTCGGCACGTGGGCGATCTGACGTATCCCTTCGCCCGCTCCGCCCACGACGTGACCGAGCTGCTCTCGACGGACGACACGAACGCCCTAGCGGTGAAGATCACGCCGATGCCGGTTCCCGGCAGCCCCGGTGACAAGGGCCCGGCCGGCGAGGCCTGGGTGGACGCGGGCGCCAACCAGATGAACCTCAACTCGCCCACCTACCTGGCCTCCTCGGGCTGGGACTGGATGCCCGCGGTACGCGACCGGGCCGCCGGCATCTGGAACCACGTCCGGCTGAGATCCACCGGCCATGTCGTGATCGGCGATCCGCGTGTCGACACGGTCCTGCCGAACCTGCCTGATGTGTCCGTCGCCGAGTTGACCATCGTCGTTCCGGTCCGCAACGCCGACACCGCCGACCACCGAGCGACGGTCTCCGCGGCCTTCGACGACATACGGGTCTCCAAGGTCGTCACCGTGCCGGCGGGCAAAAGCATCGACGTGACCTTCACCCCCGACGCCTTCGGCCGCCTGCGGCTGCGCAACCCCAGGCTGTGGTGGCCCAACGGGCTCGGTGACCCCGCCCTGCATGACCTCACCCTGGTCGCGTCGGTCGACGGCGACGAGAGCGACCGTCGTGCCACCCGGTTCGGCATCCGCCAGTTCGGCTACGAGTACGAGGTGCCGCTGCCGTTCGCCGCCTCCGGTGACGCCTACACCCAGTCCGTGACCTTCGACCGGCAGCAGGCCCGGTACGTACGCATCAAGTGCCTGACCCGGGCCACCAGTTGGGGCAGCTCGCTGTGGACCCTGTCCGTGTTCGACAGCGCCCGGCCCTCCACCGACCTCGCCCTGCACGCACAGGCCGACGCCTCGAGCACGGACGGGAACGATCACGGCCCGGCCCACGTGACCGACGGCGATCCCGCCACCCGCTGGTCCTCGGCCTACGAGGACGACCACTGGATCCGCGTCGACCTGGGATCCCAGCAGTCCCTCGACCGGGTCGACCTGGTCTGGGAGCAGGCGTACGCGAAGACCTACGTGGTGCAGGTCTCCTCCGACGACGCCAACTGGACAGATGTGGCGTCGGTGGACAACGGGGCGGTGCCACTGCCCTTCAACAACGGCAACGCCAGCCTGCAGGTCGAGGACTTCGCTCCCCGAACCGCCCGCTACGTCCGCATCGCCTGCGGGCTGCGCAACACGAGCTGGGGCAACTCCCTGTGGTCACTGGGCGTCATCGACAGCGCCGACCCCGGAACCGACCTCGCCCTGCGCCAGAAGGCGGCTGCCTCGACCGAGGAGCCCGACCACCCGGCCGCCCACGCCACCGACGGCGATCCGGGCACCCGCTGGTCCTCCCAGTACGAGGACCACCAGTGGATCCAGGTCGATCTCGGCTCCGCGAAGAGGTTCGACCGGGTGGCCATCCTGTGGGAGTCGGCCTACCCGAAGACCTACGTGATCCAGGTGTCCGACGACGCGGACACCTGGACCGACGTGAAGTCCGTGTCCAACACCCCCGACCCTCTGAAGATCAGCGTGAACGGCGTCCGGGTCCTGGCCCGCGGCGGAAACTGGGGCTGGGACGAACTGCTGCGCCGGATGCCGTCGGAGCGGATGGACGCGGCCGTACGGATGCACCGTGACATGAACTTCACGATGATCCGCAACTGGGTGGGCACCTGCGACCGGGAGGAGTTCTTCGCCGCCTGCGACACACACGGGATCCTGGTGTGGAACGACTTCCCCAACGCGTGGGCCATGGACCCGCCGGACCACGACGCCTTCAACTCGATCGCGCGGGACACCGTCCTGCGCTACCGCATCCACCCCAGCGTGGTGGTCTGGTGCGGAGCCAACGAGGGCAACCCGCCGGCCGCCATCGACAAGGGCATGCGTGAAGCCGTCGAACAGCAGGTCCCCGGCATCCTCTACCAGAACAACTCGGCCGGCGGGATCGTCACCGGCGGCGGACCGTACGGCTGGGTCGAGCCGGAGAAGTACTTCGACCCGTCCATCTACGGCAGCAAGGACTTCGGTTTCCACACCGAGATCGGCATGCCCGTCGTCTCCACCGCCGCCAGCATGCGCAACATGACGGGCGACGAGCCCGAGTGGCCGATACGCGGCGCCTGGTACTACCACGACTGGAGCGAGCGCGGGAACCAGGCGCCGCACACGTACAAGGCCGCCGTCGAAGCCCGCCTCGGAGCGGCCACGGACCTGGACGACTTCGCCCGCAAGGCCCAGTTCGTCAACTACGAGAACACGCGCGCCATGTTCGAGGCATGGAACGCGAACCTGTGGGACAACGCCAGCGGCCTCATGCTGTGGATGTCCCACCCGGCGTGGCACAGCACGGTCTGGCAGACCTACGACTACGACTTCGACGTCAATGGCACCTACTACGGCGCCCGCACGGCCTGCGAGCCCCTGCACGTGCAGGCCGACCCCAAGGGCCAGATCCTCGCCGTCAATCACACCCGGAAGGACCTGCGGAACGCCACCGTCACCGCACGACTGCTCGACCTGTCGGGGCGGCAGCTCGGCAAGAGCAGGGACGCCCGACTGAACGTGGCACCGGCAGCCACCGCGAAGGCGTTCACCGCCGGCTGGACCGACGATCTGCCCGACCTGCACCTTCTGCGCCTGACCCTGGAGAACAGCGACGGCCGCGTCGTATCGCACAACACGTACTGGCGCTATCGCACCCCGGCCGCCATGCAGTCCTTGACCAAGGCACCGCAGGCGAAGGTGTCCGCAACGGTCACACGCCTGTCGCGTTCCGGGACCCGTCACGACCTGACCGCCACCATCCGCAACCACGGTCCGGCCGTTGCCGCCATGGTCCGGCTCTCACTGCTGGACGGCACGACCGGCCATCGTGTGCTGCCGACGCTCTACAGCGACAACTACCTGTGGCTGCTGCCCGGCGAGTCACAGACCGTCACCTTGTCCTGGCCCGCCCGGGCTCTGAAGTCACCCAGCCCGCTTCTCAAGGTGGAGGCGTACAACAGCCGCTCCTCGACGGCGCGCCCCTAGAACCCACGACGATCCGTACTGACTGGCCGCAGAACCATGACGTGCCGCGGAGAGCCTCAACCCGACATGCAGACGCGAGACGCTCCGCGGCACTCAGCGCTTCGACGCCGCCATCGTGACCGAGCCCGCATCTCGGGGGTCCCCTCAGCTCGGATCGGCAGGCAGTCGACAACGATGAAGCGCTGGCCATGAGGACAGTTCGACCGGGCACGGGGTGGCCCGCGCGGTGCGCGATGGGGTGTGTCAGGGCAGGACCGCCGCCGTCATCGCACGGGCACCGCGAGGTACTGGTACTCCAGGAACTCGTCGATTCCGACCCGGCCGCCCTCGCGGCCCAGCCCGGACTGCTTGACGCCACCGAAGGGGGCGGCAGGGTTGGAGACGAGGCCGGTGTTGAGGCCGACCATGCCGACCTCCAGGCGTTCGCTGACGCGCAGCGCTCGGTCGAGGCCCTCGGTGAAGACGTAGCCGACGAGGCCCCAGGGGGTGTCGTTGGCCCGGCCGATCACCTCGTCCTCGTCGTCGAAGGTGAGGATCGCCGCGACCGGGCCGAAGATCTCCGTGTCCATCAGGCGGCTGCCGGGGTCGACGTCCGCGAGCACGGTCGGCGGGTAGAAGCAGCCCGCGCCTTCCGGTGTACGGCCGCCGACGAGCACCCGGGCGCCGCGCTCCACCGCGTCGGCCACCAGTTCCTCGACCTTGCCCCGTCCGACCCTGTCGATCAGCGGGCCGACATCGACGCCGTTCCGGGTGCCGGGGCCCACGACCAGCGCGCCCATGCGCTCGGCCAGGCGCCGCCCGAACTCCTCCGCCACCGAGGTGTGGACGAAGAAGCGGTTGGCGGCGGTGCACGCCTCGCCCATGTTGCGCATCTTGGCGACCATCGCGCCGTCCACGGCCTTGTCCAGGTCGGCGTCCTCGAGGACGACAAACGGCGCGTTGCCGCCCAACTCCATCGACGTACGTACGACGGCGTCGGCGCACTGCGCGAGCAACAGCCGCCCGACGGCCGTGGAGCCGGTGAAGGACAGCTTTCGGATCCGGCCGCCGCGCAGCAGGGGCTCGACCACCTCACCCGCACGGGAGGTGGTGACGACGTTCAGCACGCCGTCCGGCAGCCCGGCCTCCTTGAGGATCGCGGCGAGGGCCAGGCTGGAGAGAGGGGTCTGCGGGGCCGGCTTGAGGATCATCGTGCAGCCCGCGGCGATCGCCGGGCCGATCTTGCGGGTACCCATGGCGAGAGGAAAGTTCCACGGGGTGATCAGCAGGCAGGGGCCGACCGGGCGGCGGGAGAGCAGCATGCGGTTGCGGCCGTCGGGCAGGACGCCGGCTCCGCCGTCGATGCGTACGGCCTCCTCGGAGAACCAGCGGAAGAACTCCGCCGCGTACGCCACCTCTCCCCTGGCCTCGGCGAGCGGCTTGCCCATCTCGGCCGTCATCAGGTGGACGAGCTCGTCTGTGCGGTCGAGGATGATCTCGTACGCGCGGCGCAGGATCTCACTGCGCGCCCGCGGTGCCGTACGAGCCCACTGCTCCTGTGCCTGCACGGCCGCGTCTTCCGCGAGCCGGGCGTCCTTGGGGCCCGCGTCGGCGACGTGGGCGATGATCTCGCCGGTCGCCGGGTCGTCCACGGGCAGGGTGGCGCCGTCCGCGGCGTCCACCCAGGCACCGCCGATGAACAACTGCGTGGGTGTGTCGGTCACTTGGTCTCTCCTGGTTGATCGGCGGCGGGGTCGAGCAGTTCCGCGAGGTGCAGGGCACGGATGTCCCGGTCACCGGCGAGGTGGTCGATCTGGGTGGCGCAGCTGAATCCGTCGGCCACGACAACGGTCCGCTCAGCGCCGTCGACGGCATCGAGGCGGGGTTTCAGCGCCAGGTCGGCGACCGCCATCGAGGTGTCGTAGTGCTGCTCCTCGAAGCCGAAGTTCCCGGCGAGTCCGCAGCAGCCCTCGGCCTCGTCCACCTTGCGTACGCCGAGTTTGCGCAGCAGGTCTCGTGGGCGCCGGCCGGTGAAGGTGGCGTATTCGTGGCAGTGGGTCTGCAGGACGACGTTGTCCGGCAGGTCCGGTGGCGTCCAGTCGGGGGCGGCCAGGTCGGTCAGGGCGCCGGTGAGGGTGTGGACGCGGGCCGCGACGCGCCGGGCGGCCTCGGTGCCGAGCAGTTCGCGCACGTCCCGCTTGAGCGCTGCCGCGCAGCTGGGTTCCGCGACGACGATCGGCAGGCCGTCGCCGCTGTCCAGGCGCGCCACCGTACGGGCCATGATGCGGCGCGCGACGGACAGCTGACCGGTGCTGACCCAGGTCAGTCCGCAACACAGCCCGTCCTGCGCCGTGTTGGGGATTCCGGCATCGGCGAGCACGCGGCTCGCGGCGCCCGCGACCTCCGGGCGGAAGGCGCGCGTGAAGCTGTCGACGAAGAGCAGGGCCTTCGATGGTTCGACGGTTTTCGCCGCGCGCAGCGCCTTGCGCAGGGCTCGCCGGGAGGCGAAGGCCGGGATGCTGCGCTTGGTGGTCACGCCTCCGAGCCGGGCGAGCGCTCTGCCGACCGGCCCGCGCAGCAGCGCGTTGACCGGCCGGGCGGCGAATCCGGCCAGGGCCGAGGTCAGGGGCAGCCAGCCCAGTGAGTAGTGGGAGCGGGGCCGGAGCCTGCCCTTGTAGTGCTGGTGCAGGAACTCCGCCTTGTACGTCGCCATGTCGACACCGACCGGGCAGTCGCTGGAGCACGCCTTGCAGGACAGGCACAGATCGAGGGCGTCCTTGACCTCGGTCGAACGCCAGCCGTCCTGGACCGTCCCGCCCCGCACCATCTCCTGGAGCAGGCGGGCCCGGCCCCGCGTGGAGTCGTTCTCCTCTCCCGTCGCCCGGTAGCTGGGACACATCACACCGCCCGCGTCGCTGCGGCAGCGGCCGACGCCGACACAGCGGCGCACGGCACCCGCGAAGCCGTCCTCGTCGTGCGGGAAGGAGAAGAGGGTGTGGACGGGCAGCACGTCGGAGGGTGTGTGCAGCGCCAGGTCGGCGTCCAGGCGGGCCGGGGCCACGATGACACCCGGGTTCAGCAGTCCTTCAGGGTCGAAGATCTCCTTGAAGGCGGCGAACGTGCGGATCATGCGGTGGCTGTACATGACCTCCAGCAGTTCGCCGCGCGCCCGCCCGTCGCCGTGCTCGCCCGACAGGGTTCCCCCGTGCTCGACGACCAGGGCGGCCGCCTCGGCAACGAACCTGCGGGTGGCGGCTCGCCCGGGCTCCGTGGCGAGGTCGAAGTCGATGCGCACATGCACGCAGCCGGCGCCGAAGTGGCCGTAGAGCACGCCGGTCAGCCCGCGCGTGGTCAGCAGCTTGCGGAAGTCCCGCAGGTAGGCGGCCAGGTTCTCCGGTGCCACGGCCGCGTCCTCCCAGCCGGGCCAGGACTCCCCGCCATCGACGAGACGGGCGGCGAGCCCGGCGCCGTCCTCGCGGACCCGCCACAGCGAGCGCCGTTCGGCCGGGCTCTCGACGACCCGGCCGCCGGTCAGCCGGCCCTGCGCCTTGAGCACGTCCAGCAGCTCGGCGGCGCGGGCGTCCACCGCGCTCTGGTCGTCGCCGTCGAGTTCGACGTACAGCCAGGCACGCCCCTCGGGCAGTCCGGTCACAGAGTCCGGGCCGCGCCGGGCACGCATGGTGGCGACGATCGCCTCGTCCATGCCCTCCACGGCGGTGGGATTCCAGCGCAGGATCTCCGACACGTCCTCGGCCGCGTCGACGACGTCGTCGTAGCCGAGGGTCAGCAGCGCCGATGCCTGTGCGGTCGCCACCAGGCGGACCGTCGCGGCGGTGACGACCGCGCAGGTGCCCTCGGTGCCGACCAGGGCGCGGGCCATGTCGAAGCCGTGCTCGGGCAGCAGGTGGTGCAGCTGGTAACCGGACACCTGGCGGGGAACGCGCCCCAGTTCGGTGCGGATCGGGGCCAGGCCATCGCCGATCAAGCCTCGTACGTCCGCCTCCAGGCGGGCGACGCGCTGCACGGCGTCGGTGTCGTTCGGGTCGGCGGCGCGCAGTCCGGTGCGGTCGGCGACAGCCCGTACGCTGTCGGCGGTCACGATCTCCAGTGCCTCGATGTGGCTGCTGGTACGCCCGTGCCGCACCGACCGGTTGCCGCACGCGTCGTTTCCGATCATGCCGCCGAGGGTGCAGCGGCTGTGCGAGGAAGGGTCGGGGCCGAAAGCCAGCCCGTGCGGGCCCGTCGCGCTCTGGAGCGCGTCGAGGACCACGCCCGCCTCGACGCGCGCGGTGCGCGCCTCCGGGTCGACGTCCAGGATCCCGTTCATGTGCCGCGAGAAATCCAGGACGACGCCGGGTCCGACGGCGTTGCCCGCCATGCTGGTGCCGCCGCCGCGCGCGGTGACCGGGACGCCCGCCTCCCGGCAGGCCCGCAGCACCGCGCACACGTCGTCGGAGCTGCGGGGGAAGGCCACCGCCCGCGGCGGGACCCGGTAGTTGGAGGCGTCGTAGGCGTACGCGCCGGTCCCTCCCGCACCGGTCTCGATCCGCAGGCCGGGAGCGGTGCGGGCGAGCTCGTCGACCAGGTGCGCGAGGGAGTCCGTCATCGCTGTGACGCCCCTGTGGTACCGGCCTCCACCGCGGCCGTCCACGCCTGAAGGCCCTCGTCCACCGCCGTCTCGTCGATGACGAGCGCCGGGATCATCCGTACGACCTGGTTCCAGGCCCCGCACAGCAGCAGGAGCAGTCCCTCGTCGACGGCGGCGCGCTGGACGCGGGCGGCGGTCTCCGGGTCGGGGCTGCCGTCCTCGGTGACGAACTCGGAGGCGAGCATCAGACCCAGGCCTCGTACGTCCCCGATGGCCGGCGTCCGGTCGGCCACCGCCTCCAGGCCGGCGCGCAGCCGGGCGCCCATCACTTCGGCGTTCTCGACGAGCTTCTCGTCGCGGACGACATCGAGGGTGGCGCAGGCCGCGGCGCAGGCCACGGCGTTGGCGCCGTACGTGCCGCCCTGCGAGCCCGGCCACGCCTTGGTCATCAGCTCCTCGGAGGCGGCGATGCCGGAGATCGGGAACCCGCTGGCCAGACCCTTGGCGGTGATCAGGATGTCCGGGGTGACGCCGAAGTGGTCATGGCCCCAGAACCGGCCGGTGCGGCCGACGCCGGTCTGCACCTCGTCGAGGATCAGCAGGAAGCCATGGCGGTCCGCCCGCTCGCGCAGCCCCTCCATGAAGGCACGGTTCGCGGGCACGTAGCCGCCCTCGCCGAGCACCGGCTCGACGATGATCGCGGCCGTGTCGGCGGGCGAGGAGATCGTCTGGAGCGTGTAGTCGAGCTCCTTCAGGGCGAAGCTGGTGGCGGTCTCCTCGTCCCAGCCGTACCGGTAGGCCGTCGGGAACGGAGTGACGACCACGCCGCTCATCAGCGGCGAGAAGCCGGAGCGGAAGCGGGTGCCCGAGGTGGTCATGGCGGCGGCAGCCACCGTGCGGCCGTGGAAACCGCCGTGGCAGACCAGGATGTTGGGCCGCCCGGTGGCCTGGCGGGCCAGTCGCAGCGCCGCCTCGACGGCCTCGCTGCCGGAGTTGGTGAAGAACAGGCTGTCCAGGCCGGCCGGCAGCACCTCGCCGAGCTTGTCGACCAGCCGCCGCAGCGGCGGGTGCATGACCGTCGTGTACTGGCCGTGGACCAGCGTGCCCACCTGTTCCTGGGCAGCCGCCACGACCGTGGGGTGGCAGTGTCCGGTGCTGGTGACGCCGATGCCGGCGGTGAAGTCGAGGTAACGGCGGCCGTCCTCGCCGTACAGGTGGACGCCCTCGCCCCGGACCGCCGTCACGGGGGTGGCCTGGCGAAGGTGCGGCGACAGTGCGGTCATGTTCGTCTCCCGGCCGTACGTCGTGATCTGCGTGGTCTGCTTGCTCCCGTATCCCGAGTATTTCCGCGGCTGTGAAGGGCTACAACGCGCGATCTGTCCGGCTGGAGCGCGATGATCGGACGTTGTGTCAACCGCGGAGCCGCGAGGCGAGGGGGCGTGCGCCGGCGGACAGCTCTTGCGCAGGTCAGCGCCGCTTGCCACAGTGACCGGGTCACTTCCCCGAGGGGTCGGCTCCTCCCCCACTCCCGGCTTCTCGAGCGCGGAGACCCCTATGGAGACACCGTGAACGACAAGGACCCGACAGATCGTCCGCCGGCCGCCGACGACCGGGACACCGCGGCGGCCGGCCACGCGCCCACTGTCGCCGACGTCCTCGCCCTCCCCGTCATGGCCGCCGGACGACCCGAGGTGGTGACGGGCGTCGCTCACCTCGATCGTCCGGTGCGCTGGGTCCACATCACCGAACTCACGGATCCCGCGTCCTTCCTCAAGGGCGGCGAACTCGTCCTGACCACCGGAATGCCCCTGCCCGAGGACCCGGCGGGCGTCCGCCGCTACGTCGACGAACTCACCGACATCGGGGCCGCGGCCCTGGTCATCGAACTCGTACGGCGCTACCACCGCCCGCCCGACCTGCTCGTCCAGGCCTGCCGAACCCGCGGCCTCCCGCTCATCGCCCTCGCCAAGGACGTCAACTTCCTGGAGGTCACCCAGGTCGTCCACGCACTCATCCTCGGCAGCCAGGCGGACGCGATGCGCAGGACCCAGCGCATCCACGAGGCGTTCACCGCCCTGACGCTGCGCGGCGCGGGACCCGAAGACGTGGTGCGCGTGGCGGCGCAGCTGAGCGGCCACACCGTCGTACTGGAGAACCTGGTGCACCAGGCGCTGACGTACGAGGTCTCCGGCAGCACGCTGGAGGAGGCGCTGACCGACTGGGAACAGCGCTCCCGGGCGACGCCGACCGGTGACCACCCGGGCGTGGGCGGCCCGGAGGGCTGGCTCACCGCACCCGTCGAGTACCAGGGCGAGCGCTGGGGTCGCGTGGCCATGCTCGCGGTCCGGGCCGGCGAGTCGGCTTTCGGCCCGGAGCACATCACCGTGCTGGAGCGTACGGCGATGGCCCTGGCCGTCGCCCGCCTCATCCACCCCACGCCCTGGGAGCGCACAGCGCATCGGGACGCCCTGCGGGACCTGGCCGAACAGCGCCACCACTCCCCCGAGGACGCCCGCGCCCGCTTCGCCGCACTGGGCCTGCCCACGGAGGACAGCCGGTTTCTCGCGATCCTCGTGGATCTCGGTACAGCGGACCTCCGTACATCGGACTCGGACGAGGCGGCGGTCCTTGAGGCCCGTCTCTCCGAAGAAGCGCGGACAACAGGGATTCCGGCGCTCGTCGGTGAGCTGGCTCCCGGCCGTCTCGGCGTCCTGCTGGCCCTTCGCCCGTCCCAGCTCTGGCGGCCTGTCGCCGAGCAGCTCGGCCGCGCCGCGCTGGACGTCGCCTCGCCGGCGGTCGTGAGCGTCGGCTCGGAGGTCACGGACCTCCGCGACACCGCCCGCTCCTTCCGCGCGGCGGCCCGCGTCGCCGAGGCCACGCCGCCCGGCCAGCCCCTCCCCCCGGACCGCTCCTTCCACGAACTGCCCGACATCGGACTGCGCCGCCTGCTGTACGCGTTCCGCGAGGACCCCCGCATCCAGGAGTACGCGGAACACCGGCTCGGTCCGCTCATCGACCACGACACCCGACACGGCACCGACCTGCTGACGACCCTGCGCCACTACCTCGACTCGGCCGGCAACAAGACCACCGCCGCACGCCGTGGCGGACTGTCCCGGGAGACCGTCTACCAGCGCCTGCGCACCATCGAGCGCTTGCTGGCCTGCGACCTCGAGTCCGGCGAGGAGCGCACCGAACTCCATGTGGCGCTGACGGCGCTCGACATCTTGCGGGCCCACCCGTGAACCGGCACCCGTCGCAGCGCAGTCAATCCCGGTACTCACCCTGCCCCTCGCCCAGGACGACGGCGCTGGTGCGGTTGAGGTTGGCATCCTGCAAGCAGCCGCGCAGGCGCATCACGTCGTGCGACGGCTGGGCGGGGCGGACGACGCCGGCGTACGGGCGGGCGGCTCCCCAGGGGAACCGTCGCGGCGACCGGCGGGGCGGTCAGTGCCGCCAGGCATCCGGCCGGCTGGCGTTCCGCGCCCGGTCGCGCGGTGGCTTCGGCCACCTTCTGGATGCCCATGGCGATCCCGGAGAGGGCCGCGCCGGCCACCATCTCCCGACGAGTCAACGAGCCTCAGAACCTGCTACTGAAGGGGGCATGGCGACGATCTGGCGAAGTGAACTGTTGCCGGCGGACAATCGCGGATGCAGTGCGGCACCGTGCCGTGGTGGGATCGCCGCATGAGCGACTTGCTACGTGCCCGCATCGGGCAGTACTACGCCACCGTGCCGTTGCTGTTCGCCGACGCCCACCCCGACGCCGACGAGGTTGGCTCCTTACGGCTCTTCGTGCGAAGGAGACCGGGTGCCTCGTATGACGGCGGCGCCAGGAGTGCTCAACCCGCTGCTGCATCGGCGTCCTTCCCATTGCCCACCGCATGAGCACCCCTTCAGGCACCTCCACCTGCGGCGCCGGATGCCTCCTTGCCGGCCTCGGCGCAGCGACTGCGGCCCTTGCGTGGGCACCGCGGGCCGCGATCAGTATCAATGGTGGGTTCGAGGGCCATGCCCGTGATCTGAGCGTGCTCTTCGTCGATCTACCGCTTGTCCTGCTCGGCGGTGCTCTGGTTCCGCTGCTGGCTTGGGCGCTGGCCACCCGCTGGTCGGGCCGGCCCTGGGTTGCGGTACTCGCCGCCGTGGCCGCGCTCGCCTTTGGGGTGTGGGGACTTCTGGAGTGGTGGACTCCCCGCCAACCTCCCAACCCCGGTTACGGAGACGGCATCTAACCACCGCCTTCGCCGAACGGCGCCTGGGTGGCTTCGCGCCTTCCCGCTGTCTAGGCTCGCGGCGTCGGCCCAGGCATTGACGGTGGTGAAGATCCTCGGTGCCGTCTATCTCATCTGACTGGGCGTCACCACATGGCGCTCGGCGCGTCAAAGCCCCGAGCCGACAGGCCGGGTGCGATGGCGCCTGCCGTGGGCCCGGCTCGGAGGATTCGGGCAGGGCCTCAGGTATTCGCACCGCAACGGCGAAGTAGGGTCCGCATGTCACCGTCTCTGCTTTTTCGTGCGGTGACAGGCAGTTGATGATAGAGCCGGACGAACGTGTTGAACTCTTCAGGACTGAGGGGGTCGATGACCAGACGGCACAACGGCCACATGCCGAGGGGCCGCCGCTTCCATGGCCCGGCGAGCGGCGGGACCATGCGGGCGATGTGGTGGGACATACGGCTCCGCTCTACTCGGTCCGTCACGGATCGCCGCCGCTCGTGACCGTGCTTCTGGCGGTCGCGCGACGGTAATCGCCCGCGGGTCAGATCTGGTTCTCGCCGCCGTCGACGTACAGGTTGGCTCCGAGGATGAAGCTGCTCTGCTCGGAAGCGAGGAAAGCCACCACGTTGGCGACCTCGTCCGGGCGTCCGATCCGGCCCAGTGGGACACCTGCGGCGAACTGTGACTTGGTGAGGGGCGTGTCGCCCGCGGCCACGGCGTCGAGTCCAGGAGTGTCGATGGTGCCCGGGGAGATCGCGTTGACCCGGATACCGCGGTCTTTGAGCTCGTTGGCCCAGGTCCGGGCGAAGGACCGTATCGCTGCCTTGGAGGCCGCGTACGTACCGAAGGCCGCGACACCGTCATCGGCGCGCACCGAGGAGTTCAGGATCACCGACGCGCCGTCGTTGAGCAGCGGCAGCGCCTTCTGCACCGTGAACAATGTGCCCCGGACGTTGACGCCGAAAGTCTCCTCGAAGTGGTCCTCGGTGACCTGCTGCAGCGTCGCGAACGACGCGGTGCCGGCATTGGCGAACAACACGTCCAGGCCCCGGCCCCGGGCGCGGACCGTGGCGTAGAGCCGGTCAAGGTCGGCCAGGTTGGAGATGTCACCCACCACCGCGGTGGCCCCTGCCGGGCCTATGGTCTCGACGGCCGCGTCCAGCACGTCCTTGCGCCGGCCCGTGATGAACACGTGCGCGCCCTCGGCCGCCAGCCGAACGGCGGTGGCCAGGCCGATCCCGGTGCCGCCGCCGGTGACGACGGCGGTCTTGCCTTCAAGCTGTCCCATGCGAATGACCTCCACAAACTTCAGTACCGATCGATACTGAACGGGACCGTAGCACATCTGCACCGACCGGTACGGAAGAGGTATGCTCGACCGTATGGAGACGCGTCAGAAGGCACCGATCGGCCGACCGAGGAGTTTCGACGCCGACGAGGCCCTCGAACACGCCATGCGGGTCTTTTGGCAACAGGGCTACGAAGGCGCCAGCCTCACCGATCTGACCAACGCCATGGGCATCACCCGCACCAGCATGTACGCGGCCTTCGGCAACAAGGAGGACCTGTTCCGGAAGGCCTTGGAGCGCTATACCGAAGGCCCCGCCTCGTATGGGGCCCGGGCCCTGCAGGAACCGACCGCCCGACAGGTGGCCACCGCGTTCCTGGGCGGCTCCGTCCGGGCCACGACCCGCCCCGGCTGTCCCACCGGGTGCTTCGGCGTCCAGGGATCCCTCGCCGCCGGCGACCCGGGAAGCAATGCCCGCGACGCCCTCATCGTCTGGCGCAACGAGCACACCTCCCTCCTCCGCGACCGGTTCCGGCAAGCCGTCGACGAAGGCGACCTGCCCCCCGGCACCGATCCCGAACTGCTCGCCCGCTACCTCATGACCGTGGCAAACGGCATCGCCGTCCAAGCCGCCAGCGGCACCACCCGCGACGACCTCCAGCAGGTGGCCGACATGGCCCTGCGAAGCTGGCCATCTGCCTGACGGCCCTGACGACCGAGGTCGATCGCATACAGCGCCCGCCCCCTCAGTCGTCCGGAAACTAACCGTCAGTCGTCCGGAAACTCACCCTCCAACGCGGCGGCCATGCGCAGCCAGGGCTTCGCCTCTTCGCGCCGCCCCTGACGTTCCAAGGTGCGGCCCAGCATCAGGTGGGCGTAGTGCTCCACCGGATTGCGGTCGATGACCAGGCGCAACTGTTCCTCGGCGCGCCGCAGTTGTGCGGAGTGGTAGTAGGAGCGGGCCAGCAACAGCCGGGGGCCGGTCTGCTCCGGGGCCTCCTCCACGACGGCGGCGAGCAGCCGGGCAGCACCGATGTAGTCCCGGGCCTCGAACAGCAACTGGGCCCGCTCCCAGCGTTCGGCGGTGGTCTCCTCGTGCGGCACGCCGGCGCCGTTGTCGAACAGGTGCAGGGCGCTGGCCCAGCGGTCGGGCGCGACGCCGCCGTTCGCCCAGTTGTCGTTGAAGTTGTCGCTCATCGGTAATCCTTTCCCTGCTGCCGCGCGCTCGAGGACTAGGGAACGCCGGGAGCTGTCGCCCGTGGCGGCGATCAGCACCGGCTTGCCGGTGGGAGCGCCCTCGTCCAGCACGTCGAAGAACGACCGCAGCAGCCGCCCCTCGCGCTTCCAGCGCGTGAAGTCGTGCAGCGTCTGCAGCTGCACGAGGTCGGGGACCAGGGTGTCGGTGGCGAACTGGTTGTCCACGCGGACGTCGTGGTACTTGCTGTAGTCCACGATGAGCGTGAGGTCGATCTCCGGGAACCGCTGGCGGAAGGCCGCCCTCGCGCCCCCGCCGCTCCCCGAGTTGGCGAGGTCTCCGCCCGCGTAGATCACGAGTTTGCCGCCCTCGGCGATGGCGTCCTGGTACAGCTCGTCGAGCGAACGGGTCTCTTCACCACGGCCTGCGACGCCCTGCGACGCGGTGTCGGACGCGGAGTCCGCGGCGGTGCCGGCCGACGCGTGTGTGCCAAGGGGCGCGGCGGACACCGACACCGCGGACGTCGCGCCCAACACGGCGCCTGCGCCCGCCGCGAGCATCCGTCGCCTGCTGAAGTTGTTGGACATGTGAGGGGGTTGGTCCTTTCTCGGCCTGCGTGAATCCGCCGTAGACCACGGCGCCGTCAGCCTGCCGCCTCACCGAGGCGCCGCGCATCGCCCGGAAGCCGCTTCTGCCTTCAACCGTTCGATTGAACGCAGAAGCACCTCGCGGCCGAACCGCCTACTGCCCTGTCACCCGAGGCCGTCGGCGCCAACGGCTGCGACGGACTCGTCGAGAGCGGCGTCGGAGACGGACTGCGGGTGCCCTTCGATGTCCAGGCCGAGCCGCGGCCCTGTGAAGGTCGCTGAGAGGCTCCTGAGCAGCGTCGTCGACGCTCAGCACGCCTCAGGCGCAACTCGCGGCACGCGGGACCGCCTGTTCGTGGTTGCCCGCGGCGACGTACAGGTAGTACCAGTTGCGCGTTGTAGTACGCCGTGATCCCGCTCAAGTGCTGGAAGGCGCGGGGCCGGTACTCCCCTCGTCGCCTCCAGCGCGACGCGCGCCGCGGTCATCCGGCGGGTCATGAGACTGGGCCCGACCAGGCTCTACGGCGACCGACCGCCCCGAAGCCGCAGGTGGGACGGGCCGGCCTGTCAGCGCGACCCCGACCGTGAGGGCCAGGGAAACCCGGGTCCGCACCGCGGTGCGGACCCGCATGGGATCACCGCAGGGCCGCCGCCTCGGGGCCGTGGATCGGCCGAACGGCCGAGGGCCCGGCCCCGGGCTCATGGGCGTTGTGGCCGTTCGGCCGATGCCGCTGCCCGGGCCCACCGGAGAGGTTGGGATCGCTGACCTTCCCGCTGAGATTCGGAGTACTTCATGCGGTGCGAGCCTCTTGTCATGAGCGACGTGTCCGACGTGCGCTGCCGGGACCTGAAAGCGGCGCCCTGGACCAGCGCACCAGCACCGAGGTCATCCAGCTGCTGACCTTCGTCACCCGTGAGTCGGGCACAGCGCTGGTGATGGTCACCCACGACGCCGACGTCACCGCCCACTGCGGCCGGATCCTCCAGGTGCGGGACGGCCGGATCAGCAGCCACAGCCAGTACACGGTCGCCTGACCGCACCATCCACGCCCCGGAGACCTCCATGCGTTCCCCCGTCCTGCCCCTGACCTGGCACCTCGCCAAGTCCTCCGGCCGCCGCGGCCTGCAGACGCAGCTGCTGGCCGTCGTCGTCGCCGCCGTCAGCGCGTTCGTGCTGCTGGTGATGATCGCCGCGAGCCTCGGTTCCGGCGCCCGGGCCGACCGCACCACATGGCGTACGCCCGACGCCGTACCGGCGAAGCAGGCCACCGCCGTCCAGGCGGTCACCACGACGTACGTCCGCCACGAGCCCGTCACCGTGGTGTCGCTGGCCCAGCTGCCCGGCCGCAAGGCCACACCCGCCCCGCCCGGCCTGAGCACCTTCCCCGAGCAGGGCGAGGTGTACGTCTCCCCCGCGCTCGACGGGCTGATGCGCGAGCTGCCCACGAACCAACTGGCCGACCGCCTCCCGAAGCCGGCGTCGTACGGCACGATCGACGCGGCCGGCCTCGCCTCCCCCGACGAGCTGGTCGCCGTCGTGGGACGGGCGCCGTCCGATCCGTCGGTGTCCAAGGCGGCCGGGGGCGACAACTGGTACGACGAGGAGCAGACCGCACGCGCCGAGATCGCCGGCTTCACCTCCACCCAGCCGAGCCCCTTCACCGGGCCCGACCAGCAGATGACGGTGCTGGGCGTGGCACTGCTGGTGATGCCCGTGATCGTGCTTGCCTCGGCGGCCGGACGGCTGGGCGCCGCCCGGCGCGAGCAGCGGCTCGCCGCACTGCGCCTGGCCGGGGCGACCCCACGGCAGATCATCGCCATGACGGCCGCCGAGGCGGCGGCCGTGGGCGGGGCCGGAGCGCTGACGGGTGCCCTCGCGTACGCGACGCTGCTGCCCGCCCTCGCCGAGATCCCCTACGGCGTCGGCGGCTGGTACACCGGCCAGCTGTGGGTGGGCCTGCCCTGGCTCGCGGCCGTCGTGCCGGCGGTCACCGCGCTCATCACCGTCAGCGCCGTGACGATGCTGCGCCAGGTCGCCACCTCCCCGCTGGGCGTCGCCCAGCAGGCCGACCCGCGCCGCACCCGCATGATCCGGCTCGTACTGTTCGCCGCGGTACTGGGCTACGTCCTGTTCTCCACGCAGGGCGGGCAGCTCGGCGCCCGGCAGATGGTCGCCCTGCTGGCGCTGTTCTACGGCGCGTTCTGGCTCTTCGGCCCGTGGGTCGTGGACCGGCTGGGCCGGATCGTGGGCCGTTACGCCCGCCGCCCGGCCACGCTGCTGGCGGCCCGTCGGCTCAGCGACGACCCGAGCGGCGCCTGGCGCACCGTCAGCGGCCTGGTCCTGGCCGGCTTCGTCGCCGGGTTCTTCTCCGTCAGCCAGTTGGCCATCGGCTTCTCCGACCAGCACGGCCAGGTCGCCGTGTTGACCGCGGACTCCGCGGCCACCCAGCGTGCCGCCGCCGAAGCCCGCACGCTCCTGCGCGAAGCGGGCGTCACTGCCACCGTCACGGTCCCCTCCGAGGACGACTTCGACAATCCGCTGCACGGCAGCTCGGGCCTGATCGCCCGCGTCTCCGGCGGCCAGGACCAGCTCGACACCGCCGTCACGGCGCTGACCCCTCTCGGAGCGGGCAGGCTGCCGTTCACGCAGGACTATCCGAATGCCGTGGACAACGTGTACATGGACCGCCTCGGCGTGGTCAGTACCGCCACCTTGGGCATGAGCTTCCTCGTCGCGGCCGCCTCCGCCGGTCTGACCGCCGCCGCGAACGTCCTCGACCGGCGCCGCGTCTACGGCCTGCTGCGGCTGGCCGGCACTCCGCTGAGGATGCTGGACCGAGCCCGGACGCGCGAGACGGCCCTCCCCCTGGCCGTCCTGGCCGGCGGCACCACCGCGATGGGCGTCTACGGCGCCTACCAGCTCAACAAGGCGGCCGACAGCACGATGAACGTCTCCGGCGCCCTGCAACTGGCCGCCTGCGTGGCCGTCGGCACGCTGGCGATGCTCGCCGCGATCGGCGCCAGCAGGCCGCTGCTGCGCAAGGTGACCGCCGACCCCGTCCAGACCGCGGACTAGAACCGCGCACTGACAAGGCCGTCGGGCCGGCCGCACCCCACAAGGCGACCGGCCCGACACCACCGCCTGCGTGCAGGTGCGGCGGCAACGGCCCGGTCGCGGAAGCCACGGCCAGTTCCCCGCCGTCCCCGCGCTCAACCTCGTGCGGCACACCCACGACGCCCCCCCACGATGGCGCCGACGTACCGCACGGCCACCGCGCGGGCCGCACAACCATCGGCCGGCGAACCGGAGTTACTCGACATTCGATACGTCGGACATCGCGTCGGGAAGGCGTCAGTCACCCGGCTGCGGCGCGAGCGTCGCTCTACGGGAGCGGGTTCTGTCGGTCGTGGTCGGCTCACCGGGAGGCGGTGGCTGCCTGGTGTGTGTGAGGGACGGCCGGGCCATGGGGCTGCGTCGTGCGCTGGTGGCGGCGGGTGAGCCGGCGGTCCAGGAGCGTGCTCGCGAAGGCCGCCAGGGCGAAGGCCGCGCCGACCCAGCCGATGGCCGCCAGGCCCAGGTCCGCGTCGATGACCAGGCCCGCCACCCAGGGGGCGATGGCGATCCCGACGTTGAAGGCGGCGATGTTCATGGCTCCGCCCAGCGTCCGGACCTCGCCCAGGACGCTGAACACCCGGGCGTTGACCGCCGGGTTGGTGAGGAAGCCGCCGGCACCCAGCAGCATCGCGAGAAATGGTGGCGGAGACGGTCAGCGCGGTGGTGGCGTAGGCGACCCAGAGCCGGGGCACGGCCAGCGACCGTAGTTCGGTGCGCAGTTCGAGCCGCGGTGCGTCGGCGTCGTGTCCGCCGGGCAGGACGACCAGCAGCGCGATCGCGGAGAGCGCGGTCAGCACCGCCACCGCCCAGAACGCCGCTTGCCAGCCGGCGTGCTGGGCCAGCAGGGTGCCGGCCGGCACGCCGAGGATCATGGAGATGCTCAGTCCGGAGACCACCACGGACACCGCCTTACCGCGCTGGTCGGCGGGGACGAGGGAGACTGCGGCGACCGAGGCCAGTGTCCAGAATCCGGCATACGCCATGGCCGTCACCACACGCGTGACCAGCAGAAATCCGAAGTGCGGCACGAGCGCGGCGGCTGTGTGCCCGGCGATGAACACGATCTGGAAGCCGGTCAGCGCGGCGCGGCGGGGCAGCTTGAGGGTGGCCAGCGTCAGCAGCGGTGCTCCGACGACCATGCCGACGGCGAAGGCGGAAACGAGCAGGCCGGCCTCGGACAGGGAGATGTTCAGATCACCGGCGAGGGGCGGCAGCAGCCCGGCCGGCATGAATTCC
The DNA here is from genome assembly GCF_008905045.1 of Streptomyces albicerus. GTDB lineage: Bacteria > Actinomycetota > Actinomycetes > Streptomycetales > Streptomycetaceae > Streptomyces > Streptomyces albicerus. Next base: position 96,595 of record NZ_VWMY01000027.1, read on the forward strand.
GAGGTGCCTTGGGCGAAGGTGCCGAACCCGATGACGTAGATGACGAAAGGCATGGTGATTGGGGTGCTCCACTAGGCAGGACGGAGACCGGGTGCGGGCCGAAAGCCGGCGAGTACGTGACGACTCTTCGGAACCAGGCACGACCCTTCCGGACCGGGCTCGGTCCTTCGCGCCCGGCCTGTCTCCAGCTTCACGCCGCCGGCCGTACCGACGGCCCTCGAAGCGGGCCCAGCCGAACCTGGGTCCAGCTGGGCCACCCTGGCACCAGGCGACCGGACCACCAGCGGCAATACTGAAAAAATGGAGCAGAACGCTGAGCTGGGAGACTTCCTCCGCACCCGCCGGGCCCGCCTGAGCCCGGCCGAGGCGGGCGTGGCCCCAGGTGGCGGCGCCCGCCGGGTTCCGGGACTCCGCCGCGAGGAGGTCGCGTACCTGGCCGGGGTGAGCACGGACTACTACACCCGCCTCGAACAGGGCAGGCACCCCAACGTCTCCGAGACCGTGCTGACGGCCGTGGCCCGCGCCCTGCGCCTGGACGACGACGAGCGCGAATACCTCTTCGACCTCGTCCGACCCTCCACCACCCGCCCGCGGCGCCGCCACCCGGCACGTGTGCAGCGGGCCCGGCCCGAGGTCCACCGGATGGTGGACATCCTCAACGGCGTCACGCCGGCCTTCGTCGCCAACCACCGGCAGGACGTCCTGGCCGCCAACCAGTTGGCCCGTGCCCTGATCACGGACTTCGACGCACTGCCGTACCGCGAGCGCAACTTCGCCCGCTACGTCCTCCTCGACCCCGTGGCCCGCGAGCGGTACACGAACTGGGACGAGGTCGCGGAGATCGTCGTGGCCGATCTCCGCCTGCAGGCCGGACGCCACCCCGACGACACCCGGCTGAACGAACTGATCGGCGAGGCTTACGTCAAGGTGCCGGAGTTCAACACCTGGTGGGACAGCCACCGAGTCGCCCAGTGCGTCCACGGAACACAGCGCTTCCACCACCCGGTGGTCGGCGCCCTCACCCTGCACCACGAACTCCTCGCCTTCCCGGCCGACCCGGACCAGACGCTGTGCCTCTACACCGCCGAGCCCGGCTCCTCCTCCGCGCAGGCCCTGGCCCTCCTCGCCAGTTGGAGCGCACCCGACGCCACGCCCGGCCACGGCGCCTCCCACACCTCACGGCTCGGCGGCACCGAACGCGAGGAGTGAGCTGCGCCCGGGGCCCACGGGCGCAGAACTCCACGGGACGAGTTCTGACGGGCCGGGCGGAAGTCCGTTGCGCTGTCGAGGGGTCGGCAACCCACCACCCGAGCCACGCGCCGATCACGTGAAACACGTGGGAAACGGACGTTTCCTAAACTCCGGCAGGTGCACCTGACAGTCCTTGACGCCCCCAACGAGTGGAGCCGGTTCGCCGAGGGCTCCATCGAACGCCACATGCTGGTCGCCCTCGGCGACCAGCTCGGTACCGCGCTGCGTCCGAAGCCGCTCATGCTGCCCGACGGCAGCCGTGTCGAGGTCGAGGGGATCGACGCCGCGGGCCGCGTGCTCGTTCAACTCGTCAGCAATCAGGGCGCGTACAAGCCTGCCTACCGCAACAAAGTCATGGCGGACATGTTCAAACTGCTCTGGCTGCGGGACTCCGTGCCGACCGCCGAGCGCACGGTGCTCTTGATCACCGAGCTGATCGTGCAGGCGCTCGGCGGCTGGGTGGCACGCGCGGCGGCGGACCTCGGGATCGAGATCTACGTCTTCGACGGCAACGCGGCCGTCACTCTGCAACACCGAACGTAAAGTCCGCGAAACACATCGCGGTGGTGGACCGAAACACAAGGCTCCTACGGTCGGAGACACCTAAGCGGATTTCCGCGTGGCAGTCACCCGCACTCGCTACGCACGCTCTCCGACTTCCAGGACCGGGCCTTCGTGCTCGCTACATGGATGGGAGCGTGAAGGTGACTGGTACGCCAGCACTTGAACTGCGGTCGGTGCACCGGGTCTACGGATTCGGGTCGTCCGCGACCAATGCCCTCGACGACGTCCATTTGACGGTGCCGTCCGGCCGCTTCGTCAGCCTCATCGGCCCCAGCGGCTGCGGCAAGTCGACACTGCTGCGCCTCGTCGCCGGCCTTGAGCAGCCCGACCGGGGCGAGGTCCGGGTGCACGGCGTCCCGCCGGCGAAGGCGTGCGCCGCCAAGATGATCGGCCTCGTGCCGCAGAGCCCGGCGTTGCTGCCCTGGTTGTCCGTGCTGCGGAACGTCACTCTGCCGCAGAGGATCAACAAGGGTGCAGCCAGGCACCGCGAGCGCATCGCCGGCTTCGTCGAGCGGGAAGCCGCGCCAGCCGCCCCTGACATGCGCGAACTTCTCGCCAAGGCGGGTCTCGGCGAGGCCATGCACAAGCTCCCGGCGGAACTGTCCGGCGGAATGCGGCAGCGTGCCGCGATCGTGCGCGCCTTCGGCCTGCGGCCCGACGTGCTCGTCATGGACGAGCCCTTCTCGGCGCTCGACGAGTTCACTCGCGAGAGTCTGCAGGATCAACTGCTCGATCTCTGGGACGAGTTGAAGACGACGGTCCTGTTCGTCACCCACTCCGTCTCCGAGGCCGTCCGGCTCTCCGACACCGTGGTCGTCATGGCCCCGGGCCCCGGCCGCATCGTCGACACCGTCGACGTCGACCTGCCCCGGCCGCGCGGTGAACGCCTCTTCGGGGAGCGCCGCTTCCACGAGTACGAGGACCTGATCCGAGACCGGCTTCGCCGTGCCTGGCACGGCGAAGCCGCGTGAGTGGGGGTGTGCGGACATGACCGTAGCCGACGAACGCACCATCGCCCCGGCGACCGAGGCGGATCCACCCGTCGAACCGTCGCGCTTCAACCTCAGCCACCCGAGGTCCCGGATCGCCTGGATCCGCCCGGCCGTGTGGCTGCCCCTCCTCGTGACGCTGGCGATCCTCGCCGCCCTCTGGCAGTGGGGAGCCGAGGAACTGCCGTACCTGCTGCCGCCGTTGCCGGACATCGGCAGCTCGCTCGCCACCCAGTTCGGCTATTACGTCGACAACGCCCTGGTCACTCTTGGCGAGGCGGTGGCCGGCCTCGCGATGGGATTCGTCGCCGCGTTCGCCCTAGCGGTGCTGACCAGTGAACTCCCCCTCATACGCCGGGCGGTCATGCCCATCGCGGTCGTCCTCAACGTCACCCCGCTCGTGGCCATCGCACCGGCCCTGGTCGTGGCCTTCGGCTTCGGCCCGCTGCCCAAACTCGTCATCGCCGGCCTGATCTGCTTCTTCCCGATCCTCATCAACACCGCGGCCGGTCTGCGGTCCGTGCCGCAGCAGGTGCTGCAGGTGTACCAGACGTTGGATGCCGGCCGTATCGAACTGCTGTGGCACGTGCGCATCCCCAACGCGCTGCCGTACGTGTTCGCGGCGCTGCGCATCGTCTTCCCGCTGTCGATCGTCGGCGCCGTGGTGGCCGAGATGTCGGCGTCGGGGTCGACCGGCGGCCTGGGCACCGCGATCAGCGTGGCCTCGTCGATGAACCAACTGCCGGTCGTATACGCCTCGATTCTCGTCCTCGCGGTCATGGGCGTGCTGCTGCTGCTCGTCGTGACGCTGGTCGAGCGCCGCGTACTCCATTGGCACGACAGCGCGCACAACTGACGCGCCCTCACACCGGCTGAGGCCTCACGTTGCTCTACCGGCGGCCCGCGATGGCGGGGCGCTCGGCGGCCCATGCCCGCATCCACACCATTCCCTCGGCACCCCTCGCCAGTTCGGAGTCACCCATGTCACCCACGTCATCCAAGTCACCCACGTCATCCATGCCAGCCATGTCACCCATGCAGAACCGCATCGTCAGATCCGGCCTCGCCTCCCTCGCCGCCATCACGCTGACAGCCGGCGTCGCGGGATGCGGCTCGGACTCCGGCGACAGCACCTCGACGGGCTCGGAAGGGTCCGCGATCTCCGCCAAGCGCTGCGCCGAGAACAAGGCCGCCGGCAAGATCACCTACCTGTCGGGCTACCAGTACCAGTCGTCGGTGTCGATCCTCGAGTACATCGCCGCCGACAAGCTGGGCTACTTCAAGGACCTCTGCCTCGACGTCGACCTCAAGCCCGGCACCGGCGACACAGCACAGATCACCAAGCTGCTCGCCAGCGGACAGGCGACCGTGGGTCCCGTCTCCCAGCAGGACGTCATCCAGGCCCGGGCCAACGGGATCGACATCACGGGCATCTCCTCGTACTCGGGCGCCGGCCTCGAGGTCCTGATGACGAACAAGGACATCACCGACCTGACCCAACTCGACGGCAAGGTCGTCGGCCACAAGGGCTTCGTACCCGCAGGCGTCAGGGCGATGCTGGTCAAGGCCGGAGTCAAGTGGGACTCGCTCAAGCTGGTCAAGCAGGGCTACGACCCCTCCGTGCTGCCGCGCAGACAGGGCGGCCTCGAAGCGCTCACGGGATTCATCTCGAACGAGCCCAACCAGCTCAAGGCGGCCGGCAAAGACGTCACCGTGTGGAAGCCGATCGACTACGGCGTCCCGAGCTCGCTCGGCGCGATGGCGGTGAACCCGAAGTTCGCCCAGGCGAACCCGCAAGCCGTCGAAGACATCCTGCGCGCCGCGCTGCACGCCTACGACTACTGCTCGGCCGACGACAAGCACATCACCGAGTGCGTCGGATACGCGGCACAGCTGTCCGGACCGACGTACGACAAGAAACTGAACGCGACCATCTGGAAGACCGAGACGCAGGTCGCCAAGGACAATCCGACGTCCGGACAGCCGTTCGGCGCCATCGACCCCAAGAACGTCGCGGGACTCGTCGACATGCTCCACCAGTTCGAGATCGTGCCCGACAGCGTGACCGCCGCCCGGGCCGAGAGATGGTTCGACACCTCCCCCGTGACGAACATCTACGCCGCCGACAAGCTGGTCTGGCCCGCCCCGTAGCCGCATCGCACCGGGACCGGCCCGCACGGCTCCCGGCCTCGTCACGTGGCAGCAGAAATCTCACGGAAAGGCCCACCAACGTGCCAGCGAAAGAGTACGGAATCTTCCTCCCCATCGGGAACGGCGGCTGGATGCTGTCCACGACCGCGCCCCATCCCGAGGCGACCTACGCGTGGAACAAGCGCGCGGCCGTGCACGCGGAGACCATCGGCCTCGACTTCATCATGTCGATGGCGAAGTGGCGCGGCTTCGGCGGCAGCACCGACCACTGGGGCCGCTCGCTGGAATCGATGACGATGATGGCGGCGCTCGCCGAGGCGACCAGCCGGGTCAAGATCTGGGCGACCCTGCACGCCAACGTCCACAACCCCGCCGTCGCGGCGAAGATGCTCACCACCCTCCAGGACATCTCCGGCGGCCGCGCCGGCATGAACATCGTCAACGGCTCCTACGCGGGAGAGTTCGAGCAGTTCGGGGAGTGGGACCCGCAGCTCAGCCACGCGGACCGCTACCAGATGACGGAGCTGTGGACGGAAGCGGTCACCCGCTTGTGGACCGAGGACTCAGTCACCATGCGGACGCCGTACTTCGATCTCGTCGACTGCGAGTCCCGCCCGCATCCGGCCACCCGCCCGACCATCATCAACGCGGGCCGGTCTCAGGAGGCGCGCCGCTTCCAGGCCACGTACGCCGACGGGGCCTTCCTCGCCGCCGAAAGTCTCGACGAGATGCGGAAGCTCTCGGCGGACGTCCACCAGCGGGCTAAGGCCAACGGCCGGATCTGCAAGACCTACTCGATGCTCACCGTCGTCCAGGACGAGACCGACGAGCTCGCCGCCAAGAAGGTGAAGGAGTGGGGCGCGGGTCTCGACCGTGAGGCGCTCACCCACATGCGCCGGACCTGGGGCGTGCCCGAGGACCAGGCTCGCGCATGGGCCGAGGGGGCGGGCGGTGAGGCCGCGTTCCAGACCCCGTACGTCGCGGGATCGGCGCGGACGGTCACCGATCACATCGAGTACATCGTGCGCGAGGCCGACCTCGACGGGCTCATGCTGATCTTCCCGGAGTACGACGAGGACATGCTGCTGTTCGGCGAGACCGTCCTGCCCGCCCTGCGCGAGCGTGACGAGGTGGCCGTCTGATGTCCGACCTGCGGAGGAGACAACTCGCCCACCTCACCCGGCCCGGCAACAGGCCCGCGCTCGTCGTGGTCGACGTACAACGGGACTTCGCCGATCCGGACCGCCTCACCGAATACGGCCTGACGGATGCCGCACTGGCTGCGCTCGACCAGGCGGTCAGTCGCATCGGCAACCTCGTCGACGCCGCGCGTGCGGCCGAAGCGCCCGTCGTCTGGGTCGAGTTGGGGAGCGACCCCGCTCGGCCGTGGCGGTCGAGCAACTGGCTGCGCGGCGGCGACTACGACGCGCCCATGAGCCCGGACGAGCCGTGCGTCCTCGGTACGCCCGGGGCCGAGTGGTACCGCGTGCGGCCCACCGACGGCGAACTGCGCGTGGTCAAGCGCGGGTACAGCGGCTTCCTCGGCACCGATCTCGACGCGCGGCTCCACACGGCCGGCTGCGACTGGCTCACCGTCGTGGGCCTGACGAGCGAGTGCTGCGTCGACGCGACCGCCCAGGACGCCATGCAACTGGACTGGCCCGTCGTCGTCCCCCGGGACGCGACGGCCGCCTACGACCTCGACGTCAACGCCGCGGCCCTGGTCCAGCTGGGACTCAACGTGGCCGTGCTCAGCGACACCGACGAGGTCGTCGAACTGTGGAAGAAGGGCGTGCGGTGAACGGCATGCACATCGGCTACGACCTCTCCTTCACCCACACCGAGGGTGCGTGGGCCCGGCAGGGCTCCTGGGTCGGGCAGGACTTCCCTGACGTACGCATGTACATGGAACTCGCGCGGACGGCCGAGCGGGCCGGCGTCGGCATGCTGTTCTTCGGCGACGGAAGCGGCATACCCAGCACCTGGCGCGGAAGCATCGAACCGGCCGTGGAATGGGGCATCCAATGGCCGCGTCACGACATGTCGCCGGTCATCGCGGCCATGTCCACCGTGACCGAGAAGATCGGCTTCGGTCTCACGTACTCATCGACATTCATGCACCCGTTCTACGTGGCCCGGCTGCTCAACTCGCTCGACCATGTGACGGGTGGGCGCATCGCGTTCAACGTGGTCGCCTCGACGCGCGGCGCGGACGCGGCGAACTACGGGTTCGCGGAGTTGATGGACCACGATCTGCGCTACGAGCGGATGGAGGAGTTCGTCGCGGTCTGCCGCGCGCTGTGGGACTCGGTGGCGCCCGACGCCATCGTGCGAGACCGGGCCACGGGCCGTTTCGCCGACCCTGCGAAGGTGCACCCGATCGATCACCGGGGGCGCTTCTTCACCGTCAAGGGCCCGCTCGCGTCGGTACCCAGTCCGCAGCACCACCCGCTCATCGTTCAGGCGGGCAACTCACCCCGGGGCATTGCCGCTTCGGCCCGGCTCGCCGATCTGGTCTTCGGTTTCGGCGGCAACCTCATGGCCCAGCACCGCCACCGCAAACTGCTCGACGAGGCACTCCTCGCCGAGGGACGCGATCCGGCCGAGGTGGGCATCCTCTGGGCCACGCAGGTCATCGTCGGCCGCACGACGGCCGAAGCACGGGCACGCCGTGACGCGGTGCACGAGTTCTGGAGCGAGGAAGCCGTCGCCACCTACCTGTCGCACAACGCCGGGTACGACCTCTCCACGCTGCCGCAGTCGTTCCGCCTGGCCGAGCTGCGCGACGAGATCGTGGCGGCCAACGCGAGTCCCGCGGGTCTCGTCGGCTCGCTCATCGCCGAGTTCGGCGAGGACCACACGATGAGCCGGAGCGAGTTCTTCACGCACGGCCGCGGGCGGGCGACAGGGCTCGATCACAGCATCGTCGGCGACTTCGCCACCGTCGCCGACGCGTTGGAGGAGAACTTCGCCGCCACCGGATCGCGCGGCGGCTACATGCTCTCCAGCCCGCTCGCCATGCCCTCGGGCTTCGCCGAGATCAGCGAGCTGCTGCTGCCCGAGCTGCGCCGCCGCGGCGCGCTCGCCCCGGCCTACCCCGGCAGCACGCTGCGCGAGAACCTGGCGGTGTGAGATGACCACAGGGACCACACCGAGCGAGCGACGCCACTGGCTCGCGCTCGGCAGCCTGTGCGCGGGGTTCTTCATGCTGCTGCTGGACAGCACGATCACATCGGTCGCGCTGCCCGCACTGATCACCGGCCTGCGCACCACCGAGACCCTCGCGATCTGGGTCAACAGCGGCTACCTCATCGCCTACGCGGTGCCACTGATCATCGCGGGACGGCTGGGCGACCGCTACGGCCACCGGCGCGTCCACCTGATCGGCCTCGCGGCCTTCACTCTCGGGTCGCTGCTGTGCGCGCTGGCCCCCACCATCACGGCACTCATCGCTTGGCGAGTGGTCCAGGGCGTCGGCGCCGCGCTGATGACACCGCAATGCCTCACCCTCATCAAGGCGCTCTTCCAGCCACCGCGCCTCGCCGTCGCGCTGGGCACCTGGGGCGCGGTCGGCGGAGCCGCGGTGGCCGCCGGGCCACTGCTCGGCGGCCTGCTCGTCGCCGCCGGCGGCTGGCCCGCGGTGTTCTGGGTCAACGTCCCGGTCGGCGTCGCCGCGATGGTCGCCGTGTCCGCGTTCGTACCGGCCCTCCCCCGCCAGAAGGCGGGCATCCCGGTGTGGGCGATCTGCGCGAACGCGGCCGGCGTCGGCGCACTCGTGCTCGGCATCCAGGGCACGGATGCCGAGAGCGCGGATGTGCTGGGTATACCCCGGTGGCTGCTCTCCGTCGTCGGCGCGCTGGTCGTCGTGGGCGTCGTGTGGCTGCAACGCCGGGACGGACAGCGGGCGTTGGTGCCTATCGCGCTGCTGCACAGCCGCGGGTTCGTCACCGCATCCTGGGCTGCCGCCGCCGCGGCTTTCAGCGCCGGCTCGGCCATGATCCCGCTGATGCTCTACCTCCAGCGGGACCGCGGGCTCGATCCCGGCGAGGCGGCCCTCACCCTCGTACCGATGGGCGTGCTGTGCCTGCTCGGCGCGCCTGTATCGGCCCGGCTCAACAACGGCATCGGGCCCCGTGCGGTTGCCGTCATCGGCTCCCTGGCGCTCGTCCTGTCCATCGGGGCGTCGGGTGCGCTCGTCGCGACGGACGCGCCGATCTCCGCGCTGACCGCCGCCTTCGCGGTGTACGGAGTGGCCAACTCGTTCGTGTGGTCACCCCTGTCGATCGCGGCGGTGACCGCGGTCGCTCCGGACGAGGTCGGGGCGGCGTCCGGAACCTTCAACGCCATGAAGCAGCTCGGCGCGGTGCTGGGCAGCGCGGTCTGTGCCGTTCTGCTGGCCGGTTTCGGCTACGCGGTCACCCTCGGTGGCCTCGCCGCCGTCGGACTGCTCTGTCTCCTCGCGTCCGCAGTCCTCCGGGTCGACCATCCCGGGGCCGGATCCCCCGCGGCCTCCGCCCCTGCGCCCCAACTACCCACAGGAGTTGCCTGATGAAGGCTGTCGCCGTCGTCGGAAACCCCAAGGCCGGCTCGCGCACCCGCGATGCCGCCGAACGCCTCGCGGCAGCCCTCGAACTCGACTGCGAGATCCTCGAAGTCACCGCGCTCGGCGCCGGCCTGCTCGGCTGGGGCGACCCGGACGTCACCGCGGCCGTCGAGCGAGTGCGGTCCGCCGACGTCGTGATCGCAGCATCCCCCACCTACAAGGGCACCTACACCGGCCTGCTCAAGCTCTTTCTCGACCAGTTCCCCACGGAGACCGGCCTCGCGGGCCAGGTGGCACTGTCCCTCATGCTCGGTGCGGGACCCGCGCACACGCTCGCCCCCGAACTCACCCTCAAACCAGTGCTCGTCGAGCTCGGCGCGACCTGTCCCGCGCAAAGTCTCTACCAGCTCGACTCCACCTACACGACCGATGACTCACTCGCCCGCTGGGCCGGGCGGTGGAGTCGGATCGTGCTCGACGCCGCGAAGACGAGGGCCGCATGATGACGACAAGAGAAGGGACGACAAGCGAAGGGACGACATTGGAAGGCTTCACCTCGGATCCCGGCGAGATGAAGAAGGCGTTCTCCGGATTCCCCTCAGGAGTCGCGGCCCTCTCGGCGCGCGTCCACGGAGACCCGACCGTCATGATCGTTTCGTCGTTCGCCGTCGGGGTCTCCTACAACCCGCCCATGGTCTCCTTCGCCGCCCAGCACAGCTCGACGACCTGGCCGGTACTGTCTCGCGCGCAGGCGATAGGGATCTCCGTCCTGGGCGAGGGACACAGCGACAAGGCCCGGCAACTCGCGTCCCGCAGCAAGGCGGGCCGGTTCGCCGATCTCCGCACGGTGGAAGCGGCATCCGGCGCGATGTTTCTCGAAGGCGCGCCGGTCTGGCTGGAGTGCACTGTCGAGCACAACTATCCGGCCGGCGATCACGACATCATCGTGCTGCGCGTGCTCGCCATGATGGCCGACGACGACCGCAATCCGCTCGTCTGGCACCGTCAGACGCTCAAGCTGCTGGGCAGCTGAGGAACTGCCGGCGCCACGACGCCGGCGCAGTCGGCAATCAAACCGACGGGCCCCGCCCCGCACCCCCGCGCATCCTGCGCGCAAGCCCCGTCGGCGCCTCGCCGGCCCCGCCCTGCCGTGATCGACGAACCCCATGATCGGGTGTTGGCCGACGGTCCGCTTCCAGACGGCCGCGGCGTCCTTCTTGTCCTCGCGGGCGACAGCAATATCGCCGCACCCGCGTCCGGGTCACCTCGCCGACCGACTGGCCTGCTGGACAATCACAGGGGAGACTACCTAGACTTATTATCTAGAGACAGAAAATAGATCTAACCCAGTGTTCGAAAAGAGGCCTCGTGGAACGCGTTGTTGATGGGGCGGAGATGGACGAGCACGAGGGCGTCACTGCCGCGGCCTCGGCCGAGGCGGACGAGCACCTCATCCGTGAGGCCGAAAAGATCGCTGTTGCGCTGGGCCGCATGTTCCCGGGCCTGTGCGAGGTGGTCCTGCATGATCTGCGGGATCCACAGCATGCGATCCGGGCGATCGAGAACAACCTCTCCGGCCGCGAGGTCGGGGACTCCGTCACGGAGCTGGGCCTGGCCCGCATCGAGGACCCCGGCTACCCCAGCGTCATCCAGAACTACCCCAACCAGTTCCCCGACGGCCGCCCGGCCAAGAGCACGTCCATCGGCATCAAGAACGCCGCCGGCGAGTACATCGCGGCCCTCTGCCTGAACCTCGACGTGTCGGTGCTGTCACCGGTGACCCTCGCGTTGTCGAACCTCGTGGCCACGGACACCGAGCACCGCGAGCAGGCCCTGGAAACCCTGCGGGACCGCAACGCGCGCGAGCTGCGCCGGGCAGTGGAGGAACTGGCCGCGGAGCGCGCCGCCACCCCCCGGTCGCTGAGCAGGGAGGACAAGAAGGCACTCGTACGGCAGCTGCACCAGGACGGCTACTTCGACTCGCGCGATGCCGCGCAGACCATCGCGGACCTGCTCGGTGTATCCCGGGCGACCGTCTACAACTACACCAAGTGACACCCAGTGAAGGGCCCCTCATGACCGCCGCCGGACCGACCACCGGCCCCGTGCCCGCTCCCCCGTCCGGCTCCGGCCGGCCACCGGCAGCGCACCGCCTGCTGCACATCACCGAGGAGCAGACCGCCGCGCTCGTGGACGCGGACCTGGCCCTTGAAGCGGCCCGCGCCGCCTTCGCCGCGACGGTGGACGGCACGGTCTTCGCCAGTATCGCCGTGCACGGGTCCGACCCGCGCAACCGGTTCACCCTCAAGCCGTCGGCGTCCGCGACGCACGCCGGGGTGAAGATCGGTACCTATTGGCCGGGCAACGCGGAGCACGGGCTGCCGCGCCACCACTCCACCCTGCTGCTCTTCGACCAGACGATCGGCAGGATCGCGGCCGTCCTGGAGGTCGGTACCGCGAACGCCTACCGGACCGCGGCGGCCGACGCCCTCGCCGTCGACCTGCTGGCCCGCGCCGACTCCACCACCCTGGCGGTCTTCGGCACCGGACACCAGGCGGCCTACGAGGTGCGGGCCGTCAGCCGCGTACGGCCCATCGCCGAGGTCCTGGTGGTGGGACGCACCGCCGAGGGTGCCGAGCGGATGACCGCGGCAATGGCTTCAGAAGGACAGGAAGCCCGTAGCGTCGACGCCGAAGAAGCGTGCGCCCGGGCCGATGTGATCGTCACCGCCACCACCGCCACGACCGACACCAGGCCGCTGTTCGAGGCCGCGTGGGTCCGCCCCGGTACGCACATCTCCTGTATGGGCGCCGACGCCCCCGGCAAGCGGGAACTACCGCCCGAACTGTTCAGCCGCGCCCGCGTCTTCTGCGACCTGCCCGAGCAGGCCCGCCGCATGGGCGAAAGCCAGCACGCCCCTGCGGAGACGGTCCTCACCTCGCTCGGCGAGGTCCTCACCCACCGCGCCACGGGACGCACCGACGACAGCGACATCACGGTCTTCGACAGCTCCGGAATCGGGGTGCAAGACCTTTATCTGGGCCTGGCCCTTCTGAAGAGAATGGACATCTCGCTGTGAACATCCCCGCAGGCGCCACCAGCCCCGACACTGCCCGGACTCTGGCCGACCCCGACACCCCGTTCGCCGTCGTCGACGTCCGCAAGACCCGGCGCAACATCGAACGACTGGCAGCCAGGGCCGGCCGGCTCGGGGTCGCCCTGCGACCTCACGTGAAGACGGCCAAGAGCCTCGACGTCGCCGGCCTCCTGCACGACGACACACCCTGCCCGGTCACCGTCTCCACCCTGGCCGAGGCCGAGGCGTTCGCCGACGGCGGCTACACCGACATCACTTACGCCGTCGGTATCGACCCCCACAAACTCCCGCGCGTCCTCGCACTGCTGCGCCGCGGCGTCACCCTGCGCATCCTGCTGGACAGCACCGAGCAGGCGGCGTTCGTCGCCGAAGCCTCCCGCCAGGCCGGCCTTCCCCTCCCCACCCAGATCGAGATCGACTGCGACGGCCACCGCGGCGGCGTCAAGCCCGACGCCACCGCGCTCCCCGAGATCGGCCGCATCCTGCACGACGCGGGCTGTCTGGACGGCGTGCTGACCCACGCGGGCGAGTCCTACTTCGCCCACACCGCCGAGGAACAGCGCCTGGCGGCGAAGAACGAACGCGACACCGCCGTCGCCGCGGCCGAGCGGCTGCGCGCGGCCGGCCTGCCCGTGGCCACCGTCAGCGTCGGCTCGACCCCCACCGCCCACGCAGCCGATGACCTCACCGGAGTCACCGAACTGCGCGCGGGAAACTACGTCTTCTTCGATCTGGTGATGGCGGGTCTCGGCGTCTGCCACATCGAGGACCTCGCCCTGTCGGTCGTCGTCACCGTCGTCGGCCACCGCCCCGAGCGCGGGTGGATCATCACCGACGGCGGCTGGATGGCCATGTCCCGCGACCGCGGCACCGCAGTCCAGGCGCAGGACCAGGGTTACGGCCTGGTCACCGACCTGGACGGCAACCTCGTCCCGGGTCTGGTCATGACGGCCGCGAGCCAGGAACACGGCACCCTCACCGCCCGCGACGGCGCCCACCTGCCCGACCTGCCCGTCGGTACTCGCCTGCGTATCCTGCCCAACCACGCCTGCGCCACCGCCGCCCAGCACCACGGCTACCACGTCATCGACAGCACCCGGACCGCCAGCACCGCACCGGCGATTCAGACCTTCTGGGAACGCGTCACCGGCTGGTGACAACCGGGGCAACGAAGGGACGAGGCGCCCGGTCAGCGATTGCGGGGCAGGGTGTCCGCGTGCGCCGCTTGCACGCACTTGACGGGACACGCAGAGTGTGTGCATGCGGTCGCCCGGGTTCCCGCGGCCACGACCGGGCGGGACGCCGCGAAGAAGGCCCCCGGGCCGCAAGCGCGGCCTTGCGGTGGATGTGCCGGGGCTGGTCATCGTGGTGATCGCGCTCGCGGCAAACTCGTACGAGAACGCTCCCGCGCCCCTTCCGAATGCGAAGGTCAGCGCATTACGTCACCAACTCACTGCCGGAATCGTCTGGGGTGGTTGAAGGCCCGGGGCTGATGAGGGCGAGCGTCGCGTCGAGAAGTGCGGGGAGCTGGTCGGGGGATTCGGACAGCAGGAACAGCCAGGCGAAGACGGGGCCGACCAGCAGGGCGTTGAGGACGGCCGGGTCGGGGCGGGTGGTGAGCTCGCCGCGTGCGACCGCGCGGTCCAGGATCTCGGTGAGGGTCCGGCGCTGGGCGCCGAGGTACTTCGCGTCGAACCGGTCGAACAGTGCCGGGTCGGCGTGGATATCGGCCAGCAGGCCGGGAATCGTCCCCGGCGGTGGTGAGGCCATGCTGTCCGCGATCTCGGCGAGCACCGCGGCCAGGTCGGCGCGGAGCGATCCATGGTCGGGCGCCACGGCCAGGAACTGGCCCTGCACAAGGACCTCAAAGATCATTTCTTGCTTGGTGGCGTGGCGCCGGTAGATCGCCGCCTTGCCGACGCCGGCACGCGCGGCCACCTCGCCCATCGTCAGCCGCGCGTACCCCACCTCAGCCAGCAGCTCCAGCACGGCGGAGGCGATGGCGTCATCGACGCGACTGTCCCGGGGACGGCCACCCTGGTTCCGGGCTTGCTTTCGAGCAGACATACGAGCATCATACGGAACCATGAGTATCGAAACCAATGGTTCCGAAACTGGTGGTTTCGCAGTACTTGCCTCGGTCGCCGGCCTGGCCAACCCCATCCGGCGCACAGTCCTCACGAGCGGCCCACCCGACCCGTCCCGAGTCGGCGGCGCGTACCCGGTCGGAAGGAATGACAGATGCGAATCCCGAAAGCCGCCCACACCGCACAGCCGTGGCGGATCCACGAGTTCACCCGCGACTTCCGGATCGAGGACGTGTGGTCCTTCCGCGCCCCAGGCGCCGGGCCCGACGACTTCCCCGTGATGCTCGACGCACTGAAGGCGGCCTACGACACCCGCGAGGAGCCCGCCGCGGTCCGGTTCCTGTTCGCGGTGCGCTGGAAGCTCGGCGCCCTTCTCGGCTGGGACATTCCCCAGGCGGGTCTGAGCGGGCGGGTGACCTCGCTGTGCGACCGCCTCCCACATGACCTCGCCCAGACCGCGAACGACGCCACCCCCTGCACCGACCCGTTCACCGAGGTGTACCTGCTCGACAACGAGGCCGCCCGCGAACTGGCCAACAAGACCGTCCACGACATCATGCACCTGGGCTGGGTACCGACCAACGACGGCGGATACGAACTGCGCATGGCTGCCCTGGTCAAACCCAACGGACTGTTCGGACGGCTCTACATGACCTTCATCGCACCGTTCCGCTACCTGATCGTCTACCCGGCGCTGACCCGCCAATGGGAACACGCCTGGCAAGACCGCACCCGCCTGCTCGCCAAGACGGACCCCACCGACTGACACTCCTGAACCACCAAGGACCAGCACCTCGACACTCAAGAGTTGAGTACGAGCGGTCCGGACGGCGGAACAGCCATGACACGCAGCACGTCGTGGTGCCGTACCCGGAGAAGTGCCCTGCAAGGGACACCTGTTCGACCCCCAGCTCCTGCGGGCGGCTACTTGTGCAGGTCGGGCCTCTCGGCCTCACTGACCGCAGGGCCCCGCGTGATCGCAGTACGGCTGAAGGCGGCTCTGCCCGCAGCCACAGAGCATGACCCTGGTCTCGGCGCGCGGGCCTTCCGGGGTGTCCACGCGGAGCTCGCCGCGCACGGTCAGCTGCCCTGCGGAGCTGCGCGCGATCTGCGTGGGACGCTCCGGTATCTCCCTCCCGCCGTCCGCGAGTTCGTACCGCAGCGCACCCGAAGGGCAGCGCCGCACCACTTCGGCCAGGCGATCAGCCGTGGCACCGTCGGGCCGGATCCACGGCCGCGCGGCCGTGTCGAAGACCTCCGGCAGACCACGGACACACTCAGTGGCGTGCAGGCAGCGCCTGGCTTCGAACGTCACGGTGATCGACTCGCCCTTGTACGCCTTCTTCGCGGGCCTGTCGCTCATGGCGGCCTCCATCACTGCCGTGCGCGGCCGCGCTAGTCGCTGACCTTGCTGCGGGACTGGTACAGCAGGTCCTGGTACTCGGGATGACGAGAGATCCAGCCCGCAAAGAAGGGGCAGGTGGCCAACACCCGCAGTCCCGAAGCGCGCGCTTCGTCAAGAGCGGTGCGGACCAGCGCGGACCCGACTCCCCTGCCCTCGTATTCCGCTGCGACCTCGGTGTGTACGAACGCGACGAGTTCCGTCGTACGGATGTACTCCGCGACGCCCGCGACCTTGAGCTCTCCGTCAACCCGGGCCTCGTACCGCTTCGCGTCGGGCAGGTCACTCACTTCGACAGCCATACGTCCTCCTCCTGGAACCTGCCCCCGCTCCACTCGACGGGAGACTCGGTCGGCCAGGCCACACTAACCCCATCCGGTTGACGCATCAACTTAATCACCCCGCAAACGCTCTCACGTGGCCACCACGACGTCCGCACCTCGCCCTTCACGGATGGACCGCCCGTCCCTGACGGCGGCTTTGCGCGAGGGGGCCGACTCACTGGAAAGCCGGTAGGGCCTCCTTGATGAGCAGCTCCAACGACTTGCGCTTTCCCTCGTGCGACAGGCTGGTGTTGACCTGACGGGCCGACATGCCGGACGGACATCCCGTGCCGCGTATCGCCCATGCGGCGCCTCTGGTTTGGGCCGGCCTTGTTGGCACCCTCGATGCGCTCTCGTCACCCTCGGAACGCCAAACCCCGGACACCCCGCCGACCGAAAGCGCGAGGCCAGAGGCGGAGCCTCAGGGCTTGCGGCCGATGAAGGCGAGCAAGCGCGTCTGCACGTCGGCGCTGTCGGGCACCTCCACCCGTGGGCCGTACTGCCCGCTCTTGCGGAGCAGGTCGTCGATCGGCAGCATCCCGTCGAGCAACTGGGTGCACTTGTCGGGATCGAGGCGCTCGTCCTGGCCGGTGGCCCGGGCCAGGTCCCAGGTGTGCATGAAGACGTCGGCGGTATAGAACCGGTCGACCGCCTGGTCCAGTGGGACCTCTCCGATGTGCTGGTTCCTCAGCACCTTCTTCGCTGTGGCCGGATCCTCGAGGAGGGCCTGCACCCCGTCGCTGTGCACCGTCCAGGCCGCCACCGGGTCGTCGTCCACCGACGGCCCCTTCGGCAGTTCGACTCCGGCGCCGGCCTTCAGGAAGTCCGGGAACCACTCGACGAGGTGACGCACCACATCTCGGGCGACCCAGCCCTCGCACGGCGCCGGGTTGTCCCATGCTTCTGGAGGCACACCGCGTACGCGGTCGGTGAATCCACGTGCGACGGTACGGTGCTCGTCGGCTGCGCTCGTCATGACCTCAAGCCCCTGTCTCGGTATGTCGGTCGGTCTTTCCGCTCTCGCTGCCGCGGAGCAGCTCGTCGAGCCGTTCGTGGCCTTCCCGGACGCCGCCTCCCATGCCGCTCGCGATCATCGCGTCGCGGGCCTCGATGGAGTCCATGAGCGACTTGGTGGTGACCCGGGTGCGGCCGCCGAGGTCCTCGAAAACGGCCGTTTCCAGGCTGACGCCGTCCGGGAAGCCCTCGAAGGTGAAGGTCTGCACGATGCGTTCGTCGGGGCGCACCTCGTGGAACACGCCGTGGAAGCCGTACTCGGTCCCGTCGTCCGCGCGATGCACATAGCGGTACGACCCACCGCTCCGCGCGTCGTACCGGTCGATCCACATGGTGAGTCGACGCGGGCCGAGCCACTGGACGACCAGGTCGGGATCGGTGTACGCCCGGAACACGCGCTCTGGTGGAGCGTCGAACTCCCGGGTGATCAAGATGGTGGGCAGAGCCGGGTCGGCCACGATCTGCGTACCGTCGCGGTGGCCTGTGTTCGTCGTGCTCATGATGCCGCTCCCTTCGCCGGTCCGCCCGTCATCGGCTGCTCGTCCATCTGCTCGAGGACGGCATCGAGACGGCGGAAACGGTCCTCCGCCTCGCGCCGGTAACGCTCGATCCACTTCGTCATCAGGTCGAAGACCTCCGCCTCAAGGTGGCAAGGCCGCCGTTGGGCGTCCCTGCTGCGACTGACCAGACCGGCGTCTTCCAGCACCCTGATGTGCTTGGACACGGCCTGCACCGTGACGTCGTACGGCTCGGCCAGTTCGTTGACCGTGGCATCTCCTGCGGCGAGCCGGGCCACGATGTCGCGCCGGGTCGGGTCGGCCAGCGCGGAGAACACCTGGGACAGTCGGTCGTCGGTCACCTCACACCTCACGTCTTCAACCAATTGGTTAAATACAAACCTACGACCGGTCGCGGAGCATTGTCAACCGACTGGTTGAATAGCGGAGCGGCTGGGGCTTGGCGGTCAGGCCCCCAGCCCGGTGGTAAGCGAGCGCTGCGGTCAGCGCGCCGAGTTCAGCGGCAGGACCTTGCGGTACGTCATCACCGCGATCAGCCCGACCACGGCGTGCATCACGAGCAGCGCCACCACGCCAGTCACCTCGCCTTCGTCGACCAGGAAGAAGTCAGGGACGGAGGAGACTACGACGACGGCCGGGGCGAGCCACCGGACCAACCCCTCGGGATTCCGGGAGACCTTGCCGACGATGCCCCACCCGAGGGCACCCAGCACCACCCCGAGCGCGGTCAGGAAGGTGTACGACGACGGCTTCAACGGCTCAAAGTCCTCAGGCGCGCCCATCTCGTGTGCCAGGACGGCGATGACCGCGTTCACCAGTGAGGACAGCACGATGGCGACGAGTACACCTCCGGCCACGACGCCCGGACGACGGCGGACGGGGAGCGACCCGGGACAACGGACATGGCAACTCCAGCTTGAGTAGGGGTGGTTCTTGTCGGAGCGCAGGGGGATGCCCGCCCCGGCGCCACGGACAGGGCCGTCCGGTTCAGCTGCTGGTTCCGCCGGTGTCGGCGCCTTCTCGCTGAAGGGGACTGACGTCCTCGGGGTAACGGCCTCCGGTGCGGCGAGACTTGGCCACGAGGTAAGCGGCAGCGGCGGCGAAGACCAGCAAGGCCGTCCAGTCGTTCAGGCGCAGGCCGAGGACGTGGTGGGCCTCGTCCACCCTCAGGTACTCGATCCAGAAGCGGCCGGCGGTGTACGCGGCGGCGTACAGCGCGAACGTCCGGCCCCGGTCGAGGTGGAAGCGGCGGTCGGCCCAGACGACCAGGGCCACCACGCCGAGGCACCACAGCGACTCGTACAGGAACGCGGGGTGGTAGGTGGCCAGGTCGGAGGTGGCCTCGGGCCGGTACGCGGGGTCGATCTCCAGAGCCCAGGGAAGGGTGGTGGCTCGCCCATAGAGCTCCTGGTTGAACCAGTTGCCCCAGCGGCCGATGGCCTGACCCAGCGCGATCCCGGGCGCGACGGCGTCGGCGAACGCGGACAAGGGGATCCCGTGGCGGCGGCAGCCGATCCAGGCGCCCACGGCCCCACCGGCGATGGCACCCCAGATCCCGATGCCCCCGTCCCAGACGTACAGGGCCTTGACCGGGTCGCCGCCGTCACCGAAGTACGGCGCGCTGGAAGTGACCACGTGGTAGAGGCGGGCACCGACCAGACCGAACGGGACCGCCCACAGGGCGATGTCCGCCACGGCGGCCCTCTCGCCGCCGCGTGCGGCCCAGCGGCGGCCGCCCAGCCATATCGCGGCGGCGATGCCGAGGATCACCATGAGCGAGTAGCCGCGCAGCGGCATCGGCCCCAGGTGGATCTCGCCGACTGAAGGGCTGGGAATGTAGGCCAGATTCACCGGAGTTTCCTCACAGGTCGCGCAGGTCGTTTGGGGCGCGCGGGGCACGCGCGAGGCGGTGGTGCGGACGGGCGGTTCTCGATCACCGGCCGATCCTCGCCCCGCGCACCGTTCGCGCACATCGACCACTTGGTACATTCCGCGCCCACCATCCGGTGGATCCCGACCGCACCGGTCGGTTGATTCGCCCGAGCGGGGCTGCGCCTACGCTGGTGGCCATGGCGAAGCAGCGGGAGTGGGAACGGTGGAAGGCCGTCGGGCAGCACACGTTCTTTCTCACCGTGCTCGCCCTGTTCGTCGTGGGTGCGCTGGTCGGAGCGAGCGTGACGATGGGCGGGGCGTTGCTGCGGGTCGGCCTGGCGGTGGGGCTCGCGGCCTGGTACGGGTACTGGGTGGTGCTGCGCGGCCGCGCCGATCGCCCGCCGCTGCCCTACATCGTCGGGGCCGCGGTGGCGTGGGCGGTGATGGCCGCGGTGGATCCGGCACTGTTGCCGACGGGCCTGGCCGTGCTGATCCCGTACTGGCTGCGGCGGGCCTGGTGGTCGGCCGCCGGGGTGCTGGTGCTGGGCGCGGCCTGGATGTGGCAGCGCTTCACCACAGACGGGTCCGTGGATGTGCGGGAGTTCCTGAGCTGCACGCTCGGCATGGCGGCGGCGGTCACCGTCGTCGGCTACATCGCCACCCTCGACCACGAGAGCCACAAGCGCCAGCGGCTGCTGGACGAGCTCACCGCCACCCAGGCCGAACGGGCGGCCGCTGAACGCCAGGCGGGCACCCTGGCCGAACGCCAGCGCCTGGCCCGCGAGGTCCACGACACCCTGACTCAGGGCTTCGCCTCCATCGCCATGCTGCTGGACGCCGCACGCGACGACCTCCCGCCCGGCACTCCCGTGGCCCGCCGGGTCGAGCAGGCCATGCGCACCGCCCGGGACAACCTCGCCGAAAGCCGCCGCCTCGTGCATGCCCTGCGCCCCGCACCACTGGACGGCACACACCTGAGGGACGCGGTCCGCGAACTGACCGCCCGGCTGGCCGAAGAGACCGGCATCGAGGCATATACGACGGTGACCGGGCGCCCGGCCGCCCTGTCTCCCGGTGTGGAGGGCGAGTTGCTGCGCGTGGTGCAGGAGGCGCTGACCAACGCCCGCCGTCACGCGCACGCGGCCAGCGTGTCCGTCACCCTCTCCTACCTGGACGACGTGCTGGCCATCGACATCCAGGACGACGGCACCGGCTTCGCGCCCGCCGCCCGCCACGCCGGAGTCGGACTGGCCGCCATGCGGGAGCGCGTCGCCGTCCTGGGCGGCACGTTCGCGGTGGAGAGCGTGTCCGGCGAGGGCACCACCATCGCCGTCACGGTGCCTGTTCCGGTACCCGAGCCGACCGTCGCGCCTTCGCCCGGCACCCCTGCCTCCGGCGACGTCGTCGGCACTGACACCGACACCGACACCGGCGCCGGCTCAGACACCGACCGGATGGTCCCGGCGCGGTGACCCCCACTCCTGCGATCCGGGTCCTGCTCGTCGACGACCACCCTGTGGTGCGCGACGGGCTCGCCGCCCTGCTCGGCACCCAGCCTGATCTCACGGTGGTCGGCGAGGCCGCCACCGGCCCCGAGGCGCTGCGTCGGACCGCCGAACTGGCCCCGGACGTCGTCCTGATGGACCTGCAGCTGCCCGGCATGGACGGCGCGGCCGCGACCGCCGCCATCCGCACCGCCCACCCGGACGTACGGGTGCTGGTGTTGACCACGTACGACACGGACGCCGACATCACCGCCGCCATCGACGCCGGCGCGGTCGGCTATCTGCTCAAGGACACCGGACGGGAAGAACTGTGTGCGGCCGTCCGCACAGCGGCCCGGGGCGGCGCGGCACTGTCCCCCACGGTGGCCGCCAAGGTGCTCGCTCATATGCGCGGCGAGAGGGGCGCGGGCCTGTCCGGCCGGGAACTGGAGGTCCTGTCCGCCGTGGCTCGCGGGCAGAGCAACAAGCAGATCGCCCGCGCCCTGCGCCTGTCCGAGGCCACGGTCAAGACCCACCTGCTGCACATCTACGCCAAACTCGACGTCGCCGACCGCACCGCCGCCGTCACCGCGGCCCTGGGCCGGGGAATCATCCGTATCGACTGAGCCGGCTCGTTGCCTGCCGGAAGACGTTGATCGCGACGAGCCCGGTGAGCATGGCGACGATGGTGCCGATCTGAAAGTAGGTCAGCGCCTTGATGCCGGTGAGCCCGACCTTCTTCAGGTCCGCGACCCCTGCGATGCCGCCGATGATCGTCAGGAACACGATCGGCCCGATCAGCATCTTCATCGCGGTGATGAACGTCGTACCGATCGGCTCGCTCGTTGCCCGGGGTATGCGTCATTGCAGCCTCCCTGATCGCGCGACACCGAGCCCGATCGGCACGCGCTAGCTTGAGCGACAGTGAACCGGGCCCTCGATCAGGGGTCCACGACCAAAAAACGATGCCCCGTATAGGCGGGGCCTATCTGTTCCTCTCCCGGGCCCAGCCCGACGGGGACGCGGTCAGTGGGCGGAGGGCGAGGCCTGCACAAGCCCGGCCTGATAGGCGATGACGACGAGCTGGGCGCGGTCGCGGGCGCCGAGTTTGGTCAGGGCACGCTGGATGTGGGTGCGTACCGTCAGCACGCTGATGACCAGGTCGTCGGCGATCTCCGCGTTGGACTTGCCGTGCGCGGCGAGCACGGTGACCTCCCGTTCCCGCGGAGTGAGCTCGTGCATTCGCTCCGGCGGCGCCAGGAAGTTGCCCGGAGCGGGTGCGGCGAGGAAGCGGGTGATCAGGGCGCGGGTCGCCCCGGGTGACAGGAGCGCCTCGCCGGAGGCGACGGTACGGATACCCGCCAGCAGGATGTCGGTGGTGACGTACTTGCCGAGGAAGCCCGAGGCGCCGACCCGCAGCGCTTTGGCGACGTACTCGTCGGTCTCGAACATGGTGAGGATCAGCACGCGGGTGCCCGCCAGGTCGGGGTCGTCGCAGATAGTGGCGGTGGCGGCCAGGCCGTCCGAGCCGGGCATGCGGATGTCCATGAGCACGACGTCGGGGTGGTGGGCGCGGACGAGGTCCACCGCTTCGTTGCCGTTGGCGGCCTCCCCGACCACCTCCATGTCGTCGCAGGAGTCGATCAGGAGCCGGAACGTGCCCCGCAGCAGGGCCTGATCGTCGGCGAGCAGGACGCGGATGGTCACGGGGTGGCCTCGTTTTCTTTCCGGTCTTCTTCCAGGGCGCGCAAGTGCAGCTCTTCTTCCGGGGCGCGGGGGTGCAGCGGGAGTGCGGTGGCGACTTCGAAGCCGCCGTCGGGGCGAGGGCCGGCGTGCAGGTCGCCGCCGACGGAGTGGGCACGCTCACGCATGCCCATCAGACCGTAACCGCCGCCCGGGACGGACGAAGTGCCGGCGGTTGTGTCGTTGGTGACCGAGATCAGCAGGCGGGAGTCGGAGTACGTGAGCCGGACGCTCGCCCCTTTGCCGGCGCCGTGCTTCGTGACGTTGGTGAGGGCTTCCTGGATGATCCGGTACGCCGTCAGGTCCACGCCCGGCGACAGGGACCGTGGTTCTCCCTTCGTGGTGACGGTGACCTCGACGCCGGCGGTTTCGCATGTCGCGATCAGCTCGGGGAGGCGGTCCAGGCTGGGGGCGGGTTCCAGGGAGTCGGCGTCGGAATCGCCGCTCTGGCGCAACACCCCTACCGTGGCGCGGAGTTCGAGCAGCGCGGAGGATGTGGTGGCCGTCAGCTCGTCGAGCAGCTTCTGTGCCTGTTCGGGGTGGGTGGTCGCGAGGTGGCGGGCGGTGCCGGCCTGCGCGTTGGCGACGGCCATGTGGTGGGCCACGGCGTCGTGGAGCTCGCGGGCGATACGCATCCGCTCCTCGGCGACCCGCAGCCGGGCCTCCTCCTCGCGGGTGCGCTCGGCGTGTGCGGCGCGCGCCTGCACGGAGTCCGTGTAGTCGCGGCGCAGGCGGTCCCGGCTGCCGCCGACCAGGGGCAGCATGAGCCACAGCACGGGACCGAGGGTGCGCAGCAGGAGCATCCCGGTCGTGTGCGTGTCGAACACGGCGGTGGCGACCACCACGGCCATGGTCAGGGCACCGTACACACGTGT
Source organism: Streptomyces albicerus (assembly GCF_008905045.1). Taxonomy (GTDB): domain Bacteria; phylum Actinomycetota; class Actinomycetes; order Streptomycetales; family Streptomycetaceae; genus Streptomyces; species Streptomyces albicerus. Next base: position 120,509 of record NZ_VWMY01000027.1, read on the forward strand.
GGTCCTGGGGTCGGTGCCGGCGGCCAGCCGGTACAGGGCGATCATCAGGGGTGCGAGCAGCAGGGGTGTCACCAGGTAGCCCAGAGCCACCGTGATCACCGTGCAGACCGTGGCCACGACGAGAGCACTGCGCGGGTAGGTGCGTGCCCTCAGCTGGGCGAGGCAGGAAACGGCTGCGAGGGCTTCGGCGGGCCAGTCCTCGCGTGGTTGGCTGACACCAGGGATGGCGATCGACGCACCGAGGGTCACGGTGCCGAGCAGCCCCAGGACCAGGACTACGTCTGTGACGGTGAGCCGACGCCCCGGGTAGCGCGCTCCAGGCTGGTGGTCATCTGTCTCTCCGGGTGAAGGGCCTGAGCCCGTGGTGGACGACATGCGGCACACAATGCCGCACGGGTCGCCCGTGGCCTACGCCACGGGCGACCCTGGGACGGCAGGGGCCGGCCCGGTCAGACGCGCGCCTCGACCGGCTCGTCCGGGGCCGGGTCCGGCTCGGGGTGGCGGTCCGTGGCGTCGGCCGGGCGGCGGGTGAGGGCCTCGCCCTCGACGTCGACGCGGGGCAGCAGCCGGTCCAGTCGGCGGGGCAGCCACCAGGCCTTGTCGCCGAGCAGGGCGAGGACGGCGGGCACGAGCGCCATCCGTACCACGAAGGCGTCGAGCAGGACGGCGGTGGCCAGGCCGAACCCGATCATCTTGATCATGGAGTCGCTCTCACCGATGAAGCCGGCGAAGACCGCGACCATGATCAGGGCGGCGGCGACCACCACCCGGGCGCTGTGCCGGAACCCGGAGACCACCGCCTGCTCGGCCGTTTCCCCATGGACGTAGGCCTCCCGCATCCGGGAGACGAGGAACACCTCGTAGTCCATGGCGAGGCCGAAGACGATGCCCACCAGGAAGATCGGCATCAGGCTCATGATCGGTCCGGTCTGCTCCACACCGAACAGGCCGGCGCCGTGTCCCTGCTGGAAGACCACGACGACCGCACCGAGGGCCGCCAGCACGGAGAGCAGGAAGCCCAGGGCCGCCTTGAGCGGGACGAGCACGGACCGGAAGACGACCAGCAGGAGGACGACGGCCAGGCCCACGATGGTCACCAGGTAGGGAACCAGGGCGGCCTGGACCTTGGCGGCGATGTCGATGTTCAGCGCCGTGGTGCCGGTGACCTCGAAGGACGCCCCGGCCGCGGACTCGATGGCCGGCCGTTCGTCACGGATGGTCTTGACGAGGGTCTTGGTTTTCGCGTCGGTCGGGCTGGTGGACGGCGTCGCCGTGAACACCGCGGTGTCGCCCGCCTTGTTGAAGTGGGGCTGCGCGACCGAGACGACGCCCTTCGTGTCGCCGATCTTCTCGCTGATCGCCGTCACGGCCGCCTTCGCGTCGTCGGCCCCCTGCGCGTCCACGACGATGGTCAGCGGCCCGTTGAAGCCGGGCCCGAATCCCTCGGCGAGGGCGTCGTAGGCACGGCGTTCGCTGGTGGAGGTGGGCTTGGCCTCGTCGCCGGGCATGCCCAGTTGCAGAGACGCCATCGGCACCGCGAGGGCACCGAGGCCCAGGACTCCCAGGATCAGCACGGGAACGGGACGGCGCCAGACGAAGCGGGCCCAGCGGGTGCCCAGATTGTCCTTCGCGTCCTGCCCGGTGTCGGAGGTGCTCCGCACGGCCTCCAGGTGCGGCACGGTGCCCTGCGCCGGCTTCGCCCTCCTGCCCCACCTGGCCTTGACCAGCCTGGCTTTCGTGACCGACCGGGTGTTCCAGCCCGGCTTCGCCTGCTTGCGCGCGGCGCCGGACAGCACCGCGCCCGGCCAGAAACCAAGGAGGGCCGGGACCATGGTCAGCGCGATGAGCACGCCGACGACGACCGCCCCCGCAGCGGCCAGGCCCATCTTGGTCAGCAGCGGAATGCCGACCACCGCCAGCCCGGCCAGCGCGATCACGACGGTGAGACCGGCGAAGACCACCGCGGACCCGGCGGTGCCCACGGCCAGACCGACCGCCTCCTGCGGGTCATGTCCCTTGGCGCGTTCCTCGCGGTAGCGGGAGACGACGAACAGGGCGTAGTCGATACCGACGGCAAGGCCCAGCATCAGCGCCAGGGTGCCGGTGCTCGTGGACAGGCCGAGGGCGGCGGCCAGGGTCGTGATCGTGAACATGGTGATACCGACACCGAGGATCGCGGTCAGCAGCGGCAGCCCGGCGGCGGCCAGCGAACCGAAGGTGATCAGCAGCACGACGGCCGCCATCGAGATGCCGATGATCTCGGCGATGCCGCCGGGACCGCCGCCGCTGTCCATCGCGGACCCGCCGGCCTCCACGGTCAGGCCAGCTTCCCGTGCCGGGTCGGTGGCCTTCTCCAGGGCAGTCCGGCTGGTGTCGGTGAGGTTCTCGGCCTTCACCTTGTAGGTGACGGTCGCGTACGCCGTCGAACCGTCCTCGCTGACCGCCTTCGACTCGAAGGGATCGGCGACGCCGGCGACCTGCGAGCCGTCACCGAGCTCGTCCACCGTCTGCTCGATGGCCTTCTTGTTCTCGGTCGCGGTGACCTTCTGCCCGTCCGGGGCCACGAAGACCACCCGGGCCGTCGCGCCGTCGGCGGCCGCCCCCGGGAAGCGCTCGCCCATCAGGTCGAAGGCCTTCTGGGACTCGATCCCCGGCATCGAGAACTCCGAGTCGGAGGCTCCCTTCGCCTGCAGAGAACTCAGCCCGACACAGGCCAGCACGCCCACCCACAACAAGGCGACGTACCAGCGCCGCCTGAAGGCCAGACGACCCAGTCGATAAAGAAAAGTAGCCACGGCAGGGAACCTCACATCGGATCTCGGGTACCTGCCAAGGCTGTCCGGAGGAGGGCCGCTCGGTCGTCGTGCCACTGCTGGCAGTTGCTTCTACCGAAATCGCAGCAGCGCCTACTGAAACCGCAGTACATCCACGGCCGTCCCCGCCCTGATGGCAACTCAGCGACTTGGCGATTTGGAGACTTGTCCCTCCGCTTCAGCGCGCTGCCCTCACCGCCCGCAGCACGGCTCGCGCCATGCCCCGCTCGCCGCGCTCGTTGGGGTGCATGGAGGCCGCCGGGGCCGCAGGGATCAGGGGTTCGATCCAGCGCACGTCCTCGTCCGCGCAGGCGTCGCAGCCGACGGAGGGCGTATAGGTGTCGACGTACCCGGCTCCGGCGGCTTTCGCCCTGTCCCGCAGCATGGCGTTGAGCTGCCGCTCCTTCTCCCGCAGGAAGCTCACATCGCCCGGCGCCAGGCCCGTCGCGCGTCCGCAGCCGCGGCCGTCGTCCGGCAGGATCGCGGGATAGCCGACGACGTACACGCGGGCCTCGGGCGCCCGGCGCCTGATGTCGCTCAGCGCGGCGGACAGCCGCCCGCCTGCCGCGCTGATCCTCGCCTCCACCTGGTCGGTGCCGTCGGAGACGTACCGCTTCCGGCACGGGGCGTCGTTCACCGTGTCGTCCGCGAAACGGCTCTCCATCTGGTACCGGACGCCGTCCTTGACGCACGCGGTGATCACCGAGCCGAAGCCGATGTCGTTCCCGCCGACGCCGACGGTGACCAGGCCGGTCGCGGCGGTGACGGCCGCCAGTTGGGCCGGATTGACCCCGTCGTCCGTGGACTGCGAGGCGGACAGGTCACCGACGGTGGCCCCACTGCAGCTGACGTCACGGAACTCCGCCGCGGCGATGCCGAGGCCGTCGGCGACCAGCGCCGGGTAGTTCCGGTCGGAGCGGTCGCACCCCGCGGGCCTGCCGTTCTGGTCGGGGATCTTCGGGCCGGCCGTTTAGGAGTCGCCCAGGGCGACGTAGGGCCCGCGTGGCGGTGCCAGGAGCGCCGACGCGGCGCCGCCGTCGCTGTCCCTGCTCACGGCGACCGCTGTGAGGAGCGCGGCGCATGAGGCGACCGCGGCCAGTCCGAGCGTGGTCCGGATCTTCATCTGAGTCTGCTGCCTCCCGGTGCGGGAGTCCGGGAGGGAGGCGCGTCGTGCGGTTCGCGCAGGCGCGCGCGGCGCGGTCGGTCTTCCCCGTCGGACGCCAGGCGATGACCGGCACTCGGCGCCCTGACCGCGGACGCGGCGCAGCCGGTCTCGGATACCGCCTCAGGCTCCCCGCACAAGTCCCTCCGCGTCGTCGTGCCCCTGTTGGCACTTCGCCTACTGAGGGTGCAGTACGCCAGCCACGACATGTCCTTCGCGTGCAGGCCGGACATCTCTCGGAGGCGTCTTGTGTCCTGCTGACTCGGCGCGCTGCTCTTGGCAGGCGGCAGCGCGGCGGCCGGTCCCGGGCCGTCTGTCCGGAACCGGCCGTCGGAGACCTGGCTGTCGGCAGCCTCCGCTGATCGCCGCCCCGGCGGCGATCAGCGGAGGCACCACGGCCTCGCCCCCGTCAGGCGCCCAGCGCCGCGAGCACCACGGACCTGGCCTCCTCCTGGACCTGGCGCAGATGGTCCGGACCGAGGAAGGACTCCCCGTAGATCTTGTAGACGTCCTCGGTGCCCGAAGGACGGGCCGCGAACCAGGCGTTGGCGGTGGCGACCTTGATCCCGCCGAGGGCGGCGCCGTTGCCGGGGGCCTCGGTGAGCACCGCGGTGACCGGCTCGCCGGCGAGGGTGTCGGCGGTGACCTGGCGCGGGGACAACTTGGCGAGCAGCGCCTTCTCCTCGCGGGAGGCCGGGGCGTCGACGCGCGCGTAGGCCGGGGCGCCGAAGCGGTCGGTGAGCTGCGCGTAGTGCTCCGAGGGCGTCTTGTCGGTGACGGCCGCGATCTCGGAGGCGAGCAGGGCCAGGATGATGCCGTCCTTGTCGGTGGTCCACACCGAACCGTCGCGGCGCAGGAAGGACGCGCCCGCCGACTCCTCGCCGCCGAAGCCGAGCGTTCCGTCGGACAGCCCGTCCACGAACCACTTGAATCCGACCGGGACTTCGACCAGCTGCCGGCCGACGTCCGCCGCGACCCGGTCGATCATGCTGGACGACACCAGGGTCTTGCCGATCCCGGCGCCCGCGGGCCACTGCTCCCGGTGCGAAAACAGGTACGAAATCGCCACGGCCAGATAGTGGTTGGGGTTCATCAGGCCCGCGTCGGGGGTGACGATGCCGTGCCGGTCGGCGTCGGCGTCGTTGCCGGTGGCGATGTCGAACCGGTCGCGCTGCTCGATGAGCGAGGCCATGGCGTACGGCGAGGAGCAGTCCATGCGGATCTTGCCGTCCCAGTCCAGCGTCATGAAGCGCCAGGTGGGGTCGGCGAGCGGATTGACCACCGTCAGGTCGAGCCCGTGCTGTTCGGCGATCCGGCCCCAGTAGGCGACCGAGGCACCGCCCAGCGGATCGGCGCCGATGCGCACGCCGGCGGCCCGGATGGCCTCCAGGTCCAGCACGTTCGGCAGGTCGGCCACATAGGTGCCGAGGAAGTCGTGGCGGCCGGTGCCGGGTGCGGCCAGGGCGCGGGTGTAGGGGATGCGCCGTACGTCCTTCAGGCCGCCGGTGATGATCTCGTTGGCGCGGTCCTGGATCCAGGAGGTCGCCTCGGAACCGGCGGGGCCGCCGCTCGGCGGGTTGTACTTGAAGCCGCCGTCGGCGGGCGGGTTGTGCGAGGGGGTGACCACCACGCCGTCGGCGAGGCCGGACGTGCGGTTCCGGTTGTGGGTGAGGATGGCGTGCGAGACCGCCGGGGTGGGCGTGTAGCCGTCGGCCTGGTCGATGAGGACGATGACGTCGTTGGCGGCGAACACCTCCAGTGCCGTGATCCGCGCGGGCTCGGACAGGGCGTGGGTGTCGGCGCCGAGGAAGAGGGGACCGTCGGTGCCCTGGGCGGTGCGGTACTCGCAGATGGCCTGGCTGGTGGCCGCGATGTGGTCCTCGTTGAACGCCGCCGCGAGGGACGAGCCGCGGTGTCCCGAGGTGCCGAACGCCACCCGTTGCCCGGGTTCGGCGGGGTCGGGGTGCAGCGCGTAGTACGCCGTGACCAGGCGGGCCACATCGATGAGGTCCTCGGGCCCGGCGACCTGCCCCGCTCGCGCGTTCTGCATTTCCCGCTCCTCCGCAAGGGTCGACCGTCTCGTGCAGCCTCATTCTCCCCTGCCCGGCCCGCCGGGACGCGCGCCGGGCACCGGTTGTGGCACATGTCCGGCGGGTGCGACGACACAGGTCGGCCTGCCGCTTCCCAGAACCGGCCCCTGGGGCACCATCAGCCCGTCAGGCTCGAAACTTCGTCTCTGACCAGCGGGAATGGTGGAGTTCGACTGGCGTGCCAGGGATCAACTGACGCCGCGGGTCCGACCAGCTCTTGTAGGAGTCTACGAAGAGCCTGCGGACGCTTTCATGTCTTTTACTCCTAGCTGATCCCACTCGGCCGGCTGTGTACTCCTCGCACAAGTTGCAACGAAGCAAGGCACGTTGCAACGAAGCACGGGATGAGCGTCGTGGACTTCCTCCAGCCTGCCACATGGGGGAAGCACTGGCCGCAGAGGCCCAGTACCCGGACGCGACGCCGATCGCGGGGCGGTACCGGCGTGATGGTCGAGATCACCGTGGACCACCGCCGGTCGACCACTCTGCCCGATCCTCCTGACATCTTGCCGAACGAAGGGGAAAGCCTTGACTGAGACGCTGTCCGGTCGGCACGTTGAGATCGCCTGGCCTGATCTGGGTATCACCGTTACCGCAGAACTCGACGATCGCAACACGGTGCTGGCCGAAGCTCTGTGGGAGGCGTTGCCCTACCAGAGTCTGCAGGGACACGCGCTGGTGGCGGGGCACCATCTGTATCACGTGGCGCCGATCCCTTCGCTGCTGCATCTGCCCGCATCTCACCGGTTTGATCGACGCGAGGCGCCCGACGGGACGGTGTTCTGTTCCGCGCTGCAGCATGTGGGCATCAAGTACGGCACGCTGAGCGAACCGATGCTCGCATCCCCTGTGGGCCAGGTCCGTCCGGAGGATATGGCGGGCCTGATCGAGGCCGGGCACGCGGTATGGGATTCGGTCTACTCGACGAAGAAGCCGGTCCTGGTGGAGGTCCGCAGGGCAGGCACGGGAGGCGGCCACCGCGTCCCCCGTCTGACCGCCGCCGAGCCCGACGCGAACCACCTGATCCACGACGTCCACGCCGAGACCGAGCAGATCTGGCTGTCCGAACCACCCGAACTCGCCGATCTGCACCGGGGATTCATCCCCTCCGGGGCCGGAAGCTTCGAGACGGTTCTGCCGACCCTCTTGTTCGTCAACGGTGAGACCCGCCCGCTGGGATATGCCACCTACGGCGGCCTGGTCCGCGCCGCGGTCCACGGCATGCCGATGGATTCTCTGCGGCAGATGGCACGCCTGCTGGTCGGTATCCCTGCCGAGTTCCTGGGCTACTGCGGCCTGGAGAAGCTGTGGGACTTCACCCAGCGCTTCCTGTCCTGCCTCGACCACCTCGACCGCGACGACTTCCTGGCCGTGGTGAGCCAGATGGCCCTCTACATCAACTGCTTGGGCGGCTGGAACCTGCACCTGTTCCCGTGGGACACCGGAGACCACCTGCGCCAAGAGCGCCTGGCTGAAGTGACTCAGCAGTCATGAGCGCTCTGCCCGAACGCACGGACGCCCTCGTCATCGGCGGAGGAGTCATCGGCACCTCGATAGCGTGCCATCTCGCCGAGGCCGGCGTCGGCACCGTCCTGCTGGAACGCGGCACGCTCGGATCAGGAGCGTCCGGGGCCACCGCGGGCGTCGTGCGTACCTACTTTCCCGGCGACCCCCACACCGGCAGCCTTGCCGTCCGAAGCATGGCGGCGTACCACGCCTTCACCGAACGGACCGGAACCCCCCTCGGCCTGAACCGCGTCGGCTTCCTGGTGGTGTTCACCGAAAAGCACCAGGTGGAGGAATTCCGACGTACCCAAGCCGCCCAGCAGGCCGCAGGAGTGAATGTCGAACTCGTGACCGCGGACGAAGCGGTGTGGCTCAACCCGCTGCTCAGCGAGCGAGGCGTCCTGGCGGCGGCCTGGGCGCCCGAGGCGTACGCCTGCGACCCCGCCGCAATCGTGCGCGGCTACGCCGCAGCCGCCCAGGACGCCGGCGCCATCCTGCGCACGGAAACAGCCGTCACCGGAATCGACCCCCACGGGCAGGTCCACACCACCACGGGCAGCATCCGCGCCGAAACCATCGTCTGCGCGGCCGGCCCCTGGTCGAGAACAGTCGCCTCCATGGCCGACGTCGACCTCCCCGTGACCACGTACCCCGTCGAACTGCTCCTCACCGACGCGCCCGACGCCCCGCTCACCACCCTGCCGATGACCCTGCACGCCTCCTCCGGCCTGCGGATCCGAGCCTGGAAAGACCGCCTTCTCGTCGGCATGGGCCGCCCCGCCCCGGATGAATCCCGGCAGGCGTGGCTCCAGCGGCTGTCGCACCAACTCAGCACCACCTACCCGGCCCTCGACGGCATCCGCCTTCATCGCGGGTGGAGCGGAGCCTTCGACGGAAGCCCGAACGGGACCGCCTTCATCGGCCGGCATCCCTCCCGTCCCTTCCTCTACGGGGCAGGATTCTCCGGCCAGGGACTATGCCAGGCACCCGCGGCCGGAGAGATCATCCGCGACCTCCTGGCCAACAAGTAACCCCGGACCGAAGGAAATTGTCATGATTGTCTTGGGGTGCAACGGCTTCACTCGCGTCTCGGGAATCTTCGCCGAGCACTTTGGCGCGGTCGGCTCCGAACGGCACTACCTCCTCGGCCACGACGCGGGTGCATCGCTGCTGGTGGACGGCGAACTGGTGGCCGCCGTGGAGGAAGAGCGGCTCAACCGGGAGAAGAAGACCTCCGACTTCCCGTTCAACTCGGTGAAATGGTGTCTTGAATACGCAGGATTGCGATTCTCCGACATCGACCTCATTGCCATCCCGTGGAACTTCTCCGCTGAGGTCTTGGACCGGATGCTGCTCGGCATCACGTCCACGCCGATGGCGTCCTCGGCGAAGCTGGATCTCATAGGTGACATCGGCAAGCTGTTCACCGAAGTCGTCAGCCACGATGCGATCCTCGCCGACTTCGCCGCACGCACGGGCTTCACTCCCGATCCGGACAGGGTGGTGTTCGTGCCGCATCACCTCGCCCACGCGATGACCGGCTACTACGTGGCCGGCATGAAGGACACCGCGTTCCTTGTCAGTGACGGCCGCGCTGAAGTGTTCTCGTCGCTGATGGGCGAAATCCGCGACGGCCGGATCCGCGTCTTCGACGAGTCGACCATCGCCGCCGAGTCTTCGATCGGGCTCCTGTTCGGCGCGATCACGAGATACCTGGGCTTCGTGCCCAACAACGACGAATACAAGATCATGGGCCTGTCCGGATTCGCCGAGCCCCCAGTACCGAACCCGTTCCTCGAGCACATCGTCGAACTGCAGGAGGACGGGCGATACACCTTCTGCAGGCCCCTTGAGACGGACAACCCCCGCAGCTTCGACCCCCTTTTCGAGCAGCATTTCGGTCCCGTGCAGGACACCATCGAGTACAAGGCCCGAGTGGCCGCCGCGGCACAGGAGATGCTGACCGTCGTCACCAGCCACCAGCTCCGCGCACTGGAAGCCAAGACGGATCTGAACCACTTGCTGTTCGAGGGTGGCGTGGCGCTGAACTGCCTCAACAACACCCCGCTGTTCGAGGGGTCGCGGTTCGACGACATGGACGTGAGCTTCGGCGCCAGCGATACGGGCATCACCATCGGCGCCGCGGTCCACGCCTGGGTCAATCACCCGGACAGCACCGGCAACGAGAAGTCCGCGCCGCCGGTCAGTCCGTACCTCGGACCGGAATACGACGACTCGGTGATCGAGCAGGCCCTACGGGAATCCGGCGGCCGAGTGGAGTGGACAAGGCTGAGCGACGACGAGGTCATCGCGCAGGTGGCGGAACTGCTCACCGAGAAGGTTGTCATCGGCTGGTACGAGGGCCGGATCGAGCATGGCCCTCGGGCATTGGGGCACCGCAGCATCCTCGCGAACCCGAAGTTCCCGGATATCAAGGACATCATCAACACCAGGGTCAAACACCGCGAACCGTTCCGTCCGTTCGCACCGATCGTGCTCGAGTCGGATGCGCCGAAGATCTTCGAAATGGGCCGCAAAACCCGTTCGCCGTACATGACGTTCGTGTTCCCGGTGCGACCGGAGTTCCATGACGTGATCCCCGGCGCGACCCATGTGGACGGCACCTCCAGGGTGCAGACGATCACCGCTCAGGACACCCCGCGGCTGGCAGCTCTGCTGCACCGGTTCACCGCACTGACCGACGTCCCCTGCCTGATCAACACCTCGTTCAACGTGGCAGGCGAGCCGATCGTATGCAGCCCGGCCGACGCCCTGAACTGCTTCCTCGGAACGGAGATCGATTACCTCATGCTCGGCAACTATCTCGTCACCAAGGCGGAGGCTTCCTCATGACCAACCAGACCTCACCCGCCCGCACCCCGCAGGACCTCAATGAGGCGATCACCGGCGGGATCGGCGACAGCCCGCTGCGGCCGGACGGAACACTCAAGGTAAGCGGGGAGTACGCCTACTCCTCGGACCTGTGGGCGGAGGACATGCTCTGGGGCGCGACACTACGCAGCCCGCACCCCTATGCGCGGATCAACTCCATCGACATCGGTCCCGCGCTCAAGCACCCCGGCGTGTACGCGGTGCTGACCCACAAGGACGTCCCCGGCGAGAACATCTACGGCCTGAAGGTCTCCGATACGCCGGCACTCGCCGAAGACGTCGTGCGCTACCAGGGCGAGCCGGTTGCCCTCGTAGCCGCCGATCACCCGGAGACGGCCCGGCGCGCGCTGGCGAAGATCGTGGTCGACTACGAGGTGTTGGAGCCGGTCACCGACCCGGAGCGGGCCGCGCACGACGACACGCTTCCCAGGCTGCACCCCGGGGGCAACGTGGTGCGCTACCAGCCGATCATCAAGGGCGACCCGGAAGCCAAGGCCGACGTCGTGGTGTCCGATGTGTACACCATGGGCATGCAGGACCAGGCGTTCCTCGGGCCGGAATCCGGTCTGGCCATCCCGGCCGAGGACGGCGGCGTCGACCTGTTCCTCGCCACCCAATGGCTGCACGTGGACCAGAAGCAGACTGCGCGGGCACTCGGGCTCCCGGTCGAGAAGGTGCGCTTCACCATGTCCGGTGTCGGCGGCGCCTTCGGTGGCCGCGAGGACCTGTCCATGCAGATCCACTGCTGCATGCTCGCGCTGCACACCGGCAAGCCGGTGAAGATGGTCTACAACCGGTTCGAGTCGTTCTTCGGACACGTGCACCGGCACCCGGCGAAGATGTATTACGAGCACGGGGCGACCAAGGACGGCAAGCTCGTCTACGTCAAGGCGAAGATGTACTTCGACGGCGGCGCGTACGCCTCCAAGACCCCGGTCGTGGTCAGCAACGCCACTTCGCTGGGCGTCGGGCCGTATGTGGCACCCAATGTCAAGATCGAGGGCTGGGGCCTGTACACGAACAATCCACCGTGCGGCGCGATGCGTGGTCTCGGCGCCGTGCAGCCGGCGTTCGCCTACGAGTTGCAGATGGACAAGCTCGCCAAGGCACTGGACATGGACCCGGTGCGGCTGCGTCAGCTCAACGCCGTCGAAGAGGGCTCGACCATGCACACCGGGCAGGTGCTGGACTCCCCCGCGCCGGTCGCCGAACTGCTGGAACGGCTCGAAAGGATTCCGCTCCCGCCGGAGACCCGGACCATGCCGGCTGACGTCCGGGACATGCCCGGCGGCGTCTCCAACATCACGCACGGCGAAGGCATTGTGCGGGGCGTCGGCTACAGCGTGATCATCAAGAACGTTTCGTACGCGGAAGGTGTCGACGACTACTCCACAGCGCGGGTGCAGTTGCAGGCCATCGGCGGTGAACCGGTCGCGATGGTGCACACCGCGGCGGCCGAGGTCGGGCAGGGCCTGATCACCGTGCAGCAGCAGATCGCCCGCAGCGAACTCGGCGTGGAGCGGGTGAACATCCACCCGACCGACACCAACGTCGGCGACGCGGGGTCGAGTTCGGCTTCCCGGCAGACCTACATCACCGGCGGTGCCGTCAGGAACGCGTGTGAAGCCGTCCGCGAGGTGGTCTTCGACCGGGTCGCCCAGCGTTTCGGCCAGAACCCCGCACATCTGTCGCTCTCCGGCGGCAAGATCGTTTCCGCCACCGGTTTCATCGCCGATCTCGTCGATGTGCTCGGCGACGACGTGATCGAGGAAACCAGGGAATACCACCACCTCCAGACATACGCGATGGACCCGGCGACCGGACAGAGCCGGCGGGTACACGTCCAGCACGCATTCTCCGCGCACCGGGCGGTGGTGGACGTGGACACCGACTTGGGTCTTGTCAAGGTCGTGCAGCTGGACTGTGCGCAGGACGTCGGCAAGGCGATCAACCCGGACGCTGTCGTCGGGCAGATCCACGGTGGTTCCACACAGGGCCTGGGCCTCGCCGTGATGGAGGAGATCCAGGTCAAGGACGGCAAGATCCGCAACCCGTCGTTCACCGACTACCTGATCCCGACCATTCTGGACACACCGCCGATGACGGTGGATGTGATCGAGAGGGCTGACCCGAACTCGCCCTACGGTGTGCGTGGTGTCGGCGAACCGCCCACGATTTCCGCCACTCCGGCGGTCGTGAACGCCATCCGCAATGCGACGGGGTTGAACCTGACCCACACCCCGGTCAAGCCCGAGCAGATCTGCAGCGTCCAGCCGTGACGACCTCCCGCGAGTGCCGTCGACAGCGCTGATCTGAACGCGGCACTCGCGGGCCTCACTTGTTGCCCGGGGGCGGAGTCCCGCCCGGGCAGAGCATCCGGGCAGTCCCCACCATCTCCCAAAGGAATGACCATGACCACGCACACCCAAGAAGCGAACGTCCAGGACTTCGAGCGCGCCTGGATGGAACAGGCGATCGGATTGGCCACCAACAGCGTGACGAACGGCGGCGGCCCGTTCGGCGCACTGGTCGCCAAGGACGGCGAGGTTGTCGCGATCGGGAACAACCAGGTCACCGCGACCCTGGACCCCACGGCGCACGCCGAGGTGAGCGCGCTGCGTGCCGCCTGCAAGCGACTCGACACCTTCTCGCTCGAGGGATGCGTCCTGGTCACCTCGTGCGAGCCGTGTCCGATGTGCCTTTCCTCCGCGCTGTGGGCGCGAGTCGACCGGATCGTCTACGCCGCCGATCGGCACGATGCCGCGGTGGCCGGTTTCGACGACCGCAGGTTCTACGACCTGTTCGACAAGAAGCCCGCGTCGATGTGGCCGATGCCGGTCGAGCGGCTGGACCTGCCGAACCGTACGGCGCCGTTCGACGCATGGCTGGCCAAGTCCGACCGCGTCGACTACTGACAGGGAGTTCTCGTGCCGATCCAGCGGAAGCACACCATGCACCACTCGACGATCCTCGACGCCGATCCGGACACCGTCTGGGCCGAGGTCCGCGACCCCATGAAGCTGGTGAAGATCGTGTCCGGACCTGCGGTGAAGAACGTGAGCTGGACCGAAGGCGGCGCGCTCGAACGGGTGCCGTCGCGCTACGACTTCACGCTCGCATTCAACGAAGGACTCGTCCAGCAGGAGGTCGCCGGACGCAACGAGGTGGAGCGGTCCTCCACTTACCGAGCCATCGCGCCAACGATGGGCATCTCCAACTACGCCGCCACTATCCGCGTCCGGCCGATAACCAACGATCCGGACCGCAGCTACTTCGAATGGTCACGAGAGCTCGCGATCACCGACGACGCGGACCCCGAAGTCGTCCACTCGGTCATCGCGATGATGGAGAACCAGACCAACTCCGTGCGGGACCATTTCGCGCCGCCGAAGAAATAGCCGGCCGGTGAACGAGGCGATCTCCGCGGGGCTCGCGGGGCGTGAGTGGGAGCCGTCGGGGTATGCGGCGGAGTTCGTTGCCGGGGCCGGAGGCGCGGCCGGAGCGGGAGGCGGGGTCGCGGCCGGAGCCGGGTCAGGGGTCGGGGCAGGGATCGGGTCAGGGGTCGAGCCGGCGGTCCAGGAGGCTGCTCCGGCGGCCTCCGGATGGCCGGCCGACCGGGGCACGCCGACGACGCTCGTGCTGCTGCGGCATGGTGAGACGCCGCTGACGTCGGAGAAGCGGTTCTCCGGCAGCGGTGGTTCGGATCCGTCGCTGTCGGAGGCCGGGCGGCGGCAGACCGAGGCGACCGCGGCGCTGCTGGCCGCCCGCGGCGGCGTGCAGGCGATCGTCGCCTCACCGCTGCGGCGCTGCCGGGAGACGGCGCAGGCGGTTGCCGCGCGGCTGGGCCTGGACGTACACGTCGAAGAGTGCTTGCGGGAGGCGGACTTCGGCGCCTGGGAGGGGCTGACCTTCGCGGAGGTGCGCGAGCGCTACGCGGATGACCTGACGGCGTGGCTGACGTCGCCGGCGGCGGCGCCCTCGGGCGGCGGCGAGTCGTTCGAGGCTGTGGCGCGGCGGGTGGCGGTGGCGCGGGATGTGCTGCTGGCACGGCATGCGGCGGAGACGGTGCTGGTCGTCTCGCACGTCGGCCCGTTGAGGACGCTGGTACGGATGGCGCTGGGTGCACCGGCAGAGTCACTGTTCCGGATGGAGCTTGCGGCGGCATCGCTGTCGGCGGTGGCGTACTACGCGGATGGGAACGCGTCGGTGCGGCTGCTCAATGACACGGGGCACCTTCGGTAGGCGGGGGCCTTTCGCGCGGTTCGCGGCCACGGTTTCCCGCGCTCTACGGGGAAGGTAATTGTGATAGTTGAACTGCGGCCCGGGTTGGGTTGCCCGGCCAGGCTCGGCGTCGACGTGCCGGCATGCCCCGCAAGGTAATTGGCGGCTCGTCGCAGCCTGCCGTGCGCCCGCGTTGACTGCCGGACCCCGGCGTCGGCCTGGCCCACCCCCGTTGGCTTGATCAGCAGCTTGTCCGCCATCGCGACGTGACTCATCACAGTTCTGCCACGTGGTGACTCCACCCGGGCCGATGCCGACCACGGCCGTCCCGTCTCGAAGGAGAACGACCGCGTGCCCATGCGTGCAGAACAGGTCCACGGCGTCATCGGCGTCGACACCCACCGCGACACCCTCGCCGCCGCGGCCCTGAGCCCGATCGGCGCCGTCCTGTCCACCACCGATTCTCCCGCCAACGCCCGCGGCTACCAGCGCCTGACACCATCCAGATCACCGGGCTCAACGAACCCAGCGCCCGCACGAACCGCGGCCGGGGCCGGTCAGGGGACCGTCCGAAGCCGTTCAGGGCGTGCGGACTGTGGACCCAGCCGAACGGCATGCTGCCCAGTCACGCGCCGCAGGTGCGGCACGTCATTGGCGAACCGCACGGCCCGCCTCGCTTGCTGCCCCTCGGCCGCCAGCCGGACCACCACACTCCGACGCCGATGCAGATCGATCTCGATCACCTGGCGGTCCTCGATCGGTGTACTTATCAGGCCTCCTGACCTCAGAGAACGGGAGAACGAGCCAGATGTGACAACCACAGCGTCGTCCGCACCCGGCCGGAACGGGAGGCACCGCTCCTACATCGCATCAGGAATGACTACTCCCCCTTAGTGCAACTCTGTGGTTGCACGTGGCGATATTGATGTGCAACCCTAGGGTTGCATTCGATGGCAGCGATGGAGGAGTCACCGCATGAGCGAGGACCAGATCGAACGCGAAACTCTGATCGCGGCGCCCCCGGAGCGGGACCGCCGCTTGACCACCAACACGGCCTCGCCGCCACACATCAGCGGCAGGCAGCGGTTGATCCTGTTCGTCCTGCTCGGTGCCGGGTTCATGCTGTCCGTCGACTTCTCGATCCTGAACGTCGCACTGCCGCAGGTCGGCGCGGGCGTCGGACTTGAACTGACCGGCCTCCCCTGGATCACCTCCGCCTACGCGCTGCCCGCCGCCGGCTTCGCCCTGGTGTTCGGCAGGATGGCGGACCTGTTCGGCCGCCGCAGGCTGTTCCTGTCCGGCATGGTCCTACTGACCGGGGCCTCGTTGCTCGGCGGCTTCGCATCCAATCCCGAGATGCTTCTGACCGCCCGAGCGCTGCAGGGCTTCGCCACCGCGATGACGATCCCCGCGGGATTGTCCCTGCTCACCACCACGTTCGCGGAAGGCGCGATACGCGACCGCGTCCTCGGCCTCAACGGCGCGCTGCTCTCCGCCGGCTTCACCGTGGGCGCACTGGTCGGCGGCACCCTCGTCAGCCTGCTGAGCTGGCGCGCCGCGTTCTTCATCAACGTCCCGGTCGCCGTCGTCATCCTCCTGATCACCCCCGCCCTGATCAGCGAGAGCAGGATGCCTGACCGGGTCAGGCTGGATCTGCCCGGAGCGGTGACCGTGACCGGCGGCCTGCTGGCCGTGATCTACGCGATCATCGAGAAGAACCTGCCCTCGGCCGTCGTCGGCGTACTGCTGCTGACCGCGTTCTGGATGATCGAGCTGCGATCACCCGCGCCGCTCGCTCCCGTACGCATCCTGAGGCGGCCCACGGTGAAATGGGGCAACTACGCCGGGCTCGTGATCTTCACCATGGAGCCCGCCATGATCTTCCTGACGACGATCTATCTGCAGCAGACCCTGGGCTTCTCCCCGCTGACCACCGGCCTGATCTTCGGCGTCCCGGGCCTGGCGGCCGTGGCCGCCGGGGTGATCGCCGGACGCTTCATCGGGCGCTTCGGCAGCCGCAAGGTCCTGACCGTGGGTATGTCCGTGCAGGGCCTGGCAACCCTCCCGCTGGTGTTCCTCGGCGCCGACCGCATGTGGCTCGCGATTCTGATCCCCGCGCTGTTCATCGGGTTCTTCGGGCACGTGACCTCCATCGTGGCGTACACGGTGACCGGGACCTCGGGTCTGCCGAACGAGGAGCAGGGCCTGGCCACGGGTCTGACCTCGATGACCCAGCAGGTGGCCATCACCATCGGTATCCCGGTCCTGAGCGCTGTCGCCGCGACGCAGAGCGTGGAACTGACCGGCATCCACCTCGCACTGAGCGTGAACGTGGCCGTGACACTCATCAGCGTGGTCTTCATCTGGTTCGGGCTGCGTCCCCGTGGCGGGACACCCATGCCGCTGAAGACCCCATGAGCGAAACGGCGGCAGGACCGCGTCAGCGCCCGGAGTCCCTGAGTCCCGCCGCCGTCGCGAACTCCCGTACCCCCTCTTCGGTCATTCGCAGATGGTCTCGGGACGTCTGACCGTTATGCGCACGTCGTAGCGGGTGGCGGGCCGCCGATTCTTCGAGCCGAGGGGTCTTCCAGGTCTGGTTCGTGGGTGATGAGCGTTGGACCAGTCGTGGCGACGACGCAGCTCCGAGCATGTGATGTTCCCGAGGTCTGGCAGGAGTTGGTCCGATGGGCCGATGCGAACGCAGGAACGCGAACGCCCTGCCCACCGGGATCAACTCGGGCAGGCCGCCCGCACAGCCGAGCCGGCTCACCGGTCCACTCGCCCTGCATGACAGCGTTCTGGCCCGACCGCCGTGCGGCCGGGCCAGAACGGGGATCTTCATGACGCTTCTAGCGCGGGGGCGGGGAGGCGAAGACCCACGCCGCGCCGGCCGTCGCGATGTTGGCGGCCGCGATGAGGAGGGGGTCCCGGTCGGAGGGAGCGCTTGAGCGGGTCGGTGCATCGGGTTTCGGGTTGACCTCGATGGCGGCGAAGGCGGGGCTCGTGGCCACGACCAGAGCGCCGGTGGCGAGGGTCAGGGCAGCGACACGGGATGCGAGCATATTGGAGCCGGTCCTTTTCTCTAGTGTCCGCCGGCGCGGTGGTGCGCAGGGGCGAGGTGAGTCGATCCTGCTGATGCCCGCAATTTCTGACGGATCATCAGAAAGTGGGCTGAACGACTGAAGGGAACCTGAAAGGTTCACACTCTCGGCCTACGCCACGCGGGCCCGTTCATCTGATGACGACCACGCCACTGGGCCACGTTCAAGGGGTTTCATCAAAGCTTCTTGGCCGTGAGCGATCTCGTTGGATGGCTTCTCACCAGCGGTTTTCGGATGAGTCCGAAAGGGGGTGTCAGGCGGCCAGGGTTCCTGCACCCTGAGAGCAACCATGCGTTCTGCGCACGCGCGGGGGCGTCGTGACGGTGGGCGGCCCGGGGAGAAGCCCCTGCCGTCCAGGCCGGAGCGGCGCGGTCCGGAACCGGGCGAAATGCCACGGTCCAGCCGACGTTGGGCACGGACGGCCGCAGACATGCCTGGCGCACTTCCGCAGCGCGCGCAGACCACCCTCTTCACCGTGCAAGGAGAAATAGATGGCCGCCCATAGGAAACTGTCTGTCGCCCTCGCTTCCGCCGCGCTGGCCGCGGGCTTCTTCGCCTCGGCGGGACCCGCTGCCGCCTCGTCGGCCGACGAGACCGACAGTGTCCGTATCACCGGGGAGACCCTGGCCGACGAGACCGACAGCGTTCGCATCACCGACACCCCGGATAACCGGGAATTCTGACACTACCGAACCGCCAAGCCCGTGGCCCCGCCGGACAGCGGGCCACGGGGCCACGGGGCCACGGGGCCACGGGGCCACGGGGCCACGGCTGCGTGAACGCGTCTACAGCCGCACCGGATTCTGGCCGGTGTTCCCTGAGCTCGACTCTGTCGGGGATCTTGGTCTCTCCCGGTGCGGCGGCATGATCAGTGGGCATGCTCGGGGCTGTGCTGTCCCGCATCGCCGCCGCCCATCCCCGCGTGACCAAAGCCTGGGTGGACGCCGGCTACCGCACCACCGCCCCAAACGCTCAGTCGGACGGCCGGGGGTGAGGTGGGAGTTCGCCCTGGAGGAGCGCGGTGCCCAACGGCGTGAGGGTGTGGATGACCTGGGCGCCGGCGCGTTGGCTGTGCGTGAGGTTGACCTCTCTGAGGGCAGCGATGTGTTCGCTGGCCGAGGAGGCAGAGATATTCAGGCGTTGGGCGAGTTCTCCGGTGGTGGCGGTGGTGTCCAGGGCGGCCAGCACACGTGCGCGGGTCCGGCCGAGCAGGGTGGCCAGAGCCTCGGGGCGGCGGTCGCGGGTGACCGCCGGTGCCCAGGCCGGGGGGTGGGCGACGGGGTAGGCCAGGACTTGCGGCAGGGTGGGATCGGCCAGGGCGATCGGAGTGTTCCAGCAGAAATGTGAGGAGATCAGTCGCACGCCGCGTCCGCCGAGGTGCACGTCCCGGTCCTCCGGGTAGCGCACGTGCAGCACGGGCGGCCGCCAGTCCATCAGGGGGCGGAAGGAGTCCAGCAGTCCGTGGACGCCGCGATCGTGCAGGACGCGGGTCCGCAGGGCCCGGTCGGCCTCGGTGGTCCTGGCCGTCCCGGTCCAGACAGGCGTGATGATCGTGCGGTGCACCAGCCGGAATGCCGTCGCGACCTCCTCCATCCGGTTCCGTTCGCCGCGGGCAAGACCGCCTGCCCAGCGCGGCAGCGGGTGGGTGTCGGCCAGTCGGTTCATCTCCTGGCGTAGCTGCAGTTGGGGGGTGGCTTGCAATGCCTCCAGCGCGGCTTCCAGGCCGTCGGCCGAGGCGCCTGGCGTCAGGAAGTCGGGCCAGTAGCCCGCCGAAGCGGGTGCCAGGGCGGAGAGCATCCGGACCGGGGCCGCCAGGTGATCCTCGGCCAGCCTGGCGCGGGCCTTGCGCCGCCAGGGGGCGAAGACCGGCAGGCCGCGCCGTGGCGCGGTCAGCTGGTGCAGGCCCAGCAGGGTCTCCCAGACCGGATCCGGCTCCCGGGCCAGTTGGACGCGGGCCAGGTCCCCGTCCGTGAAATGAATGCGCAGCACCTTGTCTCCCCGTGTGTTGGTCGCTGTTGGGACGCTTTCCGGCCGGTGTGTTCTGGATGACGCAGGCTGCCCGTCGCCGTGAGGAGCGGATTGCGCGGACAGCGGTGTTCGCCGCGTGCGTGGTGGATGTGGGCGATGGACCGCTGGTGCGGACTCGCGAGAGCGGAAGCCACGGGCCGTGTGGTCCGGCAGCGTTCGGCCCGTCCGTGGCCGTCACTCCGGCGGGACGTTGTCTCCGGTCCGGCCGTCCAAGGGCCCTTGCTGGTGGAGAGCCGGGTGTGCGCGGGTGCTGGGCGGCGTTCCTACCGGCACGCCGGGCCTCCCTGGGCGCCACCAACGCGGCCCGGCGGCAAGGCGGATAGGAACAGGGGCACCGACACGACGGTGGCGCAGGGGCCGTCGGCCGGAAGAAAGCCGGCGGGCAGCACACAGTTCACGCCAGAAGGCAGGCGTGTCTTCATTCCGTCTCCCCCTCGATCCACAGCTGTGACCACTCGGCTCGTCTCGGTGGTCAGCCCGGTCGGCGGAGTGGCCCCCACAGAGTCATACGAGGACATCGTGTTTGTCAGGGAGGTGAGTGATGAGAAAATACGCGTGATCGATGCGGTGGCCGCATGGCCACAGGTGGAGGACGTCTGCTGTGTCTGATTCGGTGGGACCAGCGGAGCCGAGCATCCATCAGCTGCGGCTGTTCCTGGCGCTGAGCGAGGAGCTGCATTTCGGCAGGGCGGCGGCACGGCTGCACATGACCCAGTCGGCGCTGAGCCGTCAGATACAGGATCTGGAGAGGCGGCTGGGCGTCCTCCTGTTCTCGCGGGACAGCCGCACGGTGTTCCTCACGGATGCGGGCCGTTCCCTGACGGTGGAGGCGCGCGCCACGGTAGAGGCGATGGGCCAGCTGCGCGTCCGCGCCGACCAGTGGGCCCGTACCCTCGCCGGGCATGTGGTGGTCGGGACTGTCGGCGCGGAGGCGGCGATGCCCTACACCCACGCGATCCTCGAGCACCTCCGCGCCCGCCATCCTCGGATCACCGTGGAGATACGCAGCCTCAACTTCGCCGAACACCTCGCGCAGTTGCTCTCCGGCACCATTGATATCGCTTTCCTCCGGCCGCCGGTGCCGCCGACCATCGAGCTGCTGGAACTGGCCACCGAACCCCGCGTCGCCTGCCTGGCGGTCACCGACCCCCTGGCGGACCGGGCCGAGGTCTGCCTCGCCGACCTCACGGACCGCGCCTTCGTGGACGTCCCCCCGGAGGTGCCCCGGCTCTGGTGGGATTTCTGGGCGGTGGACCCGCGCCCGGACGGCACGCGCGTGCGCTACGGCCCAGTCGTCTCCGACATGGAGGGGCTGCTGCTCGCGGTGGCCCAGGGGCGGGGAATGTGCTTCCTGCCTGCTGCAGCCCGGGACTTGTTCCCCCGCCCGGGGGTGCGCTACCTCGACGTGGTGGATCTGTCCCCGTCGGTGTCGGCCCTCGGCTGGCTGGCCCAGCATCGCCACCATCCGGGCGTACAAGCCATGCGGGCGGCCGCGGCCGCCGCCATCGCCGCCCCCGGCTGGGAGCACGGCCCGTCCCGCTGAGCATGGCCGACCCGTTCCCCGGCCGCGAGGGCTTCTCGGCCCGTGACGCAAGCGTGCTCGCAACTTCCCCGGCACCGGCACGCTGAGGAACGACCAGCAGCTCACAGGGGCGAACGGGTGATGTCGTATCACGACTGAAGCCGGACGCCCCGGCCGGCACGCATCCCCGTGGGAGGGCGGGCCCGACCCAGTGATGGTGGTCTCCCGGTGGCGCTCCCCCTCGCCGGTCTCTCAGGTCGCGACGGCCTGGACGGCGAGGACAACGCGGGCAACGCGTTGGGGGTGAAGGGGCTCGGCGAGGTCGTCCAGGTGGGTGTGGCGGCCGCGATCGGCAACGCGGTCTTCAACGCCACGGGCCGCCGCGTCCGCCAACTGCCCATCAGCGCCGAGACGTTGCTCTGAGCCGAGCGCCGGCCGCTGCGGAGCGGCCCAGCGCCCCGGGCACTCCTTCCTCGTCCGGCAGTCGGTCCCCCGTCCGGGTGCCGGACCCTCCAGGGCCGCCGCCGCGTGATGACGCTCCCCCGCGGCGCGGTGGGCGGCCCCTCATTCCCTGGCAGTGAGATGCCGACATTTTCTGGAGTCCATCTCAGAAAGGCCTCTGATGCAGCAACCCACACATCCTCGATCCCACAGGAGCCAGCGGTCTCGCTGGCTGTTGGTCGGCGGCACCCTGGTCGCGGCTTCGGCCTCGCTCTGGACGCTGGTCACGCCCGACGGCGCGACCGCCACTGCCACACCGAGCGCTACGTGTTCCGGCCTCGCCTCCGATCTGCTGGAGAAGCACAAGGTCAAGTCGGCGACTTCCGAGGTCGTCTCCGCGACGTCGGACGTTCCCGCCCACTGCCAGGTCGACCTGGTACCGGAACGCGCGATCAACATCCGGGTCGTTCTCCCGCTCAATGAAGCCGACGATGGCAAGGGCGGAACCGAGTCGGGCGCCTGGAACGGACGCGTCCTCAACATCGGTGGCGGCGGCTACCAGGGCGTCATCTCCGACCTTTCCTTCCCGCTGCAGCGTGGCGAGGTCGGCTCGAACACCGACACCGGTCACAACCAGGCTTGGTGCAACGCCACCAACTCCAAGACCGGTCTGACCAACGCGCAGCCGGACTGCGGCCTGGTCGGCGGCGGCTTCGTCCTCGACCCACGTGGCAAGCTACTGACCTCGCAGGTCAAGGACTTCATCGATCGCAGCGAGTACGCCCAGACGACCTGGGCCCTCAAGCTCACCAAGAGTTACTACGGCGAAGATGCCCGCAGGAACTACTGGGTCGGCGCATCGACCGGCGGTCGACAGGGCTGGCAGATGGCCCAGAAGCACGGCGATCTCTACGACGGCTTCCTCATCGGCTTCCCGGCCATGAACTGGAACCGTTTCCCCGTTGCGGAAGCCTGGCCCGCCATCGTCGTCCACGAACTGCTCGCCTCAAAGGGCCTGGCACCCGCCAAGAGTGACGCAGCGAACGCGGCCGCCGTCGCCGCCTGCGACAGCCAGGACGGCGTAAAGGACGGCGTCATCGCTGAGCCTCGTCGCTGCACCTTCGACGCCCGTGACGTCAGGGGCCTGACCCCTCAAGAGGCCAAGGCCGTCAACCTGATCTGGGACGGGCCCCGCGACGCGCACGGCAACCGCCTGT
The DNA here is from genome assembly GCF_008905045.1 of Streptomyces albicerus. Taxonomy (GTDB): domain Bacteria; phylum Actinomycetota; class Actinomycetes; order Streptomycetales; family Streptomycetaceae; genus Streptomyces; species Streptomyces albicerus. The sequence continues at coordinate 143,502 of NZ_VWMY01000027.1, forward strand.
GGGGCGGCATCACCCGTGGAACCCCCTTCTCCACACTGCTGCCGGGCGGCAATGACATGAACCCGATGATCGACACCTGGATCCGCCACTGGCTCAAACAGGACGCCAACTACGACTGGCGCTCCCACCTGACTATCAAGAACTTCCCCCAGACATTCGAAGCCGCCTGCCGCAAGTTCGCGGGAATCGCCTCGACCGACAGCACCGACCTGTCGGACGTCCGCCACAACAAGGGCAAGATCCTCTACTTCGTCACCACGAACGACCCTCTGATCGTGCCCTTCGGCTCCTACAACTACCAGCAGCGCCTGTTCGACCGGTACGGCGTCGAGGGCACCCGTTCCTTCGTACGAACCTTCTACTTCCCCAACGTCGGCCATGAGCCCCCGTCTCTGACCGGCTCAGCCCCCGCCAAGTCCCAGCTCCTCGACGCTCTCGAAGCCTGGACCGAACACGGAAAGGCACCGGAGTCCTTCAACCAGAACGACACGGCGGCGGGCGTCAAGCGGACCATCTGCGCCTACCCCGACACCACCAAGGCGGCCGGCGCCGGCGCAGACTGCCAGACACAGACCAAGGTCTCCGCTGACCTCGCCGACGCCTCCCGCACCGTAATGGACCGTCGCTGACCCCAGTGACTGATGAAGGAAGGGGCCGCGCCCACATCGCGCGCGGCCTCTACGGCGTCCCCACCCCGCAGCGGTCGCACGTCGCCCTGAAAGTCGCACGTCGCCCTGAAAAGGGAATACAACCGAATGTCACCCACGACCGACGGCCGACCCCACAAGCTGCCCTTGGTCGCCCTGGTGCTGTCCGCCGGGACATTTCGCATGGGCACCACCGAATTCGTCATCGCACGCCTGCTGCCCGAGATCGCCGACGATCTGAATGTCAGCGTGTCTCAGGCAAGTCTGCTGATCACGGCGTTCGCGGCAGGCATGATCGTCGGCGCACCGGCGATGGCTATCGCGACGCTGCACCTGCCCCGGCGCTCCACGCTGATCCTCGCGCTCGTCGTCTTCGCCCTGGGCCACCTGGTCGCCGCGCTCAGCTCGTCCTTCGCGCTCGTGCTCGCGGCCCGCGTGGTGACCGCACTGGCCACAGGGACCTTCTGGTGCGTCGCCGCGGTCGTGGCCACGACCGCGGCAGGGCCGGCAGCGACGTCACGGCCCTGGGCATGCTCCTGGGAGGTCTGACCGTGGCCACCGTGGCGGGCGTACCTCTGGGCGCGTGGCTGGGGCAGCTGTCGGGCCGGCGCGGGCCGTTCTGGGCGCTGGCCGCGCTGTCGGCCGGCGCGGCGGTGGTCATCGGCCGGTACATCCCTGCCGACGAGCGGCGCGAAGCGCCTTCTGTCCGGGCCGAGTTCGCCGCGCTGCGGGATGTTCGGGTCTGGCCGACGCTGAGTTCCATGACGCTGCTGATGGGCGGTGTCCTGGCGACGTACACCTGCATCTCGCCCCTGCTCACCGAGCGGGCCGGGATCCCCGCTGGAGCCGTGCCCGTGCTCCTGACCGGCTACGGCCTGGGCTCCCTGCTGGGTACCACGGTCGGCGGGCGCCTGGGCGACCGTCGACCACTCGCCACGCTCATCACGGCCGCCACCATGACCACGCTGGTGCTGCTGTTGTTGACCTCGCTCTCCCCGAGCCCCGTGGCGGCCATCGTCCTGGTGACGCTCATGGGGATGACCGGCTTCGCCCCGACCCCGGTGCTCGGCGCGCTGGCCCTGCGCTTCTCCGGTTCCGCGCCCACCCTCTTCTCCGGCCTCAGCGGCTCGGCGCCCAACGTGGGCATAGCCATCGGTTCCTGGACGGCGGGCCTCGCCCTGACCTCACCGCTGGGGCAAGCGGGGCCCTCGCTGGTCGGCAAAGCGGCGGCCGTCCTCACCCTCGTACCGCTGACGGCCCTCGCGCTGATGCGCGCCACCCGCTCCGAGACGTCCCCACCTCAGCCCCTAGCTGCCGCAGACCAGTCGATCGGGTGCGGCACTCAGGACATTGGCTGACGCGGCGCTTGGCTCGTCCCACGCGCGAGCAACAGGTCACGCTCGCGGACCGACAGAGCCTGAGGTACAGCCCGGCGGGGTCACCGTCGGTGTGGGCGCGACACCGGTCAGCGGAGGGACGAAGAGGGCGACATGTTCTGGTCAGAGGCCCAGGAGGCGAGGATGCGCAGCTGCTCGTGGGTGGGAGAACCAGGGGCGGCGGTCCAGACGGTCAGGTGCTGGTCGGGATCGGTGTTGGCGGTGAGGGTGTCCCAGTCCAGGACGAGTTCGCCGACGACCGGATGGTTGAGGGTCTTGGTGCCCACGGTACGGGCCGCGACGCGGTGATCGCCCCACCACTGGGCGAACTGCTTGTCACGTGTGGACAGTTCACCGACCAGCTCGATCAGACGGGGATCCTCGGGATACTTCGCCGCCTCCATCCGCACCTGCGCCACGGCGATCCGCGCCGAGCCCTCCCAGTCGGCGTACAGGCCGCGCATCGCCGGATCGGTGAAGATGAGCCGCGGGTAGTTGCGGTGCTTCTCCGGAATACGGGAGAAGTCGATGACCAGCGCGGCCGCCAGCGCGTTCCACGCCAGAATGTCCCCGCGCCACCCCTGCACGATGGCCGGGGTGGCGGTGAGGTCGTCCAGCACGCGCTGCAGTTGGGGCTGAACCTTCTGCCTGCCGTGGCGCCGGGTGCGGGCGGTGGTGGTCTTGCCCGCGAGCTGGAAGAGATAGCCCCGCTCGTCGTCGTCCAGGTGGAGGACGCGGGCGATGACGTCCAGCACAGGAGCGGACGCCTGCATACGGCCCTGCGCTTCCAGGCGGCGGGTTCTTTTCACGGATTCCAGTGCATTGACTCAGATACTCGCTCGAAGCGCCGGGCGGCCAGTTCCTGCCTCCGGATCGCCCAGTGAAGTGAAAAGCCTTCCCTGCCCTCGATGCTGGGTTTCCAGTCCGCCAACAGTGCCCAGTCCTTGAGGTCCCCGGTCTCATCCGAGGATATCGCAGCCGACTCTACGGGGTTCACGTCCATGGATTCCTCCAGGGCGTACCCGCCCACTTGCACCCACCCGCCGCGGGGGAAGTCACGGCCGTCCACGTTCCACAAATCCGAGTGGATGCTCGCGTAGGGAGCCCAGGGAAGGTCCTCGCCCCGCCAACCATGGTCCGTGGCCTTCGCCTTCGAGCTGTGGAACGGCAGGGACACATCGGCGGCCATGTGCAGTTCACCCTGCGAATATTGCTCTGTTATCTCCAGACAATCCGGATCCTCATCGTAGTACTCGAAGGTAATTTCCCGTTTTTCGACGGCCGCCCCCTCGGGGACGTACATCACTTGACCGCCACCGTCCAGGTCGGGGAACGCGAATAGCAACAGACGACCGTCGGGCGGCAGTAGAAGCCCCGTCACCTTTTCGGGCAGATCTGCACAATTGAGCGAGGCGACGAACGGAAACTCGGGGTCTGGTGCGCCGGGGGGAAGCAGCAGGGGGCCGCCATAGCGGCCCACGACGGGCCCGTCCCCGTCCAGCGTCAGGGTCGCACAAGGGAGGGCGGCACCTATCCACTGTTCCACGACGTCGGAGGGGATATTCCGCCTCACCATCTCCGCACGGTACCGGTCCAGCTTGTCCAACATCTCAGGCGTCATGCGGGAACTATAGTGTGTCAGCTCACGCCATACACGCGGTGCGCAAACCCTGCGATCACCGACGCCCTGGCCGAAGCAGCACGCGCCCAGATACGCGCTCCACCTCGAACACCCCGACAACGCCCTCATACTGAACGCCAATTGCTGCGACGACTCGCTTCCTATGCGCGGTGTCGACAACGTCTGCCGTTATATGCGCGAACGCCAGATTGCTCTCGCGCTCCAACAAAGTTGCATAGGCCCTGCCGGACGGCGGTGATGAGGTCCTCAGGTTCGGCGAACGCGCGGTTGGCCAGCGTCGTGCGACGGAGGACGGACCAGATTCCCTCGACAGGGTTGAGGTCGGGTGCGTAGGAGGGGCAGCTGGTAGACGGTGAGCCAGTCGTGGGCGGCGATGTAGCGGCGCATCCCTGCTGCCAGGTGGGTGTTGAGGCTGTCCCACACCAGCACAATCCGGTCGCCGAGTTGGTGGTGGGCGGCCCGTATGAGGTCGCGGTAGTAGGTCCAGGCGAAGCTCTTGCGTCCGTCCGGACGGGTGTCTGGCCTCGGCCGGTAGATCAGCTGGGACGGTTGTTCGAGTTTGTAGCAGGCCAGGTGGCGATGGATGGGCGGCGGGAGCGACCGCGGACCCGCTCGATTGGTGTGTGGCTGCGCCGGGACCAGGTGCGGGTGGTTGGCGGCGTCATCGAGCAGACGGCCTCGTCCTCGAACATGAGCCAGGTGTCGAGCGCCGCTGCGGTCATTCCATGTGCGGCCAGGTCTCCTTCGCCCAGCCGGCCACCGTTTCCTCATCCCGCCCGACGGCCTGGCGCGCGGGGACCTGGCAGGTCCGGCCGTGTCGCTTGAGCAGGGCCGTGACGCCCTGAATCGTGTAGCTCTGGTGGCACCGGCGTTCGATGAGGGTCTTGATTCGCGTCAGAGTCCAAATCTGCCAGTGCTCGCGTGCCTCCTGCCGCCCACGCCTTCCGCCGGCGTTGCACTGAACGAACGGTGACTCGGAGGTCACGTGCGACAACAGTGGTGTCGTCTCCTAGGGCGAAACACTCGGCCGCCTCTCGCCGCAGCCGCTCACGAGACGTCCAGCGCTCGGCGGTCAACCCGCCCCCCGGCGTCCCTCATCTCATACAGACGGCACACCGCCGGGACCATCAACTGCCAGCCCCCACGACACCACGCTTCGAAGGTCAGTAGATGCAGGCAGGTGATTGAGCGTCAAACGCATTGTCAGTGCCTCCCCATAGAATGAGGACATCACTCGGGGAGCCTCGGAGGGGGAGCAAAAACGTGTCCGCAAACAAGATCCAGCACAAGGTGAATCACGTTGCGCTGGTGGTGGACTGTTCGGGTTCAATGCGTCCGCACCAGAGTCAACTCATTCGCGTTGTGGACGAGTTCGTGGCGGGGTTGAAGGCCGAATCGGACAGCCTCGGCCACGAAACCAGGATCAGCCTCTACTCCTTCGACCACAAGGTGGAGAACCTGGTCTGGGACATGGACGTGAAGCATCTTCCGTCCATGCGGGGGCTGTATCAGGTCAACAACGGCGCTACGGCCCTCATTGAGGCTTCTCTGAAGTCCCTGGACGACCTGGGCCATATCTGGGAGGAATACGGTGAGCACAGCTTCCTCCAGATCGTGGTGACGGACGGCGAGGAGAACGCCTCCGGCGGCGACAGGCGGCACGACGGCGACATGGCCATCCTTGGCCCCTGGCTCGACAGGATCACGGCGAAGATGAGCGGGCTTCCGGGCCACTGGACTTCCGCGATCCTCGTTCCGAACTCCCTGGCCAAGCGGACCGCCCAGAACTACGGTTTCCCGGCCGGAAACATCGCCATCTGGGATGCGGATTCCCAGAAGGGCGTCGAGGAGGCGATCGGCACCGTGCGCGCTGCCGCCACCAGCTTCCTCCGCGGGCGAGAGCAGGGAGTGCGCGGAACGAAGAACCTGTTCACCGTCGGTCAGGACATATCGGTTGACGAGGTGCGGTCGAAGCTCGAACCGATTCCGGCCGACAAGTACCGGCTCCTGAAAGTCGATAAGGAGGTCGAGATTCGCCCCTTCGTCGATTCACATCCGGGCGTGACGTACGAACGTGGTTCGTGCTACTACCAGCTGGGCGCCCGGGCTCAGGTTCAGCAGAACAAGGAAGTCATCGTGGTCGAGAAGGACACCGACCGCGCCTATACGGGAGACGCGGCGCGCAGCCTTTTGTTCGGTACGGGTGTCCAGGGGACCGTCTCCGTGAAGGCCGGGAACAACCCTAAGTTGGAGGTGTACGTACAAAGTCGTTCGGTGAATAGGAAGCTCAAGCCGAAGACTCGTCTGCTCATCATGCTCTGAAATCAAAGAGCGACGAGCGGGGACTCGGGAGCAGCCTGCTCCCGTTGCTCGACACCGTCGTGAGCAACAGATGTCGCCCCGTGCGGTCACCGACGGCACGGGGCGGCGCGAAGGCCGGGGTTTGTTCACGGACACAGAGTGTTTTCCAACCTGCCGGTGAGGATGGGCAGTTGGGCTGACAGACAAGTGAAGCCCCTGGTAGATGGGTGTCCCGGTCGCGGCGCCTGAGCACCGGCCAGCAGGCGCTCCTCACCCTCGCCCACCTGCGTAACGGTCACCCGTACGCCCAACTCGCGGCAGGATTCGGGATCGGAACCACCACTGCCTACCGCTACGTCACCGAGGCCGTCGAGGCCCTGGCCGCCCACGCCCCACGCTGACCCAGGCGATTCGTACAGCATCCGCGAAGGCGCTCGTGCAGCTGGACGGGACTCTGCTGCCGATCGACCGGATCGCCGCCGACCGGCCCTTCCACTCCGGAAAGCACAAGAAGCACGGGATGAACGTGCAGATCCTCGCCGGTCCGTCCGGCCGTCTGATGTGGGCTTCACCGGCGCTGCCTGGCGCCGTCCACGACCTCCGGGCCGCCCGTGAGCACGGCGTCATCGACGCCCTCGCCGAGGCCGGCGTCACGTGCTGGGCGGACAAGGGATATCGAGGTGCCGGGGGCATGGTCCGGCTCCCTGCTGGAGCCGCTGGGAGACGCTTTCCGCGGGCCGGCAGGCGGTCAACCGGTCCCACGCGAAGATACGGGCCCTTGCCGAGCAGGCCATCGCCACCCTGAAGTCCTGCCGGCTCCTGCGGAAGCTCCGCTGCTCGACCACTCGGCTCACCAGCCTGGTCCAGGCTGTCCTCACGCTCGTGATCGTCACGCATGAGACACCCGTAATGATCACCAAGCCGGTGCCCGCACCGCTATCTGCCCCTCACGCCAAAGACCCGTACAACCACGGGACTTGAGGCCGCCTGGTTTCAGCATGTGAATGTTCCGGCTTGCGAATTGTGCGAGAGGTATTGACGCTGATCACCGGAACCCTATTATCCAGTTGCTCGATACTTCGACCCATGTTCGCCATACCGAACACTCCAGGGCCGCACCACACCGCCTCCGGACAGCCCCTGACGGGCCAAATCGGAGTCGCTTGCTCAAGGATGACGAGGTCCTTATGCACAGACGTAGTTTCAGTCTCAGACGCCCGTCCACGGTGCTCGCCGCCGCGGTTGCGGCCCTGGCCGCGTTGGCGGCGCTACTCGTCGCCAGCCCGGCTCAGGCAGCCACCACCAGTGACGTGCGCGGTGTTGATTCCGGCCGGTGTCTCGATGTGGCGGGATTCAGCCAGACCGACGGCGCGAACGTGCACATCTGGGACTGCCACGGTGGAACCAATCAGCAGTGGACGTTGACGGACAGCAACCAGCTGACCGTGTACGGCAACAAGTGCCTGGATGTCCGGGGCGGCGCCACCACGTCCGGGACCCCGGTGCAGATCTGGGCGTGCAACGGCAGTGACAACCAGCAGTGGCGGGTGAACTCCGACGGCACGATCGTCGGCGTGCGGTCCGGGCTGTGCCTGGAGGTCTCGGGCTGGGGTAAGGCCAACGGCGCGGGGGTGCAGATCTGGTCGTGCCACGGCGGCAACAACCAGAAGTGGACCGGCCTGTCCGGGGCGAGCAACGCGTGTGCTCTTCCGTTGACCTACCGGTGGACCTCGTCGGGTCCGCTGGCGCAGCCGGCGAACGGGCAGCTCGCGCTGAAGGACTTCACCACCGTGAAGTACAACGGCCAGAACCTGGTCTACGCAACCACCTCCAACGGAACGGATTGGGGCTCGACGATGTTCAGTCCCTTCACGAACTGGTCGGACATGGGGGCGGCCACCCAGACCCAGATGACCGACGGCGCGGTGGCGCCCGAACTGTTCTACTTCGCGCCCAAGAACATCTGGGTGATGGTGGACCAGTGGGGTCTGGTGCCGCTCTACTACCGCACGTCCAACGACCCCACCAACCCCAACGGCTGGTCCGCCCGGCAGCCGCTGTTCACCGGCAGCCTCCCCGAGGGCCCCGGGACCCGCAGGGACGCCCCGATCGACGCGACCATGATCGCCGACGACCAGAACATGTACCTGTTCTTCGCCGGTGACAACGGCAAGATCTACCAGGCGAGCATGCCGATCGGGAACTTCCCCAGCAGCTTCGGCTCGTCGTACACGACGGTCATGAGTGACACGGAGAAGCTTCTGTTCGAGGCGCCGGAGGTCTACAAGGTCAAGGGCCAGAACCAGTACCTCATGATCGTTGAGGCGCAGGGTACGCACCGCTACTTCCGCTCGTTCACCGCCTCCAGCCTGAACGGTCCGTGGACCGTCCAGGCCGGCAGCGAGAGCAGCCCCTTCGCAGGCCAGGCCAACAGCGGTTCCACCTGGGCCCAGGGCGTCAGCCACGGTGACCTGGTCCGCGACAACCCCGACCAGACCATGACCATCGATCCCTGCAACCTGCAGTTCCTCTACCAGGGCCTCCTCAACGACACAACGGAACCCAACTACCTGAAACTGCCGTACCGGCCGGGCCTGCTCACCCTGCAGCGCTGACCCGCCTGATCCACGGTGATCGCGATGTGGTGCGGTCCGCCGATGCGTGGACGAGCTGTCTACGGCGTGGGCAACTCCACCTACTGACCGATACTCACCGCCTTGAGGAACCCCAGCCGCGCGTCGGCCGGGGTTCCTCTCTTTCGTGGGCTTTCATGCCCTTGAGGGTGGCCATGGCCTGCTAGCCGAGACAGCGAATTTTGGCGTGGGCGATGTTGTGGCGGCGCTACCACCGCTTGAGGCGCCGGCCGCGAAACGGTACCCGGACGGGTCCGCCGACGCCTTGATACGCCACGTGCATGCCGTGACGCTTGTGTTTCCCGGAGTAAGGGAGTGTCAGCGGCGATGCGGTCGATCGGCAGCAGGGTGCCGTCGAGGATGACGAACGCCTTCTCCCGGATCGTCTGCATCGACTCAACCAGGGACGGAGCGAGGGTGGCCAGGGCCTCGACGGCTTCACGTATGTAGCGGTAGACAGTCGCGATCCCGATGCCGAACCCGGCGGCCTGCTGGGCTTAGGTGTCACCGCACCGCAGGTGGGCCAGGGCGAACAGGGCCTGTCGCGAGGCGGGAAGGCGTCGCCACCGCGTCCCGATGTCCTGCCGCCTGGCCGTCAGTCGTCCGGTCAGGAACCGCCAGGTGCGGCTGGACAGATCAATCGAGGACGGGCAGACAAGCACACGAAGCTCCTGGCAGACACGGATGATCTCGGTCGAGGACCCGCCTACCAGGAGCTTCGTCGTTGTGCGGGACGGTCCAACTCGTGGTCAGCACCGCCAGATCGGAAAGGCTCAGTTGCAGTTGATCCGTTGCCCGGTCTCGAGGCTGTAGTTCGCCCACACCATCGCATTTGCCGTATTGGGGCCGTAGTCACCGTCTGCCGCCACGCCAACCCTTTTCTGAACGGAGATGAGCGCTGACTCGGTAGCCGGCCCGAAGATCCCGTCCGTGGCCAGCCTGTATCCGTAGCAGGAATTGAGATTCTTCTGCAGGGCGGTGACCCCCGAGTTGCTCATCCCGCGGTCCATCCAGCAGTTGCCCGTGTTGGCGACGGTGGCCCAGGGCATGTACTTGTAAGAGGTGGGATTGGTGACGTTGTTGTAGAGAGTCACCCCACGGCCGCACGGGTAGTCAGCCGCGGCGGTCGCGGACGGCGCGGCGGCGAGTGCGCTGCCGGTGAGGCCCGCCAGCAAGGCTCCTGTGGCCACGAACGATCTGATGCGTACGCGTCGGATCTTGATCAACGGTGCTCCATCTTCCAATTGTCGGACAGCTTGAGCCTCATCCATCCTCGGTCCGACCTGGCGTGATGCAGGCAGAGGATGACCTGGACAAGGCTCGTGATGCGAGTGTGTGACGCCCCATTTTCTGGCCTCGCCCATGGACCTTAGGGTCATCAAGGGCTTCGGACTTTGTCATCCGTGCAGGGAACTTTGTCAGTCGTGCACCGCCTCAAGGTGACGTCGCATCAGGTGAGGGCCCTGCGTCTGCCCGTCGAAGCCGTTGCGCAGCGAGAGAGAATCCCGCCAAACTGGCGGCGGGAACCGTCCGTGTCTAGGGGGACTTGTGGGGGAACGGGCCGAGGCGCTGTCAGGCCGGCTCTATGA
>NZ_VWMY01000028.1:0-101675 GCF_008905045.1 Streptomyces albicerus
CGGGAGGCGGGTCGTGCGGCGGCGGGGGCGGCACCGCGGGCGCGCCCCGTCCGCCGCTGCGGCCGGCGGACGGCTTCGCCGCCGGACGGCCGCCGCGGCGCGCCTCGATCAGGCCCACCGCCCGCTCGGGCAGCCAGGCGGACGCCGTACCGCTGTCGTCCGAGCCGGAGCCGAAGAGGTGGGGCGCGAGCTGGGCCTGGAGGTCGGCGGGGTTGGGACGGGCCGTCGCCTCCATCTGCATGCAGGACTCGATCAGCGGGATCAGCTCGTCCGGGAGGCCTTCGAGGTCCGGGCCCTCCCTGAGCAGCATGAAGACGGTCTCGACGGGGTTCGCGCCGTGGAAGGGCGCGTGGCCGGTTGCGGCGAACACGAGCATCGAGCCGAGCGAGAAGACGTCACTCGCGCCGGTCACGCTGCGGGAGTCCTTCGCCTGCTCGGGCGACATGTAGGCGGGGGTGCCGACGGCGACGTTGGTCATCGTCAGACGTGTGTTCGACACTCCGGAGGCGATACCGAAGTCGATGACGCGCGGCCCGTCCTCGACGACGAGGACGTTCGAGGGCTTCAGGTCGCGGTGGACGAGACCGGCGCCGTGGATCGACTGCAGCGCCTCGGCGACGCCCGCCGCGAGCCAGCGGACGGCCTGGGCCGGGAGGGGCCCGCACTCGGTCACTATCTCTTCGAGGGAGGGCGCGGGCACGTAGGCGGTGGCCAGCCACGGCACGGCGGCGCGCGCGTCGGCGTCGACCACGGCTGCCGTGTAGAAGCCGGAGACGGCCCGGGCCGCCTCGACCTCGCGTGAGAAGCGGACCCGGAACAGCTGGTCCTCGGCGAGTTCCGTCCTGACCGTCTTGATCGCCACGCGCCGGCCGGACGCCGAGCGCGCGAGATAGACCAGCCCCATGCCGCCGGCACCCAGCCGTCCCAGCACCTCGAACGGCCCGATCCGCCTCGGATCGTGCTGTGTCAGCTGATCCACCACTTGCCTGCCACCTCCCCGTACGCGGCTGCGCTTCCAGCCACCGCTCCAGCCACTGCGCAGCGTCTCACCACCGAACCGTTCCGGCGGCACGCACCCCCGATTCTTCCTGGCCGGGGCTCCGGTTGCGAACCCAGGGACGAAACGGGATGTCTCATAATTCTTCAGGGCAAAAGACCCGCGTCCGCCTTGCTTTTCGGCGCCTTTCAGGGCTTTTCAGCGCTGCAGCACCGCGAAGGACGCCCCTTGATTGTCGGTGACGACGGCCACGCGCCCGTACGAGGTGTCGAAGGGCGACGCCTGGATCCGGCCGCCGAGCCGCAGCACCGTACCGAGCACGGCCTCGCAGTCCTCCACGCCGAAGTGGACGAGGAAGTGCGGCGGCATCTCGGCCGGGAAGACGTCGGAGACCGGAGCCCGGCCGAAGTCGCGGGTCGTGCCGGGACCGAAGAGGGCGTCGTGGAAGAGGTCGGCGTAGAAGGAGTCGGCGACCGCTGTGTCCCGCGCGTACAGCTCCACCCAGCAGAAGGAACCCCGCTCGTGCCGCTTGCCGAAGCCGGGGTGCGTACCGCCCTCCCAGAGCCCGAAGACCGCTCCCTCGGGGTCTGCGGCGAGCGCGGTCGTGCCATGCGAACCCACCGGCACGGGTGTCGTGATCACCTGACCGCCCGCCTCCCGGATGCGGCCGGCCAGGTCGGCGGCGTCCGGGGTGGCGAAGTAGACCGTCCACACGGTGGGCATGCGGCCGTCCCGCTTGGGCACGAGGGCCGCCACGGGCTCCCCGCCGAGGTGCGCCCGTACGGCATGCGGGGAGGATACGGAGACCGCGTACGCCCCCTCGGTCTCCCTCTTCCCCTCCTCCCCCTCCTTTCCCTCTTTCCCCTTCTCCTCCTTCTGCTCCTTCTGCTCCTTCTCCTCGAAGGGCTCGAAGGTCCATCCGAAGAGCTCGCCGTAGAAGCGCTTGCCCGCCTCGACGTCCGGGAGCTGGGCGTCGACCCAGCAGGGGACGCCCTCGGCGAAAGCGGCAGAGCCTTCAGATCCAGCCATGTGGCCAAGCTAACGGCCTTTCACGCATCCCGCAGAGCGGGCGGCACCCTTTCCCCGCAGGCCCGCGCACCCCATTTGCAGTCGGCCGAATCGCGCTCCGATCACCCCTCGGTAAGCTGACGGCATGACAGGACAAGTGCGTACCGTCGACGGCCGTGTGGCCGGTCGACGCGGGCAGGCGACGCGGCAGAAGCTGCTCGACTGCCTCAGCGAGATGCTCAGCTCCTCGCCCTACCGCGACGTCAAAGTCATCGACGTCGCGCGGAAGGCGGGCACTTCACCGGCGACCTTCTATCAGTACTTCCCGGACGTCGAGGGCGCCGTCCTGGAGATCGCCGAGCAAATGGCGGCGGAGGGCGCCGGGTTGACCGAGTTGCTCGAAGGCCGTTCCTGGGTCGGCAAGGCCGGCTGGCAGACCGCGCAGGAACTCGTGGACGGCTTCCTCGAGTTCTGGCGCAAAAACGATGCGATCCTGCGGGTCGTCGACCTGGGCGCCGCCGAGGGCGACAAACGCTTCTACAAGATCCGTATGAAGATCCTGAACTCCGTGAACAACTCCCTCACGGACACGGTCAAGGAGCTTCAGGCCAAGGGCAGGGTCGACAAGGACGTCAGCCCGGCGGCGATGGCGGGTTCCCTCGTGGCGATGCTCGCGGCGGTGGCCTCGCACCAGAAGGGCTTCCAGACGTGGGGCGTGAAGCAGGCTGAACTGAAGCCGAACCTCGCCCTGTTGGTGCATCTGGGTGTGACGGGCAAGAAGCCGACCAAGTAGTACGCCACGTTTTCGGGCACAAGTCCTGTCACACAGGCGGCAGTTCACTTCGGTGGGCTGCCGCCTGTCGCGTTCCTGGTTCGCGTTCCCGGTTCGCGTTTCTGGTTCGCGTTTCTGGTTCGCGTTTCTGGTTCGTTCTCCCGGTTCGTTCAGCGCCGTACGATCCGGAAGAGCCGGATCTCACGGCTGACCCGGGACTGGTACGTCGCGTACGGCGGCCAGAACTCCAGCAGTGCCTTCCACACCGTGTCCCGTTCCTCGCCCCGCAGGAGATGGGCGGTGACGGGGATGTCCTTGCCCTTCCAGCTGATCTCGGCGTCGGGGTGGGCGAGAAGGTTGGCGGTCCAGGCGGGATGGTCGGTCCGCCCGAAGTTGGACCCGATGAGGATCCAGCTCCCGGCCACCTCCCCCGCGCCTTCCTCCGGCATGCAGGCGAGGGGCGTACGCCGGGGCAGCCCGCTCTTCGCGCCGCGTGCCGTGAGGATGACGCCGGGCAGCATCTGGGCGCTGAGCAGGACTTTTCCACGGGTCAGCCGGTGCACTGCGCGGTCCAGGGCGGGGATGACGTGGGGCGCGATCTTCGCGAAGCCACGCGTCGAGGACACCTTCTGCACCATCCGGACTCCTGGGAGCCGTGAGGGCCGCGGGGACTTCGAGGACCGGGGGGACTTCGGGGGCTGCGGGGATCGCGGGGCCATCAGACCGCCACCTCCCCGCCGCCGAACAGCCGTGCCGCGTCCGCCGCGTACGCCCGCAGCCGGTGCACCGGACCGAAGAGCAGTTCGTCGCCGGCGGCCCGCTTGAAGTACAGATGCGCCTCGTGCTCCCAGGTGAAGCCGATCCCGCCGTGCAGCTGAACGGCCTCCGAGGCGGTGGTGCGCAGCGCCTCCAGGGCTTGGGCCAACGCGAGCCCGCCCGCCTGCTCCTCGCCGGCTGCGGTCGCCCAGGCCGCGTAGTACGCGGCGGAACGCGCCGCCTGGACCTGTACGTACAAGTCGGCCAGCCGGTGCTTCACCGCCTGGAACGACCCGATCGCGCGCCCGAACTGCTCGCGCTGCTTGACGTATTCGACGGTCCGCTCCAGTACGCGGTCGGCGGCACCGACGGCCTCCGTGGCGAGCACGGCGGCGGCCGAGTCCCCCACGGCGGCGAGCGCACCCGTCACATCGGCATCGACGGACTCGTCATCGTCGCCCAGCAACTCGGCTTCCACATCCCGGAACTGGAGACGGGCCAGCGACCGGGTCTCGTCGAGGGAGGTCTGCCGTACCCGAGTCGCTCCTGCCTCCACCAGAAAGAGGAGGGTGCGCGACCGGGCGAAGCCACCGGTGTGCGCGGCCACGACCAGCAGTCCCGCGCTGTGTCCGCCGAGCACCTGGTCGGCCTGCCCGTAGAGCCGCCACGCACCATCGACTCGGCGCGCCTGTACGCCTCCTGCCCGGCCTCCGCCCGCCCAGTCACCGCTGTTGTCGCCGGTCAGTCCGAGGGCGGTGGTCAGGCCCGGGCCCGACACCGCGAGCGCGGCGGTGAGTTCGCCGGAGGCGATGCGGGGCAGCAGCGCGGCACGCTGGTCCGCACTCCCCAGGGCGAGCACGAGAGGTGCGCTCAGCACGGCCGTCGCGAGGAGCGGCGAAGGGGCAAGGACTCGCCCCAACTCCTCGCTCGCGAGGGCGAGTTCCGTGACCGAGCAGCCGACTCCCCCGTACGCCTCGGGGAGCGCGAGACCGGGCAGTCCGAGCTGCCGCGCGAGGGCTTCCCAGAGGGCGGGATCGTACCCGTCCGCGTTCCGTGCGGCGGCCCTGACCTCCTCCGGGCCGCAGCGTTTGAGGAGCAGCTCACGGAGGGTGCGGCGGATCTCGTCCTGTTCCGCGGTGAAGGTGGCGTCCATCGGCGGGCTCCTCCCCGGCCGGTTCTCCGGCCCCAGGCCCTCGGTCCTGGTCCTCCGGTTCCCGGCTCCCAGATCTGACGGGCCGTCATGCTAGAGCGGCGATCAGCAGATGCACAGGGCTACGACGCCTCCCGCACTTCTTCCGATCTGATGTACCGTCAGATTCCATGAGTCCGACTCGAACCGCTCGAACCGCTCGAACTGTTCGGACCGTGGGGTCAGGGAACCGCAAGGTGGCCGTCGTCGGCGTGTCCCTCTCCGACTGCGGCCGCGTGGACGAGGCGACGCCGTACGCGCTCCACGCCCAGGCGGCCCGCCGGGCGCTGGCCGACTCGGGCCTGGACCGGACGGTGATCGACGGCTTCGCGTCGGCGGGCCTGGGCACGCTGGCGCCGGTCGAGGTGGCCGAGTATCTGGGCCTGCGGCCCACCTGGGTCGACTCCACCTCCGTCGGGGGCTCCACCTGGGAGGTCATGGCGGCCCACGCCGCGGACGCGATCGCCGCCGGGCATGCGAACGCGGTCCTGCTGGTGTACGGGTCCACCGCCCGCGCGGACATCAAGGCGGGCCGTCGTACGGGCAACCTGTCGTTCGGTGCGCGCGGACCCCTGCAGTTCGAGGTCCCTTACGGCCACACGCTGATCGCCAAGTACGCCATGGCCGCGCGCCGCCACATGCACGAATACGGCACCACACTCGAGCAGTTGGCGTCGGTGGCGGTGCAGGCGCGGGCGAACGCCGCGCTGAATCCGGACGCGATGTTCCGGGACCCGATCACGGTCGACGACGTCCTGTCGGGCCCGATGATCGCGGACCCCTTCACCAAACTGCACTGCTGCATCCGCTCCGACGGCGGCGCGGCGGTTCTGCTGGCGGCCGAGGAGTACGTACGCGACTGCCGTACGGCTCCCGTCTGGGTCCTCGGCACCGGGGAGCACGTCTCGCACACGACGATGTCCGAGTGGGCGGACTTCACGGTGTCGCCGGCGGCGGTGAGCGGGCGGATCGCCTTCGAGCGGGCGGGAGTCCGGCCGGAGGAGGTCGACTTCGCCGAGATCTATGACGCCTTCACGTACATGACCCTCGTGACGCTGGAGGATCTCGGTTTCTGCGGGAAGGGCGAGGGGGGCGCGTTCGTGGAGAAGGGCCGGTTGAGGGTGGCGGGCGGGGAGCTGCCGGTGAACACGGACGGGGGTGGGCTGTCGGCCCAGCACCCCGGTATGCGAGGGCTGTTCCTGCTGGTGGAGGCGGTACGGCAGCTGCGCGGGGAGGCCGACGAACGACAGGTGCACAGGCCTGACGGCCGGCTCCCGGAGCTGGCGGTGGCCTCGGGGACGGGTGGGTGGTTCTGCTCGTCGGGCACGGTGGTGTTGGGACGGGGCTGAGGGGGTGGGGTCCGGGGGTGCGTGTTCGGCTGCGGGTGGGTGGGGGCTTGTCGCGCAGTTCCCCGCGCCCCTGAGGTGGATGGGGGTTCGGGGTGATGTGCCGAGTGCGGACCGGATGTGGCTGAGCGCGCAGTTCCCCGCGCCCCTTACGGGGCCCGGCCCAACACCATACGAACCGGCCGGCCCTACTGCTCGTCCTGCGGCAAGTGGGTCTTGGCCTCGTCGTAGCCGGCGACGGCGTCGCCGGCGGGCGGGTCGGCCGGAGCGTAGACCAGGCTCATCACACCGGTCTGGAACGTCTCGGAAGAGATCAGCTTCAGCGCAATCGCGGTCTCGCCCTCGTCGAACAGCCGCATACCCTTGCGCACGGCGATCGGGTGCACCAGCAGATGCAGCTCGTCCAACAGCCCGGCGGCCAGCAACTGCCGGACGACCGAGACCGAGCCGCTGAGGGAGATGATCCCGCCGGGCTCGTTCTTCAGCGCGGTGACGGTTTCGACGAAGTCGCCCTCGAACTGCTCCGAGTTCCGCCAGGTGAACTCGAGCTTCTGGTTCGACAGGACGATCTTGCGGACGTCACCGAGCTGCTTGGCGAAGACGGCGTCCTCACCGCCGGCGGCCTCCCGCTCAGGCCAAGCCCCGGCGAAGCTGTCATACGTCTTGCGGCCGAAGAGCATGGTGTCGGCAGAGCCGAGAGTCGCACCGACGGCGGCGCCCATCTCGTCGTTGAAGTACGGGAAGTGCCACTGGTCGGGCGCCTCCACGACGCCGTCGAGCGAGATGAACATGCCTGCGACAATCTTCCTCATGATGTTTCTCCAAGATCCAAGAGAGCTGATCGGTGAACTGTCGTCTGCTTAGACCACGGGAGCTGGAGAAACTAATCGGCGGCGCCACCGCTGTCGAGGGAAGTCGCGGCCTTTGACACCTCGGTTCAGTCGGTCATGATCCGACCGCGAGGGGCACGGGAGTGAGGACACGGTTCGGCAGGCTTGTCGGTGTCGGTGCCGGTGTCTGTACCGGCTCCGAAGCCGGGACCGGGGCCGAAGCCGCCCGGCGCCGGCACGACGACGCCTTCCGGGCGGTGTTCCGGCAGGCGGCAGCGGAGCCGATGGCGCGGTTCCCGCCGGCGAGGCCGTGCCGATGCCGACCGTTCCCGCTCAAACCGATCAGCGGGCGCACCGAGGACCTGCCCACCGAAGGCCGCCCGACGGTCACACACCGGGAGCTTCCGCGGACGCCCGACACCATCGCCACCCGCACCCGCACCCGCACCTGCGGCTGCGGCTGCGGCTGCGGCTGCGCCGGGATGGACACAGCCCGGCCGCCCGCGAAGACGAACAGCCGCAGCACCAGGAAGCGCCCGATCCCGGCGAGCCCGGAGGCGCTGAGGTAGACGATCTGCTCCGTGAGCAGCCCCGGCGACGACTGCACGAGGTGCAGGACCAGCATCGCGAGGGAGGTCACCGCGTAGGCGGCCGTGGCCGAACCGGCGGACTGCCAGTGCTGACGCCAGCCGGCCCGCTTCCCGGTGCCGAAGGTGAAGAGCGCGTGCAGCTCCGTACAGAGGATGGTCGACGCGACGGTGATCACCGCGTTCGCCATCACCCAGGGCATCACCCCGGCCAGCAGCGCCACGGCGCCGCTGGAGAGGAGCCCGATGCCGCCGCCGCACACCACGAACCGGACGAAGGAGGCGAACGGCCCGGGAGTGGCCTCGCCCGCCGTCTCCGGCTTCGACGCGAGCTGCGACTTCATGGGGGTTTTCCTTCCGGGCGGCGGGGCCGTGAACCTCTGCGATCAACTGGGTTCAACCATGCCGCCGTTCGCTCGTCCCAACGAGAGAGCCCGCCCCCGAACCCATGGTGGGGCCAGCTCCACCATGGGACGGGGGGTTCGCCCGCTGAGCAGCACAAATGCCTCCCGTACCACCGCGTACCGCTGATGGGCCTACGCCCCCCATGCGATCCACGGAGTACGGAATACGGTGTGGGACAGAGCACGCTGATACCGGAAGAGACACATACCGCCCGCACTCCGGAGGAGCCCCGCATGGCCCTGAACCGTGAAGAACGCGAGCAATTCTTCGCCGAGCCGCACGTCGCCGCGCTCGCCGTGGACGCCGGCGCAGACCGCGCCCCGCTCACCGTGCCGGTCTGGTACCAGTACGAGCCCGACGGCATCGTATGGATCCTGACCGGGCTCGACTCCCGCAAGAACAAGCTGATCAGCACGGCGGGCCGGTTCTCCCTGATGGTCGACCGGCTCGAACCCACGATCCGGTACGTGTCGGTCGAGGGACCGGTCATCGACACGACCCCCGCCACCCGCGAGAAGCTCCACGAGCTCTCGGCCCGCTACCTCCCGGCCGACAAGGTCGACGGCTATGTCGACTTCGCCTGGAAGGAACACGGCGAACAGGTGATCATCCGCATGCGCCCCGAGCACTGGCTCTCGTCCGACCTCGGGTCGATCTGACCTCGGTCCGACCTCGTTCCGGTCCGAGGCGGGGCCCGCTTCGGTCCGACGCGAGGCCCGCGTGACAATCGGGGCATGAGTGCCGACGCATCCTCCGAGTTCGTCCGGCTGCTGAGGTCCCAGCGGGTCTGGGACACCGAGCTGCCCCGCTTCGCCCCGGACACGGCCCCCGCGGAGCCACTGCCGCTCTTCGAGCGGTGGTTCGCGGAGGCCGTGGCCGCCGGGCAGACCGAGCCGCACACGATGTCCCTGGCCACGGCGGACGCGGACGGCCGTCCCGACGTACGGACCGTCATGCTGCACGACGCCGACGAGCAGGGCTGGCACTTCGCCTCGCACGCGGGCAGCCGGAAGGGACAGCAGCTGGCGGCCCGCCCGTACGCGGCACTCGGCTTCTACTGGCCCGCGCAGGGCCGGCAGATCCGCGTACGCGGCCGGGTGGCCGTCGCCCCGCCCGAGGTCGCCCACGCCGACCTGCACGCCCGATCCACCGGCGCGCTCGCCTCCGCGCTGGTGGGCCACCAGAGCGAAGTCCTGGACTCCTACGAGGAGTTGGAGCGAGCCTCGGACGCGGCCTGGGACCGCGCCCAGCGCGAGCCGGACGCACCCGTGCCGTCATGGACGGTGTACGTACTGGCCCCGGACGAGGTGGAGTTCTTCCAGGGAGACGCGCGCCGACGGCACGTACGGCTCACCTACCGCCGTACACAGGACACTTGGCTCAGGGAGCTGTTGTGGCCGTAGCCGCAGGCGCAGCCGGGGCCGCCGTCCGGAACGTGTACGTGGCGAAGTCCCGTACCGGCCGGTACCCGATCCGCTGATACAACCCGTTGCTGACCGGATTGGCGAGGTCGGTGAAGAGCACCACCTCGTCGGCACCCGCGGCCAGTGAGGTCCGCCAGCCACGCGAAGTGGGGCGGCTCCTCCCCGTACGCCGTCGTGCCGCGCGTGCGCAGCGCGTTCGCGATCATCAGCTGCACGGTGTGCAGGGCGGGTTCCGACCGCAGGAAGCCTTCGGCCCGCTCCAGGAAGATCCCGAGCTCGTCGGTGAACCGCCAGTCGTACGCAGCAGTGGCCATGCCCCATGCTCCCTCCTGCCCTCGCCCCCGCGCCTCCCCTTTACCGGGGCCGCCACCGCCACCGCCACCGGCACTTCGAGGCGTCACGGGATCACGGGCTCACGGGATCACGGGATCACGGGATCACGGGCTCCGCGTCCGTGGCGATCCGGGCGTGCAGATGCACATCCCGGAACGCGTCCTGCCGCCCCGCCTCGAACATCGCCCCGCGCAAGGTCCCCTCGTACGGGAACCCGCACCGCTCGGCGATCCGGCACGACGCGTCATGACCGAGCGCGTGCCCCAACTCCAGCCGGTGCAGGCCGAGTTCGGCGAAGGCCCAGCGCGCGGTCAGCGCGAGCGCGCGGGTGGCGACCCGGCGGCCGCGCGCCTCGGGCAGCACCCAGTAGCCGACCCGGGCGACCCGTATGACGTGGTCGATGTCGTTGATCCCGATGTGCCCGAGCGTCACGCCGCTCCCCGCGTCGGTGACACAGAAGGAGGCCCCGACCCCTTCCCCGGCCGCCTTGGCCCGCGCCCGCAGCGACTGCCGTGCGTCGTCCCGGTCCTCGACGAGCTTGAGCGGCGTGTTCCACCGCTGGAAATCCGGGTCGTTGCACCCCCGCAGCCACGCCTCGACATCCGTCTCGTCCTCCGCGTCCCAGGGCCGGAGCCACAGACCGTGTCCGTGGAGTTCGGGGAAGGGGAGGGCGGCGTAGGACTCGTACAAGTCGGTCATCGACCCATTGAACAACGGGGACCGGGAGGGCAGGACGCGAGGCCTCCCCGGACAGGCCCTAGGAGGCAGCGGGCCGGAACACGGGAACCGTGACCGCGTCCTCCGCTCCCTCTCGGTCCTCCGCTCCTTCTCCGCCCGCCACTCCTTCTCCGCCCGTCACGCGGAAGGCGACCTCCAACCCCATCCCCACCTTCAGCGCCCCCTCCGCGCAGTCCACCACCTCGGTCATCATCCGCGGCCCCTCCGCCAGATCGACGACGGCGGCGACGTACGGCGTGCGGGACCCGAAGGGCGGCAGGTCGTTCCGGTGGACGACGGACCAGGTGTAGAGCGTGGCGCGGCCGCTCGCACACTCCCAGGTGACGTCCTCGCTCCAGCAGTGCGGGCAGAACTCCCGGGGGTAGTGGTGGGCGCGCCCGCACGCTCCGCACCGCCGCAGGAGCAGGTGCCCCGCGGCGGCGGCAGCCCAGTACGGGCGCGTGAAGGCGTCGACCTCGGGCACATCGAATCGGGCCGCCATCAGAAGAACCCCAGCGCGCTGTCCAGCGACCACGTCTGCCACGACATCCCGAAGAGGGCCACCAGGGAGATCAGCGCCATCATCGCGTTCTGCCCCTGCTCGGCCCAGTCGTGGATCATCAGCACGAGGTAGAGGAGGTTGAGGAGCAGTCCGCCGGCCAGGGCGATCGGGGTCAGGAAGCCCACGACCAGGCCGAGCCCGAGGGCGAGCTCCGCGTACACGACGACGTACGCCATCGTGCGCGGCCGCGGCGCGACCACCACGTCGAAGCCGCTGCGCACGGCGTTCCACCGGTGCTTCGCCGCGACGTCCGCCGCCCACGCGATCCCGGTCCCCCGCTCGAACCAGCCCTTCTTGTCCTTGTGCCGCCAGCTCTCCAGCCACCACAGCCCGAGGCCGATACGGAGCACGGCGACCCATTCCGCCCCGGTGAGCCAGATCGTGTCCATGGCCTCGTGTCCCTCCCGCAGTACGCGAATCTGACGGTACGTCAGTTCAGCGGATGGAAGAGGCCCCGCGCAAGAGATGCGCAGCCAAGAACTCTCCCTTCAGGCACGGCACGTCTCCAGCGAGCCCTAAAGCAGGACCCCGGTCGGCATCGCCCGCCCGTACAGTTCCTCAAGGCCCACCAGCAGCACGTCACCTCGCGCGGTTTCGGCGCGCAGCGCGTCGGTGAAGCCTGCGGCACTGAAACACGCCAGCCCGCAGCGCGTGGTGTCCATTCCCCTGCCGGCGAGCAGTTCCCTGGCCCTGCCGAGCCGCTCCAGATGACCGACCCCCATGACGGTCCCCCATTTCACCTCGCCGAGCAGAGCAACCGACGGCCTGCTCGCCCCGGACCCCGGTTCGACCACCGCCACGTCGATCTGAATCTGCCGACGCTCCTTGGGGTCGGTCACCACACCGCCGCCTACTTCGCCCAGGGACGTACTGAGCAGGGACCGCCCTGGTCCGAGCACGTATTCACGGCACATGGCCTCGAAGTGAGGCCCAGCCACCTGCGCGGCGAAACGCTCCGCCGCCTGCCCCCACACCTCCGCGGCCTGACCGCTCTCCAGTCGCGCCCAGGAGGGACGCATGACGGCCTCATAGAAGTTGATCAGCGGTTCGGTGATGCGGTACTGCGACTTCCCGGCACGGAAGACATCCAATTCCCGCATCAGCAGGTGACTGTCCTCCAAGACGTTGAGCGGATGCGAGATGTCGACCGATTTGCGGCCGATGTAACCCGCGATGCCGCCGCGCGTCGTATTGCCCTGCGCCACGGCGGCCAGAACCGAGTGGTACAGCGCGGTGTCGCGAATGTCCGCTTCCTCGGCAAGCAGGTACCGCGCTTCACGGAAGAGGGGGCTGAACGGCGAGAGGACCGTGCGACAGATCCAGTCGTCGAAGTCGCGGAGGCTCGCGGGAACATCGTCCGCCAGGAACTGACGACGGTATGCGGGCGTACCCCCGACAACGGCATGCAGCCGGGCGGCGAGCGCCGGGTCGGTAACGCTCCAGAAGTCCGCAGCCGCCCGATACCCGAAGGGCCGAACGACGAGTTCCAGCTGCGCCCGGCCTCGCAGGGGCGCCGTACTGGCCAGAAGACCACCCATGACGGACATCGCCGAACCACACAGGAGCAGCCTCATTCGGCTCTCCTCCACCTGGAAGCGGTCGATCTCGCGCTGGATGAGCGACGGGAGTTCCGGAGCGACTTTGACCAGGTAGGGGAACTCGTCGATGACCACGAGAAACGGGGCGTCCGGCGTCGACCCCGCCGAGGCGCCTCTCTTCCCGTGGGCGGCCAGCCCGAAGAGATAGGAGACGGCGTCGTCCCAGGTGGCGAAGGAGAAAGCCACTGGGGAACCTACGTGTTCGGCCAGGGCGGCACTGAACTGACGAAGGGACTCCGCCTCGGTTCCCGCCGTGGCGGAGAAGTAGAAGCCTCCACACCGCTCGACGAGCGCCCGCAGGAGATAGGTCTTACCCATGCGCCGCCTACCACTGACGATGCCGAGCATGGCGTGCGGCAAGGGGCGGCTCACAAAGGCGGTGAGCCCGTCCCATTCGGCGCCGCGGTCGTAGACGCGCGACGGCTTGCCGGGCATTGCCTGATGCTGCACGATCACTCCTTAGGAATAAACCCCTAAGGAGTGTACCCCTAAGGAGCCTCAAGGCTGTCATGGCAGGACAGTCATGATCGCTATCCCGAGAGTCGCCACTCCCAGGAATGCCCCTCCCCCCGCCGCGAGCGCGAGCGCCGTCCCCTCACCCAGCGCCCAGAACACGCCAGCGGCAGCACTGCCGGCGAAGTGGGAGCTCGCCGACACGAACACCCGGATCACCGATCAGCTCCTCGCGTCGGCCGAGCGGCGGTGGCTCTCGCTCAAGTCACGGATGATCGCGATCCAGGAGGAACTCGACTGGAAGGTGTACGCCCTCTACGACCTGATCTCCGACAGCGAAGAGCTGACCGCCCCGCTGGAGGCTGTGCCCGAGGCCGCTCTGGGCGAGCGGGCCTTCGAGATCGCGCTGGCCAGGAGAGTCGAGGCAGGCGAGGCGCAGACGGCATGGTTCGACCGCCACGCGACGGCACCTGTGACCGACATCCCCGAGCACTGGCCCTGGGCATACCGAGACCTGGTAAAACGCCGCATGAAAGCCATCCAGGAGAACGCCTCGCTGGCGTTGCTGGAGCAGCCCGAGTACAAACGCCGCTGGTCCACTCCCCCCTGGGACGCCATGGTCCGCGACATCCTGCACGAACGCCTGCTCCACCACTGCGAGTCGTCCCGGCTGTGGTGTGAAACATTCCCGGGGGGACGACGCCCCGTCGCCCGGACGGTTCGGGAACTGGCCGAACTTCTGGGAAAGGACGAGGACTTCACCGAACTGGCGGCGCTCTACGCCCCCCGGGCAGGCACAGCCGAGGTCCTTCTGGAACTCCTCGCCGATGAGCACGTGCCTCAGGCGGCGCCCCTGCGGTACAAGACGTCGGGCCTGCGCAAACGGCAGCGGTGGGAAGAGCTGTGGGAGGCCCAGCGCCAGGACGACAGAAGAGGGCTCGGCGACTCCGACGTACGCCACCCGATCCCGTCGCGCTTCACGCCCGTGGACTTCTTCAGGCCGTCGTACTGGAAACAGCGCGGCAAGTTCGACATCCCCAACGAGCGTTTCATCTCGTTCGGGTCATCCGTCTCGCCTTTGTCACCCACAACGCCGATCGGCTGGGCGGGCTGGAATGCCCACGAGCGAGCACTGGTGATCTGCGACCTCCTCGAAGCCGACTCCCACGCGCATGCGCATCGCCCGGAGTCCGCTCTGCCGTTGCTCACGGCGTTCGCCGAGGTCCTCCCGTGGGCCGCCGCCCCCGCCCACGAACTCGCGCCCACCACGCCATCGGACGACGGCGAGGCCCTTCGGCGCACCTACGAGCAGCACCTCACCCGGCTGGGCCTGTCGACCAGGGACGTGAGCTCCTGGCGCCCTCCCGCGCCAAGACGAGGCAGGCCACGCAAGGGCGCATAGCGCGCGCCCTTCGCGCACCTCCCCGACCTCACACGTTCCGTGAGACCTACGCCACGAGTTCCACACACCCCTCCTACAGCCGTGATCTATTCGCAACCGATTCCCGGCTTGACCGAGACCCATCAAGTGACTACGTGAATACGCTCTGGCACATGGCCGACTCGAATGCCGACTCCACACCGTCCGCGGATCCCGCCGTACCGACGCACCCCGACCGCCCCGTGTACGTCATCGGGGGCGGCCCGGGTGGCCTCGCGGCGGCGTACGCCCTGCGCGCACAGGGCGTACGGGCCGTCGTGCTCGAGAAGTCCGACCGCGTCGGGGCGTCCTGGCGGCGGCACTACGACCGGCTGCGGCTGCACACCACGCGGCGGCTGTCCGGGCTGCCGGGCCTCGCGATGCCGCGCTCCTTCGGGCGGTGGGTGTCGCGCGACAACGTGGTGCGGTACCTGGAGAAGTACGCCGAGTACCACGAACTGGAGATCGTCACGGGTGTCGAGGTCTCCCGCGTGGAGCCCTCGGCCGACGGGAACGGGTGGCTGCTGCACGCCACCGGCGGACGCGAACTGACCGGCAGCGCGGTCGTCGTCGCCACCGGCTACAACCACACGCCGCACGTGCCGGAGTGGCCCGGCCGGGACGCGTACAAGGGCGAACTCCTGCACGCCGGCGAATACCGCGACCCGGCCCCCTACGCCGGCCGCGACGTCCTCGTCGTCGGCGTCGGCAACACGGGCGCCGAGATCGCCGTCGACCTCATCGAGGGCGGCGCCTCGCGCGTACGGCTCTCGGTGCGGACCGCGCCGCACATCGTGCGCCGGTCCACCGCGGGCTGGGCGGCCCAGTACACCGGCGTCCTGGTACGCCGCCTGCCCGTCGGCCTCGTCGACCGGCTCGCCAGGCCCCTGGCCAAGGTCAGCGTGCCGGACCTGTCGGCCCACGGTCTGCCCCGCCCCGACACCGGCCTGTACTCCCGGGTGACTGAGGGCGCCATTCCGGTGCAGGACGTCGGCCTGATCGACGCCGTTCGCAAGGGGCGCGTCGAGATCGTGGCCGCCGTGGAGGCTTTCGAGGACGGCAAGGTCGTCCTGGCCGACGGCACCCGCGTCGAGCCGGACGCCGTCATCGCCGCCACGGGCTATGCCCGCGCCTTGGAGGGCCTGGTCGGCCATCTCGACGTCCTGGACACACGCGGCAGGCCGATCGTGCACGGCGCCCGCACTCCGGACAACGCCCCGGGCCTCTATTTCACTGGCTACGCCAACCCCATCAGCGGCATGCTCCGGGAACTGGCGATCGACGCGGTGAAGATCGCGAAAGTCATCGCCAGGGACGGCGGACGACAGGTCACCCGACTCCCTGCTTGACGACGGTCTCCGGACCCCCGTCTGACGTAGAGCCCTCACTGGGACAGGCCCCCATAGGCAGCCTCGGGGGTGTGCCTCACCTCCCCGAGACCGCTCAGACCCCCGGCGGGAGTTGAGGGCTGCACCCGGCCGAGCGAGTTCCCGCGCGCACCGCGACGGGTACGAACCCTGTGTCCGCCACAACTTCTTTGCGTGCAGACCAGTTCCTGACGTGGCGTCAGTTCAGTAATCTGACACTGCGTCAGTTATTGGCAGCCACACAGGAGCGGGCGGACCGATGCTTGGATCAACCCACGGCACCCTCACCACCGACTCCCGCCGGGCCCGGGTCATCGCCTGCGGCGAGCAACCGGCGCCTGCCGTGCACGGCAGGCCCGCAGCCACCGACGACCTCGACGTCAGCGGCCGGCCGCTGTACGCCGGCGTACCCGATCTCGACCGCTTCTTCCGTCCCGAGTCCGTGGCCGTCATCGGCGCCTCGGACGCCGAGGGACGGCCGAACACCGGCATCACCAGGCAGTTGCTCTCCTGGGCCGAGCGGGTCGGCGCCCGGCTGCACCCGGTGCACCCCACCCGCCAGTCCGTCTTCGGCATCTCCTGCGTCCCTTCGGTCGCGGACCTGCCCGAACAGGTCGACCTGGCCGTGCTGCTGGTCTCCGATCCTCTTCCCGTGATCGAGGAACTCGCCGAGTCCAAGGTGAAGTTCGCGGTCGCCTTCGCCTCGGGGTTCGCCGAGACGGGGACGGAGGGCGCCGCCGCACAGGCCCGCCTCGCCGCCGCCGTCGAGCGGTCCGGCCTGCGCCTGCTCGGCCCGAACACGAACCTCAACGCCTTCGAGAAGTTCCGCGACGACCTGGACGGACCGGCGATCGCGCTGATCACCCAGTCCGGCCACCAGGGCCGTCCCGTCTTCACGATGCAGGAGCTGGGTGTACGGCTCTCGCACTGGGCGCCCACCGGCAACGAGGCCGACCTGGAGACCGCCGACTTCATCTCCTACTTCGCCGAGCAGCCGGAGGTCGGCGCCATCGCCTGCTACGTCGAGGGGCTGAAGGACGGCCGCTCCTTCCTCCTCGCCGCAGACCGGGCCGCCCGGCGCGGGGTTCCCGTCGTCGCCGTCAAGGTCGGCCGCACCGAGACCGGCGCCCGCACGGCCGCCTCGCACACCGGCAAGCTGACCGGCGCCGACGCGGTGGTGGACGCGGCGATGCGGCAGTACGGGGTGATCCGCGTCGACGGTCTCGACGAACTCCAGGACACCGCCGCCCTGTTGGCGCGCGCCCGCCCCCCGTCCGCCGACGGTGTCGTCGTCTACTCGATCTCCGGCGGTACGGGAGCGCACTTCTCGGACCTGGCGACCGAGGCGGGGCTGTCCCTCCCGACACTGTCCGCCGGCAAACAGGCCGAGTTGCACGAGTGGATACCGGAGTACCTGGACGTCTCCAACCCCGTCGACAACGGCGGCCACCCGGTGGGCGACTGGCGGGGCCGCAAGATCATCGACGCGATTCTCGCCGACCCGTCGGTGGGGGTTCTGATCTGCCCGATCACGGGCCCTTTCCCGCCCATGAGCGACAAGCTGGCGCAGGACCTGGTGGACGCGGCGGAACAGACGGACAAGCTGGTGTGCGTGGTGTGGGGGTCGCCGGTCGGCACGGAGTCCGCGTACCGCGACACCTTGCTCGGTTCGTCCCGTGTCGCCACCTTCCGCACGTTCGCGAACTGCATCACGGCCGTCCGCGCCCACCTCGACCACGCCCGCTTCACCTCCTTCTACCGCTCCCCCTTCGACGAGGCGCCGCGCACGCCCTCGCCCTCCTTCCGCAAGGCCCAGGCGCTGATGCGGCCGGGCAAGCGGCTGAGCGAGCACGCGGCGAAACAGCTCCTGCGCGCGTACGGAATCCGCGTACCGCGCGAGCAGTTGGTGACCAGCGCGGCCGCCGCGGTCCGGGCGGCCGGGCTGGTCGGCTACCCCGTCGTGATGAAGGCCTCCGGCGCGCAGCTAGCCCACAAGACCGAACTCGGCCTGGTGAAGATCGGCTTGACCTCCGCGAGTCAAGTCAGGGATGCCTACCGGGAGTTGACCGACATCGCCCGCTACGAGAACGTCCCGCTCGACGGGGTCCTGGTGTGCCAGATGGTCGATCCCGGCGTCGAGATGGTCGTGGGCGTCACACACGACGACCTCTTCGGGCCCACCGTGACGGTCGGCCTCGGCGGGGTCCTCGTCGAGGTCCTCCGGGACACCGCCGTACGCGTCCCGCCCTTCGGTGAGGACCAGGCTCGCGCCATGCTCGACGAACTCCGCGGACGTCCTCTCCTCGACGGCGTCCGCGGCCGCCCTCCGGCCGACCTCGACGCCCTGGTCGAGGTCGTCCTCCGAGTCCAGCGCATGGCCCTCGAACTCGACGGCGAACTGTCCGAGCTCGACATCAACCCGCTGATGGTCCTGCCCCGGGGGCAGGGGGCTGTCGCCCTGGACGCGCTGGCTGTATGCCGGTGAGCCCTTCGGGGGGCGGGGGTCCTGCGGTCGGTTCGTACGTGCGGGTGGGTGGGGGCTGGTCGCGCAGTTCCCCGCGCCCCTGAAGAGGGTGCCTCGGGTGGGTGCGTTCACCGCGGGTTGTGTGTGGCTGAGCGCGCAGTTCCTCGCGCCCCTTAGGGGCGCGCCTCAGCTGCGGGCGCCCCCCGTCAGGGGCGCGGGGAACTGCGCGACCAGCCCCCACCGACCGGCACATACACACCAACCTCAGGCCCTCCTTTTTTAAGGGCGCGGGGAACTGCGCGACCAGCCACACACAACCCGCACCCACCCGACGAACCCCACGACCCCGAACCCGCCCAACCGCCGGAGGCAACCCGTGATACTGCACGCCATCGAGAACCAGGTCTCGTGGATCACCCTCAACCGCCCCGAAGCCATGAACGCCATCACCCCCGACCAGCGAGACCGCCTGATCCACCTGCTCGAAGAAGCCTCCGCCGACCCCGCCGTACGGGCGGTCGTGATCACCGCCACGGGCCGCGGCTTCTGCGCGGGCGCGGACCTCCGCGGCGCCCCGCTCACGGAGGACCGCGTCGCCGGAGACGTGACCCGGGTCATCCGCCAGGGCGCCCAGCGCCTGATCGCCGCGGTCCTCGACTGCGAGAAGCCGGTGATAGCCGCCGTGAACGGCACGGCGGCAGGCATCGGCGCCCACCTCGCATACGCCTGCGACCTGGTCATCGCCGCCGAGTCGGCCAAGTTCACAGAGGTGTTCGTACGCCGAGGCCTGGTCCCGGACGGCGGCGGCGCGTACCTCCTGCCCCGGCTGGTCGGCCCACAGCGGGCAAAGGAGCTGATGTTCTTCGGCGACTCCCTGACCGCCGCGGACGCGGAACGCCTCGGCCTCGTCAACCGCGTCGTACCGGACGCGGAGCTGGAGAAGACGGCCCGAGCCTGGGCCGAACGCCTCGCCGCCGGCCCGACCCGCTCCCTGACCCTCACGAAACAGCTGGTGAACGCATCTCTGGACACCGACCGCAGCACCGCCTTCATCGCCGAGGCCACCGCCCAGGAGATCAACATGACGACGGCGGACGCCAAGGAGGGGGTGACGGCCTTCGTGGAGCGCAGAGGCCCGGAGTTCAAGGGCCGCTGAACCAAGCCCCACCCACTCCGACCGAGTCACGGGCCGGCCACCCCGACCGAGCCGCCCCGCCCCGTCATCCCCGCGTCAGGATCCGCAGCTCTCCCGCGTCCGGATCCCCGAACAGGACGTACAGCTCGGGCTCGTCCTCATACCGCCGATCGTCCAGGACGTATCCGCCCCGCACCCACCCCCGAGGCGTACGACGACACCGTCCCGCACCGAGGGGCCCTCTCCCCCGTACGTGTCGTAGCGGCCCACCCGGTCGAGGACCCATGTGCCGACCCCGCCGCACGGTATGAACTCCCTCGTCCCTTCGTACGCGAACTCGGGCTGGGTCGGCAGATCCGTGGCCTCGGCCCGCCCGTCCGCCCGCAACCGCAGCACGGCCCCGGCGTCACCCCGCCACACCCCCGTGAGCTGCGCGGCGGACAGTTTCGGCGGCTCGTACTCCTTGACGATTCCCGTGGCGTACAAGCCCCAGGTGACGGGCACGGCCAGAGCCCCCGCGCAGAGCGTGACGAGCGGCGAGCGGAACCAGACGCTCCACGTGCCCAGCGCCCGCCCGGGAGTCCGCGCCCGCTTGCGTACGTAGAGGACACCGAGCGTGGACAACGCCCCGGAGCACGCGAGGAGCAGAACCATGCCCGGGTACGCCACACCCGTGAGGGCCGCGGCGGACCCCGCCCAGAACGCCCCGATCACCACCACGAACACGAGCCGCCACGCCCACTCCCGGCCACTGACGCGCTGGGCCACCATGCGCCCGAGGCTCATGGCGGGCATGGTGTGGGTGACCGCCTGGGCCAGCCCGAGAAAGGCGAAGACGGGCGGCGAGAAGAGAAGCATGCAGGCCAGCCCGAGGGCCGCGAGACCGCCGCCGTACCCGGCACCGTACGTGTCGCCGCTCGAAGCGACCGCCCACAGGACCAGGCAGGCCACCGGAAGCTGCGCCGCGCCGACGGCCGCGGCCGCGTTGACGTCCGCCCGGCTCCACACCGGCTCCACGCGCGCGTGCTCGCGCTGCGCGTTTCCCGTCCCCGTGTCCGCCCACCCCATGGCGTGAAGATACGCCCAGGCCAAGCGCCCTGTCGCAGCGGCCGTCGGCCGGTCCCGCTCCCCGAAGCGGGCCCTGACCACCCCTTCCAATCTGACACTCCGTCAGCTTCAATGGACGATGTGATGGGACACGCAGGGATGGCCGCAGCAGCCGTCCGCTACCTCAGGTCGGCCGGAGCCCCGAAGACCACGGGCCCGGTCGAACCGCTCCCGCGCCCGGACCTCCGCGCCGTCGGCGACGACGAACGCGCACCGGTCGACCCGGCCGAATTCCGGCGCGTACTGGGGAACTTCGCGACCGGCGTGACCGTCGTCACCTCACCGGCCGCTCCCGTGGAAATGGAAAGCGAAGGCGGTCCGACAGACTACGTCGTCCCCGCAAGCCCCGTAAGCCCCGCAGGGCCAGCCGGCTTCGCCTGCCAGTCCTTCTCGTCCCTCTCCCTCGAACCGCCGCTGATCGCGTTCATGGTCGCGCGTACGTCCACGACCTGGCCGCGCATCGCCCGCGCGGGCGTCTTCTGCGTGAACGTCCTGGGCGCGCACCAGGGCGATCTGTGCCGCCGCTTCGCGGTGAGCGGCTCGGACAAGTTCGCCGGAGTCGAGTACGACGCGGCCCCGGTCTCCGGCTCACCACGCCTCACCGGCGCCCCCGCCTGGATCGACTGCACGATCCACGCCGTCCACACGGGCGGCGACCACCTGATCGTGGTGGGCCGGGTGGACGCCCTGGGCACGTCCGACGGCGACGACGCGCCCTTGCTGTTCCACCGCGGACGGTTCGGCCGCTTCACGAGCTGACGCGCGAAAGCCGCCTGTCACAGGCTGACGCGCGAAGGCCGCCTGCGTCAGGCCACCGCCGCCTGCCCCGCCACCGCCGGCTTCCGCCGAATCACCAAGGCCATCAGCGCGGCAGCCGCGCAGAGCGCCCCGGAGGCGTACCACATCACGTCGTACGAGCCGAAGGTGTCGCGGGCGACGCCGCCGAGGACGGCGACGAGGGCGGCGCCGACCTGGTGGGAGGCGAGGACCCACCCGAAGACGATGGCGCTGTCGTCCCCGTACTGCTCGCGGCAGAGGGCGATGGTGGGCGGGACCGTGGCGACCCAGTCGAGGCCGTAGAAGACGATGAAGAAGATCATCGGCGGGTGCACGGTCGGCGCCAGCAGTATCGGGAGGAAGAGGAGGGAGATGCCGCGCAGGGCGTAGTAGACGGCCAGCAGCCGGCGCGGATCGAAGCGGTCCGTGAACCAGCCGGAGGCGATGGTGCCGATGACGTCGAAGACGCCGATGACCGCGAGGAGCGACGCGGCCGCCGTGATCGGCATGTGCGCGTCGTGGGCGGCGGGCACGAAGTGGGTCTGGATCAGGCCGTTCGTGGAGGCTCCGCAGATCGCGAACGTACCGGCCAGCAGCCAGAACGGACCGGTGCGCGCCGCCGAGAAGAGGACCTTCACGGCCCGCCGAGCCGCCCCCGGCACGGGCGCGGGCTTCTCGACGAACTCCGTTGCCCCGTACGGCTTCAGGCCCACGTCCGCCGGGTGGTCGCGCAGCAGCAGCCAGACGAAGGGCACGACCGCGAGCGCCGCCAGGGCCACCGTCACGGCGGCCGGACGCCAGTCGTGCTTCTCGACGATCCAGGAGAGGAGCGGCAGGAAGATCAGCTGACCGGAGGCCGAGGCCGCGGTGAGGATGCCCGTGACGAGGCCCCGCCGCTCGGTGAACCAGCGGTTGGTGACGGTCGCGGCGAAGGCCAGCGCCATCGATCCGGAGCCCAGCCCGACCAGCAGCCCCCAGCACAGCAGCAGCTGCCAGACGGCCGTCATCCACACCGTCGCGCCCGAGCCGACCGCGATCACCACCAACGCGGTCGCGACGACCCGCCGGATGCCGAACCGGTCCATCAGCGCGGCCGCGAAGGGGGCCGTCAGCCCGTACAGCGCGAGGTTGATGGAGACCGCGAGACCGATCGTGCCGCGCGACCAGTCGAACTCCCGGTGCAGGGGGTCGATGAGCAGTCCGGGCAACGAACGGAAGGCGGCGGCGCCGATGATCGTCACGAATGTGACGGCGGCGACGAACCACGCGCGGTGCACCCGCGTGCGGCGTCGTCTCGTCTCGGCCTCCTGGGCGGCTTCGGCCGCGACCCCGGCTTCGGCGGCGGCTGCAGCTCCGGCGGCTCCGGATTCGGCTGCAGCTGCGGGTTCGGTTGTCTGTGTCACGTCATAGAGCTTCCGGCCTGCGCTCCCCGCGAACGAGTGGCCCGAAGGACAGCATTCGTTAGAATCGGGCCATGGCTTCTGAGCGTGCGTTCCGCAGGCACCGCGTCGTCGTCCTCGCCCTCGACGGTCTGCTGCCCTTCGAGCTGGGCATCCCGCAGCGCATCTTCCGGCGCGCCAAGGACCCGCAGGGGCGGCATCTGTACGACGTCGTCACCTGCTCGATCCGACCGCCCGGGCCCGTCAGCACGGACGCGGACTTCGCGATCCTCGTCGAGAACGGCCCGGAGGCCCTGGCCACCGCCGACACCGTCGTCGTCCCCGCCTCGTACGAGCTCGGCCCGGTCCACGAGGAGGGCGTGCTCACCGACGAGCTGGCCGCCGCCCTGGCCCACATCCGGCCCGGCACCCGGCTTGTCGCCATCTGCACCGGCGGTTACGTCCTGGCCGCGGCCGGATACCTCGACGGCCGCCCGGCCACCACCCACTGGTCCTCGGCCGAGCACTTCCAGCGGCTCTTCCCGAAGATCAAGGTCGATGCGGACGTGCTGTTCATCGACGACGGCGACGTGCTCACCTCCGCCGGTGTCGCCGCCGGGATCGACCTGTGCCTGCACATCGTGCGCCGCGACCACGGGACCGCCGTCGCCAATGAGGTGGCCCGCCGCACCGTCGTACCCCCGCACCGCGACGGCGGACAGGCGCAGTACATCCAACGCCCCGTGCCCGAGCCGCAGTTGGCCACCACGACCGGTGCCCGTGCTTGGGCGCTGAGCCGTCTGCACGAGCCGATCCAGCTGCGCGACATGGCCGAGCAGGAGTCCATGTCGGTACGCACCTTCACGCGCCGCTTCCGCGAGGAGGCCGGCGTCAGCCCCGGCCAGTGGCTGACCCAGCAGCGTGTCGAACGCGCCCGTCACCTTCTCGAGTCGACGGACCTCTCCATCGACCAGGTGGCCCACGACTCCGGATTCGGCACGGCCCAGTCGATGCGGCAGCACTTGCAGTCGGCGCTGGGGGTCACGCCGACCGCGTATCGGCGTACGTTCCGCTCGGACAACGTGGGCTCCGGCGCGGTCGGGTAGGGGGTGGTTTTTTCGCCCCCGCCGCCCCTACCCATTCCCGTTCCCTGGGGCTCCGCCCCAGACCCCGTCGGGGGCCAGCCCCCGAACCCCCGCTCCTCAAACGCCGGACGGGCTGAGTTACCCAGCCCGTCCGGCGTTTGAGGACGAGGCCGTTCAGGCCGCCAAGCCCTCAGTCCCGTACCTCAGAACGTCAGCACCGCCCGCGCCACCCGCCCCGCCCGCGCGTCCGCCACCGCCTTCTCGAAGTCCTCCACCGGATACGTCTCGGTCACCAACTCGTCCAGGAGCAGCCGCCCTTCGCGGTACAGATCGGCATACAGCGCGATGTCCCGCTGCGGCCGTGACGACCCGTACCGGCAGCCCAGGATCGACTTGTCCAGGTACATCGACGACACGAGGAAGGACGCCTCGGCGGTCGCGGGCGGCACCCCCAACAGCACGGCCTGCCCGTGCCGGTCGAGCAGATCGACGGCCTGCCGGATGAGCTCGACCCGCCCCACGCACTCGAAGACGTGATCCGCGCCTGTCACCAGAATGTCCT
The DNA here is from genome assembly GCF_008905045.1 of Streptomyces albicerus. GTDB lineage: Bacteria > Actinomycetota > Actinomycetes > Streptomycetales > Streptomycetaceae > Streptomyces > Streptomyces albicerus. The sequence continues at coordinate 24,274 of NZ_VWMY01000028.1, forward strand.
TCACGCCCTCCGTGGACGTGAGGAAGTGGCTCGCCCCGAACCGCCGCGCCACCGCCTCCTTCGCCGGATTGGCGTCCACCGCGACGATCTTCAGGGCACCGGCGATCCGCGCCCCCTGAATCACATTGAGCCCGATTCCGCCCGTACCGATGACGACCACGCTGTCCCCGCGATCCACCCGCGCCCGGTTCAGCACGGCCCCGACCCCCGTCAGCACTCCGCACCCGATCAGCGCGGCCGACGGCATCGGAATGTCCTTGGGGATCCGCACGGCCTGCACGGCCTTCACCAACGTCCGTTCCGCGAAAGCCGAGTTGGACGCGAACTGGTACAGCGGCTGCCCCGCCCGTACGAACGGCCGCTGCGGCATTCCGATCGCCTTGCGGCACATGGTGGGCCGCCCCCGGTCGCACTCCGCGCACGTACCGCAGTTCGCGAGCGTGGACAAGGAGACATGATCTCCGGGCTCGACATGGGTGACGCCCGCACCCACCGCCTCCACCACGCCCGCACCTTCATGGCCGAGCACCACAGGTACGGGGAAAGGTATGGTCCCGTCCACCACGGAAAGATCGCTGTGGCACAGCCCTGCCGCGGAGATCGCCACGAGCACCTCGCCCGGCCCCGGCTCCCGTATCTCCAGGTCGTCGGCCACCTGGACCTGCTTGCCGTCGAAGATCACGCCTCGCATGTCACACCTCGCATCGCGCCCACCTCAACCCTTCGGTTCCCTGGGAAGGCCGAGCACGCGCTCGGCGATGATCGTGCGCTGGATCTCGTCCGAGCCTCCGTAGACGGTGTCGGCCCGGCTGAAGAGGAACAGATGCTGCAGCGCGTCCAGTTCGTACGGTTCCGAAGCCGTCCAGTCCGCCGGACCCACGGCCGCCTCCGCGCCCCTCACCTGCATCGCCAGCTCGCCGAGCCGCTGATGCCATCGCCCCCACAGCAGCTTGGCCACACTGGGGGCACCCCGGTCCGCCGAACTCCCCAGCGTGCGCAGGGCGTTCCACCTCATGACGCGCAACTCGGCCCACTGCCGCACGAGTCGATCACGCACGACCGGATCGTCCACCGCACCCGTCGAGACGGCGACCTCCACCACCCGCCCCAACTCCTCGGCGAAGCCGATCTGTTGGGCCAGCGTGGACACCCCCCGCTCGAAGCCGAGCAGGCTCATCGCGACCCGCCATCCGTTCCCCTCGCCCCCGACGACGTGCTCCACGCGCGCGTGCGCCCCGTCGAAGAAGACCTCGTTGAACTCGCTGGTCCCGGTCATCTGCCGGATCGGCCGGACCTCGACACGCCCCGGCTGGTCCATGGGCACGAGCAGGAACGACAGACCGTGGTGGCGGCGCGATCCGGGTTCGGTGCGGGCGAGGACGAAACACCAGTCCGCCTCGTGGGCCAGGGAGGTCCAGATCTTCTGCCCGGTGATCCGATACGCGCCCGCGTCCGCATCCCGCACCGCCGCCGTACGCACGCCTGCGAGGTCGGACCCCGCCCCCGGCTCGCTGTACCCCTGACACCAGAGCTCTTCCCCCCGGGCGACCGGCGGCAGAAACCGCCGCTTCTGCTCCTCGGTCCCATGAGCGATAAGCGTGGGCGCGAGCAGGTTCTCCCCGATGTGCCCGGAGCGAGGGGGCGCCGCCGAACGGGCGTACTCCTCGGCCCAGACGACCTGTTGGGTGAGACCGACCCGCCGATTGCCGTAACCGTCCTCGGCCCAGCCAAGCCCTATCCAGCCCCCCTTACCGAGCGCACGCTCCCACGCCCGACGGTCCACGACATCGGCCCCATGCTCAGCAAGCCACCCCCGAGCCTCAGCCCGAAACGCCACGTCCGTCTGCGTGAACCCGAACTCCATGGTGTCCTCCGACAAGCTTCTGAGGGACGGGACTCGTTAAGGGGCACAGCCCCTTAAGGGGCGCGGGGAACTGCGCGACCAGCCACACACAACCCGCAGCCTCAAACCGACCGCGGCTCAAACGGCGCTCTTCACCCGCCCTCCGCGGAGCGGGACCGCGCCGCCCGGGCCATCTCCTCCACCTGCGCCAGCAAAGGCATGGGATCCACCCCCACAGTCCCCGGCAAGAACTCCGCGATCCTCTCCGGCGTCCAGCCCCCCTCCGCGTACCCGGCGCGGAGTTCCCTCGGCTGCGCCCACACCGCGATCTTGGGCCCGGCAATCGTGTAGACCTGCCCGGTGATCCCCTCCTCACGGGCCCGGTCCGACAACAGGTAGGCGACCAGCGCGGCCACATCCTCGGGCTCGCCGATCTCCTTCAACTCCATCGGCACGTTCGCGGACATCCGCGTACGGGCGACAGGCGCGACCGCGTTCGCCGTGACCCCGTACTTGTGGAGCCCCAGCGCAGCGCTCCGTACGAGCGAGATGATCCCGCCCTTCGCGGCGCTGTAGTTGGCCTGCGAGACGGACCCCTGATGGTTCCCGCTGGTGAACCCGATCAACGTCCCCGATCCCTGCTTGCGCATCACGGCCGAGGCGGCGCGGAACACCGTGAACGTGCCCTTGAGGTGCGTGGCGACCACCGGATCCCACTCCTCCTCGGACATGTTGAAGAGCATCCGCTCGCGCAGGATCCCGGCCACGCACACGACCCCGTCGATCCGCCCGTACGTCTCGAGCGCCGTGTCGACGACCCGCTGCCCGCCCGCCATCGTCGAGATGTCGTCGGCCACGGCGACCGCGTCCCCGCCGGCCGCCTCGATCTCCTTGACCACGGTGTCGGCCACCGAACTGGTCGGCTCCGCGCCGTCGATCGACACCCCGTAGTCGTTGACGACGACCCGCGCGCCCTCGGCCGCGGCAGCCAGCGCGACCGCGCGCCCGATGCCGCGTCCCGCCCCGGTCACGGCGACGACCTTGCCTGCCAAGAAGTTCCCCACGCCCCGGCCCCTTCCCGCAGTTTCTGACGGTCCGTTAGATTCGACTCAGATTCTACGACCCGTCAGATACCTGGAGACAAGCCCCGGGGAGGACTCATGTCACTGTCGGACGAGTTCCACGAGATCGCCAAGCGCGTGAACAACTGGGGGCGTTGGGGCGCCGACGACGAGATCGGCACGCTGAACCTGATCACGGACGAGGTCGTACGCGAGGCCGCCGCGACCGTGCGCACGGGCCGCCGCGTCCCGCTCGCGCTACCGCTCCGGCAGGACGGCGTGCAGACCGGGATGATCCCGGGCCGGATCAACCCCCTGCACGCGATGGTGCAGATCAACCAGGAACTGTTCGGCCCCGGCACGGTCGCATGCAGCGACGACGCCGTGACGATGGGCCTCCAGGCGGGCACCCACTGGGACGCGCTCACGCATGTCTCGCACTCGGGAAAGATCTACAACGGCCGCCCGGCGACCACCGTCACGGCTCACGGGGGCGCCGAGTTCAGCGGCATCGACAAGCCCCGGCACATCGCCTCGCGCGGCATCCTCCTGGACGTGGCCCGCGCGCTCGGCAAGGAACGCCTCGACGGCGGCCACGCGGTGACCCCGGAAGACCTCGAAGCGGCCGAGGAACTGAGCGGAACGACAGTCCGCGCGGGCGACATCGTCCTCGTACGCACCGGCCAGATCCAGCTCTACCTGGCGGGCGACAAGCACGCGTACGCGTACCCGTCCCCCGGCCTGTCCGTCCGCACGCCGGAGTGGTTCCACGCGCGCGATGTCGCGGCGGTCGCGAACGACACCCTCACCTTTGAGATATTTCCGCCCGAAATAGAGGACTTGTGGCTGCCCGTACACGCGCTCGACCTGGTCGAAATGGGCATGCTCCAGGGCCAGAACTGGAATCTCGAAGAGTTGTCCACAGCCTGTGGACAAATTGGCCGCCATGCATTTCTGCTGTCGGCGATGCCCGAACCGTTCGTCGGCGGCACGGGAACCCCCGTGGCACCCGTCGCCATTCTGTGAACCAAGGAGTCCCCCGAACCAAGGGGTCGGCTGGCGGCGCGCCAATGCCCGCCCCGAGCACGGCATCGCGCGCCGCCATCCGGCTCCGGCGTTCCCGCCCTGCTCCTCGGCCCTGTAGGAGCTGACGCCGAATCGCGACCCGCGCTCGTCAAGGGCTCCCGTCACCGAAGCCCTCGTCGTCCCCTCACGGCGAATCGCTGAACACAAGCGTGATCAAACGGACACGTCACGTCAACACCTGTTCGAGGATTCGCGGCCTATGCGCCCTTTGTGACAGCCCTGGGCGGAAGCACGCACCGGCGCATCCGGCAGCACCGGACGCCCGCCGTCCGGACCCGGTGCTTCAGTGCTCCGCCCGAGGTCCGGTCGTCACGTGCGGGTCCGTGGGGGCTGGTCGCGCAGTTCCCCGCGCCCCTGAAGGGGCGCTGCCCGCTCTCAGACGGCCTCGTACGCCAGGTCCCCGTACGCCGACGGAGCCGCGGCCCCGGGTGAGCAGCGGTCCACCTCGCACCAGATGCTCTTGCCTGCCCCGTCGGCGTTCCAGCCCCAGCGGTCGGCGAGGCCGTCGACCAGCGCGAGGCCGCGGCCGTTCGTCTCGTCGCCGTCCGCGCACCGGGGGCGCGGCGGGCGGGCGCTGGCGTCGGCGACCTCCAGACGGACGGTGGCGGCGGACTCCTCCACGGGCTCCTCGCCCGTCACGCCCGGCAGCGACAGGCGCAGTACGGCCGGACAGCCGGTGTGTACCACGGCGTTGGTGACCAGTTCGGAGACGAGCAGGATCAGCGTCTCAGCAAGCGGCTCATCGGCCCCTATCCCGGACCCGGCGAGCCGGGAACGAGCCCACCTCCGGGCTCGACCCACCTCCGCGGGGTCGGGCCGGATCTCCAGCTGCACTTGAAGCACCTGCACCGCTCACACCATCCGAACCGGCGGACACATCGCCTCGCGCCTCGCAAGGGCCACGATCGTGGTCAGAAAAGGGCTCACGGAACGTGATCCCCCTAGGAGACAGCATGGTTGACGTACAGTCACCCCAACAAGCGCTTCGGGCATATTCCAGCGCGAAGGAGTACGCGTGCGGCATACTGTGCGACGCTCGTCACGGGGAGTCGAACAGGCAGGAACGGTCCTGCTTCCTGCCCTGCGAGCGGTACGCATCGCCGGATCCGGGGCCGCCTCAGGGGCAACACCGTGATGGACCGGCCTCAGAACCACTCGCATCCCACACAAGGTACCGGAGCAAGGCTCCGACTCCAGGCCGTGACGAGTCACGCATAGGACACAACCCGATATCAACGCTCGGTAATTCCGGTATGCCACGTTCCGCGACATCTGTCCGTTCGCGCCCGCCCCTGCGTGCCACGATCGGCGGCAATCCGCTGGGGCCGTTCACGCCCGGGGCGCGGTCGCGGAGACCAGCAGATCCTCCGCGAGCGCTTCCTCTGCCTCGGCCGTGCTCTGTCCGCGACGGGCCCGCAACCAGGCCCGTTTGAGGTGAAGGTGCACGTCGGACTCCCATGTGAAGCCCATGCCGCCGTGCACCTGGAGGCAGTCGCGGGCGCCGCGCTCGGCGGCCTCGTCGGCCAGCAGCCCGGCCGCCGCGATGTCGAGCGGATCGCCCGTGACGGCGGCCGCGTACACCGCGCCGCGCGCCACCTCCACGCGCACCAGCATCTCCGAGCACAGGTGTTTCACCGCCTGGAAGGCCCCGATCGGCTGCCCGAACTGCTCACGGGTCCGGGCGTGTTGCACGGCGAGCTCGCAGGTGCGTGCGGCCGAGCCGAGTTGCTCGGCGGCGGTCAGCAGAGCGGCCACCGGATCGGTCGGCGCGGCCCGGGGCACCCGGTGCAACGGCGTAAGCGGGTCCACCGACCGCATCGCGACGGCTCCGCTCGCGTCTCCGCGTACGACGTCCGCCGCGTCCAGCCACTCGACGAGCGTGCCGTCCACGGCCGCGACGACGGTCTCGCCGGTGGCCGCTCCGGGCACCTCGCCGGCCGCGAGGTGCGTGGCCACGAGCGGCCCGGGCAGCAGGGCGCGGCCCGCCTCCTCGAAGGCCAACACCGCCTCGGGGAGCCCCAGTCCGACCCCGCCCTCCGCCTCCGGCAGCCGCAGTGCGAAGAATCCCGCCGTGCCCAACTCCCGCCAGAGCGCGCGGTCCAAGCCTGGCGAGTCCACGGCGGCCCGTAGCCGCTCCCGCCCGAAGCGCCGGTCCAGCAGTTCGCGTACGCCCGCCCGCAACGCCCGTTGATCATCAGTGAGTTGGAAATCCATATGGTCACCGCCCCTTCGGGAGGCCCAGGATCCGCTCGGCCACGATGTTCCGCTGGATCTGCGAGGTGCCGGCCGCGATGGTGTACGAGAGGGACGACAGCCGGTCCAGCGTCCACTCCCTGTCGAGGTCGAGCCCCTCGGGACCGAGCACCTCCGCGGCCGCGTCGTACAAGTCCTGCCGCGCGCGCGAGTACCTCAGTTTGAAAACCGAACCCCCCACGCCCGGTACGCCGCCCGACCGCTGCGACTCGCTCACGTTCCACTGCGTGAGCCGCCACAGCGCGCGGAACTCGGCGTTCAGCCGGCCGAGCCTGCGGCGCAGCGGTGTGTCGTCCCAGCGGCCGTTCTTGCGCGCCTCACGGGCGAGTTCGCCGAGGACGCGCCGGCAGGCCACCACCTCGCCGACGAAGGCGGTGCCGCGCTCGAAGGACAGCGTCACCATGGTCACGCGCCAGCCGTCGTTCTCCTCGCCGACCCGGTTCGCGACCGGCACCCGCACCTCGTCGAGGAAGACCTCCGCGAACTCGGCCGAGCCCGCGAGCGTACGCAGCGGTCGGACCGTGATCCCCGGGGCGTCCATCGGCATCGCGAGCCACGAAATGCCCCGGTGTTTCGGCGCCTTCGGGTCGGTCCGCACCAACAGTTCGCACCAGTCGGCGACTTCCGCGTGGGAGGTCCAGATCTTGGAACCGCTCACCACGTAGTCGTCGCCGTCCCGCCACGCGCGCGTGCGCAGCGACGCGAGGTCCGAGCCGGCGTCCGGTTCGCTGAACCCCTGGCACCACACCTCCTCGCCGCGCAGCACGGGCGGCAGCCAGCGCGCCCGCTGTTCGGCGCTCCCCTCGGCCGCGATGGTGGGCCCGGCGTGCAGCAGCCCGACGAAATTGGCCCCTACGTAGGGGGCTCCCGCCTTCTCGGTCTCCTCCAGGAAGATCAGGTGCTGCGTCGGCGTGGCGCCGCGACCCCCTGCGTCGACGGGCCAGTGGAGCCCCGCGTACCCGGCGTCGTACAGCATCCGCTGCCACCCGAGGTCGTACGCCCGCCGCCCCGGCCAGTCGTCGGGCGAGGGCTTCGGGGGCAGCCCGGGGAGCACTTTCGCCAGCCATTCCCGCAGCCGCGCGCGGAAGTCCTCCTCCTCGGGCGTGTAGGAGAGATCCATTACTTGGCGCGGTCCAAGTCAAGGCCCAGCATGCGGATCGCGTTGCCGCGCATCAGCTTGTAGACGGTCTCGTCGTCGAGGCCCTTCACATGGTCGAGGGCGACCTCCTTGGTGTGCGGGAAGGTCGAGTCGACGTGCGGATAGTCGGTCTCGAACGTCGCGTTGTCCCGCCCCACCACGTCCAGCGAGGCGACCCCGTGCTTGTCGCGGAAGAAGCAGCAGAAGATCTGCCGGTAGTAGTACATGGACGGGGGTTCGGGAATCAGGTCCCTGACGCCGCCCCAGGCCCGGTGCTCCTCCCACACGTCGTCGGCGCGCTCCAGGGCGTACGGGATCCAGCCCATCTGCCCTTCGGAGTAGGCGAGTTTGAGCTGCGGGAACTTCACCAGCACACCCGAGAACAGGAAGTCCATCATCGAGGCCATCGCGTTGTTGAAGCTCAGGGACGCCTGGACGGCGGGCGGGGCGTCGGGGGAGGCGGCGGGCATCTGGCTGCTGCTGCCGATGTGCATGTTGACGACCGTGCCGGTCTCCTGGCAGACCGCGAAGAACGGGTCCCAGTAGCCGGAGTGGATGGACGGCAGCCCCAGGTGGGTGGGGATCTCGGAGAAGGTCACGGCCTTCACGCCGCGGGCGGCGTTCCGCCTGATCTCGGCGACCGCGAGGTCGATGTCCCACAGCGGGATGATGCACAGCGGGATGAGCCGGCCGCCGCTGTCGCCGCACCACTCCTCGACCATGAAGTCGTTGTACGCGCGCACGCAGGCCAGCGCGACCTCCTTGTCGTGCGCCTCGGCGAAGGTCTGCCCGCAGAACCGCGGGAAGGTCGGAAAGCAGAGCGAACCCTCCACATGGTTGGCGTCCATGTCCTTGAGCCGCTCGACCGGGTCCCAGCATCCGGGCCGCATCTCCGCGCGCGTGATGCCCTCCAGGGTCATCTCGTCGCGGTCGAAGCCGACGGCGGCGATGTTGCGCTTGTACGGGAACTTCAGGTCCTCGTAGATCCACCAGTCGGTCGGCGGCCCGTCCGGGTCCATCGTGATCTGGTACTTGCCGCCCACATAGGCGAGTTCCCCGATGCCGGCGGTCAGCGGCTTGGGGCCGCGGTCCTGGTACTTCTTCGGCAGCCAGGTCTCGAAGAGGTGCGCGGGCTCGATCACATGGTCGTCGACACTGATGATGCGGGGCAGTTCCGTCATGAGTCCCCTCCGCCTGGCGTACGCGCTCGATGGGCACGTTTCTGATGGACCGTCAGATAACTCTCGACAAGCAGGCTAGCCCCGCACCCCTGGACCGACAAGGCGCCGAGGCCTACGCTCTCCAGCCAATCTGACTATCCGTCAGCTGCGAGGGGAGTTCGGGCCATGACCGCCGACACCGCACACGCACTGGGTGCCTCCCGCACCTTCTGGGAACTCGTCGAGCGTCGCGTCGCGCTCACCCCCGACCGTCCCGTCCTCCTCCAGGACGACCGGACCCTCACCTTCGAGGAGCTGCGCTCGGGCGCGGAGAAGGCCGCGGCGGGCCTGCACGACATGGGCGTACGCCCCGGCACGGTCGTCGCCTGGCAGCTGCCCACCCGTATCGAGACGGTCCTGCTCGCGATGGGCCTGGCCCGGCTCGGAGCCGTGCAGACGCCGGTGATCCCCTTCTACAGGGACCGCGAAGTCTCCTTCGCGCTACGGGAGTCGCAGGCCGCGTACTTCGCCGTGCCGGGCGAGTGGCGCGGCTTCGACCACGCCGCGATGGCGGAACGCATTGACGCGCGCGGGGTCTTCGAGGCGTACGACTCGCTCCCCGAAGGGGACACGTCTTTGCTGCCCCCGCCGCCCACGAGCAGCACGGACGTGCGCTGGATCTACTGGACGTCCGGGACGACGTCCGACCCCAAGGGCGTGCTGCACACGGACCGTTCGCTGATCGCCGGCGGCTCGTGCCTCGCCCACGCGCTGCATCTGTCGGCCGACGACGTCGGTTCGATCGCGTTCCCGTTCGCGCACATAGGCGGACCGGACTATCTGGTCATGCTGCTGCTGTACGGGTTCCCGGCGGTGCTCTTCGAGAAGTTCGCGTTGCCGGACGCTCTGGAAGGCTACCGCAAGCACGGGGTGACGGTGGCGGGCGGTTCGACGGCGTTCTACTCGATGTTCCTGGCCGAACAGCGCAAGCAGCCGGGTACGAAGCTCATACCGACTCTGCGCCTCCTGGCGGGCGGTGGGGCGCCGAAGCCGCCCGAGGTCCATCACGCCGTCGTACGCGAGATGGGGGTCCAGCTGACCCACGGGTACGGCATGACCGAGGTCCCGATGATCACGATGGGCTCGCCGGACGACTCGGAGGAGAACCTCGCGACGACCGAGGGACGGCCCCCGGAGGGCATGGAGATACGGATCGCGGACGGGGAGGTGCGGCTGCGCGGAGAGGCCGTCTGCGCGGGCTATCTGGATCCCGCACAGACCGCGGAGGCCTTCGACGAGGACGGGTTCCTGATCACCGGGGACCTCGGGCGGCTCACGGAGAGCGGGCATCTCGTGCTGACCGGCCGTCTGAAGGACGTCATCATCCGCAAGGGAGAGAACATCTCGGCGAAGGAGATCGAGGATCTGCTGCACCGGCATCCGGACGTGGGCGATGTCGCGGTGATCGGGCTGCCGGACGCCGAGCGTGGAGAGCGGCTCTGCGCCGTCGTCGAACAGCCCGAGGGGGCCGCGGAGTTGACCCTGGAGGCCGTCGCCGCCTACCTGCGCGCGGAAGGGCTGTCCGTGCACAAGCTGCCGGAGCAGCTGGAGGTGGTGGACGCCCTTCCTCGCAACGAGACACTGCGGAAGGTGCTCAAGTACAAGCTGAGGGAACGCTATTCGGGCACGGTGAAGTAGCGGGCGAAGGCGCTCACGATCTCCGGCTCGGTGACGTGGCCGTCGGCGTCCGCGTCGAGCGCGCCGGCCGCCGTGGTGGCGATGTCCGCGGGCACGCCCAGGGTCTTGAGGACCCGCGCGGTCTCGTCGACGGTCACCGAGCCGTCCCCGTCGCCGTCCGCGACGGCGAGCGCCGCGTCCAGGAAGGGGCGGGCGATCTCGGCGAACCGCTCGGGGTTGTCCCGCAGTCGCTTCACCGCGCCGTTCACGAACTCCTCGCGGGTGATCCGCTGGTCGCCGTCCCGGTCCGCGATTCCGGCCATGCCCTGCCAGAAGGCCTCCGCGCCGATGTAGAGGGCCTGGCCCTTGTCGGACCGGGCCGTCGTACCGAACTCAGCGAGCAGCGCCTTGGTCGCCGCGTAGAAGTCCTCGCGGTCGATATAGCCGTTGCCGTCCTGGTCGAAGGTGGCGAACCGGGCGGCGATCCTTCGCTCGTACTCGGTGCTGACCATGTCTTGTCGGGCCGCCTTACATCACGTGGGTGCGTCTGGCAGGGAGCGTACGACGACCAGGCCGCTCGAGGAGTGGGAAAACGGCGCTTGTGCCAAGACCGGGGGAATTCCGCGACAACGGCGTCGCGGAGTTACAGGACGATCTTCCCCCGCGAGTGACGGAAATCACGCCGACAGAGAGCTCGACTCGTCGTCGACGGCGGCACTGACGTCGGGATACACATCGAAGAGGCGGCGCACACCGAGGGCGCCGAGGACCCGGTTGACGTGGGAGCCGTCCACCGCTCCCTGCGCGGGCAGGATCAAGCGGAGGCGCCCCTGGCAGGAGCGCATCAGCCGCCGGGTCGCTATCAGCACCCCGACGCCGCTGGAGTCACAGAAGAGGACCCCGGACAGATCGAGAACGATGTCGTGCCGGCCGTCGGCCACCGCGTCGTGCACCCGCTGGCGCAGCACCGGTGACGTCACCAGATCCATCTCGCCCGAGACCCGCAGCACGGCCCAGCCGCGCTGCTTGCCTTCGGTCACCCTGAGCGTCACGCGTCTGCCCCTCGCTCGACGTTGCCGGACCCGGGCCGCCCGACGATGTCGGACCCCGAAGGGGAAGCGGAAGTGTTTCCTTCGCTTCCCTGCCTGCGCGGCTGCCCCACCCTCGCTCCATGAAACACCGGATGCCCCATCGAAGCTCGCCCCAAGTGGGCTGTTTCGGTCGAGAATGGTCGAGTCCGGTCGGGCCTGATCAGGCCGAGACAGGGTAGGCACACGCACAACGTACGTACATGCACGCTCAGCGTGATCAGGGCACTACCATCCGCAGCCGCCGCAGGGGCGCGCATTGCCACAAAGGGGCGTGCGTTGCCAGGGGTGCCGACTACATTCAGGAGGACGCCGGAGAGGAGAATCCGGTGGACACAGGGACAGGCGCAGGGCACGACCAGGGGTGAGGGGGCCGCATGGCCAAGAAGGACGCGCCGCCCCGCTGGGACCGCAAGATGCAGCAGCGGCTCGCACGCGGGGAGGCGGCCGCACTCGGCGAGCTCTACGACCGATTCGCTTCACTCGTGCACGGCCTCGCCCATCGCGTGCTCGGAGACGAGCGCGCCGCCGACGGCATCACCCGCGAGGTCTTCGCCCACGTCTGGGAGAACCCCGAGGCGTACGACCCCAAGCAGGGCCCCCTGCGCTCCTGGGTCGCCACGCTGACCCACCGCCTCGCCGTGCAGCGCCTGCGCACCACGGAGACCGCCGCGCTCGCCCGCGGCGGCACGGGCGGCACGGAGGAGTTGGAGAGCAAGGTCCGCCGTGCCTCGGTGGCCGCCCGCGCCGACTACATCGTCACGTCCATGCCCACCCCGCTGCGCGCCGCCCTGGAGCTGGCCTACTTCCAGCGCCGCGACTACCGCCAGACCGCCGCCGACCTCGGCGTCACCGAGGACGAGGCCCGCCGCCGTCTGCGCCTCGGCCTCCAGCTGCTGTCCACGGCCCACGACACCGGCCCGTCCGGGACACCGCCCGAGTACGGGGGTGCCCGGTGAACGGCGCGAACCCCTTCGAGGCATACGACGACCACGGGGGCCACGAGGACCACACGGACCCGGAGGAGCACGAGGGCCGAGTGGGCCCGCAGGGTTCCGACGACTCGGAAGCCGAGAACGGCCCCCACGGACCGGGCGGCCCCAAGGACCCCGAGAAGGGGAACGGCCAGGACCCCGACGAGCCCCCGCGCATACCCATGCCCCGCTCCTCCGTCGAGGACACCGGCCTCCCCCTCCCCGAGCCGGCCCTCACCCCCCTCATCCTCGAACACCGGGTCCTGAAGGCCCTGCTCGGCGCATGGGCGCTGGCGGCCTGCTCCCCCGAGGAAGCGGCAGCCGTCGAGGACCACCTGGGCCTCTGCGGCGCATGCGCGGACGAGGCCCTGCGCCTGCGCGAGGCAGTGGGCCTGCTCCACCGGCCGGAGAGCCTCGACCTGGACCCGGCCCTCCGCACCCGAGTCCTGGAGAGCTGCCTGGAGCGCCGCCCGCCCCGTATCCCGGTCCCCGAATGGGCAACCCCGTACGACGCGGAAACGGCCCGTCTGGACGCCCTGCTCCAGGACATCGGCGACGCGGAGTGGCACGCACCCGTACGCCTGCGCTGGTTCGAGCGCGACGAGCCGACGAGCCGCCGCACCACCGTCGCGGGCGTGATCGCCCACCTCCTGACCGTGGACGGCCTGGTCGCCGTGACCCTCGGCCTGGACGACCCCCTGGAAGCACCGGCGGAGTCACCGACCCCCGCGGCGCGCACGGAGGCCTTCTGGCGTGCCTCCCACTTCCCGCCGACCCGTTCCGTACGCGGTCCATGGCGCGAGCAGGCCCACAACCTGGTCCGGACGGTGGCCTTCGCGGGCGGCGGCTCCGGCCAACTGCCCGTCTCGTACGGCGACTTCGAGCTCACTCTGCGGGACTCGATGCTGGACCGGGCCTTCGAGTGCTGGGTCCACGCGGGAGACATCGCGGACGCCGTCGACTATCCCTACGAGCCGCCCTCGCCCCGCCATCTCCACGCGATGATCGACCTGGGCGCCCGGATGCTCCCCACCGCCCTGGCGGCCCGCCGTCAGGCAGGCCTCGCCGGACCCGGCCACGTCCGTCACCTGGTCCCGGCCGGCGCCCCCGGCCGCAGCCTCCGCCTGGAGATCGAGGGCCTGGGCGGCGGCGAGTGGCTGATCCCCCTCGACTCCCCCGGCGCACTGGCCTCCCCCGATCACGAGGTGGCCCACGTGGCCCTGGACGGCGTCGAGTTCTGCCAACTGGCAGCGGGGCACGTCTCCCCGGAGGAGGCGGCGGCCGGCCAGGTGGGAGACCGAGAGGCGATCAAGGACGTGCTGTTCGCGGCGGCATCACTGAGCCGCATGTAGGACGACGAGAGCGCGACCGGCACCCGCGAGACGGCGCCCTCAGTCGAAGACGACCGTCCGGCGCCCGTTCAACAGGATCCGCCGCTCCGCGTGCCACTTCACGGCCCGCGCCAGCGCCTGGCACTCCACGTCCCGCCCCACGGCGACGAGCTGCTCCGGCGTGACCTGGTGCCCCACCCGCTCGACCTCCTGCTCGATGATCGGCCCCTCGTCGAGGTCGGCCGTCACATAGTGCGCGGTGGCACCGATCAGCTTCACACCACGGACGTGCGCCTGGTGGTACGGCTTCGCGCCCTTGAAGCTCGGCAGGAACGAGTGGTGGATGTTGATGATCCGCCCGCTCAGCTGCTTGCAGAGATCGTCGGAGAGGACCTGCATGTACCGCGCGAGCACCACCAGCTCGACGCCCTGCTCCCGCACCAGCTCCAGCAACTGCGCCTCGGCCTGCGGCTTGTTGTCCTTGGTGACCGGAATGTGGTGGAACGGCACGTCGTACGAAGCGACGAGTTCGGCGAAATCCGTGTGATTGGACACCACAGCCGCGATCTCGACGGGCAGCGCCCCGATGCGCGTCCGGAACAGCAGATCGTTCAGGCAGTGCCCGAACCTGCTGACCATCAGCACGACCCGCATCTTGTCCTCGGCCCGGTTGATCTGCCATTCCATCTGGAAGGAGTCACCGATCGCCGCGAAGCTCGCCCGCAGCTTCTCCACCGTCACCGGCGACTCCGCCGAGAAGTGGACTCGCATGAAGAACAGCCCCGTGTCATGGTCACCGAACTGCTGGCTGTCCTCGATGTTGCACCCGGTCATGAACAGATAACTCGACACGGCGTGCACGATGCCCTGCTTGTCAGGACAGGAAAGAGTGAGGACGTACTGCTCGGGCGCGGACTGCTCGTTCATGCACGCCAGGGTCCCATATCAAGAGGGAATGCCGAGCACACGCCCACTTAGGGGCGCGGGGAACTGCGCGACCAGCCACACACGACCCGCACGAACCCACCCATCGGCACGAACCCGCCGAACCGAGCGGAGCGCCTACGCAGACCGAGTCATGATCCTCAGCACCTCAAGAGTCCGAGGCGGAGCATCGGGATCCTCCCCGTCGCTCACAGCCATCCGCACATGCGCATCCCGGGCGGCCCGCACGGCCTCCGGCCACCCCTGATGGTCGAGGTAGGCGGAGACAGCGGCATCAGGCCCCACCTGATGCATGATCCTCAGCACCCGGAGCACGGCGGTATCGACGAGCGCCGCCTCCTGAGAGTCCCGGAAGATCGTCCCCACGTACTTCTCGGCGGACCAGTTGTCCAGCCAGGTGTCCTCGACGAGGCGATAGACGGCATCGGTCACATCCCCGTACCCGTCGACCCCCGCGAGCCAGACCCCCCGCTGGAACTCGGTGTCGGAAAGCATGTGCAGCGCGGAGCGCACATTGCTGCGCCAGCGCCACCACGGCATATCGTTCAGTGGCATGCCGCCCATGGTGGATGAGCGACGCCCGCGACGGGAAGAGTTCTCCGAACCTTGCACGGTCACCGATCGTACGTTCCCGCCCGATCGTCCCGTCCCGCACCCCGCTGTTCACCTTCTCGTCACCGAGCGTTGACCGAGGATCACACCAGCCGTAGCTGTGTGGCGGAATCGTGCGTGTCCATGACCGGCAGGCGACGCACTCGCACCTTCCTCCCCGCCCTCCACCGTCCCGCCAAGGCCAGAGTGCTGACCGCGGGTGCACTGGCGGCGTGCGCGTCGATAGCCGTCGGTTGCGGTGTCGTCCCCGGTACCACGGGGGGTTCCGGGGACGACCCCATCACCGTCATGACGTGGGCACCCGAGAAGACCAAAGCGACCAACAAGCCCGGTATGCCCGCCATGGCACTGGCGTACGCGCGCTGGGTCAACTCCCACGGCGGCATCAACGGCCGCAAGCTCAAGGTTCTCACCTGCAACGACCACAACGACTCGGTGGCCGCCGCCAACTGCGCCCGGCGCGCGGTCGACGAGAACGTCGTCGCGGTCGTCGGCTCGTACAGCCAGCATGCCCGCTCCTTCTTCTCCCCGCTGGAGGGTGCCGGCATCCCGTACCTCGGCGGGTACGGCGTCACGGAGGACGAGTTCACCAGCCCGCTCTCCTATCCCGTCAACGGCGGCCAGCCCTCCCTCCTGGCCGGCCTCGGCCAGCAGCTCGGCAAGATCTGCGGCCCCGTCACCCTCGTACGCCCCGACACGATCGCCGGCGACGAACTGCCCGTCCTGCTCGACTCCGGCCTGAAGTCCGCGAGTCATTCGGCCTCCGTCGACCAGCGGGCCGCCGAGGACGCCACCGAGTACTCGGGGCACGCCGATCAGGCGCTGCGGCGGGTCACGGCGGATCCGGTGGAGGAGGGGTGCGTGGTGCCCGCCCTGGGCGACCGCACGGACACCTTCATGGACTCGTTCCGGCGCGCCCGCGAGGACTACCCGGACGTGCGCACGGCGTCCGTGATGGGCAGCGTCGACCAGTCGGTGATCGACGCGACGGGCAGCACGTACGAGGGGTCGTACGTCACCGGCTGGTACCCGGCGTCGAGCGACAAGCGGTGGAAGCCGATGCGCAAGGTCATCAGTGAGGAGGCCTTCGGCGACAACCGGATCGACGCCGCGGACCCGGGGGTGCAGACGACCTGGGTCGCGTACACCGCCCTGAAGAAGGCCATCGAGTCGCTGGGCGACGGCGAGGTGTCCTCGCGGACGCTGCGGCGGACCCTCGACGACGGCCTGAAGATCAACACGAGTGGGCTGACGCCGACGCTCAGCTGGAGCTTCCAGGACCTGACCGCGGCGAGCGGCTTCCCGCGGCTGGTCAACTCGGACGTGACCTTCCAGGTGGTGCGCGGGGGTCAACTGGTCGCGGCGCGCAAGGGGTTCGTGAACGTGTCGAAGGTGCTGGAGAGCACGGAAGCGTCCTGATCACGGCCGATCCGGCTCGATCACAGCTGGTCGAGCCGACTGTTACTCACAGCTGGTCATGCCGGCCGCGACTCACAACTGGTCGGGCCGGCCGTAACTCGGTTCACAGTTGGCCGGGCTGGCGTTCCGTCAGTCCGTAGGTCTGGGCGACGGAGTTCCACAGCTTCGCGGCCTTGGCCTTCTGCGTGGTCGCGGTGCCGCTCTCGCGGTTGCCCGCGGCGGTCTGGCCCGTGGCGCGCGCCTGGCCCTTGGGACAGCCCTTCTTGCCGGCGACCTGGTCGGCCCAGGCGGCGTAGTGGGTGTCGGCCGCGGCGGAGGCCTTCCAGGCGCTGTTGAGCGCGGCCGTCAGCTGCGCGTGGTTCGGGAGCTTGTCGACGGAGAGGGCCGCGAGGCGGGTGACCAGGCCGTTGCGCTGCCGGGCCGCGTTGCGCAGGTCGGTGGCCGCCTGGCCGAGGTTGGTGCACTTGCGTATGTTGCCGACGGCCTTGACCACCGAGTCGCGGCTGTTCCCGCTGTCCGCCAGGAGCTTGTCCAGGGCCACGGCCTGCGCCTTGGCCGGGTCGGCGGACGCGGACGCGGACGCGGAGTCGTCCGTGGCGGGAGCCGTCGCCGCCACCGTCGTGTTCTCGTCGCCCTTGTCATCGCCACCGCCACCGCTGAGCAGGGCGCCGGCGCCTATGCCGAGCACGGCTATGCCTATGCCGACGGCGGCGATGAGGGGCACGCGGGAGCGGGTACGGCCACCGCGGCCGTTGTTGTCGCCGCCCGCCGCGCCACGGTGTGAGCCGCGCCCGGAAGGACCGTCGGGAACGCCTGGAGCGCCTGGAGCGCCTGGGGCACCCGGGTGGGCGGCGGGGGTGCCGTATCCGGGGCCGTTCTGTCCCGCCCGCGGCTGCTCGAACCGCGGCAACTGCTGCGTGGAGCCTCCGGCGTCCGCGTCCGCCCGGAAGAGGTTGTCGAACTCGGCCGGCGGCTGCTGACGGTCCTCCGGCGCGCCCGGCCGTATCCCGTACGGGGCTCCGCCGGGCTGCGCGGGCACCGGCGCGATGAACTGCGTGGGCTGGGCGTCGGGGTCCACGGCCGGTGGCAGGGGCCCGGCTCCATTACCTCCGGGCATCGGCCCCGACCCGTCCTGCCGGACCCGACCGAGAAACCGGGTGGATTCGGAAGACGCGGCTTGGGGTGACCTCGCTTCGGCGGGCATCTCGGGCGGCAGCGCACCGGGGCCCACCGGGGGGAGGAGCTGTGTGGCGCCCTCGTCCACGGGCGCGGCGGCGGGCACGGGCGGCAGGTACTGGGTCGCGCCCTCGTCCATGGGCGCGGCGGGCGGCAACGCACCAGCACCGACACCCGCCCCCGCGCCCGCGGGCGGAAGCGGCGCGGCCGCCGACTGGCCGCCGGGGGCGTGCGGGTAGCCGTAACCACCCGGCCCCTGCGCATCGGCGGAGCCGCCCTGCGCCTGCGACGCCATGTGCCCGGCGGGAGGCTGGGGTGCCACCGCCTGGCCGCCATGGGCCTGCGGGTAGCCGTAACCACCCTGCCCCTGCGCGTCGGCCGAGCCTTGTGTGTGCGACGGTGCCTGGCCGGCCTGGGCCTGCGGGGCCCCGGCCCCGTACGCGCCCGGTGTCTGCGGTGCGCCGTACCCGTTCGTCGTCGTGCCCTCGTGCGGGAAGGCTGTCCCGCCGCCCGGCTGCTGCTGGGGCTGGGGCTGGGATCCCGCTGCGGCCGCCTGCGGCGGAAGCTGGCCACCGCCGTTCTGCGCCTGCGGGCCGCCCCACTGGGCGCCCGGGCCCTGCGCGCCGTACTGGGCCGTCGGCTCGGCGTACTGCGACGCGTGCCCGTCATGCCCGCCCTGCGCACCCCAGCCCGAGGCCGGAGCACCGGAGCCCGGAGTCGAAGCGCTCCAGCTCGAAGTCTGCGTACCCGGGGTCTGCGTACCCGGGCCCTGTGCCGACGCAGCCGAGCCCGAAGGCGATCCGTCCCAGCCCGCAGCGGCCGCACCCGAGCCCGGAGCGGCGCCTGCGCCTGCGTCCGGCGAACCCCAGCCGGAGTTCTGCGGGCCCTGGTCCTGACCCGCCGTACCCCATTCGCCGGGCGGCGTCCAGCCCTGCCCAGGCTCCGGAGGAGTCTGCGGGGCGGGGCCCGGGCCCCACGGCTGGTCCCAGGCCTGGCCGCCCGCCGGGATCGCACGGTCGCCCGTCTGGCCCGGCAGGAGGGGCTCGCCGCCGTCGGACGGCAGCACGATGCCTTCGCGCGCGGGCCGCGGCGAGGGCTCGTCGCCCTGTCCGTTGTGCGTCACCGGGACTCCTACGAATGGGGGACCTTCGGAATCGTCGGTTCACGCTACCGGGTCCCCACAACCCGGTGCCACGCAGCACAGGACGTGACCCCCGCCACCAGGGACAGCGAGTGACAAAACCGCCCCTCGGGACGCTGTTTACGTCTCCTTTCAGCCTCCTTTCACGCCTCCTTCGGCGACGCACACCCCGTTTCCCGAACGTTCACGCCCCATACGCCTAGGCCGCTGCCTGCAACTCCATGCGCGCCCCGAACTCCCGCACCACAGGCTCCTCCCGGTACGGCTCCAGCCGCTGCTGGAAGTCCTCCAGATACTCGGCCCCGCGGTTGGACCGCAGCGTGCCGAGCAGCTCGACCGCGCGCAGGCCCGTGTGACAGGCCTGCTCGACCTCGCGCTGCTGGACCTGTGCCGTGGCCAGCAGGACGTACCCGATCGCGCGCCGCCTCGCGCGCGACTCGGGGTGCCCGGCCAGGGACTCCTCCGCGCGTCGCGCCGCCGCCTCGGCCTGCCCCAGGTCCCGGTGACAATGCGCCAACTCATCGGCCAGATATGCCTCGTCGAAGTGCGCGATCCACCGCGGGTCGTCCCCGGACTCCGGATCGGCCTGCTCCAGCGCCGACACGGCCCGCCCGGACGCCGCCTGCGCCGAGCGCGCGTCACCCATCAACGCGTGCCCCCGCGCCTCCGCGGCGTGGAACATCGACTCCGCGCGCGGAGTGACCCGCCCGCGCGCCCCCTCCTGCGCCGCGCGCGCCAACTGCGCGATCTCTCGCGGATTCCCGAGCTGCGCGGCCAGGTGACTCATGGACGCGGCAAGGACGTACCCGCCGTATCCGCGGTCGCCCGCCGCCTGCGCGAGCCGCAGCGCCTGGATGTAGTACCGCTGCGCGAGCCCCGGCTGCCCCGTGTCGACCGCCATGTAGCCCGCCAGCTCCGTCAACCGAGCGACCGCCGCGAAGAGTTCACGCCCGACCGATTCCCGGTACGAGCCCGCCAGCAGCCCGGAGACGACACTGTTGAGGTAGTGCACGACGACCGGGCGTACATGCCCGCTGCCGTACTGGTGGTCGAGGTCGACCAGCGCCTGGGTCATCGCGCTCACCGCCGCCACGTCGGACGTACCGACCCGCGGCCCGGCCGAGCGCGACACCTGCGCGTCCGGCGCCGAGATCAGCCAGTCCCGGCTCGGCTCGACGAGCGCGGAGGCCGCGACGGACGAGCCGGACAGGAAGTCCCGGCGTCCCACGTCGCTGCGCCACAGCTCGCAGACCTGCTCGATCGCTCCGAGGACGGTCGGCGAGAACTGGAGACCGACGCCCGACGCGAGGTTCTTGCCGTTCGCCATGCCGATCTCGTCGATCGTGACGGTCCGGCCCAGCTTGCGGCCGAGCGCCTCGGCGATGATCGCGGGCGCCCGTCCACGCGGCTGCTGACCGCGCAGCCAGCGCGCCACGGACGTCTTGTCGTAGCGCAGATCGAGACCATGTTCCGCGCCGCACATATTGACCCGGCGGGCCAGCCCGGCGTTCGAACAGCCCGCTTCCTGGATGAGCGCCTGCAGTCGTTCGTTCGGCTGCCGCGCGACGAGAGGCCTTGCGGCCATGGCGTACCCCCTGTGGCTGCGGTGCCTGCCCACGCACCGAGTTGACGAGTCCTCAGTGACCGGAACCTCCTGCCCGTGAAAGGAACGAAAAGATCCGGCCTCGAAGATCAATGCCCCGCGGACATACCGAAGATGCGAGACATGCGAGGATTGCCGGGGTAAAGGCTGCTGCCTGCCCCTCCCCTGGTTACCCAGCCCCCGCTGCCGTTCCTCATGCGCGCCCCCACACATGCATCCATGCGCCCCACGTGTGGAATCGGTGCTCCTCCCCCGCGCGCGCGTGAGCCGTAACCCCTGGTGGGTGCGGGAGTTGAGTTGGGCGTGGAAGAGACGATCGCAGGCACCGAGACCGCCCAGATCCCGAAGCAGCGAGGCGAGTCGCTGCAGGACACCGCCGTGCGCTATGCCGAGGAGCGCCACTGGGACGTGTTCCCCGGCACCTGGCTGGAAGCCGTCGACGGGGTGCAGCGCTGCTCGTGCGGCGAGCCGGCATGCGCCGTGCCCGGCGTGCATCCGGCGCGTGAGGACTGGGCGACGCTGGCCACCGGCAGTGCGACCGTCGCGCGGCGGATGTGGGCGAAACAGCCGTCGGCGTCGATTCTGTTGCCCACGGGGCGGACGTTCGACGCGATCGACGTTCCTGAGACCTCGGGGTTTCTCGCGCTGGCCCGGATGAAGCGGATGGAGCTGACGCTCGGGCCCGTTACGTGTACTCCGGATCGGCGGATGCAGTTCTTCGTGTTGCCCGGGGCTGCGGTGAAGGTGCCCGATCTTGTGCGGAAGTTGGGGTGGCCGCTTGCCTCCCTTGATCTCGAGGTGCTCGGTGAGGGGACGTACGTTGCTGCGCCGCCCACCCGGTTCGGGGCGCGGGGGGCTGTGCAGTGGGCTTGTCGGCCGACCCCTGCGAATCGGTGGTTGCCGGATGCCGAGGAACTCATCTCGCCCTTGGCTTACGCCTGCGGGCGTGATGCTCGGCGGTAGCGCTCCGCGCGGGCGGTGGGGGTTCGTCTGCGGGTGCGTGGGGGCTGGTCGCGCAGTTCCCCGCGCCCCTTGCGGGGCCCCCTGCGGGGCACGCCCCGTATCGTGCCCCGCATGACCGAAGGAGTGCGGGTGGGTGCTGTTGCCGTGCGCGTGCGGGGGCTCTGGAAGCGGTTCGGGGAGCAAGTCGCCGTTGCGGGGATCGATCTGGAGTTGCCCGCGGGGCAGTTCATCGGGCTGGTCGGGCCCAATGGGGCGGGGAAGACCACCACGCTGTCGATGGTGACCGGGCTGCTGCGGCCAGATCAGGGGAGCGTGGAGGTCGTCGGGCACGATGTGTGGCGCGACCCCACGGAGGTCAAGGCCCGCATCGGGGTGCTCCCTGAAGGACTGCGGCTCTTCGAGCGGCTTTCGGGGCGGGAACTCCTCGCGTACACCGGGCGGTTGCGCGGGCTGCCGGGCGTCGAGGTCGACAAACGGGCCACCCAGCTGCTCGACGTGCTCGACCTCGCCGGGGCGCAGCACAAGCTCGTCGTCGACTACTCGACCGGCATGCGCAAGAAGATCGGCCTCGCGGCGGCGCTGCTGCACAACCCCGAAGTGCTGTTCCTGGACGAGCCGTTCGAGGGCGTCGACCCGATCTCCGCGCAGACCATCCGCGGCGTGCTGGAGCGTTACACCGCCTCCGGAGCGACCGTCGTCTTCTCCTCCCACGTGATGGAGCTGGTCGAGTCGCTGTGCGACTGGGTCGCGGTCATGGCCGCGGGGCGCATCCGCGCCCACGGTCCGCTCGCCGACGTACGCGGCGACGCGCCCTCCCTCCAGCAGGCCTTCCTCGAACTCGTCGGCGCGAACGGCCGCAGCGCCGGCTCCGACCTCGACTGGCTGGGCGGCGGCGCCCGATGAGCACCGGGACAACCGGGACCACCGCGACCGCTTCCACCGCTTCCACCACTTCCGTCACTCCCGTCGTCGTACGGCTCAAGCTGTCCCTGCTGCGCAACGGCCTGCGGCAGTCGGCCGGGCGGCGGGCCGCGTACGTGGCGTCGCTCGTCGTCGTGCTGCTCTTCGCCGCGCTCCAGCTCATCGGCCTGATCGCGCTGCGCGGCAACACCCACGCCATGACCGTGACGGTGCTGCTCACGGCCGTACTGGCGCTCGGCTGGGCCGTGATGCCGCTCTTCTTCCCCGGCGGCGACGAGACGCTCGACCCGACGCGCCTGGTGATGCTGCCGCTGCGCCCGCAGCCGCTCGTACGCGCCCTGCTGGCGGCCTCCTTGGTGGGCATAGGGCCGCTGTTCACACTGTGCCTGCTCGTCGGGTCCGTGATCTCGATGGCGCACGGAGCGGCGGCGTACGTCACCGGAGTCGTCGCCGTCGTCCTCGCGCTCCTCGTGTGCGTGGCCCTCGCGCGTGCGGTCGCGGCCGCCAACATCCGCCTCCTGACCAGCCGGAAGGGCCGCGATCTCGCCGTACTGAGCGGTCTGGTGATCGCCGTGGGGGCACAGCTCGTCAACTTCGGGGCGCAGAAGCTCGGTTCGTCCGGCCTGTCCACGCTGGACCCGGCGGCGGACGTACTGCGCTGGGTGCCGCCGGCGTCGGCGCTCGGCGCGGTGGACTCCGTCAGCGAGGGCTCGTACGCCGTCGGGGTCGCCCAGCTCGCCCTGAGCGGTCTGGCGTTGGCGGTGCTCCTTGCCTTCTGGCAGCGGAGTCTGACCCGGCTGATGACGTCGCCGGACGGTTCGACGCTGCAGGCCGCCGAGCCCGCTCGGGACAAGGCGGGCCGCTCCTCCGGGCTCGGGCGGCTGCTGCCCGCGGGGCGCACGGGCACGGTGATGGAGCGCAGCCTGCGGTACGTGTGGCGGGATCCGAAGACGAAGGCCGCGTGGGTGACCTCGCTCGCGATCGGGCTGATCGTGCCGCTGTTCAACGCGTTGCAGGGCACCGGCTCGATCTATTTCGCGTGCTTCGCCGCGGGGATGCTCGGCATCCAGATGTACAACCAGTTCGGGCAGGACACCTCCGCGTTCTGGATGGTCGCGATGACGATCTCGTCCACGCGGGACGCGTACGTCGAACTGCGGGGGCGGGCGTTGGCGCTCCTGGTGATCACCCTCCCGTACGCGACCCTCGTCACCGTCCTCACGACGGCGATGCTCGGTGACTGGCCCGCCCTGCCCGAAGTGCTCGGCCTGTCGTTCGCGCTGCTCGGCGCGATGCTGGCGACCGGCGCCTGGTCCTCCGCCCGCTTCCCGTACTCGATCCCGCAGGAGGGCTACAAGAACGTGGCTCCCGGGCAGGCCGGCCTGGCCTGGATCTCGATCTTCGGCGGCATGGTCTCGGCGGCGCTGCTGTGCGCGCCCGTCATCACCCTCACCATCTGGCTGAACGTCTCGGCGGACGGGGAGGACTGGACGTGGCTGCTGCTGCCGCTCGGGACCGCGTACGGCGCGCTGCTCACCCTGGCGGGACTGCGACTCGCCGCACCGCGAACGGCGCGGCGGCTGCCGGAGATCCTGGCGGCGGTGAGTAAGGGCTGAGGCAGGCCTGCGCCCCCCGCGCCCTTAGGGGCGCGGGGAACTGCGCGACCAGCCACAACCCACCCGCAGACAATGACCAACCGCGGTTCAACGGAGCTCTTTCCAGGCACCTCTAGCGGAGCGCCTCGTCCAGGAACGGCTCGACCGCCGCGCGCCAAGCGTCCGGCTGGTCGTAGTGCACGAGGTGACCCGCCTCGGCCACCTCCGCGTACCGGCCGTCGGGCAGGACGCGGACCATCTCCTGGGACTCGGCCCGGCCGAGCTCGCCGTCGAGGCCGCGGACGACGAGGGCGGGGCACCGGACCTGGGTCAGCTCCTCCCAGTGCGCGTCGTACACCCACGTCTCGCGGGACTTGAGCATCTGCTCGGGCTCGAAGACCGGGCGCCAGCCGTCCTCGGACTCGGCCATCACCTCGGCGTAGAACTCACCGCGCGACGGGCTCGGGCGCTCCACCCAGGGGTCGTCCTCGCCGAACCACTTCCGTACGTCGGCGAGTGTGGCGAACGGGACCGGCCAGGCCTTGAACCAGTCCTCCCACTCGCGCTGCGAGGCGGCCCCCAGCGCCGAGGCCCGCATGTCGCAGATGACCAGGCCGCGCACGAGGTCGGGTCGCTTGGCCGCGAGCTGCCAGGCGGTCAGGGCGCCCATCGCGTGGCCGATGAGGACGGCCGGGGCGAGGCCGAGCTGTTCGAGGGCGGCCTCGGCGTCCTCGACGTACGCCCCACGGGTGTAGGACGCCTCCGGCGGCTTCTCGCTCTGGCCGTGGCCCCGCTGGTCGAGCGCCACGGCTCGGTACCGCTCGGCGAGCCACCGGGCCGTGGGCGCCCAGTGCGAGGCGCGGCCCATGAGCCCGTGCAATAACAGCACGCCGGGCGCGCGCTCGATCTCCCCGGTCCTGGTCCTGGACGGATCGCCCTTCGGCGGATCGCCCTTCGGATCGGCCTTGGGATCGGCCTTGGGAGGATCGGCGAACTCCCAGGCGGCGAGGCGGACGCCGCCCGCACCGGTCACGTCGATGCGCCGCACCATACGTTGGCACCCCCCTTGATCCGCTCGGCCGGGTCGTCCCACGCGAGCCGGCCGGTCCACTCGTACCGCTGGTCGTACCGCTGCTCCTACTGGCTGTTCCTGCGTAATCCGTGGTGGTTCCGTCACTCACACGCTATCGAATAGGCGTTCGAAAGTGAGGTCTCTTGGCGGTAACACCCCACCTTCGAGTGACCTCGCTCAAGGATTGACCGCCGCCGCCCAGGGGAGATCTTCAACGGGAGGCGGGCCGCTCGGGGAAAACGGTCCGAAGGGGATGACCCTGGGAGCTCGGGGCTCCGGGTCAGCACAGGGGAGGACAGGCCCCGGCGCCTCAGGGCGCCGGGGCCCACCTCATGTCCGCGGCACATCCTCCCGCCCCCTCCCCGACCGCGCGCCGGCGCCGCTGCCGCCACGGTCAAGAGCCCTCAGGTCATATGCCTCTCGCGACAGCCTCGCACGCAAACGGCCCGGCCGCTGCGATTCCGCCCACTGAATCTTCGTTTCTGGGGGAACTGCGAGGTGGGACAACTGGGGGGTGCGTTACGGGAGTTGACGGCTACCGCTTGGCCACGAACACGTGGGACGCGACGTCCGACTCCAACTCGGCAGCCTCACCGCCACTGCCCACAAGCACCCCACCCGCAGACTCCGTAACGCTGACCACGGACCCGGGCTGCACGCCCGCCCTCCGCAGCGTGTACATCAACTGCGCATCCGTCTGGATCGGCTCACCGATCCGACGAACGACGACCGTCTTGCCGTCGAGCCCCGGATCGAGGTCGGCCAGCGAAACCATGCCGGCGTCCAGGAACGGGTCCGCCCCGTCCTTCTCGCCCAGCTCCTCCAGGCCCGGGATCGGGTTCCCGTACGGCGACTCGGTCGGGTGGCGCAGCAGCTCCAGCACCCGCCGCTCCACCGCCTCGCTCATCACGTGCTCCCAGCGGCACGCCTCGGCGTGCACCTGCTCCCACTCCAGACCGATCACGTCGACGAGCAGACACTCGGCGAGACGGTGCTTGCGCATCACGCGCGTGGCCAGCCGACGGCCCTCCTCCGTGAGCTCCAGGTGCCGGTCGCTGGCGACCGCCACCAGGCCGTCGCGCTCCATCCGCGCCACGGTCTGGCTGACCGTCGGCCCGCTCTGGTCGAGCCGCTCGGCGATACGGGCGCGCATGGGGACCACACCTTCCTCCTCCAGCTCGAGGATGGTGCGGAGATACATCTCCGTGGTGTCGATCAGTCCGGACATACGTGCCCCTCGATTAGCTCTGCCGGAGGCTGAGTGGCTCACCGGCGTGTGCGCTGGCCCTGGCACCAATTCTGACGCATCCCACTGACAACCGTGCCGCGCCGTTGAAACCACGTCGTTACGAGTACCTGCGCGGACGGACGGGCCCGGGGCTCGGCCGGGCGGGGACGGGGCCCTCAGCACCCAGTGTCGCCCCCCGTGGCCGTATTGACACGGCACTGGTCCAGACCGCAACGTGATCCGCGACACGACAGGGGCCACGACAGGAGAAGGGCTTCGCCGATGAGCGACAGCACGCTGGCCGGGCAGTTCTTCGACGCCGCGATCGGCCTGCTGCAGCGGGTGCGGGACGAGGAGGCCGGAAACGTCGAGGCCGCCGGCACCCTGATCGCCGACACCGTCGCCGACGGCGGACGGCTCTTCGCCTTCGGCGCCGGGCACTCCTCGCTGGCCGCGCAGGACCTCGTCTACCGGGCGGGCAGCCTCGCGCTGATGAACCTGCTCGCCGTACCGGGCGCCGTCGGCGTCGACGTCATGCCCGCGACGCTGGGTTCCGCCCTGGAACGAGTCGACGGCCTGGCGAGCGCGGTCCTCGACTCCAGCCCGGCCCGCTCCGGCGACCTCCTGGTGATCGTCTCCCTGTCCGGGCGCAACTCCCTGCCTGTCGAGATGGCGATGCACGCCCGCGACCTCGGCCTCAAGGTCATCGGGGTCACCTCGGTCGCGTACGCCTCCGAGACGAAGTCCCGGCACTCCTCGGGGACCTACCTGAAGGACCACTGCGACGTCGTCCTCGACTCGAAGATCGCGATCGGCGACGCGGTACTCACCCTGGACACCATCCCGGCACCCTTCGCCTCCGCCTCCACGGTCGTCACGTCGGCCCTCCTCCAGGCGGTCATGGCCACCGCGGCGGGCACCCTCGCGGACCGCGGCATCGAGCCCCCGCTGCTGCGCTCGGGCAACGTGGACGGGGGCCACGAGTGGAACGGGCGCGTGTTCGAGGAGTACGCGGACCGGATCTTCTACTGGCGCTGAGAGCTGTCCGGCTGACAGCCTGCTGGATGAGGGGCTTCAGGCTGAGGGGCTTCTGGTTGAGGGCCTTCTAAGGGCGCCGCTCCAGCACCCCCGCCAGGTCCAGCGCCGTCGCGATCCGTACCGCGACATCCTCCGCGTACGTCGCGTCGGCCCGCTCGAACTGCGTACGGCTGGCGCCTCGCAGGAACGTGACGACGCCCAGGGTGCGGCCCCGGCTGCGCAGGACCGCGCACAGGGCGTGCACCGAGTCCGCGGGCCACTGACGGGCGACGGCCCACTCGCGGGCGCGCTCGGGAGTGGTCGCCCCCGCGCTGGCCCGTACGGACCCGATCCGCTCGACGCACTGGAGAGCGGGATGCCCCTCCGTGTACCGCACGGGCAGCCCCGCCCGGCCCGCGGGCAGACTCGGGCCCGGCGCACCGGACGGCGTGGCGGCGGCCCGTACGAGCCGTACCGGACCCTCGCCGTCGGGCACGGCGCCCCCGGCCACCAAGTCGATCAACGCGTGATCGGCGAAGCCCGCCAGCGCGAAGTCCAGGTGGACGCTCGCCGCCTCCGCCGGGTCCTCGCACTCGGCCGCGGCACGGGCGGCCCGGTGCAGCTGATTGGCCCGGAACCGCAGCAGCGCCGCCTCCTGCTCGGTCTGCTTACTCTCGGTCACGTCCTGGAAGAGCCACCCGACACCCAGCGGAACCGGTTCTTCCGCGAGCGGCGAGGCGAGCCGAAGGAAACCGCTGCGCCAGCACCGCCGCTGCTCGCCCTCCGCCGTCCGCACCGTCACCCACATCTCCGCGGGCGCCGGCGGCGCCCCCTCCGCGAGGACGTGCGTGAGCGCGCTCTCCAGCTCCTCCACGCCCTGCGCGAGCAACTCACCCAGGGGGCGCCCCAGTACCGCCGTACGCCCCGTCCCGAGCGCGCGCGCCGCATGCGCGTTGACCACGGCGGGCCGCAGATCCGCGTCGACGAGTACGACACCCCACGAGGCGTCGTCGAACAGCGCCTCGCTCAGCGCGATCGACCGCTCCAGATCTATCTGCGCGTGCACCTCGCTGAACGCGCAGTACACCCCGGCCGGCTTCCCGTCGGGACCCGGCACCGCGGCCGACTGCGTCCGTACGAGCACCCGCCCGCCGTCCTTGGTGAGCAGCGCGAACTCATGGACCTGCCGTCCCGGCGAACGCATCGCGGACAGCAGCCGCCCCTCGACCTCCTCGGCGTCCGCGGTCCGCACGGCCCACCCGGCGAACCCGTGCCGCCCGACCGCTTCCTCCGCGGTCCAGCCGAGAATCCGCTCCGCCTCCCGGTTCCAGTGCGTCACCACTCCATCGGCGTCGAACGCGCACAATGCCGCGTCCATCCCGTCGAGCAGAGCGGCGAGCAGATCGGCCCCGTCCCGCTCGGGCTCCTGCGGCCCGAGCTCGTCCGTGGTCCCACTACGCCGGGAAGCACTCACCTGGCACCCCCTGCAGGCCGTGTCGGCGTGTCCTGCGCGGTGTGCCCGCGCGTCTGATCACTCACTACGAATCACTCACTAGGAATCATTCAACTCGAACGTGACGCAGCCCACATCTGGTTCCCACAAGATTGAGGAAATCGTTGTGTACGGCCACTTCAGGCTTCGTAGCGATCAGCACGCCGGTCGTCGAGTCGGTCCTCCGCCGGAGCCATGGCCGGGGCAGTGGCCAGGTCCGCGACGACGGCCGCATGGTCGGACGGCCAGACACCGTCGACAGGACCGTCGCCCGCACGACGCACGGCCCGCACACGGCCCAGGCCGCCCGGCCCCGGGGGCCCGACATGGATGTAGTCGATCCGAACACCCGGATCACCGACCCCGACGTACGGATTGGCCGCGTCCCAGGTGACCGCCGGCGCCGCCGGATCGGCGTACTCCCAGGCGTCGAGCAACACCTGTCCCGCCACCGCGGGAGCGGTCTTGTAGCCGCCGAACAGCCGTATCTCGTCCGAGTCCGGCCACGCGTTGAAGTCACCGGTGACGACGGGCGGGAACGCCGTACCACCACGATGGGCCGCGACGAATCCCGCGAGTGCCCTGACCTGGTCACAACGCACGGCCGAGGCGTGAATGCCGGAGCTCAGGTGGGCGGTGAAGAACGGCACCTGGTGGCCCGGCGCGTCCAGCCGCGCGTACAACGCCAGCCGTCCGTCGTCCTCCCCCTCGGGCGCCGTCAGCCGCAGCACCGCCCGGCCCACGACGGGCCACCGACTGAGCACGGCATTACCGATGTCGACCACCGGATCCCCGACCCGCCGCCGCCACCGCTCGGGCGCGGGCGAGGCGGCCCACGCCCAGTGCAGACCCAGCTCCCCCGCAAGCCACTCCGCGAGATTCTCCCCACCCCGCGCCCACACCTCCTGCAGCCCCACAACATCGGGCTCCAGCTCCCGCAACACCCCGAGAACCGCCTTCCGCCGCTCCTCCCACGGCCCGAACCGCCACCACACGTTCCACGTCACCACGCGCATGGGTGCCCCGCCCTCCCCTGGACCGCGGGGCCGAGTGCGAGGCCCCGGTCCAGATCACCTGCTCCATACCGGTTCTGAAGCAGCACCTCACTCTGCCTGCCCGGTGGAGCCCTCGCTCAGCTGCCCACCGCGGGGCTCTCCCTGTCCACGTTGCGTGAGGCGGCACTAGCAGCGAGATCGGTTGCGCGTTCGGGGAATGGGGTTGATTCGCACAGACGGGCGCTTTCGGGGGAATTCGGCCCGGGCAATTCGCTTGATCACTAGCGTAGCCATGCACCGAAGAGGGGAGGTCACTCGCTCCTCGGTCGAAAGCCGCAGCCTGCGCCGTCTGACGGACAGGCCGAGTGACCAGCCCAAGTCATCACGATTGCGAAAATCAGGGAGGTGCCCTCGATGACTACGTTTCCCGCAGGCGAGCAGACCCACCAGGCTGTGCTTCCTCAGCAGCCTGCTCTGGAATCCGTGGGAGCAGACACCCCTGGGAGCAGGGACGAAACGGCTTACGGACACCCCGCCACCGCGCGGGGCACCGGCAGGGAACATGGGCGAGGGGAGACCGACGGGCACGGCACCAGAGCCCGTCGACGTCACGCCGAAACCAGCGCCTCGGCGATGGAGACGGCAGAGAACGGGAGCGGTGACGTTCCCACACACGACCACGCGTACGCGGGTGGCATCGGCGCGAGCAGGGTCTTCGTCCTCTCCAAGGACGGCCAACCGCTCATGCCCTGCCACCCTGCCCGCGCACGCGAACTCCTAGGCAAAGGGCGGGCCGTGGTCGCCCGGCAGGTCCCCTTCACCATCCGACTCAAAGACCGCACACTCGCCGAATCAGAGGTCGACGGCGTGCGGTTACGCATCGACCCCGGCTCGAAGGGCACAGGTCTCGCCCTCACCGACGAGAAGAAGGAGGCCGACGAGCACGGTGCCACGGTCACCGTCAGACGCGGCCTGATCGCAGTGGAACTCCAGCACCGTGGCGATCAGATCCGCATGTGCATGCAACAGCGGGCCGGGTACCGGCACAGGCGACGATCGGCCAACTGCCGTTACCGAGCACCCCGTTCGGACAACCGCGCTCGCCCTGAAGGCTGGCTGCCTCCTTCGCTACGCCATCGCGTCGACACCACCGTCTCCCTGGCCAGGCGCATGTGCCGGTACGCGCCCATCACCGAGATCCACATAGAACGCGTCGCCTTCGACACCCACGCCATGACCGCAGGCAGCCCCCTTGCCGGAACCGAGTACCAACAGGGCACGCTCGCCGGAACCGAAGCCCGCGCCTACCTCCACGCCAAATGGAACCGCGCCTGCGCCTACTGCGACGCCGCCGGCGTACCGCTGAACATCGACCATCTCCGGCCTCGAAGTCGTGGGGGCTCCGACCGCGTTTCGAACCTTGTCCTCGCCTGCGTCCCTTGCAACCAG
The DNA here is from genome assembly GCF_008905045.1 of Streptomyces albicerus. GTDB lineage: Bacteria > Actinomycetota > Actinomycetes > Streptomycetales > Streptomycetaceae > Streptomyces > Streptomyces albicerus. The sequence goes on from NZ_VWMY01000028.1 coordinate 55,513, forward strand.
GCCAAAGGCAGCACGCCGGTCGACGTCTTCCTGGCCCACCGACCCGACCGTCTCGCGGAGATCCTGCAACAGGTCAAGACACCGCTCCACGACGCCGCCGCCATGAATGCGACCCACTGGCGGCTCACAGAGGCGTTGGAAAGCCTCGGGAGACCGATCCTCGCCTGGTCAGGCGGCCGTACCAAGTGGAACCGCACGGCCATGGGGCTCGACAAGACCCACACCGTGGACGCCCTGTGCGTCGGAGGCCTGGATCACGAAGACGGCGACGCAATCGTCCGGTTGCCGGAGCAGGTCCTCATCGCCAAGGCCACCGGGCGTGGCTCGTACGCCCGCACCACTCCGGACCGGTTCGGATTCCCTCGCCTCCGCCGCGCCCGGGCGAAGCAGCACTTCGGATACGTCACCGGAGATCTCGTACGTGCCACGATACCCACCGGGAAATGGGCAGGCACATGGACGGGACGTATCTCCGTACGAGCCAGGGGGCAGCACAGCCTCGCGACGCCGAGAGGCCGGATCAACGTCTCCCACTGGAACCTGCGGCTCGTGCAGCGGGGCGACGGATACGGATACGCCACCAGGCGAGAGCTCGTACAGTCGCCATCTCGAAAAACCGGTTGAGCGGTGACCGATCGGTTCCTAGGGTGTGGCCTACGCCGAAAGGAGGTGATCGGGTACATGTATGAAACCCGGACAAGCGAGGTGGCTGCGGGCTAGCGGCCCGTCACCACATCCAGTGCGGTGCCGGACCAGCGTGTGAGACGAGCGCGCAGCCGGCCCAATCTCAAGCAGTCACCCGACCCGCGAGCTCGCCGGTACGTCCGGCCGGCTCCCTCCTCGGAGGGGACCAGAGCTCGCGGGTCGTCTGCGTTCGCGGGGGTTTCGCGGTTCTCTGTGGGGTCCTCTTCAGGGTGCGGTCAGCGGGCTTGTTGCCCTTGCCCTCAGTGGGCGATGTCCTCGTAGCCCTCGATCTCGCGCGGGTTGCGGGTGCCCGGGCCCACATAGCGTGCGGACGGGCGTACGAGACGGGCCGTGCGCTTCTGTTCCAGGATGTGGGCGGACCAGCCTGCCGTACGGGCGCAGGTGAACATCGAGGTGAACATGTGGGCCGGGACCTCGGCGAAGTCGAGGACGATGGCGGCCCAGAACTCGACGTTGGTCGCCAGGACGCGGTCCGGGCGGCGGGCGTGGAGTTCGGCGAGGGCGGCCTTCTCGAGGGCTTCGGCGATCTCGAAGCGGGGGGCGCCGAGTTCGCGGGCGGTGCGGCGGAGGACTCGCGCGCGGGGGTCCTCGGCGCGGTAGACGCGGTGGCCGAAGCCCATGAGGCGCTCGCCCTTGTCGAGGGCCTGCCTGACGTAGGCGTCGGCGTCGCCCGTGCGCTCGATCTCCTCGATCATGCCGAGGACGCGGGAGGGGGCGCCGCCGTGGAGAGGTCCTGACATGGCGCCGACGGCTCCGGAGAGTGCTGCCGCCACGTCCGCGCCCGTGGACGCGATGACGCGGGCCGTGAACGTGGACGCGTTCATGCCGTGTTCCGCGGCGCTGGTCCAGTACGCGTCGACCGCCGCGACGTGCTTGGGGTCGGGCTCGCCGCGCCAGCGGATCATGAAGCGTTCGACGACGGACTGGGCCTTGTCGATCTCGCGCTGCGGGACCATCGGCAGGCCCTGGCCGCGGGCGGACTGGGCGACGTACGAGAGGGCCATGACGGCGGCGCGGGCGAGGTCCTCGCGGGCCTGCTGCTCGTCGATGTCGAGGAGGGGTCGCAGGCCCCACACCGGCGCCAGCATGGCGAGCGCGGACTGGACGTCCACGCGGATGTCGCCGGAGTGGACGGGGATCGGGAACGGCTCGGCGGGCGGCAGGCCGGGGTTGAAGGCTCCGTCGACGAGCAGTCCCCAGACGTTGCCGAAGGAGACGTGACCGACCAGATCCTCGATGTCGACGCCCCGGTACCGCAGGGCGCCGCCCTCCTTGTCCGGTTCGGCGATCTCCGTCTCGAAAGCGACGACTCCCTCGAGTCCGGGTACGAAGTCGGACATCAGGCGGCTCCTCATGATGTGTGCGACAGACGGTTTGTGAGCGTTGTGACAGTTCTGGGAGTTCTGAGGGTGCTGAGGGTGGTGGGGGTTTCAGGAGTTACGGGAAGTGTCGGAGGTGCTGGTGATGCTGGAGGTGCGGGGTTTTTCGTGACCGGTGTTTGTGAGGGTGGTGGTGGTCGTCCGGCTCCGCGGTCGCCTCGTGGACTCGCGGTCCGTACGTCCGTGCGTCATCCCGGTGATGCCCCGTGCGGTCGGCGGTCACCCAACCAATTCGGCACGAGGACGATATCCCGTGGTGCCACCTTTGGGGAGAGTACGCGGCACTCAGTGCCACGCAGTGATGAAGGCCACGCTCTCCGGGTGCCCGTGCGGAATGCGGCAAGATGACCGCGTGACCGACCGTGACCCCGTCCTCGACCCCGCGTTGATGCGCAAGCACTACCGGGCCGAGGGACTCGACGAGACCGAGCTGGCCGACCATCCGATGGAGCAGTTCGCGCGCTGGTTCGCCCAGGCCGCGACGGAGGGCTTGGTGTTCGAGCCCAACGCCATGGTCGTCTCCACTGCCGACGCGGAGGGACGGCCCAGCTCCCGCACGGTGCTCCTGAAGCAGTACGACGAGCAGGGTTTCGTGTTCTTCACCAACTACGAGTCCCGCAAGGCGCGCGACCTGGGCGAGAACCCGTACGTCTCGCTGCTCTTCCCGTGGCATTCGATGGCCCGGCAGGTCGTGGTCACCGGCACCGCGCGGCGTACGGGGCGCGACGAGACGGCCGCCTACTTCCGCACGCGTCCGCACGGCTCCCAGCTCGGTGCCTGGGCGAGCGCCCAGTCGGCGGTGATCTTCTCCCGTGCCGAGCTGGATGCCGCGTACGCCGAGCTGGCCGCCCGTTATCCCGAGGGCGAGCAGGTCCCGGTGCCGCCGAACTGGGGCGGTTTCCGTATCGCCCCCCAGGCGGTCGAGTTCTGGCAGGGCAGGGAGAACCGGTTGCACGACCGCTTGCGGTATGTCGCGCAGGAGGACGGGTCGTGGCGGGTGGAGCGGCTGAGTCCGTGAGGCCGAGCCGAGTGCGGCTGCGCCGCGTGCTGCAGGGCTGAGCCCCGACCAGACTCCGTCCTCAGCCCAGCACGTCGTCCAGGATCTGCGCCCACTGGGCGACCACCCGTTCCCGGCGTGCCGCGTCGTCCGTGAGGAGGTTGGCCAGCCCAAGACCCCTGGCCATGTCGAGGAGGCCCTGGACGGATTCGCGGACGCCGGGGCGGGGCTCGTCGGCGTTCAGCAGTTCCACGGCTATGTGGTGGGTCTCGCGGCCGACCCGGGCCTCCAACTCCGTCACGCGGGACCGCAGTTGGTCTTCGTTGGAGGCGGCGACCCAGAGGTGGAGGGCGGCGCGGAACAGGGGGCCCGTGTAGAGGTCGACCAGGGCGGCCACGACGGCGCGGCGGTCCGCGGCGCCTTCCGGGAACAGGGCGCGCAGGGCGGTGGAGCGTTCCTCGGCGACGTACTCCACGGCTGCCGTGAAGAGGTCCTCGCGGGTCGGGAAGTGGTGCTGGGCGGCGCCCCGGGAGACGCCGGCGCGTTCGGCGACGACGGAGACCGTGGAGCCCGCCCAGCCGTGTTCGGCGAGGCAGGCGACGGCGGCTTCGAGGAGGCGCTGCCGGGTGGCCCGGCTGCGGTCCTGTTTGGGCACGCGCTCGACGAGCGGCGTCGTACCGTTCACCACACCCATGGGGGATCCCGTCGTTCGAGGAAGGCCGTCATCCCCTCGCGGGCCTGCGCGGAGGAGAACAGCCGGGCCGAGAGCGCGGTCAGGTCGGCCGCGTCCCGGTCGAAGGTGTCCAGCACCTTAGCCGTGAGCAGCCGTTTCGTCTCGGCCAGCCCTTGCGGGGAGGCTCGGCGCAGCCCGTCGAGCACGGGCGCGAGCACCTCGTCGGCGTCGTCGCCTGCCGCCGTGACGAGGCCGATCCGGGCGGCCTCGGCGGCGTCGAAGCGCTCTCCGGTGAGGTAGTAGCGGGCCACGGCGCGCGGGTCGAGGCGGGGCAGCAGAGGCAGCGAGATCACGGCGGGCGCGACCCCGATGCGTACTTCCGTGAAGGCGAAGGTGGCCTCCTTGGAGGCGGCCGCGATGTCGCAGGCGCCGAGCAGTCCGAGGCCGCCCGCGCGCGCGTGGCCGGTGACGCGGGCGACGACCGGTTTGGGCAGTTCGACGATCTGGCGCAGGAGGGCGACCAGTACGTCGGGGGGATGGGGGTCCCCCCGCTCGAGCGCAGCCGAGAGTGGGGGAGGGTCGCGGAGGTCCGCGCCCGCGCTGAAGGTGTTGCCGGTGTGGGTGAGGACGACGGCGCGTACGTCACCGTCCTTGCCGCACTCCGTGAGCGCGTCCGCGAGTTCCCCGACCAGCTGGGCGGAGAGGGCGTTGCGCCGTTCGGGCGCGTCGAGCGCGAGGGTGGTGATGCCGCGCTCGTGCGACCGCCGCACCGTGGTCATGCGCGCTCCCTCAGTTCCCGCCGCAGGATCTTCCCGGAGGCTGCCCTGGGCACGCCGTCGATGAAGACGACACGCCGGATCTTCTTGTACGGGGCGACGCGCGCGGCGACGTACTCCATCACCTCACCTTCGGTGAGGTCTTCCGCGGTCGGCTGGCGTACCACGTACGCGTGGGGCCGTTCGTTGTTGTCGGTGTCGTAGACGCCGATGACGGCGGCGTCGGCGATGCCGGGGTGCGTCAGCAGGAGGGCTTCGAGTTCGGCGGGGGCCACTTGGAAGCCCTTGTACTTGATGAGTTCCTTGACGCGGTCGACGACGTACAGCCAGCCCCCCTCGTCGGCGTAGCCGACGTCTCCGGTGTGCAGCCAGCCGTCGGCGTCGATCATCGCGGCGGTGGCTTCGGGGCGTCCCAGGTAGCCCTTCATGACCTGGGGGCCGCGGATGACGATCTCGCCGCGTTCGCCGACGCCGACGTCCTTGTGGGGGTCGTCCAGGGAGATGATGCGCATCTCCGTGCCGCCGATGAGTTTTCCGACGCTTCCGGGAGGCGGGTTCTCGGCGTCCAGGGGGACGACGTGGGTGCCGGGCGAGAGTTCCGTCATGCCGTACGCCTGGCCGACGGGCGGCAGGCCCAGCCTGCGCGAACAGGCCGCCGCCAGTTCGGCGTCCAGGGGTGCCGCCGCGCTGATGATGTACTTCAGGGACGACAGGTCGTAGCCGTCGACGGCCGGGTGCTTGGCGAGGGCGAGGACGATCGGCGGAGCCACGTACAGGCCGGTGATGCGGTGTTTCTCGATGGCCCCGAGGAACGTGTCGAGGTCGAAGCGCGGCAGTACGACGACCGTGGCGCCCTGCCTGAGGGGCGCGTTCATGAGAGCGGTCAGCCCGTAGATGTGGAAGAACGGGAGGACTGCGAGGATGCGGTCGCCGGGGCCCATCGGCATGCAGGGCGCGAGCTGCGACAGGTTGGTGGCGATGGACCGGTGGGTGAGCATCACGCCTTTGGGGACGCCGGTCGTGCCGGAGGAGTACGGGAGGGCCGCCACGTCCTCCACAGGGTCGATGTCGACCTGCGGCTCGGGAGCCGTGGAACCGAGCATGTCGAGCAGCGAGCGGTGTCCGGACGCCTGGTCGCAGACGAAGATCTCCTTTACGCCGCCCGCGAGTTCGGCCGCCGTACGGGCGGTTTCCAGGAGCGGCGACACCGTGATGATCCACGCGGCGGCGCAGTCCCGCAGTTGCTTGGCGAATTCTTCGGGCGTGGCGAGCGGATGCACGGTCGTGACCGACGCCCCCGCGCGCGTGGCGGCGAAAAACGCCGCCGGATAGGCGACGGTGTTGGGGCTGTGCAGCGCCAGTACGTCGCCCTTGCGGACACCGAGGTCGGCCAGCGCGGCGGCGATCCGTCGGTGGAACGTGTCGAGTTGGGCGTACGTGACGGTCATCCCGTCCACACCGTCGATGAGAGCGGGTGTGTCGCCCCGGGCGGCGGCCCGGCCCAGCACCGCGTCGTGGATGGGCTCTTCGACGGCGGAAACGTCTTCGTACTCGCTGTGGAACACCATGGCGGGCCCTTTCCAGGAGTCGGACGGGCGGCTCTACCGGAGCTGAACCGGAAGCCGGTACGGGAGATAGTGCCTAGTAGGACTTGGGCAGGCCCAGGGTCTGGTGCGAGACATAGTTGAGGATCATCTCCCGGCTGACGGGCGCGATCCGGGCCACGCGGGACGCGGTGATGAGTGAGGCGAGGCCGAACTCGCCGGTCAGGCCGTTGCCGCCGAGGGTGTGCACGGACTGGTCGACGGCTTTCACACAGGCTTCGGCGGCCGCGTACTTGGCCATGTTGGCGGCCTCTCCGGCACCGGCGTCGTCTCCGGAGTCGTACAGCAAGGCCGCCTTCTGCATCATCAGGCGGGCGAGTTCGAGGTCGATGTGCGCCTGCGCCAAGGGGTGCGCGATGGCCTGGTGGGCGCCGATGGGGTCCTTCCAGACGGTGCGCTCGCGTGCGTAGGCGACGGCCCTGGAGAGTGCGTACCGGCCCATGCCGATCGCGAAGGCGGCGGTCATGATGCGCTCGGGGTTGAGGCCCGCGAAGAGCTGGAGCAGGCCCGCGTCCTCGTCTCCGACGAGTGCGTCGGCGGGCAGCCGTACGTCGTCGAGGGTGAGCTCGAACTGCTTCTCCGCGCCGTGCAGTTCCATGTCGATCTTCCGCCGTTCGAAGCCGGGTGCTTCGCGCGGGACGATGAACAGGCAGGGCTTGAGCTTTCCTGTGCGGGCGTCCTCTGTGCGGCCCACGATGAGCGTGGCGTCGGCGATGTCCACGCCCGAGATGAACACCTTGCGGCCCGTGAGGATCCAGTCCGTGCCGTCGCCTGCGCGGCGCGCGGTGGTGGTGATGCGGTGGCTGTTGGAGCCCGCGTCCGGTTCTGTGATGCCGAAGGCCATGGTGCGGGTGCCGTCGGCGAGGCCGGGGAGCCAGTTCTGTTTCTGGTCCTCTGTGCCGAAGCGGGCGATCACCGTGCCGCAGATCGCGGGCGACACGACCATCATCAGAAGGGGGCAGCCTGCGGCTCCCAGTTCCTCCAGGACGATGGAGAGTTCCGCTATTCCGCCGCCTCCGCCGCCGTATTCCTCCGGGAGGTTGACGCCCAGGTAGCCGAGTTTGGCTGCCTCCGACCAGAGTTCGTCGGGGTGGGCGCCCGCTGCGACGACCTTGGTGAGGTACGCGCGGCCGTAGCGGTTGCCGAGAGCGGCTACGGCTGCGCGGAGGGCCTTGTGTTCGTCTGTTTCGAGGACGGGGGTCATGGGGGCTCCTCAGGGGGAGGGGGGAACGGCCGTCTGGAGTGTGCGGGTTGGGTGTGGCTGGTCGCGCAGTTCCTCGCGCCCCTAAAGCACGACAGCGAGGAGCGTGCCGACCTCTACCTGTTGGCCGGGGATGGCGTGGAGGGCCGTCAGCGTGCCTGTGGTCGGTGCGGAGATCTTGTGTTCCATCTTCATTGCCTCCAGCCAGATGAGGGGCTCTCCGGCCGTTACGGCGGTTCCGACGGACAGGTTCTCGGCGATGCGGACGACCGTGCCGGGCATGGGGGCCAGGAGGGAGCCGGGTTCCTGCTGGGCGGTGGGGTCCGGGAAGCGGGGCAGGGCCGTGAGCGCGGTGGTGTTCACGTACACGCGGTCGCCGTGGCGGGCCACCTCGAACTTCCGCTGTACGCCGTCGATTTCGAGTACGACGAGGTCGGAGGCCGCATGGACGACGCGGACACCCTCGGCGGTCAGGCCCTCCCGGGTGTGGTGGTATCGGACCTCGTGCTCGTCGCCGTGCATGAGGTAGCGCTTTGTCTGTGGCTGTGAGGGCAGGTTGCGCCAGCCGCCGAAACGGGAGCGGCCTTGGGCGTCCGCGAGTGCCGCGGCCAAGGGGGCGTACGAGTCGGTTGCGGGCTCGGTCAGTTCGGGCAGGCGGCGTTCGTAGAAGGCCGTGTCCATGCGGGCCGTCGTGAACTCCTCGTGGCGCAGGGAGCGTACGAGGAGGTCGCGGTTGGTGAGCGGGCCGTGGATCGTGGCCCGCTCCAGGGAGCCTGCGAGTTTGCGTATGGCCTCCGCGCGCGTGGGGGCGTGGGCGACGGCCTTCGCGATCATGGCGTCGTAGTGGACGCCGATGTCGTCGCCGTCGGTGTAGCCGGTGTCCAGGCGGATGCCGTCCGGGACGGCGAGACAGTGGAGGGCGCCCGTCTGCGGTGCCCACGCCCGTGCCGGGTCCTCCGCGTACAGGCGGGCCTCGATGGCGTGGCCACGCGCGCGTGGAGGGTCGTTCTCGAGAGCCGCGCCCTCGGCGACCTGGATCTGGAGGGCCACCAGGTCGAGGCCGAACACCGCTTCCGTGACGGGGTGTTCGACCTGGAGGCGGGTGTTCATCTCCAGGAAGTGCGTCCTGCCGTCGGCGATCAGGAACTCGACCGTGCCCGCGCCCACGTAGTCGACCGCGCGGGCGGCGCGTACGGCCATCGCGTACAAGGAGTCGGTCAGTTCGGAACTCAAACCGGGCGCCGGGGCCTCCTCGATCACCTTCTGGTGGCGGCGCTGGAGGGAGCAGTCGCGGGTGCCGAGCGCCCAGACCGTGCCGTGGGTGTCGGCCAGGATCTGCACCTCCACGTGCCGGCCGCCCTCCATGTAGGGCTCGACGAAGACCTCGCCGTCCCCGAAGGCGCTGAGGGCCTCGGCGCGGGCCGCAGCCAACTCGGCGTCCAGGTCGGCGAGCCGGCGTACGACGCGCATGCCGCGCCCGCCGCCGCCCGCGGCCGCCTTCACCAGCACGGGGAGGTCGTCCTCGGTGACCTCCTTCAAGGGCTCGAGCCCCATCAGCTCCTTCGCCCGTGTCTTGGAGGCCATCGCCTCGATCGCCTCGGGCGGCGGGCCGATCCAGACGAGGCCCGCGTCGAGGACGGCCCGTGCGAAGTCGGCGTTCTCGGACAGGAAGCCGTATCCGGGGTGGACGGCGTCCGCGCCCGCCGCGACGGCGGCCTTCACGATCAGCTCGCCGCGCAGATACGTCTCGGCGGGCGTCGCACCCGGGAGGCGTACCGCCGTGTCGGCCACGCGCGCGTGGAGGGCGTTCGCGTCGGCGTCCGAGTGCACGGCGACGGTTCGGATGCCCAGCTCGCGGCAGGTGCGGAAGACGCGGCAGGCGATCTCGCCCCGGTTTGCGACCAGCAGACTCGAAATCATGGGACCTCTCACATCCGGAAGACGCCGAAGCCGCCGCGCGCGCCCTCGTAGGGCGCCGTGTGGATCGCGGACAGGCACAGGCCGAGGACGGTGCGGGTGTCGCGTGGGTCGATGACCCCGTCGTCGTACAGCCGCCCGGACAGGAACATCGGCAGGGACTCGGACTCGATCTGCTGCTCCACCATGGCGCGCAGGGCCGTGTCGGCGTCCTCGTCGTACGGCATGCCCTTCGCGGCCGCGGACTGCCGGGCGACGATCGAGAGGACGCCGGCGAGCTGCTGGGGGCCCATGACGGCGGACTTGGCGCTGGGCCAGGCGAACAGGAAGCGCGGGTCGTAGGCGCGGCCGCACATGCCGTAGTGGCCCGCTCCGTAGGAGGCACCCATCAGGACGGAGAGGTGCGGGACCCGCGAATTGCTCACCGCGTTGATCATCATCGCGCCGTGCTTGATGATGCCGCCCTGTTCGTACTCCTTGCCGACCATGTAGCCGGTGGTGTTGTGCAGGAAGAGCAGCGGGATGTCGCGCTGGTTGGCCAACTGGATGAACTGGGCGGCCTTCTGGGACTCCTCGCTGAAGAGCACGCCCTGGGCGTTGGCCAGGATGCCGACCGGATAGCCGTGCAGGGTCGCCCAGCCGGTGGTGAGGCTCGTTCCGTAGAGGGGCTTGAACTCGTCGAAGTCGGAGGCGTCGACGATGCGCGCGACGACCTCGCGGGGGTCGAAGGGGGTGCGCAGGTCCCCCGGGACGATGCCGAGGAGCTCGTCCTCGTCGTACTTGGGCGGGGCGGCCGGGCCCGGATCGCCGTACGCCTTGCGGTGGTTGAGGCGGGCGACCACCCGTCGCGCCTGCCTGAGGGCGTCCTGTTCGTCGACGGCGAAGTGGTCCGCGAGACCGGACACGCGCGCGTGCATCTCGGCGCCGCCCAGGGACTCGTCGTCGCTCTCCTCGCCGGTGGCCATCTTCACCAGCGGCGGACCGCCGAGGAAGACCTTCGCCCGCTCCTTGACCATGATCACGTGGTCGGACATGCCGGGGATGTACGCGCCGCCCGCCGTGGAGTTCCCGAAGACGACCGCGACGGTGGGGATTCCGGCGGCGGACAGCCGGGTGATGTCGCGGAAGATCGCTCCCCCGGGGATGAAGATCTCCTTCTGGGAGGGCAGGTCGGCGCCGCCCGACTCGACGAGGCTGATGCAGGGCAGACGGTTGGCGAGGGCGATGTCGTTCGCCCGGAGGGCCTTCTTCAGGCTCCAGGGGTTGCTGGCGCCGCCGCGCACGGTCGGATCGTTCGCCGTGATCAGGCACTCCACGCCCTCGACGACGCCGATCCCGGTGACGAGCGAGGCGCCGACGGTGTAGTCACTGCCCCAAGCGGCGAGCGGCGACAGTTCGAGGAACGGTGTGTCGGGGTCCAGCAGCAGCTCGATGCGCTCGCGGGCGAGCAGCTTGCCGCGCTTCCTGTGCCGGCCGACGTACTTCTCGCCGCCGCCCGCGAGGGCCTTGGCGTGCTCGGCGTCGAGCTCGGTGAGCTTGGTGAGCATGGCCTCGCGGTGGGTGGCGTAGTCGGGGGAGGTGGTGTCCAGCGCGGACGCCAGGACCGTCACAGCAGAACCTCCGGTATGTCCAGGTGGCGGGAGCGGAGCCATTCGCCGAGGGCCTTGGCCTGCGGGTCGAAGCGGTGCTGCGCGGCGACGCCCTCGCCGAGGATGCCTTCGACGACGAAGTTCAGGGCGCGGAGGTTGGGCAGGACGTGACGAACGACTGACAGATGACAACTTTCAGTTATCAGATTCTGAAATCTGTCAGCTGTCAGCTCGTGGGTGATCCACCGCCACGCCTCGTCGGTCCGCACCCACACCCCCACGTTCGCGTTCCCGCCCTTGTCGCCACTGCGGGCGCCCGCGACAAGGCCGAGAGGCGCCCGCCTCACCGGCCCGGAAGGCAACGGCTCGGGCAGCGGCGGCTCCTCCGGTGTCTCCAGTACGCGGCTGTCCCGGGCCGGCATCACATGGATCCGGCGACCGTCGTGGAGGACGGCCACGTGGTCCACGTCCGCATGGGGGACGTACACATCGTCGAAGACCCCATAGGGCGCGCCCTTTCCCGGTGGTGCCAACACATGGAATCCGGGGTAGCTGCCGAGGGCCAGTTCGACGGCGGCTCCGCTGAGGGTGCGGCCCACCGTGTCCTGGTCGGGGTCGCGCACGACGAGCCGGAGCAGGGCGCTCGCGGTCTCCTCGGTCGGGGCGTCGGGGTGGTCGGTGCGGGCGAGGTCCCAACGGACGTCCGCCGGGCGGGACTTGGCGGCGTCGAGTGCGGACTCCATCTGGGCGCGTACGAGCGCGGCTTTGGCGTCGATGTCGAGGCCCGTCAGGACGAAGACGACTTCGTTGCGGAAGCCGCCGAGCCGGTTGAGGCCGACCTTGAGGGTGGGGGGCGGGGCTTCGCCTCGTACGCCGTCGATCCGTACCCGGTCCGGACCCTCCTGGGTGAGCTGGACCGAGTCGAGGCGTGCGGTGACGTCGGGGCCCGCGTACCGGGCGCCGGACGTCTCGTACAGGAGCTGGGCGGTGACCGTGCCGATGTCCACGACGCCGCCGGTGCCGTCGTGTTTGGTGATGACGCTCGTGCCGTTCTCGTGGAGTTCGGCGATCGGGAAGCCCGGGTGGTGCAGGCGTGCCGGGTCGTGCTCGGTGAAGAAGGCGTAGTTGCCGCCGGTGGCCTGGGTGCCGCACTCCAGGACGTGCCCGGCGACGACGGCACCCGCGAGCCGGTCGTAGGCGTCCGGCGCCCAGCCGAAGTGTGCGGCGGCCGGACCCGTGACCAGCGCGGCGTCGGTGACGCGGCCGGTGACGACGATGTCCGCGCCCTCGCGGAGGCAGGTGGCGATGCCTTCGCCGCCGAGGTAGGCGTGTGCGGCGATGCTCTTCGGGTACCGCCCGGTGAGGTCGTCCCCCTCGACATGGGCGACCCGCGTCGGGATGCCGAGGCGGTCGGCCAACTCCCGTACCGCGGCGGCGAGTCCGGCCGGGTTGAGGCCGCCGGCGTTGGCGACGATGCGTACGCCCTTCTCGTGCGCGAGGCCGAGGCATTCCTCCAGCTGGCGCAGGAAGGTGCGCGCGTAGCCGCTCGCGGGGTTCTTCAGCCGGTCCCGTCCGAGGATGAGCATGGTCAACTCGGCGAGGTAGTCGCCCGTGAGGACGTCCAGGGGGCCGCCGGTGAGCATCTCGCGCATGGCGTCGAAGCGGTCGCCGTAGAAGCCGGAGGCGTTGCCGATGCGCAGCGGGGCGGTTTGCGGGCTGGGTATCGGACCTGCCGTGGGGCGGGTCATCCCGTGGCCCCCTTCGGCTCCTTCGGTGCGCGGCCGGCGCCCGGCGGTCCCGCGAAGGCCTGGGCGATGTCCAGCCAGCGGTCGGCGTCCGGCCCTTCCGCCCGTACGGCGAGGTCGGCGCGGTGGGCCCGCTGGGTGACGAGAAGGCAGAAGTCGAGGGCGGGCCCGGTGACGCGCTGGTCGGCGTCCTCGGGGCCATATGTCCACAAGTCCCCGGAGGGTGCGGCGAGTTCGACGCGGAACTCGTCCTCGGGCGCGCTCAGCCCGCGTACCCCGAAGGCGAAGTTCCGGGCCCGCACCCCGATGCGCGCCACATGCCGTAGCCGGTCTGTGGGTGGCCTCATCACATGCAACGCGTCGGCGATGTCCTGGCCGTGGGCCCAGGTCTCCATGAGTCGGGCCGTCGCCATGGAGGCGGCCGACATGGGTGGCCCGTACCAGGGGAAGCGCGTCCCGGTGGGTGCCGCGCGCAGGGCCTGCTCCAGCTCCTCCCGCCCGGCCCGCCATTCGGCGAGCAGCCTGGCCGGCGGCAGGACGGCCCCTTCCTCCGCGCCCTCGTCCACGAAACCGTCGGGCGAGGCCAGCGCCTTCTCGACCTTCTTCGCGAAGGCTTCGGCGTCGGTCACGGCGAGCAGGGCGGACCGGTCGGTCCAGGCGAGGTGGGCGATCTGATGGGCGATGCTCCACCCCGGGGCGGGGGTGGCGAGCGCCCATCGCTCTTCCCCCAACTCCCGTACCAGCAGGTCGAGTTCCTCGCTCTCCTGGTGCAGATCGTCGATCACGAACGACGGATCGGCCACGATGCGCTCCCCTCGGGGCACGACGGTGTGCTCCCGGCAGCCTGGCAGCGGACGCAGAAACAAGCAAGCGTGCTTGCATTATTGGTTCGCACTACGGCTCCGGGGACCCCGGAAATTGGCGCGCGGCGCGCGTGCACTCCGCAGTACGGTCGGCCGATGGTGGATGACGAGGACGGCTATTTCGGGGAGCCCATCGCGTCGCGGTACGACGAGTCGTCGGCTGAGATGTTCACCCCCGGTGCCGTGGACCCGGCGGTCGACCTCCTGGCCGAGCTTGCCGGAGACGGCCGGGCACTGGAACTGGGCATCGGCACGGGACGCGTCGCGTTGCCGCTGTCGCGGCGCGGCGTCGAGGTGCACGGCATCGACATGTCGCGGGCGATGGTGGCGCGGCTGCGGGCCAAGCCGGGCGGTGACGCGATCGGCGTGTCGATCGGCGACTTCGCGACGACGAAGGTGGACGGCACCTTCTCCGTCGCGTATCTGGTCTTCAACACGATCAACAATCTGACGACGCAGGACGCCCAGGTCGCCTGCTTCCGGAACGTCGCCGAGCATCTGGAGCCCGGCGGAACGTTCGTCATCGAGGTCGGGGTCCCCGAACTGCGCAGGCTGCCGCCCGGGCAGAGCGTCGTACCGTTCCACACGAGTCCGACGCGGTGGTCGTTCGACGTGTACGACGTCGCGACGCAGGCGATGAGTTCGAACTATGTCGAGGTCGTGGACGGCCGCGGCTCGTACTGGTCCGTCCCCTTCCGGTACGTGTGGCCGGCGGAGCTGGACCTGATGGCCCGGCTGGCCGGGCTGCGGCTGCGCGAGCGGTGGGACGGCTGGACGCGGGAGCCCTTCACGAGCGAGAGCGGGCAGCACGTCTCGGTCTGGGAGAAGCTCGAGCAGTCCGAGAGGCCCGCTGGCTGACAGAGGTGCCCGACGTAGGGGAGACCAGGTCTCCAGCCCTTTCGCCCTGCCCCGCCCGACCTGTGTTCGTACCGCGCCCATGCTCGCCGCGATGACGGCCCGATCGCGAGGCCCCTCGGTCACGGACAGTGTCTGGCTCGGGACCAGGAAGCCGGAGATCCAACGGGGCGGTGTCCTGGTTCCGAGCAATTACTCAAGCGCCCAGGTGCGTTCAGCCACGCTGTGGCTCTCAACGCATCGTGATGACGCAGATGCGTAAGCGAGGCGTCAAGGCACAACTGAGTTTCGCCCCAGTCGAGTTGGGGCGAACCCTCAGTCGCAAATCAGTCGGACGCCGGCTCCCCCAGGAGCAGCTCATCACCGGCCGGGAAGCGCGCAGTGCCGCCCTCCTCCCAGGTGACCATGAGGCTAACCCGCCCAGCGGACCCCGGGCGGTCGTCGCGGTCTTGACGGTGCGCCACATACCCTTGTATCCGATCACGTCACCCGGGCCGATCAGCGCGGCACGCTTGGTCGGGACGCTTAAGGGCTCTCGACGGGGTGGATACTGTCCAAAGGGACGTCCCACTCGATCCCGCCACCCTTCGGCCGCACGAACGCGGTCCGGCTGACAACGCGCCCGGTGTCCTTGATGCGTTCCTCGATCACGCCGAGGAGTTCACCGGTCCGGTCGTGCACCGTGTCCTCGACGAGCGTTCCCGCCGGGTACGGCAGTTCGCCGTGGTTGAGCATCGTTGACGGCTTCTCGTTTCGCATTACTCGCGGCCCCCTCGCTGAAGTGCTCGTGCCAGGCGGTCGGCCACATCAACGCGCACACGCCCCAGCTCAACGAGCCGCAATTCAGGGGATCCCGGGTCGACCCTCAGAGAGGGGAAGACGATCCCGATATCGGTCAGTGCTGCTCTCAGGAACTCCGCAGCCGTGTATGGGTCGACGTCCGGTTTCTTCGTAGCCATGAACAGGACGCTAGAGGCGGAGAGTTGGCAGGCGATATGCTGTTTTCTCGAATTTGCTCGCCGCGTGCCTGAGATTGCTGGTGTTTTCTCCTGGGCTCTGCCTCACCCCGTGGTGCCGAGTTGGAGCCCCGACCATGCTGATTGGATCAACATCCCTGGAAGGGAGAGCGTCCATGGCTCGTCAGTTGCGCTTCACCGGCACAGACAGCAAGGTCGACGGCTGCCCCGCCCTGCACACGGACGACGGCACCGGAGAGATCATCGTTCAGGGCACGCCCGTAACCGACCCCGGAGACCTCGCACAGCTTCAGCACTTCGGGCCGGACGAGGCAGCGGTGGCCGTGCCGCGCGAACTGCTCGTGAACTGGGGACCGAAGGAGATGGATCGGGTGCCGGAACTTGTCGACCGGGCCACCTTCCGGCGTCTCTTCAAGACCTTCAAGCACACAGTCTGGCGCCTGGAGACGAGGCGCGGATACGCGTCGGACCGACAGGACCCCGACTTTCACGCGTTCCTGGCCACCGGCTCATCGCCCTTCGACCCCAACGAACCGTGGTTCGTCAACATCCGGGCCCAGACGGGCGTTGGCAAGCAGGTCGGCCGTGTCCGCGTCGCCGACAACCCGCCCACCACGGAACAGCTGTTCTTGCTCGACTACGCCCGGCACAACGCGACTGTGGGCGAGGACATCCGCTACCTCTGGCGCGAGGACGCAGACCGGGCCGCCCTGCCCGCTGAGGATTTCTGGATCTTCGACTCGCGCCTGGTCGCTCTGCTGCACTTCGATGACGAAGACAACATGCTCGACATCGAGATGATCAGTGAACCGGCAGAGGTCGTGCGTTACTCGATCGCGCGTGACGCGGCGATGCACCATGCGGTCCCGTACGACCAGTTCGCGGCGCAGGTGGCCGCGACCGAATAGCGCGCGTGACCGGTGAGCACTGACTATCAGCAGGCACGGGCAGTGCTGGGAGCGCGGCTGCGTGAACTCCGCTTCTCGTGCCCTGGTGGTCGGCTCACCGGTCAGCAACTCGCGCAGCGGCTCGGCTGGCCAGGCTCCAAGGTCAGCAAGCTGGAGAACGGCAGGCAGACGGCCACCCCCGAGGACCTTCGGGCGTGGGCCGACGCGACCGAACAGCCAGGTGCATATCCCGAACTCGCCGCCCGGCTGGCCGGGTTCGAGTCGCACATCAGGTCATGGCGCAGGGCTCTGGCGAACGGCTTCAAGCCTCTGCACGAGGGATTGAGCGCGGAGATCGACCGCACCTCGGAGATGTGGGTTTGGGAAGAGTCGGTGGTCGCCGGACTGATGCAGACCCCCGAGTACGCACGTCACGTCATCCAGCGCTATTCGGAGCTGCTGGGCGGAGCGAGCGACACTGAGGACGCCGTGCGCGCTCGGGTGCAGCGGCAAGAGTGGCTGTACCGGCCCGGTCGCAAGCTGCACGTCCTGATGTGGGAAGCCGCGTTGCGGTCACTCATCGGCCCTCCCTCCGTGCTGGCCACCCAGCTCGACCGCCTCACGGGCATGATCGGTATGGACACGGTCGAACTGGGCATCATCCCGTTCACTGCGTCCGTCAAGATCGTGCCCGCCAATGGCTTCTGGGTCCTTGATGACCGCCTGGTCGTCGCGGAGGACTGGCACGCAGAACTGTGGTTGGACGACGCCGACAACATCGCCCTGTACTCGAAGGTGTGGAAGACCCTCGGTGAGTCTGCGGTGTACGGGGCCGACGCCCACAACGTCATCAGTGCGGCGCGACGTGCGCTGAACCCGCGTTGAAGCGCTCGGCGTGCCCTTCCGACCCTCAGCGCTTGACGAATCGTCCCTTGATGCGGTTGCGCCAGCGCTCCAGCTTGAACGGCACCTTGAAGTTGGCCTCAGCCTTGATGGCTTCGGCCAGCCGTTCGTCGATCAGGTCGGCGTTCTCGGTCAACCGCTCGATGTCTTCCCACTTCTCGTCAGCCTTGCGGTGCGCTTCCGTATCTGCTGAGGGACTGCTGTTCAACCTGCGCCATTCGGCGGTGGCCCCTGCCCACTGGCCGAACGCGATATTCGTCTCCAGGTTGATGGCGTTGACGGCCGATGAGCCGAACATCTCAAGCTCTGCTGCGATAAGACTCATCTCTTTGAGTTCCCGCTCGGCGTTGATCAACTCAGCGGGGTTGTTGCCGGTCTTGAGGAACTGGCTCCGGGCGTACGCGAAATCTCGGCGTGACCTCAACAGAAGTTTGTACGTGTCCATCTTGCGGTCCCACACCTTGTGCCGACGGTCGCGGGCACGGGTCAGCAGGTGCGTGAGCAGCACGGCGGAGGTTGAAGCCACAGCGCCGACCGATGCGGCGATGAGGGTGGCTTCCCAGGGTTGCAGGGCCCTGGCGGGAGCGTAGGGCCCTGTGGGGTCTCCCGGGAGCTCGTCCGGGGATCTACGGAGAAGTCCCGGAGGACCAACCTCCGGGGCCTCTGCGCGTTCAAAGCACGCCGAGCGACGTCAGCACCGTCATGCAGAGGATCATGCAGCCAGCGAAATGCGCCACCGCCGAAGAGGAGAGCTTCACTGACCGGCGATGGCTCCGATTCCGTTCCGCCTCGCCATCGCTGTCTGTCTGTCAGCCTGTGGAAGGGACGGCCCATACGCACGCTGAACACGATGTACTCGACCCGCCTGGCTCCCGCGGACAGGGCGAAGGTCGTGAAGGTCGGCTCTCACAGGAGAGGGTCAGGAGTGATCTGCCAGATGGTGACGAGTTCCGTGCGCGGCGTGATCATGTAGACGAAGAAGCCGCCGTCCACGAACGCATGCTTCGCCCCCTCGTCCGCACCTTGAAAAGCAGGACCGTGGAGATAGAGGGCTTCAGCCGCCCTCACCAGCTCGTCCGCTCTCTTCTCCACCTCGGCGATGAACGCGGGTGGAGCGCCGGCCGCCACGGTCTCCTCGTCCGGGACGTATTCCCAGTGCCAGGTCACGCGGTGTGCACCGCCTTGGCCGCGTCACGATAGATACCGCCGGCCGTGGTCAGGTGTGTGCGCGCCTCGTCCGGGGCAGTCGCGACGTGGGCGAGGTACTCGGCGCGGTGGTAGGCCTTCGCCCTCTCCGGGTACCGCTCGATCTCGATCAGGGCAGCCCAGTGGATGAGGTAGGCGTGGACCGGCTTGATGGAGCCGTGCTCCACGGCCTCTGCGAGTGCCTGGTCCTTGGCTTGGTCGTAAGCGGCCAGGAGTTGGGGGGCGACGACGGCGCAGGCCGCGCGGAGGGCGGCGGGGGTTCGCTCCGGACGCGGGATAAGCGGTCCGTCGCCTACTGTTTCGGCGTGCTGGGCGCTCACGCTGCCGTTCCCTTCGTCGTATCGGTGCCAGTTGTCCTGCTCTTGACCCCTCGCTCCTGGGCCTCACGCATCTTGCCCTCTTGCATCTGGCGGATGCGCGACGAGGTGTATCCGGATGCTTCGGCCACGCGGACCGGCCAGCCGCGCCGGGTGGAGGTGGTCAGGGCATTACTGATGGCCTCTGCGAGGCGGTCGGAGGCGGCGTCGAACGCCGCACGTGTCGTGCGGATATGGTCGATTGCCGCTTTCTCGTCCGGGGTCATGGCGTCCGGCGTGAGGTGCGGGGTGTTGCGAGTATGCGGGGTGCTGGGGGTCCGGGGCACGAACCGACTCTAGCGTTCGCCACAATTATTTGCGAAACGATTTGCGTTTTCTGCCAACTGTGTTCGGTCGTGCCCGAGCATGGGTCAAGACGCTGACCCGGACTCCAGCCCCTTCGCCCTCCCCCGGCCCACCTGGGTCCGTACCGCCCCCATGCTCGCCGCGATGACGAGGGCGATCGCCAGGGCCTCCGTCACGGACAGCGTCTGGCTCAGCACCAGGAAGCCGGCGATCGAGGCGACGGCCGGTTCGAGGCTCATGAGGACGGCGAAGGTGGAGGCGGGGAGGCGGCGGAGGGCGAGGAGTTCGAGGGTGTACGGGAGGACGGAGGAAAGGATTGCGACGGCGGCGCCCAGGGCGATCGTGGTCGGGTTCAGAAGCTTCGCACCGGACTCGACGAGGCCCAGGGGCAGGAAGAGCACGGCCGCGAACGCCATGGCGAGCGCCAGGCCGTCGGCCTGCGGGAAGCGTCGCCCCGTACGGGCACTGAAGACTATGTAGGCGGCCCACATGGCGCCGGCCGACAGGGCGAACGCGACACCGACGGGGTCGAGGCTGTCGAAGCCTCCGCCGCCGAGCAGGAAGACGCCGCCGAGGGCGAGGCCCGCCCAGACGAGGTTGATCGCGCGGCGGGAGGCCAGGACGGAGAGCACGAGCGGGCCGAGCACCTCCAGGGTGACGGCGGGGCCGAGGGGGATGCGGGCGACCGACTGGTAGAAGAGGCCGTTCATCGCGGCCATCGTGACGCCGAAGGCGACGACGGTGCCCCAGTCGGCGCGCGAGTGCCCGCGGAGCCTGGGCCGGCAGATCACCAGCATCACGATCGCGGCGACGGCGAGCCGGAGCGTTACGACGCCGAGCGCGCCGGCCCGCGGCATGAGGCTCACGGCGAGGGCGCCGCCGAATTGGACGGAGATCCCTCCGGCGAGCACGAGACCCACGGGCCCGAGGGACCGCAGTCCCCGGGGGGCGTCCGCGGGAGTGGGGCCGGATGCGGGGTCCTGCACGGGGGCCTCCCCGGCGACGGCGCCCGCGGGGTCGGCGACCGAGGAGGGCCGGTCAGCGCTGGGGATGTTCACGGGGCCGTCCAGGAAGTTCGGGTCGAGAGCTGTCGTTCATCATGGTGCACTGCTCGGTCCAGAGTAATGGACTCCGTCAGGGCTGTGAACCCATTTTGCAGCTTACGGGGGGGGCGGGCGTCGGGGACGGGAGCGGCCGTCTGGAGGGTGCGGGTCCGTCGTGGCTGGTCGCGCCCACGCGGCGGAGCCGCAAATGTCACAGCCCCGCGCCCCTGAAGGGGCACGTCTCACCTCTCGAGCCCGTCCAACCCCTCCGCCAGCACCTCCGCCAGATGCCGTCCCCTCATATCCCCCACCTGTTCCAACTGCGTGCGGCACGAGAAGCCGTCCGCCAGTACCACCGCTCCCTCCTCCGCCGCTCGGACCGCCGGCAGCAGCTGTTCCTCCGCGCACGCCACGGACACCTCGTAGTGCCCCTTCTCGAAGCCGAAGTTGCCTGCCAGGCCGCAGCAGCCGCCGGAGAGTTCGCCGGTCAGGCCCGCTGCCGCGCGCAGGCGGCGGTCCGCCGCGTCGCCGAGGACCGCGTGCTGGTGGCAGTGGGTCTGGCCGGCCACGGGGCGGTCGACGCGCGGTGGGATCCAGTGCGGGGCCTGGCGTTCCAGAGCCTCGGCGAACGTCACCACCGAGTCCGCGAGGCGCCGGGCGCGCGGGTCGTCGTGGAGGAGCTCGGGGAGGTCCGTACGGAGGGCGGCGGCGCAGCTCGGTTCCAGGACGACCAGCGGGGTGCCGAGGTGGGGTTCCATACGGTCGAGGGTGCGCCTCATCACCGTACGGGCGCGGTCGAGTTGGCCCGTGGAGACGTACGTCAGGCCGCAGCACACTCCGTCCGGGGGCAGGATCACCCGGCGTCCCGCGTCCTCCAGGACGCGTACGGCCGCCCGGCCCACCTCGGGCGCGAGGTGGTTCGTGAAGGTGTCCGGGAAGAGGAGGGTGGTGGGCACGGAAGCCGCATCGGCATGCCGGCTCGGTGCCCCACCCGCACCCCTCTCACGCTCACGCCGGCCGAACCACCGCCGGAATGGCTCCCCCGCCACCCGAGGAATCCCCCGCTCGGCCGCGATCCCGCCCAGCCGCTTGCCGAGCCCGGCCAACATCTGTACGGAAGCTAGGGCGTTGACCACCCCCGCCAGCCGCGCCCGCGACACGAAGCGCAGCCACACCGGCAGCCACCCCATCGCATAGTGCGCCGCGGGACGGCGGCGCCCCTCGTAGTGGTGGTGGAGGAACTCCGCCTTGTACGTGGCCATGTCGACGCCGACGGGGCAGTCGGAGCGGCAGCCCTTGCAGGAGAGGCACAGGTCCAGTGCGTCGCGGACCTCTGTGGACGCCCAGCCGTCCGTGATCACCTCACCCGCGAGCATCTCGTGCAGCAGCCGGGCACGCCCGCGCGTGGAGTGCTCCTCCTCGCCGGTCGCGCGGAAGGAGGGGCACATGACGGCGGACGAGTGCGAACCGGCCGGACCGGCGGAACCGGCCGCTTCCGTACGGCACTTGGCGACGCCCACGCACCTGCGTACCGCCGCCGAGAAGTCCCCTCCGTCGTGCGGGTAGCCGAAGGCCACGTCGACCGGCCCTCGCGGGAGGACGGCGAACCGAAGGTTCGAGTCCAACGGCGCGGGCCGTACCAGCATCCCCGGGTTGAGCAAGTCGTCCGGGTCCCACACCGCCTTCGCGCGCTCGAAGAGGCCGACCATCTCCGGTCCGTACATCCGCGGCAGCAGCTCCGCCCGCGCCTGCCCGTCGCCGTGCTCCCCGGACAGCGAGCCCCTGTGGGAGACGACCAGCTCGGCCAGCTCCTCCGAGAAGCGGCGGAAGCGGGCGATGCCCTCGCGGGAGAGGAGGTCGAAGTCGATGCGTACGTGGATGCAGCCGTCCCCGAAGTGCCCGTACGGCGTGCCGCGCAGGCCGTGGGAGGACAGCAGCCCCCTGAAGTCCCGCAAGTACGGCCCCAGTCGGGCCGGTGGCACCGCGCAGTCCTCCCAGCCCGGCCAGGCCTCGGTGCCGTCGGGCATCCGGGTCGCCGTGCCGCTCGCGTCCTCGCGGATGCGCCACAGGGCGCGCTGTCCGGCCGGGTCGGTGACGACGAGGGAGTCGACGACGTCCGCGGCGCGCACGATCGCGTCCGCACGCGCGCGTGCCTCCGCCGGCGTCGCACCGCCGGTCTCCACGAACAGCCAGGCGCCGCCCTTGGGCAGCCCCGCGTCCGCCCGTACGAGATCGGCCGCCATGCCCTCCACCGTCAGCGGCCCGAGGGGCAGCAGGCCTGCCGCGGCCGAGGCGGCGGCGCTCTCGTCCGCGTACGCCAGCACGGCCAGCGCACGCGCGCGTGGGGCCTCGACCAGCTGTACGACCGCCTCCGTCAGCACGCCCAGGGTGCCCTCGGAGCCGCAGAAGGAGCGGGCGACGTCGGCGCCCTTCTCGGGGAGCAGCGCGTCCAGCGCGTACCCGGAGATGCGGCGGGGCAGGTCCGGGAAGCCGGTGCGCAGCCGCCCCAGCTCCCCCTCCACCAAGGCCCGTAGGCCCTCCGGAGCACCCGACCACGACTGGCCCGGCCGCAGGGACTCGCCCCTGCCCGTCACCACGGACAGCTCGCGCACGCTGTCGGCCGTCGTGCCCCAGGCCACCGAGTGCGACCCGCACGAGTTGTTGCCGATCATTCCGCCGAGCGTGCAGCGGCTGTGGGTCGAGGGGTCGGGCCCGAACCGCAGCCCGTGCGGTGCGGCGGCCTCCTGGAGGCGGTCCAGGACGACTCCCGGCTGGACCACGGCCGTGCGGGCGTCCGCGTCCAGGGAGACGATCCGGTTCATATGGCGAGTGAAGTCCAGGACCACGCCCGTGCCCGTCGCCTGTCCCGCGATCGATGTGCCGCCGCCGCGCGCCACGACCGGCACGCCGAGCCGGGAGCACACGGACAGCGCCGCCGCCACGTCGTCGGCGTCTCTCGGGGCGACCACTCCGAGCGGCACGCGCCGGTAGTTGGACGCGTCCATGGTGGTCAGCGCCCGCGCGGTCGCGTCGAAGGCGACCTCTCCGCGCACGGCCTTCTCCAGTCCCGCCCGCAGCTCCCCGAGATCCGTTTCCGTCATGCCTCCAAGGATGCCTCCCGTCACTGACAGTGACCCGCAGCGATCGGAGGAGGGTCGCGACGGAGGGCCGTACCGAATCGCGTACGAATTGTGAGAGTGGACCGGAACCTGCCCTTACCGATCACGAACTCCCATATAGTGACCGCCAGTTGAGCACCAGGTGTCGCATCCCACCCAGGACACGACCGAGGACACGATTAATGACCGCGCCCACCCCGCAAGCGCGCCCCACCACAGATCGGCCGTCCCTCGCGCACCCCGGAGTCGAACGACCCCGCCTGCGTGCCGTCGTGATCGCCCCGCTCCTCACCGCCGTACCGGCCGCGCTCGCCGTCGGCGCCGCGGTCGCCCTGGCCCCCGCGTCGGCCCGCGTACCCCTCGCGTGGGGCGCGGGCGCTGCCGCCGTCCTGCTGTGCGTGGCCGTCACCCTGGCGAGTCATGCCGCGCAGACCTCACGATTACTCCTCCGCCGCCTCGACGCGGTCTCCCAGGACGCTCGCCGACTGCTCCGGGAACAGGCCCGCCTCACCGAGGAGTCGGCCCGCGAGCGCGCCCGGCTCACCGACGAGTTCACCCGGGAACGCGCCCGCCTCGCCGAGCAGAACGCACACCAGAAGGTCCGCCTGGCCGCCGAACTCGACCGCGAGCGCGTCCGGGTCACCGCGGAGCACGCGCGCGTGGCCGACGAATTGCGGCAGGCGAGGACCGACCGCGCCGCCGCGATCTCGGCGGCCGCCAACACAGCCGGCCGGTTGCAGGCCCTGGCCACGAGTATGCTCGCCGACCTGCGCGCCATGGAGGAGAGGCACGCCGACGAGGACGTACTCGCCGACCTCCTCCATCTCGACCACCGCACCGCCCAGGCGGGCCGCCTCGCCGACTCCGTCGCCGTCCTCGCGGGCGCCCGCTCGGGCCGCCGCTGGGCGCGGCCCATCGTCATGGAGTCGATCCTGCGCGGCGCGATGGGCCGTATCAGCGGCTACCAGCGCGTACGCGTCCACTCGGCGAGCGGGGCCGCCGTCGCAGGACACGCCGCCGAGGGCGTGATGCACGCGCTCGCCGAAATCCTCGACAACGCCGCGAACTTCTCGCCGCCCACGGCCGAAGTGCACGTCTACGTAGAGGAGGTTCCGGCCGGAGTCATCGTCTCCGTGGAGGACAGCGGGCTGGTGATGGGCGAGGTGCAGCTGCGCCGCGCCGAACGTGCCGTCTCCGGCGAGGAGGCGGAACTCGGCGGCCTCTCCGGCACCCGGCTCGGCCTCGCGGTCGTCGGCCGCCTCGCCCGCAAGTACGGCCTGAAGGTCTCCTTCCGCCCCTCCGCGCGCGGCGGCACGGGCGTCCTGCTCCTCGTCCCGCAGGACATCCTCGCGAACCCGGCCCAGGCCCCTGCTCCGGTCCCGACGCAGGCCCCGGCCGCGTCTCCAGCCCCGGCTCCTCCGGTCTCGACTGCGGCTCCGGCTCCGGCCCCTGCTCCGGTCTCGACTGCGGCTCCGGCCGGGGCTCCATCCTGGACTCCGACCCCAGCCTGGGCTCCGACTCCAGCCGTCGAGGATCCCGCGGAGCCCCTCCCGAAGTCCCAGCCTTGGGCCCAGTCCCAGCCCTGGGCCGAGTCCCGGCCCGAGTCCCGCCCCCAGGGCTCGTACGCCGCCTCCCACGCCCTCTCCGACCTGGACCCGGAGCCCGTGCCGACCCACGAGTCCGCGCTCCGGCCGGTCGCCGCCGACCCCCTGGGCACCCTCCCGAAGCGCCACCGCGGCCGCACCCTGGCCGAGGCGGAGGCCGAAGCGGAGGCCCAGCGAGCCCGCACCCGGCCTTCGGCCGCCCCCGCCTCAGGCGCCTCCGCTTCCGCCTCCGCCTCCGCCTCCGCCTCCGCCTCCGAGGCTCCCGGCAGCCCCGAAGCCGCTGGCCCCGCCCCCGACGACGTGACGACCCGAGCCGCCCGCTTCAGCAGTTTCCGCCAAGCCGTCCGAGGGACGTCGGCGGAGGAGCCCGTACAAGCCCGTACGAGTCCTGCCACCTCCCACCCGGAAAGCGACCCCACTTCATGACCGGCCCCACCGGCCCCAACGGCACCACGGCCACTGCCTCCACCACGGCCACCGCCGACGAGAAACTCACCTGGCTGATGCAGGGCCTGCTGGCGCGCACCCCGGGTGCCCGGCACGCGCTCGTGCTCTCCCGGGACGGCCTGAAGCTGTGCCGTACGCCCGAGCTCTCCGTCGACCAGGCCGACCAGCTCGCCGCGATCGCCGCCGGTATCCAGTCGCTGTCCCACGGCGCGTCCATGGAGTTCGGGGACGGCACCGGAGGTGTGCGGTCGGCGATGACCGAGTTCTACGGCGGGGTCCTGTTCATCGTGGAGGCGGGCGAGGGCGCGCACCTGGCCGTGGTCACGGCCGAGGAGGCGGACCCCGGGCTCGTCGGCCACAACATGGGCGAACTCGTGGAGCAGCTCGGCGGACACCTGAGCGCGCAGCCGCGTACGTCACCGAGCCTGCAGCCCCTTGCATCACCGAACCCGCAGTCCCGTACGTCACTGAGCGCGCAGCCTCGTACGTCATGAGTCGGCCGGGCAGGGACGACTCGCCCGACCGGCTCTACACCCTCACCGGAGGGCGCAGCCGCTCTGCGCCCGGCACCCCGTTCGACCTGGTGACGCTGGTCGTCGCCGAGTGCGATCCGGCTCCCGGCATGCAGTCGGAGCACGCGGCGATCCTGCGCCTCGCCGAACGGCCCACCGCCGTCGCGGAGGTCGCCGCCGAGCTGCGGCTGCCGCTCACCATCACGAAGATCCTGCTCTCCGACCTCCTCGCCGAGGGCCGTGTCAGCGCCCGCCACCCGCGCAAGGCCGTACTCGCCGGGCGCCCCGATCCCGACATCCTGGAGCAGGTGCTCGTTGGCCTCCGCAACCTCTGACGCCCCGATCTCTGGCGTCGCAGCCTCTGACGTCCGAACTCCCGACGCCCGAACTCCCGACGCCCGCACGCCACTTGGAGCGACGGTCGACAACGGCCTGAAGATCGTGGTCGTCGGCGGCTTCGGCGTCGGCAAGACCACGATGATCCACTCGGTGAGCGAGATACGTCCCCTCAGCACCGAGGAGACGATCACGCGGGCCGGCGAGACGGTCGACGACACCAGCGCGGTGCCCGACAAGTCCGATACCACCGTCGCCTTCGACTTCGGCCGCATCACGCTCAGCGCCCGCACCGTCCTCTACCTCTTCGGCGCGCCCGGCCAGGAGCGCTTCTGGTACCTCTGGGACCGGCTCTTCTCCGGCGCGCTCGGCGCGGTCGTGCTCGTCGACACCCGCCGTATCGACGACTCCTGGTACGCCATCGACCGCCTCGAACACCTCGGCACCCCGTTCATCGTCGCCCGCAACGACTTCGGCGGCCCCGCGCACACCGCCGAGCAGGTACGTGACGCCCTCGACCTCGCCCCGCACATCCCGCTCGTCGACTGCGACGCACGCTCCCGCGCGTCCGGCAAACGGGTCCTGATCACGCTGGTCGAGCACCTCAAGAGCCTGCACCTGTCTCACCTGGCCAGGAATCCGTACGCGACCCAAGGCGCCCCGCTCCAGGTAAGCCCGCCCGTCGTAGGCCCGTCCGCCGTAGGCCCGTCCGTCGCAAGCCCGCCCGTCCAGGAGTTGGCCCAGTGAACCCCGACCCCGTGCCCCTCAACGGGGCCAGGTTCCGGTCCGAACCAGCCGAGCTGTACCGGGAGTTGCGGCGCGAGCACGGCGCCGTGGCGTCGGTGCTGCTCGACGGAGACATCCCGGCGTGGCTCGTGCTCGGCTACCGCGAACTGCACCAAGTCACCGGCGACCCCGTGCTGTTCAGCCGCGACTCCGCCCTGTGGAACCAGTGGGACCACATCCCCGACGACTGGCCGCTGCTGCCGGTGATCGGCCGCGGCCAGCCCTCCATCCTCTACACCGTCGGCGAACGCCACCGCGAGCGCGCCGCGATGGTCAGCGACGCCCTCGAAGGCGTCGGCCCCTTCGAACTGCGTGCCCACGCCGAGCGGTTCGCCGACGAGCTGATCGACGCGGTGTGCGCCAAGGGCGCGGCGGATCTCGTCGCGGACTACGCGACCCTGCTCCCCGTACGCGTCCTCGCCACCCTCTTCGGCTTCGCCGACGAGCAGGGCCCGGGCCTGGTTGCCGCCCTGAACGACATGATCAACGGACGGGAGGACGCCATCGCCGGACAGCTGCACGTGGCCGCCTCCATGGCACGGCTGGTGGCGGACCGGGCGGCACGCCCCGCCGACGACGTCGTCAGCCGCATGCTCGCGATGACCCTTTCAGGGCATTCCCAGCATTCCCACGGGGGCGCGGGCTCCGGCGGCTTCACGCACGAGGAGATCACCCAGGACCTGATGGTCATGATGGCCGCGGGCCATCAGCCGACCGCCGACTGGATCGGCAACTCGCTGCGGCTGATGCTGACCGACGAACGTTTCGCGGCCTCGCTCTTCGGCGGCCGGCGCAGTGTCGCCGAGGCCATGAACGAGGTCCTGTGGGAGGACACCCCCACCCAGAACGTGGCCGGCCGCTGGGCCTCCCGCGACACCCGCCTCGGCGGCCGCACCGTCCACACCGGCGACCTGCTGCTGCTCGGCCTCCAGGCCGCCAACCACGACCCGCAGGTCCGCACCCACGGCTCCGCCCTCACCGGCGGCAACAGCGCGCACTTCTCCTTCGGCCACGGCGAGCACCGGTGTCCGTTCCCGGCTCAGGAGATCGCGGAGGTCATCGCGCGTACGGCCATCGAGGTCGTACTGGACCGCCTGCCGGACATCGATCTGGCCGTACCCGCCGAGTCGTTGACGCGTCGGCCCTCGCCGTGGCTGCGGGGGCTGACGGAACTGCCCGTGCGTTTCACTCCGGCCCCGGCCCTGGGAGGCGCCCCCGCATGACGACTCGTATCGCCCTGGACCCGTTCGTGTGGACCCGTTCATCCATCAGCGGCTCCGCCGCGGGCCGGCACAACCCCCACCGTGGCATCGCGTCTCTTCGCGTCTCATCCGACGGACGACGTTTCGCCCAGGTTTCCTGAAACGGATACGCTCCCGTCGTGGCTGATATCCAGATCCCCGCTGACCTCAAGCCCGCCGACGGACGTTTCGGCGCGGGCCCCTCCAAGGTGCGTACGGAGTCGCTGACAGCGCTCGCCGCCACTGGCACGTCACTGATGGGCACGTCCCACCGCCAGGCCCCGGTCAAGAACCTCGTGGGGAAGGTCCGCGAGGGTGTGAGCGACCTCTTCCAGCTCCCTGAGGGCTACGAGGTCGTCCTCGGCAACGGCGGCTCGACGGCGTTCTGGGACGTGGCGACCCACGGCCTGATCGAGAACAAGTCGCAGCACCTCACCTTCGGTGAGTTCAGCTCCAAGTTCGCGAAGGCGGCCAAGCTGGCGCCCTGGCTGGCCGAGCCGGACGTCATCTCCTCCGAGCCGGGCACTCACCCGGAGCCGGTCGCCCAGTCGGGCGTGGACGTCTACGCCCTCACCCACAACGAGACCTCCACCGGCGTCGCGGCCCCGATCAAGCGGATCGCCGGCGCCGACGAGGGCTCCCTGGTCGTCGTGGACGCGACGAGCGGCGCGGGCGGGCTGCCCGTCGACATCGCGGAGACAGACGTCTACTACTTCGCCCCGCAGAAGTCGTTCGCCGCGGACGGCGGCCTGTGGATCGCGATCTTCTCCCCGGCCGCGCTCGAGCGCGCCGAGCGCGTCCACGCGAGCGGACGCCACGTCCCGGAGTTCTTCTCGCTCCCCACCGCGATCGACAACTCCCGCAAGAACCAGACGTACAACACCCCGGCCCTCGCCACCCTCTTCCTCCTGAACGACCAGTTGGAGTGGCTGAACGGCCAGGGCGGTCTCGACTGGTCGGTCCGCCGCACGGCGACCTCCTCGCGCACGCTGTACGGCTGGGCCGAGGACGTCAAGTACGCGAACCCGTTCGTCACCGACCCGGCCAAGCGCTCCCAGGTCATCGGCACGATCGACTTCACGGACGACGTCGACGCGGCCGCCGTCGCCAAGGTCCTGCGCGCCAACGGCATCGTCGACACCGAGCCCTACCGCAAGCTCGGCCGCAACCAGCTCCGTGTCGCGATGTTCCCGGCGATCGACCCGGCGGACATCGAGGCACTCACGAAGTGCGTCGACTACGTGATCGAAAAGCTGTAGCGATTCCCGCTCGTACGGCGATGTTCGTACGGTGATGGGGGCGCCCGGCACTGGTGAAAGTGCCGGGCGCCCCCATCTCGCGTACCGGGAGGATCAGCGGCTGAGCTTCTGGAACCTCCGTACCGCCAGCGGAACGAAGATCAGCGTGAGGATCAGCGGCCACACGCCCGCCATCAGCAGTGCGTGCTGCTCGACCCACGCGTCGCCGCTGCCCACCGGCGTGCCGAACAGTTCACGCGTGGCCGCGGCCGTGGACGAGATCGGGTTCCAGGCCGCCACGAAGCCGAGCCAGTCGGGCATCAGTTGGGGCGCGACGAAGATGCTGGAGATCATCGTCAGGGGGAACGCGACCGCGAACAAGCCGCCCGCCGCCTCCGGGTTGGGCACGAGCAGGCCGAGCCACAC
This sequence comes from Streptomyces albicerus, assembly GCF_008905045.1. GTDB lineage: Bacteria > Actinomycetota > Actinomycetes > Streptomycetales > Streptomycetaceae > Streptomyces > Streptomyces albicerus. Next base: position 85,204 of record NZ_VWMY01000028.1, read on the forward strand.
CCCGAGCCAGATCAGCGCGAACCGCAGCCACAGCAGCAGCGCGAAGGCCCCCAGGAAACCGAAGCCGCCGTCGGGCCGCCAGCCCATGGCGAGCGCGGTGAGCATCAGGATCGTCAACTCCGCGCAGGCGACGACGAGATCGGTGACCCCGCGCCCGGCTACGACGGCGGACGGCGCCATCGGCATGGAGCGGAACCGGTCGATGACGCCCTTCGTGGAGTCGTAGACGACGAGCGTCGCGGTGTTGATGAACCCGAAGGCCATCGTCATCACGAACATGCCCGGCATCAGGAAGTCCCGGTAGTCGCCGCCGCCCGGCACCTTCATGGCGCTGCCGAAGACATACCCGTACAGCAGCACGGACAGGATCGGGAAGCCCAACTGCCAGGCGATGTTGATGGGTTGGCGCTGGTAGTGGGTGAGTCCGCGCCGGACGACGTTCCAGCAGTCGGCGAGCACCCAGTACGTACGGCCGCGGTCGTGAACGCCCGACCGGGTCACCTCGAGCGCGCCGCTCATGCCGCGACCTCCTTCGTGTTCTTCGTGTCCTTCGTGTTCTTCGTGTCCTTCAGGCTCTTCGCGTCCTTGGAATCCTCGGAAACCGTCTCCGTGTCCGTGCGGTGTCCGGTCAGGCGCAGGAACACGTCGTCGAGGCTCGGCCTGCGCAGTCCGATGTCCTCCACCCGCACGCCCTCGTCCTGGAGGGTCCGCGCCACCTCGGTGAGCGCCGCGACCCTGTCGGTCACGGGCGCGTGCACCCTCAACTCGGTCTCGTCCGACTCCGGTTCGCCGTCCGCGACCCGGGCGACGACCTTCACCACCTGGGCGATGTCGGTCCGCTCGGCGACGACGACCTCGATGCGGTCGCCGCCCACCGTGTTCTTCAGCCCGTCCGGGGTGTCGTCGGCGATGGCCCGCCCCTGGTCGATCACGGTGATGTGCGAGGCGAGCTTGTCGGCCTCCTCCAGATACTGCGTCGTCAGCAGTACGGTCGTGCCGCCCGCCACCAACTCCCGTACGGATTCCCAGACTTCGCCCCGGCTGCGGGGGTCGAGCCCGGTCGTCGGCTCGTCCAGGAACAGCACGCTCGGGGCGAGGATCATCGACGCGGCGAGGTCAAGGCGCCGCCGCATGCCGCCGCTGTACTTGTCGACTCCCTTGCCCGCGGCGTCCGTCAGGTCGAACTGCTCCAGCAACTCCGCCGCCCGCAGCCGTGCCCGGCGCCCGCCCAGGTGGAACAGCCGCCCGAACATCTCCAGGTTCTGCCGGCCGGTGAGCACCTCGTCCACGGCGGCGTACTGACCGGTGAGCCCGATCCTGGCCCGCACCTCCCGCGATTGCCGTGCGACATCCAGGCCCGCCACCTGCGCCCGTCCCCCGTCCAGCCTGACCAGCGTGGACAGAATGCGGACGGCGGTGGTCTTGCCCGCGCCGTTCGGCCCGAGCAGGCCGTGCACCGTGCCCTCCCGCACGGCCAGGTCGAAGCCGTCGAGGGCGCGCTTCTCCCCGTACCTCTTCTCGAGCCCCTCGGCCCGCACCGCGTAACCGCTCACAGCACTCCTCCACCCCTGAAATCCACCCGGGACCCACCCCGAAACCCGAACCCAGAACCCAAAACTGGGTACGCCGTACTCTGTTAAGAGTACACCGTACCCAGTTTTGGTCCAAGGGATTATTCTGGGGTCCATGACAAGCGGCTCGGGCGGTACCGACACCAGCGGGAGCGGAGACATCGTCCGCACCCTCCATCTGCTGTGGGACACCGGCAAGCGACCCAGCCGCGGCCCCAAACCGGGCCTCACGCTGGACCGGATCGTGGAAGCGGCGGTCCGGATCGCGGACACGGAGGGGCTGGAGGCCGTCTCGATGCGCCGGGTGTCCACGGAGCTCGGCACCGGCACGATGTCCCTCTACCGGTACGTTCCCGGCAAGGGCGAGCTGCTCGACCTGATGCTGGACCGCGTCCAGCGGCCGGGCGACGATCTTTCGGCCTTCGGCGACGACTGGCGCTCGGCCCTGGAGACCCTCGGCCGCGAGAGCCTCGCTCTCTACCAGCGCCACCCCTGGCTGCTGAAGGTCAACCAGTCCCGCCCGGTCCTCGGCCCGAGCGCCATCGACGGCATGGAGAAGGTGATCTCCCGCATCAAGCCCATGGGCCTGCGAGACCCGGAGCTGGTCTCGGTCGTCATCATGATCGACTCGTACGTCACCGGCGCCGCCCGCACCCAGCTGTACGCCAAGGAGGCGGAGCGCAGGACCGGTCTGACGGACGCGGAGTTCTGGGCCGCCCAGTATCCCGTCCTGGAGAAGATCATGGCCAGCGGCCGCTTCCCCGTGATGGCCTCGCTCTCCGAGGACTCCTTCGGCCCCGACTTCGACCACTTCGAGTTCGGACTGCAGCGAATCCTGGACGGGTTGGAAGTGTTCGTCGAGCACCGCACCCGCGACACGGGGTCGGACCAAGGGGCGGACGAGGGGCGCCGAAGCCAGTGACGAAACAGATGACAAACCGGGCGCCGAGTGCCTTTATGGAGGCATGAGCGCTCCGACTCCGAGCCCCGAGCTCACTCCCTTCGTCAAACAGTGGGCCGTCCTGCTCACCAGTCACAAGAAGGACGGCAGCGGCATCGGCACCCCCGTGAACATCGCCGTCGAGGGCGACCACGCGTACTTCCGCACCCCGGGCAGGGCCTGGAAGACCAAACGCCTGCGCAACAACCCGCAGGTGGAGATCGCCCCCTCCACCCTGCGCGGCGCACCGACGGGACCCGAGATCCACGCACGGGCCCGCCTCCTCGACCACGACAGCGAGGAGGACAAGCACGCGGCGAAGCTGCTCCGCCGCAAGTACCCGATCACGCAGGGCGTGTTCGTCCCGCTCGCACACAAGATCATGGGAACGCAGACGCTGCACTACGAGGTACGGGTACAGGACAGCGCCCCGTAAGGGGCGCGGGGCTGCATCGATATGCGGCTCCGCCGCGTGGGCGCGACCAGCCCCCACGGGCCCGCAGATAACATCACCGCGCCTCCAGCGGAGCTACTCGCGTCGGAGCAGCCGCTTGAGTCCGTAGATGACGGCGAGAGCGACGGCGAGAGCGATCGCGCCCGTCTTGACGTCGGCGTTCAGCCCGTCGCCGTCGTCGCCGGCTGAACTGCCGTCCCCGGAAGGAGACTTGCCGTCTCCCCCGCTGCCGCCCCCGCCCGGCACATTCCCCGGCTCCACCGAACTCTCGGACCCCTCGCTCCCGTACAGCAGCGTGGAACCGTCCGGGGTGTACGTCATCGACTCGCCCTGCCCCTGGAGCGGCACGCTCAGCCGGCCCTGCCGTTTCGGCTTCCCGTCGTTCCACTCGTACGCGATGCCGCCGAAGTAGCCGCGCACGGCGAGCTGTTCGCCGTCGGGCGAGAAGGCGCCGTCGGTGACCCAGAGGTCGATGTCGCCGACGCGCTTGAAGGTGTTGACGCCGGAGGCGGAGAGCTGGGCGGGCCCCTCGTACAGCCCGCCCCCGTTCTCGTTCTTCGAGACGATGTAGACCCGCCCCGTCTTGGGGTGCACCATGAGCGCCTCCGCGTCCCGGGCCCCGTCCGCGTACTTCACGTCGTACTGGGTGGCGCGGACGGTCTGGTTCTTGAGCTGCTTGGGCTCGGGGAGCTCGTAGATCCAGACGTGGTCCCAGGTGCCGCCGAGGTTGTCGCCGATGTCACCGACGTAGAGGTGGCCGTTGGGTCCGATGGAGATGGCCTCGACGTCCCGGGGGCGGCCGACGCCGGTCATGGTGACCGTCGCTACGGTCTCGCCGGTCTTGCTGTCGACGGCGTAGAGAAAGGCCCCGTCGTCGCTGTCGTTGTGGGTCCAATACACACCCGGGTGGGCACGGGAGGCGACGAGCCCGCTGGACTCGGTGATCCGGGGATCCTTGATCGTGAACCCGTCCGCTCCCTCCGCCCCGTCGTTATCGGCGGCAACGGCGGGCGCGGCGAGCACCACGGCAAGGAGGGCCCCGACAAGGAGCGCAAGCGAGCGACGCATGCCCCAAGCCTGCCATCCTCGCTGCAGGTTCAGCGTGAGTGTCAGGTCTCACACTCCTCCCCTCCCGGTGATCGTCCATGATGAGCGGATGCTCAGGTTCATGCCGGTCGGCGATTCCATGACCATCGGAAGCGCCGGCGAACACACATGGCGTTACCGAATGTGGCAGCACCTGCGCGCGACGTACGGCGGCCCGTTCAAGATCGTCGGCCCTCGCGAGACGCTCTACGACAAGGCCACGGACACCGCCGACTCGTACGAGTACGCCGACCCGGACTTCCCCCGCGCCCACCTGGCGGGCTGGGGCGAGGGCTGGCACCACCTGACCCCGCTGATCGCGGACGCGGTACGGGAGTCCCGCGCGGATGTGTTGTTGGTGTCGCTGGGCTTGATCGACCTCGGCTTCTACACGAACGCGCCCCAGACGGCGGAGAACGCCCGCACCTTCATCGCGGCGGCCCGCTCGGCGAACCCCCGCGTGTCGATGGTGCTCCTCCCGGTGATCCCGAACACCCGGGCGGACACGGACGCACCCTTCGCGGCGGAGGTCGTCCTCTTCAACGAACTCCTGGCGAAGGCGGTCGCGGACCTCGACGAGCCCGTGTCGCCTCTCCTCCTGGCCTCGGTCCCGCCCTCGTACGACATCAACCACGACACGTACGACGGCACCCACCCGAATGCCTCCGGCGAACACAAACTGGCGGCGGCGTTCGCCGAGGCGATGTATCAGGCGTGGGGTGTGGGTCAGCAGTACGCGGCCGGAAACGGCTGACTGAAACACGGCGTGGCCTGGTCAGCGTGCGTGTTTGTACTGCGCGCGGCCGCACTCGTCGGAGGAGCGGCCGGGGAGGAGCGCAACCGTGGACGCCGGCACAGAACGCGGCGCTTCGGACGAGCTTCATCCACGCGGATGATCTACACCACCCCGACCCAGGCCACGGGCCACGCTCTACGGGCGGCGGGCCAGCAAGTGGGTGTCGAGGAAGCCCCGCTCGGACGCTGGGTCGTGGAGCAACCGAGCCACCATGACGAGTCCGGCCCCGGCCAGCAACTCGGCAAACTGCTCCGCCGGCCAGCTGTAGGCGGGCGCCACCTTGTGGTCGAAGCGGACCGGCTCCGGCCCCTCGGTCCCGAAGAAGGACACCAGGAGCAGGCCCCCTGGTGTCAGGACACGTACCTGTTCAGCGAGCAGCGCGGGCAATTCTCCAGGTGGGGTATGGATCATCGAGTAGTGGGCCAGCACTCCGCCGAGCGCGCCGTCTCCGACCGGCAGGGCCTCCATTCGCGCTTCGTCGAACCGCAGCGCCGGATGGGCCCGCCGGGCGTGGGCGACCATGGCCGGGGAGAGGTCAAGCCCGAAGGCGTCCAACCCCAAGTCGTGCAGCATGGCCGTCAGATGACCGGGTCCGCACCCGACGTCGGCTGCCCGCCGGTTCCCCGTGGCACGCACGAGCTCGGCGAAGGTGCCGATCATGTTCCGCGCGAACGGCTGCGTCTCCAACCGATTGGCGAACATCGACGCGTACAGCTCGACGACCCCGTCGTAGGCCGTCCTGGTCTCGTCCTGGTGACTTAACACGGGAAGGAAGCTAACACCCGCGCCGTTCGCAGCTCTTCTCCGTCCCCTGGCTTGGTCACCGGTTGCGCCTGCAGTTGTTCATCTCGTTGGAAGGCAGACCGGACCGGCCCAAGTCGATGTCCATGGGAACGGGAGGCCCTCGCCAGACCGCCGTTCCAAGAATCAGGCGACGCTTCCTCGGTACTGACGCTGCGCCATCTCGAAGTAGCTGGTCAGGGAGCTGGTGTGGCACCAGGACTGAGCCCAGAGGGCACACAAGCGGCCCATCGAGCTTTTGCTGTGCTGCTGAAACTCGGGCTCTGGCACAGATTTCGTGAACGGAGCCAGGCCCTATTCCGGCCCTTCCCCTCGGGACTGATCGTCCCGTCACCTGAACACGGGACACCCTCTTGGTTCGGAGAATGCCCCGGGACTGACACCTTGGCCTCCGCCGGGTCCGCCGCCCCCTCTTGACCTCAACCAAACTTGAGTTCCTACGGTCGGCTCATGACGACACAGAGCCCGGCCCAGCCCAAGCCGTACCCCCACGACCGCCTCGCCGCCCAGCCCATCGGCTACTGGACGGGCGCCGCCTACCGCGAGGTGGTGGGCCGGATCCGCAAGGAGCTGGCGACGGAGTCGCTCACCCAGCCCCACTGGTGGATCCTCAACCATGTCGCGGCCGCCCCGGCCCACTGGACCCGAGCCGAACTCACCGCCAAACTCACCCGGTTCGACGACCAGGGCATCGACTTCGGCGAAGTGTTCGACGACCTGGCGAGGCGCCGCTGGACGACGGAGGACGAATCCGCCGCCTTCACCCTCACCGAAGCGGGCGAAGCGGGCCGTCTCCGAGCCAAGGAACGCAACGCCCGAGCACACGAGCAGATGCACGCGGGCATCACCGAGGAGGAGTACGTGGCCACCCTCGACGTCCTGCGCCGGGTGATTGCCAACCTGGGCGGGGACAGCGATCTGCCGGAGTAGCTCCGGCCCCTGCGGAGACAACAGGAACCACGTCGCAAGGGGCGATGCCGGAGCCTACGAGCACGACTTTCGAGTCCCGCCAGAGCCCCACCCAGACCTCCAAAGCCCCACCTAGAACATCGTGTTGTCGTTCGCAGAAGTGGCCGGCACATCCTGGAGTACGTCCCAGTGCTCCACGATCTTCCCGTTGCGCACCCGGAAGAGATCCACGACCGCCTGGCCCCGCTCGCCCGGCGTGTTCACGTAGTGGCTGTGGACCGCGACCAGGTCCCCCTCCGCGATGACCCGCTTGCGGGAGACCGACAGCTGCGGGAAGGCCTCGAAGTAGCCGCCGAGGCCGGCCTTCACGCCCGCCACGCCGTCCGCGATCGTGGGGTTGTGCTGGTGGTACTCGGAACCCCAGAACTTGTCGATCGCCGAGAGGTCCTTGTTCACCAGGAGCTGGTCGAACGCCTTCGTCACCAGCTTCTTGTTGTACGTGGTCAGCCACCGCGGCCCGGGCGACTCGGTCCGCGGCAGGCTCACCGTCGAGAACATGTCGTTGCCGTTGGCCGTGGTGTCCGGGACGTTCTGCACGGTGTCCCAGTGCTCGGCGATCTTCCCGTCCTGGAAGCGGAAGATGTCGAAGACGGCCGAGCCCCGGGTGCCCGGCGTCAGCACGACGTTGGAGTGCACGAGGACCAGGTCGCCCTCGGAGATGACCCGCTTGATGTCGTACTCGGCATCCGGGAACTGCTGGTGCAGACCCGCCCCCAGGTTCTTCAACGTCTCGGCACCATCAGGCGCGAGCGGGTTGTGCTGGATGTAGTCCGGCCGTACGAACCGGTCGACCACACCGGTGTCGCCCTGCTCGAACACACCCTTGAGGACTCGTGCGACAACGGCCTTCTGATAGTCGAGCCGCGCGGCGTCGCCGTATCCCTTGGAGTGCTGCGAGGCAGAGGACGGTACGGCGACGGCGGGTACGACCGCGGTTCCCAGCAGCGCGCTCGCGGCGAGCGCGGCGACGAGGACTCCGCGGACAGACGTGGTGGGGGTCACGATGCTCCATCTTTCAGACGAGTCCAGGAGGACCCGCGAACGGTCGAAGAGGCCGACGCAGCCGAATATTGAAAGTTCAAGCTGATCACGCCGCCCACAGGAAAGCACTAACCGTGAGTTAGCGTCAAGCCTCCTTGCCTAGAGCGCACTCCACGCCGTTGGCTAAGGACCATGAAGTACACGCAGCTGGGACGCACAGGACTCAAGGTCAGCCGACTCGTGCTCGGGACCATGAACTTCGGGCCGCAGACCGACGAGGCGGACAGTCACGCGATCATGGACGCGGCGCTGGACGCGGGCATTAACTTCTTCGACACCGCCAACGTGTACGGCTGGGGCGAGAACAAGGGCCGTACCGAGGAGATCATCGGGAACTGGTTCGCCAAGGGCGGCGAGCGCCGGGACAAGGTGGTCCTGGCCACCAAGGTGTACGGCAACATGGCCGCGGACGGCGACGGTCCCTGGCCCAACCACGACAAGCTCTCCGCGCTGAACATCCGGCGGGCCGTCGATGCCTCGCTGAAGCGGTTGCAGACCGACTACATCGACGTCTACCAGTTCCATCACGTCGACCGCCGCACTCCCTTCGAGGAGATCTGGCAGGCCATCGACGTGCTGGTCCAGCAGGGCAAGATCCTTTACGTGGGGTCGAGCAACTTCCCCGGGTACAAGATCGCCCAGGCCAACGAGATCGCCGCCCGCCGCGGCGGCACCATCGGCCTCGTCAGCGAGCAGTGCCTCTACAACCTCGCCGAGCGCCGCGCCGAGATGGAGGTCATCCCCGCCGCCCAGGACTACGGGCTCGGCGTCATCCCCTGGTCCCCGCTGCACGGCGGTCTGCTGGGTGGTGTGATCAAGAAGGAGGTCGAGGGCGGACGCAGGGCGAGCGGCCGGGCCGCCGACGCTCTCGCGAACACGACCATCCGCGCGCAGATCCAGGCGTACGAGGACCTGCTCGACAAGCACGGCCTGGAGCCCGGCGAGGCCGCCCTGGCCTGGCTGCTTACCCGGCCGGGTGTGACCGGTCCGATCGTCGGCCCGCGCACGGCCGAACAGCTCGACTCCGCCCTGCGGGCCGTCGAGCTGGAGCTCAGCGAGGAACTCCTGACCGGCCTGGACGAGATCTTCCCGGGCCCGGGGCCGTCACCGGAGGCCTTCGCCTGGTAGCGAGGCCTGACAGCCTGGCAGGGGCGCCCCGAAGGGGCGGGGAACTGCGCGACCAGCCACGACCGGCCCGCAGCCGACAGCCGACAGCCGCAGTTCCCCGGCCCTCCCAGCGGAGCACTCCGGTTACCCTCCTACCGCCGCCGCCAAGGCCACCACGACGAACATCAGCACAAGCACACCGGCCATGATCCGGTTCCGCGTCTTCGGGTCCACGCCATCGAGCGTAACCGGCCGCCCTCAAGCGCCCCCTACGAGGGGCCCGCCGAGAGCCCACTGCGTGAGCGTCTCGTAGCGCGGCTGCTCCCCCGGCACCCCCGACCTGGGCAGACGGCTCCGCACCAGGCACAGCTCACCGACCGTCCAGGGCCGCCCGGCGAAATCGTCCAGCGCGGAGACGTACGGCGAGAGGTCCGCAGCGTCACGGCCGCGCGCCACCGTGAGGTGCGGCCGGTACCGGCGGTGCTCCCCCATCGCCACGCCCGCCTTCCGCCCCGCCGCCTCCGCCCGCTCGGCGAGCAGCCGCATCGTAGGTACGTCACCCGTGGCGCCCACCCACAAGGCCCGGCCCCCGAAACGGCCCCCGCCGCGCAGCGACAAGGGGAACGGGTCGGTGCGGCTCGCCGCCCGCTCCAGCCGCGCCGACAGATCCGGTACGACCTCGTCGGCGACCTCTCCGTAGAACGCGAGCGTGAAGTGCCAGCCGGGCCGGCCGGTCCAGCGCAGCCCGCGGTCCGCTTCCGGCAGCTTCCTCAGCCCGTCCACCGCCGAGGCGAGTTCACTGGACACGTCCTCGGGCAGCAGCACGGCGGCGAAGAGTCTCATGGGACCAGTCTCCCCGCCGTCGCCTGCACGCCCGAGCGTGCCCTGGTCACCTCGGCCGGACGGCCGAGGCGCACTAAGCCACCGTCGCCAACTCCCGTTCCCGCTCCCGCTCCCCGTCCCGCGGTACGAACCGGACCTGCGGATGGCCTCGGCGCCAGCCCACCGACAGGCGCAGCCCGCCGACCCGGGCGAGGATCAGGCCCACCGCCACCGCGGCGGCCGCCGAGACGAGACCGCCCATCGCGAAGCCGATGCGCGGGCCGTACGTGTCGGTGATCCAGCCGACGATGGGCGCTCCCAGCGGCGTACCGCCGACGAAGACCATCATGAACAGGCTCATGACGCGGCCGCGCATGGCCGGATCGGTGGCCATCTGGACGCTGGCGTTGGCGGTCGTGTTGACCGTCAGGGCCGCCATGCCGATGGGCACGAGGAGCAGCGCGAAGAGCCAGAAGGACGGGGACAGGGCCGCCGCGATCTCCAGTACGCCGAACAGCAGGGCCGCGCCCACCAGGACCCGCAGCCGGGCCGAGGCGCGACGGGCGGAGAGCAGCGCTCCGGCGACCGAGCCGACCGCCATGAGGGTGTTGAGCAGGCCGTACGTTCCGGCGCCGGCGTGGTAGACCTCGTCGGCGAACGCGGTGAGCCAGATGGGGAAGTTGAAGCCGAAGGTGCCGATGAAGCCGATGAGCACGATCGGCCAGATCAGTTCGGGGCGGGAGCCCACATAGCGCAGTCCCTCCCTCAACTGGCCCTTGGCGCGCGGCACCCGCTCCACCTCGTACAGCTCGCTCGTACGCATGAGGAGCAGGCCGGTGATGGGCGCGAGGAAGGCGAGGCCGTTGATCAGGAAGGCCCAGCCGCTGCCGACGGTGGAGATCAGGACGCCCGCGACGGCGGGGCCGATGAGGCGGGCGGAGTGGAAGTTGGCGGAGTTGAGGCTGACGGCGTTGCGCACCTGGTCGGGGCCGACCATCTCGGAGACGAAGGTCTGCCGGGTCGGGTTGTCGACGACGGTGACCATGCCGAGCAGGAACGCGATCAGATAGACGTGCCAGACCTGCACATGTCCGGAGAGGGTGAGGGCGGCGAGCACGAGGCCGCAGACGCCCAGCGCGCCCTGGGTGAAGAAGAGCATCCGGCGCTTGGGGACACGGTCGGCGATGACACCGCCGTACAGGCCGAAGAGGAGCATCGGCAGGAACTGCAGCGCGGTCGTGATGCCGACGGCGGCGGAGGAGCCGGTCAGGCTCAGCACCAGCCAGTCCTGCGTGATGCGGGACATCCACGTGCCGGTGTTGGAGACGATGGCTCCGGTGGCGAAGAGCCGGTAGTTGCGGATCCTCAGCGAGCTGAAGGTGCCGGACTTACGTGGGGTGCTGGTCTTGCCTGTCGTGCCGGTCTTGCGTGTGGTGGTGTAGTCGGGTTCTGGTGCGGGGGCGGAGTCTGCTCCGGGTCCCGTACTCAACGGCGTTCGCCTCCTTGCGAAGTGGATGAGCTGGGCGAGTCGGACGAGGTCGGCCCGCTGATGCGTGAGGTCGGCCTACAGATGCGCGAGCTTCTCCAGGACGGGGGCGGCCTCGCGGAGCTTCGCCCAGTCGTCCTCGTCGAGGCCGTCGACCAGGGAGGCCAGCCACGCGTTCCGCTTGCGGCGGCTCTCGTCGAGCATGGCTTCGGCCCGCTCGGTCTGCGTGACGACCTTCTGGCGCCGGTCCTCGGGATGCGGCTCCAGCTTGACCAGGCCCTTGGCCTCGAGGAGCGCCACGATGCGGGTCATCGAGGGCGGCTGCACATGCTCCTTGCGGGCGAGCTCGCCCGGCGTGGCGGTGCCGCAGCGGGCAAGGGTGCCGAGGACCGACATCTCGGTCGGGCTCAGCGACTCGTCGACCCGCTGGTGCTTGAGTCGACGCGACAGGCGCATCACGGCGGATCGCAGGGAGTTCACGGCGGCAGCGTCGTCGCCATGGGTCAGGTCAGGCATGTTCTTTAGAGTAACTCATTACCCTACCTAAAGACCACCCGAGCATCACCGGAATGCCCGTGACTCCGGCCACTGAATCCTCGAGCCACCCCTTCGTCACCCGTATGAGTGAGACGAGCGCGGAAAGTGACACACCAGCCGGTACGGGCCAGCGACCCTCGTACGCATGGGGACCAGCGTGCTCAGCCTGCGGATAGACGGGGAGCTGCTCGAACGGCTCCGGGACCATGCGGCCAAACGGGGAATGAGCGTCCAGGACTACGTCGTCCGGACGCTCATTCGCGACGACTTCGACGAGCGGTTCCAGACCGCGGTCGAGGAGACGGAAAAGTTCTACGGCGTCAACGGGGTCACCTGAGACCCGCGCGCGCCTTACGTCAGACCCAGCGCCGGCATCAGGTAGTAGAAACCGAACACCGCCGACACCACGTACATCGCCACCGGCACGTCACGCCCGCGCCCGGCCGCCAGTCGCAGCACGACGAACGTGATGAAGCCCATGCCGATGCCGTTCGTGATCGAGTACGTGAACGGCATCATCAGCATCGTCACGAACGCGGGGATCGCGATCGTGTGGTCGCTCCAGTCGATCTGGCGGATCGAGCCGGACAGGATCAGGAAGCCGACCGCGAGCAGCGCGGGCGTGGCGGCCTGGGACGGGACCATCGTGGCGACCGGGGTCAGGAAGAGCGCGACGGCGAAGAGTCCACCGGTGACGACGTTCGCGAAGCCGGTCCTGGCCCCCTCGCCGACGCCCGCCGTGGACTCCACGAAGCAGGTGGTGGCCGAGGACGAGGTGGCGCCGCCCGCGGCGACCGCGATGCCGTCGACGAAGAGGACCTTGTTGATGCCGGGCATGTTGCCCCGGTCGTCGGTCAGCTCGGCCTCGTCACCGATGCCCATGATCGTGCCCATCGCGTCGAAGAAGCACGACAGCAGGACCGTGAAGACGAACAGCACACCGGTCAGCAGGCCGACCTTGTCGAATCCGCCGAAGAGGCTGACGTCCCCGACGAGCCCGAAGTCGGGACTCGCGACCGGGTTGCCGGGCCACTTCGGGGTGGTCAGGCCCCAGGACGGCACCGTGGCGACGGCGTTGATGACGACCGCGACGACCGTCATGGCGACGATCGAGATGAGGATCGCGCCCGGCACCTTGCGCGTGATCAGCGCCAGCGTGAGAAGCGTGCCGAGGACGAAGACGAGTACGGGCCAGCCGGTGAGGTGGCCGGTCGCGCCGAGCTGCAGCGGCACACTCGTCTGGGCGACGTCCGGGATGCGCGAGACGAAGCCGGAGTCGACGAGGCCGATCAGCATGATGAACAGGCCGATACCGATCGCGATGCCCTTGCGCAGGCCGAGCGGCACGGCGTTCATCACGCGCTCACGCAGACCGGTGGCGACGAGGAGCATCACCACGAAGCCCGCAAGGACCACCATGCCCATGGCGTCCGGCCAGGACATCCTGGGCGCCAGCTGGAGCGCGACGACCGTGTTCACGCCGAGGCCGGCGGCGAGCGCGATCGGTACGTTGCCGATGACGCCCATCAGAAGCGTGGTGAACGCCGCGGTCAGCGCGGTCGCGGTGACCAGCTGGCCGTTGTCCAGCTGGTGTCCGTACATGTCCTTCGCGCTGCCCAGGATGATCGGGTTCAGCACGATGATGTAGGCCATCGCGAAGAAGGTGGCGAAACCGCCGCGGATCTCGCGCGACAGCGTGCTGCCGCGCTCGGAGATCCGGAAGTGGCGGTCGAGGGCGCCGGAGGCGGACCGGGTGTCCGGCCGCTTGGGCGCGGGGGCCTTGGCGGGGGCCGAGGTGGGCATGCGGGGACCTCATCACCAGCGGACATCCCGATGCCCTTTTGGTGTTTCATACGAACGGAAATGGCCAGAAGCAAACCGTTTCAGTATGAACATATAACTCGGAGAACGCTATCTGCGCGCGTAGACCTGATCGCCTCGTAAGCTGTCCCCATGGCGAAGTGGACCCCCAAGCACGAAGCACCGGAACCCCTGGAGGGTCCCGTCGTCGCCACCATCACAGGCGGCACGATCCTCTGGTTCGTCCTCTTCCTGGCGCAGCTGCCGTTCTACGGCTGGTTCGACGACCACGGGCATCTGTGGTGGCTGTGGACCTGCCTGGCCGGCGCGGGCCTCGGCCTGATCGGCATCTGGTACGTACGGAAGCGGGACGCGGCGATCAAGCGGGACGCGGCGGCGGAGGCGTCCGCAGACACTCGGGCGAAGGCCTCCACATCCGACAGCCCTGACGTGGCCGACCCGGTCACGGAATAGCTGCTTCCGCAAGGCTCCGTACAACCACGGCATCATTCCGAGTCCTCCCCTGGTCGGATCTTTGCCGCACTCGGCGGGTGAAGCCGTATTTCCCCCCGTACCGTCGGATGCATGACGCACATCGACGCGGGCGCGGAACTCGACCCTGTGCATCCGGTACCGATACCCGCCCCTGCGCCGCGGGCGGAGGGACTCACCGCGGCGGAGGTCGCGGAGCGGGTGGCGCGGGGCGAGGTCAACGACGTCCCCGTGCGCAGCAGTCGCTCCACGGCCGACATCATCCGCGCGAACGTCTTCACCCGGTTCAACGCGATCATCGGCGTGCTCTGGCTGATCATGATGTTCGTCGCGCCGTTCCAGGACAGCCTGTTCGGCTATGTGATCCTCGCGAACACCGGGATCGGCATCATCCAGGAGCTGCGCGCGAAGAAGACCCTGGACTCGCTGGCGGTGATCGGCGAGGCACGGCCGACCGTACGAAGAGCCGGCATCGCGGCCGAGGTCAGCACCTCCGAGATCGTGCTCGGGGATCTGATCGAGATCGGGCCGGGCGACAAGATCGTCGTGGACGGCGAGTGCGTCGAGATCGACGGCCTCGAGATCGACGAGTCACTGCTCACCGGCGAGGCGGACCCGGTCGTCAAGCAGCCCGGCGACCAGGTCATGTCCGGCAGCTTCGTGGTGGCGGGCGGCGGCGCGTTCACCGCGACGAAGGTGGGACGCGAGGCGTACGCGGCGCAGCTCGCCGAGGAGGCGAGCCGCTTCACGCTCGTCCACTCCGAGCTGCGGACCGGTATCTCCACCATCCTCAAGTACGTGACATGGATGCTGATCCCGGCCGCGATCGGCCTGGTCATCACCCAGCTCGTCGCCAAGGACAACGACTTCAAGGACTCCGTCGCGCGCGCCGTCGGCGGCATCGTGCCGATGGTCCCGGAGGGCCTGGTCCTCCTCACCTCCGTCGCCTTCGCGATCGGCGTCATCAGACTTGGCCGGAAACAGTGCCTCGTCCAGGAACTTCCGGCCATCGAGGGGCTCGCCCGCGTCGACACGGTCTGCCTCGACAAGACGGGCACGCTCACCGAGGGCGGCATGGACGTCACCGAGCTGCGCTCACTCAACGGCAGCGACGAGACGTACGTACGGAAGGTCCTCGGCGCCCTCGGCGAGTCGGACCCGCGTCCGAACGCCTCCCTCCAGGCGATCATCGACGCCTACCCGGACAACAACGAGGACTGGCGCCACCTCGAGTCGCTGCCCTTCTCGTCCGCGCGGAAGTACAGCGGAGCGTCCTTCAACGAGGGCGACGGCGAGGCGAGTACGTGGCTGCTGGGCGCCCCGGACGTGCTGCTGCCCGACCGGGACCCGGCGCTCGCAGAGACCGAGCAGCTCAACGAGCAGGGTCTACGGGTCCTGCTGCTCGCCCGGGCCGTCAAGGACCTCGACGATCCCCAGGTCCAGGAGGGCGCCCGGCCCACCGCGCTCGTCGTACTCGAGCAGCGGCTGCGGCCCGACGCGGCGGACACCCTGCGCTACTTCGACGAGCAGGACGTACGCGCCAAGGTCATCTCCGGCGACAACGCCGTGTCGGTCGGCGCGGTCGCCGCCAAGCTCGGTCTGCCCGGGGCCGCCGCCACGGTCGACGCGCGCCGGCTCCCCACCGAGAAGGAGGAGATGGCGAAGGCGCTGGACGAGGGCACGGTGTTCGGGCGGGTCACCCCGCAGCAGAAGCGGGACATGGTGGGCGCGCTCCAGTCCCACGGGCACACCGTGGCGATGACCGGTGACGGTGTGAACGACGTGCTCGCCCTCAAGGACGCCGACATCGGCGTCGCGATGGGGTCCGGGTCCGAGGCCACCCGGGCCGTCGCCCAGATCGTGCTGCTCAACAACAGCTTCGCGACGTTGCCTTCGGTGGTCGCGGAGGGGCGCCGGGTCATCGGGAACATCACGCGGGTCGCGACGTTGTTCCTCGTCAAGACCGTGTACTCGGTGCTGCTGGCTGTGATGGTGGTGTGCTCGCAGGTGGAGTATCCGTTCCTGCCGCGGCACCTGACCTTGCTTTCGACGCTGACGATCGGTGTGCCGGCGTTCTTCCTCGCGCTCGCGCCCAACAAGGAGCGGGCCAGGCCGCACTTCGTGCGACGGGTGATGCGGTACTCGATTCCGGGTGGGGTCGTCGCGGCGGTGGCCACCTTCAGTACGTATCTGCTGGCCCGTCACCACTACACGGGTGAGGGGGCGTTGGACGCGGAGACCAGTGCGGCGACGTTGACGCTGTTCCTGATCGCCATGTGGGTGCTCGCGATCATCGCGCGGCCCTATACCTGGTGGCGGATCGGGCTGGTTGCCGCGATGGGGCTCGGGTTCGTGATCGTGCTTGTGGTGCCCTGGCTTCAGGAGTTCTTCGCGTTGAAGCTGGTGGGGACGACTATGCCGTGGACTGCCGTCGGCATCGCGGCGGTTGCGGCTGTGACTCTGGAGTTCGCGTGGAAGTGGGTTGACCGCAGGTTCCCGGCGTGAGCGCTCCGCGCGGGGTCGGTGCGGTCCGGTTTGTGTGTGCGGGTCGGTGGGGGCTGGTCGCGCAG
>NZ_VWMY01000028.1:101839-142695 GCF_008905045.1 Streptomyces albicerus
GTCCTCAGTCGAGCCAGCGGTCCCGTGCCAGTTCGTCCGTCCTGGACGGGTCCTCGAGCAGCGCGGCGACCTCGAAGCGGCGTGGCCACTGGCCGGCCGCCCAGGCGAGGCCCGCGGCGACGCCCTCCACGGTGGCGGCGTGCAGGACTCCGTCGCGGGTGCGGCGCCAGTCGAGTTCGGTGCCGCCGACGAAGAGTTCCTCGTGCTCGACGTACGTGGTGGGGGTCGAAGGGCCCAGCAGGACCCGTACGGAATCGGGCACGTCGTGCTCGACGCCCTCGCTCGTCACCTCGCCGGTCACGGACTCGCTCAGCCGCCGGACCTGGAACAGTTCGGCGAGGTCGGCGGCCCGCGACGGCCGTACGGGAAGCAGGGGCGTGCCGCCGGTGAAGGGCAGCAGATCGGGCGAGTCCACGACCACGGCGTCGGCCGCGTCCACGACCGTGACCTGCCCGTCCACGACGGCCCGCAACTCGTCCGGCAGGGTGACCTGCTCGGGGTCGAGGTCGGCCAACGCGCCGTAGAGGGCGTGCAGTTGGGGCGCCGTGACCTCACGGTCGGGGTCGGCCAGGCGGTCTAGGAGCTCGGCGGCGCCGCCCGGCTCGGCGAGGAGTGCGGCGACCGAGGTGCGGACGCCGAGGGCCCGCAGCACCTGCTCGTCGTCGAAGCCGGTCGCGTCGGCGGCGTCGTACAGGCCGTGCAGGAGCGGGTCGCCGCCCTCGGCGCGCAGGCCTGCCGGGCGGCGGCCGTCGAGGACCGGGTGCCCGCGCAGCCACCAGGCGGTGTAGGGCCGGACGATCTCGTGCGTTCCGTCGGGCAGCAGGATGCGCACCGGCTGGGTGATGGCGTCCCGCAGCGGCGGGCGGGAGAGCAGGGCGAGGGCCTGGGGCCAGCGGTCGTCGTCCACCAGGTCGAGATCCCGTACGGCGACGATCTCCGGGGCGACCGGCGGGACCGGAGTCTCAGGGAGCCGGTCGAGGACGTCCTCGCACCACACGTCGACGGCGTCGAGCAGTCCCGCGTCGTCGGGCTCGGCGAAGTCCCCTTCCCTCGGCTCCAGTTCGTCGGGGTCGAGGACGACGTCGGTGGCGCGTACGAGGGTGAAGCTGGCCAGGACGCCACAGGCGGCCAGCGGCTGCTCGCCCCAGCGGTCGGCCAACTCGGCGTCCACGGAGGCGAGTTCGTTCTCGCGCATGACCTGGGCGAAGTGGCTGCCGGGGAGGACGAGTTCGCCGGCCGGGGCGAGTTCGCCCTCCTCGTCGGGGAGGGCGAGGGCGCCGAGCCAGGGTTCGTCGCCGGGTTCGAGGTTGGCGTCACGGACAAGGGCGAGGACGGTGTCGGCCAGCTCCTCGGCGTCCGGGGTGTCCTCTTCCCAGCCTCTGTCGTCGTCGAGGGAGGCGGCGACGGCCGCGCGGACCTGCGGGGTGGTGAGGACGGCGCGGGGCGTGGCCGGGAGGGCGCCCAGCTTCTCCAGGAGCGGGTGGGCGGCGTCCTGGTGGGCGACCTTGAGGCCGAGGCGGGCGAGGGTCTCGGAGGTGGCGGCCCAGGTGTCGTCGGGGGTGGGCCCGTCGGGGACCGGCAGGAGGATCTGGCGGGGCCCGATCGTCGTACGCCCGTCCGCGAGCGGCACGGGCAGCCCCGACAGGCGCTCAGGGTCGACCCCGGCGAGGCTGTCGTACAGCCGCCGCCACCAGTCCGGGGCCTTCTCCAGGCCCGCGAGCCGGTCGATGGCTTCCGTCAGCGGCACGCGTGCCACGCCCAGCGTGCGCAGCTCCACGCGTCGTTCGAGCCCGGCGGGGAGAAGGCTGGGCAGCACTTCTGCGAGGACGCGTACGGTCTCGGCTCCCGCCCCCTCCACCACCTCGGCGTCGCGCGGGCGCAGCGCCTCGGGGAGGTCGGGGTCGTCGCCCGGCTCGACCGCGGGCGGCAGGAAGGCCGTACGCGGCAGCCGGTCGAGGATCGCCTGGCGCAGGGACCCGTCCAGCTCACCCTTGCCGAGCGGGCCCGGCAC
Source organism: Streptomyces albicerus (assembly GCF_008905045.1). Classification (GTDB taxonomy): domain Bacteria; phylum Actinomycetota; class Actinomycetes; order Streptomycetales; family Streptomycetaceae; genus Streptomyces; species Streptomyces albicerus. Next base: position 103,851 of record NZ_VWMY01000028.1, read on the forward strand.
CAGGCCGATGATCCCGGGGGTCACCGGCCGCCAGGCGGCCAGCAGCTCGGCGTACGCGTCCGCCGCACGCTGCACCAGGAAGTCGGTCAGCGGTCCGGGGGCGGCGTGGCGGCGGGTGGTGTCGAGCGGGAGGGAGGCGATGAGCAGGGCGGGTACCCCGAGGGCTTCGTCGCTGGGCGTGGGCGCGTGCACGACGGGGCTGGTGCGGGGGCGAATCGGTGCCCCGTCGGCGTCGACCGGGACGGCCCAGGTGACCGACCAGTGGGGGCGTAGCCGCTCCTCTACGGGCCGGTCGGCGAGCAGGGCGGGCTCCAGCGGGCCGTGTGCGGAGACGGTGCGCCAGCGGGTCGTACCGTCGCGGGAGTCCTCGACGAACACGCCGCCGCCCTCCGCGTCGGCACGGCGCCGGATCGTCCGTACGCTCCCGTCCCCGACCTCGACGACGACTTCCTCAAGGCCCGGCAGGGCGAGCAGCAGGGCATCGTCGACGGCGCCGAGGAGCCGCTCGGCGAGATGCTCGGCCGCCGGGTCCCGCAGCGGCAGGATCACGACGGTGTCGTACGGGTCCGGGGCGGTGCCCTCGGCCGCGAACGGCAGCCGGAGCAGGGGCACATGGCCGTCGCGGCGCCGCAGCTCGTCGCCGAGCCCCGGGCTGTGGCGGGCGGTGTCGACGGCGAGTTCGCGGGCCTCGGCGAGGGACCAGCGGACTCCGCCGTGCCGCCCGACGAGGGCGGGCTCGTCGGTCACGGCGAGCACGGCCGCGAAGCCGACGCCGAACCGGCCGACCGCGCTGTCGTGGTCGTCCCGCTTCGCGGAGGCACGCAGCGTGGACAGCGACTCGACGCCCGTCGCGTCCAGCGGGGCGCCGGTGTTGGCGGCGACGAGGACGCCGTCGCGGAGGGTGAGCCGGAGCCGTCCCGGGACACCTGCCCGGGCGGCGGCATCGGCGGCATTCTGCGCGAGCTCGACGACGAGGCGGTCCCGGTACCCGCCGAGAACCAGGTCCTCCTCGGCGTTGGCGTCCTCGCGGAACCGCGCCGGGCTCGTCGCCCAGGCGTCCAGCACCCCGCGCCGCAGCCTCGCCGTCCCGAACGGGTCCGCACCCTCGGCAGCCGGCCGCACGAACTTGCTCACGGTTCACTCTCCTACTCGGGTTGTACGGCCGCACGCGGTGGCTCGGTCGCGGCAAGAAGGTACCGCGCGGGGTGGGATGCGGGTTCCCGGAGTGAGGGCAGGTAATGCCCGACTACCTAGGGGCGCGAGGCCGTGACATTTGCGGCTCCGCCGCGTGGGCGCGACCAGCCACACTCAGCCCGCACTCGCCAACGCACTGCTCCCACCACCCCCGTAGGCGTACCGCCCAGCCGCCGGAGGTCAGGAGTGGCCGAACTCCGCAGACGGCTCATCCGGAGTCAGTGGCACGGACCCCGAGTCCGGCGACGGACGCAGGGGGAACGGGTCAACCCGGGTCTCGTCGATCACCGGCGGAGCCGGCCGTGGCGGCTTCGGCATGACCGCCGCCTCGGAATGCCCCCCGCACCCGTAGGACAGCGACACCACACGACCGTCCGCAGGCGAGAACTCATTCGCACAGACACCGAACGCCTGCCCGAGCGAGCCGCCGATCGGATTCAGGAAGCCGCAGCTGACGCACGTGGCAGGCGCGGCCTGGGCCATCGCCGTCTTGGGCCCGTACGACTCCTCCCACCGGTCCGCCGCGACATGCAGCCCGTACCGCGACAGCACCCGCGCCCGCCGCATCCCGAGCTCCTCCGCCACGGAGGCGATCGAACCGCGGGTCGGCACGGCGGGAAGGCTGGCCGGCGTCCCGGCCGTCACCTCGGCGTCCTCCGCCTCGGCGAGCTCGGCCATCTCCTCGGAGATCGGCGAGTTCGGGGCGGGTTCGTCCTCGCCGGAGTACCCGGGCTCCAGACGCAGATCCTCCGCGTCCGTGGGAAGAAGATCACCCGGGCCCATGTCCCCGGGCCGGAGCCGCTCGCTCCACGGCACCCACTCGGGTGCGAGGAGGGCGTCCGGGCCGGGCAGCAGCACCGTCTCGTCGAGGGTCACGACCTTCGCCCGCGAGGCCCTGGCCACGGTCACGGCCCAGCGCCAGCCTCGGTAGCCCAGTTCCTTGCACTCGAAGAAGTGCGTGACGACGCGATCCCCTTCGCTGACCATCCCGGCGTGCTCCCCGACCACGCCGGGCGCGGCGGCCTCCTCGGCGGCGGCCCGGGCGAGGTCGATGGCCTCGGCGCACAGACGGTCGGGGGTGCGGCTTCGCGTTGTCGCGCTCACAGGTATCGCTTCTCTCCTACGCCGTCTCACGAGTGCGCCGTCCCTCGACGGGGGTGCGGACGGAGCGGACCAGTGGGCCGCGTCGACGTCCGCGCCCGATCGCACTCGGGCGCACCTACACCACCCATTCTGCGGGATGGCTGAGAGGCGCGCGGCCGAGAACAACCGCCGCGGGCGCGCTACGCACGCTACCGTCTCGCTGGCGCTTGGCCTACACCGCGGTCTCTTCGCCGCTCCGCGGCGTGGCCTTTGCCGCTCCGCGGCCCGGCTTTGCTCGCTCCGCGAGCTGTGTCTTCGCCGCTCCGCGGCGTTTTCCCGCCCGCCCACACTTTTTTCGACCGCTCCGCGATCCCCGTCACCCGCCGCTCCGCGGCGAACTCACAGCGTCCACTCAGCCCCTATACGCGCGGTAACCGCACTACATACGCCATTCTCGGGGCACTATTGCGGAGTGGCAGCCGCGAGGTCGCCCCAAGGTGCCACCGGGATCGGTGGAGGCGGGGCGGGACGTACGAGCGGGTCGGGCCCGGTGCGCGGGGCCGTCCGGTCCGTCGGGCGTGCCCTGCATCTGCCGTTCACGGGGACGGCGAAGGGCATCAGAAAGGCGACTCACGCGCACGGCGCGGGCGAGTCGGGCCTCGGCAAGCTGATCGAACTGCATGGTGTGAACGGCGCCGGCGACATGATGATCACCGTGGCGCTCGCCTCGACGGTCTTCTTCTCGGTCCCCACGGACGAGGCCCGCGGCCGCGTGGCGCTCTACCTCGCGATCACGATGGCCCCGTTCACGCTCCTCGCCCCGATTGTCGGCCCCCTCCTGGACCGCCTCCCGCACGGCCGCCGCGCGGCGATGGCCGGCGCGTTCATCGCTCGCGCCTTCATGGCGCTGCTGCTGTCGAGCGCGGTCGTCACGGGCAGCATCGAGCTGTATCCGGCGGCCCTCGGCGTCCTGGTGGCGTCGAAGGCGTACGGCGTGGTCAGAAGCGCCGTGGTGCCCCGGCTGCTGCCGCCCACGTTCTCCCTGGTGAAGGCGAACTCGCGGGTCACGCTGGGCGGTCTGCTGGCGACGGGTGTGGCGGCCCCGATCGGGGCGGGGCTCCAGGCGCTGGGCCCCCGCTATCCGCTCTACGGCGCCTTCTTGATCTTCGTGGCGGGCACGGTCCTGTCGTTCCAGCTGCCCCACAAGGTCGACTCGGCGAAGGGCGAGGACAAGGCCCTGCTCGCCGCGGACGAGCAGCATCTGCACGGGCCGCACCTGAAACCGCCGAAGCGCCCGGGCCTGCGTACGGTCGGCACGGCGGTCACACACGCGCTCGCCGCGAACGCCGCGCTGCGGTGCCTGTCCGGGTTCCTGATCTTCTTCCTCGCCTTCCTGCTGCGCGAGCATCCCCTCGCCGGTGCGAGCGCGGCGGTCTCGCTGGGCATAGTGGGCGTCTCCGCGGGCGTGGGCAACGCGCTGGGCACGGCGGTCGGGGCGGCCCTGAGATCGCGGGCACCGGAGCTGATCATCGTGACGGTGGTCGCGGTGGTGATGGCGGTGGCGATCACGGCGGCGGCGTTCTTCGGAGTGATCCTGGTGGCGATACTCGCCGCGTTCGCCGGGTTCGCCCAGGCGCTGTCCAAGCTGTCCCTGGACGCGCTGATCCAGCGGGACGTACCCGAGCTGGTGCGGACGTCGGCGTTCGCGCGCTCGGAGACGCTGCTGCAGATGTCGTGGGTGGTCGGCGGTGCGATCGGCATGGCGCTGCCCCTCAACGGCACGCTCGGGCTTTCGGTGGCCGCCGCGATCGTCGCCGCCGGCTGGCTCACCACGGTCCGCGGCCTGCTGAGCGCGGCCAAGAGCGGCGGCCGACAGCACGCGCGCGTGGCGTGAACGGGGACGTTGTGGGGCGGCGTGAACCGGACGTGCGGGCGGCATGCGCCTAGCCTGCGGGCGGCGTGAGCCGGACGTGCAGGACGGCGGGAACCTGGCCTGCAGGTGGCCCACGCGGGGACTGCGGCACGCCGCGTACCCCACCCACGTAGCCGGGCCGCAGGAGGCGCCCGATAGCCTTCGCCCATGAGCTCCCAGCGTCCCCTTGCGCGCCGTCGCCGCGCCGTCGCCGTCGTCGGCGCCGTTTCCGCCGGACTTCTCGTCCTGTCCGCCTGTGACAAGCCGACGCCGATGGCCACCGTCACGATCGGCAAGAACTCGGTCAGCACCGAGGCCGAGTGCTACAAGGACGGCGAGAACATCGGCCGCGAGGAAGCGACCAAGTGCGCCGCCGAGAAGGCCTCCGACACGATCAGCGTCCCGCAGGGCGAGACGCTGCGGATCGGTGTCGACCCGGAGATCGCGGACGAGGGCTGGGCCCTGTGGCTCAACGGGCAGCAGGTCACGTCCCCGTTCAAGAAGACGTACTACGCCTTCGAGGGCGTCGACCTCTTCGCCGACCAGCAGGGCCAGGCCGCCCCGAAGACGATCAACATCAGCATCGTCCAGCAGAACAAGTCCGGTTCGCAGTTCAAGGGCGTCTGGAACTTCAAGCTCGAGAACGCGGACGCTTGAGCCGCCTGATCCGCCGCGCATGCGTGTCCTGGTAGCCACCGCGGTCCCCGCCGAACGGGACGCGGTGGCCGCGGCGTTCGCGCCGTCGGCGCGGGAGTACACGGTGCCGGGAGCGAGCCTGAGCAGGGTGGCGCCCCCGGACGGCCGCTCCACCGTCTTCGATCTGCTCGCCGCGGGCGTGGGCCCCGCGGCCGCCGCCGCGTCGACCGCGGCCGCGCTCACCGCCGCCGCCCTCGCCGAAGCGCCGTACGCCCTCGTCGTCTCCGCGGGCATCGGGGGCGGCTTCCAGCCAGACGCGCCCGTCGGGTCGCTCGTGATCGCCGACGAGATCACCGTGGCGGATCTCGGTGCCGAGACCGCGGACGGGTTCGTGCCGGTCACCGAACTGGGTTTCGGGGTCGTCACCCATCGTCCGCCGGAATCACTCGTACGAGAGGTCGCGGCCGTCACGGGAGCGCGTACCGGTGTCGTCCTCACCGTCAACACCGTGACCGGAAGCGCCGGGCGCGCGGCCGGGTTGCGCCGGTGCCATCCGCGGGCGCTCGCCGAGGCGATGGAGGGGTTCGGGGTCGCGGAGGCGGCCGCCGCGCACGGCGTGCCCGTGCTGGAGATCCGTGCCGTGTCCAACCCCGTCGGCCCCCGCGACCGCGCCGCCTGGCGGATCGGCGATGCCCTCGCGGCACTCACCGGGGCGTTCGGGAAGCTCACGCCCGTACTGGAGAGTTGGAACCCACATGACCGCACCCACTGAGCCCCTGCAGATCGCGTACTCCCCCTGCCCGAACGACACCTTCGTCTTCGACGCCTGGGCCCACGGCCGGATCCCGGGCGCGCCCGCACTGGACGTGACCTTCGCGGACATCGACATCACCAACGGCATGGCCGAACGTGGCGAGTTCGACGTCCTGAAGGTGTCGTACGCCGTCCTGCCGTACGTCCTCGACGAGTACGCGCTGCTGCCCTGCGGAGGCGCGCTGGGGCGGGGCTGCGGGCCCCTGGTCCTCACCCGGGAGCCCGGCGTGGACCTCACCGGGCGCACGGTCGCCGTGCCGAGCGAGCGGTCGACGGCGTACCTGCTGTTCCGCCTGTGGGCCGCGGACACACTGCCCGGAGGGGTCGGCGAGATCGTGGTCATGCCGTTCCACGAGATCATGCCGGCCGTACGGGACGGCAAGGTGGACGCCGGACTCGTCATCCACGAGGCCCGCTTCACGTACCAGAACTACGGCCTGCACAAGCTCGCGGACATGGGCGAGCACTGGGAGTCGACCACGGGTCTGCCGATCCCGCTGGGCGCGATCATCGCCAAGCGGTCGCTGGGCGAGAACACGCTGAGGCTGCTCGCCGAGTCCGCCCGCGCGTCCGTACGCGCCGCCTGGGACGACCCCGAGGCCTCGCGCCCGTACGTCATGGAGCACGCCCAGGAGATGGACCCGAAGGTCGCCGACCAGCACATCGGCCTGTACGTCAACGAGTTCACGCTCGACCTCGGCGAGGACGGCCATGCGGCCGTCAGGGGGCTGCTGACGCGCGCGGCGGCCGAGGGGCTTGTGCCGCCCCTCGGCCCGGATGCGCTTGCCTTTCCCTGAGGCTCTCGGTCCCCGAGGGTCAGACGTCCAACTGGTCGGCGACCGCGCGGAGCAGGCCCGCGATCTTCTTGCCGGAGGCCTTGTCGGGGTAGCGGCCCCTCTCGAGCATGGGCGTGATGCTTTCGAGGAGGGTCGTCAAGTCCTGGACGATGGACGCCAGTTCGTCCGGCTTGCGGCGCTGCGCGGCCGCGACGGACGGCGTGGGGTCCAGGAGCACCACCGAAAGTGCCTGGTCACCGCGCTGTCCGGCGACCACGCCGAACTCCACGCGCTGACCCGGCTTGAGAACATCGACTCCGGCGGGCAGGACCGAGGAATGAACGAAGACGTCGCCGCCGTCGTCGCGGGAGAGAAAGCCGAAGCCCTTCTCGCTGTTGAACCACTTGACCTTGCCGGTAGGCACGTCTGTCCTCGTCCTCGTACTCGTCGGAAACTGCGTCTGACTTCGTCTGGAAACTGCGGCTGAAACTGCTCGGGAAACGGGTCCGTATAGCACTACAGCGGGTCGTCGGACCCGCCGGTACCAAGGCTAATGGTCCGGCGGCTGCTGACAAGACGTCGCCGGATTGTTCCTCCGCGCTGGGAACTACCCTGGTCGGGTGCGTGACAAAACCCAAACGAATTCCGCCGCGACCGGAGACGGACTGATCCGTGCCGGTGCCATCGTGTTCTTCGTCGGTGCGGTGGCCACGTTGGTCACTGTGGCCCCGTTGCTGCTGGGCACGACGCCCTTTCCTACGTACATGTTCGGTCTGAGCATGTTGATGGGGGTTGGTTTCCTCATCGCGGGGGCGGGGGTGTTCCGGTCGATCGCCAGCGGGCGTCGGCAGGCACGTGGCGGATTGTGAGCTGCGGGTCGTTCGTCGGCTGCGGGTCGTTCGTGGCTGGTCGCGCAGTTCCCCGCGCCCCTAAAGGGGCGCCGAAGCCGCTCAAGCCTGTGAAGTCCCCGGAGCCTGCGTCCCCCGAAAACCCGCCAGCCACGCCGGGAACTCCGTCAGGTCCGTGAGCACCACGTCCGCTCCCGCCTCCCGTAGTTCCTCCGCGTCGCACGGGCCCGTGGCCACCGCTACCGACAGCGCCTCCGCCGTGCGGGCGCCGCGTACGTCGCCGGTGTGGTCGCCGACGTAGACGCCGGCCCCGTACTCGCGCAGGGCCTCGGCCTTGCGCTCGGCCCACAGGTCGCCGATGACGGCGTCGGCGTCGATGCCGAGGTGGCTGAGATGCAGCTTGGCGTTCGGCTCGTACTTGGCGGTGACGACGATGGCCCGGCCGCCGACCGCCCGCACGGCCGCTATCGCCTCGCGGGCGCCTGCCATCGCGGGCGTCGCGGCGATGGCGTGTGTGGGGTACATCTCGCGGTAGACGTCGGCCATGGCCTCGACCTGCTCGGCCGGGAACCAGTTGACCAGTTCCTCCGCGAGCGGCGGCCCGAGCCGCGTGATGGCCAGATCGGCGTCGATGTACGTCCCCGTGTGCGCGGAAAGTGCCTGGTAGCAGGCGTGGATACCGGGGCGGGAGTCGATGAGGGTCATATCGAGGTCGAAGCCGACGGTCAGCGCGCGAGATGTCATATGGGCCATTGTGCCCAGCGGACATTGCGCTCATGGGTCCGTGCGATGCAACGAAGGCAGGGCGGACTCCCTGGGCTGCGCTGCGGGCTACCGAGCCCCGTCAGGGGCGCGGGGCTGTGGACACATGCGGCTCCGCCGCGTGGGCGCGACCAGCCACAACCCACCCGCACCCGACGAACGACTCTGCCCGGCCACATACACTCAGCCAAGCCTTACCAAACCAGCCACCCCTTCTCCCGGAGCACCAGCCCATGCAAGCCAGACGAACCGCCGCCCTGGCGGCAGCCGTCGCGGCGCTGGCGCTCGCCGTGCTGTTCAGCCTCGCTGTCGGCGCCCGCGCGATCCCCCCGTCCGCGGTCTGGGACGCCGTCCTGAACGGCGGCCACAGCGACGCCGCCGAAGTCGTACGGGGCCTACGCGTACCCCGTACCCTCATCGGCCTCATGGTCGGTGCGGGACTCGCGCTCGCGGGCACGGTCCTGCAGGGCATCACCCGCAACCCCATCGCCGACCCCGGGATCCTGGGCATCAGCCAGGGCGCCTCGGTCGGGGTCGTCCTCGCCATCGCCTTCGCGGGGATCCACACACTCACCGGGTACGTCTGGTTCGCCTTCGCGGGCGCGGCGATCGCGTCGGTCGCGGTGTACGCGATCGCGTCGAGCGGGCGGGGCGGCGCGACGCCGGTGAAGCTCGCGCTGGGCGGCGCCGCGATCAACGCGCTGCTCGTGTCGGTCACGACCGCCGTGCTCACCACCCAGGCCTCCGCGCTGGACGAGTTCCGGTTCTGGCAGGTGGGTTCGCTCGCGGGCCGGGACGCGGAGATCGTCGGGCAGGTGTGGCCGTTCCTGCTGGTCGGGGCCGTCCTCGTCCTGTCGGTGGCCCGCGGCCTGGACGCGCTCGCGCTCGGCGAGGACGTGGCGCAGGGGTTGGGACAGCGGGTCGCGAGGGTACGGATCGTCGGCGGGCTCGGGGCCACGGTCCTCACCGGTGTCGGGGTCGCCGCGGCCGGTCCCCTCGCCTTCATCGGCCTGGCCGTCCCGCACATCGCCCGCGCGATCGTGGGGTCCGCCCATCGGTGGGTGCTGCCTCTCTCGGCTCTCCTCGGCCCGACCATGCTGCTCGTCTCGGACACGATCGGCCGGGTGCTGTTCCCGCCGAGCGAGGTCCCGGCGGGTGTGATGACCGCGCTGATCGGGGTGCCGTTCCTGGTCGGGCTCGTCCGCAGGAAGGCGGTGCCCGCGTGACGACGGCCGCGACGACCAAACCGACTACGACTACGACTACGACCACATCCGCCGGGTATTCCGTGTTCCGCGCCCGGCGCGCCACCTTCCTGCTGCACCGGCGGGCGGCCGCGGTCGGCGCGGGCCTGGCCGTGCTGCTCGCGGTGACCTGCCTGGCGTACCTCTGTGTGGGCGAGAGCTTTGTGGCGCCCGGTGAGGTGTTCAAGGTTCTGACGGGGCGGCCGTCGCCCGACGAGTTGGTCGTCGGGACGCTGCGGGCGCCCCGGCTGGTCGTCGGGCTGCTCGTCGGGGCCGCCTTCGGGGTGGCGGGCGGGCTGATCCAGACCGTCGCCCGCAATCCGCTCGCCAGTCCGGACATCATCGGGATCAGTCAGGGCGCGAGCGCGCTGACGGTGGGGGCGATGACGTTCGGCGTCACCTCGTACGCCGTCCTGCCGTATCTGTCCGTCGTGGGCGGGCTGCTGGCCGCCGTGCTCGTGTACGTCTTCGCGTGGCGCGGGGGGCTGCACGCCACGCGGTTCGTGCTCATCGGGATCGGCTTCGCGATCGCGCTGCGCTCGGTGACGACGCTCTTCATGACGAAGGGCGACTATCTGGTCGCCCAGCAGGCGCAGATCTGGATGACGGGCTCGCTGAACGGCCGCGGCTGGGCGGAGGCCGCGCCCCTCGGCTGGACGCTGCTCGTCCTCGTACCGGCGGTGGCGTGGGCGGCGCGGGCCCAGCGGACGGTCGGCCTGGACGACGACACGGCGACGGCGCTCGGCGTATCGCTGAACCGGGTGCGGCTGGGGCTCGTGGTGCTCGGGGTCGTCCTCGCCTCGGTGGCGACCGGGGCGGCGGGACCGGTCGACTTCGTGGCGCTGCTCGCTCCGCAGATCGCCCGCCGCATGACCCGTACCGCACAGATTCCTCTCGTCTGCTCGGCGCTGCTGGGTGCCGTGATCGTCGTGCTGGCCGATCTGCTGGCGCGGCGGGTGTTCTCGCCGACCGAGGTGCCGGTGGGGGTGCTCACGGCGGCCGTCGGGGCGCCGTATCTGATCTGGCTCATCATCCGGAGCCGTACCGTCCGTTCTGGAGGCAGGGCATGAGGGGCAGGGCATGAGCAGGCTGTCGGCGCGGGAGCTGACGCTCGCGTACGAGGACCGCACGGTGGTGCGCGAGCTGGACCTCGCGATTCCGGACGGGCGGGTGACGGTCATCGTCGGCCCCAACGCCTGCGGTAAATCGACCACTTTGCGGGCACTCGGGCGGCTGATGAAGCCGAAGGGCGGTGCCGTGCTCCTCGACGGGACCTCGCTCGCCAAGCTGCCCACGAAGCGGATCGCGCAGCAGATCGGGCTGCTGCCACAGACGCCCGTCGCACCCGAGGCGATCACGGTCGCCGATCTCGTCTCGCGTGGCCGGCAGCCGCACCAGAGCTGGTGGCAGCAGTGGTCCGACGCGGACGAGCGGGCCGTGACGGAGGCGATGGAGCGGACGGATGTGGCCGCGCTCGCCGAACGCAACGTGGACGAGCTGTCGGGCGGGCAGCGGCAGCGTGTCTGGATCGCGATGGCGCTCGCGCAGGAGACGGAACTGCTGCTCCTGGACGAGCCGACGACGTACCTCGACATCGCGCACCAGGTGGAAGTCCTGGACCTCGTACGCCAGTTGAACCATGACCGGGGCCGCACGGTCGTGGTCGTCCTGCACGACCTCAACCAGGCCGCCCGCTACGCCGACCACCTCGTCGCCATGAAGGAGGGCCGGATCGTCGCTTCGGGGGCGCCGTCGGAGGTCGTCACGGCGGAGCTCGTAGGGGAGGTCTTCGGGCTGGAGTGTGTCGTGGTGCCGGATCCGGTGACGGGGTCGCCGTTGGTGGTGCCGGGCGCGCCCTGGCGTGGCGACGCCGGTGTCCCGGCCCAGGGGGACACGCGGGAAGACACCCAGGAAGGCACCGCTACCTCGACCGCTGTGACCTCCACACCAGGTACAGCGCCGAAGCGATAGCCGCGCCCCGCAGCACCCACGGCCACGTCTCGGCGACCGCGTCGCTCATCTGCCCCTCCGCGATGGGATCGCCCCAGCGGCCCTCCGTACGGCCCCAGAGCCAGACGATGCCCGCGGTGACGACGAGGCCGGGTACGCCGAGGACGGCCCATTTCGACTCGGTGGGGCTGAGACGGCGCGAGAGGTAGGCGATGAGCCAGCCGAGGCCGAGCATGACGAGGTTGCCGATGGCGGCGCCGGCGACCAGGAGGGCGGCGGCGAGCAGGAGGAGGGGGTTGGTCCAGCCGCCGCCCGCGGGGCGCAGACGGGGGCGGGGGACGAAGCGGCGGGGTTTCTTCGTGGCCGCGTCGACCGGCTCGGCCGCCTCGACGGGCGCCTCGGGTCTGACGACCGGCGGCGCGGGCTTCGGGTCCGGCTCGTCCTCCTCCCCGGGCGGCGGTTTGAGCAGTTCGGGGATCTCGATGCCGCCCACGAAACCCGGCACGCTGTCCGTCGTCCCGAACGGGCTGCTGTCCACCCGCCACCAGTCGGGCTGCTCGGACCCGAGCTCGTCCGTACTCGCGAGGTGCGGCGGGCGGGGCGCGGGCTCGGGCGTCTCGGGTACGTCGGGTTCCGCGGGGCGTGGCCGCGGGACCACGCGACGCAGGCCCTTCGGCCGCGGCTCGGGCTCCTGGACGCGCTGGACGGGGACGGCGGCCCTGGTCTCTGTCGGGCTGTCACCGCTGCCCTTGTCGGCGTTCGCGGCCGCCACCACCGACTCGGGGCTGCCCAGGCGGTCGAGGATGCGGCGGACCGCGGCCGGGCTGTCGACGGTCGTCTTGGCCCGGCGCCGGTCGATCTCGCTGCGCAGCTCGGACACGAGCCGCATCCGCGTCCCGGACGGCAGCTGCCGCTGCTGGGCCAGGTCGCCCACCCGGCTCAGATAGTCGAATACGAGCTGATCGCTCTCGATCCCCACGAAGTCCCCTCCGGGGCGGCTGTGTTGGCGTCCTCGGGCGCGGGCCTCAGACACGTCCTGGGGCACCCCGACCACAACCGACCGTACCGCGCCCGCCACAGGTCACGTGGGTCGGCACAGCAGCGGCTTCGCCAATTCCGAGCAGGGGCGGTGCCCGTGGGAGCGCAGGATGTCCTTGCCGACCTCGTTGGCGAGGTAGCGCAGGAAACCCGCGGCGATCGAGTCGGCGGGCGGCTCGCCGTACGTGTACGCGAACTCGGTCTGCCAGTACGGGTACGCGCCCTCGTCGGCGCCCTCCAGCGTCGCCGGATATCCGTCGATCCGCACCTGCTGGACGCCGTCGTGCGCGGCGGCGGCACCGACCTCGCTGTGCCCGAGGGCGCCGCGGGTCGTGGCCACGGTGTTCAGGAGTGTCCCGGTGTCGCCGACCTCGCAGCGGCCGGGCCGGTCCTGGTCCAGGGCCGCGCAGTCGTCGACGGTGACCCTCATCGGCTGTTTGCCGTCGAGGACTTGGCCGACCAGCGTGGTCCGGGTGCCGGAGCCGGGGCTGCGGCTGACGAGGTGGACGGGTACGTCATTGCCGTTGGCCTGGCTCCAGTTGGTGATCCTTCCCGCGTACAGGTCCCTGACCTGCTTGAGGGAGAGGTCCTGGACTCCGGCGTCCTTGTTCACGACCAGGGTGAACAGGGAGAGGGCGACGGGCCTGGGCAGCAGTTGCGGACGGCCGTCGCTCTTGGCGCCGTCGGTGAAGGCGAGCCGGTCGGGGAGGCCTACGCTGCCCGTGAGGTGAGCCGACTTCCCTGCCTCGGCAAGGGAGTCGAGCCCCGCGACGCTGCCTTTGAAGGAGTCGTCGGATATGGGGATACGGGCGTCCGGGCAGGTCTCCTCGTACTGCCTCGCCGCTTCCCGGACGACGGGCTCGAAGGCCGTGGAGCCGGACAGTGTGAGGGTCCCCTCGGTGCAGTCCAGCGGGGCGGCGACGGCGTCGTCCCTGGTGAAGGTGAGGACGGACTGGGCGGCGGCCACCAGCACCAGGGCGGCCATGAACACCCGTACCGACTTCGAGGCGAAGACATGGCTCTTGGTCTTCTTGATCGTCCCGCGGCGCACCCCGCCCACGATGCCCGCGACGACCTCCGGGTCGGGGAACCTGGCGTCCGTGAAGCCCTCCTCACGTTCGAGAACCGCCAGCACCTTGTAGTGGGCGCCGCGGTTGAGCATCACCTTGGGCAGCGTGATGAGACCGTCGGTGGTTCCCAGGCCGGCGGCGTGCTCGGGAAAGAAGTCGCGCAGGTATTCGTCGCTGAGCTCGGTCACGACCATGCCGACGACGCGACGGCCCGGGAACCCGACCCGGATGCCCACCGGGTCGTTGTTGGGCCGCATGTAGTCGTCCGCGACGATCGGGGTCCAGCCGCTGTTCTCGATCCGCAGCAGCACGAACGAGGGGTCGACCAGCGCGGTCCCGTGCGGGTTGCCCTGCCGCTGCATCCGGTCCAGGACCCCCGCGAGCGGCGAGTGGGACACGTCCGTGGCGGTGGTGTCCATCTGCACCCGGTAGCCGAGCCGCTTGCGCCCGACGAGAGCGAACTCCCACAACGCCGCACACACCGGAACCGCCAGCCCGAGAACGGCGATCACTGACTCCCAGGGGAAACCCTCCACCGTCGAACTCCCTGACGAATACCGGCAGTTGAACAGGGGCCCAAAGGTACGAGCACAAAGCCGGAGCCGCCGGTTCAGCCCGGGATCCTCCAGATCAATTTCATCCCACCGTCATCTGCGCCACGCGACGTTCGCCTCGCAGCGGCTCAGGCCCCCTTCTTCCCGGCGCAGGTGAGCGCCCCGTCAGGGGCGCGGGGCTGTGACATCTGCGGCTCCGCCGCGGGGCGCGCCCAGCCCCCACCCACCCGCAGCCAGACCACAACCCTCAGCGCACCCCCCAGCGGAGCGAACCCGCTACCGTGGATCGGATGAGCGTCCAGGAGCAGTCACCGGAGAAGCCCGGCGGGAAGCCCGCGGGTGCGTACCCACGCTCGCTCGCCGAGGACCTGCGGGCCCGCGACGACGCCTCCCTCGCCGCACTCCTGCGGGCCCGCCCGGACCTCATCACGCCCGTCCCGACCGACCTCACCCAGCTGGCCACCCGCGCCGGCACCCGCGCCTCGGTGATCCGCGCCCTGGAGCGCCTGGACCGGTTCGCCCTCCAGACGGCGGAGGCGCTGGCGGTCGCCCCGGAGCCGGCGCCGTACGGCACGCTCCTCGCCCTGCTGGCGGGGGACGAGGACGACCCGGCGGTCGTCGGAGCCTTCCCCCGCGCCCTGGCCACCCTGCGCGAGCAGGCGCTGGTGTGGGGCGCGGACGACCGGCTCCGCCCGGTCCGTACGGCCCGCGAGCTGCTCGCGGTCTCGCCCCAGCACCCGTCCCCGACGGGCCTGGGCCCGACCGCCGCGGAGGCCACGGCGGGCATGTCGCCCGGCCGTATCCAGGAGATCCTCACGACGGCCGGGCTGCCCACGACGCACGACGCGGTCTCGGCGGTGGCGTCGCTGACCGAGCTGTTCACCGACCGCTCCCGGATGGCGGCCCTGCTCGGCACGGCCCCGCCCGACTCCCTGGAGGTCCTGTCGCGGCTGGTGTGGGGCCCGCCGTACGGCCAGGTGACGGCCGACCCGGCCCCGCGCCTGCGCTGGCTCCTGGACCGCGGGCTGCTGCTGCCGACGGCGCCCGGCACGGTCGTACTCCCCCGCGAGGTCGCCCTCCACCTGCGCGCGGGCCGCGCGCACAAGGACACACAGCCGCTGCCGCCGGCCGTCGAGCCCGCCGCCACGCACCGTCCACAGGTTGTGGACGCGACGGCGGCCGGCCAGGCGTACACCGCGCTCGCCACCATCGAGGAGCTACTGAAGGACTGGGACGAGGGCGGCCCGTCCGTCCTGCGCGCGGGCGGCCTGAGCGTACGGGACCTGAAGCGGACGGCGGTGGCCCTGGACCTGTCGGAGCCGGTCGCCGCCTTCTGGGTCGAACTCGCCTACGCGGCGGGCCTGCTGGCCTCGGACGGCGCGGCCGAGGAGCGGTACGCGGCGACCCCGGCCTACGACGAGTGGCTGGAGCTCCCGGCGGCCGAGCGCTGGACGCGACTGGCCACGGCCTGGCTGACGGCCACCCGCACGGCGGGCCTGGTCGGCGGCCGCGACGCCAAGGACCGCACCCTGTCGGCCCTGGGCCCGGGCCTCGACCGCTCGGCCGCGCCGGAGGTCCGCCACCGCGTCCTCTCACTCCTCGCCGCACTCCCCGAGGGCGCCTCCGCGTCCGCCGACTCCCTCGTCGCCCGCCTCCATTGGGAACGCGCCCTGCGCGGCACCATCTCCTCGGACGACCTGCGCGCCCGCCTCGCCCGGTGGACGCTGACCGAAGCCGAGTCCCTGGGGATCACGGGCCGGGGGGCGCTGTCGGCGCACGGGCGGGCGCTGCTGGGGGCGGAATCGCCCGGGCCCGCTCCGGAGCAGGCCGCCGGCCCGGGCGACAAGCTCCCCGTCCACCACAGGCAGCACCACCCCACGCCCACCCCCGAGCCCCGCTCCCCCGCCGAGCTGGCCTCCGCCGCCGCCCGGGCCGTCCGCCTCCTCGCGCCCCTCCTCCCCGAAGCCCTCGACCACGTCCTCCTCCAGGCGGACCTCACGGCGGTCGCCCCCGGCCCGCTGGAACGCCCTCTGGCGGCCATGCTGGACGTGCTCGCGGACGTGGAGTCGAAGGGCGGGGCGACGGTCTACCGCTTCACGCCGGGCTCCGTACGCCGCGCCCTGGACGCCGGCCGCTCCGCCTCGGACCTGCACGCGTTCCTGGCCGCGCACTCGCGTACGCCGGTGCCGCAGCCGCTCACCTACCTGATCGACGACGTGGCGCGCAGACACGGCCACCTGCGGATCGGCGCGGCCTCGGCGTACGTCCGCTGCGACGACGACGCGCTTCTGAACGAGATCCTCGCCGACAAGCGGTCGGCCGGCCTTCGCCTGCGCCGCCTCGCGCCCACGGTGCTGGCCGCCCAGGCCGACCCGGCCACGCTCCTCGACGGCCTGCGCGCGATGGGCCTCGCACCGGCCGCCGAGTCCGCCGAGGGCGACGTACTGATCACCCGCGCACACGCCCACCGCACGCCCCCGCGCACGGCGCCCGAGCCGGTCCCCGACGGCCCGCCGGCCCCCGACACCACCCTCCTGGGCGCCGCGATCCGCGCCATCCGCGCGGGCGACCTGGCCTCCACGACCCCGCGCAAGCCGTCCGCCGCCCCCTCCGAGAACGGCACCCTCCCCCGCACCACCTCCGCCGAGACCCTCGCCACCATGCAGGCCGCCGTCCTCACCGGCGAGACCCTCTGGATCGGCTACGTCAACGCCGAGGGCTCCGCCAGCCAGCGCGTCATCGCCCCGATCCGCGTGGAGGGCGGCTACGTCACGGCGTACGACCACACCGCGGACGAGGTCCGCACGTACCCCCTGCACCGGGTGACGGGCGTGGCCGAGCTGGCGGACGAGCAGGCCTGAACCCCGCTCCCACCTCACTCATCCGGGTGTACGCGGCCGTTCATGCGCGCCACGCCGGAGACTTCCCACCCATGAGGGACCTTGGGAGACCTCTCGCATCGCGGCGCGAGTCGCGGGGCAGCCACTGGGCGTCCTGATCAAGCTCGGGCGGGCGCACGGCCCCTACGGCTGCCGCGGTCGCGCGAGTGCAACAGAGAGGTAGTCCCATGAACACTGCTCGCCGTGTCGCCACCGTCCTGATCAGCACCGCCGCGCTGCTCGGCGCACTCGCCGCGGAGGCCGCGGCGATCGGGATCGATCTCAGCGGCGGTCTGACCTTCTGATCCGCCCCCGCCCACCCGGCACACCCCGCGGGCCGGACTCGGCACCCCGAGTCCGGCCCGTCCCCTCCGGGGGTCCCCACCCCCTGCTCAGCAGCGTTCGAAAGGCTTCAGAAACCTCATGCGTCCCAAGCTCCGGACCCGTACTCGCACCCACACTCGCACTCGTACGGCCGCCACCACCGCCACCACCGCGCTCTTCGCCTCGGCCGTGCTCATCGGCGTACTCGCTCCGCAGGCCGCCGCCGCTCAGCCCGCTCTCCCGCTGCCCCTCCCGGTCGCCGTCGCCGAACCACTCGTCACCGAGGCGGTCAACGTCGAGGGACCGCTGGCCAACAACGTCACTCTGCCCACGCTGAAGTAGCCCGGCGCATCCGGTAGCTGTCCCCGTCGAGGCGGACGATCTCCGCGTGGTGCGCGAAACGGTCGACCATCGCGGGGGCGGCGCCGCCGAAGATCTCGTCCCAGCGGCCGAGCGGGCGGTCGCTGGTCACGATCAGCGAGGCCCGCTCGTAGCGGTGCGCGACGAGCTGGAAGAACAGGTGGGCGGTGTCCGCGTCGAAGGGGGTGTAGCCGACCTCGTCGACGATCAGGAGGTGGTGTGCGTCGAGCGCGGTCAGCTCCTCGGCGAGCCGGCCCGCCGCCCGCGCCTCGGTCAGCCGCGCGGCCCACTCCGCGGCGGTCGCGAACAGCACCTGGTGCCCCGCCTGGCAGGCCCGCACGCCGAGGCCGACGGCGAGATGCGTCTTGCCGGTGCCGGGCGGGCCGACGAACACCACGTTCCGCCGGGCGGCGACGAAGTCCAGTTTGCCGAGCCGGGCCAGGGCGTCCCGGTCGAAGGCCCGGGGATGGTCCTCGTCGAACTCCTCCAGCAGCTTCCGGGAGGGGAAGCGGGCGGCACGGATCCGGGTCTCGGCGCCCGTTTCGTAGGAGGGCTCGTACGAGGGCTCGTAGGAGGGAGAGGTCACCGACGGATTCCGGTGCTCGTACGACTTCTCGTGCGAGTACGAG
Organism: Streptomyces albicerus; assembly: GCF_008905045.1. Classification (GTDB taxonomy): domain Bacteria; phylum Actinomycetota; class Actinomycetes; order Streptomycetales; family Streptomycetaceae; genus Streptomyces; species Streptomyces albicerus. Next base: position 121,923 of record NZ_VWMY01000028.1, read on the forward strand.
GCCGGGGCCGTGGCCTGGGCCGGGATCGAGACCGGAGTCGGCGTGGCCGCCGCGGGAATCGCGAACTCGGCCGGGGCGGTGGAAGCCGGAGGCTCCCCCTTGTGCGCACGGTCCCCGTGCTCGGCCATCGGCCCCGACATGTACGCCAGGATCGCCGCCGAGACGATGAAGGCCATGTGGATCACCGTCCCCCACAGCAGCGAGTGCTGCGAGGTGTGGTGCACGTCCACGAACATCTGGAGCAGATGGACGGAGGAGATGCCCACGATGGCGGTGGCGAGCTTCACCTTCAGCACGTTGGAATTGACGTGCGAGAGCCATTCCGGCTGGTCGCGGTGGCCCTGGAGGCCGATGCGCGAGACGAAGGTCTCATAACCCCCGACGATCACCATGATCAGCAGGTTGGCGATCATGACGACGTCGACCAGCTTCAACACCGCGAGCATGACGTACGTCTCGTTCGCCTGCCCGGTCACGCACCGGAGGATTAAATTCCACAGCTCGTTGAAGAACTTGTAGACGTACACGCCCTGCGCGGCCACCAGCCCGAAGTACAGCGGGGCCTGGAGCCAGCGAGTGGCGAAGAGGGCGTACCCGAGCGTCGTGGACGGCGGGGACGCGGCGGGCAGAGCAACGGGCAACGGGGCCAACGGGGGCGCGGGCGGCGGGGCATGGCTGTGACCGGACAACAGGGCTCTCCCTGGGCAGCGACCTGGGGCAGTGACTTCAGTGACCTGCGGGGATCGCCATTCTTCGGGGCCGCGGCGGAAAATCTGAATTCCCACCACTCATTGGAATGAATAGACATCCAGTAGGACAGGACGGGGCGTCACCCACTTCACAGCGTGCCGCGCCGTTGATCAGGCACACTGGACGTTTGGCCGTGCACACCGCACAGCTGTGCAGAAGGGGACGCGCGTGAATGGTCCACTCATCGTCCAGTCCGACAAGACCCTGCTCCTGGAGGTCGACCACGAGCTGGCGGACGAGTGCCGCCGTGCCATCGCGCCCTTCGCGGAGCTGGAGCGTGCGCCGGAGCACATCCACACCTACCGGGTGACGCCGCTCGGGCTGTGGAACGCGCGCGCGGCCGGGCACGACGCCGAGCAGGTCGTGGACGCGCTCGTGCAGTACAGCCGCTATCCGGTGCCGCACGCGCTGCTGGTCGACATCGCGGAGACGATGGACCGCTACGGACGGCTGACGCTGTCCAAGGACCCGGCCCACGGGCTCGTCCTCACGACCACCGACCGGCCCGTGCTCGAGGAGATCCTGCGGTCGAAGCGGGTGATCCCGCTCATCGGCGCCCGGATCGACCAGGACACGGTCGCCGTGCACCCCTCCGAGCGCGGCCAGATCAAGCAGACGCTGCTGAAGCTGGGCTGGCCGGCCGAGGACCTCGCCGGGTACGTGGACGGGGAGGCGCATCCCATCGAGCTGGCCGAGGACGGCTGGGCGCTGCGGCCGTACCAGAAGCAGGCGGTGGAGAACTTCTGGCACGGCGGGTCCGGAGTGGTCGTACTCCCCTGTGGAGCGGGGAAGACGCTGGTCGGCGCCGGGTCCATGGCCCAGGCGAAGGCGACGACCCTCATCCTCGTCACGAACACCGTCTCGGCCCGGCAGTGGAAGCACGAGCTGGTGAAGCGGACGTCGCTGACCGAGGAAGAGATCGGTGAGTACAGCGGTACGCGCAAGGAGATCCGCCCGGTCACCATCGCGACGTACCAGGTCCTGACGACGAAGCGGAAGGGCATCTACCCGCACCTGGAGCTGTTCGACTCGCGCGACTGGGGCCTGATCGTCTACGACGAGGTGCACCTGCTGCCCGCACCGGTCTTCAAGTTCACCGCGGACCTCCAGGCCCGCCGCCGCCTGGGCCTGACGGCGACGCTGGTCCGGGAGGACGGCCGGGAGTCGGACGTCTTCTCGCTCATCGGCCCGAAGCGGTTCGACGCGCCGTGGAAGGAGATCGAGGCGCAGGGCTACATCGCGCCCGCCGACTGCGTCGAGGTGCGGGTGAACCTGACCGACGCCGAGCGGCTCGCCTACGCCACCGCCGAGCAGGAGGAGAAGTACCGCTACTGCGCGACGACGGAGACGAAGCGCAAGGTCACGGAGGCGATCGTCCGTCGTTTCGCGGGCCAGCAGATCCTCGTCATCGGCCAGTACATCGACCAACTCGACGAACTGGGCGAGCACTTGGACGCGCCCGTCATCAAGGGCGAGACGTCGAACGCGCAGCGCGAGAAGCTCTTCGAGGCGTTCCGGCAGGGCGAGATCAGCGTCCTCGTCGTCTCGAAGGTCGCGAACTTCTCGATCGACCTGCCCGAGGCGACGGTCGCCATCCAGGTCTCCGGCACCTTCGGCTCCCGCCAGGAGGAGGCCCAGCGCCTCGGCCGGGTCCTGCGCCCCAAGGCCGACGGCCACCAGGCCCACTTCTACTCGGTCGTCGCCCGCGACACCCTCGACCAGGACTTCGCGGCGCACCGCCAGCGCTTCCTGGCGGAACAGGGGTACGCGTACCGGATCGTGGACGCGGACGAGCTGCTGGCGGACAGCTGAGCCGGTCGCTCCGCGGGAAGGGCGGTACCGGGTGCTCCGCGGGAAGGGCGGTACCGGGTGCTCCGCGGGAGGGGCGGTACGGAGACTGCGGGCCGTCCGTGGCTGGTCGCTCCCCCACTCTCGGCTTCGCTCGAGCGGGGGGACCCCCATCGCGGCGGAGCCGCATATGTCACAGCCCCGCGCCCCTAAGGCTCCTGCGGCTCGGCGTCAGAGACTGGAGCGGCGTCAGAGGCCGGTGCTCGGGCACTCCGGCGGCGGGCGCGCAGCCGGAGGAAGCCACCGCCGCCGGCGATCAGTACGAGGGCAGTCCCGCCGACCAGCCACCACAGCCATGACCTACTGGGGCTCGTGTGCCCCGAGACCGTCATCAGGTCGACGTCCCCCGACCTTTCGGTCGAGGGGAAGTTCCGCGGCACAAGGATCTTGTCGCGCTCGCTGAGAAGGTTGTTGTTCGCGCGGAAGTCGGCCAGGTCGTCATAGGCCTGGCCCTCGTGGTCCACGATCTTCACGTGGCCGTTCGGCTGGCACACGAGGAACACCGTGATCCAGTCCAGCCGCTCGTCCTCCTCGTCCTTCTCGTACTCAACGAGGATCTTCTGGGCGTACACCTTGCCAGGGGATGCACAGTCGCTCTGGGCCGCGGGCGAACTGTGTGCCGTCATCAGCAAGGCGAGAAGAATCGCGATCGCCCCGCACAACGCGCGGGCCGTGTTGCGGATGGTCGTCCCCACACCGGACACGAACGGTCTCCCCTCACCCCGCTCATCGAGAGGTCAGCGTTTCAGCACCCGCGCGGGACCGGTCCCAGGGTTCCGTCGTTCTCGCGATCGGCAAGGGCTGGGAGAGGACTAGGAGTTGGGGTCCATCGCGACCAGTACCGGCGCGAGGAGCAGCAGCGCGTACTCGCGTACTCAGGAGGCGGGGGCTTCCGTACTCAACCTGCGCGGCCCCGCAGAAGCCGCCCCCGTGTGCGGGCCGGCCGCCCACGCCATCAGAGCCAGCCCCAACAGCGGATACGGCGACGCCAACACCTGCTGCCACCAAGGGAGTTGAAGATGGGCGCCCGTCGGCCGGGTGAGGTCCCAGAGGATCAGACAGGCGAGCGCGAGGTTGACCTGGCCGAATCGGAATGCGCTGGACGACACACAGCGCGAGGAAGGCCGAGAGGGAGAGTGCGAGGAGAAGGAAGGGAACCGCGGAAGTCAGGGGAGTTGCCGGGGTCGCGGAGACCGCGAGGCGTGATCGGATGGTCACGTTCCGGAAGGGTACGGGCGCGACCCTAGTGGATCAGCACCCGGGGAAAGGGGCGCCTACCGGCGGCGTACGCCCGCTTCTTCCTCGTACTCGCCGAGGAGCACCACACCGAAGGCGGCACTCGCGAACACCTTGACGGCACGCAGGGCGTCGCCGAGGCGGTGCCGGTGGCTGCCCTGGAGGGCGGTGGCCCCGGACGGCGGGCTCGGACGGACGGGGGCTGGAGTGAAGGTCGCTGCGCTCATGTATCCATAGTGGAATTCGAGCCCTCCGTTTTCATCGGTCTGCGGGCCGAACCCCGGTCGTCTCCGCGTACGACTCCGGGTTGACCCGTCCCCCTCAGGGAGGGGGACGGTGCCCCCTAGGGGACGGCAGTTGTCGTACGACACCGGGGGCACGGCGGCGGACGCGGCAACGGGCACGACAGGGACGGCACAAAAACGGTTGGCCCCGGCCACCACCGCTCGCCTAAAATCTCCGCTCTTGCCCGCCTCCCGTCGTGGAGCGCCGCCGACCGGACGGAAACCGGTCGGCCCACCACCACTCTGCAGGCCACACCAGGCCCCAGCAGGTCCCGCAGGTCCCCGGAGGCATCACCCGTGTCCACCCCGCCCGACTCCGCCATGTCCGACCCCGCGTCCGACGACGCCCTCGCCGACGACCCCCTCTCCCGCGAGCGCGCCCACCTGACGCACTCCCGCGCCGCCCTCCGTTCGATGCGCGAGGACGTCGAGTCGCTCGACATCCGGGACGTCACCGCGAACTGGGTCAACGCGGAAGCCCTCACCCATCAGATCGACGAGCGCATCAAGGCACTCGCCGACCTGTCCCACACCCCGCTGTTCTTCGGCCGCCTCGACTACCTGTACGCGCCCGGAGCCGAGAGGGCGGAGGGCGCGGAGGGCGAGCGCTTCTACATCGGGCGCCGGCATGTGCACGACGCCGACGGCGACCCGATGGTCATCGACTGGCGCGCCCCGGTGTCCCAGCCCTTCTACCGGGCCTCCAAGAAGTCCCCGATGGACATCGCGCTGCGCCGCCGCTTCGGGTACACGGGCGGCGACCTCACCGCGTACGAGGACGAGCACCTCTCCGACCCGACCGAGGCGGCCGCCACCAGCAAGCTCCTCCAGCAGGAGATCGAGCGCCCGCGCGTGGGCCCGATGCGCGACATCGTGGCGACGATCCAGCCCGAGCAGGACGAGATCGTACGGTCCGGTCTCGGCGGCACGGTCTGTGTGCAGGGAGGTCCGGGCACCGGAAAGACGGCCGTCGGTCTGCACCGGGTCGCGTACCTCCTCTACGCCCACCGCGAGCGGCTCGCCCGCACCGGCACCCTCGTCATCGGGCCGAACTCGTCCTTCCTCCACTACATCGAGCAAGTGCTGCCCGCCCTGGGCGAGTTGGAGGTCAAGCAGGCGACGGTCGACGATCTGGTCGCGCATGTGGAGGTGCGGGGTACGGACGAGGCGGCCGCCGCGGTCGTCAAGGGCGACGCGCGGATGGCCGAGGTCCTGCGCCGGGCCGTCCGCTCGCACGTGACCATGCCGACCGAGCCCGTCGTGGTCGTGCGCGGCTCCCGGCGCTGGCGCGTTCCGGCGTACGAACTGGAGGACATCGTCCGGGAGTTGCTGGACCGGGAGATCCGTTACGGCGCCGCCCGCGAGGCCCTGCCGCAGCGCATCGCGCACGCCGTGCTCGTGCAGATGGAGCGGTCCGGCGAGGCACCGGACGACCGCGTGCAGGACGCCGTCGCCCGCAACCCGTCCGTGAAGGCGGCGGTGAAGGCGATCTGGCCGCCGGTCGACCCCGCGAAGCTCGTGCTGCGCCTGCTCTCCGACGCCGACTTCCTGGCCGTCCACGCGGCGGGAATCCTCACCGAGGACGAGCAGAAGACGATCCTCTTCGCCAAGCCCGTACGCTCGCCGAAGTCCGCCAAGTGGTCAGCCGCGGACGCCGTGTTGATCGACGAGGCCACGGACCTCGTACAGCGCACGCACTCCCTCGGACACGTGGTGCTCGACGAGGCGCAGGACCTCTCCCCCATGCAGTACCGGGCGGTGGGGCGGCGCTGCACGACCGGTTCGGCGACCGTCCTCGGGGACCTGGCTCAGGGCACGACGCCCTGGGCGACGCGGAGTTGGGACGAGGCACTGGCCCACCTGGGCAAGTCGGAGGCCGTCGTCGAGGAACTGACGGCGGGTTTCCGAGTCCCCACGGACGTCATCACGTACGCGTCCCGGCTGCTCCCCCACATCGCACCGGGCCTGACGCCGGTGGCCTCGGTTCGCGAGAACCCGGGCTTCTTCGAGGTCCGCGGGACCACCGCGGACGCGGAGGTAGTGGCCGCCTGCGAGGAGTTGCTGCGCAACGAGGGTTCGGTGGGCCTGATCGCGGCCGACGCACGCGTGCCGCTGCTGGCCCAGGCGCTGACGGCGGCCGGTCTCACCCACCTCGGCCCCGGCGAGGAGACCACCCTCACTACCCGCCTCACCCTGGTACCGGCCTCGCTCGCCAAGGGCCTGGAGTACGACTACGTGGTCCTGGACGAGCCCCAGGCCGTCGTCGACGGCGAACCGGACGAACGCACCGGCCTGCGCCGCCTGTACGTGTCCCTGACCCGAGCGGTCTCGGGCCTGATCGTGACCCACGCGGCACCGCTGCCGCCCCAACTGGCGGAGCGCGCAAGGGCATTGTGAGCCCGGGTCGGTGGCGGGCGCGGCGGAGATGCCGGGCGGCAGCCGTCTGGAAGGCGGCGTGGGCTTCGCACACCCGGCCGCCCGGTCTCCCGGTCGCTCGCGGTGTCGACCGCGGTATCGACCGCGGCGCGGTCGTCGAGGCCCGCGTCCGCCAGTACGCTCAGCCGCGGTCCAAGGCCGACCGCCACTCCCGTACCGCCGCCGCCGAGACCGGCGTCTCCCAGCCGCCCGGCCGGGCCGCGCCGCCGATGTGGAAGGCGTCGATGCCGGCCGCCCGCAGGCGCGGGAGGTGGTCGAGGCGGAGGCCGCCGCCGACGAGGAGCCGGGGCTCGTAGCCCGGCTCGCCGTGACGGGCCGCCTCGGCGAGCAGCGTCGGCAGGCCCTCGTCCACACCCTCCGCCGACCCGGCCGTGAGGTACGTGTCCAGGCCGGGCAGGTCGGAGAGCCGCTTGCGCAGGGCGTCGCGGTCCGCCGCGCGGTCGATCGCCCGGTGAAACGTCCAACGGCAGCCGTCCAGTTCGGCGAGCACGGCCTCCAGCGCGGGCAGGTCCGGCTCCCCGGCCTCGTCCAGGAACCCGAGCACGAACTCGTCCGCCCCGGCGGCACGCAGCTCCCGCGCCGCCCGTACGAGCCGCCGTACCTCCCCGGCCTCGAACCCGTCGGTCAGGCGCAGCATCACGCGCAGCGAGATGCCGACGGCGGCCCGGATCCCCACGAAGGTCTCCACCGGCGGGGTGAGCCCGTCGGCGGCCATGTCCGTGACCAGCTCCAACCGGTCCGCACCTCCGGCCTCGGCGGCGACCGCGTCCTCGACTTCGAGGGCGATCACCTCCAGGACTGCACGCTCACTCATAGGACCTCTTCCCTCGGGCGGCTACAGGTCTAGTCCAATAACCAGCCTACGCGCATGAGGGAAGATCCGGCCGCGGCCGACGGGGCCGGGGCCGAGGCGGGGGCCGCACCGGCCGGAACCGGGCCCGGATGCGGGACCTGGACCTGGACCGAGGCCGGGCCCGGAGCCGGAGCCGAGACCAGGACCAGGACGGACCGGGGCCAGGCCGGGACCAGGGCCGGGGCCGGGCCGGGACCAGGGCCGAGGCCTGAGCCAGGGCCGGGACCAGGGCCGGAACCGGAGCCGGACGGGAACCGGGGCCAGGGCCGGAGCTCAGCCGTACAGGTTGAGCTCGGCCTCCGCGGCCCCCGCCAGCTCGTACCGTGTCCCGGTCAGCGGGCGTGCCGCGTAGAGCCGTACGAGGGTCGTCGCGTCGCCGATATAGCGGGCGGGCGGGCGCTCGCCGGAGGGCGCGCCGAGCAGCAGGGGCTCATCGACGTCGTCAAGGTCGGCGTGCAGTGCGAGGTGCCCCCGATCGCGGGTGATCCACGCCAACAGGTCGAGCGCGAGCCCCACTTGAGCGCCGCCGTACGCTGTGGGCTCGCCCCAGGCCTCCCGTACGTCCCCCGCGTGCACCCACTCGCCGAGCGCGACCCCGTCGAGTACGCCGCCCGCCTTGGCGATCACCGGACCCGCGTCGGTCATCCCCCGCTCCAGCTCGTCGACGACCTCCGCGACGGACCAGCCGTCCCGCTCGGCGATGTCCCGGTCGTTCGCCTCGGGGCTGAAGACCCCCTCCTCGTACCGGCTCTCCACGACCCGCGACAACGCGGCCGAGCAGTGCGCGAGCACATGCCGCACCGTCCACCCAGGACAACAGGTCCTGATCGCGAAGTCCTCCTCCGGCCGCCCCCGAAGAAGCGGCATCAGCACGTCCCGCTCGGCGGCCAGCAGCCGCCCGGGCAGTTCCGGATCCCGTACGCCGTGCGCGTCAACAGCAGTCATGAGGCAACGCTAAGCGCTCCGCTGGAAGATCGGTGATGAACCCGCGGGCCGGTGGGGGCTGGTCGCGCAGTTCCCCGCGCCCCTTACGGGGCGCGGTACCGCACCGGACTTCACCAAGGCCGCTTCGGGGCGACGGGCGATCACCGACGGTGGACGGCGGAGAATGGCGCGCATGGCCGACCTCGACACCGCCGACACCGCCGATGTGCTCGACGCCCTGCGCTCCCGCTGGCGACACACGCTTCACCGGATCCGTGGGACGGATGCCCCCGACCCCACCCCCTACGCCGACAACCTCCTCGCCCGCTGGTCGGAGCCGCAGCGGCGCTATCACACGCTCGACCATCTGACCGCGGTCCTGGATCACGTCGACGTGCTGGAGACGTACGCGGCCGACCCGGACCTGGTCCGGCTGGCCGCCTGGTTCCACGACGCGGTCTACCTCCCCGACCGGTCCGAGAACGAGGAACGCTCGGCCCGTCTCGCCGAACGCGCCCTCCCCGAGGCGGGCGTCTCCCCCACCGCCACAGCCGAGGTCGCCCGCCTGGTCCGCCTCACGATCACGCACGCCCCGTCCGACGACGACCCGAACGGCCAGGTCCTCTGCGACGCCGACCTGGCGATCCTGGCGGCACCCCCGGCCGCGTACGCCGCCTACACGGCCGCCGTCCGCGAGGAGTACGCCTTCGTCCCGCCGGACGCCTTCCGCGAGGGCCGCGCGGCGGTACTCCGCCAACTCCTCGGCCTGCCGCGCCTCTTCCACACCCCCTACGGGGCGGCTCAGTGGGAAGCCACGGCCCGCTGGAACGTCCGTGGCGAGCTGGACCTCCTCAGCACCTGAACCCGGTTCCGGCGGCGGCGTCCTGGGCGGTCGCCGCGGCGTCCGCGATCGCCCTGGTGGGGTGGCGACCCTGATCCCCCGTACCCCTCGCCCGGCCGAGAAGCCGCAGCTCGGGCGTGAGCTGCGGATCTACCGCGACCGGCAGGTCTGGCTCTCCAAACGAGCCGGTCAATCAGTCTCGTTCGGGAAACTGATCACCTATTCTCGCCGTCATGCGAGCAATGGGCGGGGATCAGGTGGCCGAGGCCGTCGCGGGTGCGGTCGCGGTGCTGCGGGGAGCGGCCGGCCGGGACTGGAGCGTCAAGGCGGGCCGTGTCGACTGGAGTTGCCGCAGGACGGCGGAGCACATCGCGTCGGATCTCATCGCGTACGCGGGGCAGTTGGCGGGCCGGCCCACCGACCGTTACGTACCGTTCCGCATCAACTGCGACGAGTGCGAGAGCGTCGAGGACCTCCTGCAGGTCATCGAGGCGACCGGCGCCCTCCTCGCGGCCGCCGTCCGCACCGCCCCGCGCGAGGCCCGTGCCTTCCACCCGTACCCCTTCCGCAGCGCGAACCGCGAGGGCTTCGCCGCGATGGGTGTCGCCGAGGTGCTGCTCCACACGCACGACATCGCCGAGGGCCTCGGTATCGCGTACGAGCCGCCGGCCGCGCTCTGCGAGGACGTGCTGACCCGGATCTTCCCGCACGTCCGGCCCGATCCCGGCGCCGGCCACTGGCGCATCCTCCTGTGGGCCACGGGCCGCGGCGACCTGCCCGGCCGCGCGCCCCTCACCGACTGGCGCTGGAACAACAACCTCGTGATCCCCGCCGAGCGCCTCACTCTCCAGGGTGTCGCCCCCGCGTCCGCCGCCGACCTGAGCACGGGCGGCACCGGCGGCTTCGAGTGGATCGAGGGAGGCCCCTTCGAGGGCACACGCGATGCCGCCGGGGCGACCGTGAAGGCGTACGAGTCCGGAGTGCACCGGCCGGAGTGGGGCATGTTCGTCCTCGTCCGCCGCGAGGACGGCCGCGCGGTCGGCGGCATGGGTTTCCACAGCGCGCCGGACGAGGCCGGCCGCGTCGAGATCGGCTACGACCTGGCCGAGTCCGCCCGCGGCAACGGCTACGCCACCGAGGCCCTGCGCGCCCTGTCCGCCTGGGCCCTGGCCCGCGAGGACGTCACCTCCCTGTTCGCGACGGTGGACCGCGCCAACTCCCCTTCCCAGGGCGTGATGTCCCGCGCCGGCTTCATCCAGGTGCCGGCGGAGGACGGGGACGGCGAGCAGTACGCGTACGAGCTGCGGGGCTGATCCGAGGCATCGTGGTGGCCCTGCGCTCCGGCAGAACCCTGCGCAAGGTCGCCTCGACGGGAACGGAGACGGGCATCCGCCACGAACTGGAGACGTGGTTCAGCCGACCCCGTCCTGAACCCGCCGATGCTTCGGCCGCCGCAGCCCCGCCTCCGTGAGCCGCCGCACCAACTCCTTCGACCCGACCTCCACAGCCCCGGCCGCCACCGCCTCCTCGTACCGGTGCGACGGGATGTCGTAGTGGTCGCGCTCGAAAGCCCGGGCGGGCGCCCCCAACCGGCTTGCGAAGTCGTGCAGTTCGTCGAACGAGACGTCGCTGACCAGGTGGGACCACATGCGGCCGTGCCCCGGCCAGTTCGGAGGGTCGATGTACACCGTCACGAGGGAGGTGTCCCGCCGCCGGCCTTCCCGAGCGCGCCCACCGCCGAGACCTTCACGCCCGCCTTGTGGCACACCCAGTGCGGGTCGGGCCCCAACTCCGGCTCCACATCGAGGGCATGGGGGTCACCGGCACCGCAGACGGGACACAGCGGCCAGCGCCCGTACCGCTCCAGCAGCGCGTCCTGTACGTCCTGGGCGATCAGCCCCGCCACGTAGTCGACCCCTTCCGGCCACTGCTCCACCCACCACCGGCGCTGTACGACCGACTCCTCGACCATCGACACCACATCGGCCTCGGCGACCTGGCCCGCGACGAGATCCGCGAGCACGAGCGCACGGGCCGCGTGCAGCGCCTGCTCCAAAGAGCTGATGGGGTCGGGGGAGGGGGGAGAATTCATACTCCCATTGTGCGCCTGCCGCACAATCGGAGCGCGCCCCGTCAGCCGTGCGCCAGTCGGGGGCGCGTCCGTCAGCCGCACGCCCGTCAGCCGCACGCCCGTCAGGCGCGCGCCCCGTAAGGGGCGCGGGGAACTGCGCGACCAGCCCCCACGAACCCGCACATACCCCCCGGCCTCGCACCCCCCTTCCCCTTGACCCTCCTCCCGCCCGAAAATATCTTTCATACGTGACCCAAGAAGTGAAGGAAATTTTCGCGGGCGGGGCCCCGCCCGCACCCGCGGCCCTCGCGGCCAAGGTCCGCACCCTCGCCCCATCGATGACCCGCTCCATGCAGCGGGTCGCCGAGGCCGTGGCCGGCGACCCCGCGGGCTGCGCGGCCCTCACGGTCACCGGCCTCGCGGAGCTCACCGGCACCAGCGAGGCGACAGTGGTCCGCACCGCCCGCCTCCTCGGCTACCCCGGCTACCGCGACCTGCGCCTCGCCCTCGCCGGCCTCGCCGCCCATCAGCAGTCGGGCCGGGCGCCCGCCGTGACGGCCGACATCGCGGTCGACGACCCGATCGCGGACGTCGTCGCCAAGCTCGCGTACGACGAGCAGCAGACGCTCGCCGACACCGCGGCGGGGCTGGACACGGTCCAGCTCGGGGCCGCGGTGGGGGCGCTGGCCACGGCCCGTCGTATCGATGTGTACGGCGTCGGGGCGTCCGGGCTCGTCGCGCAGGACCTCACACAGAAGTTGCTGCGTATCGGGCTGATAGCGCATGCCCACAGCGATCCCCATCTCGCGGTGACCAACGCCGTGCAGTTGCGGGCCAAGGATGTGGCGATCTCGATCACGCACTCCGGGTCGACGGGGGATGTCATCGAGCCGTTGCGGGTCGCCTTCGAGCGCGGGGCCACGACGGTCGCAATCACGGGGCGTCCGGACGGGCCCGTCACTCAGTACGCGGATCACATCCTCACCACGTCCACGGCTCGGGAGAGCGAGTTGCGGCCGGCGGCGATGTCCTCGCGTACGAGTCAACTGCTTGTGGTGGACTGCTTGTTCATCGGGGTGGCGCAGAGGACGTATGAGACTGCGGCGCCGGCGTTGTCGGCGTCGTACGAGGCGTTGGCCCATCGCCACCGTTCCGCTCCGCGATAGCGGTTTGCTTGCGGCCAGTGGGTATCTGCGGGTCGTGGGGGCTGGTCGCGCAGTTCCCCGCGCCCCTATCGGGGCGCCAACCTGCACCGGAGATTCAAGAACCAGAACGCCAAGTACCAGAAAGAGCCGCCGCACATGACCTCCAGCGCCGATGCCACCGACGCCGCCTCTCCCTCACCCTCCCCCTCCTCCCCTCCCTCCGCCGACTACCGTGATCTGCGGGCCGAGTTGGAGAGCCTGACCACCGAGGCGTTCCGGCCCGAGCTCTCCGAGATCGATCAGCTGTCGACGCTCGGTATCGCGGAGATCATGAACGGGGAGGACGCGACCGTGCCGGCGGCGGTCGCCGCGCAGTTGCCGCGGATCGCCGAGGCGATCGACGCCATCGCGGAACGGATGGCGCGGGGCGGTCGGCTCGTCTACGCGGGCGCGGGTACCGCCGGACGGCTCGGGGTGCTGGACGCGTCGGAGTGTCCACCGACGTTCAACACGGACCCGTCCGAGGTCGTCGGGCTGGTGGCGGGTGGTCCGACCGCGATGACGACGTCGATCGAGGGCGCGGAGGACTCCGCGGAACTGGCCGTCGAGGACCTGTCCGCCCTGGACCTCACGGCGGACGACGTGGTCGTCGGCGTTTCCGCCTCGGGCCGCACCCCGTACGCGATCGGCGCGGTCGAGCACGCCCGCGCGCTCGGCGCCCTCACCGTCGGCCTGTCCTGCAACGCGGACAGCGCCCTCGCGGCGGCCGCCGACCACGGCATCGAGGTCGTCGTGGGCCCCGAGCTGCTGACCGGCTCCACCCGCCTGAAGGCCGGTACGGCGCAGAAGCTCGTCCTCAACATGCTCTCGACGATCACGATGATCCGCCTGGGCAAGACGTACGGGAACCTGATGGTCGACGTACGCGCCTCGAACGAGAAGCTGCGGGCCCGCTCCCGCCGTATCGTCTCGCTCGCCACCGGCGCCTCCGACGAGGAGATCGAGGCCGCCCTCGCCGCCACCGACGGCGAGGTGAAGAACGCGATCCTCACCATCCTGGGCAACGTGGACGGCCCAACGGCGGCCCGCCTCCTGGAGGAGAACAACGGCCACCTGCGCGCGGCGCTTGCGGCGGCGACCGGCTGACCGGTGACCGATCAGACCTGTATGGCCTGCCGACTCGTCGCCGGGACCGAGTTCCTCCCGGGCGGGACGATCCACCGCACCGCTCTATGGGTCGTCGAGCACTGCGTCGGCCCGCTGGGCCTCGGCACACTGATCGTCAAGCCGGTCCGGCACGTCCTGCACGTGGCCGACCTGACACCGGAGGAGTCCGCCGAGCTCGGCCCGCTGCTACGCCGGGTCAGCCGCACCGTCACCACGGTGATGCGGCCCGAACAGGTCTACGTCTGCCTCTGGTCCCACGCGGGCGCCGAACCGGGCCACATCCACTTCGTGGTGCAGCCGGCGCTGAAGGCGGACCTCGAGCGGTACGGGGTCCACGGTCCCGCGCTGCAGATGGCCATGTTCGACGCGGGTGCCGTACCGGACGAGGAGGCGGTGGCCGACGTGTGCCGGCGGATGCGGGTGGAGCTGGGCTGTCAGTGGGGCGTGGGAGGCTGGAAAGGTCACGAGGAAGGGGTATGAGCGTCGTGAACCATGCGCAATTGACCGCTCTGGGCCGGGCCCTGCGGGTGCTCGGGGAGCACGGGGACGCGTTGTCCGCCGAGATGCCTGACGCGAAGCTGCACGAGGTGAAGGCCGATCTCAAGCGGGCTCTTGACCTGCTGGAGGAGACCGTCACCAAGGCGGCGCCGACCACCCGCTGCCCGGAGCACCCCACGGGACCGGTCGACGAGGACGCCCCCGACCTGTGCCTGCTCTGCGAGACCCGTCGCCGTATCGCCCGCCGCTCGAAGGTCAACGACTCGTTCAACGACTCGTTCCCGCAGGGCCGGGCAGCCGCTTCGGACGAGGCTGCGGAGCGTACGAAGTCCCGCTACGGCGTACGGGGCGACCGGCCCCAGCCCCAGCAGCGCTGGCTCCCCGAGATGTGGACCGGCCAGGCCTGGCAGCTCTGCGGCACGCCCCGCCGCGACAAGCAGGAGGCCGAGATGTATCTCTCCGCGCAGCGCCGGGGCCCGCGCCCGAGCATGGCCTACCGCCTGGTCCACGAGTTCACCGACTACGAGGTGCTGCGGATCTGGGGCACACCCGTGAAGATCGACATCGAACCGATGGGAAACCTCTAGGCGACCTGCCGCCGGACCACGTGATGAAGGGGTTCGCGGCCAGGTAGGTCGCGCGGTCCGCGCCGGACAGCGCGGCGAGGTACCTGGTCGCCGACGGCTTGAGGTGGGTCTTCACCAGGACTCGTCGAGGTTGCGCGCGGTGGGGGATACCAAGCCCTTCCCGATCTCAGCTACGCCTCAGCTGCTCCTGGGCTGTGCAACCGACGCCGGTCACGGCAACCGCCCCTCCTGATTGATCCGCCGCACCCGCGCCCGCAGCACCTCCCCGGGCGGCGCCTCGCCCATCGCCTCCGGAGGACAGTCCCACTCCCGCCCACCACCCACGGGCCGCAGCTGTACGTATCCGCCCTCGTGCCCCATGACCTGCCCGACCCGCCCGTCGCGTACGTCGACCACGTACGCCCCGACCTCACCGTTCACGCCTGCTCACCCGCACCGCGCAGCGCGTCGGCCAGCCGAACCGCCGTCCGTACGTTGCACCGCCCCAACTCCACCAGCGCGTACGGCTCGCCGGTCGCCGCCGTCACCGGATCGACGCCGAGTGACGGCAGCGCGACGCCCGCCCCCTCCAGGGCCGCCCGCAAGCACTCCACCGCCTCTTCCGTCGACCGCACCCGCTCACTCGACGTCATCCCCATCGCACCCGGCCTCCACTCTGAGTGTTCGCGTTCACCACACAGCGTGGCCACCGCGCCTCTAACCTGGCCAGAGACGGCGCCCCAACAACCCCGCCTGTGTGACAGGGAGTTGCGCATGCCAGGACCGAAGGACCTCGACCCGTCCTCGTCACCACGTGCTCTGATCGGCTCCGAGTTGCGTCACGCTCGCGAACGGAAGGGCCTCAGTCAGAGCGAACTGGGCGAGCCGTTGTTCGTCAGCGGCTCGTTCATCGGCCAACTGGAGGCGGGGACACGGCGCCTGCACCTCGAATACGCCGTCCAGATAGACGAGATCCTCGACACGAACGGCTTCTTCGAGCGCAACTGCTCAGCTCTGGCCAAGTCCAAGTACCCAGACCACTTTGAGGAGGCGGCGGAGGCCGAGGCAGTTGCTACGGCGATCAGGCACTACCTCCCGCTACTGATCCCAGGCTTGTTGCAGACCCCGGCGTACGCCGCAGCGCTGTTCCGCTCCTACCGGCCGATGGTCTCGGGTGCCGAGATCGAAGAGCTGGTGGCGACCCGAATGGAACGTGCCCACCTCCTCAGGGATCCAACAACCCCGCTGTTGTGGGTGGTCCTCGACGAGGCCGCGGTCCGGCGACCGGTCGGCGGAGCGACAGCGATGGCAGAGGCCCTACGCCATGTGGCAGACCTGGCACGTCGCCACCGGATCATCATGCAGGTGCTGCCGTTTGACGCCGGAGCGCATGCCGGAATGGGCGGTTCCTTGAAACTCATGGAGTTCGCGGACGCCCCGCCGCTCTGTTTCGTCGAGGGGCTGGACATGGGCAAACTGCTGGACGACCCCGCTACGGTCGCCCGCCACACGCTCACGTTCAACCTTCTCCAGGCGGCAGCACTTTCACCTCAGCGTTCGCTGGCCCTGGTGGAGTCAGCGGCGCAGGATTACGAGCATGAAGACCAGCACCCGTGAGTACGACCTGCCCTCCACCGCCTGGCTGAAGTCCAGCTACAGCGCCGGCGACGGCGGCGACTGCCTGGAGGTGGCCCCCGGCCACCCCACCCACGTCCCCGTCCGCGACTCCAAGAACCCCCTCGGCCCGAAGCTCAAGTTCCGGGCCGAGGCATGGTCGGCGTTCATCGAAAACCTCAAGCGGGACTAGCCAGCCGCTGCCCGAAGCTCAAGCGCCGAGCTCCGAGCCCTGCTTCTGAGGATTGGGGGGTGGGTCTCAACCCACCCACCCTCCCTGCGAGTTGACTCGACGCGTTCGGCTTGCCACGCACAGTCACATGGGTCTAGCGTGCCCGGATAACGAACAGCCCCCGCCAGGTGCTAGCAACACCTGCGGGGGCTTGACCAACGAGATCGAAAGCGACTCGATCCCATGGCTGATGCCAAGCCTAGTCCTGCCTTCGTGCCCGCGCACGCATCCCCGCACCCGATGGCCAATCCGGGTTACGGAAAACGCGGCGCCCCGGACCAACTCCCCCGCACGGCCCACGACTTCGCCCACCTCCCACCCCGCGAAGCCGCCATCGCCGCGTACATCGACCGCCTTCCCAACGGCGCCGACATCTCCGTAAAGACGCTGGCCAAGACGCTCCCGTACGGCCAGTGCGCCCTCCGCACAGCCCTCAACAACCTCCAACGGGCAGGCCACTTGCGCCGGGGCCGCGAACACCTGGCCGACTCGGGGAGTCCGCGCTGGATCACCCGAACGTGGTTCTCGCGAACGGCGCGGGACGACGACTGGTGGGCGGCGTTCACGCGGGGCGACGTACCGCAGGAGCCTCCAGGGGATCGGCGGGGCCCCACCCGTTCCCGCGCCCACATCCTCCTGGCGGCCCTCGGCCGTACGACTCCGCCCCTGTCCCTCTCCGCCAAGGAATGCGCGGACCTCGCCCCGCTCCTCACAGAGTGGTTCGCGAGGGGTGCCACCGACGACCACGTACTCCAGTCCCTGACCGCAGGCCTCCCCATCCCGGTCCACAGCCCGGCCGCCCTCGTCCGCGCCCGCCTGATCGCGAAGCTCCCACCAGAACCGGAACCCGCCCCACGCCCACCCCTCCGCGTACTGGAATGCGCGAAATGCGGCACACCGGGCCACCCGGAGGCCCTGCCGGGCGGCACCTGCGGGCCGTGCCGGGGCGAGGCCGCCCCACCCCGGCCCTCCGCCCCCTTGACGTCCACCGCAGTCCACGCCCACGCCGCCGCAGCCCGCGCGGCGATGGTCGACCGACGAGAAAGGCCACGCGTATGACCGCTCCAACAGTCCGAAAGCACACAGCCGGGGCACGATGGGAGGGAGGAGGCAACACCATGACCCCTGGTACCACCGAACGCCCGCAGATGTCCGTCGAGGACTTCGAAGAACTCGTCCGCCGGGCTCCGAGGGAGCTACGGAACAGGCTCGAATTCCTCGGAGGAAGGCTGCGCGTCAGGCACGGTCCCCTCGATGTCGACGAATTCGAGGAGCTCGCCGCCGTCGCCCCCGAAACCGTGCGGCTGGAATACATGAACGGAAAAGTAGGGGTCAAGGCAATGCCGGACGGCAAGCACACGTCGATCTTCATGTGGCTGCTCCGCCAGTGCATGCAGCAACGCCCCGACCTGGATCTCGCGCCCGAACGGGGCGTCAAGGCCGAGGCATACCGCAAGGGCCGCGCACGCACGGACGGCTTCCTGGCGCCTGTGGACCACTTCCAGGAAGACGGCGAGTGGTCCGAGACCGACGGCGCTCTCATGGCCGTCGAAATCACCTCCCACGACCGCGACACCGACCAGCGCGACCGCATCGACAAGCCCGTCGGCTACGCGGAGGCCGACATCCCCGTCTACCTCCTCATCGACCGCGACAACAACACCCTCACCGTGTTCAGCGAGCCAAAGGACGGCCGCTACCAGCAGGCGCCCTCCTACCCGTGGGGATCCACCGTGGAGATCCCCGAGCCCGTCGGCATCACCCTCAAAACCGAGAAGCTCAAGGACTACGCGGACTGAGCCACGTAAACCCGCGAGGGGCACCCCCGGAAAAGGGGTGCCCCTCGCTCAGAATTCATCTCAGCTCAACGACCCCAGCGCCGCCGGATCGAACGCCCCCAGCTCCCCGAACCGCCCGCCCAGGACCTTCGCCGCCCACTCCGGGTCCTGAAGCAGCGCACGACCGACCGCGATCAGCTCGAACTCCTCGCTCTCCAGGCGGTCGAGCAGGTCGTCGATGCCTTTGACCGGGGCGCCTTCTCCCTGGAAGCCCTTGAGGAAGTCGCCGTCGAGGCCGACCGAGCCGACGGTGATGGCGGGCTTGCCCGTCAGCTTCTTCGTCCAGCCCGCCAGGTTCAGGTCCGAGCCGTCGAACTCCGGCAGCCAGTAGCGGCGCGTCGACGCGTGGAAGGCGTCCACGCCGGCCGAGGCGAGCGGGGTCAGCAGGGCCTCCAGCTCCTCCGGGCTCTCCGCCAGGCGGGCCCTGTAAACCTCCTGCTTCCACTGCGAGTACCGGAAGATCACGGGGAAGGACGGCGAGACCGACGCCCGGACCGCGGCCACGATCTCCGCCGCGAACTTCGTACGGGCGACGAGGTCACCCCCGTACGCGTCCGTACGGCGGTTCGTGCCCGACCACAGGAACTGGTCGATCAAGTAACCGTGCGCACCGTGCAGTTCGACCCCGTCGAAGCCGATCCGCTCGGCCGCGGCCGCGGCCTCGGCGAAGGCGGCGATGACGTCGTCCAGGTCGGCCTGGATCATCTCCTTGCCCTGGCCCCCGGTGCCGTCGAGCCGCAGACCGGACGGTCCGACCGCGGGCGCGTCCGTGAACGGCGGCTGCCCGGCGGACCGCACCATGCCGATGTGCCAGAGCTGCGGCACGATCCGCCCGCCCGCCGCATGCACGGCCTCGGCGACCTTCGCCCACCCCGCCAGTTGCTCCGCACCGTGGAAGCGCGGGATCCGGTCACTCTGCCCGGCCGACTCGTGCCCCACATACGTGCCCTCGGTGACGATCAGACCGATACCGGCGGCGGCACGGCGCGCGTAGTACGAGACGACGTCCTCCCCCGGCACCCCACCCGGTGAGAACTGCCTGGTCATCGGCGCCATCACGATCCGGTTCGGAACGGTCAGGCCGTTCAGGGAAACAGGCCGGGACAGAATCCGGGCCGCGCGGGAGGCGGGTTCGGAAGCGGAAGCAGCGGCGGATTCTGCGGCGGAGGCGGGGGCAGTCACGTATGGGCTCCTCGGAGAGGTCGGACGGGCATCGAGCAGTCGGGATTCCAGCAGGTATGTGCACATGCATCAACCCACCCCGCATATCAACCGCCCTAGGGCCTGTGTGACGTCGTGATCAATCTTGCCGATCCGGATCCGTCTGGTATGCGGATCCGGTAGAAAGACAATCGTGACGCGCAGNCTAGGGCCTGTGTGACGTCGTGATCAATCTTGCCGATCCGGATCCGTCTGGTATGCGGATCCGGTAGAAAGACAATCGTGACGCGCAGGCAACTCACCGACGAACAGTGGCAGTTGATCGAGCCGTTCCTGCCGATAGGCGAGTACGGTCCATACCCTGAGCGGCTGCGTGAGCAGTTCGAGGGAGTGATCTGGCGGTTCCGCACCAGCAGCCAGTGGCGGGAGATGCCGGGTGAGTTCGGTCCGTGGCCGACGGTCTACGGCCGTTTCCGGGTGTGGAGGGACGCCGGCGTCTTCACCGCACTGCTGGAAGGCCTGATCGCCGAGGCCGCCCGCCAGGGACAGACGGACTTGTCCCTGGTCAGCGTGGACTCCACGACCACCCGCGCCCACTACGACGCCGCCGGGATGTGCATCGGCAAGGAGGTCATGGACGCCCTTGAGGAAGCCGCCGCCGACCAGGAACGGGCCCGGCAAAAGGGGGCGGCCCGCCGGAACAGAACGGACAGGACGGAAGCGACGCCCCCGGCCGGGAAGAGCGGCGGCGCATCAGGCGACGGCGCAAGCTCCGTCTGAAGGAGGCCCTGCTCGGCAGGTCCCGTGGCGGGCTGACGAGCAAGATTCATCTCGCCGCGGACCGCAAGTGCCGTCCGTTGTCGTTCGTCCTGACCGCAGGACAGGCCGCCGACAGCCCGCAGTTCGTCCCCGTGCTGCAGAAAGTGCGGATCCGTCTGCCGGTCGGCCGTCCCCGGACCCGGCCTGACGCTGTCGCCGCGGACAAGGCCTACTCATCCCGCGCCAACCGCTCCTACCTGCGTAAACGCAACATCAAGGCAGTCATCCCGGAGAAGAAGGACCAGGCCGCCAACCGGAAGAAGAAAGGCAGCCGGGGCGGCCGGCCCACACGCCACGACGCCGGTCTCTACAAGGAACGGAACACCGTCGAGCGCCTGATCAACAAGCTGAAAGCCTGGCGGGGCATCGCGACTCGATACGACAAGACACCCGAGAGCTACCTCGCCGGCCTCCACCTCCGCGCCTCGATGATCTGGATCAACGACCTTCTGAAGGCAACCGGCTGATCACAACGCCACACAGGCCCTAG
>NZ_VWMY01000029.1 GCF_008905045.1 Streptomyces albicerus
GCGTCGCGAGATCGGCGAACGCCAGCGCGTCGGCCAGCTCCTCCGCGTCCAGCACGGTCGGCACGTCGGCGTACAGATCCAGAACTCCCGGGCTGATCGCCCCGATCTGCAGGGGGAGCGCGAAGACCGCGCGTGCCCCGGCGTCCAGCGCCGCATCCGCGAACACGGTCCAGCGGTCCTGCAGTGCACCGGTCAGTAGATCGGGCGTCAACACGGCCGAGCCGTGCGTGAAGGCATCCACGCACGGCCCCTCGCCCAGCGTGAGCTGCAGCTCCTCCAACTGCTCGCTGACGGTGTCGGTGCTGCACAGCGGATGGCTAGTCGCGGTCCGGGACATCGCCGACAGCCCGGCCCCGCCGACCGGCAGCGCGGCCACCGCCGCCGTGCACACATCCACCACACCGACCCGGGCACCACGCCGGGCGGCCTGCTCGGCGACCAGCACCTGGATCCGGGCGGATCGGCTGTCGGACCTCATCCGGGCCACCGGGTCCAGGCGTCGTGCGCAAGGCCCTCCAGCCTCATGGCGGTTCATTCCCCGAGAGGAAGGACCAGCACCCGGAGCAGCGTCGCGCTGACCGGCCTCCAGATCTCTCCCACGTCCAGCCATCCCCAGGACCGGAGCGCCGTGAGGGCGGGGTGATCCGCCTGATCCACCAGGGTGGCGCCGAGCGTCGCCTGGTGGTCGCTCAGCAGCCGTTCCTGCAGCCGGCGGGCCATGTCCTGGTCCTGCGGGTGCGGACGGACCAGGATGTCGGTGATCGCGAAGACGTTGCCGGACTCGGTGAGTTGCTCGATGCTGCGCGGTAGTGCACCGTCGAACCCGAGCCACCAGAAGCCGTCGCTGCGTACCGGGAATCCGTAGGTACATCCCACCAGGCAGTCCGTCTCCGCGATCGCCATGGCGAACCCCGGCCTGCGGATGTCACCCGTGAGGCGGTTCAGAAAGTCCTGGCGGCCGGGAGCACGGTAGGTCTCACTGGGAGATGTCTCGCGGGCGTCCACGTACAGATCCGCCAGCTTCCCGCCCAGGTCCTGCGCCAGCGAGCAGTTCACCCGACGCAACCGCACTGCTTCCATGGTGGACGGCTCGCTGCCGCGGGGCTTGTGCGGTTGTCCCTCCCCTGGCCGGGCCGTCATCGCACATCGCCCGAGAGGATGGAGGCGAGTGGATCAGCCCAGTGCGGCGGGGCTTGGGCGGCGGGGGCGGGGACACCTCCAAGAGGAGGTGACAGATGCCCGAACGGAACGCCAAGGAGCAGGAACCTGGAACCGGTGAGATCGAGGATGAGGCCCAGCATCGGCGGCGGGTGGTGCAGTAGTAGGGCTCCACCAGCCTCCGTGGTCTGCTGCGCGGCGTACAGGAAGGCGTTGAGTCCGCTGCAGTCGCAGAAGGTGACGGGGGCGAGGTCGACGTCGATGGTGCGCATGCCGTCGCGCAGACACCGCGCCAGTGCTGCGCGCACCAGCGGCGCCGACTCCAGGTCGATCTCACCGGTCAGGGTGACCAGCGCCCGTTTCCTACGGTCATGACGGTAGACGGTGAGCTGTGGAAGGGGCATGACGCCTCGGTTCAGAAGACCATCCGGCAGCGCACGCGGTGACGCCGGATTCCCGGCCCCCTTGGCGCGCTCCCGGCAGGGGCGTACGTTCGGCGGAGGCGGAGCAAGGCCGGTCCGACAGCCTGTCCGACAGGACAGAGGACCCGCCCAATTCCCTCCAGGGATGCGCCGGGTGACGGACGAAAAATCCGCTCCCCGTAGCCATCTGTGTCGAGCAACGACAAGCCGCCGGGGTCTGGGACGTCCGTACAGCAGCATAGTCCTTTACCCAGTCCGGCAGACGGCCGGAAGCCGCCCATTCCCAGGATGTGGACAGTGCCGCAACGCGGTGGCGCGCACATATCCGGTGCCCTGCACGGTACTTGGGCAGGCGGCGCGAAAGCGGCGGCCAACAGCCGCTCGGGAACGGCAGTTCGTCGACCGCCCGAGGAGGTGGCTTCGCATGACGGAGCCGAACAGTTCAACCCCGTAGAAGTCCGATCCCGACAAGCCGAGCACTGAACTGGAAACAAGTGCTGCAAGCCGCACGGCCCGGACCTCAGGAACCGCCGGAGACCCGCGGCCGGACGACCTTCACGGACGGGGTGGTGGAGAAGATCGCCGGGATCACCGCACGGGAGGTGCCCGGAATCAACGCACTGGGCGGCGGCTTCACTCGCACCATGGGTCGCGGTGCGCGATCGGGTCCCGGGCGGGCACGCGAGCGCGGGGCGCGGCGTCAAAGCCGACGTCGGCGAGAAACAGACCGCCATCGACCTGCAGGTCGTTCCACGTGATCGGGGCCTTGAGGGATTCGGTGATCTCGCCGGTCACGGCTTCGGCAGTGGTGTGGGAGCACTGGTGGATTGGTCGACCCTAGAGCCAGTCCCGCCGCTTGAAAATAAAGTACAGACTGACGCAAACCACCCCCATCAGGCCGATCGCAAAGGGGTACCCGAAGCTCCAACCCAGCTCGGGCATGTCCTCAAAGTTCATGCCGTAGATGGTCCCCACGAGCGTGGGAGCAAAGAGGATGGCCGCCCAGCTCGAGATCTTCTTGATCTCCTCGTTCTGCTCGAACCCCGCCTCCGCCAGCGCCCGCATCTCCGCGTTCTGTTGCTGGGTGACCAGGGTCGCGTTCACCGTGAGGATGTCCGTGAGGGCCTGGCGGAAGCCGTCGACACGCTCGCTGGTGTGGGTGACGTGGTCGGCCACGTCCCGCAGATACCGCTGCAGTTCCTCGTCCGTGCCGTACTTGGCGAAGCCGGCCATCAGGCCGTGCAGCATGCCGACGAGCGGGCGGGTGGCGCGCTGGAACTCGACCATTTCGCGGGAGAGTTCGTAGATTCGGCGGGAGACCCAGGGATCCCCGCTGAAGACCTCGGTCTCGATCTCGTCGATGTCGTTCTGGACACCGGCGACGACGGGTGCGTAGCCGTCCACGACCGCGTCGAGGATGGCGTAGAGAACCGCCTCGGGGCCGAGTTTCAGCAGCTCCGGGGTCTCCTCCATGCGGCGGCGCACGGCGGAGAGGTCGGGCGCGGCGCCGTGCCGGACCGTGATCAGGAAGTCGGGGCCGGTGAAGACGTGCAGTTCGCCGAAGTCGACCTCCTCGGGGGCGTCGAGGTAGCGGGCGGCACGCAGGACGACGAAGAGCGTGTCCCCGTAACGCTCCAGCTTCGGACGCTGATGGGCCTCCATCGCATCCTCGACGGCGAGCGGGTGGAGATCGAACTCGGCTGCCAGGGACAGGATTTCGTCCTCCGTCGGGCGGGCCAGGCCGATCCATGCCATGCCGTCCGGCTGGTTGCGCAGCTCACGGAAGGTGTCCGCGAGGGAGGCGGGGGTCGCGACGCGCATGCCGTCGCGGTAGAGCGCGGCCTGTACGACGCTGCCGGGCTCCGCGGGAGTCGCGTCGGCCGGAGCCGGACGGGGCGCCGGGGGATCCGCCGGCGGTGGCGCCGTCGGAGCCATGGCGCGTCGCCACACCGACTTCCGGTTGCCTTTCGAAGCGGGGACGGGGCGGGCTCGGCGCTCCGGCATCGCGGCTGCCTCCGTGTCGAACGAGTCGGTCGAACCTGTCGAACGTCTGTCTTTGCGATCACCGAGCAGGATATACGGGTCAAATGGCGTGAGCTGCGGGGCGGGGTAGGCGAGCGCCAAGGCTTGCGGACAGAAGGTGTCCGCAAGCCGCGCTAGCGTGCGGAGCATGACGAAGACCTCGACCGCCCCCGTGCTGAGCATCCGCGTGCTGAACCGTGCGACCCTCGACCGGCAGATGCTCCTGCGCCGGACCGCCCTCTCCGCGACGGACGCCGTCGAACACCTCGTCGGCCTCCAGGCGCAGAACGTGAAGCCCCCTTACTACGCCCTCGCCGCCCGCCTGGACGGCTTCGCGCCAAAGGAACTGTCGGCTGCGATGGCCTCGCGCGAGGTCGTACGCATCGTCACCATGCGCTCCACCATCCACACGCACACCGCCGACGACTGCCTCACGCTGCGGCCGCTCGTGCAGGCCGCGCGCGAGCGCGAGTTGTACGGCTTCCGCAAGGGACTCGTCGGCGTGGACCTGGACCGGCTCACGGAGATCAGCCGGGAACTGGTCGAGGCCGAACCGCGCACCATGAAGCAGCTGCGCGAGGCGCTGCTCGCCGAGTGGCCGGACGCCGATCCGCTCGCCCTCTCCATCGCGGCACGCTGCCGGCTGCCCCTCGTCCAGGTCACCCCGCGCGGCCTGTGGGGCCGGAGCGGGCAGGTCGCGCTCACCACCGCCGAGCACTGGCTCGGCCGCCCTGCCGAGCCGGTACCCGCTCCCGACGCCACCGTCCTGCGCTACCTCGCCGCGTTCGGCCCCGCCTCCGTCAAGGACATGCAGGCCTGGGCCGGCCTGACCCGGCTGCGCGAGGCCTTCGAACGGCTGCGGCCCCAGCTGCTCACCTTTCGTGACGAGCAAGGCGTCGAGCTCTTCGACCTGCCGGACGCGCCCCGCCCGGACGCGGACACCCCCGCCCCGCCGCGCCTGCTCCCCGAGTTCGACAATCTGCTCCTCTCGCATGCCGACCGCTCCCGGGTCGTCCCCGCCGAGTACTGGGGCCGCGCCTGGCAGGGCAACCAGGCCTACTGCACGCTGCTCGTCGACGGCTTCCTGGCCGGCGTGTGGCGGCTGGAGGAGTCCCGCGACCAGGCCGTGGTCACCATCGAGCCCTTCGGCACGCTCACCAAGCGGCAGCGCGACGAGGTGGTCGAGGAAGCGACACGGATGGTGTCGGTCCTCAGCGACGCGTCCTCGTACGACATCCGGTTCGGGACCGTCGTACGAGGCTGACGGCAGAGACGTCGTACGAGACTTCACAAGCGATACGTTGCAAGAATCGTGACAGCCGTGGGCGTTCGTGACAGCCGTAGGAGTTCGGGACAGCTGTTGGGGAGCGGAGAGGTCAGTCCGCCCGGCCCGTCGTCGCCACCGTCACCCCGAGCCCGATCATCGTGAAGCCGCCCGCGCCGCCGATCAGCGACAGCCGGCGGTCCGAGCGGGCGAACCAGCTGCGGGCCGTGGCCGCCGTCAGGCCCCACAGGGTGTCCGTGACCAGGCCGATGGATATCGGGATCAGACCCAACACCAGCATCTGCAGGGGCACTTGACCGGCCGAGTGGTCGACGAACTGGGGGAGGACGGCGGCGAAGAAGACGATGCCCTTCGGGTTCGTGACGCCCACGAGGACGCCGTCCAGGACCGTGCGCAGATCGCCGCGGGCGGGCCTGTCAGCATGCTGATTGATGTCAGACGCCTTCATCTCCTTGCGGTGCCGGAATGCCTGCACACCGAGGAAGACCAGATACGCGGCCCCCGCCAGCTTCACCGCCATGTAGACGACGACCGAGCGCTCCACTATCGAGCCGACGCCGACGGCGACCGCGACGACCAGCAGATACGAGCCGAAGACGTTCCCGAGCGCCGTCGCCACCGCCGTGCGTCGGCCGTGGGCGAGCGCCCTGCCGATCACGAACAGCACGCTCGGCCCCGGAATCATGACCACCAGCAGCGACATCGCCGCGAAGGCCAGGAAACGGTCCGTCGACACCATGCCCGCCACCCCCATCGCCCATCTCTCGCACTGGACTCCATTGAAACAGGCGGCACTGACAACGCACCCCGGACAAGTGAAGTCAAGGCACCCGGACAAGTGGAAAGGGGGCGCTGCGGGCCGCTCGTGGAGGCCCGCAACGCCCCCTGGCTCTACCTGAGTCGTGCTCAGGAAGTACTCGGGACGGACGGAGGTGCCGGGAGAAGTACTGAGAGAAGTACCCGGCGACGTACTAGGACTAGGAGTTGACCTGCGCCGTCACCAGGCTCGAGAAGGTGGTCAGGCGGGTGTAGACACCGGGATAGGCGGCGTCCGCGCAGCCGTAGCCCCACGAGGTGATCCCGGCGAGCTTGCCGCCGATGACGAACGGGCCGCCGCTGTCGCCCTGGCAGGTGTCCACGCCGCCGGCGGTGCGGCCCGCGCAGACCATGTCGGAGGAGATGTACGACGAGCCGTACGCCGAGGAGCAGGTGGTGTTGGACACGGTCGGGACCGTGGCAGTGCGCAGCTGGTTGGAGGAGGAGCCGCCCGAGCTGGTGGTGCCCCAGCCGAGGATGCGGGCGGTGGTGCCGGCCGCGTACACGCTGGTCTCGGAGGGGGAGACATAGCTGATGGGCGTGTACGGCATCGACGTCGACAGGGTCAGGACGGCGATGTCGTTGCCCTCTTCGGCGTCCGTGTAGTCGGGGTGGATCCATATCCTGCTGAGCCCGCTGACGGTGCCGTTGGTGCCGTTGCGGTAGGTACGGCCGCCGACCACGCGGGTGTTGCCGGTGGTTCTCCCGACCATGCAGTGGGCGGCCGTGACGACCTTGGTGGCCGACACCAGCGTGCCGCCGCAGAACTGGCTCTGCGAGGCGTTCGTGATCTGCATGACGTACGGGTACGCGGACGCCGTGGTCGTCGAGCCACCGACGATGGGCTGGGGAGCGGCGCTCGCGGTGGTCGCGCCGAGCAGACAGGTCGTCGCGGCGGCGGCGACCGCGACGGTGAGGGCGGCGGCCTTTTTGGCAAGGGTGAGCCCGAACATGGATCTCCTCAGGAGTGCCGGTGGGGGTGCACTGTGGGGGTGAAGCGACAGCCTGCGGGGCGGGTCCCACGCTAGAAGCGGACCCGCACTCTCCTCAATGAGGGAACCCCCTGCGGGAGTTGACGAGGGAAAACCCTCGGTCGCCCCTTGCGGCTCGCCCCGTCTGTAGCCCTCCTACGCATCTCCCCCTGCGCATCTCCCCCTGCGAGCGCGGGGAGAGAGTCACTCCCCGCGCTGCTGCCCCGCCGCCAGCCGTACGATGTCGACCCGCGACCGGATCCCCAGCTTCCGGTACACCCGGGTGAGCGTCGCCTCGACGGTCTTCACGCTGATGAACAGGCGCGCGGCGATCTCGCGGTTCGTGGCGCCCTCCAGGACGAGCGCCGCGACCTGACGCTCCGTCGAGGCCAGCCGGTCGAGGTGCGGCAGCGCGGATTCGGCCACCACCGGAGCGGCAGTGGGGACGGGGACGGCTACGGAGGCCGTGTCCAGCTGCCTCAGCCAGGGCACCGCCTTGCAGCGCCGGAACAGCCGCGCCGCCTCGTCGTACGAGCCACGCCCCGGCTGTTCCGCCCGCAGCTGTGCCAGTGCGAGGGCCGCCCGTGCCTCTTCGAGTCCGTACCCGAGCTGCGCCAGCCGGTCCTGCGCCGAGGTCAACTGCTGTGCGGCCGCCTCATGTTGGCCGCCCGCCGCCTTCACCAGGGCCTCGGCCCGGTCCAGTACGGCGAGGACGCTCGCCCGCCGGAGCCGTACCGCGTGCTCGCGCGTGGCGGTGATGACGTCCTGCGCCTCCGCCGGTTCGCCGATCCGTACCAGCGCCTCGGCGAGGTCGCCGTGCCAGCGGCCCCGCGCGGGGTCGAAGATGCCGAGCCCCTGCTCCAACTCCCGTGCCCGGCGCAGCGACTGGACCGTACCGGCGGCGTCCCCCGCTACCAGCTGGGCGTGCCCGAGCGCGCCGAGCGCACGCGAGAGGTAGATCAGGTCGCCGTCGTCCTCGGCGCGGCGCACCGCGTCGCCCGCCAGTACGAGCGCCCGGTGCACATCGCCGCCCGCGGCCTCGGCGAGCGAGGTGAACATGTTGCCGGCGGCCTCGCCGATGCCGGTGTCCCGGGCGAGCCGCAGGCTCTCATGGGCGAGGTCGAGGGCGCGGGCGCAGTGCCCTGAGCGCAGTTCGGTCTCGGCGAGCCCGCGCAGGAAGTGCACCTCGCTCTCGACCATGCCGCGCCGGCGCACCTCGCCGAGGAGCCGGGTGATCGTGGCACGCGCGTCGGTGAGCTGGTCGCTCATGATCTGCCAGCGGAACCGGGTGGCGCCCGCACCGTTGTGGTCGCAGGCCACCCGCAGGTCCTGCGGTTCCGAGAGCGCCCGTTCGAGCGTCGCGGGGGCGCCGGGGTGCCCCATCAGGGTCTCCATCTGGGCCTGGAAGGACAGGGCGAGCAGCTCGGTGCTCCGGTCGCCGGCGGTGGCGGCGAGCCGCGCCGCGTGGGCCGCCTCCTCGCGGCCCTTCTCCATCTCGCCCTCCACGAGCAGCGCCCGCCAGGCCAGCTGGTAGCGGACCAGGGCGAGCAGCCGCGGATCCTCGCCCGCGTCCGCGAGGGCCTGCGGGAACACGGCCTCGACGTCCGCCATCGCCTGCCCGGCCGAGTCGATCACGACCATCCAGGCCCGTACCCGGACCGCCGCGTCGGTCGCCCGGTCCAGGACGTCGCGGGCCACCTCGCGGGCCAGGTCGATCTCGCCGGAGACCAGTGCGTCCTCGGCGGACCGCAACCGCCGTTCGTCGGCGCCCGGTTGGGCGTCCGGCGGGGTGTGCCGGGCGGCGAGCAGTCCGAGCTGGGCCGCGACCGAGGGCGCGCCGCGGTCCCGGGCCAGCGCCGCGGCCTCGGAGAGCCGTGCGGCGACCTGCTCGTCGGTGCCGCAGGTGGCCAGCGCGAGATGGCGGGCCCGCTCGATCGGGTCGGAGGCCGCCGTGGACAGCGCGGCATGGGCGGCCCGCCGGTCCTGGGGTTTCGCCTGCGCGTACAGCGCGGCCGAGACGAGGGGATGCGCGAAGCGCACGGCGCCCTCCTGCCCGTCCGGCCCTTGGCCGTCCGGTCCCAGGGCCGTGACCAGTCCCAGCGAGGCCGCGAGCGCGATCTCCGCCTCCGCGTTCGGGCGCCCCGCGGCCTGCAGCAGCGTCTGACTTGGGCGGGCTCCCGCGCTCGCGACCAGCAGCGTCTGCCGGGCGTCGGCGGAGAGCAGCTCCAGGCGGCTGAGGACGAGGGCGCGCAGCGAGGTCGGCACCGGAAGCGGCTCGCCGGGGCGGGGCGGCGTCGGGCTCTCGGCCAGGGCGCGGGCGAGCTCCAGCGCGAACAAGGGGTTGCCGCCGCTCGTGTGGTGGATGTCCCGCAGGGTCGAGCGGCGCAGGCCGGTGTAGCCGCGGGCGGCGAGCAGCTCGGAGACCTGAGGCCGGGACATCGGGGTCAGCCGCAGGGCGAGTGTCTCGGGCGGATACGCGCGTAGATGCGGATCGTGCTCCTGTTCCTTCGGTTCGGTGCCGGTGCGCACCGCGCCGAGCATCCGCACCGGCATCCCGCCGAGGCGGCGGGCCGCGAAGCCGAGCAGCTCGGCGCTGGGAGCGTCCAGCCACTGCAGGTCGTCGGCGACGAGAAGGACAGGGCCCTTGGCGGCCAGGGCGCGCAGCACCGAAAGGACCGCGAGGCGCAAAGCCAGCCCATCCTGGTGCAGGGACGATTCGGCACGGCCGGTGAGCGCCGCTTCGAGCGCCGCCTGCTGTGGCGCGGGCAGCGCGTCCGCGACCTCGTCGGCGACGAGACCGAGCAGATCGACCAGGGCGAGGAACGGGAGATGGGATTCGGATTCGGTGGCCGAGCAGCGCAGCACAGTCCGGGCCGATTCGGCGTATTCCGTAGCCATTGCCCGCAGGACGGTCGACTTTCCTATTCCGGGCGGACCGTGCAAGAGGAGGCTGCCCCCTCGGGAGAGCTGCTCACGGGCTCGTCCGAGCAGCTCCTCCCGCCCGACGACCTGCTCGGAACGGGGTCTGACAGGCTCCTCGAAATCCCGTCGCACGCGCACCGCTCCCCTCATGTCGTGTTCGGCTCAATATTAAGCAAAGAGCCTCTGAATTTCGGAGGGTTGCACAGTGAGGGAAATAACAGAGATTCGGTATACGGGATTTCAGGGCGCCCGTGCATGTATAGAACCCGCGAGGGGAGGGACGGACCTTCGGGGCAGCGGCGAGGAGTACCCCAAGGGCAGTGTGGAGGTCCGGACCTCAGGGCAGCAGCCCCGCCCGCCGCGCCGCCACCACCGCCTCCAGCCGCGTGTGCGCGCCGAGCTTGCGCATCGCCGAGCGCAGATAGGCCTTCACGGTCTCGGGCCGCAGCCCGAGCCGGTCGGCGGCGGCCGCGTTGGTCGTACCGGCCGCGACACAGGCCAGGACGTCCAGCTCACGCGGGGTGAGCCGGACCCGCCGGGCCGCGGCCGGCGGGTTGGGCGCGGCGGTCAGCGTGTCGCAGACCGCGAGGAGCTCCGCGCGCAGCGCCGGGTCCACTACGCGCGGGGCCAGCGCCCGCAGCGCCCCGTGCGCCTCCCGGACCCGCTCCCACACCGAGTCGGCCGAACCCGCCAAGTCCTCCGCCGTCCGCGGCTCGCGTGCGGCCGCCAGCAGGCCCTGTGCCTCGTCCCGTACGACCAGCGACTGCTCCACGTCCCGGGCCGCCTCCACCGCCGCGGCCAGTGTCCGGTCGCCGAGCGGTTGCGCCGTGCGCAGGGCGCCGTACAGGACACCGCGCACCCGGCGGCGTACGACGACCGGCACGGCGAGCACCGACCGCAGCCCCTCCGCGGCGACCGCGGCGTCGTACTCGTGGCTGATCTGCCGCGAGGAGGAGTAGTCCGCGACGGCGCACGGCCGGGCGAGGGCCACCGCCTTGCCGCCCAGGCCGTGGCCCGACGACACCGCGAGCGCGCTGAGCGCCGCCGTCGCCGTGCCGTTCAGCTCGCTGATACGCACCTGCCGCCGGCCCGGCTCGACCAGACCGCCGAAGGCGACGGGCAGCCCCGTCGCCCGCCGCAGCCGCATCAGCGCGCCGCGCATCTCCACCGCTTCGGCCGCGTCCGTTGCCACGTGCTCGTCCCTTCACCGCAGCGCACCCCCCGTCCGGGGGTAGTGAGACCCGCATCACGGATTACACGATGTATTCGAGCCGCCCGGCAATGGTCCGGGACCAGCGGAAGTGAACCGGAGGGCGCGCCGGTGTCGAGAGGGGGAGCGCGCGGAGGCCCGAAGGGCTGAGCACGGTCGGCCTCTCGACACCGGCTGAGGCGCCCGGAGGCGAACGACGAAAAGACACGGAGGACAGATGACGACGCCGCCGACGCCGCCGACGGAGAGCTTCCGCAGCGCGCGGGACTTCCTGCTGGAGTACCGCGAGGACTACGCCACGGCCTACGAGGGCTTCAGCTGGCCCCGCCCGGAGAACTTCAACTGGGCGCTCGACTGGTTCGACGTCATCGCCCACGGCAACGCCAGGACCGCACTGCACATCGTCGAGGAGGACGGCCGCGAGACCAAGCTGTCCTTCGGCGAGCTGTCCGTGCGCTCCGACCAGGTCGCGGGGTGGCTGCGCGAGCAGGGGGTCCGCGCCGGTGACCGGATCCTGGTCATGCTCGGCAACCAGGCCGAGCTGTGGATGACGGCGCTCGCCGCGATGAAGCTGCGCGCCGTGGTCATCCCGGCCACACCGCTGCTGGGGCCCGCCGACCTGCGTGACCGCGTCGAACGGGGCCGGGTCCGGCACGTGATCGTGCGCACCGAGGACACCGGCAAGTTCGACGAGGTGCCCGGCGACTACACGCGCATCGCCGTCGGCGACGAGCGCCCGGGCTGGCGGTCGTACGAGGACGTGTACGGCCACTCCGCCGACCTCTTCTCGCCCGACGGCCCGACGCGGGCCGACGACCCGCTGATGCTCTACTTCACCTCGGGCACCACCGCCCGCCCCAAGCTGGTCGAGCACACCCACACCTCGTACCCGATCGGCCACCTGGCGACCATGTACTGGATCGGCCTCAAACCCGGCGACGTGCACCTGAACATCTCCTCGCCCGGCTGGGCCAAGCACGCCTGGTCCAACCTCTTCGCGCCCTGGAACGCCGAGGCGACCGTCTTCATCCACAACTACACGCGCTTCGACGCGAACCGTCTGCTGGCCGAGATGGACCGCGCGGGAGTGACGACCTTCTGCGCGCCGCCGACCGTGTGGCGCATGCTCATCCAGGCCGACCTGACCCAGCTGCGTACGCCCCCGCGCGAGGCCGTCGCCGCCGGTGAGCCGCTGAATCCCGAGGTCATCGAGCAGGTGCGGCGGGCCTGGGGCGTCACCATCCGCGACGGCTTCGGGCAGACCGAGACGGCCGTGCAGGTGTCCAACAGCCCGGGCCAGCCGCTGAAGACGGGCTCCATGGGGCGGCCGAGCCCGGGCTTCCGCGTCGAACTGCTCGACCCGGTGACGGGCGCGCCGGGCGCGACGGAGGGCGAGATCGCGCTCGACTTGTCCGCGCGGCCCGTGGGCCTGATGACCGGCTACCACGGCGACACCGACCGCACGGCCGAGGCGATGGCCGACGGCTACTACCGGACGGGGGACATCGGTTCCCGCGACGCCGACGGCTACATCACATACGTGGGCCGGGCCGACGACGTCTTCAAGGCCTCCGACTACAAGATCTCCCCGTTCGAGCTGGAGAGCGCGCTCCTGGAGCACGAGGCCGTCGCGGAGGCGGCCGTCGTGCCCGCGCCGGACGAGCTGCGGCTCGCGGTCCCGAAGGCGTACGTCGTGCTGTCGGAGGGGTGGGAGCCGGGGCCCGACACCGCGAAGGTCCTCTTCGAGCACTCGCGTACGGCCCTCGCCCCGTACAAGCGCATCCGCCGTCTGGAGTTCGGCGAGCTGCCCAAGACCGTGTCGGGCAAGATCCGCCGGATCGAGCTGCGCGAGGCCACGGCCGCGGGGTCGGACGCCGAGTACCGCGAGGAGGACTTCCGGTGACCGAGCTGTCGTACGCGCACGGGACGAGCGGGACGGCCCTGCTCGGAGACACGATCGGAGCCAGCCTGGACCGGGCCGTCGCGGCCTGGCCGGACCGGGAGGCGCTCGTCGACGTACCGTCCGGGAGGCGCTGGACGTACGCCCGATTCGCCGCGGACGTCGACCGGTTGGCGTACGCGCTGCTCGCGAGCGGAGTCGCCAAGGGCGACCGGGTGGGCATCTGGGCGGTCAACTGCCCCGAGTGGGTGCTCGTCCAGTACGCCACCGCCCGGATCGGCGCGATCATGGTGAACATCAACCCGGCCTACCGCACCCACGAGGTCGAGTACGTCCTCAAGCAGGCAGGGATCTCCCTGCTGTTCGCCTCGCTCAGTCACAAGACGAGCGACTACCGGGCGATGGTCGGGCAAGTGCGGGGCAACTGCCCGCAGTTGCGGGAGACCGTGTACATCGGCGACCCGAGCTGGGACGCGCTGATCGGGCGCGGGATCCCTGACCTGCACGAGGACTTCAGGGTGCGCGGCAGCGAGCTGTCCTGCGACGACCCGATCAACATCCAGTACACCTCGGGCACGACGGGATTCCCCAAGGGCGCGACCCTCTCGCACCACAACATCCTCAACAACGGCTATTTCGTGGGTGAGTTGATCGCCTACAGCGAGCAGGACCGGATCTGCGTCCCCGTGCCCTTCTACCACTGCTTCGGCATGGTGATGGGCAATCTCGCCGCGACCTCGCACGGCGCGTGCATCGTCATCCCCGCCCCGTCCTTCGACCCGGCGGCGACCCTGAAGGCGGTCGAGCGGGAGCGCTGCACGTCGCTGTACGGCGTACCGACCATGTTCATCGCGGAGCTGAACCTCCCCGACTTCGCGACGTACGACCTCTCCTCCCTGCGGACCGGCATCATGGCGGGCTCGCCCTGCCCGGTCGAGGTGATGAAACGGGTGGTCGCCGAGATGCACATGGAGGAGGTCTCCATCTGCTACGGCATGACCGAGACCTCGCCCGTGTCCCTCCAGACCCGCCGCGACGACGACCTCGAGCACCGCACCGGCACGGTCGGACGCGTCCTGCCGCACATCGAGGTGAAGATCGTCGACCCGGTCAGCGGGGTGACGCTGCCGCGCGGCTCGGCGGGCGAGCTGTGCACCCGCGGCTACAGCGTGATGCTCGGCTACTGGGACGAACCCGAGAAGACCGCCGAGGCCGTGGACTCCGGGCGGTGGATGCACACCGGGGACCTGGCCGTGATGCTCGACGACGGGTACGTACAGATCGTCGGCCGGATCAAGGACATGATCATCCGGGGCGGCGAGAACATCTATCCGCGCGAGATCGAGGAGTTCCTGTACGCGCACCCGAAGATCGCCGACGTGCAGGTGGTGGGCGTGCCGCACGAGAAGTACGGCGAGGAGGTGCTCGCCTGCGTCATCCCGCGCGACTCCGGTGATCTGCTGACTCTTGAGGAGCTGCGGGCCTTCTGCGAGGGGCGGTTGGCGCACTACAAGGTGCCGAGCCGGCTGCGGATCATGGAGTCCTTCCCGATGACGGTGTCCGGGAAGGTGCGGAAGATCGAGCTGAGGGAGAAGTACGGGTGACGCTCCGCTGGGGGCGCCGTGGGGGAGTGCGGCTCGGTGGGGAAGTGCGGCTGGGTGGGGGCTGGTCGCGCCCGCGCGGCGGAGCCGCAAATTGACACAGCCCCGCGCCCCTTACGGGCGCGGCCCGCTCAGGGTGTGGCTCGGTACATGCATACCCGGGGCCAGCGGTCCAAGCCGTGTTCGGCCTCTGTGGCGCGGATCTTCCGTAGGCCCGGGGTGAGGTCGGGTTCGGCCAGGACGCGGAAGCCGATGCGCTCGTAGTAGGGCGCGTTCCAGGGGACCTCCGTGAAGGTGGTCAGCGTGAGACCGGGCAGGCCCTGGTCGCGTGCGCGGTCGGCGGCGTACGCGATCAGGGTCCGGCCCACGCC
Source organism: Streptomyces albicerus (assembly GCF_008905045.1). Lineage (GTDB taxonomy): Bacteria > Actinomycetota > Actinomycetes > Streptomycetales > Streptomycetaceae > Streptomyces > Streptomyces albicerus. Next base: position 14,679 of record NZ_VWMY01000029.1, read on the forward strand.
CCGGTGCGCGGCGCCCGGGTGGACGGAGACCTGCTCGATGTGGAAGGCGCCGTCCACGGGCTCGCCGATCAGGTACGCGACGATGCGCCCGTCGGCGTCCTCGGTGACCCAGGCGTGGCCCGCCGCGCGGAAGCGCTCCAGCAGGTTGATCGCGGGCGGCTCGTCGTCGGCGATCTCCGGCATGCCGAGGGCGCGGAAGGGTTCGCCCGCCGCGCGTTCGATGTCCTGGAGCAGCGGGAGGTCGGCGGGAGTTGCCGGTCTGATGCGCATGGGACCAAGTATGCGGTCGCTCCGGAGAGTTGGGGTGGTCCTCAGGCTCCGGTGGCGATGAGTTCGTCGGCGATGCTGTTCACCGGCTGCGGGGTGCCGGTGAGGTCCAGTACGAAGAGGGGGATGCCGAGGGAGTCGGCGCAGGTGCGGGCGTCGTCCTCGTAGCCGGCCAGCGAGAAGTAGACGCAGCCCGCCGACTCCGTCATCGCCGTCAGCCACAGACACTCCACGTCCCGCAGGGAGGCGGGGCGCACGGTCGGGTCGACCTGGGCGACTATCCCGCGCGCCGCCAGGCCTATCCCGGACGGCGGCCGCTGGTCGGCCCGCCGGATGTCCCGGTACCCCAGCCAGCGCAGATACAGCGCGGCAGCGGTCACGGCGTCCCGAGCAGTACGTATCGTCACCGGCTGGAACGCGGGACGGGGGGCCGGGGCCGGGGCCGTACGGGGGAGGGGGATGGCGGCGGGGAGATGGTTGGGCCGGGGCTTGGGGGAGGGGCGTCCGGCGCCCTCGCCGGTGTCCTTGCCGCAGTCCTCGCGGGTGTCCTCCCCGCTGTCCGGGGGACGGGGGGCGTCGGTGGCACCCGCGCCCGAGGAGTGCGGTTCATCGGTGGTGCCCGCACCGGGGCCATCGGTTCCCGGGCGTGAGGTTCCCGGGCCCTCGTCGGCGCTCGCCGCGGCGGAGTGTGGTTCGTCGGTAGCGGCGCCCTCGGCGGATTCCGTGCTCGCGCCGGGAGCCTGCGGTCCGGCGTCGGCGCTCGCGACAAGGGATTCCGATCCCTCGTCGGCACCGGCGCCCGGGGTCTCCGGTTCGGCGGAGGTCTCCGGTCCGGCGTCCGTGCCCGCTCCTGAGGTCTCCGGTCCGTCGACCACGTTCGCAGCTTGCGCTGTCTCCTTGGGGAGGCCGGTGCCCGGCTCGTCGTCAGTCCTCGTGCCCCGGGCCTCCGGACCGCCGTCGTCGGGGCCCGCGCCCGGTAAGGCCGCGGCCTCCTCGCCGGTGCCCGCCTCCACCACCGGCAGCCGCAGCACCGTCCCGCAGGGGCACCCCAGCTCGGGCCGGGGCCACTGGTCCGCGCGTCCGCAGGCCCCGCAGCGGACCGTCACCCAGTCCTCGTCCCAGGTGTGGTGGGTGACGGGCTCCGGGCGCGCACCCCGGTCGAGGACGGGTGCGACAGGCGCACCGCACTCGCAGGGATACGACGGCGCCGCATAGACATGCTCGCGCCGACAGGCCGGACACCGCACCGGCACGCTCTCGGACATGACCCTCTCCAGAACACCGCGACACCACATCGGGACAGTCCCTCCATCGTCCTCCGGAACCCCGCCCTCCGGCAGCCGAACGATCGGACGCCCCCGGGATTCCTCCGGGATTCCTCCGCCCGGCGGCGCACCCCTCGCCCTTGACGCCTCCCGGCCCCCCGCCTACATTGCTTCCAGATAGTAGAAGTTAGTTTCCGTAATACGGAATTTGAAGCTCTCCGCGGGGCGCGACGGGAGCCCGAATCCGACGGCCGAAGCAGGAGTACGCAATGGCTCGTATGACCGCTGCCCGCGCGGCAGTTGAGATCCTCAAGCGTGAGGGCGTCACCAGCGCGTTCGGTGTCCCGGGCGCGGCGATCAACCCCTTCTACGCGGCGCTCAGGGCCTCCGGCGGAATCAGCCACACCCTGGCCCGCCATGTCGAGGGCGCCTCCCACATGGCGGAGGGCTACACCCGCACCAGCCCCGGCAACATCGGCGTGTGCATCGGTACGTCAGGACCGGCCGGCACCGACATGATCACCGGTCTGTACTCCGCGACCGGTGACTCCATCCCGATCCTGTGCATCACGGGACAGGCTCCGACCGCCGTGATCCACAAAGAGGACTTCCAGGCCGTCGACATCGCCTCGATCGCCAAACCGGTCGCCAAGATGGCCGTGACCGTCCTCGAAGCCGCCCAGGTTCCCGGTGTCTTCCAGCAGGCCTTCCACCTGATGCGCTCGGCCCGCCCCGGCCCCGTCCTCATCGACCTGCCCATCGACGTCCAGCTGACGGAGATCGAGTTCGACCCGGAGACGTACGAGCCGCTGCCGGTCTACAAGCCGGCCGCGACCCGCGCCCAGGTCGAGAAGGCGATCACGCTCCTGAACGAGTCGGAGCGCCCGCTGATCGTCGCGGGCGGCGGCATCATCAACGCCGACGCCTCCGAACTCCTCGTGGAATTCGCCGAGTTGACCGGCATCCCGGTCGTTCCGACCCTCATGGGCTGGGGCATCCTCCCCGACGACCACGAGCTGAACGCCGGCATGGTCGGCCTGCAGACCTCGCACCGCTACGGCAACGCGACGTTCCTGGAGTCCGACTTCGTCCTCGGCATCGGCAACCGCTGGGCCAACCGCCACACCGGCAAGCTGGACGTCTACACGGCCGGCCGGAAGTTCGTGCACGTCGACATCGAGCCCACCCAGATCGGCAAGATCTTCGCCCCGGACTACGGCATCACGTCCGACGCGAAGGCCGCGCTCGAGCTGTTCGTCGAGGTGGCACGGGAGCTGAAGGCCGCGGGCAGGCTGCCGGACCGTTCCGCGTGGGCCGGGGCCGCCCAGGAGAAGAAGGCGACACTCCAGCGCCGTACGCACTTCGACGACATCCCCATCAAGCCGCAGCGCGTCTACGAGGAGATGAACAAGGCCTTCGGCCCGGAGACCCGGTACGTCACCACCATCGGCCTCTCGCAGATCGCCGGCGCCCAGATGCTGCACGTCTACCGGCCGCGCCACTGGATCAACTGCGGCCAGGCCGGCCCCCTCGGCTGGACGGTCCCGGCCGCGCTCGGCGTCGCCAAGGCCGACCCGGAAGCGCAGGTGGTCGCCCTGTCCGGCGACTACGACTTCCAGTTCATGATCGAGGAGCTGGCCGTCGGGGCCCAGCACCGGATCCCGTACGTCCACGTCCTGGTGAACAACGCCTACCTGGGCCTGATCCGCCAGGCGCAGCGGGCGTTCGACATCGACTTCCAGGTCAACCTGGAGTTCGAGAACCTCAACTCGCCCGAGCTGGGCGTCTACGGGGTGGACCACGTCAAGGTCGTCGAGGGTCTGGGCTGCAAGGCGATCCGCGTCACCGACCCCGGCGAGCTGGGCGCCGCCTTCGAGCAGGCGAAGAAGCTCGCCGCCGAGTTCCAGGTGCCGGTCGTCGTCGAGGCGATCCTGGAGCGCGTCACCAACATCTCGATGTCCACGACCAATGACATCAGCAACATCGTGGAGTTCGAGGAGATCGCGACCGAGCCGGGCCACGCGCCCACGTCCATCAAGACCCTGAAGGTCTGATCAGCAAGACCCTGACCCTGAAGGTCTGACCAGTCGTCCGACGTCATCTCGTCGGGCTCACGGGGGAAAGCGAGGCGCCCGTCCTGAGGATCCAGGACGGGCGCCTCACGCCGTGTTCAGTCCGAGCCGCCCCCGCCGCCGCCCGAACCGAACCCGCCGTCCCCGTGGCTCCACGGGCTCCAGCCGCCCCACGAATGAGGCAGCAGTCCGTCGTCCCGGACCTGGCTCTCATGGCCGACCAGCCCGGCGTCACGGACGAACTCCGGCGCCACGGCGACGAGCACCTCGCCGCCGTACAGCGCCGCCGCAAAGAGCCGGTCGTCCGTGGACCAGCCCGCGTCCAGTACCACCTCGGTGCCCAAGTCCCTCACGGGCAACGGCAGTTGCGTACGAAGATCATCGAGAGTGCGCCGCCCCTCAGGGCTGCGTCCCCGCGGCGGCGCGTGCAGCAGCCCTGCCGCGACCAGCTCTGCACGCAACTCCGTCAGCGACTTCCGCACGCGCCGCTTGGCCAGCAGCTTCCGCAGTCCCGTGCGGCGGCGGAGGGACGCCCACACCGCCTTCTCCAGGTGGTGGGTGGGACGCCCCGGGCCGGCGGACGCCCCCGACGTCCGCCGCACCCTGCCCGACCGGCCGGCCTCGACCGCGCCCCGCAGATGCAGGGTGAGCACGGCGACCGTCACGGCGGCGCGGGGCCCGCCCCGCAGCAACGCGATCGCGTACGGCTCCCGCCGAAGCGTCGTTGTCACAGCGCCCATGAGTCCCACCCCCGTTTCGGGCCATGCCCGCGGTGTCCCCCGTATGAGGCCCGCCGCCCCCGTGCCGGCGGGCCCCACGTGCTGAGAATGTGCCCTGGAGCACAGTGAGTTGAAGCCCCCGGAGCCATGTTCAGAGGTTGATTTGAGGGTTCCGTAGCCCGCGTACGCCCGGAGACGTACGTACGGACCTCACTCGGCCGAGTGGTGCTCCGAAAGCCCCGGCCAGTCGTCGGGACCGCCGCCCTGCCAGTCGATGAGGTCGCTCTCCTCCACCTCGATCTCGTCCAGGTCCGCCAGCCGCAGAATCTCGACGACGTCGTCGAGGTGGTAGGCGATGCCGAGGGTCTCGCTGCCGGCGGTGACGCGGCGCGATCCGTCCAGCGCCGGGGCGTGCACGACGATGCTGGGAGAGTCCATGTACCCAGGCTGCTGCGCGGGCGCGGAATCCGCACCCCGAAGACGGCGGGATTCGCCGAGGTTCTCGCAAACGGCGGAGAGCGCCGAGTACGGGACCGTCCGTACTCGGCGCTCTCACGAAAGGGCCGGGACCGCGGCGGATGCGACAGACCGGACTCCCCTTCTCTCAGGTCGAGAAGAAGGCCACGGGCCCTTCACCACCGCACTGGCTCGCACACCGCCGCGGTCCCTGTCCTGCCCGGACCGGCCGGTGGACCACCCCTCATCCGGGTCCAGGCCTGTCGCGGGCGTCCAGGGCGGAGGCTCAGTCCTCGCGCAGGGCGCGGACGGCCTCCTCCACGCGCTTGCCGTAGTCGGGGTCGGCGGCATGGAAGTGGGCGAGGTTCTTCTCGATGACGTCGTCGCGGGAGACCTGGGAGAGGCCGCCCGCGATGTTGGCGACCAGGCGGGACTTCTCCTCCTCCGACATCAGTCGGTACAGCTCGCCCGCCTGGAAGAAGTCGTCGTCCTTGGTGTGCGGCGGGGCCTCGTGGGTGCCCGTATGGCCGTTCACCGCGAGCGGGGCCGACAGGGGGCGGCCGGTCTCCACCGGACCGTCGTACGAGTTCGGCTCGTAGTTCTTCGCGGCGCGGCCCTGGGAGTTGGCGGCCATGAAGCCGTCCCGGCCGTAGTTGTACGCGGTCGTCGCCCTCGGCGCGTTGACGGCCAGCTGCGTGTGGTTGACGCCCAGCCGGTAGCGGTGCGCGTCCGCGTACGCGAACAGGCGGCCCTGGAGCATCTTGTCCGGCGAAGGACCGATGCCCGGGACGAAGTTGTTCGGGGAGAACGCGGCCTGCTCGACCTCCGCGAAGACGTTGTCCGGGTTGCGGTCCAGGACGAGGCGGCCCACGCGCCGCAGCGGGTAGTCCCGGTGCGGCCAGACCTTCGTGAGGTCGAAGGGGTTGAAGCGGTAGTCGGCCGCCTCCGCCGCGGGCATGACCTGGACGTACAGGGTCCAGGACGGGTTCACCCCGCGCTCGATGGCCTGGAGCAGATCCGTCTGGTGGGAGTTCGGGTCCTTGCCCGCGATCTCCTGGGCCTGTTCGGTGGAGAGGGAGCGGATGCCCTGGTTCGTCTTGAAGTGGTACTTGACGAAGAAGGCCTCGCCCTCGGCGTTCGTCCACTGGTAGGTGTGCGAGCCGTAGCCGTTCATGTGGCGGTACGAGGCCGGGATGCCGCGGTCGCCCATCAGCCAGGTCACCTGGTGCGTGGCCTCGGGGGCGTGCGCCCAGAAGTCCCAGACGTTGTCCTGCTCCTGCTTGCCCGTGAACGGGTCGCGCTTCTGGGAGTGGATGAAGTCGGGGAACTTGATCGGGTCCTTGATGAAGAAGACCGGGGTGTTGTTCCCGACGAGGTCGTAATTCCCGTCCTCCGTATAGAACTTGACCGCGAAGCCGCGCGGGTCGCGCACCGCGTCCGCGCCGCCCAGGTTGTCCGCCACCGTCGAGAAGCGCAGGAAGACCTCGGTGCGCTTGCCGACCGTGCTCAGGAAGTCCGCGTAGGTGAAGCCGGTGACGTCGTCGGTCACCTCGAAGTAGCCGTACGCGCCCGAGCCGCGGGCGTGCACCACGCGCTCCGGAATGCGCTCCCGGTTGAAGCGGGCGAGCTTCTCCAGCAGGTGCTGGTCCTGGAGGAGGAGCGGGCCGCCGATGCCGGCGGAGGCGGAATTCTGGTTGTCGGCGACCGGGGCGCCGGACTCGGTGGTGAGTACGCGCTTCGACATGGTGACCTTCCGTACGTGAGGCAGCGGAAAACTGTTTCCGCTTCGTGGAGCCTAGGTTTGGGGCGATCCGGACGTCAACAGTTTGTTGAAATCTGCTGGTCGGGTGCTGGTCGGGTACTGGTCGGTACTGACCAGGTGATGGTTCGGCGTTGGTTCCGGGCGGCGCCGCCGCTTGGGCGCGACAGGACAGGTGTCAGCGGCGGCGCCGCCCGGGGTCTTTGGTGGCGCGGGCGTCAGACCTGCGCGCCGGAGAGGCGCTCGACCGCGCGCAGCAGGGCGGAGTGGTCCAGGCCGCCGTCGCCCTGCGTGCGCAGCGAGGCGACGAGCTGGGCGACCACGGCGCCGACGGGCAGCGCGGCACCGACGTTGCGGGCGGCGTCCGTGACGATGCCCATGTCCTTGTGGTGCAGGTCGATACGGAAGCCCGGCTTGAAGTCGCGGTTCAGGAAGTTGTCCTTCTTGCGCGTCAGCACGGTCGAACCGGCCAGGCCGCCGTTCAGGACGTCGAGGGCCGCCTTGAGGTCGACGCCCGACTTCTCCAGGAAGACCACGGCCTCGGCGCACGCCTGGATGTTCACAGCGACGATCAACTGGTTCGCGGCCTTCACGGTCTGGCCGGAGCCGTGCGGGCCGCACAGCACGATGGTCTTGCCGAGCGCCTCGAAGATCGGCTTCGCCTGCTCGAAGTCGGACTGCTCGCCGCCGATCATGATGGACAGCACGGCCTCGACGGCCCCGGCCTCACCACCGGACACCGGGGCGTCCAGGACGCGGATGCCCTTGTCCTTCGCCGCCTTCGCCAGGTCCACGGAGGTCTGCGGGGTGATGGAGGACATGTCGATCAGCAGTGCGCCGGACTTCGCGTTCTCGAGGATGCCGCCGGGGCCGTAGGAGATGGCCTCGACCTGCGGGGAGGCCGGCACCATCGTGATGACCACGTCGGCGTCCTTCACTGCCTCGGCGATCGAACCGGCGGCCGTGCCGCCGGCGGCGGTCAGCCGGTCCAGCTTGTCCTGCTCCAGGGTGAAGCCGGTGACGTCGTAACCCGCCTTGATGAGGTTCTCGGACATGGGGGAGCCCATGATGCCGAGGCCTATCCAGGCGATCTTGGGAAGGTTGCTCATGATGGGGTGCCTCTCAAATGCGGGGGTGTTCAGCGGGCGGCGCGGGCTTCGCGGGGCAGCCAGTCGAAGGCCTCGGCGCTCGGGCGGTCGCCCGGCTTGTACTCCAGGCCGACCCAGCCCTCGTAACCGGCCTTCTTCAGCTGGTCGAGGAGCTCCTGCAGCGGGAGCGAGCCCGTGCCCGGAGCGCCGCGGCCCGGGTTGTCGGCGATCTGCACGTGACCCGTCTTGGCCGCGTACTGCTCGATCACCGACGGCAGGTCCTCGCCGTTCATGGACAGGTGGTACAGGTCCATCAGGAACTTGGCGTTGCCGAGGCCGGTCGCCGCGTTGACCTTGTCGACGATGCCGACGCCGGCCGGGGCGGTCACCAGCGGGTAGAGCGGAGACTCCGGCTTGTTGAGGGTCTCGATCAGGAGGGTCGCGCCGACACGGTCGGCGGCCCGGGCCGCGAGCGCGAGGTTCTCCAGCGCGAGCGCGTCCTGCTCGGCCGGGTCCACGCCCTCGACGCGGTTGCCGTACAGGGCGTTGAGGGCCCTGCAGCCCAGCGACTGCGCGAAGTCGGCGGCCACGTCGATGTTCGCGCGGAACCGCTCGGACTCCTCGCCGGGAATCGACAGCGCGCCCCGGTCGGGACCCGGCAGCTGCCCGGCGTAGAAGTTGAGGCCCGTCAGCTGGACGCCCGCGTCCTCGATCGCCTTCTTCAGGGCGTCGAGCTCGGCGCGATCGGGGGTGGGGGAGTCGACCCAGGGCCACCACAGCTCGACCGCGGTGAAGCCCGCCGCGGCGGCGGCCGCGGGGCGCTCCAGGAGCGGGAGCTCCGTGAAGAGGATCGACAGGTTGACGTTGAAGCGCTGCTCTGCGGCCGTGCCCAATTCAAAACCTGGCATCTGGGTCTGCGCTCCCTTCCGTATCGAGATCCGTATCCGAGATCCGGTGCGACTTCGGCGCGCCGTGTCGTTTCCGTATTGTGGAAACTTGTTTCTGCTTAATGGAAGATTGCCTGTGGTTCGGGAGCAGTGTCAAGGGCGCTCGCAAAAAAGTGCCCCCGCGCAGGTCGCGCGGGGGCACTCGGAGGGGCTGGCCGGAGGGATTGGTCGGAAGGGCTGGTCACAGAGCGTCGACGGCGCTCACCTTCCAGCCCTCGGGCGTACGGGTGAGCGTCATCCGTACCCGGTTCAGGTCCATGCGGGATCCGGTGACCTGGGTGCTCTTGGTGACCTGGTTGACGAAGAGCAGCACGACCGCCTTGTCGGGTGAGGCCGACACGACGGAGGCCGCGGGGGCGCCGCCGCCGGCGGGCTTCACGACCGTGGCCTTCACGACCCCCTCGTACTTCCTGGCCGTCGGCCCGACCACCGCCTTGGTGGTCTTCCGGTACTCGTCACGGAAGTTCCCGGTGAGAAGGCCGCGCGCCGCGGAGAAGTCGCGGTCCAGGTGCCGGTAGTCGTACGACAGCACGACGGGCGCCGCCTTCCGCGCAGCCGCGAGCGCCTGCCCTCGCGCCTCCTCGGCCCGTCGCTCCTGCCGGTACTGCCACCCGAGCACGGCGACGGCGACCAGACCCGCCGCGAGCAGGACGCACAGGACCGCGGTGAGCAGCCTCTTCCGGGACCGCCGTGCCGTCGTACCGGAGTCGGGATCGTCCTCCTGTGGCGATGTCTCCTCCGGCGATGCCTCGTCGGGCGAGGTCTCCTTGAAGGAATCCGGCGACGGCTCGGGCGGATCGTCCCAGCCGTCCGGGACCTCGATGAGCACGGTGCGCCCGGAGAGCGGGCTCACGGGCCGCGGTGGCGCCTCCTCGTCGGCGGCCGCCGGGCCCGGGCCCGGATCGGGGGCGGTGCGCTCCGCGCGCTTGGCAGCCGCGCGGGCGGCCGCGGTCACGGTGTGGCGGGTGGGGGTACCGGATCCGCGGCCTCGGGTGGTGGGCTTCGCCACGGTCTTACTCCTCACTGGTCGTACGACGGGGATGCGGTCAGCCGACGAACTCGACGTCCGAGGTCAGCCAGCGGCCGTCGACCAGGACGAGGTCGAGCTGCAGCCGGTAGGTGCGCGCCTCCCCCTTGGGCACGGCGGTGTTGGTCACCTTGCTGTCGGCGACCACCAGGACGCGGGCGGAGCGCTCGTCGGACCGGGTGATGCCGGCTTCGAGGACCTGGCCCTCGGACACCGACTTGTTCTGGGCGACCAGTTCGGTCAGCTCCTTGGTCTGCCCGGCGAACTGATCCCTGAAATCGCCGGTGGCGCCCTTCAGCACGTTCCCGCTGTCCCGGTCGTAGTGCCGGTAGTCCAGCGAGGTGAAGTTCAGCGCCGACTGGCGGGCCGCCGCCAGGATGTCCTGGCGGCGCTGCTCCGCCTCGTGCTGTCCGTACAGCTGGACGCTCAGCCATACCGTCAGCACGGTGGTCAGGACCGTCGCCGCGGCGAGCCCTGCCGACAGTGCCCTGCGGCGCTGGCCCCCGCTCATGCCATGGCCCACGCTCATGCCATCGCCCCCGCTCATGCCATCGGTCCGACGAGCAGCCATTGCCACGACTCCTTTCCGAAGACGGTCTGCTGGCCGCCTGTCGAGCCGAGCTCGACGGGCGTTCCGTCCGGGCCGGCGACGGCGCCGGTCTCCGGGTCGTACGGGGCGACGTACGCCGCCTGATCCGTGCCCCGGGCGCCGGCCGACGCTCCAGGGGCGTTCTGCGCGCCGCGTACCGAGGTGTCGCCGCCCCGTGGGGCCGTGCACCGGGCGTCGGTGTTCGCCTCGCGCGTGGTCGTGTCCGCGGGGTCGCGCCGCCGGGTCCCGTATCCCTGGGTGCACGGCGGCGGATCATCGGCGTTCACGACCAGCCCGAAGTGGGTGGTGCCGTCGCCCGGGATCACGGTTTCGCTGCCCGCGACCACCACCGGGAGGGTGACCAGGGCCTGCTCCACACCGGGCAGCCGGGCCAGCGTGACCTGTCCGCCGCTGATCAGATTGGCCAGCAGCACCGGCAGATGCGGCCGGACGGACTTGAGCAGCGAGTCGACCTCCTGCGCGGCGGGCGCCGCGTTGCCGATCAGCTTCCGCAGGTCCCCGTCGCTCTTCTTCAACTCCGCGGTGAGAGAGGCCAGATCGCGCGAGAACGACTTGATGGCCGAACCCTTGTCGGCCTGCGTCTTGAGGACCTTCCGTGAGTCCTCGATCAGCGAGATCGTCTGGGGGAGCGAGCCGGAGGCCGACTCGACCAGCTCGTTGCCCGAGTCCACCAGCCGGCTCAGCCGCGGGCCGGTGCCGGAGAAGGCCTTGCCCAACTCGTCGACGGTGATCCGCAGATCGTCCTTGCCGACCGAGTTGACCAACCGGTCCAGACTGAGCACGAGATCGGTGGCGGGCAGCGGCACCCGCGTGCTGCCGCGCGGGATCGTGCTGCCCTCCAGCAGATACGGGCCGCCGGACCCGCGCGGCTGCAGGTCGACGTACTGCTCGCCCACCGCCGAACGGTTCGCCACCACCGCCAGGGTGTCCGCCGGGATGCGCGGCCCGCCGTCCTCGATGTCCAGGGACACCGAGACGCCGTCGGAGCCGGTGAGCCGCAGCTCGCCGACGCGGCCCACCGGCACCCCGCGGTAGGTGACCTCGGCGCCGGTGAAGATGCCCCCGGAGCCGGCGAAGTCCGCCCGCACGGTGTAGCCGCGGTCGAGGAGGCCGTCCACCAGACCCGTGTACTCGGCGCCGACATACGACACCCCGACGGCGGTGACGGTGGCGAAGGCGAGCAACTGCGCCTTGACCGTACGTGTGATCACGGCTGTATCCCCTTCAGCATGAGCTCCGCGAGCGCGAGGTCGATCCCCGGAGGAAGGCCGCCGGAGTCCCCGTGGGCCGCGTAGCTGCTCGTACACACCGGCGGGCACAAGGGCCCGCCCCCGGAGGGAGCAGACGGCGCCGACGGGGACGGCAGGCCCGGCGCGCTCGGCAGCGCCGTGGGCGTCGGCACGCCGGGCAGGTCCGGGAGATCGGGCAGGTCCGGGGTCCCGGGCCCCTCGTCGCGGTCCCGGTCCCCCTCGCCGGGCTTCTCGGGCTCGTCGCCGAGGTTTCCGTAGATGCCCGCCAGATCGAGGTCGGCGGTCACCTTGAGGTTGACGTAGTCACCCTTGATGGCGTCCACCACGTTGCGCGGGAACGGGTAAGTGGTCAGCAGCTCAAGGGAGTTGGGCAGATCGTCGCCCGCCTTGTTCAGCTGCCGGAGGATCGGCCTCAGCAGCTTCAGGTTGGCGACCGTGTCGTCCCGCGAGCCGTTGACCACCTTGGTGCCCGCCTTGCCCAGCTTCGACAGGGCGGTGAGCATTCTCGTCAGATCGCGCCGCTGGCCGGCGAGGACCTTCAGCGCGGGCGGCATCGTGTCGACGGCCGTGGCGATCGTCTTCTTCTCCTTCCCGAGCCGCTTGGCCAGCCGGTCGATGCCCTTGAGCGCGCGGACGATGTCCGCGCGCTGCTCGTCGAGGCCGCCGAGGAACGTGTTCAGCTCCTTGAGCAGGGACTTGACCCGGTTCTCCCGGCCCTCCAGGGCCTTGTTGAGCTCCACGGTGATCGTCTTGAGCTGGGCCACTCCGCCGCCGCCGAGCAGCGCGGACAGGGCGGACAGCACCTCCTCGATCTCCGGGTTCCGGCCGCTTCGGGACAGCGGGATCCGGTCGCCGTCGCCGAGCCGGCCCACCGGTTCGGCTCCGGGCGGGGCGGACAGCGCCACGTACTTCTCGCCGAGCATGCTGGTCTGCCGCAGCCCGGCGACCGCGTTGGCCGGCAGCTTCACCGAGTCGGCGACACGCAGCCGCACCCGGGCGTGCCAGCCCACCAGCTCCACCTTCTCGACGGCGCCCACGGTCACGTTGTTGACCTTCACGGCCGACTGCGGGACCAGATCGAGGACGTCGCGGAACTCGACGGTGATCCGGTACGCGTGGCCGTCCGCGGCGGCGCCTCCGGGCAGCTGGACGTCGTACCAGCCGTTGAATCCGCAGCCGGACAGCAGCAGCGAACCGACCCCCGTCCAGGCAGCCGCCCGGCTCTTGCGCGCGACACTCATGCGCCGGCCTCCAGGATTCCGCCGAGGGTCCGGTCGACCGTGCCCGTGCTCGGCACCGCCGACGCCTTCGGCAGGTCCGGCAGGGACGCGAACAGCTTCTCCAGCTCCCGGCAGTCGGGGTTCTCGCCGCCCTCGTCCCCGGCTGTCCTGAGCAGGGAACACAGCAGCGCGGCGGGATCCTGCGGTCCGTCGGGGTTGTTGCGGGTGTCGAGGGTGCCCGCGGACGCGTTGTAGGCGTTCTGTAGGTTGGACAGTCCGGTGGGGGCGACCTCCAACAGCTCCTCCAGCGCCGCCCGTTGGGTGACGAGCACCTTGGTGACCTTGCTGAGGCCCCGCACGTTCGAGGCCAGCGACTTCTTGTTCTTCTTCACGAAGTCGGACACGTCGCCGAGCGCCGTCCCCAGATGCCTCAGCGCCGCCGCGAGGTCCTTGCGCTCCCCGGCGAGCTGCTTCGCCACCTTGGCGAGGCTGCTGTTGAACGACCGCACATCCTTGTCGTCGGCCGCCAGAGCGGCGGTGAACACCTGCAGATTCCGTACGGTGCCGAAGAGGTCCCCCCGGCCGTCGGACAGCGTGGTGACCGCGAGCGAGAGATCCTCGACCGTCTGGTTCAGGTTCTCGCCCTGGCCTTCGAGGTTGTCCGCGCTCACCCCGAGGAGCCGCGACAGGGAGCCCTCCTTGTTGGCGCCCTTCGGGCCGAGCGCCTCGGACGTCGTGTGCAGGCTGTCGAAGATCCGGTCCAGCTCGACCGGTACGGCCGTACGTGCCTCGGGGATGACGTCGCCGTCCCGCAGCACCGGGCCCTTCCGGTACACCGGCAGCAGCTGTACGTAACGGTCGCTGACCACCGAGGAGTTGATGATCGCGGCTTCGGCACCGGCCGGGACCCGGCGCCCCTTGTCGTACTCCAGCTCCACCCGCACCCGTCCGCCCTCCGGCGTGATCTTCTTGACCTCACCGATCCGGACGCCGAGGACACGTACGTCCGAGCCCGGGTAGATGCCGACCGTGCGCGGGAAGTACGCCGTGACGCGCACGGTCTCCGAGCGAGGCCACCACACGACGGCGAGCGCGGCGACGACGGCGAGGGCGGTGAGGAGGGCCACGCGGCGTGCGAGAGGTGAACTGCCGTGTATCAGGGGTGTCTTCATCGCGAGCCCTCCGTCCGGGGCACCACAGGAGCGGCCACCAGGTTCTGGATGTAGCTGTCGAACCAACGGCCGTTGCCGAGCGTGTTGGTGAAGACCCGTACATAGGGAGCGAGCAGCTTGACGCTCCGGTCGAGACTGGACTGATTGCGTTCGAGCATCTCCACCACACGCTTGAGACCCTTGAGGGCGGGTCCGATCTCCTTGCGGTTGTCCTCGACCAGGCCGGAGAGCTGGATGCCGAGCGCGGCCGAGCTCTTGAGCAGGTTGTGGATCGCCGTGCGCCGCTTGTTGATCTCCTTGAAGAGCTTGTCGCCGTCCTTGACCAGGGCGGAGAAGTCGTCGGAACGCTCGGCGAGCACTCCCGTGACCCCGTTGGCGTGGTCGAGGAGCCCGCGCAGCGCCTTGTCGCGCGAGGCCACCGTCCGGGAGATCTTCGACAGGCCCTTGATGGACGCCCGTACCTCGGCGGGCGAGTCCTGGAAGGTGGTGGAGATCGTGTCCAGCGCCGTCGCCAGCCGTTCCGTGTCGACCTCCTCCGTCGTGGTGGTCAGATCGCTGAACGCCTGCACGACGTCGTACGCCGGAACCGTGCGGCTCAGCGGGATCTCGCTGCCGGGCCTCAGCTGCCCGGGCCCCTTCGGCCGCAGCGCGAGGTACTTCGCACCGAGGATCGTCTTGACGCGGATGGCCGCGCCGGTCGCGGTGCCGAACTCCGGGTCGCCCTTGACCTTGAAGGTGACCTTGACGTGGTCGCCGTCCAGGTCGACTTCCTTGACCTTGCCGACCTTGACGCCGGCGATCCGCACCTCGTCGCCCGGCTTGAGCCCGCCCGCCTCCGAGAAGGCCGCGCTGTACGTCTCGCCGTCGCCGATCAGCGGGAGGCTGTCGGCGTTGAACGCGGCCACGGCCAGCAGCGCGAACGTGGTGAGACCGACGGCGCCGATGACGACGGGGTTCCGGTCCCGGAAGGGGACCGGGCGAGGCAGGAGCCGTATCCGGGGCAGTCTCGGCGGCCAGATCCTCGGCAGTCTCGGCAGCCTCGGCCGCAGGAACCTCAGCAGCTTCGGCGGATCGACGCGTACCTTCACGAGCGGTTCCGGGCGGGCCTTGCGGGAGGGGAAGCGCTTCGTCATCCGCCGCACCTCGCCCTCGCCACATGCAGCTCGGGAGTGAGCACCTGCTCCGTCTTCGGCAGCACGACGCGGCCGTCGAAGTCGCAGAGATAGAAGTTGAACCACGAGCCGTAGGAGGCCGTCCCCGTCAGCTCGTTCAGCTTGTTCGGCAGCCGCTTCAGCACACCCTCCACGGTCTTCTCGTTCTTGTTGAGCGTGCCGGTGAGATCGGTCAGCTCGGCGATGTCGTCCTTCAGCGGCGGGCGGGCATCCTCGAGCAGCCCCGAGGTGGCCTTCGTCAGGTCGCCGATGCTCACCAGCGAGTTCCCGATGGGCTTGCGGTCGGCGGACAGACCGGAGATCACCCGCCGCAGTTGCTTGAGCAGCCCGGAGAACCGGGCACCGCGCTTGTCTAGCGTCTCCAGCACGGTGTTGAGGTTGTCGATCACGGAACCGATCAGCTTGTCGCGGCCGGCGAGCGTCGTGGTGAGCGAAGCCGTGTGCGCGAGCAGGCTGTTGACGGTTCCGCCCTCGCCCTGCAGTGTCTTGATGATCTCGGTGGCGAGCTGGTTGACGTCGTTCGGGCTGAGCGCGGCGAACAGCGGCTTGAAGCCGTTAAGCAGCGCGTTGAGGTCCAGCGCGGGCTGGGTCCGCGACAGCGGAATCGTGCCGCCGGGCCGCAGCCGGGTGCCGTCGCCCGCGCCCTCGGTGAGCGCGATGTACCGCTGCCCCACCAGGTTCCGGTAGCGGACGACGGCATGGGTGCTGATGAGCAGGGGGCGGTTCTCACCGACGGTGAAGGTCACCTCTGCCAGCGTCCGGTCCTTGATCCGGATGCCCTCGACCTCGCCGACCCGCACCCCGGCCACCCGGATGTCGTCGCCCTCCTCCAGGCCCGTGACGTCGCTGAACACCGCGCGGTACGTGTGCTCGGGGGTGAGGGAGATGTTGACGATGGTGGCGGCGAGCAGCGCCGTCGCCAGGACCGTCACCACCGCGAAGAGGCTGAACTTGACCAGCGGAGCGGCGGTCTGCCGCGCAGTTGTTCTCTTCATGCGACACTCACCGCCGTCCCACGGGCCATCGGGCCGAACAGCAGAGTCGCGACCGGTGGCACCTCGTCGGCGGGTACGCCCAGGACGGGCGCCACCAGCGAACCGACCGCGCGCTGCTCGGCCCTGGTCGCCGACACACCGGCTTCGCCACCCGAACTCCCTTTCGCCGTACCGTCGTTGAGTTTGGTGTCGGGTGCGGGCACCCGGGGGTTCGGGAGCCCACGGCAGTCGGGCCCGGACCGCTCGCCATAGCGGGGCTCCTCACCGGGTTCGTACGCGGGCCGCTGGCGGACGACCTCGAGGGTGATGCGCATCTCGCCGCCCCTGAACGCCTCTTCCGACGCCTCCTCCTGTCTGACCAGGCCCTCGAGGAGGCATGGGTACTCGGGGGAGTAGCGGGCGAAGAGGTCCAGCGTGGGGCGGGAGACCCGGCCGAGGGTGATCAGCCGGTCTCCGTTCTCGTCCAGGAAGTCCTCCGCGGTGCCCGCGACGGTGGCGGTCGTGGTGAGCGCGGCGGCCAGCCGGTCCTGCTCCTCGACGAGGGTGCGGCTGGTGGTGACCGTGTTGCGCAGGATCTTCATCAGGTCGGGTGCCGCGTCGCCGTACACCTCGGCGACATCGGCGAACCGTGCGATGTCCTCCTGGAGGGACGGCATGTGCGGGTTGAGCCGGCGCAGGTAGTCCTCGACGCGGGTGAGGTTGTCACCGATCCGGTCACCGCGGCCGTCGAGCGCGGTGGCGAACGCCGAGAGCGTGGCGTTGAGTTCGCCGGGCTTCACCGTGCGCAGCAGCGGCAGCAGATCGTTCATCAGCTGCTGCAGCTCGATGCCGACCCTGGTGCGGTCCTGGGTGATGACGTCCCCGGCGCGGATGTGTCTGCCGACGGAGCCGCCGGGCGCCACCAGGTCGACGTACTTCTCGCCGAACAGCGTCTTGGGCAGCAGCCGTGCGTGCACGTCGGCGGGGATGTGCGCGACGTGCTCCGGCTTGAGGGCGATGTCGAGCGTGGCCTTCTCGCCGTCGGCCCGCACCGAGCGCACCTCCCCGACCAGCAGCCCGCGCAGCTTGACGTCGGCGCGTGGATCGAGCTGGTTGCCGAGGCTGTCGGCCTCCAGGGTGACGCGTACGACGGAGGTGAACGCCTGCTGGTACACGGCCACGGCGAGCGACAACAGCAGCGCAAGCACGGCGATGAACACGACCCCGTAAAGCCGCAGTCGCAGTACTCCCACGGCGCTCACCCCGCGATCCGTACGGTCGTGCTGGCGCCCCAGATCGCCAGGCTGAGGAAGAAGTCCAGGACGTTGATCGCGACGATCGAGGTCCGCACGGCGCGGCCCACCGCGACCCCGACGCCCGCCGGTCCGCCGCTCGCGTGATAGCCGTAGTAGCAGTGCACCAGGATGATCACGACGGCGAAGACGATCACCTTGCCGAAGGACCACAGCACGTCGACCGGCGGCAGATACTGCTGGAAGTAGTGGTCGTAGGTGCCCGCCGACTGCCCGTAGTAGCCGGTGGTGATGGTCCGGGCGGCGAAGTACGAGGACAGCAGCCCGATCACGTACAGCGGGATCACGGCGACGAAACCGGCGATCATCCGGGTCGTCACCAGGAACGGCAGCGAGGGGACGCCCATCACCTCCAGCGCGTCGGTCTCCTCGCTGATCCGCATCGCGCCCAGCTGGGCGGTGAACCCCGCCCCCACCGTCGCGGACAGCGCGAGCCCCGCCACCAGCGGGGCGATCTCCCGGGTGTTGAAGTACGCCGACAGAAACGCCACGAAGTTGGACGTGCCGAGCTGGTTGAGGGCCGCGTACCCCTGAAGTCCCACCTCCGTGCCGGTGAAGAACGACAGGAAGGCGATGACGCCGACCGTGCCGCCGACGACGGCGAGGGCGCCCCGGCCGAAGCTCACCTCGGCGAGGAGCCGCAGGATCTCCTTCTTGTAGCGGCGCAGGGTACGGCCGGTCCAGGCCAACGAGCGTCCGTAGAAGGCGAGTTGGGTGCCCAGCTCTTCGAGTGAACGAAGCGGGCGGTCGAGAGGTCGCATCGACTAGCCCCTCTGCGGAACGACTTGGAAGTACACCGCGGTCATCACGAAGTTCGTCAGGAACAGCAACATGAAGGTGATCACCACCGACTGGTTCACCGCGTCGCCCACGCCCTTCGGCCCGCCCTTCGCCGTGAGTCCCTTGTACGAGGCGACAATCGCGGCGATCGCGCCGAACACCAGCGCCTTCAGCTCGGCCGCCCACAGGTCGGAGAGCTGCGCGAGGGTGGTGAAGGACGCCAAGTACGCGCCGGGCGTGCCGTTTTGGAGGATGACGTTGAAGAAGTAGCCGCCCGCGACGCCGACCACCGACACCAGGCCGTTGAGCAGCACCGCGACCACCATCGACGCCAGCACCCGGGGCACCACGAGGCGGTGGATCGGGTCGATGCCGAGCACCTGCATCGCGTCGATCTCCTCGCGGATCTTGCGGGCTCCGAGGTCCGCACAGATCGCCGTGCCGCCCGCGCCCGCGATCAGCAGCGCGGTGACGATCGGCGAGGCCTCGCGCAGCACGGCGAGCACCGAGGCGGCGCCCGAGAAGGACTGGGCGCCCAACTGCCGTGTCAGGCTCCCGATCTGCAGCGCGATGACCGCCCCGAAGGGGATCGAGACGAGGGCTGTCGGCAGGATCGTGACGCTCGCGATGAACCAGGCCTGCTGGATGAACTCCCTTGCCTGGAAGGGCCGTCGGGGCATGGTCCGCAGGACGTCCAGGGCCATCGCGAAGAGGCTGCCCGTATGCCTCAGCGCTCCGGTCGGCGACAGGCTCATGCGTCGGCCACCTCCTTGCGGTGCAGCTCGGCCTCGCGCCGGGCGATCGCCTCCCAGCGGGGCGGGCGGATGATGCCTGGGCCCGGCAGCAGGCGGGGAGTCAGATCCTGACTGCCGGGTGTCTTCGGGTCCGCGCCGTCGCCGAGCCGCGCCAGCTCCTGCTCCACCTGGGCGGCGTCCTTCTCCTCCGCCATGCCGATCGGCCCCTGCATCCGGCCGTTGAGGAACTGCCGTACGACGGGTTCGTCGCTGGTCAGCAGCTTCTCGCGGGGGCCGAACATGACCAGCTCCCGCCGGAAGAGGAGCCCGATGTTGTCCGGCACCTGCCGGGCCGAGGCGATGTCGTGCGTGACGATCAGGAAGGTCGCGTCGATCTGGGCGTTGAGGTCGACGATGAGCTGGTTGAGGTAGGCGACGCGCACCGGGTCGAGGCCCGAGTCCGGCTCGTCGAAGAGGATGATCTCCGGATCGAGCACCAGTGCCCGGGCCAGGCCCGCCCGTTTGCGCATCCCGCCGGATATCTCGCCGGGCAGTTTCTCCTCGGAGCCGATCAGCCCGACCATGTCCATCTTCTCGAGCACGATCCGCCGGATCTCGCTCTCGGACTTGCGGGTGTGCTCACGCAGCGGGAAGGCGATGTTGTCGTACAGACTCATCGAGCCGAACAGCGCGCCGTCCTGGAACAGCACACCGAACAGCTTCCGCACCTCGTACAGATCGTGCTCACGGAGCTTGGTGATGTCCCGGCCCGCGATCCGGACCGAGCCCCGGTCCGGCTTCAGCAGCCCGACGAGCGTCTTGAGGAACACCGACTTGCCCGTGCCCGAGGGGCCGAGCATGACCGAGACCTCCCCGGCGGGCAGCGTCAGCGACACGTCCTGCCAGATGACCTGGTGGCCGAAGGACTTGGTCAGCCCTTCCACGCAGATCTCGACACCCATCCGGTTCACCCTTCAGCCGCGGAACAGCTCCGACATCTGCTCTACGGGGAGGGGCGGG
Organism: Streptomyces albicerus; assembly: GCF_008905045.1. Classification (GTDB taxonomy): domain Bacteria; phylum Actinomycetota; class Actinomycetes; order Streptomycetales; family Streptomycetaceae; genus Streptomyces; species Streptomyces albicerus. The sequence goes on from NZ_VWMY01000029.1 coordinate 34,524, forward strand.
GCGTCCGTCGCGGCGGAGGAGGATTTTTTTCGGACGGGTACCGGCGTCTTACGGGAGTGCGCTCAGGGTGGGTACGCCGACCGGGGCGGACGACACGTCGGGAGCGTCCGGCCCCGTCGGGACGGCGGACTTGACCGGCACGCGCGGGGTGGCCGGCAGCTCCGGGGAGTCCGGCAGCTCCGGGACCTCAGGGACGTCCGGCACCTGCGGTACCTGAGGCACCTGCGGGGCCGCCAGCGTCGGCAGCGGAGACAGCGGGGCTTCCGGCAGGGAGGGCAGGGACAGCGGCACGAGCGGCAGACCGCCGGCCGACTGCGTCGCCTCCCGGCCGTCAGGCGCCGACATGGCCGAGGGCTCGCGTGCCTCCCGGGACCCCGCCCGGTCGCCGCCGTCGGGCCCGAGAGCCTCCGGGACCTGCGACACGGAGGGGCGGGGAGCCGCACCCTGTCCGCCCCAGTCGTGCGCGTACGGCAGGACGAGTCCCGCCACTGCCAGGGTCGCCGCCGTCGAGGCCACCACCACGGCCTGCGCGTTGCCGCCTGTACGCGGCCGGCCCCGCCCGACCAGGAACAGGGCGAGCCCCAGCGTCCCGGCCAGCGAATTGCGCAGCGTCCTGCGGGCCCGGGCCAGCAGCGACTCGACCGTCCGGTAGCTCAGCCCCATCCGCACGGCGACCTGACCGACGTCCAGGTCCTCGGACTTCAGCCGGAGCGCCTCCGCCTGGCGGGCCGGCAGCTCCCCGCTGCGTACGGCCAGCCACTTCGCCTCGGCCCGGTCGCACACCGCCTCCTCCACCGGCACCGGTCCTGGCGCGATCAGCGTCGGGCTGCTGCGCACCTCGGCCTCGCGGTTGACCTGCCGGTACCGGTCGACGCACAGCCGCATCGTGACCGTCGTCAGCCAGGCGCCGAGCCGCTCGTCGTCGAGATCCGGGCGTTCCGCGGCGCGCAGCATCGCCTCGTGCACGGCGTCCTCGGCGTCCTCCGGGCTCATCGACCGGCGGCGGGCCACCTTGAGCAGTTGCTCGCGGTGGCCCCACATGCGCTGCCAACGGTCGTGGGCGGCCTGTATCTCCGCAGGCATGTCGGTCGCCATGTGGGCCCCTTCGCGCTCTCGCCGGGCCTCTGCCGCCCGGCGGGGGGCGACATTACCGCCCGGTAGTCGCGGTTGTGGAGGGGCTGGGGCTCATCGAGTTCTCATCGTTGCCGCCGGTCAGCGGACCGGTGCCGGGCAGCACCGCGTCGCCGGGCAGGTCGACGTCCGGGCCGGGCAGCGGGATCACGGGCTCCTCCGACTCCTCGGCCCCGCCCGCCGGACGCGAGGCACTGGGGGCGGGGGAGGGGCTGGACGAGCGGGATCCACCGTGGCCCGGGCGGCCCGGGCGGCCCGGTGACGTCGGTGCGGGCTCGGGCGTGGCCCCGGACCGGGAAGGCTCCGACCGCTTCGGGCGCGGCGGGGCGGACTCCGCCGAGTGGTCCGGCACCACCCGGTGCCCTTCCAGGAAGTACGCGAACCACGCCCTGACCGTCCGGAGATAGGCCCGCGAGCGGTTGTAGCCGAGGATCGCCCGATCCAGGTCGCCGGGATCGGAGAGGTCCCTCCCCGCGCACAGATAACGCCCGGCGGCGAGCGCCGCGTCGAAGACGTTGTTCGGGTCGGCACGCCCGTCGCCGTTCCCGTCAGCGCCCCAGGTCGCCCAGGTCGACGGGATGAACTGCATCGGGCCGACCGCGCGGTCGTACACCGAGTCCCCGTCGTACGCTCCGCCGTCGCTGTCCCGGATGACGGCGAAGCCGTTGCCGTCCAGCCGCGGCCCGAGGATCGGCGCCGGGGTCGTACCGTCCGCGGACACCCGCCCGCCGCGCGCCTGCCCGGACTCCACCTGGCCGATGGCGGCGAGCAGTTGCCAGCGCAGATGGCAGCCGGGGGCGCTGCGCGCGAGCTCGGACTCCGCCTCCCGGTACGCGGCGAAGACGCTCGCGGGCAGGGCGCCGGCCACCACCGGCGCCTCGCTCTCGCGTTCCCGGGTCCGCAGCGGCGGGAGCCGGGTGCGGTACGGAGTGTCGCCCGACACGCTCGGCCCGTGCGTGACGGGTGCCTTCTCCGCGGGCGCGGCCGCCCGTGCCGATACCGCCCCCGGTGCCTGTGACGCGGTCAGCGCCGCCATGGCCGCCGCAGCGATCGCCGTACCCTTGGCGCCTCTGAGTCTGTGCCCCGCCATGTTGCCGTCCCCTCCCTGTACGGACTCCGTCGCCTGCTCTACGCGGCGGGGCCGCCGGTCCGTCGCCCGGCGCGGTGATTTCGTCCTGCACCACGCAGGTCCTCGTTGTGGCCTCGCGCACGGTGGAGCGCCTCGTGTTGGCTAGGGTCACCCTGTGGCGGACGGACCGGCTCCGTCGCCGTGAAACTGTAAGTGCAGGTCAGGACGGTATTTTGGGGGCACAGTGCGATTGAGAGTTGAGTTCACGACCGAGCCCTTCGATCTCGAAGAGGCACCGCCGCACGCGCTGGTGGCCCGCGAGGTCATCGAGGCGGCCGAGCTGGACGCCGTGGACGTCGGCCCGTTCGGCAACACCGCCGAAGGCGGCGCGGACTCGGTGCTCACCGCCGTCGACGCGCTGCTGCGCAAGGCCCTGGAAGCGGGCGCCACCCGGGTCTCGCTGCAGGTCAACGTGATCGGGGAGGGGGATCGGTGACCGGTACCGGGGACGACCCCTTCGTCACGGCCGTCAAGCCCCTGGTCGACGCCATGGGCGGCGAGATGCTCCCGCCCGACGCGGCCGGCCCCGATGACGTCGTGCTCTCCTGGGAGGGCGCCGACGTCGTCGCCGTACGCCTGCCCCAGCTCGCCGACTCGCTGGACCACATCCTGGCCGCCCTGGAGCGCAAGCGCGGCAAGCCCCTGGCCGAGCTGGACCGCAAGGCCAAGCAGGAGGTCGTACGGATACTCGAGGCCCGCGGAGCCTTCTCCGTGCGGCACGGCGTGGAGACCGTGGCGAGCGCTCTCGGCGTGAGCCGGTTCACCGTCTACAACTACCTGAACCGCGAGAAGGACTCCTGAAGGCCTGCAAAAGCCCCTGACCAGGGAAAACGCGGCGAAGGGCGACTGACCCGCACCGCCGCCACCCACCGCCGTCCGGCATCCGGGCGGCGGTTTCCGTTCCCCGGATTCGTTACCCCGATTTTTCAACAAAGTGTTGACGTGGTGTTTCGAAGGGCGTTAGCTGGCCGCAGCCCGTCCAGCACAAGGCCACGGAGGCTTCCCGTGACTTCGAGTACGACACCTGGCGGCCTCGCCCGGTTCAACGCCCTGGAGGAGCACGCGGCCTATGCCGCCCTCCATGACGTGTGTGCCTCGGCGACATGGGCGCACAGGCTGCTCGCCCGGCGTCCGTACGCCACCGCCGACCACCTCTTCGCCGAGAGCGACGCCGCCATGGCCGATCTGACCACCGCGGACCTGGCGGAGGCGATGGCAGGGCACCCGCCGATCGGGCGCCCGAAGCCCGGGGACCCGACCTCCTCGCGCGAGCAGCGCGGTATGGCCGGCGCCTCCGAGCAGCTCAAGGAGGAGATGCTCGAACTGAACCTGGCGTACCAGGAGAAGTTCGGCCATGTCTTTCTGATCTGCGCGACCGGCCGCACCGGCGAGCAGATGCGCGACGCGGTCAAGGAGCGGATCGGCAACGCGCCCGAGCAGGAGCGCGAGATCGTGCGCATCGAACTGGGCAAGATCAACCGCATCCGGCTCGCCCGACTTGTCGAAGAGGACGCACCAGAATGAGCACCAGCACCACCGCTTCCGTGTCCACGCACATCCTGGACACCAGCGTCGGCCGCCCCGCCGACGGTGTCGCCGTCCACCTCGCCGCCCGCGCCGGCCGCGAAGCGGACTGGCGGGCGCTCGGCGGCTCCGCGACCGACGCGGACGGGCGGTGCAAGGATCTTCCGGCCCTGCCGGAGGGAACCACACACGTACGGCTCGACTTCGCCGTCGAACCGTATTTCGAGAAGAAGCAAGCCGATGCGCAGCAGGACGCCCCCGCGAATCGGGACAGCGGCGCGTTTTTCCCCGAGGTGGCGATCACCTTCGCCGTCAGCCCCGGGGAGCACTATCACGTACCGCTGCTGCTCAACCCGTTCGGCTACTCCGTATACCGAGGGAGCTAGCAGACATGCCCACGATTCTGGGACAGAACCAGTACGGCAAGGCCGAGAACCGAGTCGTAAAGATCACGCGGGACGGCGCCACCCACCACATCAAGGACCTGAACGTCTCCGTGTCGCTGAGCGGCGACATGGACGAGGTCCACTACTCCGGCTCGAACGCGAACGTTCTGCCGACGGACACCACCAAGAACACGGTGTACGCCTTCGCCAAGGAGCACGGCATCGAGTCCGCCGAGCAGTTCGGCATCCACCTCGCCCGGCACTTCGTGACGAGTCAGGAGCCGATCGAGACGGCGCGCATCCGCATCGAGGAGTACGCCTGGGAGCGGATCGAGGCCTCCGACGCGAACTCCAAGTTCATCGGCGCCGACGAGGTCAAGCACTCCTTCGTGCGGCAGGGCCAGGAGACCCGGGTCACCCAGATCACCTACGACGGTGAGCGGTGGGAGGTCATTTCCGGCCTCAAGGACCTCGTCGTGATGAACTCGACGAACTCCGAGTTCTGGGGCTACGTCAAGGACAAGTACACGACGCTCCCCGAGGCGTACGACCGCATCCTGGCCACCCAGGTCTCCGGCCGCTGGCGGTTCAACTGGACCGACGACGAGCAGAAGATGCCCAACTGGGAGAAGTCCTACGAGCAGGTGAAGAAGCACATGCTCCAGGCCTTCGCGGAGACGTACTCGCTGTCGCTCCAGCAGACCCTGTACCAAATGGGCTCGCGGATCATCAACAACCGCAGCGAGATAGACGAGGTCCGCTTCTCGCTGCCGAACAAGCACCACTTCCTCGTCGACCTGGAGCCGTTCGGCCTCAAGAACGAGAATGAGGTGTACTTCGCCGCCGACCGCCCGTACGGCCTGATCGAGGCCACGATCCTCAGGGACGGGTGCGAGGCGCACATACCGGTGGACCTCACCAACCTCTGACCCTCACCTCTCTCGGCACCCGCGGCCCGCCCGGGCGGGCCGCGGCACTCAAACCTCCCAGGGTCCTGCCGTGCCCGATCCGAAGAACGCAAAGGACGAACCATGGCAGCATCGGCAGCCCGGCGCATCGTCATCGAGAACTGCGCGATCGCGACGGTGGACGCGGGCGACACGGAGTACACGTCGGGTCACCTGGTCCTGGCGGACAACCGCATCGAGTCACTCGGAGCGGGCAGGGCCCCGGAGGGCCTGGAGAACGTCGTACGCCGTATCGACGCGACCGGCCACCTCGTGACCCCGGGGCTGGTCAACACCCACCACCACTTCTACCAGTGGATCACCCGCGGCCTCGCCACGGACCACAACCTCTTCAACTGGCTCGTCGCCCTCTACCCGACGTGGGCGCGCATCGACGAGCGGATGACGTACGCGGCCGCCCAGGGCTCCCTCGGCATGATGGCCCGCGGCGGAGTCACCACCGCGATGGACCACCACTACGTCTTCCCGCAGGGCTCCGGCGACCTGTCGGGCTCGATCATCCGGGCCGCGCGCGAGATGGGCGTCCGCTTCACCCTCGCCCGCGGTTCCATGGACCGCAGCGAGAAGGACGGCGGGCTGCCGCCGGACTTCGCGGTCGAGACCCTCGAAGGAGCACTGGCCGCCACCGAGGCGACCGTCGACGAGCACCACGACGCGTCCTTCGGCGCCATGACACAGGTGGCCGTGGCCCCCTGCTCGCCGTTCTCCGTGTCGACCGAACTGCTCAAGCAGGGCGCGGAGTTGGCACGGCGGAAGGGCGTCCGCCTCCACACGCACGGGTCGGAGACGGTCGAGGAGGAGCAGTTCTGCAAGGAACTGTTCGGGATGGGCCCGACCGACTACTTCGAGTCGACGGGCTGGCTCGGCGAGGACGTGTGGATGGCGCACTGCGTCCACATGAACGACTCCGACATCGCCGCCTTCGCCCGTACGAAGACGGGGGTGGCCCACTGTCCTTCGTCCAACGCCCGTCTGGCGGCCGGGATCGCGCGCGTCCCCGACATGCTGGCGGCCGGCGTCCCGGTCGGCCTCGGTGTCGACGGCACGGCGTCGAACGAGTCCGGCGAACTGCACACCGAACTGCGCAACGCCCTGCTCATCAACCGCCTCGGCGCCCACCGCGAGGCCGCCCTGAATGCCCGTCAGGCGCTGCGGCTCGGTACGTACGGCGGTGCCCAAGTCCTGGGCCGCGCAGGCGAGATCGGCTCCCTCGAACCGGGCAAGCTCGCCGACCTGGTGCTGTGGAAGCTGGACACCCTGGCCCACGCGTCGATCGCCGATCCGGTCACCGCCCTCGTCTTCGGCGCCGCGGCGCCGGTCACCGCCTCGTTCGTGGGCGGCGAGCAGATCGTCGAGAACGGCCGCCTGCTGCACGTCGACGAGGACGCCATCGCCCGCTCCACGCGGGACGAGGCCCAGCGCCTCGCGCGCATCGCCGCGCAGGCCTGACCTGTAAAGATCTCCGGCTGAGGGGGACGGCCCTCGGCCGGTGGCCATGGACCCGAGCGGGGTCCACGGCGACCGTCTCCGGGGCGCGCGCATGGATGTGCGCGCGCCCCGGAACGGTCTCCCGCCACGTCCCCTGTGACGGGCATCGTCCCGGTCCCGCACGACCGCGCCCCACCTCCCTGACACCCACGTCAACGCCGACGTGCAACCGACCGGAGGAGCCGCAGTGGCCGCCCAGCCCACGCCCAGCCAGACGGACGCCAGTCCGACTGGCGCTCAGAAGCACCCAGTTGACGAGAGACTCCCCGCCCTGAAGATGGCGACCAGCGGTCTGCAGCACGTGGCCGCCATGTACGCGGGTGTGGTCGCCCCGCCTCTGATCGTCGGCGCGGCCGTGGGACTCTCCGCGACCGAACTGACCTTCCTCACCGGCGCCTGCCTGTTCACCGCGGGCCTCGCCACCTTCCTGCAGACCCTCGGTTTCTGGAAGATCGGCGCGCGGCTGCCGTTCGTCAACGGTGTCACCTTCGCCGGTGTCGCCCCGATGATCGCGGTCGTCAACTCCACCGACGACAAGAGCGACGCGCTGCCCGTCATCTTCGGCGCGGTCATCGTCGCGGGCGTACTCGGCTTCTTCGCCGCCCCGTTCTTCAGCAAGGCGGTCCGCTTCTTCCCGCCCGTCGTCACCGGCACCGTCATCACACTCATCGGCATATCACTGATGCCGGTCGCCTTCGGCTGGGCACAGGGCCCCAACCCCACGGCGGACGACTACGGTTCGACGACCAACCTGGGCCTGGCGGGCGCGACCCTCGTCATCGTCCTGCTCCTGCGCCGCTTCACCCGCGGCTTCGTCAAACAGATCGCCGTCCTGCTCGGCCTGGTCGCCGGCACGCTCGTCGCCATCCCCTTCGGCGCCACCGACTTCGGCCCGGTCGCCGATGCGGCCGTCATCGGTTTCCCCACCCCGTTCCACTTCGGCGCGCCGCAGTTCCAGCTCGCCGCGATCCTGTCCCTGTGCGTGGTGATGGTGGTCTCGATGACCGAATCGACCGCGGACATGCTGGCGTTGGGCGAGATCGTCGAGCGCCCGGCCGACGAGAAGACCATCGCGGCGGGCCTGCGCGCCGACACCCTCGGCTCGGCCGTCAGCCCGCTCTTCAACGGCTTCATGTGCAGCGCCTTCGCCCAGAACATCGGCCTGGTGGCCATGACGAAGATCCGCAGCCGGTACGTCGTCGCCACGGGCGGCGGCTTCCTGGTCCTGATGGGTCTGTGCCCGATGGCGGCGTCACTGATCGCCGTGGTGCCCCGCCCCGTGCTCGGCGGCGCGGGCGTGGTGCTGTTCGGCTCGGTCGCCGCGAGCGGCATCCAGACCCTGGTCAAGGCGGGCCTGGAGAAGGACAACAACGTCCTGATCGTGGCGGTCTCGCTGGCCGTGGGCATCATCCCGATCACGGCGCCGGAGTTCTACCACGCGTTCCCGGAGACCGCGAAGATCATCCTGGACTCGGGGATCTCGACGGGGTGCGTGGCGGCCGTCGTCCTGAACCTCGTCTTCAATCACCTGGGCGGGGCCCGCGAGGCCGACGACGAGGTGACGGCACCGATGGAGCCGGCTGCGGCTCGCAAGGCGGCTTCGGCCCACTGAGCCTCCCGTACGGGCAGGGCGCGGCACTTGGTGTGTGCCGCGCCCTTGGCAGTTCCGTCAGCCGATGTGGTAGCTGTCCCCGTACACCTTCCAGTCCAGGGGCGGGTTCAGGTTCAGGTTGCGGTTGTTGAGGAAGACACGCTGGGCGGTGTCCACGCGGCTGGTGTCCTCGTGGGCCTCCTCCTGCTTCATCGCCCACACCCGGGCGTCGAGGAAGGCGTGCAGATACGTGACCTCGTCGCCGCCGTGCGCCGGGGGCCTGGCCCGGCCGAGGGCCCGCCCGCGGATGCTGCCGAAGCTCGTGCGGTCGCCGCCGTCGCCGTGCATGACGATGGCGTCGTAGTACGCGAACTGGCCGAGCACGCCGATGCCGTCGGCCTTGCCCCGCCGTACCGCGGGTTCGAAGTAGACACGGTCCCGCTCGTCGTTCTGGGCCTGTCGGAAGACCTGGTCCTGGGCCGCCCGGCGCCAGGCGTCCGGATAGCCGGGATCGAGCCCTTCGTGCGAGTCGGTGCCGTCGACGCGACGCAGCGCGGGCAGGTACTCGGCCAGTGCGTTGCCGGGCCTGCGCCGCGTGTACAGCTCGACGAGGTCGAGCATGTCGCCCGTGCCGGAGCAGAATCCGATGATCCCGGCGGTGTAGCCGCGGCCGTCGCGGATGTCCTCGATGTACTTGTACTGCGCCTTCCAGTCCAGCGAGGAGTTCTCCGCGCTGGAGACCAGCTTCATGGCGATCTCCTTCTTCGCCGGGTCGTCGAGGCCGGCGGGCGCGGCGCTCGCGGACCGGGTGGCGATGACGGGACCTGCCACCAGTGAAGCTCCGATCGCGGCGAGAAGTGTTCGACGCGAGGAGCGTATGTGGGGGGTGTGCACGGGACCTCCAGTGGGGTGGGAGTCGTCGTTCCGTACTGTTAGGAAAGTTTCCTACCAGAGAATGGGAGCGACGTATACCCGCCAAGGAGGGGTGAGGTGAGAACAGCGGCTGTTGGGGCTTGCTGGACCGGCGGACCGGCGGACCGGCGGACCGCTGAACAGGTCGACCGCTGGACAGGTGGACCGGTTACCGGGTCGCGGTCAGCAGCTTTCGTACGCGCACGGCGGCTTCGTACGTGTCACCGGTGGGCCGGGTCGCGAGCTTCCCGGGCCGGCGCGTCCAGCGGTCCTCCATCGCGAACCAGTCGATGGCGCCTGGCTTTCGCCCTTCCTCCATCGCCGCCCGCAGTTCGTCGAAGTACGTCGACCAGCGGAGCCGGTAGAGCCCGCCGACCAGGCCCGCCCACTCGCGGTTGGCGTAGTCGCGCAGTCCCGCGTCCGCGCCCTGCCGGGTGCCCCACACGGTCAGCAGCGACAGATTGTCGTACGCCAGCCGGTCCCGCTCCGCCTCGTCCGCGCCCCAGGCCCGCGCATCCGCCACCCAACGCCCCAGCAGATGCTGTGAGTCGGTGGCGAGCAGGGTCTCCAGTACGTCCATCAGGGCGAGCCAGTCGCCGGTCAGCCGGCCGAAGTCGGCGGCGTCCCCCGCGTCGTACGCCTTCTTGATGCGGGGGAGTAGGACGCGGCTGCGGTTCGAGACGGCCTGGCGGGCCACGTCGAGGAGGTCGCGACGGTACGCGGAGGAGTTCCGGAGGCTCGTACGCACCTCCAGGAGTTCGCCGAGCGCGGGCTCGAACTCTTCTGCGCTGTAACGGAGTTGCTTGGGTGACCACTTGGCGGCCGTCTTCACCGTGAGCGAGGGACGCGCGCCGAACAGTCCGTCCGCGCCCTCGCTCCACGAGTCGGCGCGCGTCGTGCCGTACGCGGTGCGGCGCAGGATGTCCCAGGCGGCCTCGGCATGCGGATCGCGGGCGCCGTAGCGGGAGTGCGCCCAGTCCTTGAACCACTGAAAGAGGTCCAACTCACCCTCTTCCCAAGCCAGTTCGGAGAAGAGGTCGAAGGCGGCGGGGTTGTTGTCGGCCGCCTCGGGGAGCAGGGCGACTCCGCGCAGGGTGCTGCCCTGCTTGGTGCGCCACTGGTTGAACAGCGCTGCCCAGTCGGGTGTGTTGGCGCCCAGGGTCGTGTGGCCGCCGAAGTTCCAGATGGAGCCGAAGGCGTACGGGGTGTCGCCCCAGTCGGCCTCGCGGTCGGTGACCTTGGGGAAGCGGTCGGAGAGGCCGTCGACGACGAGCATGTGGGACTTGTCGACGGCGTCGACGATCGCCCTCGGCGGATTGCGCTGCCAGCCGAGGATGACCCAGATCGCGTCCGGGTGCGCGGTGAGCAGCGCCTTCTCGACGCCCTTCGCCGCCTCGGCGACCGGGACGTCGCCGGGGTCGCCGCCCTCGTGGAGCAGGTCCATCTTGTAGAGCGTCGAAGGGCCGCCGAACAGCTCGTCCTGGAAGCGGTAGAAAGCGGCCGCGACGCGTGCGAAGTGCTCGGTGCGCGGGTCCAGCCAGTCGGGGCGCGGGAGTCCCATCCAGGTGCCCTGCGGGACGGTGCGCGCGCCTTCGTTCCGGTCGGCGAAGCCCGGGGGGACCGTGCCGAAGTAGCCCGGGAACACGGGCGTCATGCCCAACTCCCGTACCCGGTCGGTGATACGGCGCCCCAGTGCGGCCCGTGCGTCGAGGAGTTGCCGTGACACCGGGTCCGGGAAGGCGGCGAGATTCTGCATCAGCCACCACGGCTGGTGGGCGGGCCCCGCGATCCACTGCCGCAGTTCCTCGTCCGAGTATCCGAACGCCCGGAACAGCCGGTGGTAGAGCGCGTCCGCGCCCGTGTACACCAGCACCTCGTTGTAGCCGTGCAGCGCCAGGACGTCGAGCTCGCGCTCCCAGTACGTCCAGTCGTTGTACGCGCCCGTGTAGCCGTCGTTCGTGTCGTTGAGGGCGAAGCGGTGCGGGACGGTGGCCTGCCGGGTGACCGTGCCGTCCGGGCCGGGCAACTCCTTTGGGAGGTTGAGCTGTTCACCTGCCCAGCTGATGTTGGCGTGCGTGACGTGCTTCAAGTACCAGCGGAGGCCGGTGAGTTGGGTGGCCGGGGTGCCGCCTGCGATGGTGATGCGTCCGGTGTCGCCGGACACCCGGAACGTATCCGCCGCGCCCGTCGTCTCGAACCGCACCTGCCGCCAGTGGCGGGGGAGGAGCCGCCGGGCCGCCCGGGTCGCCGCCGCCGTTGCCGCCTGGTTCACGGGAGCCTCCTTGGCCGGGGTGTCGTCCGCGGGTGCGGGTGTGTGTGAACAGGCGACGGTACCGACTGAACCGGCGACCGCGGTGAGGAACGCGCGACGGGCGAGCGGCATGGGTGGGTCTCCGGTTTCGCGGGGTGGGGGTGCCGTGGGGAGGGATACCCGCTGCGGGGGGACCGGAGTGCGGCCGTAGAGCCACAAGGGGGAGAACCTGCCGTGAACGGGCGGCGGGTGGGTGGGTTCAAGGGGTTCCGCCCCCGGCCTCAGGCCCGGCTGAGGGACTGGCAAGGCTGGGCGTTCGGGAGGCGGCCGGTGAAGAAGGACGTGGGCGGGACGCCCATCAGGGTGCGGAAGTCAGAGGTCATGTGGGACTGGTCGTAGTAGCCGGTGGCAGCCGCGAGCTGGGCCCAGGACGTGGTGGCGGCATGGGTGAGCACATGGCGCACACGCCCGATGCGGGCGTAGTGCTTGGGCGAGACACCGACCCCCTCGGCGAAGAGATTGCGCAACTGCCGCTCGCTGACGGCGAGCCGCCGCGCCAAGTCCTGCACCTGCGAGGGGACATGGTCCGCGCCCGTCGAGAGCGCCTCCACGGCGGCCCGCAACAGCTCACGCCGCGACCGATCCGTGGCGGCGGACAACCGGTCCGGCAGCACCTCCGCCAGATGACTCACCGCGTCCTCGGCCTCCAACCACCGCAACTCGTCCGCGAGTCGCCGGGCAGAGGCGTCAGGAAGGTCCCCCAGCCGTACGACCCGGCCCACCAGATCGACCGCCGCGACACCGAGCAACGGCCGCGCCGTACCCGGCCCGAGCCGCACCTGCACACAGGACACGACCCGCTTGCTCGCGTGGTAAGAGGCCCGGGTGCGAGGCCCGACGACGAGCGTGGTGCGGCGACCGTCCGACTCCACCCGGACGACCAACTTCGTTGCGGTGTCCGGCACATGGGTGAACGGCTCACGCGACTCACCGTCGACCGACCCGATGCCGATCCCGGCGATCCAGGGTCGCAACGCGTCAGGGGTGGGAAGAGTGCGCTCGGCAAGGACGTTCGTCACCCGTCCACCGTAAACGCGCCGGACAGCCGCACGGCCGCCCGAACCGTGCCGGAATTTCCTAGAGACCCCGTCTCCCCGCTGGGCACGGTGGTGCCCATGATCCTGGTAACCGGTGCCACGGGCACCATCGGCAGTGAAGTCGTACGACAGCTCGCGCGGCGTGGCGAGAAGGTCCGCGCTCTGACCCGCGATCCGTCGCGGGCCCGGGTGCCTGACGGGACGGGGGCGGAGGTGGAGGTGGAGGTGGCACGAGGGGACTACCTCGACCCCGCTTCCGTGGACGCCGCGATGTCCGGCGCCGCCGCCGTCTTCCTGGTCGGCGTCCTGGGTCCGGACGACGCGGACCGCGACCGGGCCCTGGTCGGGCAGGCCCGCGCGGCGGGCGTGCGCCGCATCGTGAAGCTGTCCGCGATCGGCACCGGCGACCCCGCCGTCGGCAGGGTCGGCTCCTGGCATCTCCCGGGCGAACAGGCCGTCAGGGAAAGCGAGTTGGAGTGGACGGTCCTACGCCCCTCGTCCTTCGCCTCGAACACCCTGAGCTGGGCCGAAGCCATCCGCGCGGGCGAGCCCGTACCGAACATGACCGGCGACGGTCTCCAGGGCGTCATCGACCCGCGTGACGTCTCCGAGGTCGCCGTGGAGGCCCTGCTCTCCGCGCGGCACGCAAGCCACACCTACACGCTGACCGGCCCCGAGGTGCTCAGCGTCCCCGACCAGGCGGCCGTCCTCGCCGAGGTCCTCGGCCGCCCCGTCGACACCCAGGACCTCACCCCGGAGGAGTCCCGCACCCGGATGACCGAGTGGGGCATGGACGCGGCGTACGTGGAGGGCGTCATGGCCGGCAGCGCGTACGTACGCATGGGCGGCAACGCCGTCGTCACGGAGGGCGTACGGCAGGTGCTGGGCCGACCGCCGCGTACCTACCGGGAGTGGGTCGAGGACCACAAGGCGGCCTTCGGCGAGGTCTGACGGGCGGGGCGGGGGCGGAGGCGGGGCAGGCCGAGCCCCGCTGAGGCCCAAGTCGGTCTGGTGCGTGGGCAGCAGGACACGTGAGTGGCTGGTCCGGATGCACCAGGGGAAGACGGCAGCGGGGGACGATGCCCCGCGGGGCGCCGGAGGGAAGTGTGGGAGGCGCGTGAATCTCGCGCATTCCCCTTCCCTGGCGGTGTCTGGAGTGATCAACAGGTGGCGACATCCGAAGCTGTGGTTTCCCCGGTGCGCATCGGGAGACTGTCGATCGGTGCCCTCGGCATCTTGGCACTGGCCCTCGGCACCCTGCAGACAGTGGTGGACCCTGCGCTCCCGCAGCTGCAACGTGAGCTGGGGGTCAGTTCTGGCGAAGGGGCATTGATCGGCAACGCTTTCCTCGTCACCGGCGCGGTCGTCGCACCCGTCGCAGGCAAACTCGGCGACCGCTACGGCGGGAAGCGGGTGCTGATGTGGCTGATGGCCGTGGTCTCGGCCGGTGGTCTGTTGGCCGGCCTGGCGCCGAACCTGCCGGTGTTGTTGCTCGGTCAGGTATTTCAGGGCGCCATGGTGGGTGCGCTGCCCCTCTCGTTCATCCTGGTGCGCAAACACCTCTCGCCACGAGAGTCACATCTGGCGATCGGGCTGGTCATGGGGCTGTTCACGGGCGGCGGCATGGTGGGAACGGTGATTCCCGGGCCGATCTCGGAAAACCTGTCCTGGCATTGGATGTTCGGGATACCGACGATCGCGATCATCGTGACGACGTTGGTCGTGGCTCGGCTGATGCCGCAGGATCCGCCAGTCCCATCGGACCACAGGATCGACTGGCCCGGCGTGGTTCTACTGAGCGCCACGTTGCTCACGTTCATGCTCGGGCTCGTGAAGGTGACGGGTTCCGGCATGCCGCCACTTGCGGTCGTTGCCGTCACGGTGCTCGTGGCTGCCCTCGCGACCGGATGGGTCGCCGTCGAGCGCCGGGCAGCCTCGCCGATGGTCGATCTGCGAATGCTGGCGAAGCCTGCCATGTGGAATGCGTGCGTGCTCACCTTCATCATCACCATCAGTTCCGGGATGGTGAGCCTCCTGCTCCCGCAGCTGTTCGGGATACCGGGCGACGGGTACGGCTTCGGAGCCAGCACCACCGACATCGGACTGTTCCTGCTGCCCGGCGCCATCGCCGGGTCGTTAAGCGATTCGGTCGGCGGGATCGCGGCGCGGCGTTTCAATCCGCGTGCCCTGGTCATCGGGGGCTCCGTCGTCACGGCGGTCACACTGATCGCCCTGGCGTCCCAGCACACCGCGGAATGGCAGCTCGTCCTCGCGAAGGTGCTGACCGGGCTCGCCGCGGGCATCGCCAGCACGGCGTTGCTTGCCAACAACGCCACCGCCGTCGAGACCGGGGACACCGGCATCGCCACCAGCATGCTCGTGGTGACACGCGTGGTCGGCGTCGCCCTGGGCGCCCAGATCGGCGCCGCGATCCTCGACGCCGGGGCCGACCCGATGACGGGCCTGCCGACCGAATCGGCCTTCGTCACAGGGTTCGCCGTCGCCGGCCTCGTCGCCGCATTGTCACTGCTCGTTGTCCGTCTCACAAAGAAAAAAGGAGTCCAGGTATGACACCAGGTATGACACCTATCGGTCTGTCGATGGACGTGAGTACTACCGCGAAGCGCAATGTTCTGATCTCCGGGGCCAGTATCTCCGGCCCCGCGCTGGCGTACTGGCTGCACCGGTCCGGATTCGCGGTCACCGTGGTGGAGAAGGCAGGCGCACTGCGCGCCGGTGGTTACCCGATCGACATCCGCGGTACCGCGATAGAGGTGGTCCGGCGGATGGGGATACTGTCACAACTGCGGGACGCGCACATCGACTCGCTTCGCTGCACTTTCCTCAACGCCGATGGCAGCAAGTTGGCCTCGGTCACCCCGAGCGCCGTTGCCGGCAGTGTCGAGGGACAGGATCTCGAGGTGCGTCGTGGGGATCTGGCCACGATCCTCTACGCGATAGTTCGCGACGACGTGGAATTCGTCTTCGACGACTCCATCGACACCCTCGACCAATCCGAACAAGGGGTCGACGTTACTTTTCACAGTGGGCAACGGCGCACGTTCGACCTGGTAGTCGGCGCCGACGGTATGCACTCACAAACCCGGGAGTCCCTGTTCGGCCCCGAAGAACAGTTCCACCGCTACCTCGGCTACTGCTTCGCCATTTTCACCATGCCGAACACCTTCGGGCTCTCCCGCGAGCTCATGTTGTGGAACACCCCGGGGAAAGCCGCGGCCCTCTACGCCGTCGGGGACAACGACGAGCTTCACGCCTTCCTGAACTTTTACCAACCTGAACCGCCGTTCGATGCCCTCCGGAACCGCGACGCCCAGCGGGACCTGGTCGCCACGACCTTCGCAGGCGCGGGATGGGAGGTCCCTGGCATGGTCGACGCCATGCGCGACGCGGATGACCTGTTCTTCGACACGGCCGGTCAGATCCGCATGCCCCACTGGTCCAGCGGCCGCGTCGCGCTCGTCGGCGACGCCGCGTACGCACCCTCGTTCCTTACCGGACAAGGCTCAAGCCTTGCGCTGGTCGGTGCCTACATGCTTGCCAACGCCCTGGCCACGGACCGGGACCACACTGCGGCCTTCGCCGCCTACGAACGCGAGGTTCGCGAGTTCGTAGCCATGAATCAGGCACTGGTCGACACCGGTGCGGCCACGCTCTTCCCCACCACGGTGCGGGCCCTGGAGCAACGCAACTCCATGCTGCGTGACCTCGTCACCATGCCCTCCGCGACAGCACGACCGGCGCATTCAGCCCTTAGGCTGCCCGAGTTCGCCCCGATGCCGTGACCTGATCCCTCAGGCTGGGTCACCGATGGGTTCTCAGAGCGGTTCGACGGTGTAGCGGATGCCGGTGAGTTGTTCGGACTGCTCCCACAGCCGGGCGGCGAGTGTGGTGTCGCGGGAGGTGCGGCTGGAGCGGACCAGAGTCGGGTGGCCGTTGCGCTGCAGGAAGCCGTCCGGCCCGATGCACGCGCCGCCCTGGACGCCGGGCGCGGTCGCCGCGTACAGCAGTGACAGCGCGCCCATCTCGGGGCTCTGAGCGGGCCCGCCGGCCAGGAACTTGCCCTGCAGTGAGGTGTCCCGGCGCTGCCCCTCGGTGGCGGCGACGCCGGGGTGCGCCGCCACCGACAGGGTGTGCCGACCCGCCCCGGACAGCCGGCGCTGGAGCTCGTAGGCGAACAGCAGGTTGGCCAGCTTGGACTGCGCGTAGGCCAGCCACCGTTGGTAGCGGCGGCGCTCCCAGTTCAGGTCGTCGCGGATGCGGCCGAGCCGGTGCAGGCCGCTGGAGACGGTGACGACGCGGTCGCGCACGCGGTTGATCAGCAGGCCGGTCAGCGCGAACGGCCCGAGGTGGTTGGTACCGATGTGCCGCTCGAAACCGTCCGCCGTCGTGCCCTTCGGCATCCCCATGACTCCCGCGTTGTTGATCAGCACGTCGACCTCGCCGTCGAGGCCCTCGGCGAAAGCCCGCACCGACGCCAGATCGGCCAGGTCGAGTTGGCGCACCTCGGTGCCTGCGGTGCCTGCGGTGTCTGCGCTGCCTGCGGTGTCTGCGATGGCTGAGTCGATCGCGTCAGCCACCGCCCGCGCTGCGTCCACGTTGCGGCACGCCATGATCACCTTCGCGCCGGCCTCGGCCAGCACGCGGGTCGCCTCCGCGCCGAGTCCGCTGTTCGCGCCGGTGACGATCACCGTGCGCCCGCGCTGGTCGGGGATGTCTGCCGCCGTCCACCTGGTCATGTCGCGACTCCTTCGCCGTACGCCGGCGCCCGCACGCCTCGCGGCTCGGGGCGAACCCGACGCTACCGGGATTCATTCGCAGTGCATCGGACTTCAGCCCGGTAGTGAAGCGAATCTGATGGCTGTGACGCGGAGCGTCGCGGATTCTTGTCCGGCGGAGCCGGATGGTGTGTTGCCCACCCGTGACGGGGAGCGTCGCGAGGGCTGGCCCGGCGGAGCCGGACGATGCTCACACGGGCCGGCTCTGCTGTTCGATGAACTGCTTGACCACGGAGAGTGGGGCGCCGCCGACGGCTCCGGAGAAATAGGAACCGGACCAGAGCTTGTTGGCGCGCCAGTAGTGCCGTACCAGGTCGGGGAATTCAGGGAGTTGACGAGCTTGGTGACGGCGACCTTGGGCGAGAAGGTCACCAGGAGGTGGACGTGGTGGTCCTCGCCGTTGAACTCAACCGGTTCGCACTCGAAATCCGCACACACCGACCGCATGATCTGCTCCATGCGCGTCAGATGAGCATCGGTGACCACGCTGTGCCTGAACTCGGTCACGAAGTCCAAAGGGACATGCATCACGGAAACACATTGCCGACCGGTTCTAATCTTGTGCATCTCGCCCATCACCCACGTAGGTATCGTGGCCGTCATGCAACTTCGGTACAGCTTCCGCCTGTACCCGGATTCCGGCCAACGCACCGCCCTGGCCAAGGCGTTCGGGTGCGCCCGCGTCGTATTCAACGACGCGGTGCGCGCCCGCGAGGACGCCCGCACAGCGGGCCGGCATTCCCGACGGCCGGAGAGTTGTCCAAAACGCTGATCACCGCCGCGAAGCAGACCGCTGCACGGGCCTGGCTGGGCGAGGTCTCCTCGGTGGTGCTCCAGCAGTCCCTGCGCGACGCGGAGGCCGCCTACAAGAACTTCTTCGCCTCCCTCGGGGCGAGCGCAAGGGCGCCAAGACCGGTGCGCCCCGGTTCAAGTCCCGCAAGGACACACGGCAGTCGATCCGCTTCACGGCCAATGCCCGCTGGTCGATCACCAATTCCGGGAGGCTGAACCTTCCCAAGACCGGCGCGGTGAAGGTGAGGTGGTCACGCACCCTGCCCGCACAGCCCTCCTCGGTCACTGTGATCAAGGACGCGGCCGGGCGGTATTTCGCCTCCTTCGTCCTCGACACCGACCCCGCCGCCGACGCCACCCGCATGCCCGACACCGGCCAAGCCGTCGGCATCGACCTGGGCGTCGCCCACTTCGCCGTCCTGTCCGACGGCACGAAGATCGAATCCCCGCGGTTCCTGCGCCGCGCGGAGAAGAAACTCAAGAAGGCACAGCGGGAGCTGTCCCGCAAGCAGAAGGGATCCAAGAACCGCGAGAAGGCCCGCCTCAAGGTCGCCCGCGCCCACGCCAAGGTGGCCGACGCGCGCCACGAATTCCACCACCAGCTCTCCACCCAGCTGATCCGCGACAACCAAGCGATCGGCGTGGAAGAACTGGCGGTCAACGGACTGGCGCGCACCAGGCTGGCCAAGAGTGTCCACGACGCCGGATGGTCGGCATTCGTCCACATGCTGGAGTACAAGGCCGCCCGGTACGGCCGGACCCTGGTCAAGATCGGCCGGTTCGAGCCGACATCCCAGACCTGCTCGGCCTGCGGAACCAAGGACGGACCCAAGCCCCTGCACGTCCGGCAATGGACCTGCACCGCCTGCGGCACCCTCCACGACCGGGACCACAACGCCGCGATCAACGTCAAGACGGCCGCTGGACTGGCGGCATCAGCCTGCGGAGCGCCGGTAAGACCAGGACTCGTCCCGGCACAGCGCGCAGAAACAGGAAGGCACGGATCCCCGCCCGAAACCTGTGCCGCGTAGCGGCGCAGCAACGGACGAGAAGGCCAGAATCCTCGGGCTTCAGCCCGAGGAGCAAGTCAATCGTCGCCCTCTCCGAGCTGAAGTCGCCCCGCACGCCCGGGCGGTCTCCCGCGTCTCCCGTCAGCGTGGCAGCTAGGGCGCGGCCAGCGCCTCCGGCGGAGCCGTTCCGCCGACTCGGCGTCGACCGGCTGGTCACCGCGAAGGGCGCCGGACTCGGCCTGTCCATCGTCCGCTCCATCGCCGGCGCCCATGACGGCGAGGTCTCCGCCCACCCCCGCGAGGGCGGCGGACTCACGGTCACCGTCACCCTTCCGGCCGGCCGGGTCAGAGACCGAACAGCCCCGGATCGGAGGCCAGCGCGCGGAAGTACTCCTTCGGATCTCCGACCAGTTTCCGCTCCCTGAGGTCCATCAGGCCGCCGACCGCCGTGATCTCGGCGGCGACCGTGCCGTCGGTCTTGCGGATCGTCTGCTCGATCCGGAACGTCTTGCCCTCGCCCCAGTCGAAGGCGCAGGTCACCTCGACCTCGTCACCCGCCAGCAGCTCCCGCTTGTAGCGGATGGTCGTCTCCAGCGCCACCGGGCCCACGCCCTTGGCCACCAGACCGGCCTGGCTGATCCCGGCGGCCTGCAGTAACGACCAGCGGGCATGCTCCGCGTAGTTCACGTACACGGCCTGGTTCACGTGTCCCTGGACATCGGTCTCGTACCCGCGCACGGTCACCGGGACGGCAAACGGTTCAGCCACGATTTCCCCTTCTACGGCGATCAGGATGGGCGCAAGCGTACTGAGCGGTTGCTCACGGAAGTCAACTATTGAATGTCGTAAGGAAATCCGTGCCGCATTTCCGTGTGGCATTCCGGGTTGTCACACCCGTCGGGGCGAGGCCAGCAGATAGCGCGCCCCGGTACGCGGCTCCGCATGCTCGCTGACCTGCCATCCCGCCTTCTCCAGTGTCGCCGCGCACTCCCGCAGCGCCCCGGCGTCCGGCTCGCGCACGGCGACGGCCTCCGGCTGGGGCGTCGCACGCACCCGGTACCCGTCCGTGTCCGCCCCCGCCGGCCGGTGCCCCGCCGCTTCGAGGGCGAGCGCGGCGGCCTGCACCAGATGCGTACGCTCCCACGCGCACGGACGGTCCATGACACCGTGCGGATTGGTCATCCGCCGCAGCTCCAGCAGCCCCTGCCAGGCGCTGTGCACTTCACGTACGCGCGACGGACCGGCGTCGGCGGCCTCCTCGCCGCCGACGCGCGCGGCGAATACGCCGGGGGCGGCGGACGCCTGGGCGGCAGTGGCCTCCGCGGCGGCGGAAACACCGGCAGGGCCCGCCTCCGTGGATGCCTCAGCAGGCGCCTCTTCCCGTATTCGATGCCCGGCCGGCGTCAGGAAGTGATCATGCGGCGGGCGTGGATGCCGGAACGCGAGCCCGCGCTTCACCAGCGCCGCGAGCTGGCTCTCCGTACCCCTCAGTCGCCCGGTCACGGGATCGGCGGCGTCGATGACGCGCCGCTGTGCGGCGGTCGGCGGTCGTGTCACGGCGCGCTCCTTCCCGAGATCGGTCGGTCGGCGGGCCACACGCGATGACGGTCGATGATCCGGTCGATCAGTGGGCCCATTCGAAGACTACGACCCGGGTCTGACATCCCACCCGGCCGCAACCGGACGCGCATGCTCCGCCCGACGCCCGTGGACCGTCACAGGTCACGAGCCCACCGCTCCAGTTCACGTCGCGTAACCGCGGTGGTGGTTGAACCAGGCCCCGCACCTACTGCCGATAGCCGCTCAGGAACCGCCCGATCCGGCTGATCGCCGCGTCCAGGTCGTCGGTGTGGGGGAGGGTGAGGATGCGGAAGTGGTCGGGGCGGGGCCAGTTGAAGCCGGTGCCCTGGACGACCTGGATCTTCTCGCGGAGCAGCAGGTCCAGGACGAACTTCTCGTCGTCGTGGATCTTGTGCACCGAGGGGTCGATACGCGGGAACGCGTACAGCGCGCCCTTCGGCTTCACGCACGAGACGCCGGGGATCTCGTTCAGCTTCTCCCAGGCCCGGTCGCGCTGTTCGCGCAACCGGCCGCCGGGCGCGGTGAGTTCGTGGATGGACTGGCGGCCGCCGAGCGCGGCCTGGATGGCGTACTGGGCCGGGGCGTTGGCGCACAGCCGCATGGAGGCCAGCATGGTGAGGCCCTCAAGGTAGTTCTTCGCGTGCTGGCGCGGGCCCGTGACGACCAGCCAGCCGGAGCGGAAGCCCGCCACGCGGTACGTCTTCGAGAGGCCGCAGAAGGTGAGGACCACCAGGTCGGGGGCGAGCGCGGCGGCCGAGTGGTGCACGGCGTCGTCGTACAGGATCTGGTCGTAGATCTCGTCCGCGAACACCATCAGGCCGTGCCGGCGGGCGAGATCGAGGATGCCCTCGACGATCTCCTTCGGATAGACCGCGCCGGTGGGGTTGTTCGGGTTGATGATGACGACGGCCTTCGTACGGTCCGTGATCTTCGACGCCATGTCGTCCAGGTCCGGGTACCAGTCGGCCTGTTCGTCGCAGAGGTAGTGAACCGCCTTGCCTCCGGCCAGCGTCGTCACCGCCGTCCAGAGCGGGAAGTCCGGGGCGGGGATGAGGACTTCGTCGCCGTCCTCGACGAGCGCCTGCACCGCCATCGATACGAGTTCGGAGACGCCGTTGCCCAGGAAGACGTCGTCCACGCCGACTTCGAGCCCCCGGTCCTGGTAGCGCTGAGCCACCGCCCGGCGGGCCGAGAGGATGCCACGCGAGTCCGTGTAGCCGTGCGCCTGGGGCAGCATCCGGATCATGTCCTGGAGGATCTCCTCCGGTGCCTCGAAGCCGAAGAGCGCGGGGTTGCCGGTGTTGAGACGCAGCACGCTGTGGCCTGCCTCTTCCAGGGCGTTCGCGTGCTCGATCACCGGGCCCCGGATCTCGTAACAGACCTCGCTGAGCTTGCTCGACTGCCGGAACTCCATGCGGTG
The DNA here is from genome assembly GCF_008905045.1 of Streptomyces albicerus. Lineage (GTDB taxonomy): Bacteria > Actinomycetota > Actinomycetes > Streptomycetales > Streptomycetaceae > Streptomyces > Streptomyces albicerus. The sequence goes on from NZ_VWMY01000029.1 coordinate 56,600, forward strand.
CGCACCTCCAGGTTGTGGTGTTGCTTGGTTTTACCAAGTAGCCGCTTGGAAAGTCCAACAAGTTGTCTAGACTGCGTCGCATGTCACCTCGCCGAAGCTACGACCAGTACTGTTCCGCTGCCCGGGCCCTCGATGTCCTCGGTGACCGCTGGACCCTCCTGATCGTCCGCGAGCTGCTGGCCGGTCCGCGCCGCTACACCGACCTGCACACGGACCTGCCCGGCGTGAGCACGGACGTCCTCGCCTCCCGGCTCAAGGACATGGAACGGGACGGCCTGACGACCCGGCGCAGGCTGCCGCCGCCCGGAGCGGCGTACGTGTACGAACTCACCGGCCGCGGACGCGAGTTGCTGCCCGTGCTGCAGGCCCTCGGCGAGTGGGGCGCGGCCCTGCTGACGGAGCGGCGGCCCACCGACGCGGTGCGCGCGCACTGGTTCGCGCTGCCGTTGCTGCGCTGCCTGGCGGGACTTGGTGACGGTGTCGTCCAAGTGCGGCTGGACGAAGGGGAGTTCTACGTGCGGCTCGGTGCCCAGGACGGGCCGGTCTACGGGGAGGGGCCCGCGCCCGAGGAACCCGACGCCCGGCTCTCGCTCGACGCCGAGTCGTGCACGGCGCTCGGCCGGGGGGACCTGATGCTGCTGGACGCGATACGGGACGGACGTATCGCCGTGGCGGGGGAGGGACCGCTGGCAAAGGCGTTGCGGGAGGCCTGACGCGGGGGTTCCCCGACGCCCCGAAAGGGGCGCGGGGCTGCATCGATGTGCGGCTCCGCCGCGTGGGCGCGACCAGCCACAACGGACCCGCAGCGTGCAATAGGCCCGTCCCGCGGAGCGTTACGCGCCCGGTGGAACCCGCGTGGGCCGCGTAGGCCACCCCCGCGTCAGCGAGTACCCGCCAACCCCCGCAAGCGCCGCCAGTACGCCGCCCATCGCGGTCCACACCCAACGATCGGACCACCAGCCGGAGGCCCAGCCGTCGTCGGGCTCGATGCTGGACAGCGCGGCGACGGAGGTATCGGAGTCCTCGTCACTCTCCTTGGCCGCAACGGCGACACCCGGAACCAGCGGCTCGGCAAGCGAGCCGTCCACCGCGGCCGCCCCGCCGACGTCCTTCGAGTCGACCTTGACCTCGGCGCTCACCGGCAGCCCGAGGTCGGCCGACTTGAGGCCGACGGTGGTCAGCCGGATGTAGTACGTGCCCGGCAGCGGATCATTGGCCCACGGCTCCGACCAGGCGCGGACCGTACGCAATGTGCAGGACAGGTTCACGGAGGCCGCGTCCTCGGCCGCCGTCCGTGTCTGCGCCCCGTACTGGCACGCCTGCCGGCGCCGCAGCCCGTCGTACACGTCGATCTGCCAGGTCGCGGAGGCGTGCGCATCCGGCAGCTTCACCGTCGCGTTCACGGTGGGCCGCTGTCCCGCGTCGGCCGGGAACGACCAGTACAGGTAGTCGCCCGTGGACGCGTTCGCGGTCGCCCGCCGGCCCTGGTCGACCTCGGTCGCCGTACGGAAGGACGTACCGGCCGAGGTGGGCGCGGAGTCTTCGTCCGACGGGCTCGCGGAGGGGGAGGAGTCGGCGGCCGCGGGGGACACCGCGACCCCCAGCATCAGGAGGGCCGCACCCACCACACGGGCGGCGCTTCCCGCGCGTGCAGTACTCAGTACACGGGCGGCACTCAACACACGGGTGATACGCATCAGTTGGTCCTCCAGACCGCGATCCGCCAGCGCGAGATCCAGCCCCACAGCACACCCGCGAGGAAGCCGGTGAGCACCAGGGCACCTAGCAGCCACCAGCCGCGGCCGAGGCCGAACGACGCCACGTCGCTCGACGTGTCAGGGCCGTCGACGACATCGACGGTCAGTTCGAGCGGCAGACCGGGTGTGGTCTTGACGCCGGACGCCGCCGAGAAGGAGTTGGCGACCTGGAGACACACGACCTCGGCCGCGGATCCGTCGCCGGAGTCCTTGTCCCCGTCCTCGCTTTCCGCCTTGGGATAGCGCAGACCGGCCGACATGACGTCGGTCCGGCCGGTGCCGGTCGACTCGCCGCGCACGATCTCGCGGCCGCTCGCGGTCACCGCCCGCAGCAACACCCCGTAGTCCGGGTTGACCCGGCGGTCGGCCGCGACGCTCACCGAGGCACGCAGCTCGGAGCCCGGCGCCACGTCCACGCGGTACCAGCGGTGCTGCCCGAACTCCTCGCGGTCGGTGTAGAGCCCGGACTTGAGGGTGGGCGCCTGCGCGCACGCGTCGGCACCGTCCACGGCGACCGGAGTCACCACCGGATCGGCGGCCCGGTCGACCAACTGGTTGACCTTGTCGGTGAGTTCCTCGGTGTGCTCCACCGAGGTGTACGTTCCGCCGGTCGCCTCAGCGATGCAGCTCAGCTGCTGTCGCATCTTGATGTTCGGCACCAGACCGAGCGTGTCGATGGTGAGGCCGATCCCCTTGGCGGCGATCTCCCGGGCCACCTCGCACGGGTCCAGCGGGGCGCAGGTGTCCTCGCCGTCGCTGATGAGGACGATACGGCGGGAGCCTTCGCCGCCTTCGAGGTCGTCGGCCGCCTTGAGGAGCGCGGGGCCGATCGGGGTCCAGCCGGTGGGTGAGAGGGTCGCGACCGCGGTCTTTGCCTCGGTGCGGTCCAACGGCCCGACGGGGTAGAGCTGTTCGGTGTCCTTGCAGCCCGTCTTACGGTCGTCGCCGGGGTAGTTGGCGCCGAGCGTCCGTATGCCGAGCTGGACCTCCTCGGGGGTCGCGTCGAGGACCTCGTTGAAGGCCTGCTTCGCCGCCGCCATCCGCGTCTGGCCGTCGATGTCCCGGGCCCGCATCGAACCGCTGACATCGAGGACGAGGTCGACCTTGGGCGCGTCGTCCCCCGTGGGTTCGCCGGCGAAGGCTCCGGCCGGGAGGGCGATCCCGGCCGTCAGGGCGGCGAGCAGGGCGCATGCGCCCACCGCCAGCCGTTGTCTTGTGATCATCGCCGGATCTTATTGATCAAGGCGTCGACCTCCAAAACGGGAGGTGAGGCGACCGTGGAACACACTCGCCGTCAAGTGGCTTCGTGTTCCTGCCGTCCCGTTCCCGTGTCGAACAGTCCCGCCAGGCGGGCCCGGTAGAGCAGGGCAATCGTGAAGCCGTCCGTGATGGCCCCTTTCCCGACCATCTCCTCCGCCTCGGCGATCGACACGGTGATCGCGCTGCGGATTCCCTCGCTCGTCTGCGGTTCGCCGAGGGAGCCGACGCGTGCCGCGAACAACTCCACGCGGTGGGCCAGCAGGCCCGTGTCCGGATGGACTTCGCCGAGGGGAATGGTCTCGCCGGGGCGGGCGCCCAACTCCTCGCCCAGCTCCCGTGCGACATTGTCGTCGCCGCTCGCCCCCGGCTCTCCGAAGCCCCGCACCGCTTCCCAGTGCCACTCCCGAGTGGCATGCCGGTAGTGCTCGATCAGCACGACCCTGTTCTCGGGGCCCAGCAGCGGCAGGACGACGATGCCGGGTGTCGCGTCCGGCGGTGGCACGATTCGGTTGTAAAGGCCCGGCGTTCCGTCCGGGAAGCGCACCGGATCCCGCAGGTGGTACAGGAACGGGTCGGCCGACACCACACCGACCCGCTCGCGCCGCACGACGCCCAGGAGCCGCGCCCACCAGTACCGCGCCCGGCTGCCCCGCGCCAGCCGTTCCGCTGCGCGCACGCGAGCCTGGCGGCGGGCGGCCCGGATCGCGGCGGCGCCGGACACGATCTCGAAACCGCCCGCCTCGTTCCGGAACAGCTCCGGACGAGATCTCCGGAAAGCCTCGTACGCTCGCGCGGAGCCTTCGCCCGCTGTCATGGGGCGCCTCGCATGGTGGTGGTCACCAGTCAAATATCTCGTCACTGTCCCGGGTTGTCGTGGAAGCCGTGGCCTGCGGGGGCGGCGCGGCCTCCTCCCGGTAGCCGCTCAGACCGGCGACCAGATCGTGGAACCGCGCCCACTCGTGTTCGCTGTCGAGCCGGACCCTGGCGATCTCACGGGCGAACTTCTGCTCTCGTACCCCTTCCAGCCTGTTGCGCAGCACCAGTTGCACGGAGCCGCCCACTGCCCCGGCCGCGATGGGAGCGACGCTTCCGATCACTTCCCAGGCCTGGTCGCCGGTAACCGCCGTGAACACGGAACCTCCGAGGGTGACGACCACCTCGATGACCGGGAACCACCGGTTCGCCTGGGCGCCCTGCCGGCGCGCCGCCGCGAGTTCCACGATCCGCTTGTTCAGCTGCACATAGCGGTCGAAGACCAGCCCCACGGTGTCGTGGAACGCGAGCGGGTCCGCGGACAGCGAGCTGAACGCCTCCACGTACGCGTTCCAGGACGCGCTCTGGCGCAGTGTCCAGATGTCTCCGAGGGTCAGCCCGTCGACGGCGGACGGGGTGAGGTGGTCCTGGACGATGCCGAAGGCCTGCCTCTGCAGGAACAGGCACAGCGCTTCCGGATCGCTGACGACCTGTGAGCCGGCGCGCATCTCCCGTTCCTCCTGGAGTACCACCCGCCGCAGGCTGCCCTGCGGAGTAAGGGGGTAACGGCCCAGTCCGTCAGCGAGGTTGACGCTGTAGAGGAGGTCCAGAAGCTGCTTGATCGGACCGGCGAACGGCTTGTTGCGGTCGTACTGCCCGTCCACGACGTTGCTGCCCGGCGCGCACACGAACTCCTCGTACAGGACGTTGCGTACGACCGGCTCGCCCCTGACGCTCAGCCCGTTGCTGAAGGAGACGAGTTCGCCGAGCCGTTGCCGGAAGGCCGTGATGTCCTTGCGTGCCACGCCGACCTGGGACGCGAGCAGGTCGAGGTCCAGGGCGGTCAGGCCCTGGACCTTCGCGGCGAACGGCCGATACAGCTTGGCCCGTGTCCGGTCCCGGTTCTCCTGGTCGTCCCACGACATTCGGACACACCGGACGCGGTCCGCGGCGGACATCTCCTCGAAGGTGTCCCGCCACGCCGCGAAGCCGATGTCGTCCACGTGCAGATGGGCGGCGGGCTGTTCGGTCGGGTGGCGCTCCGCCAGCAGATAGGGCACGAGAGCGCCGGACGCGAGCAGTTTCCGGTGTGCGGCCCGGGCGCCTTCCCCTTCGACCAAGTCCCGGCTGATCGCGCGGTTGTTGTAGAAGTACGCCCGGTTGACCACGACCTGCTGGGCGTTGATCAGGCTGCGGAAATACTCGGCACGGACCTCCGTGTCGCGCTGCTGCTCCACCTGGCGCAGGGACTTGCCGCTCTTGATCATCTCCTTCATCAGCCGTGCGCTGACCCACTGGTTGTCCAGCGACTGGGCTATTACCGCACCCGAATCGAGCTGGTCCGGACGGATGGGAACCATCAGCTCGTCGATGCCCTGGGTGTCGTGCATGCCCTGCTCCCCCACACTCTGCCTACCTCTCATGTGCCCCTTGATCATGCATGTCTACCGTTGTGACGGCGGATGCGTGGTTGAACTTCTTTGGTTTCGGGGGAAGTTGACACTCATTCGGGTCGGCGGCCGTCACTTCGGGTCCGACAGGGGGTTGGGGAGGGCGGCCCAGATGTCCCCCCGCCGGTCGGGCGAAAGGCGCATCAGCGTCAGTGCCTTGCTCGGGAGCGGCTCCGTCACAAGGGTCATGAGATCCGCACCGCGCGGCAGATCACGCACGGCGGTGGAGAGCGCCGCGCGCAGGGCGGGCGCCGAACCCGCCGTCGCGGCCAGCGCGCCCGCGACCAGCGAACCGAAGACCTTGCGGCGCAACGTAGTCACGTCGTCGGTGACGATACGGCCGGTCAGGGAGGGGACCGACAGGCCGTGGCGGGCCAGCCGGTCCGGGCTGACGCGGATGTCGGCGAGGTCGCGGTAGACCAGGCGGAGCGGGGCATCCGTGGCCGAGAGCACCACCAAGAGGTTCTGGCCGTGCGCCTCCAGGGCCACACCCAGGTCGAGCAGCCGCAGACAGACGGTGAGGGCGAGCCGGGTGAACTCGGCCATCCAGGCGGGGGATTCCGGCAGACCGGTCGCGGCGAGAGCGGCCACCGGGACCACGCGTTCGCCGCTCTCCGGGGCCGCGTATGCGTCCGGGGACTCGCGCAGCACCGCTGCCAGATCGGGGGAACCGGCGGTGGCCGCGCCCAGGGTGCGGGTGATGTGCAACAGACCGTCGGTGCGGGCGGCGACCGACTCCACGAACGCCGACACCGTCGCGGACGTCTCGATCGAGTAGACGGAGATGTCCCGCACGGACGACGTCAGCCGGGCGCTCAACGCGGTCTTGACATGCGGGCCGTCGGGCAGGGCGAGGGTGCGCAACGACATCAACGGGTGGGCGCTCGGCCCCTCCTGACTCCGCACGTCGAGCACGTGTGCCGCCTGCCAGGGGTGCACCGGGATCAGCACGCGGTCACCGTCCCGCAGCCACTTCGGCCACTCGCCGCGTACGACAGAGTCGTCCACGGCGACCAGGCCCAGGTGCACCACCGGCCGGTGCTCGGGCCCGTACGCGAGCTGCTCGGCCACCGAGAATCCGGGCCGGGAACGGCAGTTGGGGTGGAACGGGTGCCCGTCCACCACCCGTTGCTCCCACTCCCAGCTCACCGTCGGTACCCGCTCGGGCTTCGGCTGATCGGCCCGCGACATCGCCAACGAGGCCACACTGTGGTCGAGTTCGGCGGCGAAGTCCGCACCGTGCGGGACGGCGAGCGCCGTCATCAGCTGTGCCGGATGGTCGTACGGCCGGCCGTCGAGGTGTACCTCGGTGACGTACGCGGCGGTCGCGAACGGATCGGCGGGCGGGCCGTGCAGCCGGCGGCCGTCCGCGAGCCGGAGGACGAGGCCGTCACGTACCGGCTCGCGGCGCTCGACCCACGGGAGCGGCTCATGCGCGAGCGCACGCCACAACCGGGTCAGGACGGCCGCCCGCGCGCCCGGAAGTTCAGCCGTGTACGACGCCGACAGTTCGGGCCGAGCGCCGTCGAGCCCGATGGCAAGCTCGGTCTCGGTGGTGGAGGGTCGCTGCACGGTGGGGCTCCTTGGAGGGCGGGTACGCATCGTGGAGTCTGACGTCGGGAGTCCGGCGTCACGGAACGACGGACATACTGATCACCAGTGCACCGTAGGGAACGAATGAATCGCGTGGACCCCATGGACCCGATGGACCCGGTGGGCCTCAGGGACGAGATCTCCGAGCGCGCCGACGCGTACGCGGCCGCGCCGTTGCTCAACTGTCTCCTGCGGGAGGTGGCGGACCCCGCCCGTCTCCCGGGGGAGGCCGGGGAGCCGGGCGTCCACCGCCTGCGGGCGAGCGGGCGGCTGCTGCGGGTCCGCGACGGACGCAGGCCCGCCGGGCCCGAGGTGTGCGCCGACGGCGCCTGGCACCGGCTCACCCACGCCGAGCTGGTCAAACTCACGGCGGAAGAGCTGCGCGACCACACCGGCGTAGCCAACTCCGAACTGCCCGGCGAGATGCTCGACAGCCGGGACGCGGTGGCCGCACTGCTCACCGCCCGCGCCCACGCGACTCGGCCGGACGACCCGTACCTGCGCTCCGAACAGTCCCTGATCATCGGGCACCCCTACCACCCCGCGCCCAAGGCCCGCGGCGGCGGCCCCGTCGCCGGCTGGCTGCCGTACGCGCCCGAGGCGTACGCCCGCTTCCCACTGACCCTGCTCGGGTTGCGCGAGGACACGGTCGTCGAGGAGGGCGACACAGCGGCGCTCGACACACTGGGCGAGGCCCCGCCCGGCTACCGGCTGCTGCCCGCCCATCCCTGGCAGCTCGACCTGGTCGGCCAGGGCCTGGGCGAGGCCTTCGCGGACGGCCGCCTGGTGCTGCTGGGCCACACCGTGCACGCCGTCCTGCCCACGGCCGCCATTCGCACGGTGTACGCCGCTGAGGACGACCTGTTCCTCAAGTTCAGCCTCGACGTGCGCATTACGAACGACATCCGCCGTCTGTGGCGCGACGACCTGCTCAAGCTCCGCCGCACGGACGAGGCGGTGACATCCGCCTTCGCGGCGCTGCGGGACGGTGCGGCGGCGCCCGCCGGTCCGGGTGGGCGGGGGTCCGCCGCCTGGCTGAGCGACCGCGGCTACCGCACGGCCGACTTCGCCTTCGAGGAACTGGCCGTCCTCGTCCGTGACGGTCTCCACGGCCATGTCCTCCCCGGCGCGACCCCGTTCCTGGCCGCCGCCCTGGCCGAGGGCTTCGAGGGCAGCCCGCTCGACACCCTCGCCGACCCGGCGGCGTGGTGGACGGCGTACCTGCGTCAGGTCGTGCCGCCGGCCCTGGAGGTCTTCGCACGGCACGGTGTCGTCCTGGAGGCGCACCTTCAGAACACGGTGGTGGCGGTGGACGCCGCAGGGCTGCCCGTCCAGGCCCTGTTCCGGGACGCGGAGGGCGTGAAACTCCTGTCGGACGTGTCACGGGCGGCGGGCTGGGAACGGTTGGTGTACACCCTGATCGTGAACAACCTGACCGAGATCGCGGCCGCACTGACGGAACGCCACCCCGGCTTCGACCCGTGGCCCGCCGCCCGGCGAGAGCTGACGCGCCACGAGATCCCCGAAGCCGCCGGTCTCCTCACCTCACCCACCCTCCCCGGAAAGACGAATCTCCTGCTGCGGTGGACGGGCGCGGACGGAGCGGACGCACGGTATCTGCCGCTGGCCAACCCGCTCCGGGAGACGGCCGGCGCCGTCTCCTAGGCGGTCGTGCCGCCCCGGCCGCCTCCAGCGCCGCCGGCGCGTCCACGCCGAAGTCGGAACGGGAGCGAGCGTGAACCCGTGCTGTATCCGAGGATCCGTGATCGTGCCCGCGGGGGCGGCGGGCAGAAAATACCGGTCAGCCGCGCGAGCGGCTGAATTACAGTGGCCGGTGTGCTGCGCGAAGTGACCGCCGATCGATACGTGACCCCGCTGAGGGCGGGCGGCTCCGTGCCCGGCGTCGTCGAGGCCGATGACCTGGGGACGTACGTCGTGAAGTTCACGGGCTCGGCGCAGGGGCGCAAGGCGCTGGTCGCCGAGGTGATCGTGGGGGAGCTCGCGCGGGCACTCGGGCTGCGGTTCCCCGAGCTGGTGCTGGTGCACTTCGACCCGGCGGTCGCCGAGCACGAGCCCCACCAGGAGGTCCAGGACCTGCTGCGCGCCAGCGCCGGGCTCAACCTCGGCATGGACTATCTGTCGGGCGCCCATGACTTCACGCCGGAGGTCGCGGAGACGTTCGCCGTCGATCCGCTGGAGGCGGGCCGGATCATCTGGCTGGACGCCCTCACGGTCAACGTGGACCGCACGACGCACAGCTCGAACCTGATGATCTGGCCCACGCTCGGCGTCGCGCCCCCGCGGCTGTGGCTGATCGACCACGGTGCGGCCCTCGTCTTCCACCACCGCTGGGACGCGTCGGCACCGGAGAAGGCGTACGACTTCCGGCGGCACGCGCTCGGCGGGTACACCCCGGACACCCGGGCGGCGGACGCCGAGCTCGCTCCCCGGGTGACCGAGGAGCTCCTGCGCGAGATCACGGGGGAGGTGCCGGACGCCTGGCTCGCCGACGAGCCCGGCTTCGCGACGCCCGACGAGGCCCGCGAGGCGTACGTCGCCTACCTTCGCGCGCGTGTGAAGGCCTCCGCGGCCTGGCTCCCCACGGACTTCCCCAACCGTGAACAGCTCGCCGCCGAGGACGCACACCGTGCGGCGAAGACCCAGGAAGGCCGGCCGAACTGGCTGAAGCGGGTCCCCGACCTGCACGGCAAGCCCGCGGCCGAGCAGGACTGGTCCGTGCACCTCGAAAGGAAGCCCTGACCCCGTGACCGCTCCGACTTCCCCGAACTCCCCGGCGGCCCTGCACCGCGTCCAGATCGAGTACTGCACCCAGTGCCGCTGGCTCCCCCGGGCCGCCTGGCTCGCACAGGAACTCCTCACCACCTTCGAGCAGGAGCTGACGGAGCTCGCGCTCAAGCCGGGCACCGGCGGCGTCTTCGTCGTACGGGTCGACGACGAGGTGATCTGGGACCGCCGAGAGCAGGGCTTCCCCGAGCCGACGGCCGTGAAGCGCCTCGTACGCGACCGAGTGGCCCCGGAAAAGTCCCTGGGCCACTCGGAGAAGTAGGACCTCGGCGGCTCGGCCGACGCAGTGACCGCTCAGCCGACGAAGTGACCGCTCAGCCGGCCAGCTGCTCGTACGCCGGCAGTGTCAGGAAGTCCGCGTAGTCCTCGTCGAGGGCGACCTTCAGCAGCAGGTCGTGGGCCTGCTGCCAGTTGCCGGCCGCGAAGGCCTCCTCGCCGATCTCGGCGCGGATGTCGGCGAGTTCCTCGGCGGCGACCTTGCGGGCCAGCTCCGGTGTGGCCTTCTCGCCGTTCTCGAACTCGACGCCCGCATTGATCCACTGCCAAATCTGCGAGCGCGAGATCTCGGCGGTGGCCGCGTCTTCCATGAGGTTGAAGATCGCGACGGCGCCGAGCCCGCGCAGCCAGGCCTCGATGTAGCGGATGCCGACCTGGACGGCGTTGACCAGTCCGTCGTACGTGGGCCTGGCGTGGAGGGAGTCGATGGCGATGAGATCGGCGGCCTTGACGTCGACGTCCTCGCGGAGACGGTCCTTCTGGTTCGGCCTGTCGCCGAGGACCGCGTCGAAGGAGGCCATCGCGATCGGGACCAGATCCGGGTGCGCGACCCAGGAGCCGTCGAAGCCGTCGCCCGCCTCGCGGTCCTTGTCGGCCTTGACCTTCTCGAAGGCGACCTTGTTGACCTCTTCGTCACGCCGGGACGGGATGAACGCCGCCATGCCGCCGATCGCGTGCGCACCGCGCTTGTGGCAGGTGCGGACGAGCAGTTCGGTGTACGCGCGCATGAACGGGGCGGTCATCGTCACCGCGTTGCGGTCCGGCAGGACGAACTTCTGCCCGCCGTCACGGAAGTTCTTGACGATGGAGAAGAGATAGTCCCAGCGGCCCGCGTTCAACCCCGAGGCGTGGTCGCGGAGTTCGTACAGGATCTCCTCCATCTCGTACGCCGCCGTGATCGTCTCGATGAGGACCGTGGCGCGGATGGTGCCCTGGGGGATGCCGACGTAGTCCTGCGCGAAGACGAACACCTCGTTCCAGAGGCGGGCCTCCAGGTGCGACTCCGTCTTGGGGAGGTAGAAGTACGGGCCCTTGCCGAGGTCGAGCAGACGCTGGGCGTTGTGGAAGAAGTACAGTCCGAAGTCGACGAGCGCGCCGGGGACCGGAGTGCCGTCGGCGTCGACGAGGTGCCGCTCGTTCAGGTGCCAGCCGCGGGGGCGCATCACGACCGTCGCCAGCTGCTCCGGGGCCTTGAGGGCGTACGACTTGCCGGTGCGCTCGTCCGTGAAGTCGATGTTCCGGGTGTACGCGTCGGTGAGGTTCAGCTGGCCGAGGACCACGTTCTCCCAGGTGGGCGCCGAGGCGTCCTCGAAGTCCGCGAGCCAGACCTTCGCGCCGGAGTTGAGGGCGTTGATGGTCATCTTGCGGTCGGTGGGGCCGGTGATCTCGACCCGGCGGTCGTTCAGGGCCTCGGGCGACGGCGCCACCTTCCAGGAGTCGTCGGCGCGGATGGCGGCCGTCTCCGGGAGGAAGTCGAGTGTGGAGGTGCGGGCGATCTCGGCGCGGCGCTCGGCACGGCGGGCGAGGAGCTCGTCACGCCGGGGCGTGAACCGGCGGTGCAGCTCGGCCACGAAGGCGAGGGCCGCGTCGGTGAGGACCTCGTCCTGCCGCGGCAGGGGCTCGGCGTCGACGATGGCCAGCGGGGACGGCGCTGGTGCGGACATGAACTGTCACTTCCTTCAGCGAGCTGACGTGAGTACACCGCGGCACTGGGTGCCAGGGGGCCCAGATGCGGCTGACAGCGCCTTGAGGGCGGTCAGGCGCTTCTGAACAGTGGATAGTAGTTTCCTCATGGTGGAAGTTCAATGATCTGTTGACGTCGAGATTCTCTGAGTCGAGGGAAGGTGGCGCTCAGTGCCACCCCGTTCACTCAAGGTGGACCAGGTCGCCTTCCGTGTCGATGTCGTACGGCTGCGCCACGTCCCCGCACTCGACGAGCACGACCTCGTCCTGGTGGGCCTTCAGGTAGGCGCGTGCCCCCCGGTCCCCGGTCGCAGTCGCGGCGATCCCCGCCCAGTGACCGGCGCCGAAGAGCACCGGATGCCCCCTCTCCCCGTCGTACGAGGCTGCCGCGAGCGACTCCTCCGACACGTACGCGGCGAGTACGCGCCCCACGGCCTCCGGCCCGATCCCCGGCTGGTCGACCAGTGCCACCAGCGCGCCCCGGACGCCCGTACCGGCCAGCGACTCCAGGCCGGCCCGCAGCGACGAGCCCATGCCCTGCGCCCAGTCGAGGTTGTCCACGAGTACACAGCCGGGCAGCACGGCCCGCTCGCGCACGGTGTCGGCCTCCGCGCCGAGGACCACATGGATCCGGGAGCAGCCGCCCGCCCTCAGTACTCCGATCGCGTGTTCGACGAGAGGGCGCCCCCGGTGGGTCAGGAGTGCCTTGGGGCGTCCACCGAGGCGCCGCCCTCCGCCGGCGGCCAGCAGCAGCCCGGCGACCTGCTCGTTGTTCTGCGTCATGCCCCCTGCATACCGGACCCGGCGCGGACGTGCCCGGGAACCGGTTCGGGCCTCATGGTGTCCGCGGACTGAATTTCGGTCCTCGGAGTGGCGCCCACCGCGCCGGGTGGCGTTTACTGGCCCGCGTCCCCGGCGCCCGACCAGCGCCACGGGATGTTGGGCGGGAGCGGAAGTCTTGCGCACAAAGGCGTGCGAGGGGGGAGAGCTGTGTTGCGGAGCTTGGGACAGAGGCCAGTGACCGGCAGCGACGAGGATCCGAGGGTGGCGGAGTTGCGGACCGCGGTGTCCAGGCTGCGCCGCGAACTCGCCGCGCACCCGGCCGAGTTCCCGGATCGCGGTATCGCCGAGGACGAGCTCGCGGCGCTCGCCGCGATGGCCGTCAGCGGTATGCCGGAGGTTCCCCGCCTGCGCCGCTCGCTGCTTCTGATAGCCGGCTCCATCGGCTCGGTCAGCGCGCTGGCCTCGGGACTCGCGGACGTGCGCAGCGCGGTGGAGCTCTTCGGGGAGCCGCCGCGGCGCTGAGGGCGCGGCCGGACAACTCCCTTGCGACGGTGGTGAGTTGGCCCGTCAGTTGAGTGCGCTCAGGCAGCCGGGCCCGAACTCGCCAGCGCCTCCGACAACTCCACCGCGACCTGCTGGAGCACGGGCACGATCCGCTCCGTCGCCGTCTCCGTGACGCGTCCGGCCGGACCTGAGATCGAAATCGCCGCGGCGGTGGGGGAGTTGGGCACGGAGACGGCGAGGCAGCGCACGCCGATCTCCTGCTCGTTGTCGTCCACCGCGTACCCGGCGCGCCGTACCTCTTCGAGCGCGGTGAGGAACTCGTCGGGCGTCGTGATCGTCTTCTCCGTCGCGGCGGGCATGCCCGTACGGGACAGGAGCGCGCGCACCTCGTCGGCCGGGACGTGCGCGAGCAGGGCCTTGCCGACGCCCGTGGAGTGCGGCAGCACCCGGCGGCCCACCTCGGTGAACATCCGCATCGAGTGCTTGGACGGCACCTGCGCCACGTACACGATCTCGTCGCCGTCGAGCAGTGCCATGTTCGCCGTCTCGCCGGTCTCCTCGACCAGGCGCGCCAGATAGGGGCGGGCCCAGGTGCCGAGCAGCCGGGACGCGGACTCGCCGAGGCGGATCAGCCGCGGGCCGAGCGCGTACCGCCGATTGGTCTGCTGGCGTACGTAACCGCAGGCCACGAGCGTGCGCATCAGACGGTGGATGGTGGGCAGCGGCAGCCCGCTGCTCGCGGAGAGCTCGCTCAGGCCGACCTCGCCGCCCGCGTCCGCCATCCTCTCCAGCAGGTCGAAGGCGCGCTCGAGGGACTGGACGCCACCGCTGGCGGCAGCTGGCTTGGCGTCGGTGGCGCTGGCGCTGGACGTCGGCACGGGCGGTCCTTTCAGGCGGGCAGACGGGAAGCCTACCCGGCGGTTGGTTGACTGCACGGCTCGGTGTGGTTACGTTCTGCTTGGTGGAAGTGTAATTCCGCTTTGTGGAAACGTCCAGAGAGAGTCCGTGTGGCGCGCACAGTGGAGAAGTCGACTCTTGACGGCGTGGAGTGGGGAGTGAAGACTCCTTCAACAGAACGTTGAATTCCGTTACGTGGAAGTAAACGGCGGAAGGAAACGTGCGGCATAGAGAGGGGTCCGGGTGTCCGACGACGGATTGGTCGAATTGATCCTGCGCTCGACGCGCGTCATCACTCCCGAAGGGACGCGCGCCGCCTCGGTCGCCGTCGCCGCCGGGAGGATCACGGCCGTGCTCGCGCACGAAGCCGAGGTGCCCGCCGGGGCCCGGCTGGAGGACTTCGGCGACGACGTCCTGCTGCCCGGCCTGGTCGACACCCACGTGCACGTCAACGATCCGGGCCGCACGGAGTGGGAGGGCTTCTGGACCGCCACACGCGCCGCGGCGGCCGGCGGCATCACGACGCTGGTCGACATGCCCCTCAACTCCCTTCCGCCGACCACGACGGTCGACCACCTTCGTACCAAGAAGGACGTCGCCCGGTCCAAGGCGCACATCGACGTCGGCTTCTGGGGCGGCGCGCTGCCCGACAACGTCAAGGACCTGCGGCCGCTGCACGACGCCGGCGTCTTCGGCTTCAAGGCGTTCCTGTCGCCCTCCGGCGTCGACGAGTTCCCCGAACTGGACCAGGATCAACTCGCCCAGTCCCTGGCGGAGATCGCCGGATTCGGCGGGCTGCTGATCGTGCACGCCGAGGACCCGCACCACCTCGCGGCGGCTCCTCAGAAGAGCGGCCAGAAGTATGCCGACTTCCTCGCCTCACGGCCGCGCGACGCCGAGGACACCGCCATCGCGAACCTCATCGCACAGGCCAAGCGCCTACAAGCGCGCGTCCACGTGCTGCACCTGTCGTCGAGCGACGCACTGCCGCTCATCGCCGCCGCCAAGGCCGAGGGCGTACGTATCACGGTGGAGACGTGCCCCCACTATCTGACCCTGACGGCCGAGGAAGTCCCGGACGGCGCAAGCGAGTTCAAGTGCTGCCCGCCCATCCGCGAGGCCGCCAACCAGGATCTGCTGTGGCAGGCGCTGGCCGACGGCACGATCGACTGCGTGGTCACCGACCACTCCCCGTCGACGGCCGACCTGAAGACCGACGACTTCGCGACCGCGTGGGGCGGCATCTCCGGACTCCAGCTCAGCCTGTCCGCCGTCTGGACCGAGGCCCGCAAACGCGGGTACGGACTGGAGGACGTGGTCCGCTGGATGTCCTCGCGCACGGCGCGGCTGGTCGGTCTCGACGACCGCAAGGGCGCCATCGTGGCCGGCCATGACGCCGACTTCGCGGTCCTCGCGCCCGACGAGACCTTCACCGTCGACCCCGCCGCGCTCCAGCACCGCAACCGGGTCACCGCGTACGCGGGCCGGACCCTGCACGGTGTCGTCAAATCCACCTGGCTGCGCGGCGAACGCATCGTGGCCGAGGGCGAGTTCGCGGAGCCGAGGGGGCAACTCCTTTTCCGGCAGCCGTAGTTCGTACCCGAAGTTCATGAACGCCCCGCACCCGCAGCGGCCGACCCCCGAAAGGCAGACCTGATCACCGTGACGGCGCAGCACCCATCCCCCGTGGCCCGCTTCACCGGCGACGCGAACCCGTACGGAGGCGGCGACCCGTACGCGGACCACCGCAGCGCCGACTTCCCCTTCACCCAGTACGCCAACCTCGCCGACCGGCAGCTCGGCGCCGGGGTCATCGCCGCCAACGACGAGTTCTTCGCCCAGCGCGAGAACCTGCTCCTGCCCGGGCGGGCCGAGTTCGACCCCGAGCACTTCGGGCACAAGGGCAAGATCATGGACGGCTGGGAGACGCGGCGCCGGCGCGGTGTCTCCGCCGAACATCCGTGGCCCACGGCCGACGACCACGACTGGGCGCTCGTCCGCCTCGGCGCGCCCGGTGTCGTACGCGGCATCGTCGTCGACACCGCCCACTTCCGCGGCAACTACCCGCAGGCGGTGTCGGTCGAGGGAACCTCGGTGCCCGGGTCCCCCTCCCCGGAGGAGCTCCTCGCGGACGACGTGAAGTGGACAACTCTCGTACCCCGTACGGCGGTCGGCGGCCACGCGGCCAACGGCTTCGCCGTCGACGCCGAGCAGCGCATCACCCACCTCCGCGTCAACCAGCACCCCGACGGCGGCATCGCGCGCCTCCGTGTGTACGGCGAGGTCGTGCCGGACCCGAAGTGGCTGTCCGTCCTCGGCACCTTCGACGTCGTCGCCCTCGAGAACGGCGGGCAGGTCGAGGACGCGTCCAATCTCTTCTACTCGCCCGCCACCAACACCATTCAGCCCGGCCGCTCCCGGAAGATGGACGACGGGTGGGAGACGCGGCGGCGGCGGGACCAGGGCAACGACTGGATTCGCTACCGGCTCGTCGAGCGGTCCGAGGTCCGGGCGATCGAGATCGACACGGCGTATCTGAAGGGCAACTCGGCGGGGTGGGCGTCGGTGTCCGTCCGCGACGGCTCCGACGGCGAGTGGACGGAGGTCCTTCCCCGGACCCGCCTCCAGCCCGACACGAACCACCGGTTCGTCCTGCCGTCCCCGGCCGTCGGCACGCACGCGCGCGTGGACATCTTCCCGGACGGAGGCATCTCCCGTCTGCGGCTGTTCGGATCCCTGACGGAGGAGGGGGCGGGGCGGTTGGCTGCGCGGCATCAGGAGCTCGGGGGCTGAGGAGGGGGTTTTCCCCCAGACCCCCGCTGAAAATCAGCCTCTCCGGCGTTTGAGGAGCGGGGGTTCGGGGGCCGGCCCCCGACGGGGTCTGGGGCGGAGCCCCAGGGGACGGGAATGGGTAGGGGCGGCGGGGGCGAAACCCCTCCGCACGGCGTCAGGCCGCATGCCCCCCGTCCACCGAGAACTCCGCCCCCGTCACGTACGCCGCCTCAACCCCCGCCAAATACGCCACCACCGACGCCACCTCATCGACCGTCCCGAACCGCCCCACCGCCGTCATCGCCGCCTGCCCCGCCGCATACGGCCCGTCGGCCGGATTCATGTCGGTGTCGATCGGCCCAGGGTGGACGATGTTCGCCGTGATCCCACGCTCACCCAACTCCCGCGCGAGGGCCTTCGTCAGCCCGACGAGGGCCGACTTGCCGGTGGCGTACAGGGTGCCGCCAGGACCGGGCACGCGCTGCGTCATGCACGTACCGATGGTGATGATCCGGCCGCCGCGCCCCATACGGGAGGCCGCCGCCTGGGAGGCGAGAAAGACGCCTCGTACGTTCACGGCGAGGACCCGGTCGATGTCGGCGAGGGAGAAGGAGTCCAGTGGGCCGAGCAGTCCGACGCCCGCGTTGTTGACCAGGACGTCGAGCCCTCCGAGCCCCTCCGCCGCGCGGCTCACGGCGGCCGCCGCCTCCTCCGCGTCGGCGGAGTCCGCGCGGAGGGCGAGCGCCCGCCGCCCCAGCGCCTGGATCCGGCCCACGACATCGTCCGCGGCCTCCTTGTCGCGCACATAGGTGAACGCCACATCCGCGCCCTCCCGGGCGAGCCGCACGGCCGTCGCCGCGCCGATGCCACGGCTGCCGCCGGTCACCAGGGCCACTGTTCCGTTCGCTGTTCCGTCCGCTGTTCCGTTCACGCCTGCTTGTGAGGTCATGGGTCCATCCCAGCGGCCCGGTCCCCGGAGTGCTGGCGGCGAACGGACACCGAGGTCACCGGGCTGCCCTCCGGCCTCCGGCCCTCCGGGCAGCGGAGGCCGGCCTCAGACGGCACGGGCGGCGGCATGGGCGGCATGCCGCGCCAGGCAATGGGCCCGGCACGGCCACACAGGTCGACCGGCACGCGCGCGCGTGGTTCGCGGAGAAGGACGCCTTCGTGGCGGCCGAGTCCACCGCCCACGCCCACTGCCTTCCATGGCGGAAGGCCGGCCGCAGCGGTGGCGGGGGCTTCGTTCCTGGAGAGGCCTCCGAGGAGGGCATCCATTACGGGGTGGAGAGCGTTGCCAACGCGCGCAAGAAGACCCGGGGCGGCGACAAGCAGGGCTCGGCCAGGGCTCGGCCAGGGCTCGGCCAGAGCCCGGCCGACGGGCTGTTCTCGACGCACGCGGAACAGTTCCACCTGCGGCGACCGATGAGTTGCGGGTGCCGAGAGGGTCTGAGCTGATGACAGGACACCCCCACTTTCGGAATAAGTCATTCGAAAGCAGTCGTTCGAAAGAAGTCACACGCCATGGCCAAGCTCACTCTCACCTCTTTCGTCACCCTCGACGGCGTCTACCAGGCCCCGGGCGCCCCCGACGAGGACCGCCGCGACGGCTTCGAGCACGGCGGCTGGAGTTACCCGTACAACGACGAGGACTTCGGGCAGTTCATCACCGAGGTCTTCGGCCGCGCGGGCGCATTTCTGCTCGGCCGCCGCACGTACGAGATCTTCGCCGGGTTCTGGCCCAAGGTCACCGACCCGGCCGACCCCGTCGCGGGGAAGCTCAACGCCCTGCCCAAGTACGTCGCCTCGTCGAGCCTCACGAAGCCGGAATGGGCCGGCACCACGGTGATCAGCGGCGACCTCGCCAAGGAGGTCACGGCCCTCAAGGAGAACACCGAAGGTGAGCTCCAGATCCACGGCAGTGGCGCCCTCGCCCAGTCCCTCCTGGCGCTCGGCCTCATCGACACCGTGCACCTGCTGTCCTTCCCCGTCGTACTGGGCACGGGCCGCCGGCTCTTCGCCGAGGGCGCCGTACCGACCGCGTTCAAGCACGTCGGGGCGCGCGTCACGAGCACGGGCGTCGCCATCCACACGTACGACCTGGCAGGACGCCCGGAGTACGGCGCGTTCGAACTCCCGGAGCAGTCCGCGTAGGGCTCCCGGAAGAGTCCCCGCAGGGCTCGTGGAACGGACCACTGGAACGGACCACGCGGGTCGGACGCGACGGCCCGCGGGGACTGTGCGAACGCGCCGTGCCGCAGGTTAACGCCCGGAAAATTCATCCGACTTGCGGGACGAAATCACTGTCCTTGACATTGACATGCCATGGTCTACGCGCGTCATGCTAAGGGCATGAGATTCCCCCCACGCACCACTCGCATCGGCGCTCTGGTCGCCCTCACGTCCGCCCTGTTCATCGGCGGCGCCGCCACGGTTCCCGCGAACGCGGCGCCGGCCGCCGTGGGCAGCATCTGCTACGGCTCGCTGCCGTCCCAGGCGCACGACACGCTCGACCTCATCGAGTCGGGCGGTCCGTTCCCCTACCCCCAGGACGGCACCGTCTTCCAGAACCGGGAGGGCATCCTGCCCTCCCAGAGCACCGGGTACTACCACGAGTACACGGTGAAGACGCCCGGCTCGTCCACGCGCGGTGCGCGTCGCATCGTCACCGGTGAGGAACAGCAGGAGGACTACTACACCTCCGACCACTACGCCTCGTTCAAGCTGGTCAACTACAGCTGCTGACGCTCATCCGGACTTCTGGCTCTCGGCGGCCGCGAACAGCGCGATCGACAGCACCAGCAGCCCGATGCTCGCGTAGATCTCGCGGCCGTCGAAGAAGTCCAGCCGTTGTACGAGGCCCCAGCCGCGCAGCCAGCCGGTGAACTCGTACACCAGGCCGGCCACGCCCTGAATGAGGGCGATCACACCGAGAATCTCCAGTAACTGCTTCATACAAGGATCCTCGCCCCGCGGACCCCCCACGCCATCGGCCGCGGGGCGAGGTATGCCCGACTGAAGTGCGGGATGGGACCGGCGGGGCTGCGTCCAAAGTCTGCCGCGCTCCGACTTTGGTAGATGATCAGGTGCGAGAGGCGGTGCGCGCGGGCATCGATGCGTAGATTTGTCGGCTGTGAGTACTCCGCCGCTGCCGAAGCCCCCGCCCCTGCCAGGGCGCCGGTGGTTTCTGCCGTCGGCCATCACCGCGGAGCTCGACCCGGACAACGTCGGCCCGAAGGGACGCCCGAAGCGCACCGCCCGCGACTGGGTCGTCGACTTCAGCTGTTTCCTGGTGGCCATCGCCATCGGGCTGCTCGGCGCGGACGCGTTGCCCAAGGAGCCGAACACGCCGTACGCGCTCGAAGTCGTCGACCAGTGGCTCGGCGCGTTCGCCTGCGCGGCCGTCTGGCTGCGGCGGCGCTGGCCGGTCGGCCTCGCTGTGGCGATGCTCCTGGTCGGCTTCGTCTCGAACACCGCGGGCGGAGCGGCCATCGTCGCCCTGTTCACGCTCGCCGTGCACCGGCCCTTCAAGTACGTCGCCTGGTTGGGCGGCGTCTCCATCGTGCTGTTGCCCGTCTACTACTGGGTGCGTCCCGATTCCGACCTGTCGTACATCGTGTCCGTCGCCCTCGGCGGGCTGCTGACCGTCGCTCTGGCCGGCTGGGGCATGTTCGTGCGGTCCAAGCGTCAGCTCATGCTGAGCCTGCGGGACCGGGCGCGACGGGCGGAGACCGAGGCGGAGCTGCGGGCCGAGCAGGCTCAGCGGCTGGCCCGGGAGGCGATCGCGCGCGAGATGCACGATGTCCTGGCCCATCGGCTGACCCTGCTCAGCGTGCACGCCGGAGCGCTGGAGATCCGGCCGGACGCGCCTCGGGCGGAGGTGTCGCGGGCCGCCGGGGTGATCCGGGAAAGCGCCCACGAAGCCCTGCAGGACCTGCGGGAGATCATCGGCGTACTCCGGGCGTCCGGCGACGGCGCCGACGAGAGCGGGCGGCCGCAGCCGACGCTCGCCGCACTGGAAGGGCTGGTCTCCGAGAGCCGCGAGGCCGACATGAAGGTCACGCTCGACAACCGCGTCGCCGACGCAGATGCCGCCACCGTCCCCGCCTCCGTCGGCCGTACCGCGTACCGCATCGCCCAGGAGGGCCTGACCAACGCCCGCAAGCACGCCCCCGGCGCGGAGGCCACGGTCACCGTGTCAGGGGCACCGGGCGACGGCCTCACCATCTCCGTACGCAACCCGCCGCCGCCCGGCGACGTCCCCCACGTCCCCGGCTCCGGCCAAGGCCTCATCGGCCTCACCGAACGGGCCACGCTCGCGGGCGGACACCTCGAGCACGGCCCCGACGAGGACGGCGGATTCGAGGTCCGCGCATGGCTGCCCTGGGGTTGAGCTCGCCTACACACGTCGGAGCGTGAGCCGCGTGCGCCTGAGGTCAGGGCCCCGTGCGCGACTCGGCCAGGGTCACTTTCCCGCCGCGTTCCGCGGATGACGCGGCGGAAAAGCGCGCGGCCCGGTGGACAGGTGTCATTACGGTAGGCCCATGACTCCGATCCGTCTGCTCCTTGTCGACGACGACCCGCTGGTCAGGGCCGGTCTCTCCTTCATGATGGGCGGCGCCGACGACCTCGAGATCGTGGGCGAGGCCGCCGACGGCGTCGAGGTCGAGGCGCTCGTCGACCGCACACGCCCCGATGTCGTGCTCATGGACATCCGGATGCCGACCGTGGACGGTCTCGCCGCCACCGAACGGCTCAGGAGCCGCAAGGACGCCCCGCAGGTCATCGTCCTCACCACCTTCCACGCCGACGACCAGGTCCTGCGGGCGCTCCGCGCAGGCGCGGCCGGCTTCGTCCTCAAGGACACCCCGCCCGCGGAGATCCTCGACGCGGTACGCCGCGTCGCGGCCGGCGATCCCGTCCTCTCGCCCACCGTCACCCGGCAGTTGATGGCGCACGCCGCGGGCAGCGCCCTCGGCACCCGGCGCACGAGCGCCCGCACGCGCGTCGCCGCGCTCAACGACCGCGAACGCGAGGTCGCCGTCGCCGTCGGCCAGGGCCGTTCGAACGCCGAGATCGCGACCGAACTGTTCATGAGCATCGCCACCGTCAAGACGCACGTCTCCCGCATCCTCGCCAAGCTCGACCTCAACAACCGTGTGCAGATCGCCCTGTTGACGTACGACGCCGGGCTCTTGGAGGGGGAAGGCCACTAGTGCCTGTCCGGCGGATCATGCCGGACAGACACTAGCGGCCGGGCACTAGCGGCTGGGCACACGCGTTGTCAGGGGGATGGGGACGGGGGACGGGGCGGAGGGGAACGTCATGACGGCACTGATCGATCTCGGGGAGTTCGGACCGGGATTCACCGAGGACCCGCATCCCGTGTACGCGAAGCTGCGCGCGCTCGGACCGGTGCACCGGGTGCGGCTGCCGCCGCCGGTCGACCACCACGAGACATGGCTCGTCGTCGGGTACGAGGAGGCGCGGGCGGCGCTCGCGGACCCGCGGCTGTCCAAGGACGGGAAGAAGATCGGGCTCTCGTTCCTCGACGAGGGCCTGATCGGTACGTATCTGCTGACCGCGGACCCGCCGGAGCACACCCGGCTGCGCGGGCTCGTCTCCCGGGAGTTCACCCCGCGCCGTGTCGAGGCGCTGCGCCCGCGCATCCAGCAGATCACGAACGACCTGCTGGACGCGGTGCTCCCGCTCGGTCGCGCCGACCTCGTCGACTCGTTCGCGTACCCCTTGCCGCTCACGGTCATCTGCGAGCTGCTCGGCGTACCCGAGCTGGACCGGGCCGCGTTCCGTGCCATCTCGACCGAGGCCGTGGCACCCACGAACCAGGAGAGCGAGTACGCGGCCTTCGTCCAACTCGCCGCGTACCTCACGGACTTGATCGAGGACAAGCGGTGCTCCCCACCCGCCGACGACCTGCTCAGCTCACTGATCCGCACCACCGCCGAGGACGGCGACCGGCTCTCGCCCGAGGAACTGCGCGGCATGGCGTTCGTGTTGCTCATCGCGGGGCACGAGACGACGGTCAACCTCATCGCGGGCGGGGTGCACGCGCTGCTCACCCACCCCGCCCAACTCGCCGCGCTGCGGGCCGACATGACCCTCATCGACGGCGCGATCGAGGAGATGCTGCGCTACGAGGGACCGGTGGAGAACGCGACGTTCCGGTACGCCGCCGAGCCGCTCGACATAGGCGGCACGACCGTCGAGGCGGGTGAGGCGGTGATGATCGGCCTCACCGCCGCGGACCGCGACGCCCGCCGCTATCCCGACCCGGACCGCTTCGACATCCGCCGCGACGCCCGCGGCCACGTCGGCTTCGGGCACGGCATCCACTACTGCCTGGGCGCGCCGCTCGCCCGCGCCGAGGCAAGCGTCGCCCTCCGCACACTGCTGGACCGCTGCCCCGACCTGGCCCTCGACGGCCCCCCGAGCGGCTGGCTGCCGGGGATGCTGATGCGGGGGGTCCGGCACTTGCCGGTGCGCTGGTAGGCGGTGCGGACGTGGGGGAATCGGGTGGTCGGCCAGGGCGGCGGCGCGCGCCGTGGCCGGCGCCCCCGGCGCGGCATGCGGGTATGGGTGTACGGGTGTGTCCCGGGCGTGGTGCTGATCGCCTGGGCGCCCTGACGCAGGCGCGGGCCCCGGTCGCCTGGGTCCCTGGCCTAGGTCAGCCCCGGCCGCCTGGCTCCCTGACCTACATCAGCCCCGGCCGCCGGGGCGCCCTGGTGTCACGTCAGTCCCGGCCGCCCGGGATCTCCGCCAGCGACACCAACCGGCGCTCGCGCCGGGACCGTTCGCACGCCTCCGCGATCCGCAGCGCGTGCAGTGCCTCCCGCCCGTCGCACGGGTTGGCCCGCTCCCCGCGCACCACCTCGACGAACGCGTGCAGCTCCGCCTCGTACGCGGGCCCGAACCGCTCCAGGAACCCGGTCCAGGGCTTGGTCGCGGCGGGCGGCCCCGCCGGTTCCGTGGAGGCGATCGGCGTACGGTCGTCCAGCCCGACCCCGATCTGGTCCAGCTCCCCGGCCAGCTCCATGCGTACGTCGTACCCGGCGCCGTTCAGCCGAGTCGCCGTCGCCGAGGCGAGGGTGCCGTCGTCCAGGGTGAGGACGGCCGCGGCCGTGTCGATGTCGCCCGCCTCGCGGAACATCGCGGGCCCGGCGTCCGAGCCCATCGCGAACACCTCGGTGACCTCGCGCCCCGTCACCCACCGCAGGATGTCGAAGTCGTGCACCAGCGTGTCCCGGTACAGCCCGCCGGACAGCGGCAGATACGCGACCGGCGGCGGCGCCTGGTCGGACGTCATCGCGCGCACGGTGTGCAGCCGCCCGAGCCGGCCCGAGCGCACCGCCTCGCGCGCGGCCGTGTAGCCGGAATCGAAGCGCCGCTGGAAGCCCATCTGCAGGATCGTTCCGGCGGTCTCGACCTCGGTGATGGCGGTGAGTGTGCCCGGCAGGTCGAGCGCTATGGGCTTCTCGCAGAACACGGGAATCCCGGCCCGTGCTGCCCGACCGATCAGTTCGCCGTGAGCCGAGGTGGCCGCGGTGATGACCACGGCGTCCACACCCCAGGTGAAGATCTCGTCCACGCCGGGCGCCGCCGTGGCGCCCAGGCGGTCCGCGAGCCGACGCGCCCGCGCGGTGTCCGCGTCCGTGACGATGAGAGAGCCGCCGACCTCGCGGTGCCGACTGAGGGCGGTCGCATGAAATGTACCGATACGACCCGTCCCGATGAGTCCGATGCGCATGGGACCAAACTGAGGGCGGACCCTCCACCCTGTCAACGCTTTGTCCGGACAATCGAACTTCACAACTTCCCGTCATCATTCACCGGAGCTACGCTCGGCCCGTGCCCAAACCAGACGTGGACCCGACCGTGCCGCTTCAGCTCAGCGTCGACCGGAACAGTCCGGTGCCGCTGTACTTCCAGTTGGCCCAGCAGCTCGAAGCGGCGATCGAGCACGGCGCCCTGACTCCGGGCAGCCTTCTGGGCAACGAGATCGAGCTGGCCGGACGCCTCGGCCTGTCCCGCCCCACGGTCCGCCAGGCCATCCAGTCACTCGTGGACAAGGGCCTCCTCGTACGCCGCCGCGGCGTCGGCACCCAGGTCGTGCACAGCCAGGTCAAGCGCCCGCTGGAGCTGAGCAGCCTCTACGACGACCTGGAGGCGGCAGGGCAGCGCCCGGCGACCCGGGTCCTCGTCAACACCGTCGTCCCGGCGACGGCCGAGGTGGCTGCCGCCCTCTCGGTGCCCGAGGACAGCGACGTACACCGCGTGGAGCGGTTGCGCCTGGCCCACGGCGAGCCGATGGCGTACCTCTGCAACTACCTGCCCCCGGGCCTCCTCGACCTGGACAGCTCACAGCTGGAGGCCACCGGCCTGTACCGGCTGATGCGCGCCGCGGGCATCACCCTGCACAGCGCCCGCCAGTCCGTCGGCGCCCGCGCCGCGACGGCCGTGGAGGCCGAACGCCTCGGCGAGCCCGAGGGCGCCCCCCTCCTCACCATGCAGCGCACCACCTTCGACGACACGGGCCGCGCGGTCGAGTTCGGCACCCACACATACCGCGCCTCGCGCTACTCCTTCGAGTTCCAGCTGCTCGTACGACCTTGAGGCGCCGGCTCGCCACGGTCTCAACACCCTGGACGAACCGACCCGCCAAATGGCGGCAGGCAACGACCTCGATGATCTTCGTCACGAGCTGGGAAACACCGCACACCGAGGCGCCCCATAAGGGGCGCGGGGAACTGCGCGATCAGCCACGACGGACCCGCAGCCGATAAACGGTCCGCAACTTTCCAGGGCCGCCCCGAGCGCAGCGAAGGGGCTCCGCCGTGCAGCCCAGCGGCAGCGTGCGGCAGAATCGGCGCGATGAGCACCTACCGCGACCTCGCACTCCCCAGGGCGCTCGGCTCCGCCAGAGCCGCGGGCGCCCCCATCGGCTCCCGCCGGGCCACCGTCCTGCGCACCGTGGGCACACGCGAGCGCCGTTCACACCTGACGGCGCCGCGCGTTCCCACGGTCGGCATCGACATCGGCGGTACGAAGGTGATGGCGGGCGTCGTCGACGCGGACGGCAACATCCTGGAGAAGGTCCGCACCGAGACCCCGGACAAGTCCAAGAGTCCCAAGGTCGTCGAGGACACCATCGTCGAGCTGGTCCTGGACCTCTCCGACCGGCACGACGTGCACGCGGTCGGCATCGGCGCGGCGGGCTGGGTCGACGCCGACCGCAACCGCATCCTGTTCGCGCCCCACCTGTCGTGGCGCAACGAGCCCCTCCGGGACCGTATCTCCGGCCGTCTCGCCGTCCCGGTCCTGGTGGACAACGACGCCAACGCCGCCGCCTGGGCGGAGTGGCGCTTCGGCGCGGGCCGCGGCGAGGACCACCTCGTCATGATCACACTCGGCACCGGCATCGGCGGCGCCATCCTGGAGGACGGGCAGGTCAAGCGCGGCAAGTTCGGCGTCGCCGGAGAGTTCGGCCATATGCAGGTCGTGCCCGGCGGGCACCGCTGCCCCTGCGGCAACCGCGGCTGCTGGGAGCAGTACAGCTCCGGCAACGCGCTGGTCCGCGAGGCCCGTGAGCTCGCCGCCGCCGACTCCCCGGTGGCGTACGGGATCATCGAGCACGTCAAGGGCAACGTCGCCGAGATCACCGGTCCGGTGATCACCGAGCTGGCCCGCGAGGGCGACGCGATGTGCATCGAGCTCCTCCAGGACATCGGCCAGTGGCTCGGCGTCGGCATCGCCAACCTCGCGGCGGCCCTCGACCCGTCCTGCTTCGTCATCGGCGGCGGCGTCAGCGCGGCCGACGACCTGCTGATCGGCCCCGCGCGGGACGCCTTCCGACGGCACCTGACCGGCCGCGGCTACCGCCCCGAGGCCCGGATCGCCCGCGCCCAGCTCGGCCCCGAGGCCGGCATGGTCGGCGCCGCCGACCTCGCCCGACTCGTCGCCCGCCGCTTCCGGCGCGCCAACCGGCGCCGGGTGGAGCGCTACGAGCGGTACGAGCGCTACGTGGAGTCGCGCCGCTCGACCAGGGAGACCCTGTGACGGCCTCACTCCCGCGCCAGGCATCTCCCCCGGACGAGCCGCCGCGGCCGCCCGAGGACCGCGGCCACATGATCCGCCGCCGCGCCCTGACGCTGCTGATCATCGTGCTGCTCATCGGTGTCCCGGCCGGCTACCTGGTGATCTCCGCCAATCAGAGCCGCGACAGTGGCAAGGACAAGGAGGAGAAGTACTCGGCGAGAGGTCTCACCGAGGAGTGGCCCTCCCGGGTCCAGCGCCGCCTCTACCGGGTGCCCATCCCCGGGTCCTCGGAGCAAGTCGCCTACTACGAGACGAACAACTGGAAGACCAGCCGTCTGTACGTCCAGTTCCTCACCAGCAACGAGGGCCTCGACAACTTCCTCAAGACCATCGGCACCAGCAGTGACGCCTTGAAGAAGGACGACATCGCCATCAGCGCCCGCGACCAGCGGGTCGTCCGCTGGAAGTTCACCGGCCCCGGCCCCTGGTCGGGCCTCAGGCACGCCCAGAAGAACCCGGCACCCACGCAGAACATCGTCGTGAACTGGTCGAAGCCCGGCCACCCCATGGTCTACGTGGTCTCCAGAACGACGCCCTGACCTTCCCGTCCCACCACCGAGCCGCGTTGTCAGACCCGGCCCGTAGAGTCGAAGACGGGTGATCCGACCGGGGCGAGGGAGGTGGCTGGACGCATGGGCGAGGGGACGGGGTCCGTCGTCGGCGGCGTGCCGCCGACCGCGTCGGCCACCGCGGAGGCACCGAAAGCGCAGGTCGCCTCCATGGGCTGGGCGGCACCGAAATCCGCAGTCCCGCACGCCTCCGTGTCCGCCACCGGAGGCGACCCCGTGCCGGTGCGGCTCGCCGCCGTCTTCCTGCCCGCCACGCTGCCGCGTGACGGGATGGTCGCCTTCTGGGATCCGGACGGCGGGCCGCTGCCGGCCGGTGATCAGACGGAGCTCACCGTCGTACGGCGGCACGGCACCGGAGTCCGGCGGGGATCGGCGCCCGCGCTGACCCTGCCGCTCATCGGCGCCCTGCCCTTGCTCGTACGGGCCAGGCGGGACCCCGCCGCGCATCCCGCCACGGCGTGCTGGGGCGCCGCCGCTCTGCACGCGCTGCGGCTCGTCGCGCGCGGACGCCTGCTGCCCGGCCTGACACCCGACGGATACGACGCGTGGCGTGCCGGACCTCTGGACCCGGACGACATCGCCCACCTGAGGGCGGTGGCCACGGCCCTCCCGTACGAGGGACACGCCGTACCGCTGCCGGGCCGCGGACCGCTCCAGCTGCCCGAACCGGAAGGGCTGACGCGTGCCTTCCTGGACGCGGTCGCCGACACCCTGCCGCGCACCGCGGCCGCGCCGTACGCCCTCGGGAAGCCCTTCGCCGCGAGCGGACCCCAGCGGCTGGCGGGCGCCCAGGACTGGGCCGCGGAGGTCGCCGCGGGCATGGACGCGGGCGTGCGGATCTCGCTGCGCCTGGACCTGTCCGCGTACGAGCTCTTCGACGACAGCGAGGGGGCGCGGCGGGCCGGCGCGGCGGTCGTCCAGGTGCACAGCCTCGCCGACCCCACCCTCGTCGTCGACGCGGCGGCCCTGTGGGCGGGCGCCGCCGACGCGACGTTCGGACCGCGCGCCCGCGTCGACGCGGCCCTGGCCGTGCGCCGTGCGGCCCGCGTCTGGCCGCCCCTGGACCGGCTGTCCGGGCAGGACGTGCCGGACGTACTGGCGCTGTCCGAGGACGAGTTGTCGGACCTGCTCGGCGTCGCGGCGACCCGACTCGGCGCCGCCGGGGTCGCCGTGCACTGGCCCCGTGACCTTGCCCAGGACCTGAGCGCGGCGGCGGTCGTACGTCCCGCGCCGGGCTCGGCCACGGACGGCACGGGCTTCTTCGAGAGCGAGGAACTGCTCCAGTTCCGCTGGCAGTTGGCGCTGGGCGGGGACCCGCTCACCGAAGCGGAGATGGACGCGCTCGCCGAGGCGCACCGCCCTGTCGTACGGCTGCGGGACCAGTGGGTGCTCGTCGACCCGGCCCTCGTCCGCAAGGCCCGCAAGCGCGAACTGGGCCTGCTCGACCCGGTCGACGCCCTCTCCGTGGCGCTCACCGGCAGCGCGGAGGTCGACGGCGAGACGGTCGAGGCGGTGCCGGTCGGAGCGCTGGCCGTGCTGCGCGACCGGCTGACGGCCGGACTGCGCCCCGCCGATCCGCCCGCCGGCCTGCGGGCGACCCTCCGCGACTACCAACTCCGTGGACTGGCCTGGCTCGACCTCATGACCTCGCTCGGCCTCGGCGGGTGCCTCGCCGACGACATGGGGCTCGGCAAGACCATCACCGTCATCGCCCTCCACCTGAAGCGGGCGCGCACCGAACCGACCCTCGTCGTCTGCCCCGCCTCGCTGCTCGGCAACTGGCAGCGGGAGATCGAGCGGTTCGCCCCCGGCGTGCCCGTGCGCCGCTACCACGGGCCCGGTCGATCGCTGGGGGACCTGGAGGACACGGCCGGCGGCTTCGTCCTCACCACGTACGGGACGATGCGGTCGACGGCACCGCGGCTCGCCCAGCAGCGGTGGGGCATGGTCGTCGCGGACGAGGCCCAGCACGTCAAGAACCCGTACTCGGCGACGGCCAAGGCCCTGCGGACGATCACCGCACCGGCCAGGGTCGCGCTGAGCGGCACCCCCGTGGAGAACAACCTCTCCGAACTCTGGGCCCTGCTCGACTGGACGACCCCCGGACTGCTCGGCCCGCTGAAGTCGTTCCGCGCCCGGCACGCGCGCGCGGTGGAGAACGGCGAGGACGAGGAGGCCGTGACCCGCCTCGCCCGGCTGATCCGGCCCTTCCTCCTCCGCCGCAAGAAGTCCGACCCGGGCATCGTCCCCGAGCTCCCGCCCAAGACGGAGACGGACCACCCGGTTCCCCTCACCCGCGAACAGGCCTCGCTCTACGAGGCAGTGGTCCGCGAGTCGATGCTCACCATCGAGACCACCGACGGCATCGCCCGGCGCGGCCTGGTCCTGAAGCTCCTCACCTCGCTCAAGCAGATCTGCGACCACCCGGGGCTCTATCTGAAGGAGGACACAGGCGGACGCCCCAGCGGCGGAGAGGCCGCCCGCCAGGTTGCCCGTTCCGGCAAACTGGCCCTTCTCGACGAGCTGTTGGACACGCTGCTCGCCGAGGACGGTTCGGCGCTCGTCTTCACGCAGTACGTGGGGATGGCCCGGCTGATCACGCATCACCTCGCGGCGCGCGCGGTCCCCGTCGAACTCCTCCACGGAGGTACGCCGGTGGCGGAGCGCGAACACATGGTGGACCGATTCCAGAGCGGTGCGACGCCGATCCTGGTCCTGTCCCTCAGAGCGGCCGGCACGGGCCTCAACCTCACGCGCGCGGGCCATGTCATCCACTTCGACCGCTGGTGGAACCCCGCCGTGGAGGAACAGGCCACCGACCGCGCCTACCGCATCGGCCAGACCCAGCCCGTCCAGGTCCACCGCCTCATCACGGAGGGCACAGTCGAGGACCGCATCGCCGAGATGCTCGCCTCCAAACGAGCCCTGGCCGACGCGATCCTCGGCTCCGGCGAGGCTTCGTTGACCGAACTCACCGACCGCGAACTGTCCGACCTGGTGTCGCTCAGGAGGTCGACGTGATGTCTTCGACGGATCAGCCGGGATCGGGGGCCGGCCCCTTGGGCACCGAGGCGGCGTCCCCGGCAGGTGAGACGTCCTCGGCCGGCGAGCCCCGGCCCGCCGACGTTGCCCGGCGTGCCCTGCGGGCGGCTCGGCGGGGTGACACCGAGGCGCCGGCCGCCGGGTCGGCCGAGCGGCGTTCCGACGCGCCGGACTCGCGATCGGCAACGCCCCGCGGATCAAGGGGAGCAGGCGAGGGCGGCGCCGCCCCGCACGGGCCCCGGCCAGGTGATGTCGCGCGCGAGGCACTACGACGTGCGGCAGGCCGCACCGGTGGCGCCGCGCGGACGGAGGACGCGCAGGCAACGCCGGACGATGACGGTACAGAGATCGACGACGATGACGACCGTACGGAGATCTCAGCGCCGACCCCCGCGTCGCCTGTGGTCGGCCGGCCCGACGCGGCTTCCGGCGCCGCCCGCCCCGGTGACGTGGCCCGTGAGGCGTTGCGTGCCGCGCGGACCCAGGCGGAGCGGGAACGAACTGCAGCTCAGGCAAAGGGAGTTGAGGGCCGGAAGCGGCGGGGCGGCGCCGAGCCCACCGCCCGCGAGAGGCGTCCGACCACGGCGAACCGCCGCGCGGCGGCCCAAGTACAGGAGGCGGCCGACCGGTTGGGCGACACGTTCGAGCTGTCGGCCCGGATGGAAAGGGAGGCCGAAGCCCGACCGGCGCGACCCGACGCCGCGTCGAGCACCACGTCATCCCCGGCGGCTCCCGGCCCCGAGGCCCGGCCCGCGGGTCGGCCGATGTCGGCCGGAACACGGCCCACGGACACCGCCTCCATGGCGCCCGGCACCGCACCGGCCTCCGCCGGCGAAGACCACCCGCCACCCCTCGAGCCCGCCCCCGCGCCCGCGCCCGCCTCCGCGGTGGAGGAGGGCGGCGGTTCGATCGCTGACGCCGTGCGGGTCGCCATGGCCCGAGCAGGCCACGCCGCTCAAGCCGAGCCCAACCCCAGCACCACCCCTGCACCTGCACCCCACCCCGCACCCCACCCCGCACCTGAGCCCGCACCCCACCCCGCTCCATCTCCACGCAGCGTCACGCCGCCCGCCCGCTCCATGGCCGCCCCGGGCCGTGACGGTGAGCTGCGGCGCACCTTCCCCGCACTCCCGGTGCGGCCGTACGGCACCGACACGTTCGCCGAGACGTGGTGGGGGAATGCGTGGGTGGCCGCGTTGGAGGAGATGGCGTTGGACTCGGCACGGCTCGGCCGAGGGAAGGTGTACGCGGGGGAGGGGCACGTGGACGCCATCACCGTCACGCCCGGGCTCGTGCTCGCGTACGTGCACGGAAGCCGCCCGCGGCCGTACCGGGTGCAGATCCGGATGCGGACGCTCGCGGACGACGACTGGGAGCGGTTCCTCGACGCCGCCGCCGAACGCCCGGGGCACATCGCGGCGTTGCTCGACAAGGACCTGCCCCAGTCACTCGCCGACAGCGGAGTGGACCTGCTCCCCGGCCCCGGCGACCTCGTACCGCACTGCAGCTGCCCCGACTCCGGCCACCCCTGCAAGCATGCGGCCGCCCTCTGCTACCAGACGGCCCGACTGCTGGACGAAGACCCCTTCGTCCTCCTCCTGTTGCGCGGCCGGGGCGAACGCGAGTTGCTGGACGCGCTGTCCCGGCGCAACGCCGCACTGGCCGCGCGTTCGGCCCGCGCGGCCCAGGAACCGGCACTCCCCGGCGTACGCGCCCGCGACGCCCTCGCGCCCCGTGCACTGCCGCCCCTCCCGGCCCCGTTGCCGCCGCCCGCACACCCCGGGCAGCCCCCGGTCTACCCGGCGTCTCCCGGCGGCCCGGACCCGTTCGCGCTGGACCAGCTGGCCACCGACGCGGCCGCCCGCGCGCACGCGCTGCTCACAACGGGCCGTGATCCTGTCGCGGAGCTGACGCTCTGGCAGGACGCCGTCCGCCTCGCGGCCACCCGCCCCGGCTCCGGCCTCACCGCCACCACCCGCGCTCTCTACGCGTCCCTCGCCACTGCCGCCGGCCGCACCCCGGCCGACCTGGCGCGCGCGGTCGCCGCCTGGCGACAGGGCGGACTGGAAGGGCTCGCGGTCCTCGAAGAGCCCTGGGACCCGCCGGCGGGCCGTTTCGACCGGGCCCGCCCGCTCCTCCTGGCCGCCGACTTCCCCGCCTTCCGCCCCTGGCGCAACCACCTCACCCACCCCCGCGGCCACATACAGCTCCGCCTGGGCCACGACGGCCTCTGGTACGCCTACGAGTCGGAACCGGGCCACGACGACTGGTGGCCCCGGGGCACCCCCGACCTCGACCCGGTCGGCGCCCTCACGGGCCTGGGCTCCCCGACCGACCTGTGAAGGCATATGGCTCGCACCCACACAGCGGCCCCAGGGCGTGCCATGTGTCGCTCCATCACATGTGGCGGCTCCGTGCAGGCCACGTGGACAAATCGGGCCCGTTTCCGTGGTCACAGGTGCGGAAGTTAGCGTGGAGCGGTGAGTGAGATGAAGTCCCCAGCCCTCCAGTACCGCTTCGACGGCCCGGAAGACGCCCCAGTGCTCATCCTCGGCCCCTCGCTCGGTACGACCTGGCACATGTGGGACCGGCAGGTTCCGGAGCTGGCGAAGCAATGGCGGGTCTTCCGCTTCGACCTGCCCGGCCACGGCGGCGCGCCCGCGCACCCGGCCGGTTCCGTCACCGACCTCGCCGAGCGGCTGCTCGCGACGCTCGACGGGCTCGGCGTCCAGCGGTTCGGCTACGCGGGCTGCGCGCTCGGCGGCGCGGTCGGCGCGGAGCTGGCGCTGCGCCGCCCGGACCGCCTCGCCTCGCTCACCCTGATCGCCGCCTCCCCGCGCTTCGGCACGGCCGACGAGTTCCGCCAGCGCGGCGTGATCGTACGGACCAACGGCCTGGACCCCATCGCGCGGACGTCCCCGGAGCGCTGGTTCACCGGCGGGTTCGCCGCCGCGCAGCCCGCGATCACCGAGTGGGCCGTACAGATGGTGCGCACCACGGACCCGGGCTGCTACATCGCCGCGTGCGAGGCGCTCGCCTCGTTCGACATCCGCGCCGAACTCGGCCGGATCGGCGTCCCGACCCTCGTCCTGGTCGGCTCGGAGGACCAGGTCACCGGCCCCGCCGAGGCCCGCACCCTGGTCGCCGGGATACCGGACGCCCGCCTCGCGGTCGTGCCCGGCGCCTCGCACCTGGTCCCCGTCGAGCAGCCCGCCGCGGTCACGGACCTGCTCGTACGGCACTTCTCCACCGCCTGGCAGCAGCCGGCCTACGACTCCACCACCGGCCAGATGGCGATCGTGGCGCCGCCGGTGAACCCGGCCCTGGCCGCGCCGCCGCAGATGTCGCCCGTCGCCGAGATCGCCCCGGCCGCGCAGCCCGAGGCGGTGCTGGGCAGACCGGACCCGTACGACGCGGGCATCAAGGTCCGCCGCGAGGTGCTCGGCGACGCGCATGTGGACCGGGCGCTGGCGCAGGCCGACGAGTTCTCCGGGGATTTCCAGGAGTTCATCACCCGGTACGCGTGGGGCGAGATCTGGGACCGTCCCGGCCTCGACCGGCGTTCGCGCAGCTGTGTCACGCTCACGGCCCTGGTCGCGGGCGGCCACCTCGACGAACTCGCCTTCCACACCCGGGCCGCCCTCCGCAACGGCCTCACCCCGGCCGAGATCAAGGAGGTGCTCCTCCAGGCGGCCGTCTACTGCGGCGTACCGGCCGCCAACAGCGCCTTCAAGGTGGCCCAGCAGGTCATTCGCGAGGAGACCACACCCCAGGAGTGAGATCCCAGGAGCGAGGCCGGTCCCAAGAGCGAGCCGGCACCGGCCCTCGGAGGCAGGATGGGAACCATGAAGCTCACAAAGAAGTCGCACTCCTGTGTCCGCCTGGAGAAGGACGGCCGCACGCTCGTCATCGACCCGGGCGGCTTCAGCGAGGAGGATGCCGCGGTCGGCGCGGACGTGATCCTGGTCACGCACGAGCACCCCGACCACTTCGACGAGGAGCGGCTGCGGTCCGGTCTCGAGGCCAACCCGGGCGCGGAGATCTGGACCCTGAAGTCCGTCGCCGACCGGATCTCGGCGGCGTTCCCGGGCCGCGTGCACACCGTCGGCCACGGCGACACGTTCACCGCCGCGGGCTTCGACGTGCAGGTGCACGGCGAACTGCACGCCGTGATCCACCCGGACATCCCGCGCATCACGAACGTCGGCTACCTCGTCGACGGCGGCCGCGTCTTCCATCCCGGCGACGCCCTCACCGTCCCCGAGCACCCGGTCGAGACGCTGATGCTCCCCGTCATGGCCCCCTGGAGCAAGATCTCCGAGGTCATCGACTACGTCCGCGAGGTCAAGCCGCAGCGCGCGTACGACATTCACGACGCCCTGCTCACGGACCTCGCGCGCCCCATCTACGACCGCCAGATCGGCGCACTGGGCGGCTCCGAGCACCTACGGATGGCACCGGGCGAGACCACGGTCCTGTGAGTGTCAGACCCGCCCGGTAAGTTGTGGGACATGCGCATCGCCACCTGGAACGTGAACTCGATCACCGCCCGTCTCCCAAGGCTGCTGGCGTGGCTGGAGAGCAGCGGCACGGACGTGCTGTGCATACAGGAGACCAAGACCACCGCCGAGCAGTTCCCGTCCGACGAGCTCCGCGAGCTGGGCTACGAGTCGGCGGTACACGCCACGGGCCGGTGGAACGGCGTGGCGGTGGTATCCCGAGTAGGCCTCGAAGACATCGTCAGGGGCCTGCCCGGCGACCCCGGCTACGACGGCGTCCAGGAGCCCCGAGCGGTCTCCGCGACCTGCGGCCCGGTCCGCGTCTGGTCGGTGTACGTGCCGAACGGCCGCGAGGTGGACCACCCCCACTACGCGTACAAGCTCCAGTGGATCGAGGCCCTGAAGGCGACGGTCGCGGGCGACGCCGCCGGCAGCCGCCCGTTCGCGGTGATGGGCGACTACAACGTGGCACCGACGGACGACGACGTCTATGACGTGGCCGTCTTCGAAGGCGCCACCCACGTCACCCCGGCCGAGCGCGCCGCCCTCGCCTCCCTCCGCGAGGCCGGCCTCGCGGACGTGGTCCCGCGCCCCCTCAAGTACGAACACCCGTACACCTACTGGGACTACCGCCAGCTCTGCTTCCCCAAGAACCGCGGCATGCGCATCGACCTCGTCTACGGCAACGAGCCCTTCGCAAAGGCCGTCACCGACGCATACGTGGACCGAGAGGAACGCAAGGGCAAGGGCGCATCGGACCACGCCCCGGTAGTGGTCGACCTGGACGTCTAGCCGCGCCCCGTTCGTGGTGGACCTGGACGTCTGACCGGTCCCCGTTCGTGGCCGACCTGGGCGTCCAGCCACGCCCCTTCAGGGGCGCGGGGAACTGCGCGCCCAGCCACGACGGACTCGCAGCCGAGGCACGACCTCAACGCGAAGCCCCATGCCGCCTACAGCAACCTCAAATCCACCGACTCAGCCAGCGCAGCGAGCCCCGCATCGCCCGGATGCAGATGATCCCCACTGTCGTACACGGGCAGCATCCGCGCCGGACGCGCCGGGTCCCGCAACACCGCGTCGAAGTCCAGCACACCGTCGAACGTCGAGCTGGACCGGATCCACGAGTTCACGGCTGATCGCTGCGCGTCAACCGCCACCGTGCACCGCGCCTCGCCCTCGCAAGGCACGATCGTCGCCGCCAGCACCCGCAGCCCGCGGGCATGCGCCCGGTCCGCGATCTCCCGCAGCCCGGTGACGACCTGCTCCGCGCTCGCCCCCCAGCGGACGTCGTTGATCCCCTGGAAGACGACGGCCGTACGCGCCGACGTCTGGGCGAGGACGTCCCGGTCGAAGCGGTGCAGCGAGCTCACCCCACCCGTGTCGGTGGAGACACCGTCGCCGGGGTAGCGATCGGTGACCACACGGTTCGCCGAGATGCCATGGTTGAGCACCCCATAGTGCGGGACCACACTCTGGTTCAGCAGCCGCGCCGCGAGCACATTGGGCCAGCGCCGGTTCGCGTTCAGTGTCGACTTGTCGCCGTCCGTGATCGAGTCGCCGAGCAGCACGACGGACCCGGGCCCGCCGCCCACGTCGACACCGGTCAGCAGCGGCCAGTTGGTGATCGTCGAGGTGTACGCGTCCGGGGCGGCGTCCGCGGCATGGTCGCCCGGCCCGCTGACGTACGACTGCTGGAGCGCCATGCTGTGCACGGGCGCCGCCGTCACCGTCCCCGGCAGATGGAAGCTCACCAGCAGATTCGTGTCCGCGGGCACGTCGAAGGTCAGCGGATCGCTGAACGCCTGTGCTCCCGCAGGGATTTCGGTGCCGGCCGCGCCCCGGAACGACAGCGGCACGGGTGCGCTCCGCGGGCTCGCGCCGGACGCCTGAACCGCCACCGTCGCGCTGCCGATCCGTACGGGCGCGGCCGCGAAGGTGTTGTCGAGCCGGATCCGTACGCGCGGTCCGCCGGCCGAGGTGTGCACCACGAGCCGCAGCGTCCGGTCGGTCCATGGCCCGGCTGCCGTGTAACCGGAGGTCGACGCGGCCCAACTCCCGGTCCAGCCACGGGTGTCGGCGCGTACCGACAGCGCGAACACATGCAGGTCATTGTTGCGCGGCAGCTCGACCGAGGACACCTCGCGCCCTCGGGCGAGTGGCACGGTCACCACGTACAGCCGTGCCTTCTCGGCGAGTTGGCCACTGGGCGTGTTGACGTGCGGCAGCGCCACGGCCTTGGTGGCGAGCGGGCCGCGACGCCAGTCCGGCGCGGTCAGTCGGTACGAGGAGCGCGAGCCGTTCGCGTACCGCACCACGCCCGCCCCTGCGTCTCCGCCGCCGCCCGTGCCCGCCACCAGGAAGGCGAGGGCGTCGCCGCGGCCGCTGACCCGTACGGACTGGCCGTCGGCGCGTACGTTGTCGGGCTCGCCCGCCGCCCGGCGGGGCCAGGTCAGCCGGGCGCCCTGGACCGTCAGTGAGCGCCCAGGCGTCCAGCCCGCGGCGGCCAGGTCCTGCGCCGACAGGGAGCCGCCAGAGCCGTCGAAGTCCGCCTCGCCGGGCCGCGCGTCGTCGCTGACGGCCGTGTTGTCGAAGAGCTGCTCCAGCGGCACCGGCCGCTCCACGGCGGGCGACGAGGCCTCCGCCGGAACCGTCACCGCCACCGAGAGCAGAGCGAGAGCGACGACCCTGCCCCAGATACGTCGGCGCACAACGACCCCTCCCACTCACGAAGCACTCACGAGCCACGGACGAACGACTGACGAA
Source organism: Streptomyces albicerus (assembly GCF_008905045.1). Lineage (GTDB taxonomy): Bacteria > Actinomycetota > Actinomycetes > Streptomycetales > Streptomycetaceae > Streptomyces > Streptomyces albicerus. The sequence continues at coordinate 94,336 of NZ_VWMY01000029.1, forward strand.
CGACTCACGAACCGCCCCAGGCACGGCTCACGGACGAGGTGACAGATGCACCGTGAAGCTAAAGAGGCGACAGGGACGCGTCAATGATCCGGGCGCGAACTCCGCACGAACTCCCTGGGAACAGGCGTTCCGCGCGCCATGTGGTGCGCCGGGCGATACGGATGACAGGCTGGGAGTATGAACATCCCTTTCGTGGGCAACTGGCGCAAGAAGCGGGGCCCCGCCAGAGGCGTCGCGGTCTTCTCGGACAGCGAGAGCGACCGCGAGGGGGTGGCCGAACTGCTCTCCGAGTGCGAACTGCTGCGCTCCCAGGCGCAACGAGCGGGGGTCGAACTCGACGACTCCGCCGCCTCGTTGGAGGCACTCGACCAGCTGCTGCCGCGCTGGCGCGACGACGAGGAGAGCCTGCACTGGCTGGGCAACGACGCGGGCCTCTACCTCGGCACGGTCATCGTGCGTACGGTTCCCGGGGCCTTCTGGGAGATCTGGCCCAATGGCCAGCCGGTGGTGCGGCTGACGTCGGGCCGTGAGATCGATGTGGTCGCGTCCGGGCAGGACTGGGCGGCCAGCGGTGTCCCGGAACTCTCGCAGCTGTACGCCGAGGTCGCGGAGGGGTGATGCCGTGGCCTGGACTGGCGGATTAAATACGGCTAATGACCGAAAAGTGCGTGTCGCGTATTAGCTCCACTCTTGTCTGGATAGTTTGCGGCAATCGCGACACAGCTGAGAGTGGGTAGGGCTGGGCATGGCTTTCGATCCGTTGATCGAGCTGCATGACGTGAACAAGCACTTCGGGGAGCTGCATGTCCTTCAGGACATCAACCTCACCGTCGGCAAGGGGGAGGTGGTCGTGGTGATCGGCCCGTCCGGGTCGGGCAAGTCAACTCTGTGCAGGGCGATCAACCGGCTGGAGGCGGTCGAGTCCGGGACGATCAAGCTCGACGGGCAGCCGTTGCCGGAGGAGGGCAAGGACCTCGCGAAGCTCCGAGCCGAGATCGGGATGGTTTTCCAGTCGTTCAACCTCTTCGCGCACAAGACGGTCCTGCAGAACGTCTCGCTGGCGCAGGTCAAGGTCCGCGGCCGCAAGAAGGAACAGGCCGACAAGCGCTCACGCGAACTCCTCGACCGGGTGGGTCTCGCCGATCAGGCGCCGAAGTACCCGGCGCAGCTCTCCGGCGGTCAGCAGCAGCGCGTGGCCATCGCCCGCGCCCTCGCCATGGACCCCAAGGCACTCCTCTTCGACGAGCCGACCTCGGCGCTCGACCCGGAGATGATCAACGAGGTCCTGGAAGTCATGCAGCAGCTCGCGCGCGAGGGCATGACCATGGTCGTCGTCACCCACGAGATGGGCTTCGCGCGCTCCGCCGCCAACCGTGTCGTCTTCATGTCCGACGGCCGCATCATCGAGGACCGCACTCCCGACGAGTTCTTCACCACCCCGAGCAGCGACCGTGCCAAGGACTTCCTCTCCAAGATTCTCAAACACTGAGCGGGGGAGTGCGACCGATGATCCGCCAGGCCCGTTGCCCCGGTGAGGAGTTCCGCAAGGCCGGGAAGCCGACCGCGATGAACCTCGACTACGATTTGCCGTTCATTCCCGAAGTGACAGGGGCCGTGGATGTCGCCGCGGCCGAACCAGGGACGCTGCTGCCGGGCGCGCGGTAGCGAGGGGCAATGGCCCGCCCGGCAGCAGCCGGAGATCACTGCTCGCGCAGCGGTACCGACACGTACGACGGGTCGGCCGTGGGCGAGGAGAAGGTCAGCTGCGCGCCGGTCGGGTTGTGCTCGATGTAGAGCGGGTCGACCGTGTCGACGACCAGGGCGAGACGATGCCCTGCCGGGACGTCGTAGGCCGTGGAGAACAGCTCCAGGTCGACGCCGAACGGCTTGCCGGGCGTCTGCCCGTGGAAGGTGTACGGCGCGTTGCTGACCAGCTTGCCGAGGCCGAGCGGGCCCACGTCGTAGAGGTACGCGACGAGGGTGCCGCTCTCCTTGGTACTTGTGAGAGTGGTGTGCAATTTCGCGGTGCCGCGCACCTGTTGGGCGCTCGCGTACTTCTCCGACTGCCAGACCGCCGCGTACCGGCGTGGCAGCAGTGGGATCGACGCGACCGGCGGCAGCTGGGCGAGCTGGTCGAGGATGCTGGAGAGGAAGATGATCCCGCCGTCCGCACCCGAGTTGACGTTCGCGCGGATCGTGCTGGAGCCCCCGAGGGCGATCTTCTTCCGCGTCGCGCCGACCGACTTCCAGTCCGGATAGCCCTCGTAGCCGCCCGTGGAACGGGACTTGAGCTGCACCGGCTGCTCGCGGTCGATCCCGTTGTCCACGCCCTTGAGGTAGTGGTCGAACCAGCGGCTGGTGTCCTTCCACACGTCGTTGGGGAGCCCGAACAGACCGGTCACCTCGGCGGTGGCGTGGTCGCCCGGCCGGTACTCCAGCCTCTTCGGGACCGTCAACTGCTCGTAGAACTTGGCGTATTGGTTCGGCGGGAAGATCGTGTCGCCCCAGCCGTTGGCGAGCAGGATGGCCGCGCCGTTCTTGTTGAGCTGATCGATGTAGGTCGCGGGGGAACGTTTCTTCCCCCAGGCGATGAGCTCCTGCTCCTTGGCGAGGTTGGAGGCGAAGAAGTCCTTGAAGATCTGCTGGAGTTCGGCGCTGGGGCGGCCGGTGATCCGGCCCGCGCCGTCCAGCAGGGCGGCGGCCTGGGAGTGCTGGGTGCGGCCGGAGTAGATCGAGTCGATGAGGTCGGCCCAGCCGCTGAGCGACGCGACGGCCTTGACGCGCTTGTCGTGCGCGGCGGCGAGCAGGCTGATGCCGGCGCCGTACGAGACACCGGCCATGCCGACGTTGCGGGCGTCGGAGGGGGTGTTGGCGAGGGCCCAGTCGATCACCTTGGAGGCGTCGGCTATGTCGGGAGGCCCTGCGACTTCTATCTCTCCGCCGGACTGCCAGAAGCCGCGGACGTTGTAACTGACAACGACATAGCCGGAGTCGGCCAGCTTCTGGGCCTGGGCGAGATACTCGACCTGGGGCAGGCCCCAGCTCGTGGGCAGCACGATGAGCGGGTACGTGCGGGAACCGTCGGCGTTCGAGGGCATGACGACGTTGCCCTTGAGGACCGTGCCGCCGTCGCCGGCGATGTCGACGAACCGGATACCGGAGGGTGCCGCCTGCGCGGCGGGGGCGACTCCGAGGGCCGTGCCGGCGATCAGGGTCGCCGAGACAGCACCTACGGCGGTGGTACGCAGGGCCTTGCGCGCGTGTCCCACGGGTCACTCCTCACTCGTGTAAGTGTCAAAGTGACCCGACGGTAACCTCGTTCCCTTACCGCAAGTAACCCGTCGGTAAGTTACGCGCCAGTAACGATTGTTGAAATGCGTTGAAACCTAGGAGGCGCGGTGTGTTTTGCGCGCAACCTCTGTCGGCAGAGGGGTCTGTGCCATCCGTGTCACGTCGGCGACGAGCTCGACCACGTCCGGACCGTAGGCCTGCGAGTTCACGACCTTCAGGAGCAGGACGAAGGTGTTGTTGCCGTGCTTGCGGGCGAGTCGTTCGTGACTGCGGGCCAGGTAGCGCGTCGCGGCCTGCGTGGTGATCGCGCGCTGTCCGCAGAAGAGGAATACCGGGCGGGCCGTACGCCCCTGGTCCGCGGTCAGGCGGGCGAGGGCGACGTACTCGGAGCGGCCCGGCTCCAGTCGGTACTGTTCGCTGCCGATCTGGAAGGCGCCCCGGTCCGGGCCGGGCTCGGGATCGGTGTTCACGCGTATACCGGGGAGCAGGGACGCCAGGTGGGCCGCCATGCGGCGGTTCACGGCCGGATGGCCGACGCAGAACTCCGTGCGCTCCCCGAAGCCCTGCTGGGCCGCGTCATGCGCGACGACCTGCGCGTGCGCGCCGCAGTCCTTGATGAGCGCCGAGAGTTCGAGCAGCGCGAACACGTCGTGGCGCGTCACCGTCAGGTCGGGGCCGCCCGCCTCGCGGTTGACCACGAGCAGTGACTCGGAGTTGTCGGGCAGTCCGAAGAAGACCTGCTTGCGACGGAGCTTCCGCTTCCACAGATAGGTCCGCGCGATCCAGCCCAGCGAGGCACCGATGCCCGCCACGATCACGCCGAGGACGATGTTGCGCACGTCGTCATTCATGGGCGCGCATGCTAGCGGGCGCGCGCATCAGTGTTCGAGTGGGACCTGTCGCGGCCATGGCGAGGCGGTTACGCTGCGCGGACGGTCCGGCGAGTGAGCCGAAGGGGCGCGCCTGTGTCGAGGGGCCGAGCACGCGGAGGCCCGGAGGGCTGAGCATGGTCGGCCCCTCGACACAGGCTTTGGCGCCCCGGAGGCGAACCGAGCCATGAAACTGCCTGGAGGTACGGATGGGGCGCTCGGTCGCGCGGAGTCTGGCTGTGTTGGCGGTTTCGGCCGCGGTGGTGTCGGTGGGTGCGGCGGCGCCACCGTCGTCGGGGGCCGGGACGGGCTCCGGTTCTGGTTCCGGCCCGGCGGAGAAGGTGCCGGTCGCCGTCGGCTACGGCGGGGCCGTCGCGAGTGTCGACGCGGATGCCTCGGCCGCCGGTATCGAGATCCTCCGCAAGGGCGGCAACGCGGTGGACGCCGCCGTTGCCACGGCAGCCGCGCTCGGTGTCACCGAGCCCTACTCGTCGGGCATCGGCGGAGGCGGCTACTTCGTCTACTACGACGCCAAGTCCCGTACGGTGCACACGATCGACGGCCGTGAGACGGCACCGTTGACGGCCGACTCGGGGCTCTTCCTGGAGAACGGGCAGCCGATCCCGTTCGCCGACGCGGTGACCAGCGGCCTGGGCGTGGGCACACCCGGCACGCCCGCAACCTGGCAGACGGCGCTGCACAGTTGGGGCAGTCAGCGGCTCGGGTCGCTGCTGAAGCCCGCGGAGCGGCTCGCGCGGGACGGGTTCACCGTGGACGCCACGTTCCGCTCGCAGACGGAGTCCAACCAGGCGCGGTTCAAGAACTTCCCGGACACCGCCGAGCTGTTCCTGCCGGGTGGCCAACTCCCCGTCGTCGGCTCGACGTTCAAGAACCCCGACCTGGCCCGCACGTACGAGGAGTTGGGCCGCAAGGGTGTTGGTGCTCTCTATCGCGGCAAGCTGGCCCAGGACATCGTCGACACGGTGATCAAGCCGCCGGTGGACCCGGGTTCGGGCTACAACGCCCGTCCCGGGGAGCTGTCGCTCAAGGACCTGGCGAAGTACGAGGCGAAGCGGCAGGCGCCCACGAAGACGGCGTACCGCGGGCTGAACGTCTACTCGATCGCACCCTCCTCCTCCGGCGGTACCACGGTCGGCGAGGCCCTCAACATCCTTGAGAACACCGACCTTTCGAAGGCCACGGACGTCGAGTACCTGCACCGTTACATCGAGGCGAGCCGGATCGCCTTCGCGGACCGGGGGCGCTGGGTGGGCGACCCGGCCTTCGAGGACGTACCGACGAAGGAACTGCTCTCGCAGAAGTACGCCGACTCGCGTGAGTGCCTCATCAAGGACGACGCGGTGCTGACGAGCCCGCTGGCGCCCGGCGACCCGCGCAACCCGGCGGCGTGCTCGACCGGCGGTACGGCCGCGCCGACGACGTACGAGGGCGAGAACACGACCCATCTGACGGCGGCCGACAAGTGGGGCAACGTCGTCGCGTACACCCTCACGATCGAGCAGACCGGCGGCAGCGGCATCACCGTTCCGGACCGCGGTTTCATCCTCAACAACGAGCTGACGGACTTCTCCTTCGCCCCGGCGAACCCGGCCGTGCACGACCCGAACCTGCCGGGACCGGGCAAGCGTCCGCGCTCGTCGATCTCGCCGACCATCGTGCTCGACCGGCACGCCAAGCCGGTGGTGGCGCTGGGCTCGCCCGGCGGGGCGACGATCGTCACGACGGTGCTCCAGACGCTGACGGGCTTCCTCGACCGGGGTCTCCCGCTGGTCGACGCGATCGCCGCTCCGCGCGCCAGCCAGCGCAACCAGACGACCACCGAACTCGAACCGGGCCTCTGGAACAGCCCGTTGAGGACCCAGCTGGAGTCCCTCGGCCACGGCTTCCGCCAGAACCCGGAGATCGGCGCGGCGACGGGCGTCCAACGCCTCCCGAACGGCAAGTGGCTGGCGGCGGCTGAGACCGTACGCCGGGGCGGCGGTTCGGCGATGGTGGTGCGGCCGGCGCCGTAAACGGGTCGGCCCCGAGTCGGCGGTCTGCGCGCCGGTCTAGCGCGCCGTCAGGATGCGGGGCCCGGCGTCCGTGATGGCCACCGTGTGTTCCGCGTGGGCCGCGCGGGTGCCGTCGTTCGTGCGGAGGGTCCAGCCGTCGGGGGCGGCGTGGTAGCCGTCGGTGCCGCCGCCGATGAGCATGGGCTCGATGGCGAGGACCATGCCGTGGCGGAGGGGGAGGCCCCGGCCGGGGCGGCCCTCGTTCGGGACCGGAGGGTCCTCGTGCATGCGGCGGCCGATGCCGTGGCCGCCGAAGCCGTCCGGAATGCCGTAGCCCGCCGTGCGGCACACCGTGCCGATGGCGTGTGCGATGTCGCCGATGCGGTTGCCGACGACGGCCGCCTCGATGCCCGCCGCCAGGGCGCGCTCGGCGGTCTCGACGAGGCGCAGGTCGTCGGGGCGGGGCCGGCCCACGACGAAGCTGAGCGCCGAGTCGCCTGCCCAGCCGCCCAGTTCGGCGCCGAAGTCGGCGGAGAGCAGGTCGCCGTCGCGCAGCCGGTAGCCGGTCGGGATGCCGTGCACGATCGCGTCGTTCACGGAGGCGCAGAGCACGGCCGGGAACGGGACGGGAGCGAAGGAGGGCCGGTAGCCGAGGAACGGGGAGCCGGCGCCCGCGTCCCGCAGGACCTGATGTGCGACCTCGTCCAGCTCCAGGAGCGAAACGCCCACGTCGGCGGCCTCCCGCACCGCCGTGAGCGCACGGGCCACGACTTGGCCCGCTTCGTACATCGCGTCGATCGACGTGTCCGTCTTCAGTTCCACCATGCCAATTACTATACCGGTCGACGCTCGCGGTGCCTATTCAAGTAACGGTCGACGGTACTAGGGTGGCGGCATGGTACGAACCCCGCTGACCCCCGAAGAACGAGAACGCGGCGAGCGGCTCGGGCGGCTGCTGCGTGAGGCCCGTGGCCGCCGCAGCATGGCGGAGGTCGCCGCGAGCGCCGGCCTCTCCGCCGAGACCCTCCGCAAGATCGAGACCGGCCGCGCCCCGACCCCGGCCTTCTTCACGGTCGCGGCGCTGGCGCGGGTCCTGGGCCTCTCGATGGACGAGATCGCGGGCACGTGCACGCTCGCCGCGGCGTGATGCGGGGGTGACACCCCGTCATTTGCGCGCGGCTCACGTCACGTTCCGAGTGGGTGACCGCACACTGCGTCCGGGTCGAAAACTCGTCGTAGCGGTTCCGTAACACGAACGGTGTTTTCTATCGGACCGGAGTACTCCAGTCTGGCGTGGGGTGAACGTAATGGCGGTGGAACAACTCCCGGGCCAGGTGCGGGAGTTCGCGCAGTATCTCGATGGCCTGCTGTCCAGGCTCAACCAGGGCGGCGGCTGGTGCGGTGTGTTCTGGCAGCGCGATCCCGACGGGATGCGGGCCTGCCTGGACGGCTCCGAGGTACCGCCCTGGGACGTCGTGGAGGCGATCCTCCATGACCTCGCCACTGAGTACGGCGAACGGGCCGCCGCCCAGGAGTCCGAGCGGGCGCGGGCGCTGCACGGCGCCGCCCTCGCCGCGTACGACGCACGGCCCGGCGGCCGCGACGCCCTCAGTGACCGCCTCGACGTCATGCTCCGCGAACAGCGCTACGCCGCCGAACGGCTTTCGGAGCTGGGCCGGTCGCTCCGTATGGCCGCCACCCAGGAGGCAGCGGACTCCATCCGCCTCGACCTGGCCTGGGCCCGCGACGACCACGACCGCGCGACGGCCCGCTGCGCCGAACTCCGTGCGCGGATGGACGAGTTGGACCGGCGCACGATGGGCGGACACGGGCAGGGGCCCCTGACCATCCCGCCGGGCGACGACGGGGGAGTGTTCCGGGTCGAGGAACCGCAGGCCGGCCGTGGCACCGGCGAGCGTGTGGGCGCGCAGCGGTCCGCACCGGACGAGGACGACTGGCCGGACCTCTGGCGCGACGCGTCCGCGGAGCGCAGTGCCGGGCAGGGCTCGGCTCCGGCCCACGACGCCTTCTCGCAGCCCATGGCCACCGCCTCGCCCGCCGTCCAGGAGGCTCCTGCAGTTCCTGAGGCCGTTCCGGAGGCTGAAGCGCCGCCCCCCGAGACCCGGGCTTCCAAGCAACGCTCCAAGCGCCGCGCCCGAGGCAGCGCCCGTTTCGCCGGGATGATGGAAGAGGACGCCGCCACCGCTGTCCCGGCGATGCCCGTTCCGCCCACCGCGGACCGCACCCTGCGCGGGGCCCGTTTCGCCGGGGTCCCCCAGGAGGCCGAGCGGCCGAAGAAGCGGCGCGAGCCCCTGGACGACGAGGCCCGGCGGGGCACCGTCGAGACCGTCAAGTCGCTCGTCCGGCTGCGCCGCGAGGGCCGCAGCGGCGAGGCGCACGCCGTGCTCGTCGAGGCCGCGTACTGGCCCGCTGCCCGCTTTCCGCTCCTCGCCGCCGAACTCCACCGCGCGGGTCTCGGTGCCGACTGGGCCACCCTCCTGTGGGAGGCGGCCTCCCTGCCCGCCGACCGGTTGGTCGCCGCGGCCGACGCGCTCGTGGCCGCCGGCCGCACGGCGGACGGCCAGCAGATGCTGCGCCAGGGTGTCGTACGCCCCGCCCCGGAGATCGGCGAGGCCATTCTGGGCCTCGTCGAGGAGGGCCGCCACCGCGAGGTCCGTGCCCTGCTCGACGCATACGTCCGCATCCGCACCCCCGAAGAAGCCGTCCGCAGCGTCGACGCCGACCCACCCCGCCTGGCCCCCCTCCTCCTCGAAGCGGCCCGCCACGTCTCAGAGCAACGCCACTGGGACCTGGTCCACGCCCTCAGGGTGGCGGGCTACACGGCTTGAGGTGACAGGGGCACGGGAAGGTTCGCGCACTCGCCCACTGACCATCACCCACCCCACCTCCCACTAACCCACAGGAGGTAGGAAACATGATCGACTCCCCCGGTTAACGACGATGGTCTTGCCCAGCGCAGCGCCGAGGCTTACTTTCGGGGCTCTACGACCGCCATCTACGGGCGTAGAGGCTCTCTGACGTCCCGTCGAAGGAGCAGCTCATGGCCAACGTCGTACGCGCCGCTCTGGTCCAGGCCACCTGGACCGGCGACACCGCATCCATGGTCGCCAAGCACGAGGAGCACGCCCGCGAGGCGGCCCGTCAGGGCGCGAAGATCATCGGATTCCAGGAAGTCTTCAACGCCCCCTACTTCTGCCAGGTCCAGGAGCCGGAGCACTACCGCTGGGCGGAGCCCGTACCGGACGGCCCCACAGTCACCCGTATGCAGGAACTGGCCCGGGAAACCGGCATGGTCGTCGTCGTCCCGGTCTTCGAGGTCGAACAGTCCGGCTTCTACTTCAACACCGCCGCGGTGATCGACGCCGACGGCACGTACCTCGGCAAGTACCGCAAACACCACATCCCCCAGGTCAAGGGCTTCTGGGAGAAGTACTACTTCAAACCGGGCAACCTCGGCTGGCCCGTCTTCGACACCGCGGTCGGCAAGGTCGGCGTATACATCTGCTACGACCGCCACTTCCCGGAGGGCTGGCGTCAGCTCGGTCTGAACGGCGCGCAACTCGTCTACAACCCGTCGGCGACATCCCGGGGCCTCTCCGCCCATCTCTGGCAGCTGGAGCAGCCGGCCGCCGCGGTCGCCAACGAGTACTTCATCGCCGCGATCAACCGGGTCGGCGAGGAGGAGTACGGCGACAACGACTTCTACGGGACGTCGTACTTCGTCGACCCGCGCGGCCAGTTCGTCGGCGAGACCGCGAGCGACAAGACCGAGGAACTCATCGTCCGTGACCTCGACTTCGACCTGATCGAGGAGGTCCGCCAGCAGTGGGCCTTCTACCGGGACCGCCGTCCGGACGCGTACGAAGGGCTGGTGCAGCCGTGACCAAGGACCTGTACCAGCGCCACCGGGCCGTGCTCCCCGACTGGCTCGCCCTCTACTACGAGGACCCCCTCGAGCTCACCCACGGCGAGGGCCGGCACGTCTGGGACGCCGAGGGCAACAAGTACCTCGACTTCTTCGGCGGCATCCTCACCACGATGACCGCGCACGCCCTGCCCGAGGTGACGAAGGCCGTCAGCGAGCAGGCCGGGCGGATCATCCACTCGTCCACGCTGTACCTCAACCGGCCGATGGTCGACCTGGCCGAGCGGATCGCCAAGCTGTCGGGCATCCCGGACGCGCGGGTGTTCTTCACGACCTCCGGCACGGAGGCCAACGACACCGCCCTCCTCCTCGCCACCGCGTACCGCCGCAGCAACCAGATCCTGGCGATGCGCAACAGCTACCACGGCCGCTCGTTCAGCGCGGTCGGCATCACCGGCAACAAGGGCTGGTCGCCGACCAGCCTCTCGCCCCTCCAGACGCTGTACGTGCACGGCGGCGTCCGCACCCGCGGCCCGTACGCCGATCTCGACGACGCCGACTTCATCGCGGCCTGCGTCGCCGACCTGGAGGACCTGCTCGGCCACGTCCGCGCGCCCGCGGCCCTGATCGCCGAACCGATCCAGGGCGTCGGCGGCTTCACCGCACCGCCGGACGGCCTGTACGCGGCGTTCCGCGAGGTCCTCCAGGAGCGCGGCATCCTGTGGATCGCCGACGAGGTGCAGACCGGCTGGGGCAGGACCGGCGACAACTTCTGGGGCTGGCAGGCACACGGCGCCTCAGGACCCCCGGACATGCTGACCTTCGCCAAGGGCATCGGCAACGGCATGTCCATCGGCGGGGTCGTGGCCCGCGCCGAGATCATGAACTGCCTCGACTCCAACTCCATCTCCACCTTCGGCGGCACCCAGATCACCATGGCCGCGGGCCTCGCCAACCTCACGTACCTCCTGGAACACGATCTCCAGGGCAACGCCCGCCGCGTCGGCGGACTGCTCATCGAGCGGCTGCGGGCCATCGCCGCGCAGCTGCCGGGCGTACGGGAGGTCCGCGGCCGGGGCCTCATGATCGGCGTCGAGCTGGTGAGGCCCGGCACGGACCAAGCCGACCTGAAAGCGGCTGCCGCCGTGCTCGAAGCGGCCCGCCAGGAAGGACTGTTGATCGGCAAGGGCGGCGGTCACAACACCAGCGTCCTGCGCATCGCCCCACCACTGACGCTCACCGTCGCGGAGGCCGAGGAGGGCGCCGCGATCCTCGAGCGGGCGCTGAGGAGTGTCCAGCCGCAGGGCGAGTGAGCTGAAGGGGCGCGCCTGTGTCGAGAGGCCGATCGCGCGGAGCGCCCGACGAAGGAGGGTCGAGCACGATCGGCCTCTCGACACAGGCTTCTGCGCCCCGGAGGCGAACCGAGCCACAAAAAGGGGAATCATGCCCACCGCCTTGGAACCCGCCCTGTCGGTCCGCCAGGTCCTCAGCCTGGAGCGGGTGCTCGCCGGAGAGCCCGAGGTGGTGGCCGGCGCGAGCCAGCTGGACCGGCTCGTGCGCTGGGTGCACGTCGCCGAGGCCGCCGACGTCGGCGTGATGCTCAGCGGCGGCGAGATGGTCCTCACCACCGGTGTGCTGCTCGCCGGCGACCCGGAGGCCCAGGCCGAGTACATCCGCTCACTGCACCGCGCGGAGGCCTCTGCCGTCGTCCTCGGACTCGGCCGGGCCTTCCCCACACCGCCGGACGTGATGCGCCGGGCGGCCGAGCGGTGTGGGCTGCCGATGGTGGTGCTCCATCGTCCGTTCCCCTTCGCGGACTTGACCGAAGAGGTCCAATCCAGGCTCGTACGACGGAAGTTCGCGGCCGTCAGCCTCTCGGAGTCCGTACGGACGGCGCTGACCGGGCTCATCACGGCGGGCGCCCCGCTGCAGCGGATGCTCGACGAGATCGCCTCGCACAGCGCGTGCCCCGTCGTCGTCACCAACCTCGCCCACCGCGTCCTCGCCACGGCGGGGGAGCGGTCCGCGGTCGACGACGTGCTGCGCGACTGGGAGCGCATCGCGCGGCAGGCCGGCGGCAGCGAGGGCGACGGCTGGATCCGTGCCGAGCTGGGCGGACGCGGCGAGCGCTGGGGCCGCATAGTCCTGTGCGGCTACCGCGGTGACGCGGCCACCGGGCGGCTGCTCGCCGACCGCGCCGCCGAGGCCCTGATCCTGCACCGCATGCTCGGCGGCGGCTCCGCGCACTCCTGGGAGGAGCAGTCCGCGCAGGGCCTGCTCACCGACCTCGTCTCCGGAGTCGTACCGGCCCGGCAGCTCCTGCCCCGGGCCCGGGCGGCCGGGCTGCCCGTCAACCGCCGGACGTTCGTACCCTTGGTCGTACGGGACGGAGAGGCGGCCCAACTCGACCGTGTACTGCGCCTGTTGGGTCTGCCAGGGCTCGTCGCCGAGCTCGCGGACGGGGCCACTGCCGTGCTGCTGAGCCTGGCCAGGGACCAGGACGCGGAGGCGCTCGCCGCGCACTTCGCCACCCGGCTGCGTACGGAATCGGGCGGCGGCAAGGCGGGGGCGGGGAAATCGGTCGTCGCCGCCGCGGACGCGCGGACCGGGTGGGACGACGTCCCCGCCGGGCTGCGCGAGGCCCAGCACGTGGCCGACGCCGTCGCCGAGAGCCCCACCGACCTCGACCTGCCGGTCGTGGTGCGGCTGCGGGACGTACACCTGCGCGGGCTGATCCGGCTGCTGCGGGACGATCCGCACGTCCAGTCCTTCGCTGAACGGGAACTGGACGGGCTGCTGTGCGGGGCCGACGGGGAGTCGGACCTGCTGCCGGTGTTGCGCACCTATCTCGCCACCGGCCGCAACAAGTCGCGTACCGCGCAGCTCCACCACGTCTCACGGCCCGCGCTGTACCGGCGGCTGGAGGCGATAGAGGCCCGGCTCGGGGTCGACCTCGACGACTTCGAGCAGGCCGCGTCCGTGCACATCGCCCTCCTCGCACACGACGCGCAACAGCACTGAAACATGGGAAGACCTGCGAAAACGGTGGTGAAACATGGGTCGAAGCAAGGGTGACACCGTGGAACGCCACGCGCCTGTAGACGTGACACTCTGCAACTCAATCCAGCTCTCCAGCCTTCCTAAGCTCGCCGCACACCGAGCGACCGGAGGTCCCGATGAGCAGAGTGATCCGCGCCGCCGTCTTCCAGACCGCGTGGACGGGCGACAAGGAATCGATGATCCAGGTCCACGAGCAGGCGGCCCGCGACGCGGCCGCACAGGGTGCTCAGGTCCTGTGTTTCCAGGAGCTGTTCTACGGGCCCTACTTCTGCCAGGTCCAGGACAAGGCGTTCTACGAGTACGCGGAACAGATCCCCGAGGGCCCGATCGTCCAGCGCTTCCAGGCGCTCGCCAGGGAACTGGGCATCGTCCTCGTCCTGCCGATGTACGAGGAGGAGCAGCCCGGCGTCCTCTACAACACCGCGGCGGTGATCGACGCCGACGGCTCGTACCTCGGCAAGTACCGCAAGACCCACATCCCGCAGGTCGAGGGCTTCTGGGAGAAGTTCTACTTCCGCCCCGGCAACGGCGGTTGGCCGATCTTCGACACCGCCGTCGGCAGGATCGGCGTCTACATCTGCTACGACCGGCACTTCCCGGAGGGCTGGCGCGCGCTCGGCCTCGCCGGGGCCGAGATCGTCTTCAATCCGTCGGCCACCTCACGCGGACTCTCCGCCTATCTCTGGCAGTTGGAGCAGCCGGCCTCGGCCGTCGCCAACGAGTACTTCGTGGGCGCGATCAACCGCGTGGGCGTGGAGGAGCTGGGCCCCAACGATTTCTACGGGACCTCGTACTTCGTGGACCCGGAGGCGCAGTTCGTCGGCGAGGTGGCGAGCGACAAGGAGACCGAACTCGTCGTCCGCGACCTGGACATGGCCAAGCTCCGCGAGGTCCGCGACCGCTGGCAGTTCTACCGCGACCGCCGCCCGGACGCGTACGAGCCGCTGACGGCTCCCTGACCGGGGCTCCGATCGGGGCTCAGTCGGGGACACCGGCGACCCGTGCCCCGTAAGGGGCGCGGGGAACTGCGCGACCAGCCACGACGCACCCGCACGTTCCGGACCGCATTCCACCGGGGTGCCCACGACAGGAGAGGAACCATGAGCAGCCGTACCGTCATCCGCGGTGGCCTAGTCATCACCGCGTCCGACGAACTCCACGCGGACGTCCTCGTAGAGGACGGCCGCATCGCCGCCCTCGCCGCGAGCGGCACCCCCGCCGCCGAGGCCTGGACGGCCGAGCGGACCATCGACGCCACCGGCAAGTACGTGATCCCGGGCGGCGTCGACGCCCACACCCATATGGAGCTGCCGTTCGGCGGCACCTTCGCCTCCGACTCCTTCGAGACGGGCACCCGGGCCGCGGCCTGGGGCGGCACGACCACGATCATCGACTTCGCGGTGCAGAGCGTCGGCCACTCCCTGCGCGAGGGGCTCGACGCCTGGAACGCCAAGGCCGACGGCAAGTGCGCCATCGACTACGCCTTCCACATGATCGTCTCCGACGTCAACCAGGACACGCTCAAGGAGATGGACCTGCTGGTCGAGGAGGGCGTCACCTCCTTCAAGCAGTTCATGGCCTACCCCGGCGTCTTCTACAGCGACGACGGCCAGATCCTGCGCGCCATGCAGCGCTCCGCCGAGAACGGCGGCCTGATCATGATGCACGCGGAGAACGGCATCGCGATCGACGTGCTGGTGGAGCAGGCACTGGCCCGCGGTGAGACCGATCCCAGGTATCACGGCGAGGTCCGCAAGGCTCTCCTCGAGGCCGAGGCCACCCACCGCGCCATCAAGCTCGCCCAGGTCGCGGGCGCCCCGCTGTACGTCGTGCACGTCTCGGCGCAGGAGGCAGTCGCCGAGCTGGCACGGGCGCGCGACGAGGGCCTGAACGTCTTCGGCGAGACCTGCCCGCAGTATCTGTTCCTGTCCACGGACAACCTCGCGGAGCCCGACTTCGAGGGCTCGAAGTACGTATGCAGTACGCCACTTCGCCCGAAGGAACACCAGAAGTACCTGTGGCGTGGCCTGCGCACCAACGACCTCCAGGTGGTCTCCACCGACCACTGCCCCTTCTGCTTCGTCGGTCAGAAGGAGCTGGGCCGGGGCGACTTCTCGAAGATCCCCAACGGTCTGCCGGGCGTCGAGAACCGCATGGACCTGCTCCACCAGGCCGTCGTCGACGGACACATCTCGCGCCGCCGCTGGATCGAGATCGCCTGCGCCACTCCGGCCCGGATGTTCGGCCTGTACCCGAAGAAGGGGACGATCGCGCCGGGCGCCGACGCGGACGTCGTCATCTACGACCCGGGCGCCGAGCAGGTCATGTCCGCCGAGACCCACCACATGAACGTCGACTACTCGGCGTACGAGGGCAAGCGGACCACCGGCCGCGTCGAGACGGTTCTGTCGCGGGGCGAACCCGTCATCACCGAGCGGGAGTTCACGGGCCGCGCCGGGCACGGCGTCTACACCCCCCGCTCCACCTGTCAGTACCTGAACTAGGAGTGGCGCACCATGGACTTCGGACTCGTCCTGCAGACCGACCCGCCCGCCTCCCGCGTCATCAGCCTGATGAAGCGGGCCGAGCGCAACGGCTTCACGTACGGCTGGACCTTCGACTCCGCCGTGCTCTGGCAGGAGCCGTTCGTGATCTACAGCCAGATCCTCTCCAACACGTCGAAGCTGAAGGTCGGCCCGATGGTCACCAACCCGGGCACCCGCACCTGGGAGGTCACCGCCTCGACCTTCGCCACGCTCAACGACATGTTCGGCAACCGCACGGTGTGCGGCATCGGGCGCGGCGACTCGGCGATGCGCGTGGCCGGGCGCAAGCCGAACACGCTCGCGCGGATCAGCGAGGCCATGAAGGTGATCCGCGCGCTGGGGCGTGGTGACGAGGCGGACCTCGGCGGTACGGTGATCAAGTTCCCGTGGATCCAGCCGGGCGCCGAACTCCCGGTCTGGATGGCCGCGTACGGTCCCAAGGCCCTGAAGATGACGGGCGAGGAGGCGGACGGCTTCATCCTCCAGCTCGCCGATCTGTATCTGACCGAGTACATGGTCAAGGCCGTGAAGGACGCGGCCGTCGCCGCCGGCCGCGACCCCGACGACGTCAAGATCTGCGTGGCCGCGCCCGCGTACATCACCGAGGACGACTCGCCCGAGGCGCTCGCCCACGCGCGTGAGCAGTGCCGCTGGTTCGGCGGCATGGTCGGCAACCACGTCGCCGACCTCGTCTCCAAGTACGGCGAGCACTCCGCCGCCGTGCCCGACGAGCTCACCGACTACATCAAGGCCCGCGAGGGCTACGACTACTCGCACCACGGACGCAGCGGCAACCCCGACACCCAGTTCGTGCCCGACGAGATCGTTGACCGGTTCTGCCTGATCGGCACGGTCGAGCAGCACATCGAGAAGTTGAACGCCCTGCGTGCGCTGGGCGTCGACCAGTTCGCTCTGTACGACATGCATGACGCTCAAGAGGCGGTCATCGAAGCGTATGGATCAACGGTCATTCCTGCCGTCAACGGTTGATGACCGGTTTCAGGTGTTGATGGTCAACCCATCCATCAACCCGCTCCACCTGCTCCATCTGCTTCATCCACTCAAGTCGTCCCCTTCCCACCTCCCCGGGAAGGGGACCGCACCACCGCACCACCTCCCCCACGGCGCCACCCGCACGGCCTCTCCCGTCCCGCCTCATTGATTGGCCTGCCCATGACCGAAACCGTCCCCACGGGGCCGCCGATATCCCAGTCCGCCGACGCCGACGGCCGGATCGAACTCAGCCCGGGGGCCTTCCCCGCCGACAGTCCCTTCGCCAACGAGGACCTGCGTCCCGTCCCGGTCTCCGAGCGCAAGTGGACGACGTACAACTTCGCGGCCCTGTGGATCTCCATGGCCCACTGCATCCCCAGCTGGACCCTGGCCTCCGGCCTGGTCGCCCTCGGCATGGACTGGAAGCAGGCCGTCTTCACGATCGCGCTGGCCAACATCATCGTGCTGCTGCCGATGCTGGCCACCGGGCACGCGGGACCCAAGTACGGCATCCCCTTCCCCGTACTCGCCCGCGCCTCCTTCGGTCTCCGGGGAGCCAACATCCCGGCGCTGATCCGGGCGGCCGTGGCCTGCGGCTGGTTCGGCATCCAGACCTGGATCGGCGGCAGCGGCATCTTCGCCCTGGGCTCCAAACTGACCGGCGGCGAGTGGGAGAACGCGGGGAAGATCGCGGGCAACCCGTGGCCGCTGTGGCTCTGCTTCATCCTCTTCTGGGCCCTGCAGATCGCGATCATCTACCGCGGCATGGACTTCCTGCGGCACTTCGAGAACTGGGCCGCGCCCGTCGTGATCGTCGGCGCGTTCGTGCTGCTCATCTGGATCGCCATCAAGGCTGACGGCTTCGGCGCGCTGCTCGACCAGCCCTCGAAGCTCGGCTGGGGCGCCGACTTCTGGCCGGTCTTCTTCCCGTCCCTGATGGGCATGATCGGCTTCTGGGCGACCCTGTCCCTCAACATCCCCGACTTCACGCGGTTCGGCGCAAGCCAGAAGGCGCAGACCTGGGGCCAGTCCCTGGGCCTGCCCACGACGATGACGCTCTTCGCGGTCCTCGCCGTGCTGGTCACCTCCGGCTCCGAGGTCGTCTACGGCGAGGCGATCTGGGACCCGGTGGCCCTCGCGGCCAAGACGGACAACACGTTCGGTCTGCTCTTCGCGCTCTTCATCGTGCTGATCGCCACGGTCTCCGTGAACATCGCGGCGAACGTGGTCTCCCCGGCCTACGACCTGTCCAACCTGGCCCCGAAGTTCATCAACTTCCGTACGGGCGCGCTGATCACGGGTGTCATCGGCATCCTGATCTTCCCGTGGAAGCTGATCTCCACCCCCGAGTTCTACATCTTCACCTGGCTCGGAGTGGTCGGCGGTCTGCTCGGCACGGTCGCGGGCATCCTGATCGCCGACTACTGGATCATCCGCCGTACGGTCCTGCACCTCGCCGACCTCTACACGGCCGGCGGACGCTACTGGTACACGAACGGCTGGAACTGGCGGGCGGTGCTGGCCTTCGCGGTCGGCGGTGTCCTGGCCGTCGGCGGCTCGTACTCGAACGTCGACGCGAAAGGCGAGAAGCTCGGCCCGTTCCCGGTCGACGGACTCATCCCGTTCCTCAAGCCCCTCGCCGACTACGGATGGGCGATCGGCCTCGCCTCGTCGCTCATCCTGTACGTCGCCCTGATGGCGCCGCTCGGACGGCAGGAGCGGGAGGTGCGGGAGGAACCCGCGGACAAGGCGGTCGTCTGACGACGGCGGGGCGCGCTGGAGGCCGGCTCTACTGAGCGGCCTCCAGCGCGGCCATCGCCTCCTTGGCGGCCTTGATGGCGCCCTTGTTGATCTCGTCCGTACTGGGCGCCTTCTTCGACTCGAAGTCACTGCCGTTGTACGTGATGACCACTAGGGCGTTGGACGCGCGGACGAACACCGAGCCTTCGCGCGTCTGCTGCTTGTCCTCGGTGGTGAGGTTCACCACCGAGTAGGCGGCGTCCCCGAGACCGGGCACTGCCCCTCCGCCGCTCTTCTCCGTCGTGCGCTGCTTGTAGGCGGCTTCGGCCGTCTGGTCGGATTTCTTGATTTCGTACGAAACGTCGAGCCAGCGGTAGTCGAAGCCCTTGAGCGCGTTCCAGGAGCAGGTGCGGCGCAGCGACTCGTCGGTCGAGGGGATCTCCTTGCCGGCCGTCTTGGCGCCCGGCACCAGCGAGGTCACCGTCTTCTTCGTCACGCCCCCGCAGGGCGCGGGCGCGCTGCGGTACGTGCGGCTCGCCGCGGCGGTCGACGGCGCGGACGGGGACTCCCCGGCGGCGGCGGGTTTCTTCTCCGCGGTCGGAGTCGCGGCGAACGGCCCGGACGACAGCGCCCAACCGGCCGAGGCGAGCACGACAACAGGCAGCAGACGCACGGTGAGAGCGAGAGGAAGGGAACGCACTGGCGCACTTCTCGTGGGGGATGGTGCGGAGGAGTCCGCACTGCGGACGGGACGCCAGTGTCACATGACTCTCTGTGGGGCGGAAGTGCGAACTCGCTCCGTGCCCGCGCGGTGACAGTGACTCACTCCTGACGGCCCGTGATCCCCTCAGCCTCAGGGCCGCGTCGCCGTCACACGCCAGACGCCGGCCCGCAGGCGCACCCCGCTGCCGGTGTCGTACGGGCGCAGGGTGTCCTCCAGCGCCGCCCGCGTGGCGTCGGAGACCGTACGCCCCGGCGTACGGGAGAGGATGAAGTCGACGGCGTCGGCGGCGTCCTGGCCCCACACGGTCTCGACGGTCACCGGGGCCACGTCGATGTCGTCGTAGCCCCGGAGCACTTCACGAATGCGATCAGGGTCGGACAAAGAGGCCATCGCGATGTGGGCGGCGGCCCTGTCCGGGTCGGGTGCCTCCTCCCCGAGGAGCTTGCCGAGGAGGCTGAACGCCCGCGCCTCCTCGGAGTCAGGACCGGCCGGCTGCGGACAGATGAACGCGAGCCGTCCCCCGGGGCGCAGCGCCCGCGCGAGATTCCGGAAGGCGGCCGTGTGGTCGGCGAAGAACATCACTCCGCCCCGGCTGATGACCACGTCGTATCCGGCGGGCGGGAAGCGGCGCAGCTGCGCGTCCGCGTGTTCGTACGCGGCGTTCGTGATGCCTTCGGCGGCGGTGCTCGCACGGGCCCTGTCGAGGAGCGGCGCCGAGATGTCGACGCCGACGGCGTGTCCGTGGGCGGTCAGCCGGGCCGCGATCCGGGTCGTCGCGCCGGCGCCGCAGCCGACGTCCAGGACACGGTCGCCCGGCTTGATCGCCGCACCCTCGAACAGTGCGTCGTTGACGCGGGACAGCATCGCGTCGTAGCGCTCCTGGTGGGCGGCCCAGTGGTGGCCGAGGGGGCCGTTCCAGGCCTGCGACTGGCGGGAGTTGCCGGTCTCGGTCACGCGGTCTCCTCGTGGACGCGAAGCGGCAGGGCGCGCTCGATGCGGTCGACGGCGGCGAACGCGCCGTACGCGATGAGATGCACCAGACAGTGATCCGTGTACGGCGGCTTCTTCCAGGCCGCCACGTCCTCGTCCGTGATGCGGTACGGAGCCAGCGCGGCCAGCATCGCCAGCCGGGCTCCGGGCCGGTCCTCGCGGTCCGGCAGGGCGTCCCACACCAGCGGCTGATGCGTGCCGTCCCACGCCGCGACGACCTCCCGTACGAGGGCCTGGTCGGCGTCGGTCAGCAGGCCGGCGCCTGCCGTGGCCGCCGTCCGCAGCGCCGCGTACGCCGGGCCGACCGTCGTGCCCGCCGCCCAGGACGGGCCGCGGCCCGGGTCGTCGAGGAGGGCGAGGCTCGCGCCCGGGGCGACGCGGCGGCGTACGGTCCTCGCCAGCGAACGGCCGCCCAGGCTGCGGACCACCCTGAAACGCTGGGCGTTGCCCGGTAGCAAGTTCTCGGTCACGAGGGACGAGACGATCCGGTTGATGAAGTGGAAGGAGAGGGCGGTCCCCACATACCCGGGTGTGTGCTCGGCTGGGAAGGGGAGCGTCGCGACGTCCGCGCTGCCAGGGGTGCGGGTCGCCTCGCCCCAGGCGAGCACGCGCGCGTGCTCCTCGTTCTCCGGGGGTTTCCCGTGCGCCAGGCGTTCCGCGAGGGCGTGGTCGCCGGTGGCGTGCAGCAGCATGGTGTGCGCGTCCACGCAGAACGGGCATTTGTTGGCGCGCGACACTCCCACGGCGGCCAACTCCTTGCCGGTGCGGCTGCCTTCGCCCGCGATCAGGGACTCACGCAGCAAGGCCCAGGCGGGGGCGAGGAGTTCGGGGGCGGAGGAGAGGGCGACGAAGGGGGAGGCGTCCTCGATGCCGAAGTCCTCGGCGAGCTGCGCGTAGACGGCGGCGGTGCGGCCGGTGGCGGCCTTGGGCGGGATGGGCTCGGTGTAGCGGAAGGGTGAAGTCATGAGAAGAACACTGGCTCCCGCGGGTGCCTCCGGGCGTCGTACGGCCGAAGGCAGTTGGCGGTGCGCCGACGCGACCGCCTCGCACGACGGACTACTGCGCCGGGAGTAGTCGTGGGGCCGTCCACAGGGCTGACGCCTCTGTCGGTGCGGCGGTCTACCGTACGGACATGCACGGGGACCAGGCCACACTCAGGCGGCTCGCCGACGCGGCGCTCGCCATCGTGATCGGCGCCGTCGTCGTGTCCGCGGCGGCCTTCGACGAGGACACCGCGGCGGTCGACTACGTGCTGATGGTGGCCGGTTCGCTCGCGCTGGCCGCGTACCGCAAGGCACCCCGCGCGGTCCTCGCCGTCACCACGGCCGCCCTGACCGGCTATGTGCTGCACGCCCACCCCAGCCCCTTGTCGGCCCTCCCGGTGGTGGCCGCCGTCCACACGGCGGCCCAGGCGGGGCATCGAGGCGTGGGCGCGGTCGCGAGTGCCGTGTTCCTCGGGGGATATCTCGCGACGGGCCCCACGACACAGGACACGGTCGAGCGGACCGCCCTGCTCGCGGGCTGGTTCCTGTGCGCGGTCGTCACCGGCCTCGCCGGACGCAACTGGCAGGCGTATCTGCGCCAGACCGAACAGCGCGCCCTGGAGGCCGAACGCACCCGCGAGGAAGCCGCCCTGCGCCGGGCGGGCGAGGAACGCCTGCGGATCGCGCGGGAGTTGCACGACTCGCTCACCCACAGCATCTCGATCGTCAAGCTCCAGGCGGGCGTCGCCGTCCACCTCGCGCGCAAGCGCGGCGAGGAGATACCCCCGGCCCTGCTCGCCATCCAGGAGGCCGGCGGCGAGGCCATGCGCGAACTGCGCGCCACCCTGGAGGTGTTGCGCACCGACGAGCCGACCGGCACCCCGGCCCTCCTCGTGGAGCGCGCCCGCGCGGCAGGCCTCGCGGTGGACCTGACCGTCTCCGGCCACGAGCGTCCGCTGGCGGCGACCGTGGACCGTGCCGCGTACCGCATCGTCCAGGAGGCCCTCACGAACGCCGCCAGGCACGCAGGACCCGCCAAGGTGGCGGTCCAACTACGGTACGGCGAGGGCGAGTTGGCGATATGCGTGGACGACGACGGCACCGCCGACCCGTCCCGGCCGACCGCCGAGGGCACCGGGCTCACCGGTATGCGCGAACGCGTCACGGCGCTCGGTGGCTCGCTGTACGTCGGCCCGCGCGCGGAAGGCGGCTTCTCGGTACGGGCCCGACTGCCGCTGGAGCACGTGTGATCCGGGTCGCGCTGATCGACGACCAGGCCCTCATGCGCGCCGGGTTCCGGGCCCTCCTGGACGCTGAGGACGGCATCGAGGTGGTCGGCGAGGCCGCCGACGGGGCGCAGGGCCTGGAGCTGGTGCGCGCGCACGTCCCGGACATCGCCCTCGTCGACGTCCAGATGCCGGTGATGACAGGCATCGAGGCGACCCGCCGCATCGCCGCCGACCCCGAACTGGCGGGCGTGCGCGTGGTGATTCTGACCAACTACGGCCTGGACGAGTACGTCTTCGAGGCGCTGCGGGCCGGTGCCAGCGGGTTCCTGCTGAAGGACACCGAGCCCGCCGACCTGCTCCAGGCCATCGAGGTCGTCGCGCGCGGCGAGGCACTGCTGTCGCCGTCCGTCACGCGCACGCTGATCGGCGAGTTCGTGTCCAGGCCACCGGACCGGGCCAGCGCACCCGGCCTGGAATGCCTCACCCGCCGCGAGCGCGAGGTCACCGCGCTCGCCGCCCGCGGTCTCACCAACGAGGAGATCGCCGCCCACATGGTCATCAGCCCCTTCACGGCCAAGACCCACATCAGCCGCGCGATGACCAAACTCGCCGCGCGCGACCGTGCCCAACTGGTCGTGTTCGCTTACGAGTCGGGGCTGGTCACGGCACGGGAGCGGGCGGAGTGACGGCACGAAGAGTGGCGGAATGTCGGCACGCGGTGGGGCGGAGTGACGGCTTCCGTCGAGCTCTCGTGTGATGATCGGCGCGTGATCGCGATACGCCCGAGGCCCGTCCGCAGCGCCGCCCTCGCCGGCCCGCTGGTGCTGCTGCTCGTGCTGGGTGCGAGCGGGTGCGGGCTCTCCGCCGAACTGGACCGTGAAAGCAACCCCGAACGCAAGCCCACACCGACGCAGACCCTGGCGATAGTGCCGCCCCCGCCCCCGTCCGCGACCCCCAGGCCGTCTCCAGCCGTACCCGACCAGCAGGCCGAGGACTGCCCGCCGTCCGGCCTGCGCTTCCGGGCCGACGCAGGGGACGCGGCCATGGGCCTGCGCGCCATGGGGCTCGACGTCACCAACTGCGGTGACCGCCCGTACAAGTTGAACGGCTACCCCGACATCACCGTCCTCGACGCTTCGGGCGACCCCTTCCCGGGCGTACGGACCGTCGAAGGCACCGACGAGGTGTCCATGGCACCGGAGGACCCCGGCCCTCGACCGCTGACCCTCGACCCGGGCGAGACCGCACACGCGTCCCTGTACTGGCGGATGCACGCCGAGGACGGCGTGTACCTCCGGGTCGCCCCGGAGAAGGGGCAGGACACCGTGACGGTACGCCCGCCCCACCCCCTCGACATAGGCCCGGAGAACATCCTGGGGACGACGGCCTGGCAGCCCTCGGAGCCGGGAGAGCGGGAGCCTGCGTACGATCGGCCGACGGCCGCCCCGTAGTGAGGAGTTCCCCGTGTTCACGACCCGCCCCACTCTCCAGGGCACCTTCGGGATGGTGTCCTCCACGCACTGGCTCGCCTCGCAGTCGGCGATGGCCGTGCTGGAGGACGGCGGCAACGCGTACGACGCCGCCGTCGCCGCGGGTTTCGTGCTGCACGTCGTTGAGCCGCACCTCAACGGGCCCGCCGGCGAGGTGCCGATCATCCTCGCCCCCGCGGGCGGGCAGGTACGGGTGCTGTGCGGGCAGGGCGTGGCACCGGCCGGAGCCACGATCGCCCACTACAGGGCACTCGGTTTGGATCTCGTACCCGGTACCGGGCCCCTCGCGGCCGCCGTACCGGGCGCCTTCGACGCGTGGATGCTGCTCCTGCGCGACCACGGCACGAAGTCCCTCGCGGATGTCCTGAAGTACGCCATCGGGTACGCCGAGGACGGGCACGCGCCCATGGTGCGCGTCGGCGAGACCGTCGAGACGGTACGGGAGCTCTTCGAGACCGAGTGGACGTCGTCGGCCGACGTGTACCTGCCGGGCGGGCGGCCCCCGACACCGGGCGAGCTGTTCCGGAATCCCGCGCTGGCCGCGACCTGGAAGCGGCTGATCTCGGAGGCCGCCCAGGCGGGTGAGGACCGGATCGCGCAGATCGAGGCCGCGCGGCGGATCTGGCGCGAGGGCTTCATCGCCGAGGCACTGGTACGGCAGGCGGGCCGGCCCACGACGGACACCAGCGGCGAACGTCACGCCGGCACGCTGACGGCCGCCGACCTGGCCGCCTGGTCCGCGTCCTACGAAGCCCCGGCCACATACGACTGGCGGGGCTGGACCCTGTGCAAGGCCGGTCCCTGGAGCCAGGGCCCGGCGCTCCTCCAGCAGCTGGCCCTGCTGCCGCCGGAGCTGCCGCGGTACGGCTCCGCCGAGTACGTGCACCTGCTGATCGAGGGCTGCAAGCTCGCGATGGCCGACCGGGAGGCCTGGTACGGGGACGCGGACGAGGTGCCCCTGCGGGAGCTGCTGTCGGAGGAGTACAACGCCGCGCGCCGGGCCCTGGTCGGCGAGAAGGCCTCCTACGAGCTGCGGCCGGGCAGCCCCGGAGGCCGGATCCCGCGGCTCAGCGGGCACGCGCGCGTGGTGGCCGCTGGGGAGGCCGGGTTCGACGCGCTCGGGGTACCGGGGGCGGGGGAGCCGACCGTCGCCAAGCGGCCGACGTCCCCCGTGCCCGGAGAGCCGGATGTCTCGGCGGACGGCGGTACCCGGGGCGACACCTGCCACCTGGACATCGTCGACCGCTGGGGCAACATGGTCGCCGCCACACCCAGCGGCGGCTGGCTGCAGTCCAACCCGGTCGTGCCCGAGCTGGGATTCCCGCTCGGCACCCGGCTCCAGATGGCCTGGCTGGAGGAGGGACTGCCCAACTCCCTCACGCCGGGCCGCCGTCCGCGTACGACGCTCACACCCTCGCTCGCGCTGCGGGACGGCGTGCCGGTCATGGCGTTCGGCACGCCCGGCGGCGACCAGCAGGACCAGTGGCAGCTGCACTTCTTCCTGGCCGTCGCCCTGCGCGCGGAGGTACGCGGCGGCCTGGACCTCCAGGGCGCCATCGACGCGCCGAACTGGCACAACGACAGCTTCCCCGGCTCGTTCTACCCGCGCGGCATGCGCCCCGGCAGCGTCACCGTCGAGTCCCGCACGGAGCCGGACGTCGTCGAGGAACTGCGCCGCCGAGGCCACGACGTGATCGTCGGCGAGGCCTGGTCCGAGGGACGGCTGTGCGCGGTGGCGCGCGACCCGCGGACCGGCGTGCTGTCGGCGGCGGCGAATCCGCGCGGAATGCAGGGGTACGCGGTCGGGCGCTGACCCGCGCCCCGCTGGCCCGCGCCGCGCTGACCCGGTGACGCCGACCTCCCGGTGCCCACCTGGCGTCGGCCCTCTCGGCGTCGGTCTCGCGGCACTGACGTCCTGGCGCTGATCTCCGAACCCCGGTTGTTCATGGTGATTCCACCCGTGATGCACCGGCCGGGTGGGGATTGTCAGTGGCGCGTGCTCTCATGGAGTCATGATCGGAGACATCGAAACCATCGACGAGTTTCTCGCCCACCGCACCACCGACGTAGAAGAGGCCGTCCGCAAGGCGGCCGCCGCCGAGATCATGCCGCGCTTCCGGCAGCTCGCGGCGCACGAGATCGACGAGAAGAGCGGCCCGCACGACCTGGTCACGGACGCCGACCGCAAGGCCGAGGAGTACCTCACCGAGGCGCTCGTCAAGCTGCTGCCCGGCTCGGTCGTGGTGGGCGAGGAGGCGGTCCACGCCAACCCGGTGACGTACGAGGCGCTCAAGGGCGAGGCGCCGGTCTGGATCGTCGACCCGGTCGACGGCACCCGCCAGTTCGTCCACGGCGACCCCGGCTTCTGCACACTGGTCGCGCTCGCGCAGGGCGGGGTCCTGCTGGCGTCATGGACGTACGCACCGGCCCGTGACCAACTCGCCGTCGCCGTCCGGGGCCGGGGCGCCCTTCTCGACGGCGAACCCCTCCGCGCCGGCTCGCCCACCCCCGGCCGCGACCTTGAAGTGGCCCACTCGCACCCTGACTACACGACGGACGACCAGAAGCGCGCGCTCCTCGGCCTTTGGACCGAGGGTGTCGGCCCGCGCGCGTGCGGTTCGGCCGGGCTGGAGTATCTTGCCGTCGCCCGGGGCGAGTTGGACGCCACGGCGTTCAGCTGGGAAGCAGCCTGGGACCACGCGGCGGGGATCCTGCTCGTCGAGGAGGCGGGCGGCGCGCATCTGACGCTCGCCGGAGAGCCGTTCCGGATAACCGGCGGCAACGCGCTGCCGTTCACGGCGGCGCGGGACGCGGCCACGGCCCGCCGTGTGGTGGGACTGCTGTCGGGCGGAGCCTGACCCGTGGCGCGGCGGGGCTGAGGCGGGGCTGTAGGAGGCCCGGCATATCCTGATCCCCAGTGGCCATCGGCTGACAAAGGAGTCCGAAGGTGCCGTCGATGCTCGATGCCGTCGTGGTGGGTGCGGGGCCGAACGGACTGACGGCTGCCGTGGAGCTGGCCCGCCGCGGCTTCTCCGTGGCCGTCTTCGAGGCGCGCGACACGGTCGGTGGGGGCGCCCGCACCGAGGAGCTGACCCTGCCCGGCTTCCGGCACGACCCGTGTTCGGCGGCGCATCCCCTGGGCATCAACTCACCCGCGTTCAAGGCGATGCCCCTCGGGCGGTACGGCCTGGAGTGGCTCCAGCCCGAACTGCCCATGGCACACCCCTTCCTGGACGGCACGGCGGCTGTGCTGTCGCGCTCCGTGGCCGAGACGGCGGCCTCGTTCGGACCGCGCGACGCGGGCGCGTACCGCAGGCTCGTCGAGCCCTTCACCTACAAATGGGACACCCTGGCGCGGGACTTCATGTCGCTGCCGCTCACCGCGCTGCCCCGCGACCCGGTCACCCTCGCCCGCTTCGGACTGGTCGGCCTGCCGCCCTCGACGTGGCTGATGCGCAGGTTCCGCGACGAGCGGGCCAAGGCCCTGTTCGCCGGACTGGTCGCGCACGTCATGGCTCCGCTGGGCGGGCTCGCGACCGGTGCCGTCGGCCTCGTCTTCGCGCTGGCCGCGCACGCCCGCGGCTGGCCCGTCGCCCGCGGCGGCTCCCAGTCGATCTCCGACGCGCTCACCGCGTACCTCAAGGACCTAGGCGGCAGCGTCCACACCGACTACGAGGTCAAGCGTCTCGACGACCTGCCGCCCGCGCGCGCGTACGTCTTCGACACCTCGCCTGCCGCGCTGAGCCGGATCGCGGGCTTCGGGCGGTACTACGAGCGGTACCGGTACGGGGCAGGCGTCTTCAAGATCGACTACGCCCTCGACGGACCGGTGCCGTGGACCGCGAAGGAGCCGCGCACCGCCGGCACGGTGCAGGTCGGCGCCAGCAGCAAGGAAATCGGGACCGCCCTGCGAGCGGCGTCCCGGGAGGGCCGGGCCCCCGACGCGCCGTTCCTGATCACCGTGCAGCCCAGCGTCGTCGACCCGACCCGGGCACCCGACGGCAAGCACGTGTTCTGGGCGTACGGCCACGTTCCGAACGGCTGGACCGGGGATCTCACGGACGCCATCGAGCGCCAGCTGGAGCGGTTCGCACCCGGTTTCCGGGACCGCGTCCTGGCCCGCGCCACGGCGGGCCCGCCGGAACTCGCCGTCCGCAACGCCAACTACGTGGGCGGTGACATCGCCTGCGGCGCGGCCTCCGGCCTGCAGCTGATGCTGCGGCCCAAGCTGTCCCTGTTCCCGTACAGCACCCCGCATCCGGCGGTGTTCATCTGCTCCTCGGCCACCCCGCCGGGGCCCGGCGTCCACGGAATGTCGGGGCACAACGCGGCCAAGGCCGTGTGGAGGAGGCTGCGCCAGTCATGACGGCCATCGAGCTCGTCCAGGGCGACATCACACAGCAGAGCGTGGACGCGATCGTCAACGCCGCGAACTCCTCCCTGCTGGGCGGCGGAGGCGTGGACGGCGCCATCCACCGCCGCGGGGGTCCCGAGATCCTCGCCGAGTGCCGCAAACTCCGCGCCTCCCACTACGGCAAGGGCCTGCCGACCGGTCAGGCCATCGCCACCACCGCGGGCAAGCTGGACGCCCGCTGGGTGATCCACACCGTCGGCCCCGTCTTCAGCCAGAGCGAAGACCGCTCGGAGCTGCTGGCCTCCTGCTACCGGGAATCACTGCGAGTCGCCGACGAGCTCGGCGCGCGGACCGTCGCGTTCCCGGCCGTCTCCGCCGGTATCTACGGCTGGCCGATGGAGGACGCCGCCCGCATCGCGGTCGGGACGGTGCGCGATACCGAAACGGCGGTCACCGAGGTCAGGTTCGTCCTCTTCGACGAGCGGGCGTACGAGGCGTTCGCGGCGCAGGTCGGCTGATACGGGGCGCTCGTGGAGCAGGTCGGCTGATACGAGGCGCTCACGGCGCAGGTTGGCTGATACGAGGCGTTTGCCGCGCAGGTCCACCGACGGGACCTGCGCGAGGCCGTCACCCTCACGATCACACAGAGTCCGACAGCATCATTGCTCCGATTGTGTTCGGGTCCTAGGGTTTCTTTGGCTCAGTAGGTGCCTTTGTCCTCAGCAGTCGTGTTCTGGCCTGACATCAACTTCCGTATGCCAACAGCATTCGACAAGATCTGACGCTCCCTCAGTTCGTGCACCCCACTGTCGTACCGAGGAAGGCCACAGCCATGCCGCACCCGCACCCGCTTCCGCACATGTCGCCCGTCAGCCGCCGTCGACTTCTTGAAGGCGGCGCCGCCGTCCTCGGTGCGCTCGCCCTGTCCGCCTCCGTGCCGCCCGCCGCGGCGTTCGTGGCCGGCCGGCGCGAGGCGGTGGACGGCTCCCCGGAGTGGAACGGCGCCATCGACGTCTTCCAGCTGGGCACCGAGCCACCGCACACCACGCTGATGCCGTACGCCGACGTCAGACAGGCGCTGGCCGGTGACCGCACGCGCTCGCCGTACCGACAGAGCCTCGACGGGAAGTGGAAGTTCGCCTACGTCGACCGCCCCGACGACCGGGACACCGACTTCTACCGCACCGACGTCGACGACAGCTCCTGGGACACCATCCCGGTCCCCTCGGCCTGGCAGCTGCACGGCTACGACTTCCCGATCTACATCAACATCACCTACCCGTGGTGGGGTCCCAACGGCCTGGGGGAGGAGGCGCAGCCCCCGGCCGCGCCGACCCGGTACAACCCCGTCGGCCAGTACAGACGGACCTTCACGGTTCCCCGGAACTGGTCGGGGCGGCGGACCTTCCTGCACTTCGAGGGCGTGAAGTCCGCCCACTACGTATGGATCAACGGCGAGTTGGCGGGCTACCACGAGGACTCGTACGTCCCCGCCGAGTACGACATCACCCCGCACCTCAAGCCCGGCACCAACCAGATCGCGGTGGAGGTGTACCGCTACTCCGACGGCGACTGGCTGGAGGACCAGGACATGATCCGGCTGAGCGGCATCTTCCGCCCGGTCTATCTGTACTCCACCCCGGCCGTGCACCTGCGCGACTTCAAGCTGGACACCCCGCTGAGCGACGGCTACACGGCCGCCGAGCTGTCGGTCACCGCGAGCGTGCGCGACTACGGAGGTGGCAGAGATGGCAGAGATGGCAAAGGCGGCGGCGGATCAGGGGCGTACTCCGTCGAGACCCAGCTCTACGACGCGCGCGGACACGCCGTCTGGTCCCGTCCACTGCACCAGTCCGTCGACCTCGGCTCCGCCCCGGCAGGCGAGGACGTGACCGTGCGGGCCGCCAAGGCCGTGCCCGCGCCGAAGCTGTGGTCGGCCGAGGACCCGAACCTCTACACGGCCGTACTGCGGCTGCGCGATCCGGCGGGCAAGGTCGTCGAGACCCTCTCGCACCGGGTCGGTCTCCGGGAGTTCGCGCTCAAGGACGGGCTGATGCGCATCAACGGAAAGCCCGTGTCCTTCCGCGGCACGAACCGGCACGAGATGCACCCCGACCGCGGCACCGCGCTCACCCGCGCGGACATGGTCGAGGACATCGAGATCGTCAAGCGGATGAACATGAACACCGTCCGCACCTCGCACTACCCCAACAACCCGCTCTGGTACGAACTCGCCGACGAGTACGGCCTGTACCTCGTGGACGAGACCAACCTCGAGACCCACGGCATCCGCGACGAGTACCCGGGCGACCACGCCGACTGGACCAAGGCGTGCGTGGCCCGCGCGAAGAACATGGTCCACCGCGACAAGAACCACGCCTCCGTCGTCATCTGGTCGCTCGGCAACGAGGCCGGCGGCGGCAGCACCTTCGTCGCCATGCACGACTGGATCCGCTCCTACGACCCGACCCGCGTCATCCAGTACGAGGGCGACGACCGCCCGGGGATCAGCGACATCCGCTCGGAGATGTACGAGACTCCCGCGCGCGTCGAGGCCCGCGCCAAGGACACCGCCGACACCCGGCCGTACGTCATGATCGAGTACTCCCACGCGATGGGGAACTCGAACGGCAACTTCAAGAAGTACTGGGACATCATCCGCCGCCACGACGTGCTGCAGGGCGGCTGGATCTGGGACTTCGTCGACCAGTCCCTGAGCGAGCAGACCCCGAAGCGCGTGCTGTTCACCGAGGCCGGACCCGGCTCGGTACGCGGGGAGATCCAGGCGGGCAGCGCGACCTTCGACCGAGAGAAGGGCGTGTCCGGCAGCACCGTCTTCGCCCGCGACGCCGGCCTCGACATCACCGGCTCCCTGACGCTGGAGGCCTGGGTCACCCCGCGCGTGACCGGCTACCACCAGCCCCTCATCGCCAAGGGCGACACCCAGTACGCCCTGAAGCAGACCAACAAGAACCTGGAGTTCTTCATCCACGGCGGCGGCCAGTGGGTCACCGCGACCTGGGCGCTGCCGGACGGCTGGACCGGCAAGGAGCACCACATCGCGGGCGTCTTCGACGCGGAGGCCGGCACGCTGACGCTCTACGTCGACGGCGAGGCGAGGGCCACCCGGACCACCACCCGGCGGCCCGACAGCAACACCGCACCGCTCGCGCTCGCCACCGACGTGGACAACCCGACCCGGGAGTTCAGCGGCACGATCCGGCGGGCGCGCGTCTACGCCCGCGCCCTCTCCGCGACCGAGCTCGCGTCGGACGGGCGCGGCCCCGGCGACGACGGAGTGCGGTTCTGGTTCGACGCGGCCACCGTCAAGGTCACCGAGAAACGGCCCAAGGAGCGCACGTTCTTCGCGTACGGCGGCGACTGGGGCGACAACCCCAACGACGGGAACTTCGTCGCGGACGGCATCGTCACCGCCGACCGCGGACACACCGGCAAGGCCGCGGAGGTCAAACAGGTCTACCAGGCGATCAACGCCGCCCCGGCGTCCGGCGACTCCCTCACCGCCGGAGCCGCGGTCACCCTCACCAACGAGTACCTGTTCACCAACCTCCGTGATTTCGACGGCAGTTGGGCTCTCGTCGCCGACGGTGAGGTCGTGCGGCGAGGGAAGCTGAGCCGCGCCCAGCTGGACGTTCCACCGCTCAGCAGCAAGGACGTCACCGTGCCCGTCAAGCTGCCGGGCGACCCGGCGCCCGGCACGGAGTACTTCCTGCACCTGTCCTTCACCACAAAGGAACCCACGAAGTGGGCGAAGGCCGGCTTCGAGGTGGCCAAGCAGCAGCTCGCCGTCGACGCGATCAGCCCGGCCGTGAAACCCGTACCGCTGGAGAGCGTCCCGACGCTGCGCCACGACGTCGGCGACAAGTCCGTCACGGTGAAGGGCAGGGGCTTCTCCGTGACCATCGCCAAGGACAGCGGCGTCATCACGTCGTACGAGTCCCGCGGCACCCGGCTCATCACCTCAGGACCCGCACCGAACTTCTGGCGCGCGCCCACCGACAACGACAGGGGCAACAGTCAGCACATCCGCAACCAGACCTGGCGCGACGCCGGTGCCCGCCGCAAGGTGACGGACGTGGCCGTGCGCACCCTGCGCGACAGGGCCGTCGAGATCAAGGTCAGCGGCACGCTGCCCACCACCGTCGAGTCGACGTACACCACCACGTACACGGTCTTCGGCAACGGCGAGATCAAGGTCGACAACACCCTGCACCCGGGCGCGGCGACCCTGCCCTACATCCCGGAGGTCGGCACCCTGCTGTTCCTGCCGGGCCGTCTGGAGCGCCTGCACTACTACGGCCGGGGCCCAGAGGAGAACCACTGGGACCGCAACAGCGGCACCGATGTCGGCCGGTACTCCGGAACCGTCTCCGGGCAGTGGACCCCCTACATCCGCCCGCAGGAGAACGGCAACAAGACCGACGTCCGCTGGGCCGCCCTGACCGACCGCGGCGGTGCCGGACTGCTCGTCTCCGGTGAGCCGCTCCTCGAGGTCAGCGCCTCGCACTTCACACCCGAGGACCTGTCGGTCGGGGCGCGCCACGACTACCAGCTCACTCCGCGCGACGAGGTCGTACTGAGGCTGAACCACCGGCAGATGGGCGTGGGCGGCGACAACAGCTGGGGCGCGCACACGCACGACGAGTTCAAGCTGTTCGCCGACCGCGACTACTCCTACACCTACCGGCTCCGCCCCCTGACCGACGTCGACAAGGCGATGGCGGCCTCACGCCGGCCCACGGCAGGGGAGTTCTCCGGGTAGCAGCGACACACCCACCGTCCGGTCCCCGATCCGTTCGATCCCGTGTTCGGGTCGGCATAGTCTCAACTCAGCTGCGGGACAAGCGGCTTGGGGACCGTACGGGTGAGGGGCATGGTGCACGACGACGAACTGATCCGGCCGCTGTCGGAGTTGGTCAACTACCCGGTGCTAACGCCGGGCTTGCACAACGGGCGTCAGTGGCGGTGACGCTGCGTTTGCGTCCAGACCCACTCCGGCGGTGCTGCCGGGGCGGGGCAGGGGCCGTTGACCGAGCCCCGCGTCGCCACAACTCCCAGGCGCGAGCCCGGATGTTACGGGAGCCGTTCCGGTCTGTGTGATCAACGAATCCGCAGGTCCGGCATGCGAACCGGGCCTGGGAGACCCGGTTCGCCTTGTCTGCGTGCCCGCATTCGGCGCAGGTGCGGGACGTGTACGCCGGATCGACGTGCACCACCGCTACCCCTGCCTTGCGGGCCTTGTACGCGATGAACTCTCCGAGCTGGTGGAACGCCCAAGAGTGCAGGGTGGCCCGTTGGGGCTTGTGAAGCCGTACCCGCTCGCGGATGCCTGTCAGATCCTCCAGGGCGATTCCGCGACCGGTGCGTTCTGCCTCGGCCACCACATGTTTCGCGATCTTGTGGTTGATGTCCTTGGTCCTACGGGCTTCCTTGCGGCGCCGTTTCTTCAATCGGCGCTTGGCGGACGGGGTGTTCTTCTTCTGCAGCTTGGCCCGGAGCCTGCGTTCCCGGACGCGGACGCGGTTGAGTTCGCGTCCGGCCATGATCTCGCCGTCCGAGGTGGTGGCGATGTTCACGATGCCGAGATCAATGCCGAGGAAGTCCACCGGATCGGTGTTCAGCGGCACTTCGGGGACCTCGCAGGTGGCCAGCAGAAACCACATGCCGTCGCGGCAGAGCAGGTCGGACTCGCCCTGCCGGTACCGGGACAGGAAGGTCAGCTGCTCGGGGGAGGCGGTGAACGCCACGTCCTTGACGCGTCCTGCCACCGTCCAGATCGAGACCCGGAGCCGATCGTGCTGCCAGGACAGCATCCGGTCGTCGTACGGCTGCGCGCCCTCGGACCAAACCCCGATCTGAGGAGGGGGAGAACAGTTGTCTACACCCTTCAGGCCCACTTGGTCTTCACCCCGAAATGCCGGCGCGGCCCCTTCACCGACCAGATCCTGGTCCGCTGCGAGGAGATCATGCGGGACGTGTGCACGGACTTCGGCGCCGAGCTGACCGAATTCAACGGTGAACGTGACCACGTCGACCTCGTCTGGCCGCGGCCGCGGCCAGCAGCCGAGCCGAGCAACCGATCCCGGAGATGGCCCGGACGGCGGCGGGCCCGGATCCGTACCCGTACCCGTACCCGGAAGCGGCCGACTGGCGGACCTCCTGGCCGCTGCCGCACGAGTTCGTGGACGTCCCGGGCAACCATCTGACCCTCCTCCAGGAGCACGCCCGTACGACGGCGTCCGCGGTTCGCGAGTGGATCGGCACCCTGGACCGGGTGGAGCACGGCCGGTGATGCCTCTCGCCCGAACTTCCGGCCGGTCGGTCGGCAAGGCCTCAGGCGCCCGGCTCGGCGCGCGCAGGGGTCTGCCGTCCGCCCGTCGCCACCACGGCGACGGCCAGGAGCACGGCCAGCACCCCGTACCCGTACGTGAGCGTGGCCGCCGTCGCCACCGCGCCGACGAGCAACGGGCCGCCCGCGTCGCCTAGTTCGCGGCCCACCTCGGCCGCGCCCATGGTCTGGCCGAGCCGCTCCCGGGGCGTCGACGCGGCGAGGGCGGCGAAGCCGAGCGGGGTGATCAGGCCCGTGCCGACCCCGATCAGGGCCGCGCCGAGCAGCACCCCGAGCAGGCCGGGCAGCATCGCGCAGGCCAGCCCGACGGCCGTGGTGGCCAGTCCGGCGGCGATTCCGGTACGCGCGGTCAGGCGCCCGGAATCGAGCGCCCGCCCGGCCCGCGGCTGGACGAGAGCCGCGCACAGCGCGAGCACCGACACCGCGGCCCCGGTCGCCACCGTGCCGAGCCCGGCCGCCGCACCGGAGACGGGCAGGAAACCGACACCGACGGAGAGCGCGGCGGTGGCTGCGGCCAGGGCTCCGGTCGGACGAAGGAACGCGGGGTCGGTCAGCCGGCGGGCCAGGTCCAGGACCGTCTGCCGGTCGCGCGGCAGCGGCGGTACGCGTGGCACGGCGGCCAGTGCCCAGCACGCGACGGCCGCCCCGAGTACCGCCAGCACGGCGAACAGCAGCCGCAGCCCGCCCAGCCACACCAGCAGGCCGCCGAGCAGCGGGCCGAGCGTGTAGCCGAGGGACTTGTGGAAGCCGTAGCTGCCGAAGGCCCGGCCGTGCTTCGCCGCCGGATGGAGCCGGGCCACCAGCGCGGACGCGGCGGGGGAGAAGGCCGAGGCGGCGGCGCCCTGGCCGAGGCGGGCGGCCCACAGCCAGCCCGGGCTGTCGGCGGCGACGTACGCGGCCGAGGCGAGCGCGAAGCCGACCAGCCCGCCGATCATCACCGGCCGTGCCCCGATCCGGTCGGCGAGGGTGCCGAACACCGGCTTCAGCAGCACCTCCGCGCCGTCGTAGAGGGCGAGCAGCCCGCCCAGGACCAGCAGCGAGGTCACCGCGTCGTCGCTGTAACCGCCCAGGTTGGCGGCGATGCCGTGCGCGCCGAACGCGGTGGTGAACCCGGCCGCGTACAGGGGCCACGCGTGGCGGCCCGGCCCGTCCGGCGGCCCGGGCGCCGGGCGGCGGTCCGGCTCTTCCGAAGTCCCACCGGTCACGATCCGGAACGTAGCAGCAGGCCGGGAGACGGGCCCTGAACGGCCCTTGGTGAAGTCCGGGGCGGTACCGCGCCCCGTAAGGGGCGCGGGGAACTGCGCGATCAGCCCCCACCGGCCCGCAGGTGCATCGGCGTTCTTCCAGCGGAGCGCTCAGGTAGATGTCGGATTCTCGCCAGCCACCGCCATGACCATGGCCGATGCTGGAAGGCATGCAGAACGGGATGCACACCGACACCGAGCGCTGCGTGCGCGCCGTCCAGTCGAAGGACGCCCGATTCGACGGATGGTTCTTCACGGCGGTCCTGACCACGCGGATCTACTGCAGGCCGAGCTGCCCCGTCGTGCCGCCGAAGCCGGAGAACATGACGTTCTACCCGAGCGCCGCCGCCTGCCAGCAGGCCGGATTCCGGGCCTGCAAGCGCTGCCGCCCCGACACCAGCCCGGGCTCGCCCGAGTGGAACCAGCGCGCCGACCTCGTGGCCCGCGCGATGCGGCTGATCAGCGACGGCATCGTGGACCGCGAGGGCGTGTCCGGGCTCGCGACGCGCCTCGGCTACAGCACCCGGCAGATCGAACGCCAGCTCTTCGCCGAACTGGGCGCCGGACCGCTCGCCCTGGCCCGCGCCCAGCGCGCCCAGACCGCCCGCCTCCTCATCGAGACGACTCCGATCCCGATGGCCGAGATCGCCTTCGCGGCGGGCTTCTCCTCCATCCGCACGTTCAACGACACCGTCCGCGAGGTCTTCGCCCTCTCGCCGAGCGAACTGCGCACCCGGGTGCCCAGGAACCGGGCCAACTCGTCAGGCACACCAGGGGTGTTGAACCTCCGACTGCCCTTCCGGGCCCCGCTGAACCCCGACAATCTCTTCGGTCACCTCGTCGCCACCGCCGTACCCGGTGTGGAGGAGTGGCGCGGCGGCGCGTACCGGCGCACCCTGCGCCTGCCCTATGGCCACGGCGTCGTCGCGCTCACCCCGACGTCCGACCACATCGGCTGCCGGCTCACTCTCAGCGACATGCGTGACCTGACCGTCGCCATCAGCCGCTGCCGCCGCATGCTCGACCTGGACGCCGACCCGGTCGCGGTCGACGACCAGCTGCGCACGGACCCGCTGCTGGCCCCGCTCGTCGACAAGGCACCGGGCCGCCGGGTGCCGCGCACGGTCGACGAGGCCGAGTTCGCCGTACGGGCCGTGCTGGGCCAGCAGGTGTCCACGGCCGCGGCCCGCACGCACGCGGCGCGCCTGGTCACCGCGCACGGCGAGGCGGTCGACGACCCCGAGGGCGGCCTCACGCACCTCTTCCCGTCCGCCGAGGCACTGGCCGCACTCGACCCCGAGGCTCTCGCCATGCCGGCCACCCGCCGCACCACCCTCACCACGCTCGTACGCCAACTCGCCGACGGCACCCTCCACTTGGGCGTCGAGAGCGACTGGGCGGAGAGCCGGGCCCGGCTCCTCGCACTCCCCGGGTTCGGGCCGTGGACCGTCGAGGCCATCGCCATGCGCGCCCTCGGCGACCCCGACGCCTTCCTGCCCACCGACCTCGGAGTGCGGTACGCAGCCCGGGAGCTGGGCCTGCCGTCCACGCCCGCCGCACTCACGGCACGCGCGGCGGACTGGCGGCCCTGGCGCGCGTACGCCGTCCAGTACCTGTGGGCGACAGGCGACCACCCGATCAACTTCCTTCCAGAGGAGCCCCGTTGACCACCCCGAAGCAGCACACCGTCATCGACAGCCCGTACGGCCCGCTCACCCTCGTCGCCACCGACGGCGTGCTGTCCGGGCTCTACATGACCGACCAGCGCCATCGCCCACCCGAGGAGACGTTCGGCGAACCGGACGACACGCCCTTCGGCGAGGCGATCGAAGAGCTACGAGCCTATTTCGCAGGCGAGTTGAAGGAGTTCTCCGTCCGACTTCGGCTGGACGGCACCCCGTTCCAGCGCTCCGTCTGGGAACAGCTCCGCAAGATCCCGTACGGCGAGACCCGTTCGTACGGCGAACTCGCCGACGCCCTCGGCAATCCCAAGGCGTCCCGCGCGGTGGGCCTCGCCAACGGCAAGAACCCACTGGGGATCATCGTGCCCTGCCACCGAGTGGTCGGCGCGGACGGCAGCCTGACGGGCTACGGCGGCGGCCTCGAGCGCAAGCAGCGACTGCTGGACTTCGAGCGGGGAGAGCGGGGAGCGGCGCTGTTCTGACCACGACCTCGGGTCGCGATCAAGCTACCGGGGCGGACACCGGGAAGGCAGGGGGCCGGGCGCATTTGCCTGCTGCTTTCAGCGCCGCACAGGACTCGCCTATGCTACCGCCTCGAGGAGTCGGTATTCTTTCGAGATGTCTGGCGGAACACGAATTTGACAATAGGGGTGATATGGCGGCAAGTGACGTGCAGGTCTGGACCGGAATCGTCGGAACTTTCGCCACCGTTGGCGTCAGTGTTCTCGGGGTGCTGAACTTCCAGCGGAAACGGGACAGGTCCGCAGCGGTCGGGACGGCGTTCAGAGAAGTGGTGGAATCTCTGGCGTCGGACAACAAGACCCAACAGATGGCCGCGGCAATCCTGATGCGTCGATTCTTCGACAATAATTCTGAGCAGGGCGCGGGTCGGACGCCCTACGCGAATGAGGCAGTCGCCGTGATTGCCGGACTGCTCCGGGATTCTGAATCGGGTCAGATCCAGAAGGTGCTCGCCGACGGCTTACGATATGCGCCGTCCCTCTCTCGAGCCGACTTGCAAGGATGCAACTTGACGCGCGCCTACCTTGGACACAGGGAGGGCGACAAAAAGATTGTCGATCTCACGAATGCCGATCTCTTCGAAGCCGATCTCACGGGCGCCTCTTTGCGGGGAGTCACCGCATCTGGTGCAGTCTTCTATCGCGCGAAGCTCGTGAACGCCGTCCTGGCCAATGCCGTCCTGACCGGTGCCGATTTTCGAGAGGCGCAATTAGCCGGCGCCAACTTCGATGGCGCCCAACTCGGCGGCGCCCTTTTTTCGGGGGCCTCCGACGTTCCCGAGAACATAGCCGGAGTGTTGGACTCGAGTGGAATAGTAGTTAGCGAAGAACCCGAATGAAAATGAACGAGACAGACCTCTCCCGCATCTTCCTCGGGGCACCGTCCATCCTCACCCTGGATCAGCAGACGAAGCTGGAGCAATGGGTGGTCTGGCTTGAGGGACAATCGTTCCAGGTCATCCGTTTGGGGCGGGACGGCCATGGTGAAGATCCATGGCACACACTGCCCCAACTGCTTTCGCATGTCGACGGTGTCGTGCTGCTCGGATTCAGGCAACTTGACGCACGAAACGCCGTCTGGCGGCCGGACACCAAGGAGGAGGCGCTCTCGTCCAGTTGGTGGACTTCTCCCTGGCTGCAGTTGGAGGCCGGGATGGCGGTAGCTCTGGCACTGCCGGTGCTTGTCGCTTCCGAAGTCGGCGTCAAGGAGGGCGTGTTCGACGCGGAAGTCTGGAACGGTCGGGTGAACGGAGTGGAGCTGAGTACGCCGGGAACGGCGACGGACGACTGGCTGAACGCCGTCCGAGAGCGTCGGGACCGCCGCGCTGGCCCGGTGCCGCACGGTCCCTAGGAAGGTCAGCGACGGGAACCCCCGCCCTCGCAGTCTGCGTCCGATCGCACAGTGAGGTGCGGATTCCGAATCCGGCGGACATCATGGGGCAGGACAGGCATCCGGGGAGCGACGAGCCCTCCGGCGGGGGCAGGGGGAGCCCATGGCACAGCCGTTGGAGAACAGTGACCCGCGGCAGGTGGGGCCGTACCGCATCATGGGTCGCCTCGGATCCGGCGGGATGGGACGCGTCTACCTGGGGCGGTCACCGGGCGGCCGGGCCGTCGCGGTCAAGACCATCCGGCCCGAACTGACCGACGACCCCGAGTTCCGGCAGCGGTTCGCCCGGGAGGCGGCCGCCGCCCGCTCCGTGAGCGGGGCGTTCACGGCCGCGGTCGTCGACGCGGATCCGTACGGAGACCCGCCGTGGCTCGCCACCGTCCATGTCGCGGGCATCTCGCTCGGCGACACCATCGCGCGGCACGGACCGCTGCCCGAGTCCTCGGTGCTCGCCCTGGGCGCCGGCCTGAGCGAGGCACTCCAGGCCATCCATGCCGCCGGCCTCGTCCACCGGGATCTGAAGCCCTCCAATGTGCTGCTGGCTCCCGACGGACCCAAGGTGATCGACTTCGGGATCGCGATCACCGCCGGATCGAGCTCGCTGACCCGCAGCGGAGTCGTCGTCGGCACCCCCGCGTTCATGTCGCCCGAGCAGCTGACGGGCGGCCGTGCCGGTGCGCCCGCCGATGTGTTCGCCCTGGGTGGGGTACTCGTGTTCGCCGCCACCGGCGAGGGCCCCTTCGGGTCCGGTGCGTCGGTCGGCATCGGCTATCGCGTGGTCCATGACGAGCCCGGCCTGTCCACCGTCCCCGAAGGTCTGCGCGCGCTCCTCGCCCGCTGTCTCGACAAGGATCCGGCACGTCGGCCCACTGTCGCGGAGCTGCTCGCCGAGTTCGCCGGCCGCATCCTGCCCTCGCCCGGAGCGGCGTACGGCGAGGACACGGTCACCCTCGCCTTCCACGGCGGGGCCTGGCTGCCCGCGCCGGTGGCCGCCTCGGTGCGGCGCGCCGAGGCGGCCGGCGAAGCCCCGCCGCCGGAGGCGGGCCGGCGGGCCGCGCAAGCCGGCGTCGCGGTGGACCCCCGCCTCCCTGCGCGGCCTGAGCCCCTCGGAGAAACCGCCGCCGCACGCGAGATGCCTCGGTCACCGACTGCCGCCGCACCCGAGGGCCCGCGGTACTCCGGCGCGAGCACCCCCGGCCCCGTACCCGTACCACCGGGCGGTCCGCGCACCCTGACCGACGCGCAGCTGCGACCGCATCCGTCACCCGGGCCCTCGGGCAGCGGAACGCTTTCCGGGCCGGGCGGCGAAGGCGAAGGCGACCGCGACGCCGATACGCCGACCCGTCGCCGGGTGCTGATCGCGCTCGCCGGAGCGGGCACCGTCGCCGCCGTAGGCGTGGGCACCTACATGCTGGGCCGCGGCGACAAGGACCCCGGCAAGGACTCGGGCAACGACCCTTTGAAGGCGGGCACCGACCCGGCCCCGGGAAGCCGGAGATGGACCTACAGCACCGGAGGCCCCGTGGCGCCCGCCCTCCTCGCCGCGGGCGGGCTGGTGTACGCCGGCAGCAAGGACGGGAACATGTACGCCCTGGACGCCGGGACCGGAAAGCCGCGCTGGCAGTTCGGCACCGGCAACGGCGTCTACACCTGTCCGGCCGTGGCCGGCGGCATCGCCTACTTCGGCAGCGCCGACTACCACCTCTATGCCGTCGATGTGAAGACCGGCGAGCAGCGGTGGCAGTTCAGCGCGGGCGGAGAGGTCAACTCCTCGCCGGTTGTCGCCGGGGGAGTGGTCTACGCGGGCAGTGACGACGGCCGGCTGTACGCCGTGGATGCCCGTTCCGGCGACCGGAAGTGGACGTTCGCCGCCGAGGGCCGGATCCGCTCCTCGCCGATGGTGGCGTGGAGCAAGGTCTATGTGGGCAGCGAGGACTCCCGGCTCTACGGCATCGACGTGGCGACCGGGGAACGCCGCTGGGCCTTCGAGACGGACGGCGACGTCAAGTCCTCACCGGCGATCTCCGACCGCGTCGTCTATGTGGGCAGCTACGACGGCAACCTCTACGCCGTCAACTGCGACACCGGGGAACTCCGCTGGACCTTCGCCACCCGGGGCGGCGTCGGCTCCTCACCGGTGGTGTCCGGCGGAGTCGTCTACGTGGGGAGCGACGACGGCAATCTGTATGCCGTCGACGCCCTGACCGGGAAGGAGAAGTGGAAGTTCACCATCGGCGATGTCGTCTACTCCTCCCCGACCGTCCTCGGCGACGCCGTGTACGTCGGCAGCAAGAACGGCAACCTCTATGCCGTACGCACGGACACGGGCAAACGGCTGTGGACGTATCCGACCGGCGCGGACGTCCGCTCCTCACCCGCGGCGACCGGCGGCACGGTCTACGTGGGCAACGACAGCGGCACGGTCTTCGCGGTCAACGGCTGACCGCCCGCGCGCTCCGCTGGAGGGCCAGTGCGGGCGTCATCTGCGGGTCCGTTGTGGCTGGGCGCGCAGTTCCCCGTGCCCCTTAGGGGGCGCTGCCGAGTCTGCTCAGCAGTTCGGGCAGGGCGGTGCCGATGGGCTGCCGGATGATGTCGTCGGCGCGGTCGTCGTACGGGGTCGGCTCGGCGTTGACGATGACGAGCCGCGCGCCGTGGTCGGCGGCGACCCCGGTGAGGCCTGCGGCGGGGTGGACCTGGAGGCTGGTGCCGACGGCGATGAACACCTGGCAGGCCTTGGTGATCGCGAGCGCCTCGCCGAGCACCATGGGGTCGAGCCGCTCGCCGAACATGACGGTCGCCGACTTCAGGATCCCGCCGCACTCCAGGCACGGCGGATCCTCCTCCCCGGCCTCGACCCGGGCGAGGGCGTCCTCCATCGGCCCCCGCGCATGGCACTTCGTGCACACCACGCTCCGTGCGCTGCCGTGCAGTTCGAGCACCTTGCGGTCGGACAGCCCGGCCAGCTGGTGCAGCCCGTCCACGTTCTGCGTGATCACTCTGACCGGCACCCCGGCCCGCTCCAGCTCGGCCACCGCCCGGTGCGCGGCGTTCGGCTCCGCCCGGAGCGTGCGGTTCTTCCGGCGCATCTGCCAGGACTGGCGCCGGATTTCCGGATCGCTCATGTAGAACTCGTACGTCACGAGCCGCTGCGCTTCAGGATCCCGCCGCCACAACCCGTTCGGACCGCGATAGTCGGGGATCCCGGAGTCGGTGGAGATACCTGCGCCACTGAGGATGGCGACGAGGGGCTTGTTCATGCCCCGAGGGTAGGTCGCGGGGTGTGGAGCGGCGAACAGATATTGCGGGCCAGGGTTGTTAGCGATCCGGAGCCCGATCCGGAGCCCGATCCGGAGCCCGATCCGGAGCCCGAGCCCGAGCCCGAGCCCGGGCCGGGCGCCGCGTCCGGGGCCGGATCAGCCGGCCCGGTGCCCGTTCTCCAGCTCCGCCGCCCCCGTGCCCTCCGCGAGCACGTCCAGCGCGGCGAGCACGCGGCGGCACAGCGAGCCCGACATGTACTCGGTGAGTTCCCCGCGCGGTACGAGTCGCCAGGACAGCAGTTCCTCCTCCTGGAGGCGGATCGACTTGAACTGCTCCTCCTTCAGGACTCCGCCGTCGTACAGGTACGCCACGATCGGCGGCCGCGCGGCTCCTGGCACCCAGTCCACCGCGAGCAGCCGGCCGACCTCCAGGTCGAGGCCGATCTCCTCCAGCGTCTCCCGGTGGGCGCCCTGCCGCGGCGTCTCGCCGGCGTCGGACTCGACAGTTCCGCCGGGCAGCGCCCAGCCCTCGCGGTAGTTGGGCTCGACGAGCAGCACCCGGCCCTCGGCGTCACGGAAGAGCGCGGCGGCGCCGACGAGGACACGGGGGAGGCCCGCGATGTACGTGGCGTAGTCAGGAGTCGTCATTGGGGCAGCCTAACGAGGCCGGCAGGGCAGCCCGGCAAGGTCACCGGGGAGTAATCCTTACGAGGTCACCGCCCCGGCCCGCGAGTCCTCCTGCTCCGCCAACCGCACCGTGCGCTCGGCCAGTTCGCTGATCCGTACCCCGTCGAAGCCGAACACCGCGCTGTGCACGGTGTCCTCCAGCGGGTCCTTCCACTGCGGGGGGATCGCGGCGGCTCCGTTGAGGACGCCCGCGACGGAACCCGCGGTCGCGCCGTTCGAGTCGGTGTCCAGGCCGGCGCGGACCGTGAGGGTGATGGTGCGGGTGAAGTCGCC
Organism: Streptomyces albicerus; assembly: GCF_008905045.1. GTDB lineage: Bacteria > Actinomycetota > Actinomycetes > Streptomycetales > Streptomycetaceae > Streptomyces > Streptomyces albicerus. The sequence goes on from NZ_VWMY01000029.1 coordinate 137,927, forward strand.
GTCGCCGTACAGGAGCCCGGCCGTGAGGACGGCGGCGTTCGGGATCGTGTGGATCCAGCCGAGCCCCGCCGTCTCCTCCGCGACTGTGTTGAGTGTGTCCTCCCAGCTCAGCCGGGTCGCGTGGAGCGTCTGTACCCGACGTACCGTGCGCGCCAGGCGGCTGCTGCCCGGGATCACGGTGAGCGCGGTGTCCAGGGCGTCCCGTACGGTCGGCGCGGTGAACGCGGCGGCCACCAGCGCCGCCGCCCACATCGCCCCGTACACCCCGTTCCCGGTGTGCGACAGCACGGCGTCGCGGCGGGCGAGGGAGGCCGCGCGGCGGGGCAGGCCCGGGCTGGTCCAACCGTGGATGTCGGCGCGGATGAGGGCGCCGATCCACTCCTGGTACGGATTGTCGTAGGTCGCCGTGAGCGGCGGCTTGAGCCCGTTCGCGAGGTTCCGGTACGCGGCGCGCTCCGCCGTGAACGTCTGCAGATACGGCAGCCGCAGCAGCCACAGGTCGCCCACCTGCTCCGTACTGAAGTCGAAACCGTGCGTCTCCAGGAGATGCAGGCCGAGGATCGCGTAATCCACGTCGTCGTCCCGGCAGCTGCCGTGGATCCGGCCGCGTACGCACTCACGCCACTCCGGGCGCAGTACGAACTCGTCACTCGGGCCGACCGGCTCCGGCAGGTAGTCGGTGAGCGGCAGCGCTTCGGCCTGCCGCAGGTAGCGGTCGATGCGGTCCCGCGTCCAGTGGTCGCCCTGCTCGACCGGTTTGCCGAGCATGTTGCCGGCGATCCGGCCCAGCCAGCCGCCGAGGACGCGGTCCTCAAGGTCGTCAACGCCCACAGGGGTCATACACCCGGTGTACCGAATTCCTGCCGTTCCTGCCCGCTTTACGTACATCCGTCACCGCACCACATGAGACGGTCGTCAGGTTTTATTCGTATTGCGCTTAAGGAGTCCCATGAAGCGGGTTGTGAGTCCCACGAGGTCGACGAACCGGTCGTTGAGCCGGTCGTTGCGGCGTACGACCGTCCTGGCGGCCGCCGCCTTCACCGCCCTGCTGGCCACCGGTGCGGCCCCCGCCCACGCGGCGCCCGCCGAGCCTCTGGTGAGCACCGGCGACGTGGGTGTGCGGACGGGCGATGTCGATGCGCTGGAGGACGTGCTGGAGCACATCAGCGTGCCGTTCGGGGGCAGCGGGACGCTGACGCACCAGCTGTACGACTCCCGCGGGGCCGACGCGGGCTGACCCGCCGCCGTCCGGCCGCCGCTGTCCGGGACGTGAGAACCGCCCTGGGCAGCGGCACCCTCCTCCGGTTAGGGTCGCAGCGGCGCGACTGCCTTGACGTGTGCAAGGCCTGAAGAGCAAGGGGAATGCAAGGTGGCGGACGCTGCAGTGAATCGGACCCGGAACCGGACCCAGCGGGTGCTCATCGCCGCGGACAAGTTCAAGGGCTCCCTCACGGCCGTGCAGGTGGCCGAGCGGGTGACGGCCGGACTGCACCGGGTCGCGCCGCGCGTCGAGGTCGAGGCGCTGCCGGTCGCCGACGGCGGTGACGGCACGGTCGACGCGGCGGTCGCCGCCGGGTTCGAACGGCGTGAGGTACGGGTCGCCGGGCCACTCGGGGACGAGGTCACCGCCGCGTTCGCGCTCCGCGGTGACACCGCGGTGGTGGAGATGGCCGAGGCCAGCGGGTTGCAACGGCTGCCGGCCGGGGCCTTCGCGCCGCTCACGTCGTCCACGTACGGGTCCGGGGAACTGCTGCGGGCCGCGCTGGACGCCGGGGCGCGGACGATCGTGTTCGGTGTCGGCGGCAGTGCGACCACGGACGGCGGGGCCGGGATGCTGGCCGCGCTCGGGGCGCGGTTCCTCGACGAGGACGGGGAGCCGGTGCCTCCCGGGGGCGGCTCCCTGGGGGAGCTCTCCACGGCCGACCTGTCCGGTCTCGACCCCCGGCTCGCCTCCGTCGACGTCGTCCTCGCGAGTGACGTGGACAATCCGCTGACCGGGCCCAAGGGGGCGGCGGCGGTGTACGGGCCCCAGAAGGGGGCCTCTCCCGACGATGTGGCGGTGCTCGACGCGGGGCTCGCGCATTTCTCCGCCGTCCTGGAGAAGGCGATCGGGGACAGGGCGGCGGAACACGCCGTCGCGCCCGGTGCGGGTGCCGCCGGCGGTATCGGATACGGGGCTCTCGTGGGCTTGGACGCGAGCTTCCGTCCCGGCATCGAGGTCATGCTCGACGTCCTGGGTTTCGCCCCCGCCCTCGAACGCGCGACGTTGGTCATCACCGGCGAAGGCTCCCTCGACGAGCAGACCCTCCACGGCAAGGCCCCCGCCGGCGTCGCCGCCGCCGCCCGTGCCGCCAACAAGGAGGTCATCGCCGTCTGCGGCCGTCTCGCGCTTCCTCCGGAGGCCCTCGGCAGGGCCGGCATCCGCCGCGCCTACGCCCTGACGGAGATCGAGCCCGATGTGGCTCGCTGCATCGCCGAGGCGGGGCCGATCCTGGAGGACGTGGGGGAGCGGATCGGCCGAGACTTCCTGACGTGACAGGCTGACGCGTCCAGGATCTTTTCTCGCCCCCGCCGCCCCTACCCGTCCCATCCTTCTGGGGCTCCGCCCCAGACCCCGTCGGGGGCCAGCCCCCGAACCCCCGCTCCTCA
>NZ_VWMY01000003.1:0-54568 GCF_008905045.1 Streptomyces albicerus
CGAAACGCGGCGGGGCCCGGCAGGCTGCCAGCGCAGCCTGCCGGGCCCCTTCCGGCGGGTTCCGGGTCACTCGTGCGTGACGGTCCGGCGTCGTTTTCGGAAACCGGAAACGGTGCCGCCTCGCCCTGCTTGATCCAGGCGTCGACCTACTTGATCCAGGCGTCGACCTTGTCGCGGTTGGCCTCGACCCACTTCTTCGCCGCGGCCTCGGGCGACATCTTGTCCACCGCGATGTACTTGGCGACGGTGTTCTGGTCTTCGTTCGTCCAGGTGAAGTTCTTCACCAGGTCATAGGCCGGGCTGCCCGACTTGGCGAACTTCGCGCTGGCGATCTTGTCCAGCTCGTACACGGGATAGTCACAGGCGACCTTCGCCGCGTCGGCGTCACAGCCGTCCTTGTACTCGGGCAGCTTGACCTTGGCCAGCGGCACCTCGGACATGAACCACTGCGGCTCGTAGAAGTAGCCGATCACCCATTCCTTGTTCTTCTCGGCCTTCCGGAAGGCCTGGATGAGCGCGGTCTCGCTGCCCGCGTACACCACCTTGAAGTCCAGATCCAGGTTCTTCACCAGCGCCTCGTCGTTGGTGACGAACGAGGGGTCGCCGTCCAGGAGCTGGCCCTTGCCACCCGACTCCGAGGTCTTGAACTTGGACGCGTACTTGTCGAGGCTCTTCCAGTCGGTGATGTCGGGATGGGCCTTCGCCAGCCACGGCGGCACGTACCAGCCGATGAGGCCCTTGTTGCCGGTCAGGCCCGCGTCGACGGCGGTCTTCTGATCGGTGATGTACTTCTTCTTCAGGTCGTCGTGACCCCAGTTCTCGATGACGGCGTCGACCTCACCCGTCCCGAAGCCCTGCCAGGCGATCTCTTCCTTCAGATCCTTCTTGGTGACCTTGCAGCCGAGGTCCTGCTCCGCGACATACGCGACGACCGCCGCGTTCGCTTCATAGCCCACCCACGGGTTGACCGCGAGATTGAAGGTGCCGCACTTGCCCGAGCTGTCCGAGCCGCCGGCGCTGTCGTCACCGACCTTCGCGCCGCCGCAGGCCGTGAGGGTGAGGCCGAGGACCGCTATTCCGGCCGCGCCGGCTCTCCACTGTCGTGCTTGCCTTGCCATGGTCAGTGCTCCTTATGCGCTCGTACGTCGAGCCGCTGCCTGAGTGATCCGGTCGAACATGACTCCGAGCAGTACGATGGCGAGCCCCGCCGCCAGCCCCTTGCCGTACAGCTGTCCCTGCGAGAATCCGGCCACGACGTCGTAGCCGAGGGCGCCCGCTCCTACCAGGCCGCCCACAACAACCATCGACAGCACGTAGATGAGGCCCTGGTTGGTCGCAAGCGTCAGGGCACTGCGTGACATCGGCAGTTGAACCTTGGTGATGATCTGCCAGGTGTTGCACCCGGCAGCCGTGGCCGCCTCGACGGTGGTCTCGGGCACCGCCCGCACTCCGTCGGCGATGATCTTGATGGCGACCGGCGCCGCGTAGACGACGGCGGCGACGATGGCCGTGAAGCGTGTCGCGCCGAACAGCGCCAGGAACGGCACGAGATAGACGAACGGCGGCATGACCTGTGCCGCGTCCAGGGTGGGCCTGAGCAGTCGGTCCACGAGCGGGCTGCGGCCCATCCACACTCCGCAGACGACACCGAGCAGCATCACCAGCACGGTGGCCACGACGGTCGACGCCAGTGTCGTCATGCCGTCCGACCACACGCCCGTACCGACCAGCAGTCCCACGCACACGGCCGTGGTGACCCCGGCGCGCCATCCGCCGAGCACCGTGCCGAGTCCGACCAGGGCCGCGCCGACGAGCCACCACGGAGAGTCGGTCAGCAGTGTCTGGAACGGATTGAGCAGGCCGTTGGTGATGGCGTCGCGGAAGGCGTTCGTGACACCCGACAGGTTGTCCTGCGCCCAGGTGGTGACGTTGTCCGCGGCGCGCGCGATCGTACTGCCGGTGCTGCCCTCGCCGGGGAACTCGGCCGCCCATACGTACGTGTGCGACAGGTACACCAGAACCGCCGCCGCCACTCCTCCCGCCGCCAGCAGCGGCCGCCGCCACTTGAGGAAGCGGTTCCCCGAGCTACGGGCCGCCTCCGCCCGCCCGCTCGCCGCGGTCGTGACCCGGTCCAGCACGATGGCCATGACGACGATGGCCAGACCGGCGTTGAACGCCGTGCCGACATCCAGCGACTGCAGGGCCTGGACGACGGTCTTTCCGAGACCGGGCGCGTCGATCAGGGCCGCGATGGTCACCATGGCCAGTGCGGCCATGATGGTCTGGTTGATGCCCATCACCACGGTCCGCCTGGACATCGGCAGCAGGACCTTCAGCAGCGTCTGCCGCTGTGTCGCGCCCATCGAGTCGGCCGCTTCGACGGTGGTCTCCGGTACGGAACGGATGGCGTGCGCGGTGATGCGGATCGCCGGCGGTGCCGCGTAGATCAGGGTGGCGATCGTGGCGGAGGCAGGACCGATGAGGAAGAACAGGGTCAGGGGTGCCAGATAGACGAAGGTCGGCATCGTCTGCATGAAGTCCAGGAAGGGCGTCATGATCCGGTTGAACCGGTCGGACAGCCCCGCCCACACACCCAGGGGAATCGCGAACAGCAGCGCCACGAAGACCGCGGACAGGGTCAGCGCCAGCGTGTCCATGCTCTCCTGCCACAGACCCTGCAGCCCGAGGAAGGTGAAGCCCGCCACGGCAAGGAGTGCGACTCGCCAGTTGCCCACCGCCCAGGAGACGTACCCGGCGATGCCGACGACGCCGAGCCAGCCGATCTGCGGCACTGACCGCCCGGCGGACGACTGGGAGATCAGATCCTGGACGAAGGTCACCAGATTGTCGATGACCAGGCGGATCTCGTTGAAGAAGTACAGGAAGAGCGGGTTGGAGTTGCGGTCCGCGCCGATCGAGTCGTTGACGTCGTTGAACCAGCGATGCAGATCGGTGAGGTCCGCCGCCGCCAGTGTCAGGGTGTGCTTTCCGCGCAGCACGGCGAAGAGCACCAGCCAGGCGACCAGGATCGCGGCCAGCATCATGCGACGGCTGATCCTGCGGGCGCCCGCGACGGGCGCGCTTCCCTCCGGCTTATCGACTTTGTCCGCCTTGTCGGCGTTCTCAGGCTTCTCTACGGCGACGGTCATCACATGTCGCCTTCCTGCCCGGCGACCACCGCGAGGATCTCCTCATCGCCGACGATGCCGAGCAGCTTGCCGTTCTCGACGACCTTGACGGGCTTCTCGGCCGCCAGCACCGCCCGGGTGGCTTCCCGCACCACGACGTCCGGGCCCAGCTCCGGGCCGTCCAGGGCGTCGTCCGGCTCCACCGGACGCATGATCCACCGCAGGGTCAGCACCTGGCCGCGCGGTACGTCCCTGACGAAGTCGCGTACGTAGTCGTCGGCGGGGGCGCCGACCAGTTCGTCGCCGGTACCGCACTGGACCATCTTGCCGTCGCGCATGATGAGGATGCGGTCGCCCAGTTTGAGCGCCTCGGAGAGGTCGTGGGTGATGAACACCATGGTCTTGCCGACCTCGTGGTGCAGGCGGATGACCTCGTTCTGCATGTCACGGCGGATCAGCGGGTCGAGCGCGGAGAACGGTTCGTCGAACAGGAGCACGTCCGGGTCGCCGGCCAGCGCCCGGGCGAGGCCCACGCGCTGCTGCATACCGCCGGAGAGCTGGTCGGGGTAGGAGTTCTCGTACCCGGAGAGGCCGACGAGCTCGACGACCTCCAGAGCCCGCTTGGTGCGCTCCGCCTTGCCCATGCCGCGGATCTCCAGGCCGAAGGACACGTTGTCGACGACCCGGCGGTGGGGCAGCAGCCCGAAGTGCTGGAAGACCATGGAGAACTTGCTGCGCCGCAGTTCGCGCAGGCGCTTGTGGTCCGCGTCGCGGATGTCCTCGCCCTCGAAGACGATCTCACCCGCGGTGGGTTCGATCAGCCGGGTCAGACATCGCACCAGGGTGGACTTGCCGGAACCGGACAGGCCCATGACGACGAAGACCTCGCCGGGTGAGACCTCGAAGTTCACATCGCGTACGGCGGCGGTGCATCCGGTGCGGTCCATCAGCTCACGGCGGGTGAGCCCGCACAGCTCCTCGGAGTCCGGTACCTGGTCCGCCTTCGGCCCGAACACCTTCCACAGGTTGCGCACGGATATGACCGGGGTGGGGGCCTGGTCCTGGGGCGTGCCGCGCCGCTGCGGCACCTCAGTCGTTGCTGGGGTCACGATCGGCCTCTTTTCGGCGTTCAGCCGCGGAACCAGCGCTGCGGCCTGGGTTGGATGTTCTGCCAGATGTGTTTGGGCTCTCGGTACTCGTCCAGGCCTGTCGGTCCCAGCTCCCGGCCCACGCCGGACTGCCCGAAGCCACCCCATTCCGCCTGCGGCACATAGGGATGGTAGTCGTTGATCCACACCGTGCCGTGCCGCAGCCTACGGGCGACCCGCTGGGCCTTCCCCGCATCCTGCGTCCAGACGGCTCCGGCAAGTCCGTACTCGGTGTCGTTGGCGATGCGTACGGCGTCGTCCTCGTCGTGGAAACGCTCCACGGTCAGCACGGGGCCGAATGACTCCTCGTGCACGACACGCATGTCCTGCCGGCACTCGTCGAGCACGGTGGGCGGGTAGTAGTGGCCGTTCGCCAGGGCAGGGTCACCGGGGCGGAGGCCACCGCAGCGCAGTACGGCGCCTTCGGCGAGGCCCGCCGCCACATACGCCTCGACCTTCTCCAGGTGCTGCGCGGAGATCAGCGCTCCGGTCTCGGCCTCGGGATCGAAGGGCCCGCCGAGGCGGATCTGCCGGGCGCGGCGGACGACCTCGTCGACGAAGGCGTCATGGAGGGAGTCCTCGACGATCAGGCGGGCGCCGGCCGAGCAGACCTGCCCGGAGTGCAGGAACACGGCCGTGAGCGCGAAGTCCACGGCCGTGTCGAAGTCGGTGTCCGCGAAGACGACGTTCGGGTTCTTGCCGCCGAGTTCCAGCGCCACCTTCTTCACGGTCGAGGCGGCCGTGGCCATGATGCGCCGGCCGGTCTCCAGGCCCCCGGTGAAGGAGACCATGTCGACGGCAGGGTCTTCGGAGAGCGGTGCGCCCACCTCGGGCCCGGCGCCCAGGACGAGATTGGCGGCACCGGCCGGGAGCCCGGCCTCCTGAAGTGCCCTCATCAGCAGGATCGAGGTGGAGGGGGTGAGTTCACTGGGCTTCAGGACGATCGTGTTGCCCGCGAGCAGGGCGGGCGCGACCTTCCACGACGCCTGGAGCAGCGGATAGTTCCAGGGGGTGATCAGCCCGCACACGCCGACCGGTTCGTACACGACGCGGCTGACGGCGTCGTCGCGGCCGGTGTCGATCACCCGGCCGGCATCGGTGCCCCCGATCCCGCCGTAGTGGCGGAAGCAGGAGACGACATCGGCGATGTCGTACTCGCTCTCCACCAGCCGCTTGCCGGTGTCCAGCGATTCGGCGCGGGCGAACTCCTTGGCGTCGCGCTCGATGAGCTCGGCGGTGCGCAGCAGCAGCGCACCGCGCTCCCGCTCGGGGGTGCGCGGCCAGGGTCCTTCGTCGAAGGCCCGGCGGGCCGCGGCGATGGCCGCTTCGGTGTCGGCACGCGTCCCTTCGGACACCGTCGCGGCGAGCGTGCCATCAGCGGGACAGCGGATTTCCCGGTGACCGCCGGCCACCGGTTCCCGCCATTGTCCGTCCACATACAGGTCTGCCACGCGGGGAGCCCTTCGAGGGAATTTCGTTGCGCATTGTGCATCGAATTGCTTGTGGTGGAACACTCTGGAGAACGTGTGGACCCACGTCAAGAGGTTGACGGTGACGGTTTCACCAAGCGGACGGTCACGCTACCCCGAGCCGTTTCTCCACGGTCACTTCGGCGTTTCCGATCCAGTAGCCGACATGAGTCGCGCCCCTACCAGCAGACACTCGCTCACTTCAGGAAGCCGGTCGCGATCGAGCGGGGCGGGGGTTCAGGTGCTCCCGCGGTGAAAAGGGGCGCCGGGCGGAGCCTGAGGCCGGCTCCGCCCGGCGCTGTATACGACCTGTGGCGGTGAGAGCACCCGGCCCCGGTCATTGCCGAGATGGGCTCAGCTGCCCAGCCGGTCGAGCAGGGCGCAGCGCCACCGCTCGGTCTCGGCGATCTGGTTGAAGGTGAAGAGGTGCAGGCCGGCCACTCCCGCCGAGGGCGCGGTGAGCGCCTCGGCACTGCGTGCGAGCAGCCGCTCGGGCGAGTAGCCGCCAGGTGCCGCGAAGCGCAGGAACCAGGAGGCGTGCTTGGTCAGGAAGCGGGTCGACTCCCCCACGCCGATCTTCGCCGCCATGGACAGCAGCTTCGCCCGCTGTACCGGCCCCGCGACGCCCACATGGACGGGCAGGGTGACCTCGCGGCGGCGAATCCGGCCGATCCAGTCACCCAGTACGCGCGGGTCGAAGCAGAGGTTGCTGGCGATGTACGTGGCGTGCACCTGCTTGTCCCACATCGCCTGGATGGTGAGGTCGTCGTGGATGAGCGGGTGGCTCTCTGGGTAACCGGTGATGCCGACATGGGCGAAGGGGCTGCCCAGCTCGCTCAGCCTGCGCAGCACCGGTAGTGCCCCGTCGTAGGCCCCGGCCGGCGGGTCGGCGTCGCCCGCAGGGACGAAGAGGTCGTCGATGCCTGTCTCGCGGAGCCGGTCGACGACGTCCTTCAGGTGCGCGTCGTCCCGCAGCAGCCTCGCGGGCACGTGCGGGACGACGCGGTAGCCGCGCGTGGCGAGCCTGGTGGCGAGGTCGAGCGTCGGTTCCAGGCCCTTGACCGGCGACGCCGTCACGGTGACCACGACATCGTGCGGAACGTGGGCGAGAACCTTGTCCTCCGTCGCCTTCGCGGGGAGCACCTCGTAGCGGACGCTCGACAGCAGCGCCCGGATGTCTTCGCCGCCCAAGGCCTACCCGGCCTGCTTCTCGGCGTCGCGGTACCGGTAGTACGCGGCCTCGGAGGGCGGCAGCGGCTCCTTGCCGAGGATGAGGTCGGCCGCCTTCTCGGCGATCATCATCACCGGTGCGTAGATGTTGCCGTTGGTGACATAGGGCATCACCGAGGCGTCGACGACGCGCAGCCCCTCCACCCCGTGCACGCGCATGCTCGAGGGGTCGACGACGGACATCTCGTCGGTGCCCATCTTGCAGGTGCAGGACGGGTGCAGGGCCGTCTCCCCTTCCTTGGCGACCCAGGCGAGGATCTCCTCGTCGGACTCCACGGCCGGGCCGGGCGAGACCTCCCCGTCGTTGTACGGGGCGAGGGCGGGCTGGTTGAGGAGCTTGCGCGCGACCCGGACGGACTCGACCCACTCGCGGCGGTCCTGTTCGGTGGACAGGTAGTTGAACCGCAGCGCCGGGTGCTCGTCGGGGTTCTTGCTCTTGATCTTCACCGAGCCGATGGCGTCGGAGTACATGGGCCCGACGTGCACCTGGTAGCCGTGCCCGCCGGAGGGCGAGGAGCCGTCGTAGCGGACCGCGATGGGCAGGAAGTGGAACATCAGGTTGGGGTAGTCCACGTCCTCGTTGCTGCGGGCGAAGCCGCCGGCCTCGAAGTGGTTGGTGGCCGCCGGACCCGTGCGGAAGAGCCACTGCAGGCCGATGAAGGGAGCACGCCACTTCGCCATGTACGGCTGCATGGAGACGGGTTGCTTGCAGGCGTACTGGATGTACACCTCCAGGTGGTCCTGCATATTCTCGCCGACGCCCGGGAGGTCGTGGACGACGTCGATGCCGAGCGCGCCCAGTTCCGCGGCGTTGCCGACGCCGGAAAGCTGCAGCAGTTGAGGGGAGTTGATCGCGCCGCCGCAGAGGATGACCTCGCGGGCGCGCACCTGCTGGGGCTTGCCGCGGCCGCGCCGGTACTCGACACCGACGGCACGCTTGCCCTCGAACAGGACACGGGTGACCAGGGCGCGGGTCGTGACCGTCAGGTTGGGCCGCTTCTTTACCGGCTTGAGGTACGCCTTCGAGGCCGACAGGCGGCGTCCGCGGTGAACGTTGCGGTCGAAGGGGGCGAAGCCCTCCTGCTGGTAGCCGTTGACGTCGTCGGTGCGGGGGTAGCCCGCCTCCTGGACGGCCTCGAGGAAAGCGGTGAACAGCGGGTTGGTGGCCGGGCCGCGCTCCAGGACGAGGGGGCCGTCGTGGCCGCGGAACTCGTCGTCCGGGTCGGCCGCGAGACAGTTCTCCATCCGCTTGAAGTACGGCAGGCAGTGCGCGTAGTCCCAGGTCTCCATGCCGGCATCGGCGGCCCAGCGCTCGTAGTCCATGGGGTTGCCGCGCTGGAAGATCATGCCGTTGATGCTGCTGGAACCGCCCAGCACCTTGCCGCGCGCGTGGTAGACGCGCCGGCCGCCCATGTGGGGCTCGGGCTCGGACTCGTACTTCCAGTCGTAGAACCGGCTGCCGATCGGGTAGGTCAGCGCCGCGGGCATGTGGATGAAGACATCCCACGGGTAGTCGGACCGGCCGGCCTCCAGCACCAGTACCTTGTTGCCCGGGTCGGTGGAGAGCCGGTTCGCCAGTGCGCTGCCGGCGGATCCACCGCCGACGATGACGAAGTCGTACTGCAGAGGAGCCATGGTGCCTCGTCTCGCTCGCGCCGTAGGTATGCGGGGCATGCTAGTACGGGTATCGCCATACGCACCAGGTTGCGAAGCACGCAACTTGTAGACTGTGTTACAGGTAAGCTTTTGCTTCGGTTTTGTTTACTGCGAGTATAGTTTTGCTGTGAGCAACTACAATTCACATAACGAAACGACAGGTCCGCAGGCCGGCGGGGTGCAGTCAGTCGACCGCGCCATCAGCGTGCTGGAAATCCTGGCCAAGCGCGGCGAGGCCGGCGTCAGCGAGGTGGCCGCCGAGATCGATGTACACAAGTCCACCGCCTTCCGGCTGCTCGGCGCCTTGGAGGCGCGCGGCCTGGTGGAACAGGCGGGCGAGCGCGGCAAGTACCGCCTCGGTTTCGGCATCGTACGTCTCGCCGGCGCGGTCACCGGACGCATCGACATCACCCAGCAGGGGCGCCCGGTCTGCGAGCGCCTCGCCGAGGAGATCGGCGAGACCGTCAACATTGCTGTGATGCAGGAGAAGTACGCGGTGAACCTCTACCAGGTGCGCGGGCAGGGGGCCGTCACCGCGCACAACTGGGTTGGCCATCTGACCCCGTTGCACGCCACCTCCAGTGGCAAGATCCTGCTCGCCCACATGCCCGCCCACAAGCGTGCCGAGCTGCTGTCCGAGGCCGGCCTGAAGAAGGTGACCCCCCACACACTGACCTCGAAGACGAAGCTCGAGAAGAATCTCGCCGAGGCTCGGGAGCGCGGCTACTCCTGGACCATGGAGGAGCTGGAGGTGGGCCTCCACGCCATCGCCGCGCCGGTCCGCGACCGGGACGGAGAGGTCATCGCGTCGGTCAGCGCCTCCGGACCCGCGTACCGGCTCACCGAAGAGCGCCTGCACGAGCTTGCCCCTGTGCTGATCGAGGGCGCGGAGGAGATCAGCCACCGGATGGGCTACCTGGGCTGAGCGACCGTGCGCCGCTGTCGACGACCGCGTCGGCCACGTCGGCCACGTCCGCCGCCGGGCATCGCCCGTCGAGAGCCGCGGCTACTGCGACGACCCCGTCCCGAGACGCTCCTGAACGAAGTCATGGAACTCGCCGATGTGGTGCTCGCTGGGCACCAGGACGCCGCCCTTGGCGTACAGCCGGGAGCTCATCGCGGGCTGACAGCGCTCGCATGCGTCGAAGTCCTGCCGGTTGACGAGGTCGAAGAGCTCCACCGACCGGCTGACGTCCTTGCCGCTTTCGACGACGTGCTTGAGGTAGAGCCAGTCACACTCGACGATCGTGCGGTCCGCGGCGACCGGGTACATCCGGTGGAAGATCACGTGGTCGGGCACGAGGTTGATGAACACCTGCGGCCTGACGGTGATCGCGTAGTAGCGGCGGTCCTGTTCCTCGGTGACCCCCGGAATGCGGTCCAGGCCCTCGGAGCCGTCGACGGTGAAGCCCTTGACCTCGGCGCCGAACTCCGCGCCGTGACCGACGTAGTACTGGGCGGCGTACCCGTCGGCGAACTCCGGGAGCACCTCGGTGAGTTCGGGGTGGATCGTCGCGCAGTGGTAGCACTCCATGAAGTTCTCGACGATGAGCTTCCAGTTCGCCTTGACGTCATAGACGATCCGCTTGCCGACCTCGAGGTTGTCGATGTCGTAGCGCTCGATCGACTCGGTGTCGCCGAGACGTGCGACCACATCCTGCACGACCTCGTCGAAGGGAGGCGGGTTCTCCGCGAGGCACACCCACACGTAGCCGAGCCACTCACGAGTCGCCACGCCCACCAAGCCGTACTCCGAGCGGCCGACGTCGGGCATCTTGGTGAGGTTGGGCGCCGCGACGAGCTTGCCCGTCAGGTCGTACGTCCAGGCGTGGTACGGGCATTGGAATGCGCGCTTGACCTCGCCGGTCTCCTCCGTGCAGAGCTTGGCCCCGCGGTGCCGGCAGACGTTGAAGAAGGCGCGTATGGAGTTGTCCCGTGCGCGCGTGATCAGGATGCTCTCGCGGCCCACCTCGACGGTCCGGAAGGCGCCGGGCCTGGCCAGATCGGAGGAGCGCACGGCGCAGAACCACATCGCTTCGAAGATGCGCTCCTGCTCCTGGGCGAAGATCTCCGGATCCGTGTAGGCGGAGCCGGGGAGGGTGGTGATCAGGCTGTCCGGCAGGCTGGTCGAGGTCACAGCGCACTCCTCGGGGAACGTCGTGGTTCGGTCATTCACGCGCCGGGAAGAGCGACTCCGGACAGCGTTTTGCGTGGAGCAACGCTGCGCGCCATGCGCAACTGCAGCATGAGATGCCGCAACAGCGGTGTCAAGAGGGTGTGGCGGCGAGCTGCTTGCGCCACCGCATGAACACGCGCGGCTGGTTCATCGCGAGCACGGCGACCGGATGCCCGGCACGCCGGTAGACGGCCAGGAAACTGCGGTCACCCGGGGCACCTTGCTCGACGGTCACGCTGTCGGCACCGGCCGCATGACCGGCGAACTGGATCTTCACGCCGTACTGGTCCGACCAGAAGTACGGCGGCCTGGGCGCACCCGGTTCCGCCGCACCCCCCGACAGCAGGGTGGCCACGGCCGCGTCGGGCCGCTCCCGCGCACCGGTCCAGTGCTCGACGCGGCGGTGGACCCCCACGTGAGGGTCGTACCAGGAGGCGCAGTCACCGACAGCGACCACAGCGGCCAGGCTGGTGCGGCCGTCCGCACCGCACTTGACGCCGTTGTCGAGCACGACGCCGGATCCTTGCAGCCACTCGACGCACGGGTGCGCGCCGACTCCGACGACGACGATGTCGGCGGGGACCGTGCGACCGTCCTCGAGCAGGACGGCGTCGACCCGGGTCTCACCGCTCAGTCCCTTGACGCCCACGCCGCACAACAGCCGTACGCCATGGTCCGCGTGGAGGGCGGAGACGACGCCGCCCATGGTCTCGCCGAGCGGTCCGGCCAGCGGTGTCGGCGCCGCCTCGACAACCGTCACATCGAGCCCGAGAGCGTAGGCGGTGGACGCGACCTCGGCGCCGATGAATCCGCCGCCGATCACGACCAGCCTTCCGCCCAGCGCCAGTTCGTCCCGCAGGGCGCGGGCGTCGTCCAGCGTGCGCAGGGTGTGCACACCGGCCAGACCGTCCGTGCCCGGCAGCCTCCGCGCGGTCGCGCCGGTCGCGATGACGATGCCGTCGGCCCGGACCTCCCGGCCGTCGGCGAGCCGCACGGCGCGGTGTGCGCTGTCGAGCCCGGTGGCGCGGGCGCCGAGCAGCCACTCCGCCTGCAGGTCCTCGTCGTCCGGCTCCAGCGCGAGATCGGCTTCGCCGATCTCGCCGGCCAGGAACTCCTTGGACAGCGGCGGCCTGTCGTACGGGCGGTGCGGTTCGTCGCCGATGACGACCAGCCGCCCGTCGTACCCCTGCTTCCGCAACGAGCGCGCCGCCGACAGACCGGCCAGCGAGGCACCCACCACGGCCACTGCCCTCACGCGGGTTCTCCGGCGAGCCGGGCCGCGATGCAGGGGGGCAGGTTGGGGGCTTCCGTGGACGGCTGGACGTAGATCATGCCGTCCACGACGAAGACCTCGTGCGTGCGGACCGGGCGCTTGGCCGGCGGAGCGTCGACGGCTCCGGTCCGGAGGTCGAACTTCGAAGCATGCAGCGGGCATTCCACCTCGCAGCCCTCCAGCCAGCCGTCGGCGAGCGACGCGTCCTGGTGGGTGCAGGTGTCGTCGATGGCGAAGACCTCGCCGTCATCGGTGTGGAACACCGAAACCGGCGGGTCGATGTCGAGCCGGTAGGCCTCGCCTCGCGGTAGCTCCACGAGAAGGCACACGGGAATCATCATGACACCTCGGTGCGTATAGCGAAACGGATTGCGGTGAACGCAACGCCAGTTTGAGGGCGCCCCCAAACCCTTGTCAAGGTGTCCAGAGGACGGGCCACCCCTTTCTTGAGTGTTTCTTTTGACGCAACAGCTTGCGCCATGGACAACACTTCGAAGGAAGGAGCGCAGGGTGGCGAGCAGAGTCTTCGACCTGTTCAAGCCGTACTCCTCGGCCTCGCAGACGGGATGGCAGGCCGGCTGCGGCCGTCGGTCCGCCGGCCGGCGGGACGCTGCCCGCCATCGCACTGTCCCGGCGGAGCGGGGCGCGGTTCGCGCCGGCCGTCAACGAGGAGCGCACCTCGGCCGGGGGCGCTGTTAAAAGCTGTTGGCGGGGCGCTGTTAAACGCTGTTAAAAGAGAGCGCCTGTCAGAGCAGAGGCTCTACAGCTGCGCGGCTGCGGCTTCGAGGCCCCAGCGGGCGGTCACACGCACCGCGTCGACCGTCGAGACGACGTCGTGGACGCGAACGCACCAGGCGCCCTGCGCAGCGGCCAGGACGGACACCGCGGAAGTGGCCGCGTCCCGCTGCCGCGCCGGGCGAGGCCGGCCCGTGGACGGATCCGCCAGCAGATGGCCCAGAAAGGACTTCCGCGCCGCGCCCACGAGAACCGGATGGCCGAGCGCCACGACCTCCCGGAGCCGGCCCAGCAGTTGCCAGTTGTGGTCGGCGTGCTTGGCGAACCCCAGCCCCGGGTCGAGGATGAGGCAGTCCGGAGAGATCCCGGCGTGCAGAGCCGCTTCGACCCTCAGCCTCAACTCGTCGACCACGTCGGCGACGACGTCGTCGTACAGGGCGTTCGCCTGCATGCCGGCGGAGTGCCCGCGCCAGTGCATGACGACGTACGGCGTCCCGGCCTGGGCCATCAGCGGCAGCATCGCGGGGTCGGCGAGGCCGCCTGAGACGTCGTTGACCAGCATCGCGCCGGCCTCTATGGCACGAGCGGCGACCTCGGCCCGCATGGTGTCGACACTGACGGGCGCGCCCGCGGCGGCGAGTTCGCGGACGACCGGCAGAACGCGCCGCAGTTCTTCCTCGACCGGCGGACGCGCGGCGCCGGGTCGGGTGGACTCGCCGCCCACGTCCAGGATGTCCGCGCCCTCGTCGAACAGCGCGAGGCCGTGCGCGACGGCCCGTTCCGGGTCGAACCACCGCCCACCGTCGGAGAACGAATCGGGCGTGACGTTCACGACGCCCATGACCAGGGTCCGGGCGGGCCGGGGAAGTCCTCGCGGGTACAGGGCGGGAGCCCCCTGGCCCGGCCGGGTGGCAGTGCTCATGCGGTCCCGACCGGGGCCGCGGCGGTGGCGAGCTGCCGACGCCAGCGGGTGAAGAGCTTGGTCCGGTCCATGCCGAGTACGGCAACCGGGTGCCCGGCGCGACGGTAGACCGCGAGGAAACTGCGGTCGGCCGGGTCGCCGTCCTCGATCGTCACGCTGTCGGCCTGCGCGGCGTGCCCGGAGAACTGGATCCGCACGCCGTACTGGTCGGACCAGAAGTAGGGCGGGCGAGGCGGAGTGAACGGGGCGGTGCCGCCGGAGAGCAGGGCCGCCGCGGCTGCTGCCGGGCGCTCCCTGGCGCCGGTCCAGTGCTCGACCCGGCGGTGGGCGGCGAGAGCGGGGTCGTACCAGGCGGCGCAGTCACCGACCGCGACGACGCCCGGGACGCTCGTGGTGCCGTCGGCCCCGCAGCGCACGCCGTTGTCGAGCGCGACGCCGGACCCCTCGAGCCAGCCGGTGCAGGGATTCGCGCCGATCCCCACGACCACGATGTCGGCCGGGATACTCCGGCCGTCGTCGAGCAGGACCGCTGCCACCCTCCCCCGGCCGCTTCCCCGAGCTGCGGTCCAGGGAGTGGTCGGCGGTTCCCCCGGCTTCCCGGTCACCCCTCGCACGCCGGTGCCGCACAGCAGGCGAACGCCGCGATCGGCGTGCAGCAGGGAGACGGCTGCCGCCATGTCCGGCCCGAGCTGACCGGAGAGTGGTGTGGGCCCGGCCGCGACGAGCGTGACCTCCAGGCCCATGCCGTAGGCGGTCGAGGCCACTTCGGCGCCGACGAACCCGCCGCCGACGACCACCAGTCGGCCGCCGCGCGCCAGGTCGTCCCGCAGGGCCCGGGCGTCGTCGAGTGTGCGCAGCACGTGCACACCGGCCAAGCCGTCACTGCCGGGCAGGGTC
Organism: Streptomyces albicerus; assembly: GCF_008905045.1. Classification (GTDB taxonomy): domain Bacteria; phylum Actinomycetota; class Actinomycetes; order Streptomycetales; family Streptomycetaceae; genus Streptomyces; species Streptomyces albicerus. The sequence goes on from NZ_VWMY01000003.1 coordinate 14,635, forward strand.
CGCGCGGAGGCTCCCGTGGCGACCACGACGCCGTCCGCACGCACCGCCCTGCCGTCGGCGAGACGTACCGAGCGGTCCCTGATTCCCAGACCGACGGCTCGCGTGCCGAGAATCCACTCGGCGTCGAGGTCCTCGCCGTCCGCCTCGAGCGCGAGCTCGGCCTCGTCCACCGCGCCGGTGAGGAACTCCTTCGACAACGGCGGCCTGTCGTAGGGGCGGTGGGACTCCTCGCCGATGATGACGAGTCGCCCGTCGTAGCCCTGACCGCGCAGCGAGCGGGCGGCGGACAGTCCGGCGAGCGAGGCGCCCACGACGGCCACGGTCTTCATACGAGGCCTCCGGCCAGGCGCGCGACAGCGCAGGTGCGCGGCAGGTTCGGCACGGCGTCGGACAGCATTACGTAGACCATGCCGTCCTCGACGAGGACCTGGTGGGTGCGCACCGGGAGCCTGGCCGGCGGGGCGTCCACGCTGCCGGTGCGCAGGTCGAACTTCGAGGCGTGCAGGGGGCATTCGACCTCGCACCCCTCCAGCCAGCCGTCGGACAACGAGGCGTCCTGATGGGTGCAGGTGTCGTCGATGGCATAAAGCTCGCCGTCATCGGTGTGGAACACCGCGACGGGCGGGTCGGACTCGAGCCGGAAGGCCTCGCCTCGCGGAAGATCGGCGAGACGACACGCGGGAACCATCACGACACCTCGTTGCGTATAGAGGAACGATTAGCAATCTACGCAACGAGTCTGCGGGCGACCCAGAGCGCTGTCAAGACGCCGGGAAAGACAGCAAACGGCAACTTCCGGACTGCGCGACGCCCTACGGCGATCACCTGGGGCATGCGCCCTCCCGGCTCCTCTTGTCAGCGCCGAAGGCTGTTCACACGGTGTGACGCCGGCGCCCGTGCCGCCGGTCCCCCGGTCGGCGTCGACCCAGCCGATGCCACCGCAGTACGGGCCGCGGGGCGCGGTCTCCGCCGCGTCGATGATGCTGAGCGCGCTGAGCTTGGGCGCGCCTGTGACGGAGCCCGGCGGGCACGTTCCGGCCATCAGCTCGGGCCGTCCCGCGCCCTCCGCCGGCTCGCCGCGCACGGTCGGGACGTCCTTGACGGTGGGCACCGGGCCGGGGCTCTCGTCTGCGGGTCTCGCCCGGAAAGGCACGGTCGCAGTCGATCGCCCCGGCGTGGCATGGCCGCGCCCGCGGTCACCAGCCGCGGGCCGCCCACTCCTGAAGGTGCGGTGATTCCGCGGCGATGCCGGTCGTCTCGCCGTGTCCGGTGTGGACGACCGTCTCGCCCGGGAGCGTCAGCAGCCGGTCACCGATCGACGTGATGATCGTGCCGAAGTCGCTGTACGAGCGCCCGGTCGCGCCGGGCCCTCCCGCGAACAGCGTGTCGCCGCTGAACAGCGCTCCCAGTTCGGGTGCGTACAGGCATACGGCCCCCGGAGCGTGTCCGGGCGTGTGGAGGACGCGCAGGCCGATGCCCGCCACGTCGATCACGTCGCCGTCGGCGAGCGCCCGGTCGGGTCGCCGGTTCGGGTGCGTCATCTTCCAGAGCACCTGGTCGTCGGGGTGCAGGAGGATGGGCGCGCCCGTGGCGTCCGCGACGGCCGGCGCAGCGTTCACATGGTCGTCGTGGGCGTGGGTGCACACGATGGCCGACAGGCGGCGGTCACCGATGGCGGCCAGGATGGTCCCCGCATCGTGTGCCGCGTCGATGACGACGACCTCGTCGTCGTCACCGACGAGCCAGACGTTGTTGTCGACTTCCCAGGTGCCGCCGTCGAGGCTGAACGTCCCGCTGGTGACGAGGCGTTCGATGTGCGGAGCGCCTGCCATCACAGCACCACCACGGAGCGCAGCACCTCGCCGCGGTGCATCTTCTCGAACGCCTCCTCCACGTCACCGAGCCCGATGGTCTCGGAGACGAAGGCGTCCAGGTCGAAGCGCCCTCCCAGGTACAGGTCGATGAGGGCCGGGAAGTCGCGCGAGGGCAGGCAGTCGCCGTACCAGCTGGACTTCAGGGCGCCGCCGCGTCCGAAGACGTCGAGGAGCGGCAACTCCACCTTCATCTCCGGGGTGGGCACGCCGACCAGGACGACCGTGCCGGCCAGGTCGCGGGCGTAGAAGGCCTGCTTGTACGTCTCGGGCCGGCCCACCGCCTCGACGACCACGTCCGCGCCGAAGCCCCCGGTCAGCTCGCGCACCGCTTCCACGACGTCTGCCGTCGTGCCGTCGACCGTGTGGGTGGCCCCCATGGTCATGGCCCGCTCCAGCTTGCGTCGGTCGACGTCGACGGCGATGACCTTGGTCGCACCGGCGAGCCTCGCCCCCGCGACGGCGGCCATTCCGACCCCACCGCAGCCGATGACGGCGACGGAGTCTCCGCGACCGACGGCCCCGGTGTTCACGGCCGCGCCGAATCCCGCCATGACGCCGCATCCGAGCAGGCCGGCGGCGGCCGCCGGAGCCGCCGGGTCCACCTTGGTGCACTGCCCCGCGGCGACCAGCGTCTTCTCCGCGAAGGCGCCGATGCCGAGTGCGGGCGAGAGCGGAGTGCCGTCGAGCAGCGTCATCGGCTGCGTCGCGTTGTGGGTGGCGAAGCAGTACCAGGGCTTGCCCTTGCTGCAGGCCCGGCACTGACCGCAGACCGCGCGCCAGTTCAGGATGACGAAGTCACCCGGCTCGATGCCGGTGACACCCTCGCCGACGGCCTCGACACGGCCCGCCGCCTCGTGCCCGAGGAGGAAGGGGAAGTCGTCGTTGATCCCGCCCTCCCGGTAGTGCAGATCGGTATGGCAGACGCCGCACGCCTCGACCTTGACCAGCGCCTCACCCGGACCGGGGTCGGGGACGACGATCGTTTCGACGGAGACCGGTGCGCCCTTCTTCCTGGCGACGACGGCACGAACCTCATGAGCCATTGAGTTACTCCTCGAGCGGGAAACTCTCGCATGCGTGTTGCCTAATGCGATACACGCACCTTGATACGCAACCGAGCATCGGGGAGGACGGGCCGAGGGTCAAGAGGTCGCCTCGAACCAGGTCGACTCCGCCGGATCCGGCGACCCGCCACCGCACGCGAGGCGGAACGCGGTCGCGACATGGCGCCGGATCCGCGCCGGCACCCGCCCCGATCAGGCAGCTCAGCCCACGGCCGGCGAATCCGTCATGGCCTCGGCCGTTCGTACACCGTCGCCCGGCTCCCGTTCGTCGTCGATGCCGGCAGTGTCCTCATGTGCTGGGGGCCGTTCCCCCTTCGGCTCGGCGCGCAGTGCCTTCATCAGGGAGACACACATGCCGATCATCACGAAGAGGAACGGGAAGGCGGCGATGATGGCCACTTGCTTGACCGCCTCCAAGCCACCGGCCAGCAGCAGGACGGCCGCGACCAGACCGGTCAGCACGCCCCAGAGGATCACGACGGGGCGGCTGGGGTTCATGCTGCCCCGACAGGAGAGCATCCCCAGCACCACGGAGGCCGCATCGGCACCGCTGACGAAGAACAGGCCGACCAGAATGATCACCACCACTGAGGTGATGGGGAACCAGGGAAGATTCTGCAAGGTGGCGAACAGGCCCGCCTCCTCACCCTTGGCGACCGCCGCGGACAGCTGACCGCCGTGCATTTCCTGGTTCAGAGCGGTACCGCCGAGGATCGCGAACCACACCACGCTCACCAGGCTCGGCGCGATGACCACACCGACGATGAACTCCCGGATCGTACGGCCGCGAGAGATCCGTGCGATGAACGTGCCCACGAACGGCGTCCAGGAGATCCACCATGCCCAGTAGAAGACCGTCCAACCGGAGAGCCATTCGCCGCCGCCGAAGGCGCCCGTCTTGAAACTCATCTTCGGGAGCGAGGCCAGGTAGCCCCCCAGCGCCTCGGTCTGGCTGTTCAGGATGAACACCGTCGGACCCACCGCGAAGACGAACAGCAGCAGGAGCACGGCCAGGATCATGTTGCCGTTGCTCAGCCACTGGATGCCGCGATGCACCCCGGAGAGAGCGGAGATCACGAACATGATGGTCAGGACCGCGATGATCGAGACGGCGAGTTCGGTGGAGTTGGCGATCCCCCAGAGCTCCTTGAGGCCGCTGTTGATCTGCAACGCGCCGAGCCCGAGGGAGACGGCGGAGCCGAAGAGGGTGGCGAAGATCGCCAGAATGTCGATGGACTTGCCCAGCGGTCCGTCCACTCGGTCACCGAGCAGTGGACGAAAGGCGGAGCTGATCAGGCCGTTGCCGCTCTTGCGGAATCCGAAATAGGCGAGCGCCAGGCCGGCGACTGCGTACATCGCCCAGGGATGGATCGCCCAGTGGAAGTACGAGTACTCCAACGCCACGCGGGCCGCGTCCTCGGTACCCGCCTCGGCAGTGCCCGGCGGAGGGCTGGACATATGCATGATCGGCTCGCTCGCCCCGTAGAACATCAAGCCGATGCCCATGCCGGCGCTGAACATCATCGCCACCCAGGAGGCGGTGCTGAATTCCGGGCGGTCGCCGTCCTTGCCCAGCCGGATGCCGCCGAACCGGCTGAACGCCAGCACGGCCGCCAGCAGCACGAATCCGGAGCTGGTCAGGACGAAGAGCCAGCCGAAGTTCCCAATGATCCGCCCCAGCGTGGCGTCGGCCACCGAAGCGAGATTGTCGGTGAAGAACACTCCCCACGCCACGAAGAGGGCAGCCAGCGTCACGGATATGTAGAGGACTGCCGGATCCACCCGGGCCAGGGCCGATTCTGCTCTCTTCGCCGTTGCGTTACTCATCCGAAGCCTTCCGAAAGAGGACGTAGGGGGAGGGTCTCTTTCCTGTGGACCGCCACACAGAGGTGCGCCACACGCAACCATGGGCTTGATGCGCAACACAGTTCCGGCCGGGTCCCGCCACGTCAACCCCCCGTACACCCATCGTTCTCGCGGGAGGCTGCCTATGCCGCCGTCCCTCCCGCCACAGCGATCTCCGTCGCGCCGACCGGGCTCCCGTCGGTCCTCCCCCGGCCTTCGGCCGCGGGGATCCCCATCTCGCTTCGCTCGTCCTGCCCGTGGGGTGCCGGCTTCGCGAACTGCGTCCGGTACAGCTCCGCGTACCGTCCGTCCGCCGCGAGCAGTTCCTCGTGCGTGCCGCGCTCGACGATCCGGCCCGCCTCGACGACGAGGATCAGGTCGGCGGCCCGTACGGTCGAAAGGCGGTGCGCGATGACGATCGCGGTGCGCCCCGACAGTGCCTCGGTGAGGGCTTCCTGGACGGCGGCCTCGGAGGTGTTGTCCAGGTGGGCCGTGGCCTCGTCGAGGACGACCACCCGCTGGCGGGCGAGGAGCAGCCGGGCGATGGTCATGCGCTGGCGCTCGCCGCCGGAGAGCCGGTAGCCGCGTTCACCGACCACCGTGTCGAGGCCGTCGGGCAGGGAGCGTACGAGGTCGTCGAGGCGGGCCCGGCGCAGCACGTCCCACAGTTCGTCCTCGCCGGCGTCGGGCCGGGCGAGCAGCAGGTTGGCGCGGACCGATTCGTGGAAGAGGTGACCGTCCTGAGTGACCATGCCGATGGTGGCCCGCATCGACTCGGCATCCAGGTCGCGGACGTCGACGCCGCCGATGCGTACGGAGCCCTCGTCGGCGTCGTACAGCCGTGGCAGGAGGGAGGCGATGGTCGACTTTCCCGCGCCGGACGAGCCGACCAGGGCGACGGTCTGGCCGGGTTCGGCGCGGAAGGAGACGCCGTGCAGGACCTCGGCGCCGCCCCGCGTGTCGAGTGAGGCCACTTCCTCCAGGGAGGCGAGGGAGACCTTGTCGGCGGACGGGTAGGCGAAGCGGACGTCGGTGAACTCGACGGCGGCCGGGCCCTCCGGCACCGCGCGGGCGTCCGGCTTCTCCTCGATCAGCGGTTTCAGGTCGAGGACCTCGAAGACGCGCTCGAAGCTGACCAGGGCGCTCATGACCTCGACGCGGGCTCCCGCCAGGGATGTCAGCGGCGCGTAGAGGCGGGTCAGGAGCAGGGCCAGTGAGACGACGGCGCCCGGTGCCAGGCTGCCGCGCAGGGCGAACCAGCCCCCGAGGCCGTAGACCAGGGCGAGCGCGAGCGCGGAGACGAGGGTGAGCGCCGTGATGAACGTCGTCTGCGCCATCGCCGTGCGCACGCCGATGTCCCGCACCCGCCGGGCCCGCGCCGCGAACTCCGCGGACTCGTCGCCGGGCCGGCCGAAGAGCTTGATCAGCGTGGCGCCGGGCGCGGAGAAACGCTCGGTCATGCGCGTACCCATCGCGGCGTTGAGGTCGGCCGCCTCGCGCTGGAGTTTCGCCATCCGGCTGCCCATGCGGCGGGCGGGCACCACGAACACCGGGAGCAGGGCGAGCGCGAGCAGTGTGATCTGCCAGGACAGGGTGAGCATCACGGCGAGGGTGAGCAGCAGGGTCACGAGATTGCTGACCACTCCGGACAGGGTGTTGCTGAACGCGCGCTGGGCGCCGATCACGTCGTTGTTGAGACGACTGACGAGCGCGCCCGTACGAGTGCGTGTGAAGAACGCGACCGGCATGCGCTGCACATGATCGAAGACCGCTGTCCGCAGATCGAGGATCAGTCCCTCGCCCAGGTTCGCCGAGAGCCAGCGTCCGACCAGGCCGAGGGCCGCCTCGGCGAGCGCGATCACCGCGATGAGCAGCGCCAGTCGTACGACCCTTCTCTCGTCGCCGCCGGACACGATCGCGTCCACGACGTGTCCGGCGAGGACCGGTGTCGCCACGGCGAGCAGCGCCGTCGCCACGCTGAGCACCCCGAACTGCCCGATACGGCGGCGGTGCGGCCGGGCGAACCGGGCGATGCGGCGCAGCGTCGCGCGGGCGAAGGGCCGGCGGTCCTGCTGGGCGTTCATGACGCTGTACATCTGCGTCCAGGCTGTCGTCTCCATACTCATGGGACCGACCGTAGAACCTCGAGCAATCTTGAGGTCAAGGGCGGCCGGGTGAGGGAGCGCGACGCGATGACGTGCCCGGCGTGTCAGCCGCCGTCCCCGTGCCCGAAACCCCCTGTTGGTGCGGCGTGGGGACCCTTTCCCGATGTGACGGCCGTACGAGTCCCCCTGCGTCTCCCCGCTCGCATCCCGCTCCGGCAGATCCTGTGCCTGCTTCCGCTCGCGCTCGTGATCGTGGTCGCGGTGCGCCACTGGTCCGTGCTCGTGGAGGGTTTCGGCCATCTGGCGACGGCCGAATGGCCGTGGCTGCTGGCCGCGGTCGCCGCGACCTGTCTGACCTGGGTGGCGGCGGCGGTCACCCGGCAGGGCGCGCTCGTCGAGCGGCTGCCCAAACGGCGTTTGCTGGCCACTCAGTTCGCGGCGGGCGCGGCCAACCACCTGCTGCCCACGGGTCTGGGCGCGAGCGCCGTCAATCTGCGCTTCATGACGGTGTGCGGGGTACCGCTGGCCCGTTCGTCGGCCGCGCTCGCGCTGTATCTCCTCGCGGAGTCGGTGGCCCGCGTGGGGCTGCTGCTCACGCTACTGCTCGTCTTCCCCCACGCGCTGCGCATCGGCACACTCCTGCCGGACGGCGCGATCGGTCCGCTGCTGGTCGGCGTGGGCGCGATCGTCTGTGCGGCGGTGCTGCTGCTCCTTCTCGTACGGAAGCTGCGTACGGCCGTGCTGTCCTTCCTGCGCACCGCGTTGGGCGAGGCCCGCTCCGTGCACACCCGGCCCGCCCGCGCACTCGCCCTGTGGGGCGGCTCGCTGGCCTTCCCGGCCCTGCAGGCGGCCGGACTGGTCGCGGTGGGGCTGGCATTGGGACTGCCGGTGCCGCCGACACACATGGTGGTCGCGTATCTCGCGGCGACCGTCGCCGTGGCCCTGATACCGACGCCGGGTGGCATCGGTTCGGTGGAAGCCGCGCTGATCGTCGCCCTGGTGGCGGCGGGCGGCCCCGTGGCGCTGGCTACTGCCGTGGTCCTCGGCTATCGCATCATCACGGTCTGGCTGCCGCTGCTGCCCGGCGCCCTGACCCTGGGCGCGCTCGTCCGGCTCAAGGTGATCTGAGGCCCTCGGATTCAGCTCCTGGACGCCCCTGACTCCCTCCCGGATTCCGCTCGGTGACGACCCCGGTCTCTCGCTGTGACTCGGGAGTAACCTGCTGGCGTCGTCACACGAAGGGGTCCGCGCGATGCCGGTCCGGATCGAACGCCAGGAACACGTCACCACCGTCGTCCTCTCCCGCCCCGAGGTCCGCAACGCGGTGGACGGTCCGACGGCGACCGAACTCGCCGATGCCTTCCGGCAGTTCGAGAACGACGAGACGGCCCGGGTGGCGGTGCTGTGGGGCGAGGGCGGCACGTTCTGCGCGGGCGCGGACCTCAAGGCGCTCGGCACGGAACGCGGCAACCACGTCACGGAGGACGGCGACGGGCCGATGGGCCCGACGCGGATGCGGCTGTCCAAGCCGGTGATCGCGGCGGTCGCGGGCCACGCCGTGGCGGGCGGTCTGGAACTGGCCCTCTGGTGCGATCTGCGGGTCGCCGAGGAGGACGCGGTCTTCGGCGTCTTCTGCCGCCGCTGGGGCGTGCCCCTCATCGACGGCGGCACGGTACGGCTCCCCCACCTCATCGGCACCGGCCGCGCGCTGGACATGATTCTGACCGGCCGTCCGGTGGCCGCTCCCGAGGCGTACGAGATGGGGCTCGCGAACCGTGTCGTCCCGCCGGGCCGGGCACGCGCCGAGGCCGAAGAGTTGGCCGCCTCGATCGCCCGCTTCCCACAAGCCTGCCTCCGGGGCGACCGCGGCTCCGTCCTCGACCAGGAGGGCCTGACCGAGCGTGCCGCCATGCGGGGTGAACTCCGTCACGGGATGGGCGTGTTGGCGGAGAGCCTGGAGGGGGCGGCGCGATTCACCGCGGGGGCGGGTCGGCACGGGTCGTTCGGCGAACCCTGACGCCGGGCACGGTCGTTCGGCGAACTCTGACGCCGGGCACCGATGCATCCAGGCCATCTTGCACGCGAGGACCGATCTCGGCCACCGGCTCGTGCAACCCACCCGGCTCGGCATGAACGAGTCGGCCGGGCGTCCACCGGGGCGGATGGGCGCACCGCCGCCATCGGGCATATCGGGCCAGGACGCGGGGAGTTGGCCTGTCCGCGGCGGCTCCGCGTCGAAGCATCTCCGCACATGTAGCAAGATGAGCCGAACCCGCCGGTCAACGACTCGTCGTTCCCGGCGGGTCCGCACATCCCGGAATCGAGCAGCAGGTGGCAACAAGGTGACGACACATCACATACCGGGCGTACGCCCCTTTCGCGGAACGACGGGAGGCAGTTGGTGAACCGGGACCTCACACTGCACGACTGGATAGTCGCCGGTGTCTGGCTGGCCGTCGGGCTAGCGGCGGGCGTCCTGCTGCGCCTCCTCCTGCGCTGGCTGGGCAAGCACGCGACCCGTACCCGCTGGAGCGGTGACGACGTCCTCGTCAACGCGCTGCGCGCGCTGGTGCCGATCGCGGCACTCGCGGGCGGGGTGGCGGCCGCCGCCGCGGCGCTGCCACTGACCGGCAAGGTCAACAACACCGTCAACCAGATCCTGACGGTCCTGCTCATCCTCGCCGCCACCATCACCGCGGCGCGCGTGATCACCGGCCTGGTGAAGGCCGTCACGCAGTCCCGTTCCGGCGTCGCCGGATCGGCCACGATCTTCGTCAACATCACCCGGGTCGTCGTCCTGGCCATCGGCTGCCTGGTCGTCCTGCAGACCCTGGGCATCTCCATAGCCCCGCTGCTCACCGCCCTCGGCGTCGGCGGTCTCGCGGTCGCGCTGGCTCTCCAGGACACCCTCGCCAACCTCTTCGCGGGCATCCACATCCTCGCCTCGAAGACGATCCAGCCCGGCGACTACATCCGTCTCACCAGCGGGGAGGAGGGGTACGTCGTCGACATCAACTGGCGCAACACCGTCGTGCGCAACCTCTCCAACAACCTCGTCATCATCCCGAACGCCCAGCTCTCCAGCACCAACATGACCAACTACAGCCGCCCGGAACAGGAGATGACCCTCACCGTGCAGGTCGGCGTCGGCTACGACAGCGACCTGGACCACGTGGAGCGCGTCACCTCCGACGTCGTGACCGAGGTCATGACGGAGATAGAGGGCGCGGTCCCCGAGCACGAACCCGCCATCCGCTTCCACACGTTCGGGGACTCGCGGATCAGCTTCACCGTGATCCTGGGCGTCGGGGAGTTCAGCGACCAGTACCGGATCAAGCACGAGTTCATCAAGCGGCTGCACAAGCGGTACGACCTCGAGGGCATCCGCATTCCCTCCCCGGCGCGCACGGTCGCCCTCCAGCAGAACGGCGTGGCGATTCCCCCGCAGCGCGACGGATCCATCTCGATCCCGTAGAACATCATCGTGGTGGGGCGGCCCACGAAGGCCGCCCCGGACCAGGTGCGGTGAGCGCGGCTGAGCGGGGAGACGTGAGCGTATGACGGTGCTCGGGGTCGACATCGGCACGTCCAGCAGCAAGGGCGTGCTGGTGGACGAGGACGGAACGGTGCTCGCCACGGCAGTCCGCCCGCACACGGTCGGCCGGCCGCGGCCCGGGCACGTCGAGATGGACGCGCGGGTGTGGTGGGACGAGTTCACCTCGATCGCCCGGGAATTGCTGAAGTCCCCGAAGGACGGCGCCGCCGTCACCGCGGTCGGCGTCAGCGGCATGGGCCCGTGCGTCACCCTGGCCGACGAGACGGACACGCCGCTGCGCCCGGCGATCCTGTACGGCGTCGACACCCGCGCCACCGAGCAGATCGCCCGCCTGGAAACCGAGTTGGGCCGTGACGCCGTACTGCGGCGCTGCGGGTCCCTGCTGTCCACCCAGGCCGTGGGGCCCAAGATCGCCTGGCTGGCCGAGCACGAGCCCGAGGCGGTCGCACGGGCCCGACGCCTCTACATGCCCAGCTCGTACCTGGTGTGCCGGCTCACCGGGACCTATGTGCTCGACCACCACTCGGCGAGCCAGGCCGTCCCGCTGTACGACTCCGTGACCCAGGACTGGTACGAACCGTGGACCCGGCGCATCGCACCGTGGCTGGAACTCCCCCACCTGCTGTGGCCGGGAGACGTCGCCGGGCACGTCACCGCCGAGGCTGCCGGCGCCACCGGCCTGCCCGCCGGGATCCCGGTCGTCTCCGGCACGATCGACGCCTGGTCGGAGGCGCTGAGCGTGGGGGCACAGCACACCGGTGACCTCATGCTCATGTACGGCAGCACCATGTTTCTGATCAACACCGTTTCCGAGCGACTCCTGGTGCCCCAACTGTGGAGCACCGTCGGGGCGTTGCCCGGAACACGCAGTCTCGCGGGCGGCATGGCCACGTCCGGCGTGATCACCGACTGGCTGCGGGAGCTGTTCGGCTCGCCCGACCACGCCGACCTGCTCGCGGAAGCGGAGGCGTCCGGGCCCGGTGCGCGAGGGCTGCTGATGCTGCCGTACTTCGCGGGCGAACGGACACCGGTGGCCGATCCACATGCCCGCGGGATCATCGCCGGTCTGACGGTGGAGCACACCCGCGGCGACCTCTACCGCGCCGCCCTGGAGGCGACGGCCTTCGGCGTACGGCACAACGTGGAGGCGATGCGCGCGGCCGGCGCGGACATCCGCCGGGTCGTCGCCGTGGGCGGAGGCACCCAGGGCGGGCTGTGGACCCGGATCGTCTCCGCGGTGACGGGCCTGGAGCAGGAGATCAGGACCGTCACGCTCGGCGCGAGCTACGGCGCCGCGTTCCTCGCCGCGAGCGCGGTCGGCGCCCCGCTCATCGACGTGTGGAACCCGGTGCGCGAGCGGGTCACCCCGGACCCGCACCTCCGCGCCCGCTACGACGAGTTGTACGCGCTGTATCTCCGGCTGTATCCGGCCACGCGCGACATCGCCCACGCGCTGGCCGGACACCAAAGGGATCTCAGCGGCTGACCAATGGGGAGACCGGGTCCGGGATCAGCTGTTCATGAGTCCTCCCGGAGCACCTTCACGTCCCACGGCCCCAGTGAGACCTCCTGGTCCGCGGCGTACGACGTCCCGGTGACCACATCACGTACGGCCATGGGCAGTACGACCTCCGCCTGGTCCCACGACCAGTTGTGCAGGAAGCGGACGCGTCGGCCGTCGCGAGCTGTCGCCGCCGTGGAGGTGACGCTCGGGTGGGACGGGTGCCAGAGGCCGGCCGGGGCCGCCCAGCGGAAGAGGGCCTTGGCGAAGGCGGGATCCGGCACGGTGCCGACGTACGTGACGCGCCCGGCGCCGTGTTGGTGCGACGTGGCGGCGGGCCAGCGGCCGAAGTGCGGGTGATCGTACGTGGCCAGTGTTTCCGCTCCACGAGATCGCAGGCCGTCCGCCCAGTGGAGTGCGCGCGCCGCGTCCGGGAGCGGGAAGGCATCGGTGCCGTGGACGACGAGTTCGCCGCTCAGGTTGCTGAATTCGTCGTACGTGACTCCGGCGGCCTTCGCCAGACGAGCGGGCTGCTCGTCCGTGCGGGCTCTCGCCTCGTGGTCCGCGTACGCCGTGCGCGGGCCAAGGACCAGGTGGCCGCCGGACTTGACGTAGGCGAGCAGGCGGTCGAGGATCGCGTCGTCGGCCGCGTAGTAGGCGGGGACGACAAGGACCGGCGGCAGGTCCGCGGTGTCCAGCTGCCCGGGGTGCACGATCCGGCTCTGCAGCCCCGACTCGAAAGCGCCGCGGTAGAAGGCGTCGAAGACGGTCTGGTACGAGCGGGGGTCGGGCCCTCCGTCCGGCGCGGCGAGCGCGGGCTGCGCCTGGAGCGCCCACTTGCTGGGGTGGGAGTAGAGGAAAGCCACGTCGGCATCCGGCGTGAGGGAGGCCACGAGATCGCCTGCGGTCTCCAACTCGGCGCCCAGCGCTGCCAGTTCGCGGTACACCCGGCCGGGGCGCCCGTTGTGCGGCAGCACGCCGCCCCAGTAGGTCTCGGCACCGAAGTGCAGGGTGTGCCAGTGCCAGTACTCGATCATCGAGGCGCCGCGCGAGATCAGCGCCCAGGCGGCCTGGCGCCACTGCCCGTCGTACGCGGGGCGGTTGTTCCAGGGGAATCCGATGGCCTGCGCGTCGGTCTCGGTCACCAGGAAGGGCTCCTGGCGGGAGGAGTACATGCGGTCGGCGCTCTGGTACAGCGCCCATGTGCCGTTCGTCGTCCAGCCCTGATCGCCGCGGCCCTCGTCCGGCAGGGCGAGGGCGTCCTGCATCGTGTAATACGGATTGCCGGCCGTGACGTCGAGGTTCTTCGTCAGCTCGTCGTCCTCGACACCGGGGCGTTCGTAGGAGATGCACGTCGTGACGAACTGGTCCGGCCGGGCGTACTCGCGCACGATGTCCGCCTGCCAGGCGATGAACTCGGTGGTCAGCCGCGCCTGGAAGCGGCGCCAGGCCAGGTCGTACTGCGGTTGCGCATTGCCGTCGGGGGTCCAGAGGTCCGCCCAGGTCGACAACCGGTGCGACCAATAGACCAGTCCCCACTCGCGGTTGAGGGTCTCCACGTCGCCGTACGTCTCGCGCAGGTGGTCGGTGAACCGCTGGAACACGCCGTGGTTGTGGAAGAGGTGGAGGCCCGGCTCGTTGTCGACCTGGAAGCCGATCACCGCCGGGTGTGCGGCGTACCGGCCGACGACCTTGCGGATGATCCGCTCGGCGTGGAAGCGGAACGCCGGGTGGGTGAAGTCGACTTCCTGGCGGGCGCCCCAGCCGAGGCGCTGTCCGGTCCGGTGCTCCCCCGCGATCTCCGGGTACTGACGGGCCAGCCACGGCGGCACGGCGTACGTCGGTGTCCCGAGGACGACCGATATGCCGCGCTCGTGGGCACCGTCCAGGACCGGTTCGAGCCAGTCGAGGTCGAAGCGCCCGTTCTCCGGCTCCCAGGTCGACCACACGGATTCCCCGACCCGGATCACCGTGAAGCGGGCCTCCGCCATCAGGTCGAGGTCGTCCTTGAGCCGCTCGTACGGCTGGTACTCGTGGTAGTAGGCGGCGCCGAACAGGACCCGGCCGGGCAGCTCGAACATGCTTCTCCTTTACGGGATATGGCCTTTACGGGACGTGAGGGGGCGTCAGCCTTTGACGGCTCCCGTGGACAGGCCTTCGAGGAGCTGCTTGCGCAGCAGGACGAAGAGCACGACGGCGGGCAGGACGGCCAGCACGGCACCGGCCATCACCAGGTCGTACTGTCGTTGCTCCGAGACGAAGAGGGTCTGCAGGCCCAGCGGCAGGGTGTACTGCGAGCTGTCGGAGACCAGGACCAGCGGCCACAGGAAGCTGTTGTAGCTCTGCAGGAACGTCCACACGGCGAGTGCGCCGAGCGAGGGACGCAGCAGGGGCAGCACGATCCGCCGGAAGATGCCGAACTCGCTCGCCCCGTCGATGCGGGCGGCTTCCAGGACCGAGTCCGGAACGGACTGCACGATGTACTGCTGCATCATGAAGATCCCGAACGCGGGCGCCACCCACGGCACGATCAGCGCGAACCACGGGCTGCCGAGCCCGGTCTTGACCAGGATCACGAACAGCGGCACGAGGATCACGGCGAACGGGATGGACAGCGAGCTGAACATCACGCCGAAGAGCAGCCGCTTGCCGGCGAAACGGAACTTGGCGAAGCCGTAGCCGGCGAGTGCGCAGACGAAGACGGACACGACGGTGGCGACGACCGCGACGACGGTGCTGATGAGGAACCAGCGCACGAAGGGCTGATCCTCGATCAGGGCACGGTAGTTGTGCAGGGTGAAGGGATCCGGAACCAGCTTCGGCGGATACGCGAAGATGTCGCCGCGCGGCTTGAACGACCCGCTCAGCGCCCACAACAGCGGGGCGAGGAAGGCGAGAAGCAGCAGGATCAGCGTCAGGTAGAGCAGGCCCCGGCGGCTCCTCGCACGTACGGAAGCACGTCCGGAAGAAGCGGTACGTCCGGAAGAAACGGTAGGGCGTACGGAAGAAGTGGTCGCGCTCATGAGGACGCCCTCCCGATGCCGAGCAGACGGTTGAAGAGCTGGCTGAGGCCGAAGACGAGGACGAACAGCACGACCGCCGCGGCGGCCGCGTACCCGAACTGCTGGCGCTGGAAGGCGGCCCGATAGATGAACATCGTCACCGACAGGGTGCTTTCGGCAGGTCCGCCGCCGGTCAGCAGGTAGGGCTCCTCGAAGATCTGCGCGGCGCCGATGAAGGAGGTGACGACCACGAAGGCTGTCACCGGTTTCAGGGCCGGGAGTGTGACGGTGGTGAAGGTGCGGATGCGTCCGGCGCCGTCGAGAGCGGCTGCCTCGTACAACTCCCTTGGTACGGCCTGCAATCCGGCGAGGAAGAAGATCGTGAGGTAGCCGGTCCAGCGCCACAGCATCACCAGGCCGATGCTCACCTTGGCCAGATCCGGATTGCCGAGCCAGTCGACTCCCCCGGTGCCGAACAGCGCGCGCAGGACGGAGTTCAGCAGCCCGAACTGCCGGTCGAAGATAAGTCCGAAGATGAGCGCCACGATGATCGGAGACACGACGATCGGCACGAAGTAGGCGGTCCGCCACAGGTCGCGCACCCGCAGGCCGCGGGTATTGAGTGCCTGCGCGATGAGCAGGGCGAGCGGTACGACGAGGAAGACCGCCACGACCACGAAGACACCCGTGTTGCCCAGGGCGCGATGGAAGCTGACATCGGTGGCGAGGAGACGGTAGTTGCGCAGACCCACCCAGTGCGGCGTACCGAGACCGACCCATTCGGTGAGACTCAGCCAGAGCGAGACCCCGATCGGCACCAGCATGAACAGCACGTAGAGGACGTAGAAGGGGGCAATGAAGAGATAGGGGGCGCGGGACTTCTTGAGACGAGGAGCGACCTGACGTGCACCCGTACGTTTGCGGGCACTACTGGCCGGCTCGGCGATGGCGGTGGTCATGGGCGACTCTCCTGGCGTACGTGCCATAGTTCCGATGCGTACAGGGGCGCCCCGTCAGGGGCGCGGGGAACTGCGCGACCAGCCACAGACGGCCCGCAGTGTTCAACGGCGCTCCCTGCGGGGCTAACGCCCCGCTTGGTCGCGGAACTCCTCCGCAGACCGACGCAACGCCTCCCGCGGGCTGAGGTCCCCCCGATACGCACGCAGCAGATTCCCGGCAAGCACATCGAAGAGAATCGACTGATCGGGACTCGTGTGCAGCGGAGGCACATCCGACAGAAGGTCGCGATAGAGACCGAACAACCGCTGCCCACCACAGAAGTCGTCCTTGAGCGCCCCGAGCTGCGGATCCTCGTACACGGAACGACGCGTGGGCAGATATCCCGTCTCGGTGAAACGCCGGACCTGACCGTCGTGGGTGAGCCAGGTGTTCAGCAGAAACTCCGTGGCCGCCCGCGTATTGGACTTGTCCTTGATGACCCCGAACCCGGTGCCACCAAGGGCGGCCGTCGTCCCTCCGCCCTTCGCAAAGCGCGGCATGGCCTTGACCCGCCACTTCCCTCTCTGTTCGGGCACGTTGGGCACGAGGCCGTAGTTCTTGTACCAGATGGCCATGGGCAGCCCGATGACCCGGCCAGACTTCAGGGCGGTCTGCATCGCGGCCCCGTAGTAGTCGGAGATGTCGATGACGAATCCGCTGCGCAGCCCCTCGCAGAGGAAGCCCAGCACTTCCTCGGCCTCGGCCGAGTCGAGCACCAGCTTCTGGTCCGCGTCGAAGAAGGCGCCGCCGCGCTGGTAGAGCAGCATTTGAAAGGACTGCACGACCTGCCCCGGATCGCTGCCGGCGGTACTGACGACGCACATCGAAGCGCGGTGGTCCTTGTACGCGCGGGCGCCGAGTTCGGCGAACTCCTCCCAGGTCGGGGTGTCCTTCGGGAGGCCGTACTCGGCGAACAGGTCGTCGCGGTAGTAGTAGACGACCATCGGCGTGTCCGAGTCGAGGGCGTAGAGCTTGCCGTCCTTGGTGTAGGGGGCGGTGCGGGCCGGCAACAGATCGTCCTCGAGTCCCGGTACCGCGGCGATGTCGGGGGTGAGGTCGTGCAGCAGCCGCTCGGAGATGTCGCCGCGCAGCATGCGCGGGAAGCTGCCGATCTCGAATCCCACCATGTCCGGTGTGCCGCGTCCGGCGACGGCCTGGGCGAGCAGTTTGGTGACGAGGTCGGCGGGTCCGGTGCGAGTGACCTTCAGGCGGTAGCGGAAGTCGGTGAGCCGGTCGGCCTCCGGAACGCCTTTGGCGAAGAAGTCCTCGTAACCCGGGTCGTGGGTCCAGAGGGAAAGGGTCACGTCTCCGGAGGTACGGGCGATGGTGCTGTCGCGACCGCAGGCGGCGAGCCCGGCGGCCGCGCCCAGACCGAGGGCGCCGCGCAGCAGGGTGCGGCGTGGCAAGGGCGATGGGGTGTACACACGTGACTCCTCACGTGGTGCGGCTACGGGGTGCGCGTGCGACGGCCGTCCCGGGCGGCGCACGTGGGCAGGGCGGATCGGGTCGGCCACGAGGTGCGGTCGACCGTCCCGCCGACGGTTCAGCGGTTCGGGCAGTGAGCTCGGTCAGCGGACGGGGGCAGTGGAGCTTCGTACGGTCAACTCGAAGGCGAGATCGGCGGATTCGGCCGGATCGGGCCTGTCCTCGATCATGGCGATCAGGACATCGACGGCGCGGGTGGCGACCGAGACGAAGTCCTGTCGGACGGTGGTCAGGGGAGGGGACAGATAGGGCGCGGCGGGGATGTCGTCGAAGCCGACCACACTCACGTCCCCCGGGACGGAGCGTCCGGCCTCGGCGAAGGCCCGCAGCACGCCGATCGCCATGTCGTCATTGGCGACGAACACGGCAGTGACGTCGAGGTTCTGGGCGAGCCGCTGTCCAACGGCGTGCCCGGCGGCGGGAGTCCAGTCGCCGTCCGGGGGGAGCGGCGGCTCGGGGGCGCCGGCGGCGGCCAGTGCCTCGCGCCAGCCGCGGACACGGTCGCGGGCGGCCCACCAGTCCTGCGGGCCCGGGATGTGCCACACCGTACGGTGCCCCAGCGACAGCAGATGCTCGGTGGCGATCCTGGCCGCGGCGACACCGTCGGCACGGACCACCGTGCTGGAGCCCCCGGGCGTGTCCACGTTGTCCCCGACGCTGACCACAGGCACATCCGCGCTGAGCCGCAGCGGGGTGCCGTCGTCGATCGGCTCGGACAGGACGATGCCGTCGACGCCCTGCTCGAGCAGGGACTCCACCGCTGCCGCGATACCACCGCTCTGTCCCTGTCCCTCCAGGGTGCTGACCAGCGCGAACGAATACCCCGCCCGCTGCATGGCCCGCTCCAGTGCGATGAGCAGCGTCGACGGGCCGTAGAGCGCGGAGCCGAGCGAGACCACACCGATGCGCCGGTATCTGCCCATCAGCAGGGCGCGCGCCGCGTTGTTCGGGCGGTAGTCCAGCTCACGGATGACACCGAGCACGCGGTCGCGGACGTCGGCGCTGACATGGGGCTCGCCGTTGACGACACGGGACACGGTCTTCTGGGAGACGCCCGCGGCACGGGCGACCTCCATCATCCCGGGGCCGCGCCGGCGGCGTCCGGGACCGCCGGGGGACGAAGGCTCGGTGCTGGTGGTGGCCATGAACCCTCCTCGTGCCCCTCGGCGATGACTACGTAGTCAAATTCAGACGACAAGACGTGCGCTTCGGATTGACTACGTAGTCACGCCAGTGTTCACAGCTTCGTGACGCGAGTCAATACTTCGCGCGGCACCCATTCCGGACGGGCAGGGGTTGGGGGTGTACGTCACCGGTCGGCGAGACCGGAGCCGTGTTATTGTCCCCAACAATCAACAGGAAACCTGTTGATTGAATCGCTCGTCCACATCACTCGTCCGATTCGCTCGACCGAACGGAGACCCATGTCCATCCTGGCCCGGCCTGCGGTGGCGTCCTTCGCCGCCAAGGCGATACAGCGTGCCGTTCAGCTGGCCAGTCGGCGAGCGGGCGGGCGCGGCTCCGCGACTTCGCCGCTCGACCGGTTTCCCGAATTCCCGCGTGACGCACACGAGTTGACGATCCCGACGTCTGTCGCCCCGGCCCGGGTCACCGTCTACATGCCCGCCACCAAGGGGGCGCCTCCGCCGGTCCACGTCAACTTCCACGGCGGCGGCTATGTCATGCCGCTGACGGAACTCGACGACCCGCTCTGCCGGTTCCTCGCCGCGGAGGCGGGCGTGGCCGTGATCAACGTGGACTATGTCGTCGCCCCGCAGCACCGGTTTCCCGCCCCGCCACGTCAGGCGTACGAGGTCGTCCGGTGGATCGCCTCGCACGGTGACGAGCACGGCTGGGACGGCAGCCGGCTCACCGTGGGCGGCCAGAGTGCCGGAGGCGGCCTCGCCGCGGCGGTGGCACGCCAGGCTCTGGAGGAGGACGGACCCGCGATCGCGCTCCAGGTCCTCCACTATCCCCCGCTCGACCTCGCGACCAGCGCCAAGGACAAGCGCGCCGCCATCGCCAAGCCGATGCTGCGCCCCTGGATGGCGGAGGTCTTCGACAGCTCGTACGTGCCGGACCCCCGGGAGCGTGCCGACCGCCTCGTGTCGCCCGCCAACCCGGCGGACACCGCGGACCTCGAGGGCATCGCCCCGGCCCTGGTCGTCACGGCGCAGTTCGACCTCCTCCGGGCGGAGGGAGAGCGCTATGCCGAGCGTCTCAAGAAGGCCGGTGCTCTGGTCGAGCACCACGACGTGCCCGACGCGGACCACGCGTACGACGGCAAGGACTTCGAGAAGGCCAGGCAGGTCTACTCCCTCATCGCCGGGCATGTGAGGCGGGCCGCGAGCGCGACGCCGCCCGACGCCGACTGAGGACTGCCGTCACCTGTACTGGCAGGATGGTGTGCCCGACTGTCAGGAGACGGGCGGGGTGCCGTGCGTGTGGAAGGACTCGATGGTCTTCAGGCCCCAGGCCTGGCCCTTCTTCCGCTCGTCCTCGGTCCAGGTGATCAGCGGCCAGTCGGGGGCCAGGACGAGGCGGGTGAGCGGGTTGCACAGCTCGATGCGGTTGCCGCCCGGCTCGTAGACGTACAGGAAGAACGTCTGCTGGATGGCGTGCTTGTGCGGCCCGGTCTCGATGAACACGCCCGTGTCGAGGGCGAGATCGGCGGCCCGCAGGATGTCCTCACGGGTGTCCGTGGCGAACGCGATGTGGTGCAGGCGGCCGTTGGAGCCGGTCCAGTCCTCCGTGTAGACGATGTCGTACGACTTACTGCTGAAGGTCAGCCACTGGGCGGCGATCTTCCCGCTGTTGAGCTGGATCTGCTCGGTGGGGCGGGCGCCGAGCACCTCGTGGATGAATCCGCCGTTGGGTGCGACGTCGGCGGCGAGGAAGTTGACGTGGTCCAGACGGCGCACGCCCACCCCGTGTCCGGGCTTGGCCTGCGGCTGGTTCTTCAGGCCCGGCTTCAGCTCGTCAGGTGCCTGGTACCACTCACTCTCCCAGTAGAGGGCGAGTTCGTGGCCGTCGGGGTCGGTGGTGACGTACAGCGGACCGATGCCCGGCTCGTCCTCGGTCCAGCGGCCCGCGCGGCCGGCGTTCTCGATCTCCTTGACCCGGCGCTGGAGGGCTTCTCCGCTGGAGGTGCGCAGGGCGGTGCGGCGGATCCCGGACGTCGAGTGGGCGGTCAGGGTCAGACTGTGGTGCTCGTAGTCGTCCCAGGTCCGCAGGTGGACCGAGCCCCCGGAGCGGCCGTTCTCGGTCAGGCCGAGGTAGTCCGTGAAGAACCGGACGCTCGCGTCCAGGTCGGGGGTGAGCAGTTCGACATGCCCGAGGTGGGCGATGTCGCCGAGCGGCGGGGCCATGCGGGCCTCCTTAGGGGTGATGTCCGGCTTCGGCCGGCCGGGGGAAGACCGTGCCGTCGAAGATCTTTCGCGCGGTGCGTACGACGGCGGTGCGCCGGGCCACCGGGACGCCGCCCGGGGCGTCGTACGCGACGATCGTCTCGATATCGAGGAATCCGGTGGGGTGCTCGATGCGCAGCCGGTTCCCGCGGGCCGGCAGCCGGGCCAGGTTCTGGCCGACCCCGCCTTCGATACGCAGCCCGGCGGCCACGCTCGCGGCGCCCAGGACCCCGATGGAGGTGTGGCAGCGCACCGGGATGAAGGTCCGGGTCATGACCGCGCCGCCGTCCGACGGCGGTGCCAGCAGGCTGAGTTTGGGCACGGTGGTGCCCTCGACGTCGCCGAGGCCCATCAGTTTTCCGGCCTCGAGCCGGATCTCCCGGAGCCGGTCGGCGAGGGCCTGGTCCTCCTCCAGGACCGCGGGGGTCTCGTAGCCGGTGACACCGAGGGCGGACGCGGCGATCAGCACGGTCGGCATGCCGTTGTCCACGCAGGTCACCGGCACATCGGCGACGAGTTCACGCACCCGGCCGGTCGGCAGCAGGGGGCTGCTGCCCTGCGGGAACTCGATCACCACCGGTGCGGCGGTCCCGGGCACACCGGAGATCTCGGCGGAGCCGGTGTAGTCGACGCGCCCGCCCGGGGCGGGGAATTCGGCAACGGCCAGGTCCCCGGTGTTGAGCATGCGGATCCGTACGGACGTCCGGCCGTCCCCGGGGGCCACCAGTCCGCGTTCGACGGCGAAGGGCCCCACCCCGGCGAGGAGGTTCCCGCAGTTCTGATGGTCACTCACTTCCGCTGTGTCGACGCCGACTTGGAGGAACAGGTAGTCGACGTCCGCCGTGGGGTCGGCCGAGGCGGAGACCACGGCCACCTTGCTGGTCAACGGGTGCGCCCCGCCCAGGCCGTCGATCTGGCGCGAATCGGGGCTGCCCATCACACGCAGCAACAGGTCGTCACGGACGGCGGGTTCGGCGGGCAGGTCCCCGGCCAGGAAGTAGGCGCCCTTGGAGGTGCCGCCGCGCATGAGCATGCAGCGCAGCCCCTCCTCGGGCGCAGTCACGACCCCGCTCCGTCCAGGAGGTCTCGGTCCTGGAGGTCTCGGTCCTGGAGGTCTCGCCGGTACTCCTCGTACGACTGGTAGCGCACCCCCAGGCGTACGAGCGTGTCGCGCAACCCGTAGCGGTCCAGGCCGAGTTGGCCGTCGGCGAACGCGGCCCGCGACGCCTCTTCCTTCGCGGTACGCGCGGCGGACGCCTCGACGGCCTCGCCGGACCGCTCACGGGGCACGACCATCACCCCGTCGTCGTCGGCGAGGACGACGTCGCCCGGCCGGACGCTCTGTCCGCCGAGGACCACGGGCACGTTGACCGAGCCGCCGGTCGCCTTCACGGTGCCCTGCGCGGACACGGCCGCCGACCAGACGGGAAAGCCCATTTCGCGCAGCTCCTGGGTGTCGCGCACTCCGGCGCCGGTGACCAGGCCGCGTACGCCCCGGCGTTGCAGCGCGGTGGCGAACAGCTCGCCGAACATGCCGTCCGTGGAGGGCGAGGTGGTGGTGACGACGAGGATGTCGCCCTCGCCGCACTGCTCGACCGCCGCGTGGATCATGAGGTTGTCGCCGGGCCAGCTCAGCACGGTGACCGCCGTGCCCGCGACCCGCACGCCCTGCTGGATCGGGCGCAGCCCGGCGCCGAGGAGTCCGGTGCGGCCGAGTGCCTCGTGGACGGTGGCGACACCGTATCCGGCCAGTGCCTCGACGTCCTTCTCGGCTGCCTTCGGGGGGTTGGTGACGATCAGGCCGCTCATGCCAGTTCCTCCGTGACCTGCGGGTACGGGCGCATGTACGCCTCGGCGTAAGTGGTGTGCGGCAGACCGAGGTTGGGGCCCGCGTTGCGCTTGAGCTGTACGCCGCGCCGGACGGCGAGGTCGGTGTAGTAGTCCCACAGGTGCCGCTGGGCGGCCAGGCACTCCATGGCCTTGCGCTTGGTCTCCCACACCTCGGAGATGTCGAGGAGGACCTCCGGCTTGAATCCGCACATCTCGGGCTGGTGCGGCTCGAAGAAGAACACCGGCGGGGCACCGATGATCTCCCCCTCGGCCGGGTAACCGATGGCCTGGGCGAGAACGCGCGCGTCCAACGCCATCCTGGCGGCCGCCGGGTGGTCGCCGTTGTACGGGTCGTCGAGCGGATGCGTGAGCACGACGTCCGGCTGGGTCTCGCGGTAGACGGCCACCAGGCGGTCGGTCAACTCGGGTGTGGCGATGAGCGGGTAGTCGCCGGCGTCGAAGAAGACGACCTCGGCGCCGAGGGTGGCGGCGGCCGCCTCGGCCTCCGTGCGGCGTATCTCTTTGATCTCCTCCAGCGACCTGCCCTCGCGCCAGGCTTTGGCGGACTCGCCGCGCTCGCCGTAGGTCAGGCACGCGATGGTGACCTTCTCGCCCCGCGATGCGGCGAGGGCGATGGCTCCGCCCGCCCGCCAGACGAAGTCCCCCGCGTGGGCGGTGATGACAAGTGTCGATCGTGGGGTGGCAGGCGCCTTGCCGTGCGTCATTGCCTCAATCTCCCCTATTTCAGGCGGTTCGCCTCCGGGGCGCTGGAGTCGGTGTCGAGAGCGTGACCGTGCTCAACCCTTCGGGCCTCCGCGCGGTCGCGGTCTCGACACCGACGCGCCCCTTCGGCTCACTCGCCGTGATGGACAGGCCGGTTGGCCCACCCCTGCGGTGTCATTCGCGCAACGCGTCGATCACTCCCGCGAGGTGGGCGCGGACGGCCGTTTCGGCCGCCTGCGGGTCCCGGGCCGTGATCGCCTCGATCATGGCCAGATGCTCACCCAGGGACTTCTGCGGCCGCCCCGGCCTCAGCGCGAGCTGGAAACGGTGGCGCACCAGCTGTGCGTTGAGCCGCTCCAGCAGTTCCACGGCCGTCTGCTGGCCGGAGAACTGCCTGATCAGGGCGTGCAGTTCGTGGTTGAGGTCGGAGTAGGTCACCGGCTCCCCGTCGGCGACGGCCTTGGACATCGCCTCGCCCACCTCGACCAGCTCGGTCAGCTGATCGTCGGTGGCCGCGAGGGCCGCCTTGGCCGCGCACAGCCCTTCGAGGACCATCCGGCACTCGGTGATGGCGACCGCTTCCTCCATGGTCACCACCCGCACCCGCGAGCCGCGGTTGCGGATCCGCTCGACCAGGCCCTCCGACTCCAGCTCGATCAGCGCTGCCCGGACGCTGGCCCGCGTCACACCGAACTGCTCGGCGAGTTCGTTCTCCACCAGCCGCTGGGCCGGTGCCATCTCGCCGCGCAGGATCGCCTGCCTCAGCTGCGCGAGCGCATGCTGTCTGGCCTGCTCTCCGGTGCTCGGACGGGCTTCGTTCGGCATGTGTGCCCTCCCTGAGTGAGTGCCTGTCGAAGCTAAATCTAGGGGTGCAGGATTGTCAACAATTTTGTTTGCCATATTGCTGTCCGGCAGTTCATCGGGCAACAACGAGGGCCCTGGTACCCGCAGTTGCGGATACCAGGGCCCTGGGTCGTTGGTGGTCAGGCAGCGACGGGGAACCCCTGCGTGCGGAAGACCCGGCGCTCGGCGTCCACAGCGAACACCTCGCAGCCTTCACGCGCGGCGGCCCAGTCGATGCCCTCCGCGCCCATCGCGAACGCCGCGGTCGCCGTCGCGTCCGCCTCGGTCAGGGACGAGGCCACGACGGTCATGCTGAGCAGTGCGGTCGCCGGACGGCCGGTACGCCCGTCGAGGATGTGGTCACCCCGTTCGTACCGGGCGGAGGTCGCCACCGCCCCGTCGGTGATCTCCAGGACCGTGCACAGCTGGTCGGCGCGCTCCGGGTGCCGTACACCCACGCGCCAAGGACGGCCGGCCGAGACCACGTCGCCGCCGGCGTTCAGGCAGAACGTCGTCACGCCCTCCGCCCGCAGCAGCTCCGCGGCGCGCTGTACCGCCCAGCCCTTGACCATCGCGCAGGGATCGAGCCCGCGACCGGGAATCCGCACCTGGAACGCGCCCCCGCTGGCCACCCGGTACTCCTCGCACAGGTCGAGGACTTCCACCAGGTCAGGGCTGAGCTCGTGGGGTTCGAGCTCTCCCCTGTCCAACCGGGACACCTCGCTGTCGGCGAGGAAGGGGCTGAACCGCGCGTCGACCTCGCGCAGCCACGCGAACACCCGGTCCGCGGCCGCGACGTTGACGTGCCCGTCGATGTCACCCTCGATGTCTCCGTCGATGTCGCCGTCGTCGATCCGCAGGGAGATCGGCAGTCCCATGATGTGCTCGACGCGGCGCACCTCTTCAGCCCTTCGCATCGACGTCAGGCCTTCGCATCGATGGCGGCCTGGAGCGACTCCTTGTATCCGTCGCTCGTGATGGTGGCCCCGGACACCGTGTCGACGTCCGCGCTCTGCGCCTCAAGTGTCGACGCGATCAGCTTCGGCACGGCGGCCTTGGTCTGCGGATGGTTCGGCTGCTGCAGCATCCGCACGGAGCTGATCTTGTCGCCCTCGAAGGTCACCTCGACCTGCACGGGGCCCTTCTCCGTCTTGATCGTCGAACCCGCGACGACCTGGCCCGAGGAACCCGACGAGGACGAGGAGGGCGTCGAGGCGGGTTCGGCGACCTCCGTGCTGGACGACGTGTCGGTCGACGGCGCGTAACGCCACACCGGGATGAGACCCGCGACGGTCAGAACCAGAACTGGCAGTGCTCGTTTCACGGTGTCTCTCTCATCCCGCCAGGCTGAAGCGTTCGAAGTGGATCTGCTGCTTGGGCACGTTCAGCTCGCGCAGGCTGCCCAGCACCGCGTTCATCATCGGGGGCGGCCCGCACAGGAAGACGTCCCGGTCGCCGATGTCCGGCACGAGCCGTGCGAGTTCGTTCGGCGCCAGCTTGTCCGGGCTGACCGGCCCGGACACCAAGTGCAGCTCGGCACCCTTGGCCTGGGCGAGTTCCCGCAGCTCGTCGTAGAGGACCGCGTCCCGGTCCGTGGAAACCCGGTAGATGACCACCGCGTGGCCGTGGAGTTCCTCCAGCAGGGCCCGGATGGGGGTGACACCCACGCCGCCGGCGATGAGCAGGGCCTCCGGCCGGGTGCGGTGCATCGCGGTGAAGGCGCCGTACGGGCCCTCGGCGAAGACCCGCGTGCCGACCTTCAGGTGTCGCAGGGCGGCGGTGCCGTCGCCCGCGGCCTTGGCGGTGAGCCGCAGCGTCCGGCCGTCGGGGGCGGCCGACAGCGAGAACGGGTTGGCCTGCCACCACCGGTCCCTGGTCAGGAACCGCCACAGGAAGAACTGACCCGCGCGCGCCGGCAGCCGGTCCAGATCGCGGCCGGTTATGTACACCGACACGACGTTGTCGGACTCCGGGACGACGGCCGAGACCCGCAGCTGGTGCCGCAGGTTCCGCCACAGCGGGAGCACCAGCCGGCCCAGGACCACTGCCCCGAGCGCGACGCCCCACAGGACGTACCAGTACGTCGTGGCCACGGACGACGCGGTGAAGGTCGTACCCACCGCGACCTGGTGCGTGAAGGCCAGCACCACCGCGACGTACGTGTAGAGGTGGATGAAGTGCCATGTCTCGTACGCCAGCCGGCGGCGGGCGTAGCGGGCCGATACGGCGCCGATCACGAGGATCAGGCCCAGCGCGACGATCGCGCGCAGCACGCCCTCCACGGTCTCGGCGAGATCCACGATCTGGCTCACCGGATCCATCGAGGACGACTGGGCGTAGCCGAAGGTGATGAACACGGCGTGGCCCAGCAGCGTCCACAGCAGGCCGAAGCCGACCCAGCGGTGCCAGGAGGTCAGCCGGTCCATGCCGATCCGGCGGTCGAGCCACGGCAGCCGGGCGACCAGCAGCAGTTGGAAGGCCATCAGGAGCGCGGCGTACAGCCCGGCCAGCCGGCCCAGCACGATGAGCGCGTTCGAGGCGAACCCGGCCTGGAAGAAGAACACGGTCACCACGGCCGCGTTCGCGGCCAGCACGCCGTACAGGCCCGCGCGGGCCACCACCTTGGGGCGCACCGCCGCGGAAGGCGGCGGGACGGTCGTCTGGACAGTCGTCACGGACGGAAACTCCTTGATCGGGTCCTGGGACTCCGAGCCTGCCTGGAAGGAGCTGTCGTTTTCCTGTCGCTCAACTTTCAAGTTTTTATCGATGTGAAGTCGAGGGGCCCGCGGCTATGGCGTCTCAGGACACGTGAAGCACTATGGGCACGTGGAAAAAGTACGACTTCTCGTTGTGGACGACGATCCGCCCATCGCCGACCTGGTCGCGACGGTCGCCCGCTACGAGGGCTGGGAGGCGGTCACCGCGAACTCCGGCGAGGAAGCGCTGAGCCGCGCCGCCGACTTCCACCCGGACATCGTGGTGCTCGACCTGATGCTGCCGGGCCTCGACGGCTTCGCCGTGCTCGACCGGCTGCGGCTGTCCGGGACGATGGTGCCCGTGGTGTTCCTCACCGCGCGGGACGGCGTGGCCGACCGGGTCGCCGGCCTGACCAGGGGCGGCGACGACTACCTGGTCAAGCCGTTCGCGGTGGAGGAGCTCATGGCGCGGCTGCGGACGGTGCTGCGCCGCAGCTCCGGACCCGGCTTCCAGCGGTCCGTGCTCAAGGTGGCGGACCTGACGATGGACGAGGACACGCGCGAGGTGCGGCGCGGCGACCGGCTGCTGACGCTCACCCCGACCGAGTACGAGGTTCTCCGCTACCTCATGCGCAAGTCGCCGACCGTGCTGACCAAGGCCCAGATCCTCGACCACGTCTGGGAGTACGGCTTCGGCGGCCGTTCGAACGTGGTGGAGCTGGTCGTCAGCCGGCTGCGCCGCAAGCTCGACGACGTGGGTGAGCCCCTGATCCACACCGTGCGGGGCGTCGGGTACGTGGTGCGGCAGGTCGCCGAGTGATCGGCCGCCTGAGCCGGTCCTACCGACGGACACGCCTCGTCACCCGGCTGGCGCTGGGCATAGCCGTGCTGTCTCTGGTCGTGTTCGCCGTCGTCGGCACGGCCCTGACGACGTATATGCGGGGCTATCTGGAACGCCAGCTCAGAGACCAGATGAAGCTCGTCCAGATCAGCCAGTCCAAGGACGCCCTGGCCCACGGAACAGTGGCGGCGAAGCCGTACTGGCGCTGGTACACCGCGGTGTACGAGGTGTCGGGCACCACGGCCGTACTCCGCAAGCCCAGCGACGTGCCGAAGGACACCGCCGAGCTGGCGGCTCTCGCCGAGGCCCAGGCCGCCACGAAGTCCGGGGAGATCCTCCGCACCGCACGCATCAAGGGCGAGGGCAGATACCAGCTGCGCGCCTGCGAGGTCGAGCCCGGTGTGGTCCTGGTCACCGCGGCGCCGATGGCGGACCTCGAAGACACCATCGACCAGCTGGTCACGGTCCAGGTCGTCGCGTTCGCGGTCGCGCTGCTGGCGCTCGTCGTGGCCGGCCGGTCGGTGCTGCGGCGCGGACTGAAGCCGCTGAGCAACATGGCGCACACGGCGCGCGGCATCACCTCGCACAATCTGACGGGCTCGGCCCGGCTGCCGGTGCGCGACGCCGGGGGCAGGAACGGCGACGGCCCGGAAGTCGAGGAACTGCGCACCGCGTTCAACACCATGCTGGAACACATCGACGACTCGCTGGCCGTCCGCACCGAGGCCGAACAGCGCCTGCGCCGGTTTGTCGCGGACGCCTCGCACGAGTTGCGCACACCCCTGATGTCCGTACGCGGCTACGCGGACCTGTTCCAGTACGCGGCGGCCAACGAGCCGGAGGAGCGGGAGAAGCACCTGGCCCGGCTGCGCGCCGAGGCGGCCAGGATGGGCGTGCTCCTGGACGATCTGCTGCTGCTCGCCCGGCTGGACGCCGCCGAGGTGGAGGCACCGCTGCGGCTGGAGGACGCGGACCTGGTGGAGCTGGTGTGCCAGGCGGCGGACGCGTTCCGCGCGAGCCGCCCGGACCGTCCGCTGTCCGTGACGGCCGGTCCCGATCCGGTGCCGCTGCGCCTCGACACGCTGCGCATCCGGCAGGTCCTGGACAACCTGCTCACCAACGCCGCCGTGCACACCCCTCCCGGTACGAAGGTGTCCGTGGAGGTGTCCGTCGCATCCGGCGCGGCGACCGTGCGGGTCACCGACTCCGGTCCCGGCATTCCGGCCGCCGACCAGGATCGCGTCTTCGACCGCTTCTACCGGATCGACAAGGCCCGCAGCCGCGACCGCGGCGGCAGCGGCCTGGGCCTCGCGGTCGCGCGATCGCTGGTACGGGCTCACGGCGGCGCCATCGAACTGTCCAGCCGGCCGGGCTCGACGACGTTCACGATGAGGATCCCCTTGGCCCGCGAGGACTGGGGGAACCTGTCGAGCTCAGGCGCGCACCAGCCCTCGTAAGGGGCGCGGGGCTGTATCGATAGGCGGCTCCGCCGCGGGGCGCGACCAGCCACAGACATCCCGCGCCCAAAACGCCGTGCGAGACGAATCCTCATTCCTCGCGATAGAGCGCCGTGAGCAATTCGATCGCGGCCTGCACGGCGGGATGCGGCTCGTCCCGCCACCAGGCGAGCCGCACCGCGATCGGCTCGGCGTCGCGGACCGGGCGGTAGACGATGCCGGGGCGCGGGTACTGGTGCGCGGTCGACTCGGCCGTCATGCCCACGCAGCGGCCCGTGGAGATCGTCGTGAGCCAGTCGTCCACGTCATGTGTCTCCTTGACCGCCGGGCGGGAGTCCGGTGGCCACAGCTCCGTCGTCGTCGTGCCGGTGCGCCGGTCCACCAGCAGCGTGCGCCCGCCGATGTCGGCGAGCCGGACGGAGCGGCGCCGGGCCATGGGGTCGTCGGAGGCCATGACGCACAGCCGCCGTTCGAGACCCACGATGGCGGAGTCGAAGCGGCGGTCGTCCAGCGGTCTGCGTACGACGGCCAGATCGCAGGCTCCCTCCGCCAGTCCGGCGGTGGCGGAGTTGACGCGGACGAGCTGCAGGTCCGTCTCGGGATGCGCGGTGGCCCAGCCGCGCTGGAAGGCCAGGGTGTGGCGGCCGAGTGCCGCCCAGGCGTAACCGATCCGCAGCGAGGCATGACCCGACGTGGCTTCCCGGACCAGGTCGTCCACCTCGCCGAGCACCCGCCGGGCATGCGCCACCACGCGCAGTCCGGTGCCGGTCGGGGTCACCTCCCGGGAGGTCCGCCGCAACAGCCGTACGCCGAGGGCGCGTTCGAGCGAGGCCAGCGTGCGGGACACGGCCGCCTGGGAGACGCCGAGCGCGATCGCGGCATCGGTGAAACTGCCCTCGTCGACGATCGCGACAAGACAGCGCAACTGCCGCAGCTCCACCCGCCCATCCGCATCCATGACTCAAGCGTATAGATGGTTCGGCTGATGCATTTTGCGCAAGAGCCGGATCCGCGCAGCATCGAACCATGCCGGCAGACACCGCACACTCACGAGCGTCCGCGCACCGCACTCCCCCGGTGCCTTCGGATCCGACGCCCGGCGATCAGCCCGGCGGACAGCCCGACGTACAGCCAGACGGTCGGCGTCTGGCCGGTGTGGTCACCATGGTCGGCAGCGGTCTGTCCAACCAGACGGGTGCCGCGATCGGTTCCCTGGCCTTCCCCGTTCTCGGACCCCTCGGTGTCGTAGCGGTACGCCAGTACGTCGCCGCGATCGTCCTGGTGGCCGTCGGCAGGCCCCGCCTGCGCGCCTTCACCAGGCGTCAGTGGTGGCCGGTCCTGCTCCTTGCCCTGGTGTTCGGGACGATGAACCTGTCCCTCTACACCGCCATCGACCGCATCGGCCTCGGGCTCGCGGTGACCCTGGAGTTCCTCGGCCCGCTCAGCATCGCCCTGGCCGCATCGCGTCGCCGCGTGGACGCCTGCTGTGCGGTGATCGCCGCGGCCGGCGTCATCACGCTGATGCGTCCGCGGCCCTCCGCCGACTTCCTCGGGATGGGCCTGGCGCTGCTGGCCGCCGCCTGCTGGGCGTCCTACATCCTGCTCAACCGCACGGTCGGCCGGCGTATCCCCGGAGCGCAGGGCTCGGCGGCCGCGGCGGGCGTCTCCGCCCTGATGTTCCTGCCGGTCGGCATCGTCCTTGTACTCCGGCACCCGCCGACCGCCGAGGCCGTCGCCTACGCCGTCGCCGCCGGCGTTCTCTCCTCCGCCGTGCCGTACCTCGCGGACCTGTTCACCCTGCGCCACGTACCCGCCCCGGCCTTCGGCCTCTTCATGAGCGTCAACCCGGTGCTCGCCGGCCTGGTCGGCTGGGTCGTCCTCGGCCAGAGCCTGGGCGGGCCGGAGTGGGCAGGCATCGGAGCCATCGTCGCCGCCAACGCGGTCAGCATCCTCACGTCGCGCGAGTAGTTGACGCGGATCAGCCCGGCCGACGGGACGTCGGCCGGGCTGATCGGCTGATCCTCAAGCTGAATCCGGTGCGGCTGCCGTCACTCGGCGTAGAATGTCGCGTCCGCCTTGGCGGTCGCCGTGTCGGCGGGCTGCGTGTAGAGCAGGTATTCGTAGTGCCGGATGTAGCGGCCGGGGAAGTTGTACGACTCGAAGGAGACGCCGGCCGTGTCGGCCAGACCCGCCCGCCGGAAGAAGCTGGCGTCGTTCTTGAAAGTCGTGCTCCCGTCGTTCTTCTCGACCCAGACCTCGTTGTTCTTGTGGCGGAGGTAGTAGCCGGGGAAGTTCGCCGACTCGATGGAGACGGTCCCGGTGCCGGCCAGACCGGTCACCACGCGGAACTGGGAGTCGGCGAGCTTGGTGACGTTCGGTTCGATCTTGGCCCGGTACTCCCAGTGCCGGATGAACCGGTCGGGGAAGTTGTACGAGGAGAAGCGGACCGGGGTGACACCGTCGGCCACCGGGATGCCGAAGTTGGGCGTGCCGTCGGCGTTCCAGTACACCTTCTGGTAGCGGGTGCGGCGGTTCGGGTCGTTGAGCGGGTCGCCGCTGATGTCCTTGTAGTTGCGGTCGTGGTAGACGAGGATGTCCGACTTTCCGTCCTCGGAGACCGTGAAGGTGTTGTGGCCGGGGCCGTACTGGCCGGTGGCCGTGTTGCTGGTGAAGACCGGGGTGGGCGTCTTGGTCCAGGAGGACGCGTTCATCAGGTCGGCCGAGGCGGAGGCGGTCAGCAGGCCGAGGCAGTAGTTGGCGTCGGTGGCACTGGCCGAGAAGGTCATGAAGACCTTGCCGTTCCGCTGGATGACCGCCGGGCCCTCGTTGACGGTGTGGCCGACCTTCTCCCAGGCGTTGGTGGGCCGGGAGATCATGACCGGACTGCCACTGATCGTCCAGGGGTTGGACATCTTGGCCAGGTAGATGTTGGTGCCGTCGCCGACCGCCGGGTCGTTCTGCGCCCAGCTGAGATAGCGGGTGCTGCCGACCGTGAAGGTTGTCGCGTCCAGCGAGAAGGTGTCCAGCGGCAGGGCGATGCGGCCCTTCTCCGTCCAGGTCCCGGTGATCGGGTTGGCGGAGCTGGACTCCAGGACGTACGGCCGGATCTTCCAGATGTCGTTGGACGAGCCGGCGGTGAAGTAGATGTACCACTTGCCGTCGATGAAGTGGATCTCCGGCGCCCAGATGTGCGCACCCATCTCACCGCTGGCGTGCTTGGTCCAGATGGTCGTCTCGGCGGCCGTGGACAGACCCTGGAGGGTGGTGGCCCGGCGCATCACGATCTTGTCGTACGCGGGCACGGTGGCGGTGAAGTAGTAGAAGCCGTCCGTGTGCTTGAAGATGTGCGGATCGGCGCGCTGTTCGGCGATGGGGTTGGTGAAGGTGACGGCGGGCGAGGCGGGGGCGGCGGCCTCGGCGATGCCGGAGGTCAGGGCGGCCAGGGTGACGAGCAGCGCCGTGATCACCCTTGCGATCGTGCGTCTCACTGTGTTCCTCTCGATCACGTCGAATGCGTCGGCCACATCGGGCGCGTCGCGTGTGCCGGTCACGTCGTTCGCGTCGGTCACGTCGTGGGCTTGAACTGCCACTGCTGGCAGGTGTTGTTGAGCCAGGTCCACTGGCGTACGTCCGCGCCGTTCGCCGTACCGCAGTTGGCGACGTCGGCGACCTTGCCGGTGCTCTCGTTGACCATCCGCACGTAGTCACCGGTGGCCGTGTACACCAGGCGGAACTTCTGGCAGTTGTTGTTCAGCCAGGACCACTGCCGCAGATCGGCGCCGTCGGCGGTGGAGCACTCCGCGGTGTCCATGACCTTGCCGGTGGCGACGTTGACCAGCCGGCTGGTGTCGTTGCCGAGGTCCTCGATCCGCCACTTCTGGTTGACGCCGCCGTTGCAGGTCCACTGGAAGATGTTGGTGCCGTCCGCGGTGTTGCCGCCGTCGACGTCGAGGCACTTGCCGCTGTTGCGGTTCACCAGCGTGTACGCCGTCGGGGTCGCCGCCGTCTCGCCGGACGGACCGGGCAGGGTGGCGCCGAGGGCCACCGGCGTCCCGAAGTTGGGCGTGCCGTCCGCGTTCCAGGTGAACTTCTGGGCGCGGGTCGTCCGGCCGTTGCCGCAGCCGCCGTTCGCGGAGTTGTTGCCGTGGTAGACGATCCAGTTCTCGGTGCCGTCCGGCGAGGTGAAGAACCCGTTGTGGCCGGGGCCGTACACGCCGGCCGCGTCGTTGCGCTGGAAGACCGGGGTCTGCTTCTTCGTCCAGGAGGACGCCAACAGCGGGTTACTGCCGGTCAGTTCGAGCTGGCCGAGCTTGTAGTCGGGCGTCTGGCACGAGCTGGCGGAGTACGTGAGGAACGTCCTGCCGCCCCGGTACAGCGGCTCGGGTCCCTCGTTGACCGGGTTGCCCTGCGTCTCCCAGCTCAGCGTGGGGCTGGAGATGATGCTGAAGGTGGAGCTGCTCAGCGTGTACGCGTTGCTCATCGGCGCGATGACCAGGCTCTGCGTACTGCCGTTGATGAAGCCGCTGCCCAGCAGGTACAGGTTGCCGTTGTGCCTCAGGACGCTGGCGTCGATGAGCCAGCCGCCGGGTGTGAGGTTGGAGCCGCTCAGCTGGTTCTTGAAGGTGTACGGGCCCATCGGATCGGTGCCCGCGCTCTCCAGGACGTAGGTGCGCTGGGAGTCGCAGCAGGCGACACCGCTCTGCCCCGCCGAGTAGTACAGGTACCAGTGCCCGTCGACGAAGTGCAGCTCGGGAGCCCAGAAGTTGGTGTTGCGGGTGGAGGTGGTGTCGCTCCACACCTGCACGCTGGGCGCCGTGGACAGCCCGGCCAGGGTCGGCGACTTCCGCATGGTCAGCACACCGGTGAACGACGTGGTGACCAGGTAGTAGTTGCCGTTGTAGTACTCCAGCCAGGGGTCGGCGCCCTTCTGTGCCTTGACGGGGTTCGTGTACGGCCGCCCCTCCGCTGCGGTGGCGGGCTGCGTGGCGACGGATGCGAGCATCACGAGCAGCGCTGCCACGAGGGTGAACCAGTGACGGGTGCGGAACACGGCGGGCCCCTTCTGACGGACACGCCGTTCGATATTCCGAACAGCGTGCGTAACTTCGACCAGAAGATAAGTACAGGGCCTGTACGCGTCAACGGTTCTGACACATTTGGTTCCGGTTGGTTTTCCGTCACGTAAAGCCGCCGTTGTCCGAGCCGTCGAACACCACCCCAATTCGGCCCAGAGCTGCAGTCTTTGGCGGGCAGGACGGCGATCCCCGGCGAGCATGGAGATATCTCGTTCGACCTGTCGGACATTGTTCGATACCTCTTGACGCCCTCATACGCACCGATTGACACTCTCGCAACGCGATGTCACACAGATGAAACGGCAAGGTGCCCCGCTGCTGAGGCCTCGCATCCCTCCTTCCCTCCTTCCATGTCTCAGCAAGGGGTTCTGGAACGATGCACATCGCGAGACCGCGCAGCCGCGCGAGACGCCTGGCGGGACAGCTCGCAGGCCTGAGCGCCGCGTCGCTGTTCCTGGGAGTCCTCGGCCCCGTCGCCCCCGCCGTGCACGCGGCGGAGAGTGCGGACATCACCGACGGCCTGGCTCTCTGGTACAAGCTCGACGCCGCCTCCGGCGCGACGGTGGCCGACGCTTCGGGCAACGGCAGGACCGGCACGGTCAACGGCACCGCCGCGTGGTCCGGTTCCGGTGAGGGGCTCGGCTTCAACGGCTCCGACACCTACGTCAAGGTGCCGGACAACATCATGAGCGGCATGAACTCGATCACCGTCTCGATGGACGTGAAGGTCGACTCCGCCCAGTCCACCCCGTACTTCATCTACGGCTTCGGCAACACGAGCGGCACCGCCGGCAACGGCTATCTGTTCACCACCGGCAGCACCTTCCGGACCTCCATCGCCTCCGGCAACTGGTCGACGGAACAGACCACGCAGCCCTCTCCGGCGCGCGCGATGACCCGCGCCGTGTGGAAGCACGTCACCTACACCCAGACCGGTGGCACGGGCGTGCTGTACGAGGACGGCGTGGAGGTGGCCCGCAACACGGCGGTCACGATCACGCCCGGCTCCATCGGCTCCGGCACCACCACCGCCAACTACCTCGGCAAGTCCGTGTACCCCGGCGACAAGCTCTTCAAGGGCAGCATCCGCGACTTCCGGGTCTACGACCGGGCGCTGGCCGGCACGGAGGTCGAGCAGCTCTCCCTCCCCGTCGCCGCCCAGGGCGTCGCCGACGACAAGGCCGCCCTCACGCTCGGCGACACGAGCGCCGTCGTCTCGGACCTGACCCTGCCGACCACGGGCACGGCGGGCGGCTCCACGATCAGCTGGGACAGCGACACGCCCTCGGTGGTGTCGGACTCCGGTGCCGTCACGCGCCCGGCCGCCGGCGAGCCGGACGGCCACGCGACGCTCACCGCGACCCTGAAGAAGGGCTCGGTGACCGACACCAAGACCTTCGACATCACGGTCCCGGCCGCGTTCGACGACGACACGGCCGCCGAGCAGGCCGCGGACGCACTGAAGGTCGACAACCTCGACGACGTGCGCGGCAACATCACCCTGCCGACGGCCGGTGTGTACGGCACGAAGGTCGGCTGGTCCTCGGCGAAGCCGGACGTCATCTCCGCCGACGGCGTGGTCCACCGCCCCGCGCACGGCGACGGCGCCACCACCGTCGAGCTGACCGCGACCGTCACCAAGGGCGAGGCGCAGGCCACCCGCGTCCTCACCGCCAAGGTGCCCGAACTCCCCGCCAAGGAGCCCCTCAAGGGCTATATGTTCAGCTACTTCACCGGCGAGGGCACCTCGGACGGCGAACAGCTCTACGCGGCCCTCAGCAAGGGCAACGACCCCTTGAAATGGCGGGAGTTGAACGACGGCAAGCCCGTCCTGACCTCCACGCTCGGCGAGAAGGGCCTGCGCGACCCCTTCATCATCCGCTCCCCCGAGGGCGACAAGTTCTACCAGATAGCCACCGACCTGCGGATCTACGGCAACGGCAACTGGGACGCCTCCCAGCGCACCGGCAGCAAGTCCATCATGGTCTGGGAGTCCACCGACCTGGTCCACTGGACCGACCAGCGGCTGGTCAAGGTCTCCCCGGACTCGGCGGGCAACACCTGGGCGCCCGAGGCGTACTACGACGAGAAGCTCGGCTCGTACGTCGTCTTCTGGGCGTCGAAGCTGTACGACAACCCCGAGCACTCGGGCGACACGTACAACCGCATGATGTACGCCACGACGCGTGACTTCCGCACCTTCAGCGAGCCCAAGGTGTGGATCGACCGCGGCTACTCGGTCATCGACTCGACGATGATCAAGCACGACGACACCTACTACCGCCTGTCCAAGGACGAGCGGAACAACACCTCCTCCACCCCCAACAGCAAGTTCATCTTCCAGGAGAAGAGCGACTCGATCCTCGACGAATCCTGGGACTTCGTCGCCGAGGGCATCGGCAAGGGCGCGATGAACGCAGCCGAGGGACCGCTGGTGTTCAAGTCCAACACCGAGGAGAAGTGGTACGCGTTCCTCGACGAGTTCGGCGGCCGCGGCTACATCCCCTTCGAGACGACGGACCTCGCCTCGGGCAACTGGACCCCTGTCCCCGAGTATGACCTTCCGTCAAAGCCCCGCCACGGCACGGTACTTCCGGTCACCCAGGCCGAGTACGACCGGCTGCTGAAGGCCTACCAGCCGGACCAGCTCGTCGAGTCGGTCGAGGACGTGAAGGTGACGACGGGCATCGGTGACGCCCCGGTCCTGCCGGGCACGGTCATCGCCGACTACGCCGACGGCGTCAAGCGGCCCGTCTCCGTCACCTGGGACGACGTCCCGTCCTCGGCGTACGCACAGGCCGGCACCTTCACCGTGTCGGGCAGCCTGCCCGACGGTGCCGCGCTCAAGGTCAAGGCCGAGGTCACGGTCTCGGAAGAAGGCCCCGAGGTGCCTGCCGACCTGGTCCTGCACTACGACTTCGACGAGACGGGCGGCAACATCGCCCGAGACTCCAGCGGTCACGGCTACCACGGCGCGTACGTCCGTACGCCCGACTTCGGAACGGGGGTCAAGGACGGCTCCTTCAAGATGTCCGGTGGTTCCAGCTCCTCCACCACCTCCCCGTACGTCAGGATCCCGAACGGCGTTCTGAAGGGCGCTGACAGCGTCACCGTCTCCACGCACGTGAAGTGGAAGGGCGGGGACAACTTCCAGTGGCTCTTCGGCCTGGGCCCGGACAGCAACAAGTACCTCTTCGCCTCTCCGTCCAACGGTGGTGGCAAGCTCTTCTCGGCGATCACGAAGGCGACCTGGTCGGGCGAGAAGCAGATGACGGGCGGCTCGCAGCTCACCCCCGGTGAGTGGAAGCACGTCACCGTGACGGTGAACAGCACGACCGAGACGGCGGTCCTCTACGTGGACGGCGCCGAGGCGGCCCGGGCGACCGGGGTCACCATCAAGCCGTCCGAGCTGTACGACGCCTCGAAGAGCTACTCCGGCTACATCGGCAGGTCCATGTACGCCCCCGACCCGTACTTCGGCGGCGAGGTGGACGACTTCCGGATCTACAACCGGGCCCTGTCGCCCACCGAGGTCCTGGAGCTGAGCGGCAACACGACCGGTATCGCCACGGCCACTCACCCCGCGCTGAAGGTCGACGCCATCATCGACGACGCGGACAGCAGGATCACCCTCCCGCTGCGCGAGGGCAGTGATCTGACCGCCCTGGCACCGGAGTTCAGCCTCGCCCACGGCGCGTCCATCAGCCCCGCGTCCGGCTCGCTGCACGACTTCACCGAGCCGGTGACGTACGAGGTGACCGGTTCGGACGGCGAGAAGCGCACCTGGACGGTCAAGGCACTCGAGATGAAGAGC
Organism: Streptomyces albicerus; assembly: GCF_008905045.1. GTDB lineage: Bacteria > Actinomycetota > Actinomycetes > Streptomycetales > Streptomycetaceae > Streptomyces > Streptomyces albicerus. Next base: position 52,752 of record NZ_VWMY01000003.1, read on the forward strand.
CCGGTGCTGCCGGGGCTCAACGCCGACCCGAACATCGCGCGGTTCGGCGACACCTTCTACATGTACCCGACCACCGACGGTTTCCCGGGCTGGAGCGGCACGCAGTTCAAGGCCTACTCCTCCAAGGACCTGGTCCATTGGAAGGACCACGGCGTCATCCTGGACCTCGGACCCGACGTCAGCTGGGCCGACGCCCGGGCCTGGGCCCCGACGATGGCCGAGAAGAACGGGAAGTACTACTTCTACTACTCCGCCGACACGAACATCGGCGTCGCGGTCTCCGACTCGCCGACCGGCCCGTTCAAGGACCCCCTGGGCAAGCCGCTGGTCGCCCGCGGCGCCTTCACCGGCCAGATGATCGACCCGGCGGTCTTCACCGACGACGACGGCCAGTCGTACCTGTACTGGGGCAACGGCAGGGCGTATGTCGTCCCGCTCAACGACGACATGGTCTCCTTCGACGCCTCGAAGGTCACCAACATCACGCCCAGCGGCTACAACGAGGGCTCCTTCGTCATCAAGCGCAAGGGCACCTACTACTTCATGTGGTCGGAGAACGACACACGGGACGAGAACTACCGCGTCGCCTACGCGACCGGCTCCTCGCCCACCGGCCCCTGGACCAAGCAGGGCGTGATCCTGGAGAAGGACCTCTCCCTCGGCATCAAGGGGCCCGGCCACCACTCGGTGGTGAAGGTGCCGAACACCGACGACTGGTACATCGCCTACCACCGTTTCGCCATCCCCGGCGGTGACGGCACAAACCGCGAAACCACCGTGGACAAGCTGGAGTTCGACTCCGACGGCCTGATCAAGAAGGTCGTACCCACGCTGGAGAGCATCGACCCGGTCACCATCGTCCGGGCAGGCCCGAACGCCCTGGGCACCGAGGGAAGCGCGATCCCCGTCACCGGCACGATCTCCGGGGCCGGTGACCCGAAGTGGACGGTGGAGGACGGAGCGCCCTGCACCTTCTCCGACCCCGACGCCGTTCTCACGTCGATCACCTGCGCCGACGACGGCACGTACGAGGTCACGCTGACCGGTGGCCGCAGCAGCGACAAGCTCACCGTCACCGTGGACAACGCGGCCCCGGTGATCACCTCGGCCACGGGTCCGGGTGCTCCGGTGTCGGTCGGCCAGAGCTCGGTCGTCAAGGCCCCGTTCACCGACCTGGGGTCCGACGACACCCAGACCTGCGAGGTCGACTGGAAGGACGGAACCGAGCCGTCCACCGGAACCGTGACCGCCACGGGCTGCGAGGCCGCGCACACCTACAAGAAGGCGGGCATCCGCCGCCCGGTGGTCACCGTCACCGACGACGACGGTGGTTCGGACAGCACGCAACTGCCCGAACTGATCGTCTACGACCGTGCGGCCGGTCCGATCGCCGGCGTCGGTGTCATCTCCTCCCCGGCCGGCGCCTTCCCGGCCAAGCCGACGCTGACCGGGCTTGCGGGCTTCTCCTTCGGCGCCGCGTACAAGAAGGCGAAGGACACCGTGCCCAGCGGCAACGCGACCTTCGACTTCGCGGCCGGCAAGGTGAAGTTCCGTTCCACCGGGTCGGACTGGCTGGTCGTCACCCGCGAGGAAGCCCAGTACCAGGGCTCCGGCACGGTCAACGGCACCGGCGGATACGCCTTCCGCATCACCATCACCGACTCTCCCGACACCTACCGCATCAAGATCTGGCAGAAGTCCACCGGTGACGTCGTCTACGACAACCGCACCGGTACAAAGGCCTACGGCATCGTGTTCGGCTGACGGCTGACGCACCACCATCCACAGAAGCGGTGCCCGGGGCTCAGAGCCCCGGG
>NZ_VWMY01000003.1:54713-193335 GCF_008905045.1 Streptomyces albicerus
ACGTCGATCAGCACGCCGTCCGGTGCCGCGGCGACGAAGTGGCGCTGCCCGAACTCCTACCAGTCGGCCTCGAAGGTCGCCTCGAACCCGAAGTGCCGGACCCGGGCCGTGGTCGCCGAGGTGCAACGGGAGCTCGGCGAGCGGGTCGCGGAGGCCGCCGAGCGGTACGGCGACCGTGGGAGCAACTGCGGGCCGGCTGCCGGGCCTTCCTGGCCGCCGGGTCCGACCCCGCGGTACGCCGGAATCCGCTGGCGCGCCTGCTGTCGGGCGGGATGAACGAGGCCGCACTGTGGCTGGCCCCGTCGGGGAACCGGCGGGCGCGGGCGCAGACGGAGCAGGCCCTGGACCGGTTGCTGAACGGGCTGCGGACGTGAGGGCCTGAGGACCTGTGGGTCGTCCCTGCCTCGACTCGCCGGCTCCACGCCACCGTTCGCACGCGCCGACGGCACGGAGCCACCCCCGAGGAGGTGGCTCCGTGCCGTGCCGTCGGCGGGCGGACCGTCGCGGTCCTCCCGCTCAGGTTTTCCGACGGGCCGTCATCGCCCGCTGGATCAGGATGAACGCACACAGCAGCACACCCGTCGCGATCTTCGTCCACCACGAGCTGAGCGTGCCCTCGAACTGGATGAGGCTCTTGATCAGGCCGAGGACGAGGACACCGAACAGGGTGCCGATCACATAGCCGGAGCCGCCCGTGAGGAGCGTGCCGCCGATGACGACCGCGGCGATCGCGTCGAGCTCCATGCCGGTGGCGTGCAGCGGGTCACCGGACTGGATGTACAGGGTGAACAGCAGTCCGGCGAGCGCCGAGCAGAAGCCGCTGATCGTGTAGACGGCGATCTTCGTGCCGCCCTGCGGAAGGCCCATCAGCATGGCCGACTGCTCGTTGCCGCCGACGGCGTACACCCGGCGTCCGAAGCGCGTGTAGTGCAGGACGTAGAACGCCACGGCGAGGACGACCAGCGCGACGATCGCGCCGATCGAGAGGAAACCCGCCCCCAGCGACACCTGCGCCCCGGCCATGCTGCTCACCGAGGAGTCGCCGATGGAGATCGACTCCTTGCTGATGACCAGGCACAGACCCCGGAAGAGGAAGAGGCCGGCCAGGGTCACGATGAAGGGCTGGATCTCGAAGTTGTGGATCACATAGCCCATCAGGAAGCCACCGAAGGCGCCCACGGCCAGCGCCATGGGGATGACGACCAGGATCGGCAGGCCCTGACGCTCCACCAGCCATGCCGTGAACATGGTCGTGAAGCCGATCACTGAGCCCACGGACAGGTCGATGCCGCCGGACAGGATGACGAAGGTGACCCCGACGGCGGCGACCAGCAGATAGCCGTTGTCGATGAACAGGTTCATGAAGACCTGCGCTTCGCCGAACCCGTAGTTCTGGTACCGGCTCAGGCCCACCACGTACATCGCGAGGAAGAGCCCGGCCGTCACAAGGACGGGCAGCCGCCGGTCGCCGAGCAGCTGCGCGGCCTTGGACGGCGTACGGCTCTCCGCGGCCGGGGGGCGCTTGGTGGTCGTGGTCGTGCTCATCACGACACCTCCATCTTGGGAGCGGGCTCGGTCGCCGCGGCGGGCTCCGCCTGGGCCGCAGCGGGCTGACCGGTGCCGCCCTTCGCGCCGGGCTTGGTGCCGAACCTGCCGCCGAAGACCTTGGCGCGGAACTTCGGGGACTGCATCAGACAGACGATGATGACGACGGCGGCCTTGAAGACCAGGTTGGTCTGGGTCGGCACGCCGATGGTGTAGATCGTGGTGGTCAGGGTCTGGATGACGAGAGCGCCGACGACCGTGCCGCCGATGGAGAACCGGCCGCCCAGCAGCGACGTACCGCCGATGACCACGGCGAGGATGGCGTCGAGCTCGATCCACAGACCGGCGTTGTTGCCGTCTGCGGCCGAGGTGTTGGAGCTGATCATGAGGCCCGCGATGCCGGCGCACAGCGCGCAGAACACGTACACCATGATCTTGATGCGCATGGACCTGATGCCGACCAGGCGGCTGGCCTCGGCGTTGCCGCCGACGGACTCGACGAGCAGGCCGAGGGCGGTGCGGCGGGTCAGCGCGACGGTGACGGCCACGACTGCGGCCACCACGAAGATGGAGAAGGGCAGCGTCAGCCAGTAGCCGCCGCCGATCAGCTTGTACGGCTCGCTGTTGACGGTGATGATCTGCCCGTCGGTGATCAGCTGGGCGACACCGCGTCCGGCGACCATGATGATCAGCGTGGCGATGATCGGCTGGATGCCCATCCTGGCGACCAGGAAGCCGTTCCAGAGGCCGCAGACGACCGCGGCCACCAGTCCGATACCCATGGCGAGGAACACCCCGGACAGGGCGCTCTGGTCGGCCTGGTCACTGATGTACGAACAGGTCAGGGCCCCGGTGATGGCGACCACGGCGCCGACCGACAGGTCGATGCCGCCGGTGGCGATGACGAGGGTCATGCCGACCGCGACCAGGATGAGGGGCGATCCGAACAGCACGATCGAGACGAGGCTGCCGTAGAGGTGGCCGTCCGTCATCTTGATCGAGAAGAAGTCGGGCGTGAAGGGGACGTTGACGAGCAGCAGGATGACCAGCACGGCGACCGGCCAGAACAGGTGATGGTGTGTCAGCGCTCGCCATCGGGGTGTGGTGGTCACTGGTGCTCTCCGCTCGCGATGGTCTCCAGGATCCGGGTGGGGGTGATCTCGGGCCCGTTGGCGAGCTGCGCCACCAGCTTGCGGTCGCGCAGCACTCCGATGGTGTGGCTCAGCCGGAGGACCTCCTCCAGCTCGGCCGCGATGTACAGCACGGCCATGCCGTCCTCGGAGAGCGAGACCACGAGCTTCTGGATCTCGGCCTTGGCTCCGATGTCGATGCCGCGCGTCGGCTCGTCCAGGATCAGCAGCTTCGGCTGGGTGATCAGCCAGCGGGCGAGCAGCACCTTCTGCTGGTTGCCGCCGCTGAGCTGGCCGACCCTCGCCTCCGGGTTGGCGGGCCGGATGTCCAGGGCCTTGATGTACTTGGCGACGAGTTCGTCGCGCTGGGCGACCGGGATGGGCCGGGTCCAGCCGCGCGAAGCCTGCAGGGCGAGGATGATGTTCTCCCGCACCGTCAGGTCCGGTACCAGGCCTTCGGTCTTGCGGTTCTCCGAGCAGAAGGCGACACCCTCGGAGATGGCGTCGTTCGGGGCGCTCATCGAGACCTGCTTGCCGCCGATGGTCACCGTGCCGCTGTCCGGCTGGTCGGCGCCGAAGAGCAGCCGGGCGAGTTCGGTGCGGCCCGAACCGAGCAGTCCGGCGAGTCCGATGACCTCGCCCTTCTTGATCTCCAGGTCGAACGGGGCGACGCCGCCGACCCTGCCGACGCCGTCCGCCTGGAGCAGCGACTCGCCGACGTCGGAGCGCAGCTGGTGATCGTGGAGCTCCTCCAACTGGTCCAGTGCCTTGCCGATCATGAGCTGGATCAGCCCGACCTGGTCGAGTTCGCTCACCATGTGCTCACCGACGAGGGTGCCGTTGCGCAGGACGGTCATCCGGTCGCAGATCTCGTAGATCTGGTCGAGGAAGTGCGACACGAACAGGATCGCGACGCCCTGGTCCTTCAACCGCCGCATCAGGGCGAAGAGTTCGAGGACCTCGTCGCGGTCGAGGCTGGAGGTCGGCTCGTCGAGGATGAGCACCTTGGTGCCCGCCCCCTGGCCGTCGGCGTCTCCGGTGCCCACCGACCGTACGATCGCGACCAGTTGCTGCACGGCCAGCGGGTACGAGGACAGGGGCGCGGTGACGTCGATGTCGAGGCCGAGCCGGTCGACCAGCTCGGCCGCCTCACGGCGCAGCCGCTTCCACTGGATGCGGCCGAAGCGGGTTGGTTCACGTCCGATGAAGATGTTCTCCGCCACCGACAGGTTGGGGCAGAGGTTCACCTCCTGGTAGACGGTGCTGATGCCGGCCTGCTGCGTCTGCGACGGGCTGTCGAACCGTACCGACGTACCGCTCAGGGTGATGGTGCCGCCGTCCAGGGAGTGGACCCCGGTCAGCACCTTGATGAGGGTGGACTTCCCGGCACCGTTCTCGCCGAGCAGGGCGTGGATCTCGCCGGGGAAGAGCCGGAAGTCGACACCCGACAGAGCCCGTACCCCCGGAAACTCTTTGACTATGCCCGTCATCTCCAGGACGGGCTGCGGCTCTGCCATGGCAGCGCTCCTCGTGAATTTCGTTCAGGCCCGCGGGGAGCCCCCTTGGCAGCCCTCTGGTCCGAGGGACTGGCCGGGCGGGGGCTCCCTGCCGGTGGGTGCGGTCGGTCAGTACTTGCGGGTGGGGAGCGCGTCCTTGGCCTGGGCCTGCATGAAGTCGCTCTCCTTGGTCTTGATCCAGCGCTCGACCGTCTCGCCGTCCTTGACCTTCTGCACGACCTCCATCAGCTGGGGGCCGAGCAGCGGGTTGCACTCGACGATGGCGTTGATCTTGCCCTCGGACATCGCGACGAAGCCGTCCTTCACGCCGTCGACCGTGACGATCAGGATGTCCTTGCCGGGCTTCTTGCCGGCCGCCTCGATGGCCTGGATGGCGCCGAGGCCCATGTCGTCGTTGTGTGCGTAGAGCACGTTGATGTCCGGGTTGGACTGCAGGAAGGCGGCCATGACCTGCTTGCCGCCGGCGCGGGTGAAGTCACCGGTCTGGCTGGCGACGATCTTCCAGTCGTCCTTGTGGTCCGCGTCCATGACCTCCTTGAAGCCCTTGGCACGCTCGATCGCGGGGGCCGCACCGGTGGTGCCCTCCAGCTGTGCGATCTTCACGGCACCCTTGTGGCCGGCCGTCTCGAGGACCTTCTCCAGGATCTTGGCCGCGCGCCTGCCCTCGTCCGTGAAGTCGGAGCCGACGAGCGTGACGTACAGGGATTCGTCGGAGGTCTCGACGGAGCGGTCGGTGAGGACGACGGGGATCTTCTTGGCCTTGGCCTCCTTGAGCACCGCGTCCCAGCCGGTGACGACCACCGGCGAGAAGGCTATGACGTCCACCTTCTGGGCGATGAAGTTGCGGATGGCCGAGATCTGGTTCTCCTGCTTCTGCTGCGCGTCGGAGAACTGGAGCTTGTAGCCCGCCTCCTTGGCCGACGCCTTCACCGAGTCGGTGTTGGCGCTGCGCCAGCCGCTCTCCGAGCCGACCTGGGAGAAGCCGAGGGTCAGCTTCTTACCGCCGCCGTCGCCGGCGGAGGAGCTCGAGGAACCCTCGTCCTCCTTGGCGCAGGCCGCCAGGCCGCCCGCTGCCGCCACGCCGACCGCCGCAGTGAGGAAGTTCCTTCTGTTGAGCATGTGTCTTCTCCTTTGAAGAGCCGGCCCGGGAAGGACCTGCTGGTACTCGCTTGCTACTTGCCGGGACAGGCTGCACCGCGTCCAGCCTGTCGATCATTGTTCGAAATATCGGTCACAATGATAGGATGAAAACAACCGTTGGTGCGTTGGGTGCCGCGTCAGGTGGGGGCTGCACCCTGGTCGGACGTGTACGGGAAAGTGCTGGCGCGGACGACCAGTTGGGGCTCGATGGCGATCCGGGGTGTCCCGGACGGATCCCGGCCCTCGATCAGATCCAGGAGCAGGGCGATGCTCCGTTTGCCCACCGCCGAGAAGTCCTGCCGGACGGTGGTGAGCGGCGGAGCGAAGAACTCCGACTCCGGGATGTCGTCGAAGCCGACTACGGCCACATCCTGGGGAGTTCGCACACCCGCCTCACGCAGAGCCCGCAACACCCCCAGTGCCATCTGGTCGTTGGCGACGAAGACCGCGGTCAGCCCCCGGCCCACCCAGCCGGCCAGTTCCTGGCCCGCCCGGTAGCCCGACAGTGGACTCCAATCCCCGCGCAGCGTCAACGGCGGTTCGACACCCGCCGCTTCGAGCGTGGCCCGCCAGCCGGCGGCCCGGTCGGCGGCCTCCTGCCAGTCCTCGGGTCCGGCGAGGTGCCAGACCCTGCGGTGGCCGACGGCCAGCAGATGACCGGTGGCCAGGCATGCTCCCAGGTGCTGGTCCACGTTGACACTGGGGATTCCCAGTCCGGGCCCGCTGCCCACGGTCACCACCGGGAACGGGTGGCGGAGTTCGGTGAGGGCCTCGACCGCCGACCGCTGCGGGGCGATGGCGACCACTCCCTCCACCCCACCCTCGCTGAGGTGGTCCAGCGCCTCGGACAGCTTGTCGACGGTCAGTTTGCGCAGACTGACCGTGGAGACGAGGTAGCCCTCGGCGCGTGCTGCCTCCTCGAGCGCGAACAACGTACTGGCCGGACCGTAGAGGGTGGTGTCGGAGGCGACCACACCCAGGGTCCGGGTGCGTCGGGTGGCCAGGGCTCGTGCGGAGGAGTTGCGGCGGTAGCCCATTTCCTCGATCGCGTGCAGCACCTTGGCCCGTGTCTCGTCCCGCACATTGGGGTGATCCCCCAGCACACGGGAAACGGTCTGGTGGGACACGCCCGCCAGTCGCGCGACATCGGCCATGGTGGGCGGCCGAAGCTGCGATTGTGCCATGGCCGCACCTCCTTGGCGGTCGTATACCGGAAGATCTGTGTGACATGCGTGGACGTCTCCGTGCGGCGGGGTCCAGCCCTCCGCGACGGCAACCGGACCGCCGAGCAGCCGGGTAACTCTCCGGGCACCTCACCCCCTCCGGACCGGCCGGGGAACCGGCCCGTACGGCTTGCCCAGAGCTTTGCGGCACCTGCCACGGAGGCGAGCTGAGGCGCTGCGAACGCCATGGTCGTGCCCCCCTGGAAGTCGGCTCGTGATTGCGGACGTCATTGTGAGCGCTAACAATTCATGCCGGTCAAGAGGTCCCGCAACAGGAAGACGTCACGTTTGAGTAACGCGCCGGAAGCATGCGAAGCCGAGGTGAGGGGCCCGTGACACGGGTCCCGGAAAAGGTATTGACGCGGTTGAGGTGCGGCCCTATTTTCAGGACCGAAACTTCGAACCACGCACGAAATATCGGACGTTGCTGATGATGATGGGTTCCCACGGTCCATGAGCAGGGGCTTGCGCGGCAGACCAACACGCGGTGCACGGCGGAGCGTTGACGTACCTCGCGACCACCGACGCGGCGTTCGGCACGCACTGTACGCCCCGCCGGGCAGCCGGCCGCACCTGGCAGGCCTTCACCTGGTCTCGGGACGCGAAAAGGGCCCCCACAGGCTCTCACCTGCGAAGACCCTTCACACTGTCGGGACGACAGGATTTGAACCTGCGACCCCTTGACCCCCAGTCAAGTGCGCTACCAAGCTGCGCCACGTCCCGATGCGTCCCGCCGCGGAGTTCCGCGGGAACACGCAGGTAAACCCTACCGTACGTCGACGAGAGGACGCCCATGCCGCTCGGCCCGGAGGACCGTACGGCCATCGCCGAACTGCTCTCGATGCACGGCCATCTCTTCGACGCCGGGGAACTGGACCGGCTGGACGAGTTGTTCACGGCCGATGTCGTCTATGACATCAGCGACCTCGGACAGGAGCCGCTGGTCGGAATCGCCGCCATCCGGGACGCCTCGCTCGCGCTGGGCCCGGCCAATCCGGTCGGCCATCACATCACGAACATCGTCCTCACCGAGCTGGACGAGGGACGGGTACGCGCCCTGTCCAAGGGGATCGGCATCAACGTGGACGGCACGAGCGGCAGCGTGACGTACGAGGACACGGTCGTGCCCGGCGACGGGGGCTGGCGCATCAGCCGCCGCAGGGTGCTCGCACGAAGGGTGCCGTTGGGCGGCAAGTACTGATCCGCGGGGTGACCGACCTGCGCCGGGAAGGGCTCGCCACCATCAGCCACAGCCACCTCTCCACATTTCCATCACAATTCGGCCACCAGTTGTCCATGTGGTAGGTCGAGCCCCGTCCGCCCCCTTACGGTCGTGCTTCTCGCACAGCCTTGGGGGGATTCGTGTCAGAGCATCCGAAGTGGGCGCGCAAGCGCTACGTACTGCCGGCGATCGGTCTGGCCTCTTCATCGGTATCGGTGCCGGTGCCGGCGGAGGAGACGATGCCGAGCCCGCGGCCGCCAAGCCGAGGCCGACCGTCACCGTCACCGCCACGGCGACCGCGACCGAGACCGCTGAGCCGGAACCCGAGCCCGCCACCACCGTCACGGCGACGACGACCGTGAAGGCAACGGTCACCGCGCAGCCGGCCGCGGGCGGCGGGTCCGACGACGACAGCGGTTCCGATGGGGGTGGAGGTGGCGGGGACGTGTACTACGCCAACTGCAGCGAGGCGCGTGCGGCGGGCGCCGCCCCTGTGCACAGCGGCGAGCCCGGCTACGCCTCTCATCTGGACCGGGACGGAGACGGCGTCGGCTGCGACAGCTGAGCCGTTCAGGGCCGTTCAGGGCCGTTCAGTCGACGAACAGGCCGCGTGCCGCCGCCCGCGCGTCGAACTCCTCCAGGCGGGCCTGGGCGTCGGGCAGGCCGTCGCACATCGCCTCCAGGAGGACCTGTCCGAGGAGCATGGGGGCGCTCACCGTGTCGAAGACCAGTCCGGTGCCCACGGCGGCCGGGAGGAGCAGGTCGCTGTGGGCGGCCACCGGGGCGAACGTGCCGTCGGCGATCGTCACCACGGTCAGCCCCGTGCCGCGGGCGTGGTCGAGCGCGGCGAGGAGTTCGACCGGGTGGCGTGGCAGCGCGAAGCACAGGAGCGCGCTCGCGCCCGCGCGGCGGGCCGCGTCGATGCGGTCGGCGAGCAGCGAGCCTCCCTCGTCGAGCAGGCGCACGTCCGGGTGCACCTTCGCGGCGAAGTAGGCGAAGCCGCCTGCCTGGGCGGCGGAGGCGCGCAGCCCGAGCACCGGCAGCGGCCGGGAGGCGGCGAGCAGCCGGCCCGCGCGTTCCACGGGCCCGGGGTCGGCGAGCAGCGCCGCCAGGTGAAGAAGGTTGTCGATCTCGGCCCGTACCGCCTGCTGGTACTGGTTGGCCGGCAGCTCGGCCACGGCCGGGCCGGCGGGTGCGACATCGCGCAGATGTCTGCGCAGCGCCGGGTATCCGTCGAAGCCGAGGGCGACCGCGAAACGGGTCACGGAGGGCTGGCTCACTCCGGCCAGGTGGGCCAGCTCCACGCTCGACAGAAAGGGTGCGGCCGCCGTCTGCCGGACCAGACAGTGGGCGATACGGCGCTGCGTGGGCGTCAGCCGGCGGCCCTCGAACAGCTTGTGCAGCCGCGCGGAGGCACCGGTCCCGTCGGGCATGGCAACGCCGACGCCGGCTCTGTCCGTATCACTCGCCATCACTCACCATGATCCCCAGTCGCTTCGACGGCGGCCGTCCCGGTCAGCTCGCGAGACCGGACTGCTTCAGCCACTCCTCGGCGACGGCCGAGGCGTCCTCCTTGTCGTTGACGAGCTTCTTCATCATCTCGAGCAGGTCCTCGGTGGTGAGCTTGGCCGAGATGGCGTTGAGCGCCGCCCTGGCCTCGGCGTTGACCGCGGACTTGTAGACGAGAGGCGTGACGTTCTGCGAGGAGAAGAGGTTCTTCGGGTCCTCCAGGACCACCAGCTTGTCCTCGATGATGGCCGGGTCGGTGGTGTAGAGGTTGGCGGCCTGGACCGTGCCCTCCTTCAGCAGCTTCAGGAGGGTGCTCTGGGCGCCCGCGTCGAGCGGCTGGAACTTCCCGAACTCGACACCGTAGATCTTCTTCAGGCCGACCATGCCCTGGGTGCGGGTCTTGAACTCCGAGCCGGCGCCGATCGCCATATCACCGGCCACGGGCTTGAGGTCGGCGAGCGTCTTGAGGTTGTACTTGGCGGCGACCTCGGAGGTGACCGTGACCGAGTCCTTGTCCTCGGCCGCGGAGGAGTCGAGTATCTCCACCGACTTCGGGAGCTTCGCCTTCAGCTCGGCGTTGATGTCCTCCGTGCTGGTGGCGGTGCTCTTCTCGTCGACCGCCACCGACAGCAGGGCGCCGTTGTACTCCGGGAAGACGCTGATGCCGCCCTTGACCACCTGGTCGTAGTAGACCTCGCGGGCTCCGATGTCGAACTTGCGGGTCACCTTCAGGCCCTTGTCCTCCAGGGCCTGTGCGTAGATCTCGGCGAGCAGCTGGTTCTCGGGGAAGTTCGCCGAGCCGACGACGATGGACTTGCCTCCTCCGCTGTCGCCGCTGCTGCCCGTCAGCGGATTGTCGTCGCTGTCGCTGTCGCCGCCGCAGGCGGTCAGCGCGAGTGCGGCGATCAGGCCGAAGGCGGTACCGCGGATCATGCCTTTCATGGGTGTTTCCTTTCTCGGGAGCGTTCAGGAGCTCCGGAACTCATGACCTGGTCGCCGAAGGCTGCAGCCCCGGCGAGACGATGACGCGCCGCAGCGCGGTGAAGACGGCCTGGACGACGAGCGCCAGCACGACGACGACGGCCGAACCGCCGATGACCAGTTCGTAATTGTTGCGGGCGAGTCCGTCGACGATGAAGCGCCCCAGACCGCCGAGACCGGGATACGCGGCGACGGTCGCGGTGGCCACGACCTGGATCGCGGCGACCCGCAGCCCGAGCAGGATCAGCGGCAGCGCCATCGGCACCTCGACCTTCAGCAGGACCTCCCAGCCGGTCATGCCCATCCCGCGCGCGGCGTCCCTGGTGTCGGGATCCACGCCGCGTACTCCCTCGAAGGTGTTGATGAGGATCGGCGGGACCGCCAGCGCGACCAGGGCGACCAGTACGGGCGTGGTGCTGAGCCCGGCGAGCGTGACGACGAGGACGACCAGGCCGAAGGTGGGGATCGCCCGGGCGAGGTTCGCCACGCTGGCGACCGCGAACGCGCCGCGGCCGGTGTGTCCGACCAGCAGCCCGAACGAGAGCCCGATCAGGGTGGCGAACAGCAGCGACAGGCCGCTGTAGGTCAGGTGTTCCAGGAGCCGGTGCGGAATGCCGTCATCCCCGCGCCACTGCTGGGACGACGTCAGCCAGTCGCCCACCAGCTCGATCTGGTTCAGGAGATCGTTCACGCCGTCGCCCCTTTACCGCGTGCCCAGGGTGTGAGCAGCCGCTGGGCCAGCACGAGCAGTGCGTCGGTGACGAGGGCGAGCAGCATGATCAGTACGGTCGCGGTGATGATCGGGGTCGGGAAGTCGAGCTGGAGGCCACGGGTGATGTAGTAGCCGAGGCCGCCCTGTCCGATCAGCTGTCCCACCGCGACGAGGCTGATGGAGGAGACCGCGGCGACCCGTACGCCGGCGACGACGACCGGTACGGCGATGGGCAGTTCGACCTGGACGACGCGGCGCACCGTGCTGAATCCCATCGCGGTGGCCGCCTGCCGTACCGGTTCCGGGACCGAGGCCAGACCGTCCACCACGTTGGGGATGAGGACCGACAGCGTGTAGAGCGTCAGCGGGATCATCACCGTGCGCTCGGTCAGCCCCGTGTAGCGGACGAAGATCATGAACAGGGCCAGCGAGGGGATCGAGTACAGGACGTTGGCCGCGGTCAGGGTCGGCGGGTAGATCCATCGCCAGCGGTGGCAGAGCATGCCCAGGGGCACGGAGATGATCAGTCCGAACAGCACGGGCAGGAGCCCCAGCCGCAGATGGATACCGGTGTAGTCGGCCAGCTCGCCGACATGGTCGCCGATCCACTCCCACCGTATGAGCGGTTCCCCGTCTCTCATCGCTCACCACCGCCCGCGTCGCTCTTGGCTACCCGCACCTCGGCCTCGTCGCTGACCGCCGTGTCACTGACGGCCGCGTCACCGACCGCCGCGTCCTCGGCCATCGCGGCGGACAGTTCGTACGCGTCCGCGACCCCGACGACCGCGCCCTCCGCGTCCACGCCCACCGCGAGCCGGGACGGCGAGAGGAGCGCCGCGTCGAGTGCGGCCCTGGCCGAGTCGCCGACCAGGCTGAACGTATGGCCGAGCGGGGCCAGGTTCGCGTCCGCGAGCGTGCCGCCGTCCGGCAGTTCGGCGACGGCGGCCCAGCCGAGCGGCCGCCGGCCGTCGTCGACGACGAGCACCCAGGGCTCGTCCAGTGCCCGGGCCCGCGCCACGGGAGAGTCCGCCGGCAGCACCGTGCCCTCGCGCAGCGGCAGCTCGGCCGCCTTGACGAAGGACAGCCGGCGAATGCCACGGTCATGGCCGACGAAATCGGCCACGAAGTCGTCGGCGGGATGCGCGAGCAGCCGCTCCGGGGTGTCGAACTGGGCGAGCTTGCCACCGGTGCGGAACACCGCGATGTTGTCGCCGAGTTTGATCGCCTCGTCGATGTCGTGGGTGACGAACACGATCGTCTTGTGGAGCTCCTTCTGCAGCCGGATGAACTCCGCCTGCAGTTCCCCGCGGACGATGGGGTCGACCGCGCTGAACGGCTCGTCCATCAGCAGCACCGGCGGGTCGGCGCCCAGTGCCCTGGCCACCCCGACGCGCTGCTGCTGTCCCCCGGAGAGCTGGTACGGGTAGCGCTTGGCCATGTCGCCCGGCAGCCCCACCAGTTCGAGCAGCTCCGCCGCCCGCGCCCGCGCCTTCTTCTTGCCCCAGCCGAGCAGCAGTGGCACGGTCGCTATGTTGTCCAGGACCGTCCGGTGCGGGAAAAGCCCGGCGTGCTGGATCACATAGCCGATGCCCCGGCGCAGCTCCGGGGCGGCGATCTCCCGGATGTCCTGGCCGCGCAGACTCACCGTGCCGGCCGTCGGCTCCACCATGCGGTTGACCATGCGCAGGGTCGTGGTCTTGCCGCAGCCGGAGGGGCCGACCAGGACCGTGATGCCGCCCTCGGCCAGCTCCAGGGACAGTTCGTCCACGGCTGTCGTGCCGTTGGGATAGTTTTTGCTCACCGCGTCGAATCTGATCAAGGCTGCCCCTTACCCGACTGCATATGGTCATGCAGAGTTGTGCGTGGCTGAATTACAGTCAATCCCCTTTTGTAAACGGGGCGTTACGTTCGTCCGAAGTGAGTGAAAGGACGCCGGGAATGAGCACGTTGGAACCGGTTTGGTTCACCTTTCTCAACGGCTCGGACATCGAACAGCTCGACCTGGACGACACCGAGGTGCTGACCGCGGTCGAGCAGGGACTGCGCGCCCAGGGCCGCGGAGAGACGGTCATCGAACCACGAGTCCACCTCATGCCCGATCCCGCGTTCAACGGTCACTTCAATGTCCTCCGTGGTTACGTCGCGCCGCTCGGCCTGGCCGGAGTCAAGATCGTGGGCGACTACGTCGGAAACTACAAGTCCGGACTGCCCTCCGAGATGGCGCTGCTCAACCTCTTCGATCCGCGTACGGGCATGCCGGTGGCCGTGGTCGACGCCACCGCCATCACCGAGATGCGCACCGGCGCGCTCACCGCGCTCGGGGCACGGCACCTGGCCCGCCCCGACGCCAAGGTGCTCGGTCACATAGGGGCCCGCGCCACGTCGTACTGGAACGTCCGCCTGCTCGACCGGATCTTCGACCTCGACGAGATTCGCGTCCACTCGCGCCGCCCGGAGAGCCGCGAGGCCTTCGCGGAGCGGCTGGAGCGCGACCTCGGCAAGCCCGTGATCGTGACCGAGGACTGGAAGACCTGCGTCGAGGGCGCGGACATCGTCGTGGAGGCGTCCCGGCTGGAGCGGCCTGAGCCCCTGCTGAAGACCGAGTGGATCGCGCCGGGCGCCCTTGTCGTACCGTACGGAACGATGAGCGCGGTCGAACTCACCCTCACCGACATCATGGACAAGATCGTCGTCGATGACTGGGGCCAGTGCCGGTCCGGGCCGTTCGGTGCCCTGCGCGCGCACGTCGAGTCGGGCAGGCTCAGCGAGGCGACCCTGCACGGTGAACTGTGCGAGATCGTCGTCGGCGACAAGCCCGGCCGTGAACGCCCGGACGAGACGACCCTGTTCTGGCACCGCGGACTCTCCCTCTCCGACATCGCCCTCGGCGCGGCCATGCTCAAGAAGGCCGAAGAGCGCGGCCTCGGGCAGAAGCTGCGGTTCTCATGACCGGCACGCTCCCCGCTCCCCCACCCTCTGCAACCGGCACGGTGGTTGTCGATGGGCGCACCCTGTCCTTCGACGACGTCGTCGCCGTCGCCCGGCACGGCGCCCAGGTCGTCCTGGCGGACGAGGTGCTCCCCCGGCTGGTGCGCGATCGCGCGGTCGTCGACGACGTGGTCGACCGCGGGGTGCCGACGTACGGCCTGACGACGGGGCTCGGCAGCCGGTCGTCGTACGCGCTGCCGCGTGCCGAACTCGGGGAGTTCAGCGTGCGTACGGTGCGGGGCCGGGCCAACGCGGTCGGCGATCCACTGCCGACCTCCGTGGTGCGCGCCGCGCTGCTCGCCCGGGTCAACGGCATCGCGGGCGGCGGGAGCGGAGTGCGGCCGGAGATCCCGCGGCTGCTCGTCGGCATGCTCAACTCGCGGGTGCATCCGGTGATCCCGGAGGTGGGGTCGATCGGGGCCTCCGACCTGTGCCAGATGGCCCATGCCGGTCTGGTGGTCATCGGCGAGGGCAGCGCCGAATTCTCCGGTGAGGTCCTCGACGGTGCGGAGGCGCTGCGGCGGGCCGGGCTGACCCCCGCCGAGCTGGGCCCGAAGGACGGGCATGTGCTTTGCAGCGCAAGCCCGTTGGCGGCCGGCCAGGGCGCCCTCGCCCTCCATGAGGCGGCCGCCGTCCGCACGCTGGCCCAGGCGGTCACGGCGCTCACGTTCGAGGGCTTCCGGGCGAACACCAGCCCGCTCGACGCCCGCGTGCTGGGTCTGCGCCCGGCACCCGGGCAGTCCCGGGCGGCGGGCGAACTGCTCGCGCTCCTGGCCGGCGGTGACCTCACGGCCCCCGGACACGCGCGGCGAGTCCAGGACCCCCTGAGCCTGCGCTGTGCGGCCCAGGTGCACGGCGCGCTGCACGCCGCTCTGGACTTCGCCGGCGCCGCGCTGGAACCCGAGCTCAACGGCTGCGGCGACAACCCGGTGGTGCTGGCCGACACCGGCGAGATCCTCTCGTCCGGCAACTTCCACACCCCGGCCCTGGCCCTCGCCTTCGACACCCTCGCGCTGGCCCTGACACAGACGGCGGCGGTCTCCGCCGAGCGCATGCGGCGGCTGCTCGACCCGGCCGTCAGCGGACTGCCCGCGAACCTCTCGCCGTACGGTCCGGAGCGGTCGGGCTTCGCCCCGCTGGCCAAGACGGCGCAGGCGCTCGTCGCCGAGATCCGCGCCCTGTCCGCGCCGGTGTGCACCGACCCGCGACACGGCGCGGACGCCGTCGAGGACGACTCGACCAACGCGGCGCTCGGGGCACGACGGCTGTCGACGATGCTGGTCCGGCTGCGGCAACTGTTCGCCGTGGAGGCCGTGGCCGCCGCGCAGGCGGTGGACCTGGCCGCACCGTCCGTCCTGGGGCGGGGTCCCGGGCTCCTGCACCGCGCGATCCGCGAGCTCGTCCCGGCCCTGGACGACGACCGGCCCTGCGGAGTGGACGTGGACCGGGTGAGCCTCGACGTCCTGGGGTCCGACGAGGTACGAAGCGCACTGTGCGCCATAACAGAGGGAGCTTCGTGACCAACGTCGACGTACACCAGCATCTGTGGAGCCGCTCGTTCGTGGCGGCCCTGCGGGCGCGCGACGAACCGCCGTACCTGGACGGATGGACGCTGCACACCGCCGGTGAGCCACCGTACGAGGTCCCGCCCGCCGAACACGACGTCGCCGGGCGTGCCGAACTGGCCGCCACCGACGGCCTCGGCCGGGCGCTCGTCTCGCTGTCCTCCCCGCTCGGCGTGGAGTGGCTGCCGTCCACCGAGGCGCGGCCGCTGCTCGACGCCTACCACGAGGACTCGGCCGGACTGCCCGAGCCGTTCGGAGCGTGGGCCGCCGCCTGCGTCCGGGACATCGACGCCGACGCGACGGGCAGGGACCTCGACCGGGGGTTCGCCGGTCTGCAGCTCCCGGCGAACGCCCTGGCCGACGCCGACGGTTACGCGCGGTGCGCCCCGCTGCTGGACCTCCTCGAAGCACGTGACCTCCCGCTGTTCGTCCACCCGGGGCCGGCGGCCTGCGCGTCCCCGGGCCCCGGCTGGTGGCCCGCGATGGTGCCGTACGTGCAGCAGATGCACTCCGCCTGGTTCGCCTTCCGGGCGTTCGGCCGGGCCCGCCATCCGCGGCTGCGGGTGTGCTTCGCGCTGCTGGCCGGGCTCGCCCCGCTGCACGGGGAACGCCTCGCCGCCCGTGCCGGGGACGAGGCCCGGAGAGGGGTCGATCCTGACGTGTTCGTCGAGACGTCCTCGTACGGTCCGCGCGCCGTCGACGCGGTCGTCCGCGTCCTCGGCACCGACGTCGTCGTCCAGGGCTCGGACCGGCCCTACGCCGAGCCGCCGCAACAGCCCGGCTTCGGCCTGGGCGGAGCCGCCGCGTACGCCTTCCGCATCGCCAATCCCCAGCGCCTGCTCACCGGAAAGGACTGACCGCACCCGGCTCGAGGCCGCTCGCCCGGGCCCAACGGGCCACCCAAGACCGGCCAACCAGGTACCCGGCCCCCTCACCGAACTCGGCGTGTCCGACCGTCCGTTCCTGCCCGAGGAATGTGCGGACCGGGCCCGCCGCGCGGCGGTCCGCTACTTCGGCGGGGTGGGTGTGTCGTGCGTGCGGTACATCGCCTGGACGTCCAGCTCCAGTTGGACGGTCGGGCCGACCACCGCGATGCCGCGCGCCAGCATCGACCGCCAGTTGAGCGTGTAGTCCTCGCGGTGCAACTCGGCCTTTGCCAGGGCCGCGCAGCGGAGTTCCTGGCCGTAGCCGCCGTTCACCGTGCCGAGGTACGTCGTGTCCAGGGCGACCGTACGGCTGACGCCGTGCATCGTGAGCGTGCCCTGCAGCGTCCACTTGGAGCCGCCGCGGTAGGCGAAGCGCGTGCTCGTGAAGTCGATGTGCGGGTAGCGCTCGACGTCCAGGAAGTCGCCGGAGCGCAGGTGGTTGTCGCGCGTCGTGTTGCCGGTGGTGATGCTCGACGCGTCGATGCGTACGGACACATGGGATTCCGCTATGTCCTGGGCGACCCGGATGCCGCCCTCGAAGCGTTCGAAGCGGCCGTGGACGTTGGCCATGCCGACGTGCTTGGCGATGAAGCGGATCGCGGTGTGGGGCGGGTCGAAGAGCCAGGTGCCGGGCGGCGGGAGTTCGAGCAGGCGGGCCGGTTCCAGCTGGATGCGCTGAGGGGGGAGGGTCGTGCCGGCGAGGACGTCGATGGTCTCGCGGGCCGGGGAGAGGCCCTCGGCCATGATCATCATGCTGTAGCCGCCCGGCGGCAGCGCGGCCATGAAGAAGCCGTACGGGTCGGTGGTGCCGCGGGCCGCGACACGGTGGGAGTCCAGCGCGGTCACCGTGACGTCGGCGCCGCCCATGGGCTGGCCCATGGGGTCCACGACCTCGCAGCCGAGCGCGCCCGCGCCGGGCGGCAGCGGGAGCGTGAGGCCCGCCGCGGCGGCGGAGGCGCCCCTGGAACGCCGACGCCGGAGCAGTCCGAGGGCCATGATGTTCACCTGTCTTCTCTGTTCGAATGCTGTCCACGGCTCGACGCCCTCGCACGCCGCCTCCTGGGAACCGGTCGGCGACCGCCCGGCTGTGGGCGCCGTCCCCGGAAGCTCCGCGGGCCGCGGGCACGGGGCACGTGAGCCGGGACGTGAGCCATTCATGATCTTGGTCCAGCCCGCGACGGCGTGGGTGTCTCATTACGAGACAGTGCCCCGGCTTACGGGTCAGTGCCCCGACGCGTACGACGGCGCAGGTGGGCGGCCCGCGGCGGCTGCCCGAGGAGCGGCGCTGCCCTCGGTCTCACTGCGACGGCGCCGGGCCGGTGGAGTCGCGTACCACCAACGCATGGCCCGTGGACTTCCGACGGGGCCGGGCCGCAGGCGGCCTGAGGGCCATGGAGAGGGCCTGGCGGCCCATCTCGGCGAGGGGCAGCCGCACGGTGGTGAGGCCGGGGGCGAGGTCCGCCGCGAAGGACACGTCGTCGAAGCCGGCGACCGACATCCGGTGCGGGACCGGTACGCGGTGGGCGCGGAGCGCGGAGAGGACACCGATGGCCATGGCGTCGTTGAGGGCGACGATCGCGGTGGTGTCCGGGTGGTCGCGCAGAATCCGCTCGGCGGCGACGCGGCCGCCGTCGCGGGTGAACTCGGCCTGCGCGACGGGAAGTTCGGGCGAGGACAGCCCGGCCCGCTCCAGCGCGGCGACCACCCCCGCGAGCCGGTCGGCGACGGTGGACAGGAGCAGGTCCCCGGCCGCCACCGCGATCCGGCGGTGTCCGAGGGACAGCAGATGACCGGTGATGGTCTCGGCGCCCCCCTTGTTGTCGGGGCGCACCGCGTCGGCGTTGAGGAAGTGCCGGCCGATCACGGCGAGCCGGCCGCCGGTGTCCTGGAAGACGGACAGTTCGGCCTTGGCCTCGGCCTCCATACGGGGGTCGACGTATCCGGAGCCCGCGATGATGATGACGCCCACGCGCTGGGCGACCAGATGCCGGACCTGGCGCAGCTCGTTCCGCGGATTCCGGCCGGAGTGGCAGATCTGGACGATCAGGTTGCGTTCCCCCGCGACCTGGACGACCCCGCCCGCGATCTCCGAGAAGTAGGGGTCGTCGATCTGATGGACGATCAGCCCCACCGTCGACGCCGTGCCGCCCGCCAGGGTGCGCGCATGCGGATTGGCGACATAGCCGAGCTCCCGCGAGATGCGGCGGACCCGCTCGGCCACCTCCTCGCGCACCCCGTCCCGTCCGGCGAGCGCCCGGGAGGCGGTGGTCAGTGATACGCCCGCGCGCTCGGCCACATCGGCGAGCCGTAATCGTGAGCGGGGCCTCGGCATATCCGTCACCGCCTCTGAACGGGGCTTTCCGAACTGGTACTTGCACGACGGTTGTCCAGCTCCTGTGACGCGGATTACATGGTACGCAAGCGCTCGCGAAAGCGCTTTCGAACGGCGGAGAGTGCCTGCGGACAGGGGAGTCCAGCGATGAGCACAACAAAGCGCCTGTCATGGAGAGTTGCCGCCCTCGCGTCCGCCACGGCACTCGCGGCCAGCGGCTGCGGCTCGGGGGGCGGTTCGGAGGACTCGCCCGACGATCCCATCACCATCGGTGTCTCGCTCCCGCTCACCGGGGACTTCTCGGAGCCCGGCAAGGGCGTGGAGCGCGGCTACAAGGCCTGGGCGAAGATCGTCAACGACAAGGGCGGACTGCTCGGCCGCAAGGTCGAGTTGAAGATCCTCGACGACCAGTCGAATGCCGACCGGGTGGTCTCCGACTACGAGCAGCTGATCGGCAGGGACCAGGTCGACCTGGTCTTCGGCCCGTTCTCCACCCGGCTCGTGGTGCCCTCGGCCCGGGTGGCGGAGGAGTACGGCCTGCTCTTCGTCGAGCCCGCGGGCGCGGCGCCGGAAGTCTTCACCCAGGGGTTCAAGAACCTCTTCTACGCGGCACCGGCCGTCGCCAACGACCACTACAACCATCTCGCCGACCACATCCTGGCCCTGCCCGAGGCCGAGCGGCCCAAGACCGTGGCGTACGCGGCGATGGACGACCCGTTCGCCCAGGGAACGGCGTACGGGCTCAAGGACAAGCTGGAGAAGGGCGGTATCAAGACCGTCGTCGACGAGGTCTACCCGCCCAACACCACCGACTTCGGCTCCATCGCCGCGAAGATCGCCTCCTCCAAGGCCGACATGGTGGTGGGCGGCTCGCAGTACCAGGACGGCGTGAACCTGATCGTCGCCCTGCAACAGCTGAACTACCAGCCGAAGATGGCGGCCTTCTCCACCGCTCCCACGGAACCGGAGTTCGCCAAGGCCATCGGCAACAAGACCGAGGGCATCCTCGCGCCCACCGGATACACGCAGCAGGCGGACTATCCGAGCAACAAGGAGTTCGTCGAGAAGTACACCGAGCAGTTCGGCAAGGCCCCGGAGGAGGACGAGGCCAACGCGTACACGACGGGACAGGTCGTCGCCGCGGCCGTCGAGGCCGCCGAGTGCGCCTCCCAGGACGAGGAGTGCCAGAGCAAGCTCATCGACTGGCTGCGCGAGAACGAGGTGGAGACCGTGGTCGGCCCTCTGAAGTGGGACGACAAGGGCCGCCCGCAGAGCGCGCACATGATCCAGCAGTGGGTCGACGGCGAGATCCAGATCGTGCTGCCCGAGGAACAGAAGGAAGCCGATCTGGTCCACCCGAAGCCGAAGTGGTGATGCCTGAGTGCCCTCCGCGAGTCTCGTCTTCCAGAGCATCGTCCTCGGTGTGCTGCTGGGAGGGCTCTACGCCCTCCTGGCGGCGGGCCTGACGCTCTACTTCGGCGTCATGCGCGTCGTGATGATCGCCCACTCCGCCTTTCTGATCCTCGCCGCCTACCTCGCCTGGTACGCCCACCGGGAAACCGGCATCGACCCGCTTCTCACCCTCCTCGTCACCGTGCCGCTGTTCTTCGCCGCGGGCGTGGCCATGCAGCGGCTGCTCCTCACCCGGCTGCGCCCGGCGACGCTGACCATGATGTCGGTGCTGCTGACCTTCTCCATCGCCCTCGTCATCGAAGGGCTCCTCGGGTACGCGTTCTCCGGCACCCAGCGCCGTATCCGGCTCGGCTACAGCTCCGCGAGCCTGGAGTTCTTCGGGGCCCGGATCGCGGTGGTCAAGCTCATCGCGTTCGGCATGGCCGCGGCCGCCCTGCTCGGGCTGTATCTGCTGATGAAGCACAGCAGGTTCGGCCAGGCGCTGCGTGCCACGATCCAGCACCGGGAGGCCGCCGCACTGCTCGGCATCGACACCGACCGGATCGCCGGGTACGGCTTCGGACTCGGCCTCGCCACGGCGGCGGTCGGCGGTACGGCACTCGCGCTCGACACCACCATCTACCCGTCGCTGCACTGGCACTGGATCGGCCCGTTGATGGCGATCATCGTCGTCGGCGGCCTCGGCAGCGTGCCGGGCGCGGCGATCGCCGCCATGGCCCTCGGCATGACACAGAGCCTGCTCCAGCTGGAACTCAGCACGACCTGGGCGCAGACGGTCTTCTACGTCGCGCTCTTCGCCACCTTGGCCGTCCGGCCGCAGGGATTCTTCGGGGGTCGGCTTGCCCAGAGATTCTGAACGCAGAAGCCGAAGCCCGTGGCGCCTGGCCCTTCAGCTCGGAGCCATGGCGGCCGTGGTCGCCGTCGCGCTGTCCTTCCCGTCCATGGCCCCGAGCCCGTACGAGCTGACCGTGGGCATCGCCATCGTCAACTACGCCGTGCTCTCCACCTCCTGGAACTTCGTTGGCGGCTTCACCGGCTACATCTCCCTCGGCCACGGCGCCTTCGCCGGACTCGGCGCCTACACGACAGCCCTCCTGGTCACCAAGGCCGACCTGCCATCCTTCGCCGCGCTCTTCGTCTCCGCGGCCCTGGTGGCCGTGCTCGCCGTCCCCGTCGGCTACGCCGCCCTACGCGTGCGCGGCGCGTCCTTCGTCATCGTCTCGATCGCCCTGGTGCTGATCATGCTGCTGGTCTTCCAGAGCTGGTCCTCGTTCACCGGCGGCTCCCGAGGCCTGGTGGTGCCGAGACCGTTCCCCGGCATGCTGCGCTCCGAGCACCACGAGGTGTTCTACTTCCTGTTCCTGGCGCTGCTCGCGGTGGCGCTGCTGACCTGGTGGATCATCGACCGGTCCCGGTTCGGCATGGGGCTGAAGGCGATCCGCGAGGACGAGGACAAGGCCCAGTCCCTCGGCACCCCCACCTACACGTACAAACTCGTCGTCTTCGTGGTCTCCGCGACCTTCACCGCGCTGGCCGGCGGGCTCTACGGACTGTGGTTCGGCGACCTCGACCCCGTCTTCCAGTTCTCGATCCTGAGCGGTGCCTACATGGTGCTGATGGCGCTCCTCGGCGGCGTGCGCCATCTGTACGGGCCGCTGCTCGGGGCCGTGATCGTCGGGTACGGGCTCGAGTACTCCAAGCTCGAGTACGGGGACACCCCGCTGCACCTGGTCTTCGCGGGGCTGCTGCTCGGCGTCGTCGTGATGTTCATGCCGGACGGCGTCATCCCGGCCGCCACCGGCCTGATCGCCCGCGTGTTCAAGACCGGCGAGACCTCCATCCGCGAGGTCACCGCCGCCGAACTGCGCGAGGAACGCGGGCAGGGCGGGGCGGAGCCCGCACCGGGATCACCGGGACAGAAGCGGGAGGTGAAGCAATGAGCGCGAAGGAGAACGAGCAGGGGCAGGGGCAGGAGGAGGGGAAGGAGCACGGTCTGGCGACCGTCGGGCTCACCAAGGCCTTCGGCGGAGTCACCGCCCTGGACGACGCCACGGTGTCCTTCCGGCACGGCAGGGTCAACGCCCTGATCGGACCGAACGGTTCCGGCAAGACCACCTTCTTCAACTGCGTCACCGGCATGATCCGGCCCGACGCGGGCCGTACGACGTACCGCGGCCGGGACATCACGGCCAAGCCGCCGCACCGGATCGCCCGGGCCGGCATCGGGCGCTCCTTCCAACTCTGCCGTGTCTTCCCCCGGATGACGGTGCTGGACAACCTGCTCGTCGCCGTACGCCCGCCGAATCTGCTGGCCCAACTCGCGGGTGCCCGCAAGCGGGAGGAGACGGAGCGGGCCCGGTACTGGCTTACCCGTATGGGCATCGAGCACCTGGAGCGGGCGGAGGCGCGGAACCTGTCCTGGGGGCAGCAGAAGCTGCTGGAACTCGCGGGCGTCCTGATGAGCGAGCCCGAGCTGATCCTCCTCGACGAGCCGGCGGGCGGGGTCAACCCCGCGCTGATCGACCGGATCTGCGACCTGGTGCGCGAACTCAACGCCGAGGGGCGGACGTTCCTGATCGTCGAGCACAACATGGACCTGGTCATGTCGCTCAGCGACCACATCGTGGTCTTCGACCGCGGCCGGCCCATCGCGGAAGGCCCGCCCTCGGTCATCCAGTCCGACGAACGAGTCCTGGGGGCCTACCTTGGCGTCTGACTCCCCTTCCGGCTTCCTGCTGGAACTCGACGACATCCAGGCCGGGTACGGCCGGGCGGCCCTCGTGCTGCGCGGGCTGACCGTTCAGGTGCCGGCCGGCTCGATCGTCTGCCTCGTCGGTCCCAACGGGGCGGGCAAGTCGACGGTCCTGAAGGTCGCCAGCGGGCTGCTGGCCCCGCGTTCGGGACGGGTCCTGGTCGACGGCAAGGACGTCACCGGCCGCGGCCCGCAGCGGATGCTGGCCGCCGGAGTCGCCCATGTCCTCCAAGGACACAGCGTCTTCCGGGAGATGACGGTCGCCGAGAACGTGCTGCTCGGCGGCTACACGATCAAGGACAAGGCGGCCGTCGCCGAGCGTGCCGACTTCGTACGCGACCTCTTCCCGCTCGTCGCCGAACGCTGGACGAGTCTGGCCGGGCTGCTCTCCGGCGGACAGCAGAAGCAGGTGGAGTTCGCCCGCTCGCTGATGGTCCGGCCCCGGGTGGTGCTGCTCGACGAGCCGTCCATGGGGCTCGACCCGAAGACGACGGGCGTCGTCTTCGAACAGATCGTGCGGATGCGGGAGGCGGGCACGGCCGTCCTGCTGGTCGAGCAGAACGCCAGGCGTGCCCTGGAGACCGCGGACATCGGCTGCGTACTCGATCTCGGACGGGTCCATGTCTCGGGTCCGGCACGTGAGTTGCTGGCCGATCCGCAACTGGGCGAGCTCTACCTCGGCGGCAGGCCGGCGCAGCCACCGGCCGCGCCCAAACGGTGACCATCAAAAGCAGCTGTGGCGTGACACGCCTCGCAAAGGAGCGAGCGACATGGTCAAGCGCAGACGGTACGCGGGGGCGGCGCTCGCCGTCCTCCTGACAGCCCTCACGACTCTGGCGGCGGCCCCGGCCGGGGCGACTCCGGCGGCGGCCCCGGCCGGGGCACGCGGCGACGGTCGGCCGCCGCCCGCCGTGCATCCCGGACTCAAGCGACACCTCGCCGCCCACTACGACTTCGAGCACCCCGTCCCCGGCAACCCGGCACGGGAGCGCGACCGGGGCTTCTCCGGCACCGACATCGACCTCGTCAACGGCGGCGCGCGGATGCGTACGGCGGACGGGGCGCACCGGGGCAGCCGGGCCTCCCTCCAGGTCAAGCAGGTCGGCCAGGAGACGGCGGGCAACGACGACTGGAAGGCGGGCGTGTACTCCGCCTCCGGTGTGCCGACGCTGAACGCCTTCAACGCGGTCCGGCGCCCCTGGGGCCTCTCGGGCCCAGGGGCACACCGCACCTCTGCCACCGACCCACGAAGCATCAAGGTCGACAGCTACTTCCCGCTAAACACCCGGGAGACCAACCGTTCCTGGGCAGTGGACGGGAGTGAGCCCGCACACCGGCACGCCCCGAACGGTCTTGGGCGCACTGGTCGTCCGCTTTCGCAACCGAGCGGCGACACGGATCCTGTCCGTGGTCCGGCCCCGGGAGGGCGGAGTCCCTGACGACCTGGCCAAGTGGGTGCGGCCAGAGGCGACGGGGAGGCCCTGAACCATCTCTCTGGTGGAGCAGGGGCCCCGCACGCTGGCACCGCACCCGGCGTCCCAAATCGCATCGCCCACGTTACCCCGACCCCTGCAACACACCGCAAGCTGGGAAGTCGACCATCACACGATCGAGCTAAACCACCCCAACACGCGTTATACGGCGAGCAGTTGCGAACCTCTGCAACTGCCGCATGGACAGCCTGATGTTCCTCGACCGGGCGGTGGACCCCGCGCTCGTACGGGCGCAGTACCAACTGGTCAAGAACAGAGCAACAGAGGAGTGACAGCCATGACCGGATCCCCCGGCGGTAGACCCCGCCCCTTCCTGCTGACCCCGCTACTCGTCCTCGCCCTACTGCTGTCCGTCCTCGTCGCCTTACCCGCCGCCACCGCCCACGCCGCCGAACCCGTCACCGACCCGATCCCGGAACGGCCGGCCGCCTCCGACATCGGGCTGACCGTCGAGGAGTACGCCCAGTTCCCCAAGACCGAGCCGCCGCCCGGGCCGGTCACCGATCCACGGCTGATGCGGCACGCCCGCATCAACCACCTGAGCGAACTGCCCGACCGCTCGGGCCGGATGGCCGTCCCGGACCTCAACGGCAAGCTCTATCTCGTCGAGGACGGCACCCCGCGCGTCTATCTCGACATCGCCGGCACCTTCGCCCCCGCGTTCTTCGCCAGCCAGGGCCTCGGCCAGGGCTTCGGGTTCGTCACCTTCGACCCCGGGTTCAAGCGGAACGGCCGCTTCTACACCGTCCACACCGAGCTGGCCTCGGCCACCACCGCCGTACCCGACATGCGGCAGGCGGCCACTACGGCGTACCACGGCGTCGTCACCGAGTGGACGGCCGACGACCCCTCCGCCGACACCTTCCGGGGCACCCGCCGGGAGATCCTCCGCATCGGCTTCGCGGGCCGGGTCCACGGCATCCAGCAGATCGACTTCAACCCCACCGCCCGGCCCCACGACAAGGACTACGGGCTGCTCTACCTCGCCGTCGGCGACGGCGGCCAGGGCGCCAGGAACACCGAGCCGCAGAGCCTTGCCCTGCCGCACGGCAAGATCCTGCGCATCGACCCGCGGGGCCGTGACAGCGCCAACGGCAAGTACGGCATCCCGCCCGGCAACCCCTTCACCGGCACCCCCGGCGCGCTCGGCGAGATCTACGCGTACGGCATGCGGGACCCGCACCGCTTCAGCTGGGACCCCGGTGGCCGCCACGCCATGTATCTCGGCCATATAGGTGAGCACGCCATAGAGGCCGTCTACGAGGTGAGGGCCGGCGACAATCTCGGCTGGAGCGAACGCGAAGGCGCCTTCGTTTTCGACAAGACGGCCACCGACCCCTGCGCCAAGATCCTGCCGCTGCCCGCGGACGACGAGCAGTACGGATACACGTACCCCGTCGCCGCCTACGACCACGACCCGCCCGCCGACTGGAACTGCACCTCCGACGTCGGCCGGGCCATCGTCGGCGGCTTCGTCCACCGTGGCCGCGACCTGCCCGAGCTGCGCGGCAAGTACATCTTCGGCGACCTCGTCGACGGCCGGCTCCTCTTCGCCGACGCCAAGGACATGCGGCGGGGCGACAAGGAACTGGCCAAGCTGTACGAACTCATGCTGTACGACGCGAGCGGCGCCCGAGTGACCATGCAGGACCTGGCCGGGGACAGCCGAGTCGACCTCCGCTTCGGGCGGGACGCCGACGGGGGGCTCTATCTGCTCTCCAAGGCCAACGGCAAGATCTGGAAGGTCACCGGGACCCGGCAGTTCGCCTCCTGCGACACCGGCGGAGTCAAGGTCACCGACGTCATGGCCGGACGGAACTGGTCCCCGGTCACCCCGTCCAAGTGGCGGTTCCCGGGCCGTGAGGCGATCCTCGCCGAGGCCGGAGTCGCCCGTCCCGGTCCCAGGCGACCCTTCGAGTACGCCGTGCTCACCGCGGGACCCGCGGCCTTCGGCCCCGTACGGATCGACGCGGAGGTCCGTATCGACACCCCCGTGGAGATCACCAACCGGGACGTGATCATCGTCTTCGGGTACCAGTCCGACACGAAGTTCTATTACGCGCACCTGTCGACGGACAACACCATCTATCCGCACAACGGGATCTTCGTCGTGAACGACGCCGACCGGCTGCGGATCGAGGACCAGTGGAACGGCACCACGGGCGCTCCGCCGGCCATCACCGACACCGCCTGGCATCAGGTGCGGGTGGTGCACTGCCCCGGAACCGGTGAGATCGCGGTCTATGTCGACGGCTCGAAACGGCCCCTGATGACCGCCGTCGACACCACGCTCTCCTCCGGCCGGGTCGGCTTCGGCTCGTTCGACAACACCGGTCGGCTGCGCGGCCTGAAGGTCACGGGGACGCCGGTGGCCGGATGACGCAGTCGCGGCCGGACCCGCAAATGGGTCCGGCCGCGGCGACGTCCCGGTCGTAACTGGGGTTGTACGCGGTCGTGCGGCGGTCAGACGGTCACGCCGTCGATCTCGAAGGTCTGCACCGACGCGGCGCCGAAGGGCACACTCAGGCTCTTGCCGTTCAGCCGGATGTCCGTGCGCGCGGTGTAGAGGTCGCCGCCGCCGGAGGTCGCGGTGCTCCAGCGCCGTACGAGCCCGCCCGTGCCCCCGGTGACCTGGCCGAAGCGGGACAGGTCGAAGGTGAGCGTCTGGGCGGCACCGGAGTTGACGGCCACGATGACCAGGCGCCGCTGCGCGGCGTCATGAGCCGCGACCGCGTAGCCGACGCCGGTGTCGAGGATGGTCATCCCGGGACGGATGTGACGGCTGAACTGGGCCATCACGTAGTACTTGGTCTGCACGGTGGTCGGCTGCAGGCTGCTCGCGTCGTACGCGATCATCGCCCAGCCGGTGGACGGGTCCATCACCTGCCAGTAGACCCAGGCGGTCGGGTGCAGCCAGCGGAAGTCCAGGCACAGGTTGCTCGCCATGGTGAGGCCGGTGGCGTCCTTGTCGCCGGTCTCCGAGTTCCAGAGCTTCTTGCCCGCTGTCGTCACGACGTCCGTGTAGAGGAGGTCGCGGCGGCCGCCGGAGCCCTGGTAGCCGTGCACGTTGAACTGGCTGACCAGCGCCTTCGTCGACGCCCCGAAGGAGTTCCAGGTCGTGCGGGCCAGGTCGTAGCTCGTCTCGTCGGACGCGGAGATCCTGATGCCGGACAGACCGCGCTTGTCGAGTTCGCTGCGCATGTACGGGAGTACGGCCGCCTGGACGGAGGCGTCCATGTGGCAGCCCTCCTGCGTGCCGGTGGCCGTCCACCAGCTGGATGAGGGCTCGTTGAAGGGGTCGACGGTCGCGAAGTTCACGCCCCAGTTGTTCTTCGCGCGCAGGGCGACGGCGGCCAGGTGGGAGGCGTGCTGGCGGTAGTTCCAGGACTGGAGGTTGTTGCCGCCGCCGGACGCGCCCGACGGGTTGTGGTTGAGGCACATCCACCACATGGGCGAGTTGGCGAACAGCTCGGTGACAGCGCCTCGTTGGGTCGCCTTGCCCAGGGCGGCGCGCTGGTTCGCGTCGGCCGTCCAGTCCCAGGCCGAGGACGCGGGGTCCTCGTTGTTCCAGTCCTGCCAGAAGCCCTCGATCTGCTTGAAGGCCGGGATGTTGGGCGAGGCGACCATGCTCTGGCCCTCCACGCTGTTCCAGCTGCACGCGCCCAGGTTGTAGCGGGCGATGTTCATGCCCAGGCCCGGCAGCGTCCTGCCGCCGTACGCGACGTTCTTGGTGGTGAAGAAGATGTCGGCGAAGTCGTCACGCGCGCCGAACACGTTGGCCCACCACGCGAGCGAGGTGCCCCATCCCTCCCAACGCCCGTAGCTGGTACCGGGGTTGACCGCGACGGTCGCGTCGGCGCGAGCCGTGCCCGTCGCCAACGCGCTGCCCAGCAGCGTGCCGCCCGCCGCCGCCAGCAGCGATCTGCGCTTGATCATGGAGGTCTCCTGTCGCGCTCATGCCACAACCTGATTGAAGAATGAGGCGGGTGCAAACGGTTGTCGAGACGCATGACAGCGCTTTCTGTTTCGATAGTTTTGCGGACGCCCGTGCCACATGGCTTCACGGGCGCCCCTGCCGCCACAACGTTGCGGCCTTCCGTGTCACCACCGAGGGAGCTTGCCCTCGTACTCCGGGTGGACGCGCCGCATGTAACCGGTGTCGTCGCGGGCCTTCATGCCCGAGTCGAGGTAGAGCCGGTGGAGCCGCTCCAGGGCGTCGTGGTCGAGCTCGACACCGAGACCGGGTCCCGTGGGGACCCTGACCGCGCCGTCGCGCAGTTCGAGGGCGCCGGGTACGACCACGTCGTCCGCGGAGTTCCACGGGTAGTGGGTGTCGCAGGAGGTGTCGAGGTTCGGGATCGCGGCGGCCACGTGGGTCATGGCGGCGAGGCTGATACCGAGGTGGGAGTTGGAGTGCATGGACAGGCCGATTCCGAACGCCTCGCAGACGGCGGCGAGTTCACGGGTGCGGCGCAGTCCGCCCCAGTAGTGGTGGTCGGTGAGGAGGACCTGGATCGCGTTCTGCTCGACGGCCGGCCGCAGGTGCTCCCAGGCGATCACGCACATGTTGGTGGCCAGCGGCATGGGTGAGGTCTTCGCGACCTCGGCCATACCGGCGATGGTGGGGGTGGGATCCTCCAGGTACTCCAGTACGCCGTCCAGTTCGCGTGCCACGTACCGCGAAGTCTTCACCGTCCAGGCCGTGTTGGGATCGAGACGCAGGGGCCGGCCGGGAAAGGCCTCGGCCAGTGCCCTCATCGCGGCGATCTCCTCGTCGGGCGGGAACACCCCGCCCTTGAGCTTGAACGAGCGGAAGCCGTACCGCTGTTGCATCAGCCGGGCCTGCTCGACGATGCCCGCCGGGTCGAGGGCCTCGCCCCAGTCGTCGCCGACGGCCGGGTTGCCGTCGAGCGCCGGGTGTCCGGCCCACTTGTAGAAGAGGTACGCGGCGAAGGGCACCCGGTCGCGGACCGTGCCGCCCAGCAGGTCGCTGACGGAGCGCCCGAGGAGCTTGCCCTGCGCGTCGAGGCAGGCGACCTCCACGGCGGAGGTGGTCCAGCCCCGCTCGTGGGAGCTGGGCACGGTGGGCTGCAGGGCGGCGTCGATCGCGGCGGAGACGGCCGTGGTGTCGAAGACGTCCATGCCGACGACCGTCTGCGCGGCGGCCCGCAGGCGTTCGACGCGTACGTCGCCGCCGGTCGACTCACCGAGTCCCACCGTGCCGTCCGCCAGGACGAGTTGCAGGATCACGCGCAGGGCGAGGTGCTCGTGCACCCCGCTGGAGTTGAGGAGTGGCGGGTCGCGGAACGCGATCGGCGTGACGATCAGTTCACGGATCCGGCTGTCGGTCGCGGTCATGAGCGGACTGCCTCCAGGCCGTGGTCGATGGGTTCACCGGCCGGGCGATGGCGGTGACCCGAACACGCTAAGCGCTCCGCCGGAGGCACGGTGCCCCGCGCCCCTTACGGGGCGCTGCGGCTACTCCGGGAAACCGACATGAGGGACTTCCCCCGCGTACGCCGCCCTCAGTACGGCCAGCGCGCCCTCCGCCGTGACCTCGCGCGGGTTGGCGTACGACTGCCCTGCGGTCTGCTCGGCCGCAACCTTCAAGTCGGCCTCGGCCAGGCCGAGTTGGGCAAGTGAGCGGGGTGCGCCGAGGTGTCCGGCCAGGGTCCACAGGGCGTGCGGGGCGTTGTCGGTTTCGAGGGCGCGGCCGAGCGCCGCGATCGCCTCGGGAACGGCGGGCGCGTTGTACGCGAGGGCGTACGGGAGGACCACCGTGTGCGTCTCCGCGTGCGGCAGGCCGAAGGTGCCACCGAGCACGTGGCAGAGCTTGTGGTGCAGGCCCATGGTGGTCGCGCCCAGGCAGGAGCCGCAGAGCCAGGCTCCGTAGAGGGCACGGCCGCGCGCCTCCAGGGCTTCCGGTTCGGCGGCGACCTCCGGGAGTGCCGAGGTCATCGCGCGTACGCCCTCCTCGGCCATCAGCGCGACGAGGGGTGAGGTGTCGGGGGCGTACAGCGCCTCGACGGCGTGCGCGACGGCGTTGATGCCGCTGGTGACGGAGAGGGGTACGGGCATGGAGAGGGTGAGCTCGGGGTCGTACACCACACTGCGCGGGAGAACCGACGGGTCGCGGCCGGTGCGCTTCGCGCCGTGTTCGGTGAGGCCCCACACGGGGGTCATCTCGGAGCCGGAGTACGTGGAGGGCACGGCGATCAGCGGCAGGCCGGTGCGCAGGGCGATCGCCTTGCCGAGGCCGATCGCCGAACCGCCGCCGACCGAGACACAGCCGTCGGCGTCGGCGGCGCGCGCCACTGCGACGGCCCGGTCGGCGACCTCGACCGGGACGTGCATCCGGGCCTCGGCGTGCAGTCCGGCGCTCAACGGGCCGAGCGAGTCCGCGACCGCCCGCGCGGTGTCCGCGCCGCGAGCGCCGGACACCACCAACACCCGCCGCAGGCCGAGCCGTCGGACCTCATCCGCCGTGGCGGTCACGGAGGCGCCGGGCCGGAAGACGACCCGCATGGGCTGGGCTTCGTACGAGAAGTTCATGCGGCGGGCCCCGGGGTGAGTACGAGGTCGAAGCGGGCGTGCCGGAAGGGGTTCGGGATGCCGAACTCCCGTGCCAGGGAGGGGTCGTCGGTCTCGGTGAAGTCCTGGACCAGGCTGCTTTTCACCGCGAAGACCGCGTCCGAGTCGAGGTAGTCGCTGCCCGCCACGAAGATGTGTGTGGTGACGGGGGTGTGGCCCTCGGCGGTGGCGATGAAGTGGATGTGCGCGGGGCGGTAGGGGTGCCGGCCGGTGGCGCGGAGCAGATCGCCGACCGGGCCGTCGGTCGGGATGGGATACGGGCTCGGTACGCAGGTGCGGAACCAGAAGCGGCCTGCCGCGTCCGTCGTGAAGAGGCCGCGGCCGTTGCCCGGCGGCTGGACGTCCGGTCGTTGCACGTCATAGAAGCCGTCCGCGTCGGCCTGCCACACGTCGAGGATCGCGCCGGGCAGCGGTGTGCCGTCCTGGGAGAGCACCCGGCCGCTGACCACGCACGGTTCGCCGGTGCCCACCAGGTCGATGTCCGCGCCGAGTTCACGAACCGGGGATTCGGTCATGTGGAAGGGGCCGAGGACGGTCGACTCGGTGGCGCCCGGGCCGCGGCGCGCGTTCAGGCTCTCGACCAGCATGGACACCCCGAGCACGTCCGAGAGCAGGATGAACTCCTGACGGGTGTCGGTGCACTTCTGCCCCGTCGCCGTCAGGAACCCGATCGCCCGCTCCCACTCCTCCTGCGTGAGCTCCGTCTCGCGCGCGAAGTCGTGAAGGTGCCGGATCAGCGCACTCAGCAGCTCACGCAGCCGCGGCTCGGTACTCGCACCAAGACTGCCGACGGCCTCCTCGGTGACGGTGGTTTCACTGGCATCGATGATCATGACGACTCCTGATCCACTGTGTTCCCGCTGTCCGCTGTTTCCCGCTTCCCACGATCTTCATCCCTGCCAAGCACGGGGCGGCCCCGCAGGGGGGCGCCCCGTAAGGGGCGCGGGGAACTGCGCGACCAGCCCCCACGCACCCGCAGAAAAGCCCCAACCCGCAGAACCTCATGCCCCACCAGCGGAGCTACCGGCGGAGCTACCGTCCGAGGATCCGCCGCAGCGCGTCGCTCAGCAACCGCTCGGCCTGATCGGCATCCGCGGCAGCCGCCCCGTACCGGAAGGCGACATACCCGTCGGGCCGTACGAGCAGGACACCCGAGTCGGATATCCCGCTGAGCCGAGCCCAGTCACCGTACGGGTCCTCGTACTGCCGACCGGGGCCGACGACAGCGGTGGCGATGTCCGGGCCGACGGCCTCCGCGGCCCGCAGCCAGCAGTCGCCGCCGATGCCGGTGAACAGCGTGAAGCGGCCCTGACCTGCGGCGTCGAGGGTGGACAGGGTGCGGGTCCCGGCCGTGATCCAGGCGTGCGGCAGCTTGGCGCCGGGCCGGGAGGAGGGCTGGTGGTACAGCTCGGGGTCCCGTTCGAAGCCGGGGTCGGGCGTGCCGTCGGGCACGATCGCGTCCGACGAGTAGCGCTGATTGAGATCGACGCCGTGCGCGTTGAACTCGTACACCTTGAAGGCGATCGCCTCGCGGAGCCGGGCACGCTGCTTCTCGGCGGCCTCGGTCGCGTCCTTGCGGGCGGCGATGTTGGCCCACAGCTGCTCGGGGCTCTGCGGCGAGAGGCCGTCCAGCGCCTCGAAGATGGGCGCGGTCTCGCCGATGGACTTGTTGGCGCGGGTGACGATCTGCTTGCCGATCGGGGCCCGCTCCTCCGTGTACGTGTCGAGCAGCTTCGGCGAGGCCGTGCCGTCGAGGACGAGCTTGAGCTTCCAGGCCAGGTTGTACGAGTCCTGGATGGAGGTGTTGGAGCCGAGACCGTTGGACGGCGGGTGGCGGTGCGTGGCGTCGCCCGCGCAGAACACGCGGCCGTTGGAGTACCTCTCCGCGTACATCTCGTTGACCGTCCACGCCGACGACGACTTGATCGTCACCGGGATCTCGTCGTCGCCGACGAGCCTGCGGACGATCGACTCCGCGTACTCGGTGGTGAGGTCCGGGGCGCCCGCGGTCACGTCGTAGCCCCAGACGATCATCCACTCGTTCCAGGGGCGGACATTGCGCACCAGGCCCGCGCCGATGCCGCCGACCGTGGCACCGGGGGCGAGCACCCAGTACAGCGTCGACGGACGGTACGCCGTGTACTTGGTCAGGTCCGCGTCGAAGACGATGTTGATGCTGCCGGCCACGCCCATCTGGCCGCCCATCGGCAGGCCCGCGTCCTCGGCGACCTTGGAGCGGCCGCCGTCGGCGCCGATCAGGTACTTGGCGCGAATGGTGTACTCGTCGCCGCGCAGCCGGTCCTCGACGGTGACGGTGACTCCGTCGGCGTCCTGGACGAAGGACTTGTAGACGGTGCTGAAGCGGACGTGGGTGCCGCGGGCGAGGGCGGCGTCGACGAGGACCGGCTCCATGAGGTGCTGCGGCATGTCGCACATGCGGGTGGGGCTGGCGAGTTCATGCGCGGCCTGCACGAGGGGGTCGTTGCCCCAGGAGCGGACGCGGCCCAGCTCCTCGCCGGCCAGGCTGGTGCAGAAGGTGGTGTTGCCCATCAGGTGCTGGGGCGTGGCCTGCGCGATGACGTCCCGCTCGACGCCGAGGTCGCGCAGGACCTCCATCGTGCGCTGGTTGGTGATGTGGGCGCGGGGCGTGTCTGCGAGGCTCGCGTAGCGGGTGACGACCATGTTCGGCACGCCGTACGTGCTCAGGGCCAGGGCGGCCGAGGCGCCCGCGGGGCCGCTGCCCACGATCAGTACGTCGGTCTCGACTACGGGCTCGACGGTGTGCACGGGAACGCTCCAGTGGATGAGAACGGCACCAACCATTCATGATCATGGGGCGGTGGGCGGGGGCGTGGGTGTCTCATTACGAGACAGCGCTGGGGAAAGGTGGAACATAGTGAACGCAGCCCCTCGTTAACTCTTCAACAACGCCCGATACGGTGAGAAGCGTCGTGACCACCACCGAAGAATCCCCCGCCCGCCCCGCTCTCGCCTCTCTGCGCCAGGCGCGCGAGCGGTTCCTTACGGGGCGCCCGCTGCCCGACGGCGTACCGGACGAGGTCGTCGCCGCGTGGCGGCGTGCCCGCTTCTTCGGCGTACCGCACGACCTCAAAGAACCCGCCGAACCCGTACCTCCGGTGGAGTCGGCCCTGCTCACCGCGGCGCGGCCCGTGCTGGAGAGGCTCGCCCCCGCCCTCCCCTCCGGTCAGTCCTCGCTCGTCCTCACCGACGAACGGCTGCGCGTGCTGTGGTCGGCCGGAAGCACGCCCGGCGACGAGAAGTGCCGTGACCTCTCCGAGCAGGAGGTCGGGCACAACAGCGCGGCCCTCGCCCTGCGCACGCGACGCCGCGCGGAGGTGCACGGCCCCGAGCACTTCCTCGACCTGTGGCAGGACGTGTCCGCCGTCAGCGTGCCGGTGCTGGCCCCGGAGAACGGCCAGGTCCTGGGCACGGTGACCGTCGCGTCCGGCCTGTGCACCGGGTGCACACCCCATCCCGGTGCCGCCCTCGCCGAGGCCACGGCGACGGCCGTCGAGGCGGAGCTGCTGACGCGGTCGCGCACGGCGGAACGGGCGCTGCTCGACGCCTACCAGCGGGCGGCCGCCCGGCCGGGAGCCGCAGTCGTGGCGCTCGACCTCGACGGGAGGAATCGGCTGCTGAGCGGGGCGGCGGCGGGGATGCTGTCGCCGGGGGCGGTGGAGGCGCTGGAGCGGACCGCTGCCGTGAGCGACTCGGACCGGGATCGGGACCGGACCGGTCAAGACCAGGTCCAAGACCAGGTCCAAGATCAGGTCCAGGACCTGGCAGGCTCGGCCGGGGACCTGATGACCTCGGCTCGAGATCTGACGGGCTCGGGCAGCGATCTGACTCGCTCGCGCTCGGGGCGAGAAAGGGCCCGCTCGGGGCGGGAAGAGACGCGCTCGGGGCGGGAGGCCCCGGCCGCGGAGACATACGGATCGGGATCGGCTCGGAACGGGACCGGTGCGGCCGCGTACGATCTCGAACTCCCCGACGGCGCAGGCACGGCCCGCGTCACGCCCGTACGCCATCAGGGCGCGGTCATCGGTGTGGTCGCCGTGGTCGAGCCGCCCGTCGGCGGGGCGGCACGGCCGCAGGTGGAGCAGCCACGTGTCGCGCTCGCCGGGCGTTCCGTGCCGTGGCGTCACGCGACGACCCTGGCGACGGAGCTGGCGCGCTCCCGGGAACCCCTGCTGCTGACCGGCGAACGGGGTACCGGAAAGACCGCCCTGGCACGGGAGTTGATGTCCGCGCGCGGGGAGCCGGATCCGCTCGTCGTGGACGCGGCGGAGGGGCCGGTCGGCGAACTCGGCCGCTGGGCCAGGGAGTTGGCGGCAGAGGATCGGGTCCTCCTGCTGCGCCATGCCGAACGCCTCGCCCAGCCCGACGTCGCCGGCCTCAACTCCTTGCTCGACGAGCACCCGGACGCGCCCCTGCTGGTCACGTACACACCCGGCACTCCCCCTGGCCCCTGCCTTCAGCGTCTGCTCGACACGCTGGCCGCCCGCTCCGTGACTCTCCCGGCATTGCGCGAACGCCCGGACGACATCAGGAAGTTGCTTCCGGAGCTGGCACCGAAACCCGCGCCCGGACGGCCTCCGCTCACCTGGACGCTGGACGCACTGCGCGCCCTGGAGCGCCATCCGTGGCCGGGAAACGTCACCGAACTCGCCCATCTCGTACGGGCGTTGGCCGAGCAGCGGCGGGCGGCGGGGCCGGTGCGGCGGGCCGAGCTGCCGGACGCGGTCCGGGAGGGACCCGCGGCGCGGCAGCTGAGCCCGATGGAGCACGCCGAGCGCACCGCCATCCTGGAGGCGCTGCGCCGGCACGGCGGCAACAAGGCCCGCGCGGCGGCGGCGCTGGGGATCGCCCGAGCGACGCTGTACCGAAAGCTTCGGGGCTACCGGACCTGAGGGCCGGGATCCTTCTGTCCAGGGCCAGGGTCCGTGTGTCGCCTTGTCCAGGGCCACGGTCCTTGTGCCGCCGCCGACCGAAGAAGGACCGGCCGGGCATACGCGGCTCAAGACCGAGAACGTCCAGACCGTCGACGGCCCCCTGGTCCTGATGACCGATCTCCAGCCCGTCGCAGAAGAGCTGGAGCCGCCCCAGTGGCGCAACAACCGGTTGCTAACGCGCTGCCGGATGCCAAGCGCCACGAGCTTCCAGGCACATCCCTCGATACGCGAGTGAAAGTTTCGAATTCCCGACCTCTCCCCGTCTGACCCTTCCCCTGCTAGCCTCCGGCTCGGGAACCGGTTGCCAGAAGCGTTGCCGCACTTCCCAGGGGTGGGGGCGCCCCCGGACGACGGACCGAGTCGTTTCCGGGGCGAAGAAGAAGGGCGAGCCATGACAAGGAAGACCATCAGTGACGTCGGGGGCCGACGCACCATCCGGGACGTGGCGGCACGAGCCGGGGTGTCGGCCTCGACGGTGTCGCGCGTCCTGGCCGGCGACTACCCGGTGAGCACATCGACCCGCACACGGGTGATGCGGGCGGTCCGCGAGCTGGACTACGTGGCCGACGCCCGCGCCAAGGCGATCGCCGGCGTCGGCACGCCGACCCTCGCGTTCGTCCTGGACGACATCACGGGCCCGTCGTTCGCGCACATGGCTCACGGAGTCGAACGTGAGGCGACCCGCCTCGGCCATCTCTGCCTCGTCTGCAGCACGGAGGGCAACTCCGAGAAGCAGCTGGAATTCATCGAGATGATGCGCGCCCAGCGCGCCGCCGCGGTGATCCTGGTCGGCGGCACCGCGGACACCGCCGAGTACCGCGAGCGCATGGCGAGTATCGCCGACTCCTTGGCGTCGGCCGGTTCCCGGCTCGTCCTCTGCGGCCGCCCGCCCCTGGACCCGGGCGCACCCGTGACGGTCATCGAATACGACAACGAGAGCGGGGCGTACGCGCTCTGCGCCCACATCCTGGCCCAGGGCCACCGACGCGTCCTCTTCCTGGGCGGCAAGCCGTCCAACACCACGGCCCAGGGCCGCGAACAGGGTTACCTGGCCGCCCATCGGGCCCGCGGACTCGACCCGGACCCGGCGCTGCGCCTGTCCGGCGACTTCACCCGCGACTCGGGCCACCGCCTGATGCGTCAAGCCCTGACTCTGGGCCTGGAGTTCACGGCGGTGATGGCCTCCACCGACATGGTCGCCTCCGGCGCGCTCACCGCCCTGCACGAGGCAGGCCTGAACGTCCCCTCCGACGTCTCCCTCGCCGGCTACGACGACATCCCCTTCGCCCGGGACCTCCACCCCCCGCTCACGACGGTCCACGTCCCCTACGAGGAGCTGGGCCGCCTCGCCGTCCGCACGGCTCTGACCCGGGCCCCCGACGCCCCGGACGAACACCTCCTCCTCGGCACCCACGTGGTGGTACGAGACTCGGTGGCACCTCCGAAAGGCACATGCAAGTGAGCGACCCCAGCCCCGTAAGGGGCGCGGGGAACTGCGCGACCAGCCCCCACCCACCCGCACCCGCCCAACAACCGGGGCCCCGTACCCGCCCAACCGCCAGAGGCACCCCGCACCCAACCAAGAACCGAAAGGTCGACGCACATGAGTTCCGGTCCGGTCCGTCTCACCGACGGTTCCCACACCACGCTGCGCCCCGCGAGGCACGCGTGGATCACGGCCGGCTTCTGGGCGGCACGACGACGTACGAACGCCGAAGTAAGCATCCCGCAGGGCCCGTTGAAGCTGGAGGAGGCCGGGAACCTCGCCAATCTGCGGGCCGCGGCCGACGGCAAGGGCGGCTTCACCGGGGACTTCCAGTTCCAGGACTCGGATGTGCACAAGTGGCTGGAGGCCGCGTCCTGGCAACTGGCCGACGAGCCCGATGACTCCGAACTGGCCTCCCGCATCGACGAGTTGACGTCCCTCCTGGCGGCCGCGCAGGAGGCGGACGGCTACCTCCAGACCTTCTACCAGGTGGCGCACCCGGAACTGCGGTGGCGGGAGCTGGGCTGGGGCCATGAGCTGTACTGCGCGGGCCATCTGATCCAGGCGGCGGTGGCCCACCACCGGGCCACCGGCCGACGCCAACTCCTCGATGTCGCCGAGCGGTTCGCGGACCACATCGACGCGACCTTCGGCCCCGGCAAGCCGGTGGACGGCGTGTGCGGGCATCCCGAGATCGAGACGGCCCTCGTCGAGCTGTACCGGGAGACCGGCGAGCGCCGTTGGCTGGAGCTGGCCGCGTACTTCGTCGACCGGCGCGGCCACGGTGTGCTGAGTGCGGGTGTCGACCGCGGCCACGACCGCGATCCGGGCGCGGCGTACTGGCAGGACCACGCTCCGGTGCGCGAAGCCGGAACGGTCGTGGGGCATGCCGTCCGTCAGCTGTATCTCCTCGCCGGCGCCACCGACCTGGCGGCGGAGACCGGCGACCCGAAGCTGCGGGCCGCGATGGAGCGCCTCTGGGACGCGATGGTGGCGACGAAGACCTACCTGACCGGCGGGGTCGGCTCGCGCCACGAGGGCGAGGCCTTCGGTGACCCGTACGAGCTGCCGCCGGACCGCGCCTACGCCGAGACCTGTGCGGCGATCGCCTCGGTCCAGTGGTCGTGGCGGATGGCGCTGCTCACCGGCGAGGCGAAGTACTCGGACCTCGTGGAGCGGACGCTGTTCAACGGCTTCCTGTCCGGTGTCGGACTCGACGGCGACAGCTGGCTGTACGTCAATCCGCTCCAGGTCCGCGAGGAGTACGACGACCGCGGCGGCGACCAGATGGCCCGCCGCACGCCGTGGTTCCGCTGCGCCTGCTGCCCGCCCAACGTGATGCGGCTGCTCGCCTCGCTCCCCCACTATGTGGCGAGCGGCGACGACTCGGGGCTCCAACTGCACCAGTTCGCAACGGGGTTGTACCGCGCGGGCGGCGGCGCGGTCCGCGTCGAGACGGCCTATCCGTACGACGGCCGGATCACCGTCACCGTTGAGGAGGCGCCCGCCGACAAGCCGTGGTGCCTCGCGCTGCGGATTCCGGGCTGGGCGGCGGCGTACGCCCTCGACGACACGCCGGAACAGCCGCGCCCCGGCGACGGCTGGCTCCGCCTGTCCCGGCGCTGGAGCGCGGGTGACGCCGTCGTCCTCGACCTGTCGCTCGAGCCCCGGATCACCCGCCCCGATCCCCGGGTGGACGCGGTGCGCGGCTGCGCGGCGATCGAGTACGGCCCGCTGGTGTACTGCCTGGAGGAGCCGGATCGCCCCGAACTGCCGGGCCGCTTCGACGACTTGGTCCTGGACGTCGCCGATCCGTCACTCACGGCCGAATGGCGTCCCGGGCTGCTCGGCGGTACGGCCGTGGTGACCGCGCGCGGCCGTCACCGCCCCGACGGTTCGCCGGTGACGCTGACGGCCGTGCCGTACCACCTGTGGGCGAACCGGGCGGACGGTGCGATGCGGGTGTGGATTCCGGTGTACCAGCCGTGATCGGTTCGGCCGGCGGGGCCGCCTACTTGGCGTACATCAGCGTCCCGAAGCCGAGCTGGTCGAAGCCTCCGCTGTTGGGTCCGTAGTCACCGCCTCCGCCCTCGGGCCGCACGCTCTCGGCCATGGCGGTGATGTACGGGACGGACAGCCCGCGCCTGCGGGCGTAGTGGTAGTGCAGGATGTCCCACACCGGCCTGACCTGCCCTCGGCCCGACGAGGAGATCACGGTGTGCGACTGCTGGGCGCAGTTCTGGCCCGTGCCCCAGGTGTACGTGGTGAAGGGGACGCTCTCTCCGAGGTTGTACTTGGCGACGTACTGGGCGGCCTTCATGAACCGGTTGTTGCCGTAGCCGTACAGGTCGTCGCCCTGGGACCAGGCCATCTCGCAGAAGGCGCCCATCTGGCCCATGCCCATCATGGTGTGGCCCTGGTCGCGGCCGCTCTCCTGCCACTGGGCGAGGCCCTGCGAGTCGTACACGAACGGGACGGCGTGGGTGATGGAGCCGTTGCCCGCGCCGTTCTTGAAGTAGTTCACGGCCTGGTCGTACTTGGCGCCGTCGTCGCACAGGATCCCGATCGCGAGGATCGAGTTCATGTTGCAGAGGTCCCAGTTCGCCCAGTAGTTGGTGATGCAGGCGTCGTTGTGCCCGGTGAGGAACTGGTTGTTGAGCGGGTAGAAGACGTTGAGCATCATCCGCTTGAACCGCTCGAGGTCGAACCCGCTGTAGCCGCGCATGAGTTCGGCGGCGTTCGCGAACTGGTAGCCGTAGATCCCGGCGGCCAGGAAGCGGTCGGCGTTTCCGGTGACCGTGGTGAGGGTGGACGACCAGGCGTTGAGGATGTCGCGTGCCTTGTCTCCGTGGGCCGTGGTCCCCGCGATCTTCCAGCGCAGGGCGTTCTGGTAGGCGGCGTGGATGTCGTTGTAGAGGATGCCGTAGTTCTCGCCGGTGCCGCCGCGGATGATCGTGGCCTGTGGGCGCGGCGTCCAGGTGCTGGCGGAGTGGGAGTTGGCGGTCAGGCGGTTCCAGCCGGACAGCCACGGATCGTCGCCCGCGGCGACCCGTACCTTGGCGCGGTTGAGTTCGCCGTAGGCGTGCAGCATGCCCGGGTGGGTGAAGGTGGCCGGGGCCGCCTCGGCCGGGGCTCCCGTGAGGAACCCGGCCGAGGCGCCGACGGCGAGGGCGGCGGTGAGACCGCCGGCGGTCTTCAGCAGACCGCGGCGGCTCATTTCTGGTTGCTGGAGGTGCTGGTGGGGGGAAGTGCGGCTCATGTTGGTGCATCTCCAATCCCGTGGGGGATCTACATGGGGGTGATGCTCACCTCGCTGAATCGCGCGGTGCTGCGGACCAGGGGGCTGCGGGAGCAGACCACCAGGCCCACGTAGTAGGGGGCGTCGCCGAAGCCGGGGATCTCTCCCGTGGCCAGTGGTGTCCAGGTGACGCCGTCATCGGTGGAAACAGCTGCGGTGAAGGCGGTCCCAGCGCGCTTCAGCCGCAGCAGACAGGGGGCGGTGACCGTGCCGTTGCCCGTGAACACCGACCGTCCGGCCACGGTCGTACGGAGCATCAGCTGGGCGGCGGTCCCGCCCGTGACGATCGCTCCGGCCGCCTGGTCGAACGGTGACAGCGACTTGGCCATCAGCAGCCCGACCCGGTCGCCGCTCGCGCCTTCGCGCGAGACGAGCCGGGCGGTGATCTCACAGTCGCCGGTGACGGGCCGTCGTACGAACTGCCCTGTCATTCCCTGGTTGTTGACGGTCAGATCGGTCCCGGCACCGCGCACGACGAAGGTGCCGTCCTCGTGTGCGGTGCTGCCGGGGGTGCGGACGGCCACCACACCGAAGGTCCCGTAGGCGCGGTCGTCGAGGATTACGTCGCCGAGATCGCCGTACGACCAGGGCGCGGGCGGAGGCGTACCGACCGTGAGCGTGAGCGTGCCGCTCGCGGTACCGGCCGCGTTGCCCGCGGTGGTGGTGACCGTGAACTCGCCGGTCCTGGTGGGGGTTCCGGAGATGATCCCGGTGCGCTTGTCCACGCGCAGGCCGTCGGGCAGGCCGTCCGCGGTGAACCACACCGGCTCGTGCGTGGCCCGCAGCAGATGACGGAAGGCGACCCCCTTGTTCGCGAACTCGGTGGTCATGGAGGTCAGTTCGGGCACCGAGGGTGTCGGCATGACCGCGTCGGCGGGTTCCGAGAGCGGACCGCGCCCGCCGGCGTTCGACTTCGTGACGACGTAGTGGTAGGTCGTGCCGGGCGCGCCGGTGGCGTCCGCGTACCGGATGCGGGTGCCGAAGCCGACGGGGCCGACTCCTGTCGCGATCGTCACGTACGGTCCGTCGGCGTGGGTCGCCCGCAGCACCTTGTACCGGGCCGAGAGGTCCGGGTCGGTCCAGGACAGCTCGACGGCGTCGGCACCGGCGGCCGCCCGCAGACCGGCGGCGGTGCGCGCGGGGCGGGGCATGCTCCAGACCTCACCGGTCGAAGAGGTCACGCTGACGTTGTCGAAGGCTCCGGTGCCCGTCTCGGCGTACTCCTCGTCGACGCCCAGGCAGGAGGTGAGAGCGAGCCCCGCGTACGCCGTCCGCCCCAACTCGACGTCCGTGGAGCCGACTTCGGTCCACCGGATGCCGTCAGGGGAGATGGATCCGGTGCAGCGGCGGCCCTTCCTGGTGACGCGCACCCAGTACGGCATACGCAGCCGGTAGCCGTCCCCCGCGCCCTCGACGTACGGGGCTTCCAGCGGTGTCGCCGATTCCGGCAGCGTGCCGAGGCTGGAGATCGGGAACGACGCGGCGGTGGTGATGGCCTGCTGCTGCGTCGGCGGCACGGGTGTACTGCCGGTGGCGGAGATGTCCGCCCCGGCCGACGCACGTACGGTCCACACGCCGCTCCAGGTGTGCAGCGGCAGCCCCTGGATCAGCATCGAGGCGTGCGGGGCGTCCGCGTCGAGGGAGCCGCGGAGGGTGACGCCGATCTTGGAGTACTGCGAGCTGAGCGGCCATACGATGCGTGCGACGATCGTGCCGTCGCCCTGCAGCGGCAGATGCGCCAGCCGGTAGGTGTCCGCGGTGCCGCTCGCCTCCAGCACGAAGCGTTCGCCGTCGAAGGCGGCGGCGCCCGGCCGGCGTACATCGCCCACGTCCCGTGT
This sequence comes from Streptomyces albicerus, assembly GCF_008905045.1. GTDB lineage: Bacteria > Actinomycetota > Actinomycetes > Streptomycetales > Streptomycetaceae > Streptomyces > Streptomyces albicerus. The sequence goes on from NZ_VWMY01000003.1 coordinate 97,348, forward strand.
CGACCAGGGCTCCGGGAGTCCTGCGGTCACCGCCACCCACCCCGAATTGCCGCTTTCCTCCTGTGAGTTGGCGGCGGTGACCGTGTAGTAGTACGTGCGGCCCGCGCGCACGTCTCGATCCGTGTGGGTCGCGGTGTCGATCCCGGACGCGATCCGCTCGTACGGCCCCTCCGGCCGGGTGGCGCGCCGGACGGTGTATCCGGTCGCCCACGCGGACGGCAGCCAGGACACGCTGACGCTGTTGTCGTCACCGGCGGCGGTCAGCCCGGTGGGGGCGGTGGGCGCCTTGGGCGAGGCCTTCGCGCCGGCGTAGGTGAGGGTCCCCCAGCTCGGCAGGTCGTCGTTGCTGCCCTCCACCACGCGGGTCCCGCCGGTGCCGCGGAAGAGGACGTCTCTCGTGTACGGGGCGTCGAGGCCGCGTACGCCCGCGTAGTGCGCGTACGCCATCTCGTAGATCGGCGGGAGGTTGCCGCGGACCTTCTCGGAGACGGTCGTCTTGATGTACTTGCCGGTGCGGTCGAGGTCGGGGGTGAAGGGGACGTCGCCGCCGCGGTTGTAGCGGGCGGCGTACTCGACGTTCGCGAGCAACCGGTTGCCGTCGAAGCCGTACAGATCGACGCCCTGGTTCCAGGCCACCTGGGCGGCGTCGGCGTGCAGGCCGACGGCGAGCTGCTCGTGGCCCTGGTCACGGCCGCTCTCCTGGCCCTGGCCCGCATCGGTGACGATGCGGTTCCGCACACTGCCGTTGCCCGCGCCGGCCGCGGCGAACCGCAGGGCGTCCTCGAAGAGCGTGGGTTCCTCGCAGAACACGCCGATGGCGAGGATCGTTTGAAGGGCCGTCAGATCCCAGTTCCCGTTGGCGTACAGCATGTAGCCGGAGACGGCCGGATACCAGACGCGCAGGAAGGAGTCCTCGCAGCGGGCGATGTCGGCCTTGTCCCAGCCGTCATAGCCGGTGTGCCGCAGCAGCTCGGCGGCGTTGACGAACTTGAAGCCCTGGAGCCCGGCGCCCAGTGGACCGTCCGCGCCGGTGACGCCGGTGAGGGAGGCCGACCAGGCGTTCAGGATGTCGCGGGCCTTGTCGGCGTGGGCGCGCTCGCCCGTCACGCACCACATCAGCGCGTTCTGGTAGGCGGCGGCCGAGTCGGCGACCGCCTGGTTCATGAAGTTGGTGGGGCCGCGGCCCCAGGTGGTGATCTGTCCGGTGTTCTGGATCGCGTACGTGGCCTTGGACCGCGCGTGGGCGGCGAGCGCCAGGTAGCCGTCGTGGACCGGGGACTCCTTCGCGGCGACCGCGGCCTTCATCCGGTCCAGGTCCTCGCGGGAGTGGAGGAGTCCGGGGTGTCTGAAGGTGAAGGCCGCTTCGGTGGACTGGGCCCACGCGGGCGCGGCGAAGGCGGACAGCAGTCCGCCTCCGGCCGCGGCCGTGAGCCCCGCCGCGCCGAGGAACGACCGTCGGCTGAGGGGAAGCACGAGCTGACTCCTTGTTACGCGCTCTGCACGGTGAGCTTGAGGGACTTGGTGGCCGTACCGGCGGTGTTCGTGGCCGAGACGGTGATCGTGTAGGTGTCGGGAACCTGCGGGGTTCCGGAGATCAGACCCGTCTTCTTGTCGACCTCGAGGCCCTTCGGCAGTCCCTCGGCGTCGAACGACGTCGGCAGTCCGGTCGCGGTGATCAGGTGGTTGAAGACCTGGCGCTTGGTGGCCGTGGCCTCACCGGCACTGGTGACCTCGGGGGCGGCGGTCGAGGCGGCGGTCGCGGCGTCCAGGAAGCGGAGGTTCTGCACGTGCTCGTTGACGAACATCGGCACCTGGTCCTGGGTCAGGTACCAGCGCGGCTTCTCCTTCATGTTGTCGGCGATGACCAGGCCGTTGATCGCCATGTTCTGGAAGGTGAGGTTCTTGACGGGGCGGTCCGCGTCGTAGCCGACCACGACCGCCATGTCGGCGTGCTTGCCGTTGTACGTCAGGTTGCGCACGTACACGTCCTCGATGCCCCGGCCGGGCGAGGCGTTGTACCGGTTCTTCATGACCCGCATGTTGATCAGCTGACCCCAGGTGAAGTCCTCCACCCGGACGTCCTGGATGCGGACGTTGCGCATGAGGTTGCTGTCGCCCGGGTTCAGGGCGAAGCAGCCCTGGTAGAGGACCTGCGGCTCGCGGTGCTGGAGGACGTCGATGTTGCTGAAGACGATGTTCTCGATGACCTCGGGCTTCTCCGGGTTGCCGTGAGTGCCCATGTTCACCGGGTGCGCGACGTCGGCCCAGAGGGTGGAATTGCGGACGGTGACGTTGCGGCAGTCGCCGTAGTAGTCCCAGCGGTGGGCGTAGATGGCGATGCAGTCGTCGCTGTTGCGCATGAAGACGCCCTCGATCAGCACGTCCTCGCTGCTGAACACGTCGATGCCGTCGCCCCACTGGCCGAAGCTGTAGGAGTGCAGGTTGCGGACGGTGACCTGCTTCGACTGCCCGATGGTGCAGGAGTAGCCGGTCTTGGGGTTGAGGGCGAGGATGCCGTCGATCTCGATGTTCTTGGAGAACGCCACCAGGGTGGCGGCGTCCGAGTCCCAGATGATGCCCCGGCCGAGCAGCCGGGCGTTCTCCACCTTGTTGAACTCCACCCGGGCCTTCAGCACCGCGCCGCCGGCCAGGTACACCGTCTTCCCGCTGGGCACCATCACCACGTTGTTCGGCACGGTGTGGATGCCCGGGCCGAAGTAGATGACGTCGGGGTCGTCCTCCTCGGGCCGCTGCGCCTCGATCGGGTTGGCGTGCAACTGCAGGTTGTCGTAGATGTCGTACGTGTCGCCGCTGCCGATCTCGATGGAGAGGTTGCGCGGCTCGGTGAGACTGAAGGTGATGGTGTCGCCGCTCGCCTCGTGCGCGATGTCGTACGACAGCGGGCGGATCCGCGCGGAGCCGATGGCGCCCTTGGACGAGGTGACCTGGACCTCGACGGTGCCGCTGAAGTCCAGGTTGGCGACCGAGGAGCTGCGGACGATGCCGGCGCCGGTCTTCTCGTTGATGGTCTTCGTCCGGGCGCGCAGGACGGGGACCGTCTGCCATTCGCCCCCGGGCTTGCGGGCCTTGACGGAGAAGCTGGCGTTGAGCGGTACGCCCGTCGGAACGGGGTACACCACCAGGCGATCGGCGGCCTCCGGTCTGTCCTCCGCTCTCGCGGTGCCGGCGGCCGCGCCGATCAGGGAGTACGCGGCGGCGGTGGCACCCGCGGCCTGGATGAGGGTGCGCCGGGACAGTCCGGTGCTCTGGGCGTCGTTCATGGAGAAGTCCCTTACGGAAAAGGAGGGTTGAAAGGGGGAATCGAGCGCGTTACTTGAGCCCGGTGGTGGACATCCCGGCGACGAAACCGCGCTGGGCGACGAGGAAGATCAGCAGGATGGGGACGACGTACATCACGGAGCCCGCGGCCAGGAGGTTGTTGACGGGCAGTCCGCCGTCCGTCACATAGGAGGTCATGATGGCGACGGAGAGCGTGGTCTTGTCGCTGGACAGGAGCAGCATCGGGGCGATGAAGTCGCCCCAGGTCCAGGTGAAGGCGATCACGAAGCTCGCGGAGAGGACCGGCCAGGACTGCGGCAGGAAGATCCGCCAGAAGATTCCGGCGTAGCCGACGCCGTCGACGATCGCGGCCTCCTCCAGCTCCTTCGGCATCCCGGCGAAGAACTGCCGGAAGAGGAACACCAGATACGGGGCGGCCGACAGCCCCCACAGCACCCATGGCCAGTACGTGTCGACCATGCCGACCTTCGCGAAGATCAGGTAGGTCGGGAAGAGCGTGATCATCTGCGGCAGCATCATCGAGCCGAGCAGCACACCGAAGAGGATCTTCTTGCCGGGGGCGGTGAGGCGGGCGAAACCGAAGCCGACCCAGGCGGAACTCAGGGTGACCAGGGTGGCGTAGATCAGGGAGATGATCAGGGAGTTGCGGGAGTACCCGAGGAAGTCGATGGCGGTGAAGGCATCGGCGAAGTTGTGCCACTGGACCGTCTCGGGCAGCCAGTGCACCGGGGAGGCCGCCAGTTCGGGCGTGGTCTTCAGACCGGTGATGACGAGCCAGCCGAAGGGACCGAGCATCAGGCCGGTGATCACGACGAGCACCGTGTAGAGGACGAGGCGGGACTTGCGCACCCGCACCCGGCCCCCGGCATCGGAGGTCTTGACGTCCTTGGAGGTCCGGGGGGCCTTGGGGGTCACGGTGGTGGCGGTCACTTCTTCGCCTCCGGGTCGACGTTGTAGAACACCACACCGGACGTGAACCTGAAGATCAGGCCGGTCGCGATGAGGATCAGGACGAAGAGCACCCACAGGAGCGCGGAGGCGTAGCCGTAGCGGCCGAGCGCGAAGTACTGCGCGAACACATGCATCATGTACATGTAGTTGGACTGCGGGATCGAAGTGACTCCCGCCGGGGTGGAGTTGGCGGCGAGCAGCATCGGCATGATGGTCTGCACCGAGGCGATCATCCCGGTCACGGCCTGGAAGAGCAGGACCGGCGAGAGCAGCGGCACGGTGATGCTGCGGAAGGTGCGCCAGGCGCTCGCCCCGTCGATCCGGGCCGCCTCGTGGAGTTCGCGGGGTACGTCCTGGAGCCCGGCCAGCGAGATGATCATGATGTTTCCGGCCGCCCACAGCACCGTCATCAGGATCACGTAGCGGGCGTACGGGTCGTCGAGCCAGGCGATGGCGTCGATGCCGAAGATGTTGAGGACGCCGTTGGTGGCGCCGGAGTCCCGGTTGAAGAGCTGCTTGAAGATGAGACCCGCGCCTACCGGCGGCACCACGGCCGGCAGGTAGAGCAGGGTACGCCACAGGCCGCGCGCCTTGAGCGGCCGGTTGACCAGGACCGCGAGCCCCATTCCCGCGATGATCGACAGCGGTACCGAGGTGATGGCGAACAGACCGGCACGCCCCAGGGCGTCCCAGGTCACCGAGTCGGAGAGCAGCTCCTGGTAGTTACCGAGTCCGACGTAGCGCCAGTTGGGGGAGATGCCGTCGAACGTGGTGAAGCTCAGCCACAGCGCGTACGCCATGGGGCCGACGGTCAGGAGCAGGAATCCGATGATCCAGGGCGAGGTGAACATGTAGAACGCACGATGCCGCCGGGTAGTCATGGAGCTCCGGGGCGGGCCCGCGGAGCTCGCGGCGTCGGGGCGCGCGGCCGGGCGGGGCTTCTCCGCGACCGAGGGGACCTGGTCGACTGTCATCCCACTTGCTCCTTACCGCGCTTCATCTGCTCGTTGATGGACGAGTTGAGGCGTCCCGCGAGGGTGTCGACGGAGATCTGGCCGTTCATCGCGGCTGGAAGGATCTGGTTGATGAGGGCGTCGACGGCCTCGGTCTTGACGTAGGGAGTGAAGGGCGTCACCGAGAAGTGCTCCAGCTCGGCCTCCTGCACCTTGAAGACCCGCTTTTGGTAGTCCTCCTTCTGCGGCATCAGCGGTCGCAGCGACTTGAGCGTCGGTATCCCCCAGCCGCCCTCCGCGCGCGCCTTGGCCGGCCCTTCGCCGAAGAACCATTCGAAGACTCGCCAGGCGGCGTCCTTGTTCTGCGCTTTCTTGGGCATCCACATGCCGGTGCCGGCCTGGCAGGAGCTGAGCCGCCGGCCGCCCTCGAAGACGGGAGCGGGGGCGAGGCGAGACACCTTCGCCACCTTCGGGTCTTCGTTGATCATGCCGCCGAGCCAGTAGCCGCTGCCGGACATGGCCATGCGGTTCGCGACGTAGGTGGGACCGTCCCAGGTGTCGGGGTTGGGCTGGATGAGGCTCGGCCCGACCTTGGTCTTGGCGTAGTCCACGTACCAGGTCAGGGCCTTGCGGGCCTCGGGGGTGGTGAAGTCGACCCGGGTGAAGTCCCCGGAGAAGAGGCTGCCTCCGGCGGCGGCGGTCAGGTTCGTCAGAAGGACGGTGAGGTTCACGCCGTTGTAGCTGCCGCCGTACACAGTGGTCTGGCCGTTCTTGCGCTGGACCAGGCGCTTGGCGTTCTCCAGCCACTCCTCGTACGTGATCGGCTCGGTCTCGGAGGGGTAGTCGACGCCCGCCTTGTCGAAGAGCGCGGTGTTGTACCAGAACATCGCGTCCTGGGAGAAGTCCTTCGCCATGCCGTAGCGGGGGCCCTTGCCCTGGGTCGTGCCGTCGAACCGCCACACGTCGTTGGCCGGGTCCAGGTCGTCGGTCTTGAGGATGGTCGACTTGGCGAAGTACGGGTCCAGGTCCTCGGCCACGCCCCGGGCGGCGAAGTACGGAGCGTCCAGGGCGCCCAGGCCACGGACCAGGTCCGGCGGCTTTCCGTTGGTGAGCATCGCGATCAGCCGGGTGATGTCGTCCTGCACCACGGTGATGCTGATGCCGAGTTCCTTCTGGGCCTGCTGGATCAGCTCCGGGGAGATGTCGTCGAGTTTGACCATCATCGTGATGCTCTCGCCGCCGCCGGGCGCAGCTCCCGCGGTCGACAGGGCGCAGCCGCTGAGGGCCGCCGTGCCGGCCACGCCTCCCGCCGACAGCGCGAGAAACCGGCGACGGCTCAACGAAGCCCCGGCATGTGAGCGCATGAAGCGCCACCTCCTGCTTGAAGTCGTGCGAGTAACCGGCGACAAGGAGCGGGAGTTCGGCAACCGGTTGTCATGCAAGTGGGGCAGAGCTTGTCTCTGTCCGGAAACTGCGTCAAGAGTGTTGACGAACTTTCGAAAAGACCGGGTAACTTCGCCGTCATGAATCACCAGGCCGGACGGTCAGTCCGGAGCCCTCGGCGGACGACCAGGAGCAGCTCCCTTCGCCCCCTTCATCTGCCAACATCGTTCACATCGAGCCGAGTTGGCGAGAGAGGCAGGCGTTTCCCGGACCACTGTGCCGACGATCGTCAGCGAGCTGTCGGCGCGCGGTCCGGCAGTCCAGGCCGACGAGGGAACCGGGCGAGGATCTGGACGGGCAGGCCGGAAACCGGTTGTCGATCAAGGTTTGGGCGGTCCACCGCGACAGCGGGGTGGGCGGGGCGTCCTTCGCCGGCCGCCGCGCTCGGCCACCCCTCCCCCTGGTCCCATACGCGTGCCCCATGCGCGCGCCTCGTGCGACGATCCGCGCGACGCGGGCAGTGGTGCGGGAGAGCCGAACAGGCCTGCACCTCTTCGGCTCCTTCTTCGAGAGGGCCAACGACTCGGCCGGCAGCGTAGGAACCGGTGGAAATCGGTGGCGGACGCGGCAGCGTGCGCACGGACACGACCGATCCACCGGGCTCGGCTGCCTGACTGCGACCCGGACGTACCGGGTCGCGCCCCTGACATCCCCCGCCATCCGTCCATGGTCGTAACTCGGGACTGCCAGCGCCCTCCGGCGTACGTCCGGCCTGCGCCCTGGCGTGCGCCCGACGTGCGTCCGTGCACGAATCGCTCTGGAACGCCAGGTAACCGGTTACTATCCAGAGCAAGGTAGTGTCACAGCCCGCAGCAACCGGCCGACTGCCCTTTGCTGCGACGAAACCACCGAGCTTGCCGCTACACCCCGCCACGACGTCGGCGTATGCGCTCAGCGCGTCGAGAGATGCCGCACTCAGCGATCACCATCATGCGCATTGACCCGCTCTTCGAGCCAGATTTACGGTAGAAGACGGTTTCTGAAAACGTTTCCCAGTGCCTGAGGAGAGTCATGACCAGCCCCCAGCTGCCGAGGGCCGTGTTCGCCATGGATCCGGTGCACCTCCCCCTGCTCTTTCCTCCGCCGCTCATGACACGGCTCCAGCAGGTCGCCGAGATCGACACCACGCTCGTCGTGCAGGACTTCACCGAACCCGGCGCCGCCGCGGCGTTGGCCCGGGCCGAGGTGCTCATCACCGGCTGGGGCTGCCCGCACCTCGATGCGAACGTCCTCACCGCGGCACCACGGCTGCGCGCTGTCCTGCACGCCGCGGGCTCGGTCCGCTCGCTGGTCGGCGAGGCACTGTGGGCAGGCGGACTCACCGTCTCCAGCGCGGTGACCGGCAACGCGCTGCCGGTCGCGGAGTACACGCTCGCCATGATCCTCCTCGCCGGGAAGGACGCCTTCGCGCACCGCGAGCACTTCCGGGACACCCATGCCTACCCGTCCACCGCCGACACCGCGGGCACGGGCAATCTCGGCCGCCGCGTGGGGGTCATCGGCGCCTCACGCGTAGGCCGCCGGCTGATGGAACTGCTGCGGCCCTTCGACCTCACCGTCGCGTTGTACGACCCTTACGTGGACCCCGGCGAAGCCGCTTCACTGGGCGCCGAACTGCTGTCGCTGGAGGACCTGCTCAGCAGCAGCGACATCGTCAGCCTGCACGCCCCCGACATCCCCGAGACCCACCGCATGCTCGACCGCGACAAGCTCGCCCTCATCAAGGACGGCGGAGTACTGATCAACACCTCCCGCGGAGCCCTGGTCGACCCCGTCGCGCTCTCCGACGAGCTGATCCGCGGCCGGCTGAGCGCGGTACTGGACGTCACCGAACCCGAACCGCTGCCCGCCGGATCCCCGCTGTACACGCTCCCCAACGTCTTCCTCACCCCGCACATCGCCGGCTCGCTCGGCAACGAGCTGGAACGCCTCGGCCGCATCGTCGTCGATGAGCTGGAACGCCTGGCCGCGGGCCTGCCACCGGCCCACGAGGTGCACCATGCGGACTTGGCCCGTGTCGCCTGATCCCGGCCCCGAGCGCCCGCGGCCACCTCGGAGAAACAATGGGATACGGTTCCTGCCCCGGCTCGGGGCAGGGACGCAGCTCCACCGGGGGGTCGCGACGTGAAGGAGCCACTACGGTGAGTCAGCGCAAGGCATCGGGGGACTCCGGCCGGGCCACCATCCGGGACGTGGCGGAGCGGGCGGGCGTCTCGGTCGCCAGCGTGTCGCGCGTCCTGTCCGGCAACTATCCGGTGTCGGAGACACTGCGCCGCCGGGTGATGAAGGTGGTGCGGGACCTCGACTACGTGACCAACGCCCACGCCCGGTCGCTCGCCGGCGGGGGTACGCCGACGGTGGCCATCCTCCTCAACAACATCACCGGTGCCGCCTTCGCGCACGTGGCCAAGGGAGTCGAGAGCGCCGCCTCGATGCGCGGCTGGCTCTCGCTGGTCGGCACCACGGGGGACGACCCGGAGCGGGAGCTCGCGCTGGTCAACCTCATGCGCCAGCAGGGCGTCGCCGCGGTGGTCCTGCTCGGCGGTGCGTACGACTACGACGAGTACCAACTGAGGATGGCCCGGTTCGCCCGCTCCCTGGACGCGGCGGGCTCGCACCTCGTCCTGGTGGGCAGGCCTCCGCTGGAGGGCAACGTACCGGCCACGACGGTCGACTACGACAACGAGGGCGGCGCCTACGCCATGGCCAGCCATCTGCTGTCCGCCGGTCACCGCCGCGTCCTGGTGCTGCCCGGTCATGCCGAACTCACCACGGCCCAGGGCCGGTTGAGTGCGGCCCGGCGGGCCTTCGAGGCGTACGGCCTGCCCTTCGACCCGGGCCTGGTACTGCACGGCCCCTATGACTACGAGCACGGGTACGACGCGGTCGAGGAGTCCCTGCGCCGCGGGCTGGACTTCACGGCGGTGCTCGCGGGCACCGACGTGGTCGCGGCCGGCGCCATGCAGGCCCTGCTCGCGGCCGGGCTCAAGGTGCCCGAGGACGTCTCGATCGTCGGCTACGACGACATCCCGCTGGCCTCGCAGCTCACACCTCAGCTGACGACCGTGCACGTCCCCTACGAGGAGATGGGCCGCGCCGCACTGCGCGCGGTGGCCGACCGGCGCGAGGGCAACACCGGCCGCCGCAGGACCGGCGACGGCGAGCACCTCGTACTGGGCACCCATGTCGTCGTACGGCAGTCCGTCCAACCGCCCGGCCGGCGCTCATGATGTGCGGCTGGTGCGCGGCCTGGGAAGCGTCGTTACGTAACCGGTTTCCGAACCGATCCGAAATCTGCCGTGAACGTACGCGACGCTCGCGAGAACCTGTGCGAGCAGCGTAAATACCGTTCTGACCTGCGCAGATTCCCTCGCGCCCGACAGCGCTCCGAGGTGTCCCGAGCTAACCTCACGGACAACTCGACGCAATAATTTCCGCTCGGCCTCTTGATACGGGCCACCAGTCGGCCTACTGTCCCCGGCAACCGGTTTCTACAGCTTCTGCTTGGCCATCCCCCGCAACCGCGAGTCGACGATCTTCGGCCGCCGTTCCTGGCCATCACCGAGCCGCCGCCCCCCGATCCGAGAACGTCCACACCCCGAAGGATCACGGTCAGATGAATTCCACCAGCCCCCGCAGCAGAAGAGTCGCCCGCACCGCCATAGCGGGTCTCGCGCTGACAGGTCTGCTCTCCGCTTGCGGCGGATCCGGCTCCGGAGACTCCGACTCCGACAAGCCCAAGTCCTCCGGTCCGGTCACCCTCGACTTCTGGGGCTGGGCCAACGGCCAGGAGGCCGTCGTCAAGGCGTTCAACGCCAGCCACAAGGACGTCCAGCTCAAGTACAGCAAGGTCACCGACCAGCTGACCATGCAGAAGCAGCTGACCAATGCCGTCAAGGCGGGCAACGCGCCCTGCCTGCTGCAGAACACCGGCGAGTACGTCACCAGCTGGGTCTCGCAGGGCGCACTCGCCGACATCACCAAGTACGTCGAGTCCAGCAAGGACAAGTTCAACCCCGGTTCGTGGGCCGTCGGCCAGGTCCAGGGCAAGGTCTACGGCGTCCCCACCAGCTCGGCGCCCGCCTTCACCATCTACCGCACCGACGTCTTCAAGAAGTACGACCTGGAGCCGCCCACGACCTGGGACGAGTTCATCGCGGCCGGCAAGGAACTGAAGAAGCACGACATCAAGATCACCAACTACGCCGGTGAGGACCCGAGCACCCTGGAGGTGCTCGCCATGCAGGCCGGGGCGCACTGGTACAGCATCGACGGCAACTCCTGGAAGGTGAACTTCCAGGACGAGGGCACCCTGAAGGCGGCCGAGGTGATCCAGGAGATCATCGACAACGACCTGAACTCCAAGCTCTCCTTCGCCGACTACGCGGCCGTGCAGCGCAACTACGACAACGCCGGCACCGTGACCCGGCAGATCTCCACCTGGCAGATGTCGGGCATGGTGCAGAACTTCACCAAGTCCTTCGGCGACTGGGCGCTGGCCCCCTGGCCGACCTTCAAGGGCGAGGCGGCCAAGACACCGGCCGGCACCAACCAGAGCGGCAACCTGACGCTGGTGACCGAGCAGTGCAAGGACAAGGAGCAGGCCGCTGAAGCGGCGCTGTGGATGTCCACCGACCCCGGTGCGGTCAAGACCATGGCGAGCCCGGAGACCGGCAGCGGTGTGATGCCGGCGGTGGCCGACACCAGCGCGTACGTCTCCGAGGCGATCCCCGAGAAGCTGCTCGGCAAGAACTACGAGCCGGCCCAGAAGGTCGTCACGGACAGCATGAGCACCGTCACCGACGACTGGACCTTCGGCCCGAACTGGACCGCGATGTTCACGGAGATGCAGGACGAGTGGGCCTCGGTCGTCAGCAAGAAGCAGAAGGTCACCGACCTGCTCGCGCACATGCAGGAGTGGACGGTCAACGACCTGAAGCAGCGCGGCATCAGCGTCAAGGGCTGAGGCAGACTCGATGATTCGCTCCCAGCGCTGGAAGGGTGCCGCGTTCACGGTGCCCTTCCAGCTCGGCTTCCTCTTTCTCTACCTGCTTCCGATCGGCTATGCGGTCCACCAGTCGCTGTTCCTGGAGAAGCAGTCCGGGCTGGGGCTCGGCGGCGCGACCACGGAGTTCGTCGGGCTGGAGAACTACCAGCAGGGCCTGACCGACTCGGCGTTCATGACCTCCATCCTCAGGGTGGTGCTGTTCGCCTGCGTCCAGATCCCGTTCATGCTGGTCATCAGCCTGGTGCTGGCGCTCTTCCTGGACGCGGTCACCTCGCGGGTGGCCGGCCGGTTCCGGGTTGTGCTGCTGGTTCCGTACATGATCCCCGGCGTGGTCGCGGCCATCGTGTGGATCAACCTGTACAGCCCCGCGGTGGGCCCCCTGACACCGATCGGCGAGCTGTTCGGGTTCGACTGGAACTTCTTCGCCCCCTCGATGGTGTGGCCGTCCATCGGCAATCTGCTGACCTGGCACGGTGTCGGCTACAACATGGTGATCATCTACTCGGCGCTCCAGGGCGTGCCCCGCGAGCTGTTCGAGGCCGCGCGGCTGGACGGCGCCTCGGAGCTGCGGATCGCACGGAGCATCAAGATCCCGTTCGTGCGCGGCGCGCTCGTCCTGACCGCTCTGCTGTCGATCATCCAGATGCTGCAGATCTTCAACGAGCCCGCGCTGTTCCGGAACGTGACCCCGGAAACGGTCAGCGACAGCTTCGCCCCGATCATGATCATCTACAACCAGGCGTTCAACGCCGGCAACTACAACTACGCCGCGGCCCTGTCGGTGCTGCTCGCCCTGTTCCTCGGCTTCGCGTCCTTCCTCTTCTACCGGCTGACCTCGAGGGAGGCGGACTGATGGCACTGACGGAAAACCGCACGGAGACGGGCACCGATCTGCCCCGTGGGCGCACCGTGCGGCGGCTCACCCGCCCGGACCCGGCCGCGCGCTCCCGGGGCGGCCAGCGCTTCCTCCTCGTCGGTCTGGCGCTGGCCAGCGCCTACAGCCTGTTCCCGGTGTACTGGCTGATCATCGCCGCGACCAAGGACCGCGTGGGGCTGTACCAGAGCAACGGGCTGTGGTTCTCCGACATGCACCTCTGGGAGAACCTGCAGCAGGTGTTCACGTACAACGACGGCATCTTCCTGCGCTGGACCGCCAACTCGTTCCTGTACGCGGGGGTCGGCTCCCTCGGCGGCACGCTCATCGCCCTCGCCACCGGCTACGGCCTGGCCCGATTCGACTTTCCGGGCCGGGGTGCCGTGTTCGCGTGCGTCGTGGGCGCGTTCCTGATCCCGATCGCCCTGCTGACCCTGCCGCTGTACCTGCTGTTCTCGAAAATCGGGATGGTCGACACCCCGTGGGCCATGCTCATCCCGTGTCTGATCAACCCGTTCAGCGTGTACCTGGCCAAGGTCTACACCGAGGCCACGATCCCCTTCGAGCTCCTGGAGGCGGCCCGCATCGACGGCGCCGGCGAGCTGCGGATCTTCTTCAGCATCGTGCTGCGGATGATGACGACGGGCGGCGCCACGGTGTTCCTGCTCGCCTTCGTCAACACCTGGAACGCGTTCTTCCTCCCGCTGACCGTGCTGCGCGGCGAGGAGAACTGGACCCTCAACCTGGGCCTGTACAACTGGTCCGGCAAGCGGCTGGAGTCGGGCGTCGACCTGACCAGCCTCGTGCTGACCGGAGCGCTGCTGTCCATCGTGCCGATGGCGATCATGATGGTCGCGATGCGTCGCTACTGGCGGTCGGGCGTCACCATGGGAGCGCTCAAGTGACCGCGGCGCGCGGCCCCGTCATCCTCGACATCGACCTGGACCCTCGCTGGTCCGGGTCGGCGTGGGGTACTGCGTAGCGACCGAGTGCCTCCGGCCGGATCGTGCAGTGCGGGCCGGTGGGGGCTGGTCGCGCAGTTCCCCGCGCTCCTGAAGGGGCGCCGACTTCACTGGAGTCCGGCTCACTTGCCCGACTGAGAGGTGGCGCCGGGATGGTGCGGGGCGGAAGCACGACGACCGGGCCGACGCTGGCGGCCGTGGCCCGTGAGGCCGGGGTATCCGTGCCGACCGTGTCCAAGGTGGTCAACGGTCGGCAGGACGTGGCCGCGGAGACGCGCCGCCGGGTCACCGCGGCACTGGACCGGCTCGGTTATGTGCGCAGACACCGGGTCGACGACACGATGGCGTCGCCCAGGCTGCTCGACCTCGTCGTGTACTCGCTGCGGAGTTCCTGGTCGGGCGCGATCCTGCACGGCGTGGAGGAGGCGGCGCACGACGCGGGCCTGGAGGTGGTGGTCTCGGCGGGCCTGACCCGGACCCGGGACGGACGCCCGGAACACGGCTGGCTGGACAAACTCACCGCCCGCGGCTCCTCCGGAGTGCTCTTCAACCTGGCCGAGCTGACCCCGTCCCAGTACGCCTGGCTCGACCAGCACCGCATTCCGTTCGCGATGATCGACCCGGCCGTCGAGCCGGCACCGGGAGTGGTGTCGGTGGGCGCGGCGAACTGGCACGGCGGCGTCACCGCCACCGAACACCTGCTCTCCCTCGGACATGAGCGCATCGCTGTCATCGGCGGCTACCAGAGCAAGCTCTGCAGCACCGCCCGCGTCGCCGGCTACCGCTCCGCGCTCACGGCGGCGGGCGTGCGCCACCGCCCGGAGTATCTCCGCTGCGGCAACTTCGACGAGGCCGTCGCCCACCGCCGGATGATCGAGCTCCTCGACCTGCCCGAACCGCCGACCGCCGTCTTCGTCTGCTCCGACCAGATGGCTCTCGGCGTTTACCAGGCCCTGGCCCTGCGCGGCCTGCGGGTGCCGGACGACATCAGCGTGGTCGGTTTCGACGACCTCCCCGAGGCGCGCTGGGCCACCCCTGCCCTGACGACCGTGCGCCAGCCTCTCTCGGAGATGGCGGGCACGGCGGTGCGCCTCCTGGTACGGCTGATGGCGGGCGAGCAGCCGGACAGCACCCGCACGGAACTCTCGACGCGTCTGGTGCGCCGTGCGAGTACAGCGCCACCGCACACGGCGTCCGAATCGCGCCGCTGATCGTCGGGATGCGGCGGTCCCGGCGAACGCGGAACGCGACGCGGCGGTCAGCGACGTACCGCCGCTGACCGCCTCTGACCGCCTCTGACCGCCGAGGAGTTCGCGCTTCTCGCCGAGCACCGCCGGCGGAAGAACTTCTACTCCTGACCGCCGGCCCCGCTGTCCAGGGATCGCATCTCGAACCAGTCGAAGTCCGCCGAGGCCCGGGTCCCGCCCAGGTCCTGGACGCACACCCCGACGAACGCGCCGGTGAACCGCAGCCGGCTCCCGTAGTCGTCGGAGAGCTTGCTCGCGTCCAGGGGCGGACCCACCGGCCGCCAGTCGGTCCCGTCCGGCGACGCGGAGAAGCGAAGTTCCGCACCGTCGAAGCGGGCCCGGAGGTGCACCAACGGCCAGTGGTCCGTGGAGAGTTCGCTGTCCGGGAGTTCTCCGTACGCGCCGTCGTCGGTGAGGACCACGCCCAGGACGCGACCCTTGCCCTCGACATGGGTGAGGCGCAGGTAGTAGTGCGTCGAGGTGTCGTACCAGCAGATGAGGCCCGCGAGTTGACTGAAGTGGGACGGGCGGAAGTCGACGACCGTCGTCACCTCGCACCGCACCGAGGTGAGCCGCCGTGCGACCAGGCTCTGGTCGAACCGTGAGTGCGGGCTCTGCCGGCCACGCAGCCGCAGATGTCCGGGACGCTCATCGAGGCTCAGCCAGTCGGCGGTCGCGGGCGCGCGGAGCGTACTCCAATTCCCGTCCAGCGAGGACGAGTTGAAGTCGTCGCGAGTGACGGGCGCGGCGGCAGGTCCCGGCTCCACCCCCGTGGGTGCCGGGACCTCCAGGCTCGGCCGTCGCCCGCCGTCGGCCAGCCGCAGCCAGCCGTCGTCCGTCCAGGCCACGCGTTGCAGGCAGGTCTCCCGGCCGAGGATGCAGCGCGGCCCGTCGGGCGTCTGTACGGGTCTTGAGGCCAGGTGGGCGAGGTACCACTCCCCCTCCGGCGTCTCGACCAGCTCACCGTGGCCCGCCTTCTGCAAGGGCCAGTCGGGGGCGTCGCGGGTCGTCAACAGCGAGCCGTCCGGGTCGAGTTCGTACGGTCCGGTCAGCTCGCGCGAGCGGGCCATCAGAATGCCGTGGTTCCAGCCGGTGCCGCCCTCGGCGAGCATCAGGTAGTACCAGCCGTTCCGCCGGTAGACGTTGGGCCCCTCGATCAGTTCCTCGTTCGTGAGGATCGTGCGCGGCTGCCCGATCAGCGCCCGCTTGGCGGCGTCGTACTCCTGGAGCAGGATCCCGGCGAAGGAGGGATGCTCGGCGCGCGGATCCCACTGGATGTTGAGCAGCCAGCTGCGGCCGTCCTCGTCGTGGAAGAACGACGGGTCGAAGCCCGAGGAGTTCAGGAACACCGGCTCCGACCACGGGCCGTCGATCGACGGGGCCGTGATCAGGTAGTTGTCGAGGTCCTTGTACGGGTGCCCGATGGTCCGCATGATGCTGTAGACCAGCCAGAACTGCCCTGCGTGGTACGAGAGCGAGGGCGCCCACACGCCCGCCGAGTCGACGACTCCGCGCAGGTCGAGCAGGTCGGGGCGGTCCAGGATGTGACCGGCCGGCTCCCAGTGGGCGAGATCGGTCGAGCGGTGCACGGGCACGCCCGGGAACCATTCGAAGGTGGAGGTGGCGAGGAAGTACTCCGCGCCGACGCGCACGATGCTCGGGTCCGGGTGGAATCCGGGCAGCACGGGGTTACGGATCTGGCCCGCGGTCATGCAGGTCCTTTCACACAGGGTCGGTGGGGCCGTGAGGCAGCCCTTGACGGTCGTGGTGGGTCAGCCCTTGACGGCGCCCTGCATCACCCCGGCGACGATCTGCCGGGACAGCAGGAGGAAGACGACGAGCAGCGGCAGTACGCCGATGGCGGCGCCGGAGAGGATGAGCGTGTAGTCCAGCGCGTAGCCGCTGGCCAGCGAGGACAGCGCGGTCTGCACGGTCGGCGTCACGGACGGGTCGAGGACGATCAGCGGCCACATGAAGTCGTTCCAGCTGGCCATGAAGGTGAACATGGCCAGCACGGCAGCCTGCGGACGGATCGCGGGCAGCGCCACGTGCCAGAAGATGCCGAGCGTGGAGCAGCCGTCGACGCGTGCGGCCTCGACGAGTTCGTACGGCACGGACTCGTCGCAGGCCTGTCGCATCCAGAAGACGGCAAAGGCGTTGACGAGCGCCGGGACGATGACGGCCTGGAGCGTGGCGATCCAGCCCAGGTCCCCCATCAGCATGTACAGGGGGATCATGCCGAGCTGCGTCGGGAGCATGGCGGTGATCACGACCGCCACGAACAGCGCATTGCGGCCGCGGAACGGCAGCTTGGCGAAGGCGAACCCGGCGAGTGAGGCGAGCAGGACGCAGCACACCGTGATCGTCGTCGAGATGATCATCGAGTTGCGCAGCGCCAGCCAGAAGTCGACGGTGTCGTAGACGCGCTGGATGTTGTGGAACAGGTTGCCGCCCGGCGTGAGGCTGAGCAGCGAGTCGCCGATCGCCGAGTTGTCGCGGGTGGGCAGGATGAAGGAGTAGTAGAGGGGGAAGAGCGACGCGGCCAGAGCGCCGACCAGCGCGGCGTAGACGAGGTAACCGGGCCGTCGGCCCGTCTGGTCGGCTGCGTTCTTGCGGGACCGGGGCGCGGTGCGCAGGGCCAGGGTCATGACGGCATCAGTCCTTCGATGCGATGCGCCGCGACAGCGCGTAGTTGATGCCCGAGACGATGGCGATGAGCAGGAACATCACCCAGGCGAGCGTGGCGGCGTAGCCCGCGTTGAACTCGCGGAAGCCCTTCTCGTAGAGGTACATCATCAGCGTCTGGAACTGCCGGTCGCTGCCGCCCGTGCCCTCCGTGCCCTGGACGTCGAAGAGCTGGGGTTCGGCGAAGGTCTGCATGCCGATGATGGTCGACATGACGACACTGAAGATGATCGTGGGCCGGATCGAGGGCACGGTGATCGACCAGAAGATGCGTCGCCTGGAGGCTCCGTCGATCATCGCGGCCTCGTGCAGTTCGCGCGGGACGCCCTGCATCGCGGCGAGGAAGATCAGCCCGAAGTAGCCCGCCCAGCGCCAGATGATGATCGTCGAGACGGCGATGATGGCGGACCAGCGGTTCGCCTGCCAGTTGATCCGGTCGATGCCGACCAGACCCAGCACGTCGTTGAAGATGCCGGTCTGGAAGCCGAAGAGCTGGGCGAACACGAGACTGACGGCGACCACCGACACAATGTGCGGCAGGACGATGCCGGCCCGCCAGAACGCGCTGCCGCTGAGCTTCCGGTTGAGCAGGGCGGCCAGCCAGAGCGCCACCAGCAGTTCGCCGCCGACGCCCAGCACCAGCAGGAGCCCGGTGTTGAGCAGGGCGTTCCAGAAGTACTCGTCGGCGAAGAGGTCCTGGTAGTTGCCCAGGCCGGTCCAGCCCTGGTCGCCCTCGATGATCGCCCAGTCGTGGAACGACATCCAGCCGGTGTAGAGCAGCGGCCAGAGCGCAAAGACACCGAAGATCACGAAGAACGGCAGGATGAACAGGTACGGGGTGTAGCGCAGGTCGAAGCGGGTGAGGCGGGAGCGCCAGGCCCGGCGGCGGTGGTGCCGCCCCGGGTCGGGGGCCATGGGGGCCTCCGTCCCGGGGCGGGTCTCGGTGACCGTCATCGGGTCATTCCCCCGCGACCTTCTTGGCGTCGTCGATCGCCTGGTCCCAGGCTGCCTCGGGCTTCTGCTTGCCCTGTTCGACGCGGAGCAGCGCGTTCATGAAGGAGGATGCGACGTCGCTGTCCTTGGTGCCGCGGTAGATGGGCTCCATCGAGTCGACGGCCTCGGCGAAGATCTTGCCGGTGGGGGCGTCGGAGAAGTACGGGTCCTTCTTCGCCTGCACCTCGGGGTCGTTGTAGACCGCGGGGTGGCTGGAGAGGTAGCCCTTCGAGAGGAACAGCTTCTTCTGCACCTCGGACGAGGTCAGCCAGCGGGCCAGCTCCACGGCTTCCTTGGGGTGCTTGCTCTGCTTGGGCACCAGGAGGTAGGAGCCGCCCCAGTTGCCGCCCTGCGGGGCCGCGGCCACGGACCACTTGCCGGAGTTCTCCGGTCCGGAGGCCTCCTTGGTGCGGTCGAGCTTCCAGGCCGGGCAGACAGCGGTTGCTGCCTTGCCGTTCTTCAGGGCGTTCGCCATTTCCGGGGAGAAGGGCGGGTATCCGCCGCTGACTTTCTCCACCGACATGTTCGCGGCAGTCAGGAAGTTCTGCTCGAGCGTGGTGTTCTTGTCCGCAATGAAGGAATCGTCGGACTCGGCGAAGAAGGTCTCCTTGTGCTGGTTGCCCATACCGACCCAGACGTCACCGGTATTGGCCGTGAAGGAGGCGTCCTTCACCTTGGCCCGGAACTTCTCGCCGGTCTCGGTGAACTTGTCCCAGGTGGGCCAGAGTTGACTGACCTGCTCGGGGTCGGTGGGCAGGCCGGCCTCCTTGAAGAGGTCGGTGCGGTAGCAGATGCCGAGGCCGCCGAGGTCGGTGCGCATGCCCATGACGTACTTGCCGTTGTCGACCGTGCCGTAGTCGTACGCCCACTTCACCCACGGGTCGTCGGTGTTGTTGACGCCGTGGTCGGCGAGGTTGAGGAAGCGCTGGTTGCTGGGCTTGAACTTGCCGATGATGTCGTCGCCGAGGCCCACCACGTCGGAGGCGCCGCGGTTCGCCGCGAGCTGGGTGACGAGCTTCTTCGGCAGGTCCTCGATGAGGACTTCCTTGATCTTGACGCCCGGGTGGCTCTTCTCGTACTCCTTGTAGAGGTCCCGGTAGCCGTAGTCGACGTGGGTCGTCACGGTCAGAGTGACGGTGCCGTCGGCGCTGTCCGAGGAACCCCCGCCGCAGGCCGACGCCGTGAGGGCGATGACCGCGGCGCCCGCCGCCACCCGAATCCCTTGGCTGGCGTGGTATTTCATGCCCTCACCCCTCTGTATTCGCATCCGGCGCATCGGCTTGCGTGTTCGGTATTTCGATAATTTTCGACGCGGAGAAACCAGGAGAATCCCTGTCCCTTCACGCCTTGTTGAGGCGCGCTTAATGTAGGAACCGGTTGCTACGGGGTCAATGTTTCCGTCGCGTGAGCATCGCTATTCGAAACTTTCGATAGGGCTTGGGCGGCGGTGGGACGGGCGGCTGGTGGGTGGCGGCGCCTGTGAGCGGCGTATTCGGGGAGTTCACAGGTGCGCCAACCGGCCGCGCGACGAAGGGAGTTCGCCCGCCGAACCGACATACGAGCGCCGACCGCCTCGGCCGACCGCTTCCATCGACCCGCCGTCGGTCCTGCGGCCGTCATCGCCGGCCGCGGAGTCACGTCTCGCCGTGGCCCCGCTCTGGGCGACGGCAGCGCGTCCGCCGATCGTCGTCGCCCTCGTCCTCGTCGTCGTTCGGCACAGCGTGTTCGTCGCGCGCGGCCGGCCAGAGGAACCGAAGCCTGCCGCCACGGCCGGCGGCCTTCGGCGGTGGCGCGGGGCGCGGGGCGCATCGCAGCGTGGCAGCGCATCGCAGCGTTGGCGGCCGTCTTCGGCGACTGCCGCCGGCACGCCGCAGCCTTGGTCCCACGCGGAGGGTCGGCCGCTACAACGAACCCTGCTGGGCCGCCGCCGTGCTTCAGCGGCGGGCTCATGGTCACGCTCCCGGTCGCCGCCACGGGAGCCATGCGCCGCCGCCCCGCCCGCGGCTGGGTACGCACGCGAGAACCGCCTGGAGGGCAGCCGAGACGGGCCACCTGGCACCGGGGGCTCGGGGCGGTGCCCGACGGGATCAGTCGGGTTACCGGCCACCCGCCCAGCGGCCCAGCACCGCCGTGGCGATGGCCCGCTGGGGCGGGTCCAGCACGGTCCTGCCGTCCTCGATGTCCCACAGGGTGTTCTGCAGGATGCGGCCCAGCGTCCAGCCCGCCGCTCGCCGCCGGTCCAGCGCGAGGGCCTCGGTGAGCACGTCGAAGCGGCGGAGAACCGTACGGGTCACATCGCCGGTCGCCGTCACCGCGTCCCAGCGGCTGTCCAGCGCGGGCCACAGGTCGAAACCCGGGTCACCGGCCAGGGGCTCCGGATCGATGGCGAGCCACGGTTCCCGCTGTCCGGCGAGGACGTTGTCGTAGTGCAGGTCCCAGTGCAGCAGTCGGTCGCCGGCCTCTCCGACGAGTTCGGCCACGGCGGACGCGCAGGTGTGCAGCAGACGCCGCTCGGCGGGATCGCGGAGTGCGGGCAGCGCGTGCGGCACCTGGTCGAGCATCGCGGCGGCGATGTCCGCCAGCCGCCGTATGCCGTCCGGCGCGCGCACCGCGACCAGGCGTGCCAGAAGGTCGGCGAGGATCCGCAGGGCGGTGTCGTCATCGGCCACCGTCGACAGCGGCCGGGCCGCGTCCAGCCGTTCCAGCAGCATGGTGCCGGTGTCCGGGTCGTGGTCGAGCAGCCGCACCACGCCGTCGCCGTTCCACACCCGCAGCCCCGGCGCGGCGCCCGCGTTGTCCTCGCTGAGCTGCTGGAACTTCAGCACCGCCGGGGTACCGTCCGCGCGGGTCACCGGCAGGACGAACGAGGCCATACCATGGGCCGCCGGGCCGTCCGGCCTCAGCGCCCAGCGGTCCAGGAAGTCCCCGGCGCCGAACTCGTCGGGGACGTCCCCGGAAAACGACGTACTCATGTCGGCGTCAAAGTATGCCGCCACCCTGCCCCAGCAGGCCATTGACCATGGGTTCAGAATCCACCGACCGAATCAACCGCGCAGAGCACGTGATTCATGTCACGCAAATTTTGCGGCAATACAGGGCGCCCGGCCGGGGCAGCGGCGGGTGTACCGTAATGGGGCGAGCCTGATGACGATTCCCACGCCCATCAAACATCACCGTGGATGACGAGAATTCAGGATTCCTGAAGACCAAAGGTCTTGCTCGGCATTGGTCGAGTTTGCACCAGAACTGAGGCACGGGAAGAGATGTTGACCGCAATGGAGACGGACACGCAGGAACAGGGGCAAGGGCAGGAGGCTCTTCTGCTGTCTCCGGACTACGACGCCGACGCCCCCGAACCGCAGCTCGCCTCCGACGGCGCCTCGATCGATCCGGTACGGGACTACCTGAAGATGATCGGCCGCGTCCGCCTCCTCAGCGCCGCGCAGGAGGTCGACCTCGCCAAGAGGATCGAGGCCGGCCTGTTCGCCGAGCAGAAGCTCGAGGAAGGGCCTGATCTGGACCCGACGTTCCGGCGCGAGCTGGAAATCCTCGCCGAGGACGGCCACCGGGCGAAATCCCACCTCACCGAGGCGAACCTCCGTCTGGTCGTCTCCATCGCCAAGCGTTATACGAGGCGGGGCCTCACTTTTCTGGACCTGATCCAGGAGGGCAACACGGGTCTGATTCGGGCCGTCGAGAAGTTCGACTACGTCAAGGGTTTCAAGTTCTCGACCTACGCCACCTGGTGGATCCGGCAGGCGCTGACCCGGGCCCTGGCCGACCAGAGCCGCACCATCCGCATTCCGGTCCACGCGGTGGAGATCATCAACAGAGTGGCCAGACTCCGCCGGGAAATGCTCCAGGAACTGGGCGTCGAGCCCACGCTCGAGCAGGTGGCGGAAAGGATGGAGCTGCCCGTCGCCAAGATCGTCGAACTCGACGCGTACACCAAGGATCCCGTCTCGCTGCACATGCCGTTGGGCGAAGACGGCGGCAGCGAACTCGGTGACGTGATCGAGGACAGCGAGAGCGTCTCCCCCTTCGACGCGGTCACGTTCCTCCTCCTCAAGGACACCATCCAGGGCATCCTCGCCCATATGACCCCGCGCGAGGCAGGCATCATCACCCTGCGGTATGGGCTCCTGGACGGCCAGGCGAAGACCCTGGAGGAGATCGGCCAGGTCTACGGAGTCACCCGCGAGCGCATCCGCCAGATCGAGTCCAAGACGATGTCGAAGCTGCGCCACCCCTCCCGCTCACAGGCACTGCGCGACTACGTGGGCCTCCTGGACTGAGCCTGCGCCGGTTCACTGCAGCGGCAGTGCCTGCTCGGCCCAGATGGTCTTTCCGGTGCCGCTCGGGCGGGTGCCCCACCGGTCGGTGAGCTGGGCGACGAGCAGCAGGCCGCGGCCGCCCTCGTCGAAGGTGCGGGCCCGGCGCAGATGGGGCGAGGTACTGCTGGCGTCGGAGACCTCGCAGATGAGGGCGCGGTCCCGGATGAGTCTGAGCTGGATCGGGGAGCCGCCGTAGCGGATGGCGTTGGTGACCAGTTCGCTCACGACGAGTTCGGTCACGAAGGCCGCCTCGTCCAGTCCCCAGCGGGTCAGCTGCTCGGTGGCGTACTGGCGGGCCGTGGCGACCACCGCCGGATCGGCGGCCAGGTCCCAGACGGCCACCTGCTCGGCGTCCAGGGCGCGGGTACGGGCCAGCAGCAGCGCCACGTCGTCGGCCGGGCGCTCCGGAAGCAGGGCCTTGAGGACGTTGTCGCAGGCGTCCTCGAGGTTCCCGGCCGGGGCCGCCAGGGCGGTGCAGAGCGCGGCGGTGCCCGCGTCCACGTCGAGCTCGCGGGCCTCGACCAGACCGTCCGTGTAGAGGGTGAGGACGGCCCCTTCGGGCACTTCCAGCTCGGCGGCCTCGAACGGGAGCCCGCCGACACCGAGCATCGGTCCCGCGGACACCTCGACGACCTGCACGGTTCCGTCCGGGAGCAGCACCACGGGCGGCGGGTGCCCGGCGGAGGCGACGGTGCAGCGGCGGGAGACCGGGTCGTACACCGCGTACAGGCAGGTGGCGCCGATCTCCCCGATCATCGCGCTCTCGTCGGCCGCCAGGTGTCCGACCAGGTCGTCCAGGTGTGTGAGCAGCTCGTCAGGTGGCAGGTCGACGTCGGCCAGGGCCCATACCGCCGTACGGAGCCGGCCCATGGTGACCGAGGCGTGGATACCGTGCCCGACGACGTCCCCCACGACGAGCGCCACCCTGGTTCCGGACAGCGGGATCACGTCGAACCAGTCGCCGCCCACGCCCGCCTGCGACAGCGCCGGAAGGTAGCGGGAGGCGAACTCGACCGCCGCCTGCCCCGCCATCGCCTGGGGCAGCAGGCTGCGCTGCAGAGCGAGCGCGGTCGTACGCTCCCGGGTGTAGCGGCGGGCGTTGTCCACGCAGACGGCCGCGCGACTGGTCAGCTCCTGCGCCAGCGACACGTCGTCGCTGTCGAAGGGGTCGGGGCTCTCGGGGGTGAGCAGCCGTATGAAGACCGCCACACCCAGCGTCGTACCGCGTGCCACCAGCGGTACGGCCATCAGGGAGAACTCGCCGCCGTTCGCCGCGCGCATCCTCGCGGACCGGGCGCTGTGGCCCGCGAGCCACGCGTCGACGTCCTTGTCGCCGGTCCTGGTGAGTACCGCCCCGCCGGTGGCCAGCGCGCGGGCCGGCGGGGAGAAGGCCGGATAGACGTCCGCCGCGCCCAGGTCGATCGCGGCCTCCGGCACCCCGGCGTTGCGCGAGTGGTGCGCGACGCGGCGCAGCTCCACGTCGTCGCCCAGCGGGCCGACGGCGGGTTCCTCGCCCTGGAGTACGGAATCCAGCAGATCGACGCTGACGAAGTCGGCCAGCCTGGGGATCACCAGCTCGGCCAGCTCACGGGCGGTGTGGATCACGTCGAGCTTGGTACCGATGCGGGTGGCGGCCTCGTTCAGGATGGCGAGCCGCTGCCGCGCCCAGTGCTGCTCGCTGCTGTCGAACGCGGCGAGCGCGGTGCCCAGCAGTTCCCCCGAGGGGTCCCTGATCGGCCACATCTCGGTGTTCCAGGCGTGCATCCGCAGGCCGGAGGGTGCGCGGGTCCAGCTCTCGTAGCGGACCGGCCGACCGGTCTCGACGACCTTGCGCAGATGGCGCAGGAAGCCGCGGCTGTGCTCCGCGTTCTCCACCGTGTCCGGGAAGTGGCGGTCGAGGAACTCCGCCTCCTGCACGCCCATGATCTGGCACGCCGTGTCGTTCATCCGCAGATACCGCTGCTCGGTGTCGAAGATCGACATCGACATCGACGCCTGGCGGAATGCCAGCTCCGCCAGATCGCGGCGGCGCTCGTCCGGTGCCGCGGTGATCACATACCCCTGCGGCTCCCCCTTGTCGCCCCGCAGGGGGCACGCGCGCAGGGCCAGCTCCGCCCGCCGCCCGTCCTGGCGCCGCACGGGGACCACCGCGCTGCCGCCCTTCCGAAGCGTCCGCCAGGCCGTGCCGGGCTCCCCGTCCACCAGCTCCGACACCGGTCGTCCGCTGACCTCCCCCGCGGTGTATCCCGTCAGCAGGCGTGCCCCTTCACTCCAGCCCGTGATGATGCCGCGCCCGTCGACCACCGCCATGGCGTCACCGGCCGTGGCCGCCCGCCCTCCGTCGCGCGGCAATGTCACCATGTGTACAAGAATGGTCCCATTCGGCATTCGCATCAAGCGAAGTGCGCGGTCCCGTCAGGGCACTGAGCCCCGTGGCGGGACCTTCATGAAGCCGTCGCCGGCGTCTGCCTGCACGAAGTCGTCTCCGGCCCTCGGTCACGGAGGCGATTGCGCGGCACTGGGCCGGAATGTGTCTTCCAGATATGCCGATGAAGGGGATAAAGAAAGAGAATGGTGAGGGAGTTGTGAAACGGCGGGCGGGGAGCGCATGCGCATTCAGGTACTCGGGCCGGTCTGCGCCTGGCGGGACGGCACCCGCCTCGACCTCGGTTCGCCCCGGCGCCGCGCGGTTCTCGCCCTGCTCGCCGTGTCCCGGGGGCAGCAACTGCCGTTCTTCGGGATCGCGGACGCGTTGTGGGGCGAGCATCCTCCGGCGACCGCGTCGAACGTCGTCCAGACCCACATCAAGCATCTGCGCCGCCTGTTGGAGCCGGACCGGCCGCCGCGCGCTCCCAGTGCGGTGCTGCCCCGGCTCGGCGACGGCTACGCGCTGCGTGTGCCGTCCGACGCCATCGATCTACTGCGCTTCCGGGACCTAGTCGCCGCGGCGGAGACCGTACGACGGGGCGGGCGGGATGCACGGGACGGGCGGGGCGGTCGGGGTGACGGCCAGGAGCGAGCCGCGGCGTTGCTGACCGACGCGCTCGGGCTGTGGCAGCAACCGCCCCTCGCGGACCTGCCGTTCCTCGCTGCCCACCCGGTGGTCGTCGCGCTGGCCGAGGAACGTCGTGGCGTCATCGCCCAGTACGGCGACGCCATGATCGCCGCCGGAAGAAGCGCCGACGCACTCCCTGTCCTGGAGGAGACCGCGGCCGCACAGCCACTGGACGAGGACGCTCAGGCCCGGCTCGTCAGAGCGTACGAGGCCGTCGGGCGACGCGACCAGGCGGTCGCCGTCTACCGGCGAAGCCACCGCCGACTGGCCGACGAACTCGGCGTCGAACCCGGCCCGGCGCTGTCCGAGGCCTACGCGGCGGTGCTGCGCCGCCGCACCGGGTCTTCCGGTCTCGGCCACGGGGATGTCCCTGTCCGCGGTCCCGGTCACGGACGTGCCGACGGACACGGCCACGGTTCCGGCCACGAGCATGTCCACGGCCACGGTCACGGCCACGGTTCCAGCGACGGGGATGTCCACGCTGAGGACGTTGTCACTGGGCCGGTCCCGGCGGGCGTCGCGGGCACGCTGTCCGCACAGTTATCCGCGGGGCTGCCCCCGCACTTGGTCACGCCGCGTCCTCCGCGTCCTCCGCGATTACCCGCCCAACTACCCGCGGACGTCCCCGACTTCTCCGGCCGCGCCCCCGAACTCTCGGCTCTCGACCGGCTGCTGAGCGCGGCGGCCGACAGCCCGACGGCGGCGGCCGTCTCCGTGGTCTCCGGCACGGCCGGGGTGGGGAAGACCGCGCTGGCGGTCCACTGGGCGCACCGGGCGCGACACCGGTTCCCCGACGGTCAGCTCTACGTCAACCTGCGTGGCTACGATCCCGACCACCCGATGCCTCCCGGTGACGCCCTCACGCGGTTCCTCACCGTTCTGGGGGTTCCCGGTGATGCGATCCCGCTCGACATCGACGACCGCGCGAGCCGGTACCGGACCGAGTTGGCCGACCGGCGGATGCTGGTGGTCCTGGACAACGCCCTGTCCGAGGAACAGGTCCGTCCGCTGCTTCCCGGCTCGCCCTCCTGCGCAGTCGTGGTCACCAGCCGGGACAGCCTGGCCGGCCTGGTGGCCCTGCACGGCGCCCGCCGTATCGATCTGGGCCCGCTCCCGCCGCCCGACGCGGTCGCGCTGCTACGGACGCTCATCGGCGCGCGCGTCAACACCGAACCCGGGCCGACCGCCGCCCTGGCCGAACAATGTGTACGTCTCCCGCTGGCGCTCCGAGTCGCGGCCGAACTGGCCGTCGCCCGCCCGTCGTTGCTACTCGCGGACCTGGTGACGGAGCTGTCCGACCAGCAGCGGCGCCTTGACCTCCTGGACGCGGGCGGCGACCGACGCGCGGCGGTGGAGGCGGTGTTC
Source organism: Streptomyces albicerus (assembly GCF_008905045.1). GTDB lineage: Bacteria > Actinomycetota > Actinomycetes > Streptomycetales > Streptomycetaceae > Streptomyces > Streptomyces albicerus. The sequence continues at coordinate 124,518 of NZ_VWMY01000003.1, forward strand.
TCCTGGTCGTACGAGCGCCTGCCCGCCCCCGTAGCCCGCACCTTCCGACTGCTGAGCCTGCACCCGGGGCCAGAGGCCGACACCCACGCCGTCGCCGCCCTACTGGGCGAAGCACGGGACGAACTCCCGCCCAGTGTGCCGGAGGAGGGGCCGGGCCAGGGTCAAGGGCCGGACGAGGTACGGGGTGACGCGCCGGGCGAGGTGCCCGGCGGGATGCCGGGGCACGTTCCGGGCGACGGGCGGGCAGCCGCCAGCAGGCCCGCCCAGGCTGCCAGAACTCTCGCGCTGCTGGCCCGTGCCCACCTCGTACAGCCCGCCCGGCCGGGTCGGTTCAGCATGCACGACCTGCTGCATGCCTATGCGTACCGCCTCGCCCGTACGCATGACGACGAGGCTGCGCAGCAGGCCGCGCTGGCCCGTCTCTTCGACCACTACCTGAGCACAGCCGCGGCCGCCATGGACGCCCTGTACCCCGCCGAGCGGCACCACAGACCCGTCGTCGCGCCACCCGCGCAAGGCTCGCTCATCGTCGACGACCCGGCTGCGGCGCGGGTCTGGCTGGACGCCGAGCGTTCCAACCTGGCCGCCGTCTGTGCGGTCGCCGCCGACCGCGGCAGCCCCGGGCATGCCGTCCGCCTGGCCGCCCTCCTCTTCCGCCATCTCGACGCCGGTCACCACACCGAGGCACTGGAGATCCACGGCCACGCCCTGCGTGCCGCCGAGACGATCGGTGACCTGAGCGGACAGGCGCACGCGCTGACCAACCTCGGGGTCGTGCACTGGCGGCTCGCCGACGCTGGAACGGCCGCGGACCACCTCGTCCGGGCCCTGGAACTGCACCGGCGTACAGAGGACCGAGCGGGGCAGGCCAGAACGCTGTCCAACCTCGGCAATGTCCACTGGCGGCTGGACCGCCTTCACGACGCCGCACGGGACCATCGACTGGCGCTCACCCTCTACCGGGAGACCGGCGACCAGGTGGGCCAGGCCCGTACCCTCACCAACCTCGGCAATGTCTGCCTGCGGCTGGGCCAGTACGAGCAGGCTGCCAGTCATCAGCGCCAGGCCCTCGCCCTGCACGACCTCACCGGTGACCGGATCGGCCGCGCCCGTACCCTCTCCCACCTCGGCAACGCCCTCCTGCGCCTGGACCAGTACGAGCCCGCGGCCGAGCGGCAGCAACAGGCCCTCGCCCTCTTCCGGCAGCTCGGGCACCAGGGCGGCGAGGCGTACGCGCTGTCCGCCCTCGGCGACATCCGGCTGCGGCAAGGCGTCTTCGAGGACGCGGCTGCATGTCAGCGGCGCGCCCTCGAACTGTTCCGTGCGAATGGGGAGGGCTTCGGCGAGGCGTCGGCGCTCAACGGCCTCGCCGAGGCGCTCCACGGCAGCGGACTCCACGACGCGGCGCTCGACCACCACTCCTCCGCCGCCACGGTCGCGGCGGTCACCGGTGAACACGACCAACTGGCCCGCGCACGCGCGGGTATCGAGCGCACCCGCCGGGCCCTGAAGAGCTGGGCGGGAGCCGCCGCGTCGAGCACACCGAGGCCCTGATCCCGGAGAGCGTTCGGCCGTTCAACCACCGTCCAGTGGATGTCCAGTCCCGCCCCATAGCTTGCGGTCGTCGGCAGATGGCCCGGCCAGCGGACCATGCCGCACTGCCTCTGCCACACCACACGCTCACGTTCATGTTCACGCGCACGCTGACCGAGAGGGAAGAAGCGATGAAAACAGGGCTCAGGAAGAAACTGGCCGCGTCGGCCGCGGCCACGTCCGCCCTGGCGGCGCTCGTCGTGGCCACCCCGAGCGCCGGCCACGCGGCGGCGACGCCCAGCCTGCCGGCGTTCGGCATCACGGACGACGGCACGCGGATGGCCGCGTTCAGCACCGACGACCCCGGCACGCTCAACTGGTTCAGACGCATCAACGGGCTCGTCGGCGACACCGCCGCCATCGGGATCGACTTCCGCGTCCAGAACGGACTGATGTACCTGGTCGGCAACAAGGGCGGCATCTACACGGTCAAGACCCCGCCCGCGGTCCCGGACCCGCAGGTGACCAAGGTCTCGCAGCTCAGTGTTCCGCTGCAGGGCACGAACTTCGGTGTCGACTTCAACCCCGCGGCCGACCGGTTGCGCATCATCAGCGACACCGGTCAGAACCTGGCGCACAACCTCGCCAACGGAAGCACCGCCACGAACACCCCGCTGACCACGGACGGGGCGTCGGCCCACGGCGTCACCGCCGCCGCCTACACCAACAACGACCTGATCTCGGACACCGCGACGACGCTGTTCGACCTCAACACGACCACGGACCAGGTCGTCATCCAGTCACCGCCCGCCATGGGCCTGCTGGTCGGGACCGGCTCACTCGGCCAGAACGCCGGTGCCAACGCCGGCTTCGACATCTTCAGCGACGTGAGCGCCGGCAAGACCATCGCGAACACGGCCTTCGCCACCTTCTTCGCGGGCACCGACACGTCGCCGAGCTTCTACACCGTCGACGTCCTCACCGGAGCCACGTCCTTCGTGGATCAGTTCCCCGCGAACATCACCGACATCGCCGTCGCGCTCGACTCGAACTGACCGGGGCTCCCGAAGACCGCCGAAAGCTCGGAGGCCGTGTCGGCACGTGCCGACACGGCCTCCGAGCGCACGGACCCGCCGAGTCAGGCGGGCCGTACCGCGCCGTGGATCGCCGCCTCTCCCGCCCAGTAGATCGACTCCTCGCGTATGGAGGCTCCCGGGCTCGGTGCGTGGATCATCGTGCTGTTGCCGATGTAGAGGCCGACGTGGCCGACAGTGCCGTGGAAGAAGATCAGATCACCGAGCCGGAGGTCGGCGAGTGTGACGGCAGTGCCAGCGGTTACCTGATCAAGCACATTGCGCGGGAGCGCGACCCCGGCGGCCTTCCAGGCAGACTGGATGAGGCTGGAGCAGTCGTACGAGTCCGGTCCGGTCGCACCCCAGACGCACGGCTTGCCGATCTGTCCCCGGGCGAAGTCGATGGCCTTCGCGGCCTTCCCTCCGTACCCCGGGTCCGGCACGCCATCGGCGCGTATGGGCATGCCCGTGTCGATGGACAGGGCCGTGTCGATGGACAGGACCGTGCCGGCGGTCAGGGCCGTGTCGAGACCGGCCGGCTGGGGCTGGAGCTGAGGTTCCGGTTGCGGTTGCCACCACTGCTCCCAGGCCGGGGGGTACTCCTGTTCCACAGAGGTACGCCAGGTGCTCTCCACTCGCGGAGGCTCGATCGCAGCTACCGGCGTGCTCCGCAGTGCGGCGTGCCCGGACAGCAGCTCACGGGCGCTGGCGAGCTTCCGCTGGATCCGCTCCTTGGAGGTCCTCAGCGACTGCTGCGGCTCGGCGACGGGCGCGGGCAGGGCCTTGGCGATCTCCTGCCGTGGCTCGGGCACGGCGGGCAGCGCGGCGAAGGGCCCGGCAGTCAGCTCCGCCACCGGCCCAGCGGTCAGTTCCGCCACGGGTCCCGCAACCGCCCTGGTGGCAGGCCCGGCGGTCAGTTCCAGGACGGGTTTGCCGGCCGACTCCCGGTCACGGCCGGTCGGTCGATCCCCCGGACGGCCCGCCGGGCTCTTGGGCCGGGCCTCGGCCGGGCGGCGGTCCGGCATCCTGTCGGGCGGCAGCACCGCCGGGACGATCGGGCCCAGTTGCGTGCGCCCCACGTCGAACCACTGCTTGGCGACGTCACCAAGGGTGGTACCAGTGCGCTCCGGGGCAGCATCGGTGCGCTCCGGGGCCGGGCGCCCGCGCCCGCTGTCGCGCTCCGGCTTGACGCGGTTGCGCGGGCCGGTGGTCGTCGCACGGGTCGCGTTGTAGTTCCCGGTGGCGCTCTCAGCCTGGTCGTAGAGGCTGCTGATCCGCTGCTGGACCTCTTCGCGGCTCGGTGCGTCGCCTCCCGGGGCAGGCGTGCCGCCGCCGGCCGCGGAGAACAGGTCCACGGAGGTGGAGGCCGCCGTCGCGAGGGCAGGCCGGGTCATACCCGGGAGGCTGGTGCCTCCGGGGCGCTGGGTTCGTTCCGGCGCGATGGGAGTCGCACTCCTTCCGTGCTCCGCCTACCGAGTCAGCTGTCGGGTTCGGGCCGACGGTTCCGGAAGGTGCCCCCTACGGCCCTTGCCCTGCTGGGCGGTTGGGCCGATTCACCCCGAGGTCGGTTCGCTCCCCGGCTCCGGCTGCCGCATGGGCGCGCCGGATTCGGCGGAGGCTGCGCGACCCGGCGAGGTTCACCGGAGGGAGTCGTGCGGCCTGTCGCCAACTTAGCCAACTTGTGCGCCTCGTGTGAAGATTGAACAACGAAGTGTCCGATATACGACTGTGACCTTCGCCGTATTCGCCGGAGACAACGCCGGACGACGACATGGTCATCCGCGCCGTTCCCGAGGGTGCCCCGACGCCCTCGACCTGTTCATGGAGACCGGCTGCCGGGTCGGGCAGGCGATCGCCGGTCTCGTGTCCGTCCTCGATCCGGTCGTCGTCACGCCGACCAGGTGGCCGACCCGATCGGCGCCGCCCACCTGGCCCGCCGCCGCTGGACACACCGACTGCCACCGACGCGAGACCAGCGCGGAGCGTCGCGGCCGGTACGACGCGGCCGAACGCCGTACGCCGTACGCCGTGGCCGTGGCCGTGGCCGTGGCCGTCAGGAGCATCCGCCGCATTCCCCAATGCCGCATCAGTTCTCGCGGCGGCCGTACTGCCGGGCACAGAGTTGATCACTGGGACGTACCTGCGTGAGGAGCCGGCCATGGGCATCGACGCCGCACGGCTCGCGTGTGTGCGGCTGGACAGCGAAGCGGCTCTCGATCCGTCGCTGACGGGCTCGAAGGCGGCGAACCTGGCGCGGGCGGCCGTGGCCGGCCTTCCGGTACTGCCCGGCTTCGTGATCGTGCCGGCGCAGCTCGCCGGCGGTGCCGCGCCGAGCGGTGAGAAGGCCTTGCACCGGGCCTGGCGCGAGCTGACCCGTGAGGACAGGCGGGCGCTGGTCGTACGGTCCTCGTCGGCGCACGAGGACACCGTGGAGTCCTCCATGGCGGGCCGTTTCGAGTCGGTCCTGGACGTGCGGGGCTGGGCGGACTTCACCACCGCGGTGCACAGTGTCCTGGACTCGGCCGGGCGGGCCGGGGTACCGACCTGCGGACAGGTGCCGCGGCACGGCATGGCGGTGCTGGTGCAGCCGATGCTCCGCGCCGTGGCGGGCGGAGTGATGTTCGGCGCGGATCCCGTCGCGGGCCGCACCGACCGCATCCTGATCAGCGCCGTGCGAGGCGGTCCGGACCAGCTGGTCAACGGCTCCAGCCTGGGGGTGCGCTATCAACTGACGCGGTACGCGCGGGTCGTCGGCACGGAACCGGACGAGCCCTGGTGCCGGCGGCTGATAGGCAGGCGGCGGTTGACACAGCTGGTCCGGCTGGCCCGCAGGACCGAGGAGGTCTTCGGCGGACCGCAGGACCTGGAGTTCGGGTTCGACGCGGAGGGCAGGCTGTGGCTCTTCCAGGCCCGCCCCATCACGGCCATGGCGGTGCGGGCGGCGCCCGGCGCGCGGCTGCTCGGCCCGGGGCCGGTGGCGGAGACCTTCCCCGGCGTACTGCAGCCGCTGGAGGAGGACCTGTGGGTGCTGCCGATGTCGCACGGGTTGACGCTGGCCCTGGACATCGCGGGCACCGCGCCCCGGCGCAAACTGCGCGGCCTGCCCGTGGTCACCACGGTCAACGGTCGTGCCGCGGCCGACCTGCGGCTGCTGGGTGCGGTGCCCTCCGCCCATCCCGTACTGGACTTCATCAACCCCGCTCCCGGCGCCCGGCGCGCCTCGGCGGCCTGGCGGGTGGGTCGGCTGCGTACCGCGCTGCCGCTGCTGGCCATGGATCTGATGGCCGACGTCGACCGGGAACTCGGCGAACTCCCGGCACCGTCCGAGCTGCTCGCCGGGCAGATGCAGTCGGCCCTGGCCTGGGGGCGGGCCGTACTGTCGTCGCTGCACGCGCAGGAGTCGCTGGCCGGAGCACTGCTCGGGCAGGGCAGCGGCGCCACCGCCGTCGGTGAGGCGCTGGCCCTGCTCGCCGAGGGGCGCCTGCGCGGGCAGACCGACGCGGAACTCCTGGCGCGGCATCCGGTACTGCTGATACTGCTGCCGCCGTCCCTCACCCACCGCGCGCATCTGCCGCAGCAGACGGGCTGGACCGCGGTGCCCCGCGGCATCGCGATGCTGCCGGTGCGCGAGGGGCTGCGACTGCGGATCCGCTGGGTCCAGGAGATGCAGGCGAGCATGGTCCGTGAACTCGCCACCCGGCTGGAGGCCGCGGGGCTGGAGCCCGACGGACAGGCGCTGCCCCGCCTGTGCACACTGCGCTGGCACGAGCTGACCGCCGCGCTCGCCGGTGCGGGTCAGCCTGCCGACCTCGCCCGGCGCTCTCTGCGCCCGGACAGCCCCGAGCTGCCGGCCGTCTTCCGGCTCGCCGCGGACGGCAGCCCGGTCGCCGCACACCTCGGCCGCGCCGGCCCCGGGGCGGGACAGGGCGCGGGCGGCGGTTTCGGCACCGGTACCGCCTGGAACGGCCACGGCGAGCGGCCCGAGCACGCGGTCCTCGTGGTGCGGGCCCTGGATCCGGCGCTCGCCCCCGTACTGCCGGGCCTCGCCGGCCTGGTCTCCGAGACCGGCAGTGCCCTGTCCCACCTGGCGGTCCTCGCCCGTGAGTACCGGGTGCCGACCGCGGTCGGCGTACCCGACGCCGTCGAGCGGTTCCCGCCGGGCACCGAGCTGAGCGTGGACGGCGGCAGCGGCACGGTGGAGCCGTCGGCCACGGCCGTGGGAGAAGCCGGGGAGGCGCTCACGCCATGAAGTACGTCAGCTACGTCATCGGCGGTCTCGCCGCCACGGCCGCTGCCGTCTACCTGTTCGTCTACCTCTACCGCTGGGAGTGGCAGCGCGCTCTGATCTGCGGGGTGCTCCTCCTGGTCGTGGAGGTCTTTCTCGTGGGCGCGGTGGTGCTCGCCCGCCTGAGCCGTCTGCAGCAGCAGATGACCGCCTCGGACGCCCGCGTCGAACAGGTACGCAGACACCTGGAGCAGCGGCACGAGAACGTCCCTCAGCGGTTCCGCTGGCTGGACGCGGAGGACATCGACGGCACGCACCGCACGTACGTCTTCGTGCCCGTCCTCATGGCGGCGGGCGCTGTCCTGTCCGTCGCGGCCCTGGTCATCCAGAAGATCGCCTCCACCACCGGCCGGGCGAGCGCGGAGCGACATCTGGCCGGACGCCTGTTCCACCTGGCCGCGCCGCCGGGCGGCATCCGTGGTCCGGGCCCGGACGGTACGGTCGCCGCGCTGGAGGACTATCCGGCGGTGCCGCCCGCCCGACCGGGCCGCGCGATGGCCAAATGGGTCGGCACGGCGGCCGGGGCGGCGGTGCTGGTCCTCCTCGTGGCCTTCCTGGCGGAGACCGCGCAGACCCGCCGCGAGCAGGCACCCGACTCCGCGGCCACCACCGTGGTCTTCCGCGTAGACGTCCGGTGGAACCAGAACGCCGCGGTGCGCGGCGTGGCGGCCCGCGAGCTGTGGGAGAGCTGCCGCCGCTCCACCAGGGGTCTGAGCGAGCACGCTCCACTGAGCTCCCTGGGCGAAGGCGTCTATGCCGGTGTGATCCGCCCCGCACTGCGCGAACACGACCTGCTACGGCTGCGCGGCTGCCTCGGCGACACGGGCGCCAACCGGGCCCTGGCGGACATCCTGGGCGAGGGCCAGGCGCCGCCCATCCGCTGATCACCGCCCGCCCCGATGATCTGTGCCCTCGCTCACATCGCCCGATAACAGACGTAATGTCGGGTTAGCGTGGATTGATCCTGTGAGGTGATGTCTGTGACGGCTGTGCCGTCGAAGTTCTCTGCTTCGTTTCTCCCGCTTCCCCCGTTCGTCCGTAAGACGCTGAAGGTGGCCGGCCTCTGCCTGCTCGGCTACGTCGCGCTGTGGCTGGCCGCCACCCTGGGCATGCTCGGCGTCCACGTATGGGCGGGCAAGGAGGCTCCGACCGGCACCCGGGTCGCCGGGATCAACCACTTCGAGCCGGTCGACGGCCACCTCTGGCGCGGCTCCGCGCCGCGCGAGGCCGGCTACCGGGCGCTCGCGGACCGCGGTGTACGTACCGTCGTGGACCTGCGCGCCGAAGACCTCTCGGCGAGGGCACTCGCCGAGCCGGCCCGCGCCGGTCTCGCCTCGGTCCGCATCCCGATCAGGGATGGGCAGACCCCCACGCCCGCCCAGGTCGACACGTTCCTCAAGACGATGAAGACCTCCGACGGGCCGGTGTTCGTGCACTGCGGCGCCGGAGTGGGCCGCACCGGCTCGATGGCCTCCGCCTACCTGGTCCGCACCGGTCAGGCCAGCTCCCAGCAGGCGGCCCTGAGGACCCTCGCGGTGGGTCCGCCCTCCATCGAGCAGGTCTATTACGTCCTGTCCTCGGACCGGCACCACTCCCAGCAGCCGCCTGCCGTCGTCGAGGGAGTCAGCCGCTTCCTCGATGCGCCCCGCCGCATCAAGGCCTCGCTGTAGCGCTCCTGTCGTCCACGGAGCTCCCGTCCACGGAGTTCCCGTTGACCGAGCCGTCCTCAACCGAGCTGTCGTCGAGGAAGCCGCCCGACTGGTGCTGCCACAGCTTCGCGTAGGCGCCGTCCGACGCGAGCAGTTCCTGGTGCGTGCCCTGCTCGACGATCCGTCCGCGGTCGAGGACGACGAGCTGGTCCATGGTGGCGACCGTGCTCAGTCGGTGCGCCACCACGAGCGCCGTGCGCCCCTCCATGAGCCGCCACAGCGCCTCCTGGACGAGGATCTCGCTCTCGGAGTCCAGCGCGCTGGTCGCCTCGTCGAGCAGCAGGATCGGCGCGTCGCGCAGGATCGCCCTGGCGAGGGCGACCCGCTGGCGCTGTCCGCCGGACAGCTTCACACCGCGCTCGCCCACCATGGTGTCGAAGCCGTCCGGCAGCGCGTCGGCGAACTCCGTGACGTGCGCCGCCTCGGCCGCGCGGTGGATCTCCGCGTCGGTGGCGTCCGGCCGGGCGAAGGCGATGTTGTCCCGCAGCGTCCGGTGGAACATCGCCGGGTCCTGCGGCACGTAGGCGATCAGGCTGCGCAGGTCGGCCTGGCGCAGCCTGGTGATGTCCTGTCCCCCGATGAGGATCCGGCCGGCGTCGATGTCCGTCATCCGCAGCAGCAGCCGGCTGAGCGTGGTCTTGCCGCCGCCGGACCTGCCGACGAGACCGATCTTCGTTCCGCTGGGCACAGCCAGGTCGAGGCCCTCGAAGAGTGGCTCCGCGCCCGCGTGGGCGAAGGTCACGTCCTCGAAGCGGACGTCGGCGGCCCCGGGCAGCAGCGGCTCCGGTGAGGCCGGGTCGAGCACGGTCGGCGGCGTCAGCAGCAGTTCGGTGAACTGCGCGGCCTCCGTCATCGAGCTCTCCAGTCGGCGGTAGATCTGGTTGAACTCGAACATGATCCGCGTCGCGTTGGTGTAGTACGTGAAGGCGACCACGACCGCCTCCACGCCGAGACTGCCCCCGCCGAGCGCGACCGCGAGCAGCAGGCCCAGCGCGTTGGTCAGTACGGACATCGGCGCGACCAGCGTATCGATGCGCAGGTTGCCGTAGTCCCACGACCTCAGCGTGAGCCGCCGCGACTCCGCGACGCGGGACCGGTGCTCCGCGGCCTCGCGTTCCTCGGCGGCGAACGCCCGGACCGTGTCCATGTTCATCAGGCTGTCGGCGACATGGCCCGACACCCGGGCGATCGCCTCCTCGCGCTGATCGACGAGCGCCTGGCGGCGGCGGATGAGGGGAACCACGCACAGCGCCGTCACCGCGATCATCGCCAGGAGCCCGACCACGAGCAGCGGCTCGTAACGCCACAGCACCACCGACCCGAACACCAGCGGCACGAAGCTGCCCACGACCTGGAACGTCATCGTGTCGACGAACTCCTCGAAGCGGGACGCGAAGCTCAGGACCCGCTTGGTCAGGGCCCCGGCGAAGTTGTCGTGGAAGAACGCGGCGTCCTTGGCGAACAGCTCGTCCATGCCGATCACGTACAGATGCTCGATGCTGCGGGCGGCAAGGCGGTTCAGACAGTGCAGGCCGATGCGCCACAGCGCCTCCGCGAGCAGCAGGATGCCGGCGAAGCCGAGGACGTAGGGCAGCGTCGAGCCGATGGCGATACCGGCGTCGTCGGCGATGCGGCCGACGAGCTTCGCGACGACCAACGGCGCGATGTAGTTGATGCCGATGTTGCCCAGCGCCGGCAGCAGCATCGCGGGCACCGCCAGCCGCCGCAGCCGGGCCAACTCCCGTGTGTAGTAACGAAGTGCGAGGAGCACCGAGCCCCTGCCCGGCGAAACCTCGCGCGATTCAGGCAATCCCATCCCAACCCTGTGTTGTTGTCGTAAGGCAGCCCGCCGCGTGCTTCTCCGGGGAGATGCCGTTGTCCTGGTGGCCGTGCGGGAACTTCGATTCGAGTGAGTGCCCTCGCTCGCGTCGTCCTCCGACAGGCGAGGCACAAGGACGGAGCCCCGCGGCTCGCGCCGACACCGACGTGCGAGTCGCGCGTACGGACAGGGCAGAAAGGGAAGTGTCCCGCGACGGCACCCGAGGAGTCCAAGCGTTTTCCGGGCCGACGGCCCGTCAAGTCGTCGTGATTGATGCCGAGTTCACGCAGTCCGGATGATGATCGGCGCGGGTCGGCTCGCGCGGCCGGTCGCAGAGACGGGCTGCGTTCTCCGCCGTCGAACACGGATCAGGACAGACACAGATCAGGACAGACGCAGATCAGGACACTGGAGCCTCGGCAGGGGATCCTGGAGTCAGGATGCGAATCGTCTGTGTCGTTGTGGTCCTGACCGTCGCGAACCTGCTCAACAACTGGCTCGTGCGGGGCCCCTACGCGTATGTGGTCACCTGTGTGACCGCGACGGCCGTACTGCTGCTGATCGCCCGCTGGGACGGTCTCACTCCGGCCGATCTCGGGCTCGGCGCGGCGGGTGTGCGGCGGGGGCTGCGGTGGGCGCCTGTGCTGGCCGGTGCCGTACTCGTCGTGTTCCTGCTCGTCCTGGCCGTGCCGGCCGGCCGGGAGGCGTTCCGGGACGCCAGGGCCATGGACCTGTCCACGGCGCAGTTGCTGTGGCGGGTGCTGGTGCGGGTGCCGTTGGGGACCGTGCTGCTGGAGGAGACCGCCTTCCGCGGTGTGCTGTGGGCCATGATCCGGCGCCGGCACGGAACAGCGTGGGCCACCGCGGTGTCGTCGCTGCTCTTCGGTCTCTGGCATCTGCTGCCGTCGCGCGGCCTGGGCCGCTCGAACACCGCCGTCGCAACGGCGTTCGGCAGCGGCTCGGCGGACGTGGCGCCGACCGTCGCGGTGGCCGTCGTGGCCATGGTCGCCGCCGGGGCGGTCCTGTGCGAGCTGCGGCGCCGCTCGGACAGTCTGCTGGCACCCGCGGCGCTGCACTGGTCGATCAACGGCTTCGGCTACGCGCTGGCCTGGGCGACATCCCGGTGGTGGCCGCCCGCCTGAATCTCGGGCCGCTCGGCACACGCCGCGCGTCGGAGGCCCCGTTGACCGTACCCGGCGGGAATCACATAATCGTCAGCATGATCGGCTACTGGTTCGACACGACGGGGCCGCTGCGCGTCCCGGATCGGACCGGATGCGAGCGCTCAGGCCGTTAGCCGGGCCACCGCCGAACCCGCGTGCTCGCCGAGCGCCGCAGCCCGGGCCGTGCCGGTCTTCATTCCTTCCTGAGTCTCGCTGACTTCCTGAGTCTCGCTGATCCCCGGTACACGTCCGCACCGCATCACGGACTCCTCCGATCGCGGCAGGCGAGGGCACGCGTCCTGAGCCGACCCACTGTCGTCTGCCACCGCAGGACCGCGTACGAGGAGATGGATTCCATGACTGTCATGAACGCCGGGCCGCAGCCCGCACTGCGCGAGGCCCGCGTACCGCCGGGCGGGATGTACGAGGGCGCGCGGGTCCTGCGCCGGCTGCCCGAGGGGTGGGAGGAGCGCCCGTACGAGCATTTCGAGCTCGTGCCGCAGGGGCGCACGATCGGGGCCGAAATCCGGGGCCTCAGTCTCGCGCGGCCGTTGGGGGACGCGCTGCGCGCGGAGGTGAACCGCGCGCTGCTGGAGTGGAAGGTGCTCTTCTTCCGAGGTCAGCGGCTGACCTCCGCGCAGCAGCGTGACTTCGCCCGGCAGTGGGGAGAGTTGGAGACCAACCCGCTGCTCGCCCAGGGTTCCAGCGAGGAGGTCGTCCGCTTCGACAAGAGCGACGGCGCCACGCCGACCTTCGAGAACGTCTGGCACGCCGATGTGACCTTCCGCGAGCGGCCGGCGCTCGGCGCCGTGCTCCAGCTGCACGAGGTTCCGCCGCTCGGCGGGGACACCATGTGGGCGGACATGGCCGCCGCCTACGACAATCTGCCGCGGGAAGTGAAGGACCGCGTCGACCGGGCCACCGCCGTGCACGACTTCATCCCCGGCTTCGCCCGCTTCTACCCGCCCGAGCGGCTCGTACCGCTGCAATCCGCCTTTCCGCCCGTGGAGCATCCGGTGGTGCGCATCCACCCGGAGACGGGGCGGCGGCTGCTCTTCGTCAACACCTCGTTCACCACCCGCATCACCGGCATGGAGCGCGAGGAGAGCGACCGGCTGCTGCGCTACCTCACGCAGCAGGCCCATGTGCCGGAGTATCAGGTGCGGTTCCGGTGGCAGCCGGGCGATGTCGCGTTCTGGGACAACCGCGCCACCCAGCACTACGCGGTGAACGACTACGCGCCGCACCGCCGGGTGGCGGAGCGGGTCGCCATCGCGGGCGACCGACCGTACTGACGGGGCAACGGCATCGACGGGGCCTCGGCATGCGCTCCGTGCCGCACGGCCCAGGCCCTCCGCGAGCGGTTGACCGAGGTCGTGGCCGCCTCTCCCGTCGCGGAGGCCGTCGTCCCGGTCTGCAAACTGGTCAACGGCTGGGACTAGGGCCTGTCTGACAATTCCCGTCTGCCGCGCGGCCGTGCTTCTGCTGCACGCCAACACCGTCGTCTCCGCCGAGTACCTGCAACGGGCCATCTGGGGAGACGAACAGCCCGTCACAGCCCGGGCCGCGCTCCAGACCTGCGTCCTGCAGCTGCGGCTGCGGCTGCGGCTGCGGCAGCTCCTCACCCGGCACGGGGTGATCGAGACCCCCGTCGAGGCGGTGCCCCGGGGCTACCCGATCACCGCCGGACCGCGGGCCCTGGACCTGATCGCATTCCGCGACCGGGTGGATCTTCCAGGTCTTCATACGGGCGAAGGTGTGCTCGACTCGGGCACGAACCTGCTTGTGGGAGCGGTTGTGTTCCTCCTTCCAGGACGGGAGCTCTTCACCCTTGCGCCGACGGTGTGGAATGACCAGACCGGTGCCCTGATAGCCGCCGTCGGCAATCGGCATCGTGTTGCCGACGGCGGCTTTGGCACCGGACTCCTCCCACCCTCGGGAATCGTGCCGGTTGCCGGGCAGCGGCCGGCCAACCACGACGACGCGGCGGGTATCGGCGTCGATGACCACCTGAGGGGCAGTGGAGTACCGATAGTTCTTCGACTGCTCGGCAACTGTGTGGTCGCGGGTGGGCACCAGGGTGCCATCCACGATGAGCACGGTGTCCTTACGGAACCGCTTCCGCGGCTGGAGCGCGAGCATCGGCCCGAGGCGGTCAATGATCCGGTCCGCGGACGACTTGGAGATCCCGAACAACAGGGCAAGCTGCCGCATCGTCAAGTTCGTGCGCCAGTACGCCGTGACCAGCAAGATGCGGTCCTCAAGCGACAGGCCCCACGGGCGACCGCGGTGCCGGCGGCTCCCCCGCGATGCACATCGCTCTGATCAACGGCTCCCCGGCCGTCCTCGCCGTGGTCAACAACCGGGTCGTGGGCACCGTGGCGTTCGAAGTCAGCGACGGCAAGGTCGCGTCCCTGCGCGGCATCGCCGCCGCGGACCGGCTCGCGCGCCTCAACGAGGCCTGGCGGCAGCACGAACCCGACGCGCCGGTCATCAACGCATGGTGACGAGAGCCACCGGAATCCAGTGACCTGATCCTCCTCAGCCCTGGACGGTGGCAGGGCTCTGCATCCGGGCGAAGGCGCGGGGGAAGAGTTCGGCGCCGTGGCGTCCCAGTCCGTCGCGCTGGGCCGGTGAGAGGAGAGGGCTGGTGCGCAGCAGGCGGACATTGTGCTGCAGCACGTCCTCGCCGGCGCAGGGTGCGCCGAAGTCGGACCCGTAGAGGACGTGGTCGGGAGAGGTCACGGCCAGCAGTGCAGACAGGCTCGGCAGGGAACCGGACATGGCGGTGTCGTACCAGAACCGGGAGGCGGCCTGTTCGATCTGCGCGGCGGTGACCTGCTGGGTGTTGCCCACCCAGTCCTCGCCGGCGAGCATGCACACCCGCCCGGACAGGGCCGGGAAGCACCCTCCGGCGTGGGGGAGCACGACATGCACGTCCGGCGCGGCCTCAAGGGTGCGGTGCCACAGCATGTCGACCACAACCCGCGCGGTGTCGAAGCCGACCTCGAACAAGGGGGTGGGCAGGTCCAGGACCGGCCGGCTGAAGGGGGAGGGGTGGACGAGCACGGTCGCGCGCTGCCGGCTGAGCTCGGCCCAGACGGGGGCGAAGCGCGGATCGCCTAGGTAGCGTCCGTCGACGACGCCCAGCGTGGCGAATCCGTCGACGTTCAACTCGCGCTTGGCGTACGCGATCTCTTCCAGGGCGGCGTTCACGTCGGTGAGCGGGAGTGTGGCGAGCAGCCCGAAGCGGCCGGGGTGCTCGGCCACCACGGAGGCGGCGAACTCGTTCGACGCCCGAGCGCCCGCGGGATCACTGATCGAGAGGTTGGACAGCAGCTGCATCGTGACGCCGGTGCGGTCCATGTGCTCCAGTCGCGGAGCCGCCTCCCAGGAGGGGACCTCGAAATGGGTGTGCACGTCGAGCCACCCCGCGTTACCTGCCACGTCGTCGCCTCCCGGCTGCTCGATGACCATGTCAGGACGGTAGTAGCGGCGGACCGTGTCACCCCTTGCTGTTCCGGCCGCCGGAACGCCGCCCGTGTGCCCGCGCTCCGCGCGGTGTGATGCACATCAGCGGTGGGCTCACACCAAAGGAGTGACACGACATGGCGAGCGCAAAGAAGCGGACAGCCGACGACAAGGTTCCCGTGCTGATCGTTGGCGCGGGACCGGCCGGACTCACCCATGCCCTGGCCCTCGCACGCTACGGCGTACGCAGCGCCGTGCTCTGCCGGTACCCCGGTCAGGCGCACAACCCGAGGGCGCACATCACGAACCAGCGGACTCTGGAGATTTTCAGCGACCTGGGCGTGTACGAGGCCGTCGAGGCCGTCGGGTACCGGCTCGAGGACATGCAGTACAACCCGTTCATCCTGTCACTGGCCGGTCCTGAGGTCGCGCGGACGACAGCGTGGGGCGCCGGTCCGCAGGACTTCGCCCGGTACCGCGCCGCGAGCCCCCACATCCCACTGAACGTCGCGCAGCACAAACTCGAGCCGGTGCTCGCCTCCGCTGCCCTGGCGACCGGCCTGGTCGATCTTCGCTACTCCACCGAGTTCATCGAGCTCGAACAGGACGACCACGAGGTGCGCGCTCACGTGGTCGACCGCAACACCGGCCTGGCGTCGGTCATCACCGCGCAGTATCTGATCGGTGCCGACGGCGGTCGCAGTCAGGTGCTCGACCAGGCCGGGTTGTCGATCCGCGGTCCGGTGGGCATGGGGCGTGTCGTGTTCGCCTGGGTCGAGGTCGATCTGACGAAGTACGTCGGGCACCGGCCGGGCGCCATCTACTGGTCGGTCGAAAACTTCAACTACGGCACCTGGATCATGGTCGAGCCGTGGACCCAGTGGGTCATCGGAGTCCACGTCGACGAGGACTACGTGTTCGACCCCCAGGACACGGATGAGCTGGTGGCTCAAGTACGCCACAGCATCGGCGACCCCTTCATCGACGTGAAGGTGAAGCACGTCTCGCCCTGGACCATGAACAACGCCGCCGCGGACGTCTACTCCTCCGGCCGTGTCCTGTGCATGGGCGACGCCGTCCACCGGCACCCGCCGACCAACGGCCTGGGCAGCAACACCTCGGTAGCCGACGGCTACAACCTGGCGTGGAAGCTCAAGCTCGTCGTGGACGGCGTTGCCGGCCCCGGGCTCCTGGACTCCTATACCGCCGAACGCGCACCGGTCGGCCGACAGATCGTCGACCGCGCCTGGAAGTCGGCCACCGAGATCTTCACACTGGGCGAAGCGATCGGCATCAGGCCCGAGATGCCCGACGAGGACAAGTGGCGCATCGTGCGCAGCCTGGACGAGGACACCGAGGACGGCGCCGACCGGCGGCGGGCCGTCCGTTCCTTCCTGGACAAGCTGCCCTACCACTTCAACGCTCACGGGGTCGAGCTGGGCTACCGCTACAGCAGCCCGGCCGTCGTCCCCGACGACGGTGACCTGCCCGACCGCCGAACCACGGACGACCTGACCTACGTGCCGTCGACATCACCCGGTGAGCACATGCCCCATGTCTGGCTGGAACGCAACCGTCAGCGGATCTCCTCCCAGCAGCTGGTGGGGCAGGGCCGCTTCGTGCTGGTCACCGGCCGCGGCGGTGCGTCGTGGGCCGACGCCGCCGAACGTGCGCGGGAGGCGTTCGGTCTCCCGATCGACGTCTGCGAGATCGGGACGGCGCACGGGTACCGGGACCCGTCGGGCGACTGGGAGCGGCTGCGTCAGATCGACGACGACGGCTGTCTCCTCGTCCGCCCCGACGGTCACATCGCCTGGCGCTCGCGGACCGCTGCCGACACCCATCGGCTGATCGAGGTGCTGGGCCGTGTGCTCGACCGGCCGATCCCGAACGACCGGTCCGTCGGGGAAGCACTGCCCGAGCTGGCCCACGCCTCGAGTTCCTGACCGTACGGCGAAGTACACGCCTGCGCCGTCGCAGCTCCGGCGACCGCCGGGACTGTCCCTCTGCCCGGCCCTGACGACGTCAGCGTCAGGACTCCTCTCCAAGAATTGGACTCAACATGAGCACCGTCAAAGCACTCGGCTACCTCGCGGTCCGCGGCCCACTGGCCGAGTGGGCCACGTTCGGCCCCGAGGTTCTCGGCGCCCAGGTGGCCCCCTCGCCCGAGGGCGAGGTACGGCTGCGCACCGACGAGAAGGTTCACCGGATCATCATCGAGGACGGCCCCGCGGCGGGTCCCTCCTCACTCGTGGCCCTCGGTCTCGAGATCGTCAGCGACGAGGCTCTCACCGGTCTCGTCGCCACCCTGACCGACAACGGCATCGAGGCCACCGAGGACCCCGGGCTGGCCGCCCGCCGCGGTGTCGACCGTGTCGTGCGCTTCGCCGACAGCGACGGCAACGGAATCGAGGCCTACGTCGGCCTCCCCGACGCCGATTCCCCGTTCGTCTCGCCGACCGGTACGACTTTCGTCGCCGGGCCGCTGGGTGTCGGTCACGTCTTCCTCTTCCCTCGCGGCACCGCGTCGGCGGCGGCCGAGTTCTACGAGAAGGTCCTGGGGTTCCTGCTCACGGACACCATCTCGTTGGCTTCGCTCGGCGTCCCCGAGGAGGACGCGGTGTTCCTGCACTGCAATCCGCGCCATCACACCGTCGCCGTGGGCACCATCCCGGGGCCGCCGCCCGGTCTGGGGCATCTGATGCTCGAGGTGGCCGACGTCTCGCAGGTCGGCAAGGCGATGGACCGCGTGAGGGCGAAAGACGAACACGTGAACATCACGCTGGGCGAGCACTCCAACGACCTGATGCTGTCCTTTTACGTGGCCACCCCTTCGGGCTTCGACATCGAGTACGGCTGCAACGGTGTGCTCATCGACGACGCCACCTGGAAGCCCGGTCACCACGAGCTGCTGAGCAACTGGGGTCACCACTTCCAAGGCGCCCAGGCCTGATCCGAGGCCGGCGGTGCGGCCACACCGCCGGTCGTCCCCCAAGCGCCGGCGCCTACCGCCGGACCTCCCTCATACCAACGACGACAGGAAGCGCTGAAACGATGACCAACACCGTCCTGACCGAGACCGCGACCAGCCGGTTCGTGCAGACCAAGAAGTGGCGCCTGCATCTCAACGAGGCGGGTGAGGGCCACCCGCTGGTCCTGCTGCACGGAGGAGGCCCCGGGGCCAGCGGCTGGAGCAACTACTCCCGGAACTTCGCCTTCTTCGCCGAGCGGTACCGGGTCCTCGCCGTCGACATGCCCGGATGGGGAAAGAGCGACACCGCGGTGCCGGGCGACCGTGACCACACCGAGGCGCTCGGGCTGCTGCTGGACGAGCTGGAGATTGACCAGGCCGCCCTGGTCGGCAACTCGCTCGGCGGGCAGACCGCGATCCGGTACGCCGCGCGCAACAGCGACAGGGTGTCGCACCTGATCCCGATGGGTGCTCCGGCGCCCGGGGTGAACGTGTTGAGCCCCGCCTCCCACCAGACCGAGGGCATCCGGGCACTCGTCCATGCCTACCAGGACCCGACCCCGGCCAGCTTTCAGGCACTCGTCGCCGCGCTGACCTCTGATCCCGAGCTGGCCGCTGACGAGGACCTGGCCCGGCAGCGTTCCGAAGCGGCGTTGTCCCGCCCCGACCACGTCGCCAATTTCCTGTCCGCCGCACCGACAGGTGAGGTGAACGGTCCTCCGGGCGCCTACCCCGCGGTGGTGCCCGCGCTGGCGACGCTCACCGTACCCACGCTGGTGGTACACGGCCGCGACGACAAAGCGGTGCACTTCGAGAACGCGCTGCGCCTGCTGGCGATGATCCCGGACTCCCGGCTGTACCTGTTCAACCGATGTGGCCACTGGACTCAGATGGAATACGCCGAGGAGTTCAACCGGGTGGTGCACGAGTTCATCTCCGCGACCGGGCAGCACTGAACTCGCTCTGCGTGGCGGCCCGGCCGGGCTCACCACAGCCCTGGCTTTCGCCGAGCCGGGGATCGCGAGCCGGGTCGCCACTCGCAGACCACCACTGAATCCGCTGCTGGGGCATCAGACCCGGCTATACCCGGCATTGACGCCCATCAGACCCTGTGCGAGATTGGAGCAATCACTCTATTGGAGTGATCACTCTAGTGGCCTGTCATCGTCGACAGAGCTTGTTTCGGAGGCGGCGGATGATCGAACAACGGCGGTCAGCGGCGGAACCACCGCAGGCAATCCCCACATCCGTGCTCTGGAAAGCTTTCGACGTGCTGGACGCCTTCAGTCGGCAGCACCGCGTTCTGACCCTGAGTGAGCTGGCCCGGACGTCGGGGCTGCCGAAGTCCACCGTCCACCGTGTGCTGGCCATGCTTCGGGAGCTCGGGGCTGTCGAGCAGGTCGACGGTGGCTTCCGTATGGGTCTGCGGATGCTGACGATGGCCGCGTCCAGCCCTGAGGCGGGGCTGCGCGAGGTCGCCGTCCCCCACTTGCTGGAGCTGCACCGCACGGTAGGGCACACGGTTCATCTGTGTGCTCTACGTGGTGAGGATGTCGTTTACCTCGAGAAGCTGCACGAGAGCGATGCCCAGGTGATCCCTACCGCCGTCGGGATGCGACTGCCCGCACACTGCACGGGAGTCGGGAAGGCGCTGCTCGCCCACCAGGCCGCGGATGCCGACGCTACGGCGCCTACCCGGTCGCTGCGCAGACTCACCCCGCGGTCGATCACGGAACCGCGTAATCTCGCCCTCGAGCTCGCCCAGGTGCGCCAGCGCGGCATGGCCGTCGACCGGGATGAGGCGGTGCCCGGTCTCTCGTGCGTTGCCCGGCCGGTGCTCATCGGGGGCCGCGCAGTCGCCGCGGTGTCCATAGGGTTCCCGAGCAGCGCGGGGCGGGGCGAGGCGTGGTTGGGCCGGCTCGGGCGCACCGTCGGTTCCCTGAGTGCGGCGCTCAGGGAACGTCCGGACCTCATGGAGTACCTGTTCCGGAGCCAGGCGTGAACGGGCCCGCGCAGACATCACAGGCTGCGGTGGCCCGCGCCCGGTACGACAGCCGCGAAGCACTGCTCGACGCCGCGGAACGGCTGATGGGCGCACAGGGGTACCACGCGGCGTCGGTCTCGTCGCTGTGCAAGGAGTCCGGATGTCCCAACGGCTCGCTCTACCACCACTTCGGCAGCAAGGCGGGGTTGCTCAAGTCCGCGCTGCAGCGCGGACTAGGCCGTATTGACGACGCGCTTCAGGTCGCTTCGCGGGACGAGGGGGCGGGGGCCGCGCGGCTCGACCGGTTCATCGACGTCCTGCTGGATACCGTGGACCAGCACGCGAACTTCCAACGGCTTCTGGTTTTCGTCCTGCTGGAGCAGATCCACGATCCTGAGGTGCAGGACGTCGTCGACCCGTTTCGCAGCCGGATACTCGAGCAGGTGACCGAGGTCTGCGCGGATGCCCTGGACGAGAGCAGCCCGGTGGTGGAGCACACTGAGGCCCGCGACATGGCCCTGGCTCTGACCGGTCTCACGATCGGTCTGTTCACCCTGGGTGTGCCTGAGGTCCGACGCCTAACCCATGCGTACGTCCGGCGGACTCTGGTCCGTCATCCGGGGGCTCTTTAGGGGGCATTGCAAACCCCAGCTCGCTGTCGACTCGCCTGACATCGGCACGCTGCTGGGCGACAACGCCAGCCCGACTGCCGACGGGCGGTTCCTGGCCTCATCGCCGGCCGCAGCGGTCAGACGCCGCCGTGGAGGCCGCCTCCTGCTCCTCGTGGGCAGGCCCGACGACCGGATCCTGTCCGGCACCGAGCACAGCCGTGCCGGGCCTTGCCCACGCGGTGCAGGTCAGCGGCAGACCACATCCAGGCCCTCCCGCTCCGAAAGTCCGTCAGCCGATATACACCCCTGGCCGGGCCGGAAGCATTCGAGAATCAGCGTGGCCTGGTCCGGCAGGCTGCCACCGGCTTGTTCCGTTTCACGGAACAAAGATCTTCCATCGACCGTGCGGTGTCTATATCTGAAGGCATCACCAGGGGGCGCCGAGAGCCCTCGTCACCACTCCTCTTCCGGAGGTACCCCGTGCCGACCGTCACTGACCGCGTCCCACCGGACGCCGTCCCACCGGCCGTGGTCAAGGCCGCCGATACGCTGGCGGAGGCCACCCGCACCGGGGCCGCCTGCCCGCCGGTGCGCACGCTCTTCGACGAGGGTGACATCGAGACCGCCTACGTCGTACAGCGGCTGAACCTCCAACGCGGCCAGGCCGCCGGCCAACGGATCATCGGCCGCAAGATCGGCCTGACCTCTCCGGCCGTACAGCACCAACTCGGCGTGGACCAACCGGACTTCGGCGCGCTGTTCGCGGACATGGCCGTGCCCGAGGGCGGCGAAGTACCCGCCGGGCGGCTGCTCCAGCCCAGAGTGGAGGCCGAGGTCGCGCTGGTACTCGGCCACGACCTGCCGCACCGTCAGTGCACTGTCGTCGACGTGCTGCGCGCCACCGACTTCGCACTTCCCGCCCTGGAGATCGTCGACAGCCGGGTGAAGGACTGGGACATCTCCATCGTCGACACCGTCGCCGACAACGCCTCATCGGGCCTCTTCGTCCTGGGCGGCTCCCCCGCGCCGCTCACCGGGCTCAATCTCCGCTCGGTGCGGATGACCATGACCCGAGGTGGCGAGGTGGTCTCCGAGGGGACCGGCGCCGACTGCCTCGGCAGCCCCCTCAACGCGGCCGCCTGGCTGGCCTCGGCCCTCGCCAGGATGGGAGACCCGCTGCGGGCCGGCGACGTCGTGCTGACCGGGGCCCTGGGGCCGATGGCCCCCGCTGCTCCGGGTGATGTGTTCGAAGCCCGTATCTCGAACCTGGGCACTGTGCGGGTCGGGTTCGCGGCAGAAGGAGAGAACCAGTGAACAGCGCGACGAACGCCCGGACCAAGGTGGCGATCATCGGGTCGGGCAACATCGGCACGGACTTGATGATCAAGGTGCTGCGGCTGTCCGGCAGCCTGGAGCCGGCCGTGATGGCGGGGATCGACCCGGACTCGGACGGCCTGGCCCGGGCTCGCCGCCTGAAGGTGGCCACCACACACGAGGGTGTGGACGGACTGGTGAAGATGGACGAGTTCGCCGACGTGGAGATCGTCTTCGACGCCACCTCGGCCGGTGCCCACAGGCGCCACGACGAGGTGCTGCGCTCCCTCGGCCGCACCCTCATCGACCTCACTCCCGCGGCCCTCGGCCCGTACGTGGTGCCATCGGTCAACGGCGACGCCAACATCGACTCGCCCAACGTCAACATGGTCACCTGTGGCGGCCAGGCCACCATCCCGGTGGTTGCCGCGGTCAACGCTGCCACCCCCGTCCACTACGGGGAGATCGTCGCCTCCATCGCCTCCCGCTCCGCCGGCCCCGGCACCCGGGCGAACATCGACGAGTTCACCGAGACCACCTCCTCCGCCATCGAGCAGGTCGGCGGCGCGCGGCGGGGCAAAGCGATCATCATCCTCAACCCGGCCGAGCCCCCGCTGATCATGCGCGACACCGTGCACTGCCTGGTCTCCGACTGCGACCGTGAGGCGGTCGCGGCCTCCGTCGAAGAGATGGTGGGCCGCGTCCAGGCGTATGTGCCCGGTTACCGCCTCAAACAGAAGGTGCAGTTCGACCGCGTGAGGGCCGGCGACCCGCTGTGCGGGCTGCTGCCGGCTGATGCCGTCGGCACCGACGCGCTGAAGGTCTCGGTCTTCCTCGAGGTCGAGGGTGCCGCCCACTACCTGCCCGCCTACGCCGGAAATCTCGACATCATGACCTCGGCCGCGCTGCGCACCGCCGAGCGCATGGCCGCGCACCGCTCCAGTGAGAGGGCCGCACGATGACCACCACCCAGGCCAAGGGGCCCTCAGCCGCGCCGACCTCCGAGCCCGTCGCCGTGTACGTCCAGGACGTGACCCTGCGGGACGGCATGCACGCCGTCCGGCACCGTTACACCGTCGAGCAGGCCCGGGCCATCGCCGCCGCACTGGATGCCGCCCACGTCGGCGCCATCGAGATCGCCCACGGTGACGGCCTGTCCGGCTCCAGCATCAACTACGGTGTCGGCGCCCACACCGACTGGGAGTGGATCGAAGCCGTCGTGGACGTCACCCACAACGCGGTTCCCACCACCCTGCTGCTGCCCGGCATCGGCACCCTGCAGGACCTCAAGCAGGCCCACGCACTCGGCATCCGCTCGGTGCGCATCGCCACCCACTGCACCGAGGCCGACATCGCCGCCCAGCACATCGCGGCCGCCCGCGAGCTGGGCATGGACGTCGCCGGATTCCTGATGATGTCGCACATGGCCGAGCCGGCCGAACTCGCGCGTCAGGCCAAGTTGATGGAGTCCTACGGTGCCACGTGCGTCTATGTCACCGACTCCGGTGGCCGGCTGACCATGGACGGGGTGCGGGACCGCTTCCGCGCCTACCGCTCGGTGCTGGACCCGGCCACCGAGCTGGGCATCCACGCCCACCACAACCTGGCCCTGGGTGTGGCCAACAGCGTGGTCGCCGTGGGGGCCGGCGCTATCCGGGTCGACGCCTCCCTGGCCGGGCAGGGCGCGGGGGCCGGCAACTGCCCGCTGGAGGCGTTCATCGCGGTGGCGGATCTGATGGGCTGGAAGCACGGCTGCGACCTGTTTCCGCTGATGGACGCCGCGGATGATCTGGTCCGTCCGTTGCAGGACCGGGAGGTCCGGGTGGACCGCGAGACCCTCAGCCTGGGCTACGCCGGGGTGTACTCCAGCTTCTTGCGCCACGCCGAGGCCGCTGCCGCCAACTACGGCCTGGACACGCGCACCATCCTCGTCGAAGTCGGCCGACGGGGCATGGTCGGCGGCCAGGAGGACATGATCACCGACATCGCGCTGGACCTGGTTGCCCGCGCGGAGAGCGCGGCCTGATCCTCCGGCGCGGGCACCTTGACGGAACCGACAGGCGGGGAATCAGACGGTCCTACGTTGTTGATGGGTCGATCGAGGCCAGTCGTAAGGTCTTGGAGATCCAGAGACGCCGGTTGTGGCTTCGCCGACTCGGGCCGCAGATCGGGCAGTTCGGGGTCCTTGACGAGTCCGTGCGCGACGTCGATACGGAAGCCGTCGACGCCCCGGTCGAACCAGAACCGCAGAATCGACTCGAACTCAGCGTGCACGTCGGGGTGTTGCCAGTTGAGATCGGGCTGTTCGGGGGCGTACAGGTGGAGATACCACTCGCCGTCGGGCAGGCGGGTCCATGCGGGGCCGCCGAAACAGGAGACCCAGTCGTTGGGCGGCTCGGCGCCGTCAGGGCCGCGGCCGGGACGGAAGACGTACCGCTGGCGTTCCGGGCTTCCGGGGCCGGCGGACAGTGCCGCCTGGAACCAGGCGTACTGGTCGGAGGTGTGGTTCGGGACGATGTCCGGGATGACGCGGATCCCGTACTCGTGGGCTTCCTCGATGAACTGCTCCGCGTCGGCGATGGTGCCACGTGGTGCCCGACCTGGCCAAGCGCGCCACGTTCTTCGAGCGGCTCCCCGCCCGGCGCAACGCGGACGCGCTGCTGGTCTCCTGCTTCGACCTCGACAAGGAAGAGACCGCCAGGCTGGACGACCTCGGCATGCCGGTCATCTACATCAGCCAGCACGTCGAGGGCCGCCCCAGCGTCTACGTCGACGACGTCGCCGCCGCCTGCAAAGCCACCCGACACCTGATTTACCTCAGATGTCATGAATGCAGCCGCAGATACGTACGCCGTAGCCAACCTGGTCGCCAGGTACGCGGAGCTGGTTGACACCGGTGACTTCGCCGGCGTCGGCGCGTTGTTCGCCGACGCCGTGTTCATCGGAAGCGGTGCGCCGGCCGAGGGCCGTGAGGGTGTCGAGCAGATGCTCCGCAACACCGTGATCCGCTACGAGGACGGCACGCCTCGCACCCACCACGCCACGACGAACATTGCCGTCGAGGTCGACGAGGAGGCAGGCACTGCCACTGCGCGTTCATACGTCACCATCTTCCAGGCCCTGCCCGAATTGCCGTTGCAGCCCATCGCCGCAGGTCGCTACAGGGACTGTTTCGCGCGTCGCGAGGGGCAGTGGCGGTTCGTGGAACGTCGAGTTCGAATCCACCTGGTGGGCGACGTGAGCCGCCATTTGCGTGCGTAGCCTCCGACCCCCACCAGTCGGTCGACGTGCTGGCCAAGCAGCTTTGCGAGTGGCCAACTATCGCTGCGAGTCACACAGATCCGGGGTGGCTGATTTGATTGATTCGAACTGATGCGCGAATATCGAATCATGACTGTAAGACCGGTGGCGGGCGTGCACGCGGGGGGCGGTGCCGGCGAGTCGGTGGCATCCTCGCCGCTCGGTGTTTTGCTGCCGGGCGGGCGAGTCCGCCCGGGCACGGCGGTCAGCGCTGGTGGGGACATGCCGCTGCTGCTGGCGCTCGCGGCGGAAGCGTCCAGTGAGGCCGTCGGCTGGGCGGCGGTGGGCCTGCCTCAGATGGGGGCGCTGGCGGCCGGGGCGGCGGGGCTGGATCTGGCGAACGGGATGCGGATCGATGACCTCCCCCAGGTAACGGCCCAACTGCGCGGCCGCCAGCAGATAGTTGTACCGGGTGGTCTCCGGATAGTTCCCCGACCGCAGCGAACGGTCCCAGTCCCGCAGAAACCCCGACCAGGTCCTCGACAGCCCCGCAGTGATCTTGTCCATGTCCAGCAGCGGCATCCTCGCAAACCTCCGAGTAAAGGTGCCGATGAGCGGCATGCTCAACCTCGAAGATCGGAAACGACCCACACGAAAAGGGCCCCCACAGGCTCTCGCCTGCGAAGACCCTTCACACCGTCGGGACGACAGGATTTGAACCTGCGACCCCTTGACCCCCAGTCAAGTGCGCTACCAAGCTGCGCCACGTCCCGATGCGCTCCGTCGCGGTGAACCGCGTGATCGCGCGAACAGAACTTTACCCCACGTCCGGGGGCTGCTTCGAAGCGGGCGTGGGGGGAGGGACAATCGGGGTATGAGCAGCACTTCTGGCGGCAGGCGGGACCGGGACACCGAGGGGCGGGCGCGTAACGCGCGGCCCCGGGACGGGCTCGGGCGGCCCCTGCCGTACGGGGCCGACGGGGTGGAGCGGCAGCCCGAAGGGCTAGTACGTACGCCCGAGGAGACGGTCGTCGAGGCGCAGGCGCTGCTGGCGGCGGGGAAACCGTTCCACGCGCACGAGGTCTTCGAGGACGCCTGGAAGTCGGGTCCCGCCGAGGAGCGGGCACTGTGGCGCGGGC
Source organism: Streptomyces albicerus (assembly GCF_008905045.1). Lineage (GTDB taxonomy): Bacteria > Actinomycetota > Actinomycetes > Streptomycetales > Streptomycetaceae > Streptomyces > Streptomyces albicerus. Next base: position 150,830 of record NZ_VWMY01000003.1, read on the forward strand.
TGGCGCAGCTCGCGGTGGGGCTCACGCATGCGGCTCGGGGGAACCTGACGGGCGGGGCGCGGTTGCTGCGGCGGGGGGCCGGCGCGATCGAGGAGTGGAGCGCGGTCTCCGGGCGGGCCCGGCCGTACGGGCTTGAGCTGGGCGAACTGGCGGCGTGGGCACGGGAGTTGGCGGGGGTCGTGGAGCGGGACGGGGCGGCCGTGGACGCGGAGGTGTGGGCGCCGCGGTTGCGTGGGGGCACGCCCTAGCGGCTCGGCCGGCACGGCGGCAGGACCTGGCGCACGGCCGCTCACCCGGTGCGGTGGTCGCGCTGTCAGTGGGGTGCGGCAGACTCGGGGTGTGCGAAAGATTCATGTCATCGGCATCGGGGCGGGCGATCCCGACCAACTGACCCTGCAGGCGGTCAAGGCGCTGAGGAGCACGGACGTGTTCTTCATCCTGGACAAGGGCGAGGTGAAGTCGGATCTCGTCCAGCTGCGCCGCGACATTCTCGACGCGCACCTGCCGGACGGGAAGGACGCGAAGTACCGGCTGGTGGAGGCGCGCGACCCGGAGCGGGACCGGGCGGCCGGGGGCGCGGGCTACTCCCCCGCGGTCGGGGACTGGCGCAGCGCCCGCGCCAACATCTACGAGCGGCTGATCGCCGAGGAGCTGGGCGAGGACGAGAGCGGGGCGTTCCTCGTGTGGGGCGACCCCTCGTTGTACGACAGCACGCTGGGGATCCTGGAGGAGATCCTCGACCGGGGCGCGGTGTCCTTCGAGTACGACGTCGTGCCGGGTATCAGCAGTGTCTCGGCCCTGGTCGCCCGCCATCGCACCGGGCTGAACCGCGTGGCCCGTCCCGTCCAGATCACCACCGGCCGCCGTCTCGCCGAGGGCTTCCCCGACGGCGTGGACGACGTGGTCGTCATGCTCGACGCCCACCAGACGTTCCAGCGGTACGCCGACCAGGACATCGACATCTACTGGGGCGCCTACATAGGCACCCCCGACGAGATCCTGGCCTCCGGTCCGCTGGCGGAGACAGCACCCCGCATCGCCGAACTCCGCGAGGCGGCCCGCGACCGCAAGGGTTGGATCATGGACACATACCTGCTGCGCCGGCACCCGCGGGACTAGGGCCTGTCCGGCGGATCAAGTCGGAGGAAAGTCACGGCGCCTGATAAGCACCGGTGAGCGGGGTCTGGTGCGTGCAGCTGCAAGGCGGAGGAGGGCGTCGACGCGATGGGGGTCCCCCCGCTCGAGCGAAGTCGAGAGTGGGGGAGTCGGCAACCGACGACAACGCCGCAGATGTGCGTGCCAGACCCCGCGTCTCCGGCATGATCCGCCGGACAGGCCCTAGGGCGTGTTGAGGGGCTCAGGCCGTCTCGAAACCCAGCCGGGCCAGCACTGACGGCACGTCCGGTGCGGCTCGTATCCCCTCGGGCAGCGGTGGACGGCGTACGACCACGACCGGCAGCCCGAGTTCGCGGGCGGCTGTCAGCTTGGCTGCGGTGGCCGAGCCGCCGCTGTCCTTGGTGACCACGACGTCGATGCGGTGCTCGCGCAGGAGAGTCGTCTCGTCCTCGACCGTGAACGGGCCTCGCGCCAGCAGGACTTCCGTATGGCGCGGCATCGGCGGCTCGGGGGGTTCCACCGAGCGTACGAGGTAGTGCAGTTCGGGCCCTCGGGTGAAGGCCGCGAGGCCCAGGCGGCCCGTGGTGAGGAAGACGCGGTGGCCCAGGGGCGGGAGGAGGGCGGCGGCTTCGGCGAGCGACGCCGCCGAGTGCCAGCGGTCGCCGGGACCCGGCTCCCAGCCGGGGCGGCGCAGCACGACGGCCGGGACGCCCGTGGCCGCCGCTGCCCGCGCGGCGTTCGCCGTGATGCCGGCCGCGAAGGGGTGCGTGGCGTCGACCACGGCGTCCACGCGTTGGGAGCGCAGCCACTCCGCGAGGCCCTCCGCTCCGCCGAAACCCCCGACGCGTACGTCCCCTTCGAGAGCCCCCGGCCGGGACACGCGGCCCGCGAGCGACGTGGTCACCCGCATGCCGGGGCGCGCCGCGAGCGACGCGGCCAGTTCACGCGCCTCGGTGGTGCCGCCGAGGACCAGGACATGCGGGGACATGACATCGAGCGTACGGGGCGGGGAGGACGGGGTGGGTAGGACCCGGGGGCGGGCAGGACGGGGAGGACGACGCGGTGCCAGGGCCGGCACGGAGCACGGCGCGGTGCGGGTCGCGGCGTGTCTCCGGATCGGTATCGTCCTGGCATGGAGTCGGTACGTGCGGTCCTGATCGACATCGACGGTGTGCTCACGGTCTCGTGGAAGCCGCTGCCCGGCGCGGTCGAGGCGCTGCGGCGGATCCGTGAGTCCGGCCTCGCCGTCGTCCTGCTGACCAACACGACCTCCCGTACGCGCGCGTCGATCGCCGAGACCCTGGCCGCCGCGGACTTCCCCGTGGACGCGGAGGACATCCTCACCGCGCCCGCCGTCACCGCCGCGTACCTCGCCGACCGCTGTCCCGGTGCCCGGTGCTCGCTGCTGAACAGCGGGGACATCCAAGAGGACCTCGCCGGCGTCACGCTCCTGGACGAGGCGGACACCGGCACCGTCCCGGACGTCGTCGTCGTGGGCGGTGCGGGACCCGAGTTCGACTACACCGCGCTCAACCGGGCCTTCGGTCACCTCCAGCGAGGTGCCCGGCTGGTCGCCATGCACCGCAACCTGTACTGGCGCACCGATGAGGGACTGCAGCTAGACACGGGCGCCTTCCTGCTCGGCCTTGAGCAGGCCGCCCACACCGAGGCCGAGATCACCGGCAAACCGTCGCCCGCGTTCTTCGAGGCGGCGCTGGCCCGCCTCGGTGCGGATCCCGGCCACGCGCTCATGATCGGCGACGACATCGAGTCGGACGTGCTCGCGGCGCAGCGCACCGGAATCACCGGCGTCCTGGTCAAGACCGGCAAGTACCTGCCCGAGACACACCGCGAGGCGAGCGGGAAGCCCGACCACGTGCTGGACTCCTTCGCCGGCCTCCCGGACCTGCTGGACGAGATCAGCCCAGGGCGCGGTCGAGGTTGAACGCCGCGCTGATCAGCGCGAGATGGGTGAAGGCCTGCGGGAAGTTGCCCTGTTGTTCGCCGGTGTGGCTGATCTCCTCGGCGTACAAGCCCAGATGGTTGGCGTAGGTGAGCATCTTCTCGAAGGCCAGCCGGGCCTCGTCGAGCCGCCCGGCCCGGGTCAGCGCCTCGACGTACCAGAAGGAGCAGATCGAGAACGTGCCCTCCTCACCCCGCAGACCGTCGGGGCTCGCGTTCGGGTCGTAGCGGTAGACCAGCGAGTCGGACACCAGGTCCTCGGTGAGCGCGTCGAGCGTGGAGAGCCACTTCGGGTCGGTGGGCGAGATGAACTTGGTCAGGGGCATCATGAGCACCGCGGCGTCGAGGACGTCGCCGTCCTCGTGCTGGACGAACGCCTGCCGCGTGGGTGACCAGCAGCGTTTCATGATCCGCCGGTAGATCGTGTCGCGGACGCCACGCCAGTGCACGATGTCCGCGGGCAGGCCCCGGCGGGTGGCGAGCCTGATGGCCCGCTCGATCGCCACCCAGCACATGAGCCTGGAGTAGAGGAAGTTCTTACGGCCGCCGCGGGTCTCCCAGACGCCCTCGTCGGGCTGGTCCCAGTGCTCGCAGACCCAGTCGACGAGCGCGCAGATGTCGTCCCACTGGTCGCTGGAGATCGGCTGGGCCCACTTGTCGTAGAGGTAGACCGAGTCGATGAGGGCTCCGTAGATATCGAGCTGGAGCTGGTCGGCGGCCGCGTTGCCGATCCGGACGGGGGCCGAGCCCTGGTGGCCCTCCAGGTGGGGAAGTTCCCGCTCGGGCAGGTCGGTGCGCCCGTCGATGCCGTACATGATCTGCACCGGGCCCGTGGGGTGGCCGTCGCCCGGGCTGATGTACTTGGCCGCGAAGGCCATGAAGGACTCGGCCTCGCTGGTGAAGCCCAGCCTCAGCAGCGCGTACACGCAGAATGCGGCGTCGCGCACCCACACGTACCGGTAGTCCCAGTTGCGCTCGCCGCCGAGCTGTTCGGGCAGGCTGGTCGTCGCCGCGGCCACGATGGCGCCGGTCGGCGCGTAGGTGAGCAGTTTGAGAGTCAGTGCGGAGCGGTGCACCATCTCCCGCCACCGGCCGCGGTACTGGGAGGCGGTCAGCCAGTGCCGCCAGAACGCCACCGTGGCGTTGAACGACTCCTCCGCCTCGGCGCGCGGGCAACAGCGGGGCGAGATGTCGCCGTTGACCTGGTCGAGGGCGAAGACCGCCGACTCGCCCTCCTGGAGTTTGAAGGACACACTCGCGTCGAGTCCGTCGCACTCGAGCGGCTCCGTGGCGGTCAGCGCGAGCGACATGTTCGCGGACTCGAAGACCACCATGTCGTCGTGGAGCCGGGCCGTGTGCGGCTGGGATCCGTAGTCGAACCGGGGGGCCACGCGCGCCTGGAAGGGGATCGAGCCGCGCACGCACACCACGCGCCGGATCAGCCGGTGCCGGTCCACCTCGGTCGCGTCGCCGTCCACCGGCATGAAGTCCTGGACCTCACCCACCCCGTCCTCGGTGAAGAAGCGGGTGACCAGGACGTTGGTGTCGGGGAAGTAGAACTGCTTGGTGTGCGCCGGCACGGCGGCCGCCAGCTCGAACGATCCGCCCCGGTCCACGTCAAGGATCGAGGCGAAGACGCTGGGGGCGTCGAAGGACGGACAGCAGTACCAGTCGATCGTGCCATTGGTGCCCACCAGGGCCACGCTGCGCAGATCGCCGATCAGGCCGTGCTCGCAGATCGGCAGATAGCGGGCGGATCCCGACGGATCCTGGTGAGCGGACGCCTCGGACATGGCCGCAGCCTCCCTGCCCCGGGAACGCGCTTTTGACGTCTCCCAGCGTAGGCGCTCCGCTGGGTCTGCGGTTGGGTCTTCGGTTGGGTCTGCGGTTCGTTTGGCCGCGGGCCGGTGGGGGCTGGTCGCGCAGTTCCCCGCGCCCCTACGGGCGCGGTCTTACGGGACGCGATGAAATCAGCGCAGCAGCAGCTGTGCGCCGCCCAGTACCGTTGCCCCGATCACCAACTGCTCGAACAGTCGTTGATTGATCCGGTTCACGGCCCACTTCCCGATGAACGCCCCTGGCACGACGAACGCGGCGAGGGCCGCGTCCAGCAGCAGGGAGTGGCCGTCGATCAGGCCGAGGCCCACGCTGAAGGGGACCTTGGAGACGTTGACGATCAGGAAGAAGAAGGCCGAGGTCCCCAGGAAGCCGAGCTTGCGGAAGCCCGCGGAGAGGAGATACATCGACATCACCGGGCCGCCAGCGTTGGCGACCATCGTGGTGAAGCCGCCCAGCACACCGTACGAACGGGCCTTGAACCGGCCGGTCCGCGTGTCCACCGAGTCGGGCTCCTCCTCCGCCTCGGCCTTCCGGCGGCGCCACACCGTGACCCCGGCCATCAGCAGCAGAATCGCGCCGATCGACGTCCGTACGATCTCGTCGTCGGCCCACATCAGGAACACCGTCCCGACGACCACTCCCCCGGCGACGGCCGGGAACAGCTTCCAGAGCGTGGGCCAGTGCGCGTGCCGCCGGTAGGTGAGCACGGCGAGCACGTCCCCGACGATGAGGACGGGCAGCAGGACTCCCGTGGACGCCCGGGCGGGCAGGACCGCCGCGAAGATCGCGAGGCTGACCGTGTTGGCGCCGCTCACGGCGGTCTTCGAGAAGCCGACGAGCATGGCCGCGGCGGCGAGTGCGGCGAACTCCCAGTGGGATATGTGCCAGAGCGTCATCGTGTTCATGCGGAGACCGATGCTATGCCCACCTAACCGATCGCGTCAGGACCGTCTCGCCTGGTGACCTCAGCCGGCACGGCTGCGTCTGTGCTGTGGACCGCTCCCGCAGTCCCTGGAAAGATCCCCCTCGAACCTTCGCCGACGCCGATGGAGGAGCCATGGCCGACTCCCGCGAGCACACCCTCACGGGCACCCGGGGCAGCATCACCGCACGCGAGTGGCCACGGGAGCGGCCGCGGTACGTGGCACTGCTGGTGCACGGCTACGGGGAGCACATCGGCCGGTACGAGTACGTGGCGGACGTACTGAACAGGCATGGCGCGGCCGTGTTCGGCCCCGACCACATGGGGCACGGGAAGTCGGCGGGCGAGCGCGTGCTGATCGAGGACTTCGAGGACGTGGTGACCGACGTCCACGCGGTGGAACGGCTGGCCAGGGCCGCCCACCCCGGTGTGCCGGTGGTGCTGATCGGCCACTCCATGGGCGGTCTCGTCGCGGCGCGATACGCGCAGCGGTACGGCGACGGCCTGGCCGCGCTCGTGCTGTCCGGGCCGGTGATCGGCAGCTGGGACCTGCTGCACCAGTTGCTCGCGCTCGATCCGCTGCCCGACGTCCCCATCGACCCGACCACGCTGTCGCGCGACCCGTCCGTCGGCGAGGCGTACGCGGCGGATCCGCTGGTCTGGCACGGGCCGTTCAAGCGCCCCACGCTGGAGGCCTTCGTACACACTCTGGAGACCATCTCCAAGAGCGGTGACGTGGGCGGGCTCCCGCTGCTGTGGGTGCACGGGGACGACGACCGGATCGTGCCGCTGCCCGCCAGCCGCGCGGGCGTCGAGGAGTTGCGCGGCATCGACTGGACCGAGCGCCTCTACGCGGGCGCACAGCACGAGGTGTTCAACGAGACGAACAGGGACGCCGTCCTCGCGGACGTGACGGCCTTCGTGGACCGGGTACTCGCGGCCTGAAAAAGGGAACGCCACGCTCGAGGTCAGCAAGCGGATCGGGTGCCCACGGCCTGAATTGCAGGTGTTTTCGCTGATCCCTCCTGGGCACTCGGGCCCGCATGGAGTGGTTGCGGAGAGCAGCCTGCGCGGATGAGGACCCGGAACTGTTCTTTCCCGTGGGCACGACCGGCCCGGCACGGCACGAGATCGCCGCCGCCAAGCGGATCTGTGCCCGCTGCCCGGTGTCCGGCCAGTGCCTGGCGTGGGCGCTCGCCACCGGACAGACCTCGGGCGTGTGGGGCGGTACGGGCGAGGAAGAGCGTGCCGTGCTGCTCCGCATCGTCCGCCGACACCCAGCATCGAGGAGGAGCGCGTCATGACCGTGCACAGCACCCTGCCCGACTCCGCGCGTCAGGTGGTCGGGGACGCCCTGCAGGGCACTCTGGTGGACCTGCTCGGACTCTCGCTCATCGGCAAGCAGGCCCACTGGAACATCGTGGGCCCGCGGTTCCGCTCGATCCATCTGCAGCTCGACGAGGTCGTCGCCACGGCCCGTTCGTACGCCGACACCGTGGCCGAACGCGCGGCGGCGCTCGGTGTGCCGCCCGACGGCCGGCCGGAGACCGTCGCGACGACGACCGCCCCGCAGGGCCCGAAGGAGGGCTGGGTCCAGGACACCGAGGTGGTCGGCGTGCTCGTCGACGCCCTGGAGACGACCATCGGGCAGCTGCGGGAGCGGATCAAGGCGACCCAGGAAGCCGATCTCGTCACCCAGGATCTGCTCATCGGCCTGACGGCGGAGCTGGAGAAGCACCGCTGGATGTTCCAGGCCGAGGACTGGCCGCGCCCCTGACGTCAGCGGGCGGACGCATGACGTCAGCGAGGCGTACGCACGACAGAGGCGCACGAACGAAAGGGGTACGTCATGACCGACGCCCTCGAACTCGACGCGCTGTGGGACGAGTTCCACCGCGTCGTCAACATGACCTCGCAGGAGCTGGCCGCCTGGCTGCGGGTGAGCGAAGCGGCCGAGGAATCGGAACCGCTGCCGGAGCACGCGGGTTCGCCCACCGGCCAGCATGTGCTGGCCATCCTCCAGAAGCGCCGCACCGACCTCACCGAGGACGACCTCGACGTGATGTACAAGGTCGTGGACACCGTCACGGCCGAGACGGACCCGGAGCGCGCACCCAAGCCCGAGTCCGAACCCGGGGCCGAGGAGACCCAGCGCCGTCATCGGCTGATGTCGCTGGGCCACGATCCACTCAAGCCGCCGTCATGACCGGCCGCCAGGAGCGGGTCATCGAGACGCTGGTCACCGAGCACGGCCGTACGTTCGCCGAGGAGGCGGGCATCCGGCTGCGGAACACACCTCAACCGCTGTACCGCACCCTCGTCATGGCCTGCCTCCTCAGCGCGCGGATCCGCGGTTCCGTCGCCGTCGCGACCACCCGCGCCCTGTACGAGGCCGGGATGCGCGATCCACGCCGGATGGCCGACGCGACCTGGCAGGAGCGGGTCGACGCGCTGGGCCGGGGCGGCTACCGACGATACGACGAACGGACGTCGACCCAACTCGGGGACGGCGCCGAGCTGTTGCTGGACCGCTGGGGCGGCGATCTGCGGCGGATGCGGGACGCGGCGGACGGCGACCTGGACGAACTCCGGGGCCTGCTGCGGGAGATACCGGGTCTCGGCCCGGCGGGCGCGGACATCTTCCTGCGCGAGGCGCAGCGGGTCTGGCCCGAGGCCGCGCCGTACCTCGACGCGAAGGCCCTGCAGGGCGCGGGCCGGCTCGGGCTGCCGGAGGAGCCGGACCGGCTGGTGAAACTCGCCGGGAACACCGAACCGGCCGTGCTGGCCGCCGCGTTGGTGCGTGCGGCACTCGACAAGAACATCGTCAAGGAGTGTCTGCGTCAGGCCGAGGAAAAGGATTCGAAGGTTCGGTAGGCGGTGCCACACTGCTCGCACACACTGACGAGCAGAGGAGTGCCGAATGACGGGAACCGAGCCTTCCGCGCACCGGATCGACACCAGCAGGCCGCATCCCGCACGGGTGTACGACTGGCTTCTGGGCGGCAAGGACAACTACCCCGTCGACGAGGAACTGGGCCGTCGAATGCTGGCGTTGGAGCCGCACGCCAGGCACTCGGCGCTCAACAACCGCTGGTTCATGCACCGCGCCACGCGCTGGCTGACCCACGAGGCCGGCATCCGTCAGTTCCTCGACATCGGCGCGGGCATCCCGACGGAGCCCAACCTCCACCAGATCGCGCAGACCGCGGCGCCCGACGCGCGGATCGTGTACGTCGACAACGACCCCATCGTGCTGGCCCATGCCGCAGCGCTGCTGCACGGCACTCCCGAGGGCGTCACGGAGTACGTCCAGGCGGATGTGCGCGAGACACGCAAGATCCTGGACCAGGCCGGGGCCATCCTCGACTTCGACCGGCCCATCGCGCTGTCCCTGGTCGCGCTGCTGCACTTCATCGCCGACGAGGACGGGGCGTACGACCTGGTGGGCAGTCTGGTCGAGGCGTTACCGGCCGGCAGTTTCCTCGCACTGTCGATGATCACCGCGGACTACGATCCGCAGAACATGGAGCGGGCCGTGCAGTCGTACGCGGCGAAGGGCGTCACGCTCGTGGCCCGCTCGCACGCCGAAGTGACCCGTTTCTTCACGGGACTTGAGGTGGTCGAGCCCGGGATCGTCCCGCTGCCGGAATGGCATCCGGAACTCGCGGAGGGCGAACGGCTCGAGGGCGACGCGCCGGTGCCGCTGTACGCGGGCGTGGGGTTCAAGACCTCCTGAGGGCTTCGGGCTTCAGGACCGCCCCAGGAATTCACGACCTCCAGGGCACGGCGGTCCAAGACCGCCTCTCGGGCGGAGTCCCGGGACCACCGCGTCGCGTCGGGGACGCGGCCGGGAAACCGGCGCGCAGACGCAAGCCGACGGTCACAGGATCCTTGCGAGGATCCGCGCGTTGCGCCGGGGGTCCAGGGACTCCGCCCAGGACGGAGGCGCCAGTCGCGCGGTGGTGGGCGCGAACCCGTACCGGAGGAACAGGCCGCCACCGCCGGTCGTCGCCGTGAACAGGGCACCGAGCGACAGGGCGCGCGCCCTGGCCAGCGCAGCGCGCATGAGCCCGGCACCCACGCCGCTGCCCTGCCGGTGCCCGGCCACGCAGAAGTTGTACAGAACGCCTGCGGCTGCGCAGCCCGCCCCCGGGCCTGACGAGTGCACGCGCAGGCCCACGCAGCCCTCGAGGGTGCCGTCGAGGGCCTCCGTCACGAGGAAGTCGGCCGCGTGGGTGGCGTAGAGCGAGACGGGCCGCTCCCGGAGCGCCCCCGAGCGCACGAAGGGCCGGGACAGATCGAGGAGTGCGGCAGCGTCCTGCCGGCCGGCGGTACGCACCGCGGACGTCGGCGCGAGAAGCGCAGGCGGGGGTGGGGCAGGGCGCGGCGCGGCCGTGATCAAGGCTTTCCTTCCTCGGGCCCACGGTCGGCGAACACTCGGCGCCGTGTCACCCCAACGAAACAAACGAGATAAGGCTAGCCTTACCTAACTCGCAAGTCCAGCTGCCCCTTCGAGCCTTCGAGCCTTCGAGCCGCGTCAGCTGCTGGACCGCGCGATCAGACGTCCACGGACGCCGCGAGGGACCGGGGGCGCAGATCGGTCCAGCCGGCCTCGATGAAGTCCAGGCACGCCTCTCGGGTGTTCTCGTCGAAGACGATCGTCCACCCTCCGGGGACCTCGGCGAAGGACGGCCAGAGCGAGTGCTGGCCCTTGTCGTTCACCAGGACCAGGAAACGGCCTTCGGCGTCGTCAAAAGGGTTGGTGCTCATGTTCGTTCAGTGTCTCCTCGAACCCGACGGGCCGGTGACGGCCGCGTCGGGAATGTGGGTCAGGTCGCAGCAGCGCGCCTGGGGGCGTCAGTTGTCGCGGTGTCAGCTCGAGTACGCGTAGGACTCGCGGTTCCGCAGTCGGCCCGCCACCGCGTTGACGATCTCGCCGGCGCGGATCGCCGTGTTGGACAGCAGCGTCGAGGTGAGCCCGTGGGTGTGCTCGGTCGCACCCTGGACGTAGACGCCGCAGCGCATCGCCTCGGACGTCGCGATCTCGTAGTTGCGGTCGATCCGCACCTTGCCGCTCGGCAGCAGGTCGCAGTACTCGCCGGTGGCTCCGAGCAGGGTGAGCGGGTCTCCGGGCCGGTAGCCGGTCGCATAGACGATCACGTCGGTGTCCAGCACCGTGGTCTTCCCGGTGGGCAGGAACTCCACCGTGGCACGAATGCCGCTCTCGTCCTTGGCGACTTCGACGAGCCGGGAGGCGTTGAGGATGCGCAAACGTTCGCGGCCCTGCACCTTCTCCTGGTAGTGCCGCCGGTACAGCTCGTCGATGACCTCCAGGTCCACCACGGAGTAGTTGGTGGAGGCGTGGTAGGCGTCCAGCCTCTCCTTGACCCCGTCCGGCGCCTCGAAGTAGTGGTCGACCGCCACCGGGTCGAAGATGCGGTTGGCGAAGGAGCTGTCGTCCGCGGGCGTGTACCCGTACTTGGCGAAGACGGCGCACACCTCGGCGTCGGGGAACGTGCTGTGCAGATGGTCCGTCACCTCGGCGGCGCTCTGCCCCGCTCCGACGATCACGACCCGGCGCGGCTCATTGAGTCCGGGCAGCTTGTCCAGCAACTCCTCGCTGTGCCAGATCCGTTCGTCGGTCACCACCCCTGCCGGAAGCACCGGCTCCAGACCGGCGGCGATGACCAGGTTCCGGGCACGGCGCGTGGTCAGCTCATCCGTTCCGTCGCCCTGCCGGACGACGACGTCGAGGAACTCCACGACCCCCTCCACCACCACCGGGGTGACCGCGACGACCTCCGAGCCGTACTCCACCTCGTCGGTGAAGGCGGCCGCCGCCCACTCGAGGTAGTCGTGGAACTCCAGGCGCGAGGGGAACATCGACTTGTGGTTGATGAAGTCGGGCATCCGGCCCTTGTCGTGCAGGTAGCTGAGGAAGCCGTATTCGCTCACCGGGTTCCGCATGGTGACCAGGTCCTTGAGGAAGGACACCTGCATGGTCGTGCCTTCCAGCAGCATCCCCCGGTGCCAGCCGAAGGCCGGCTGCTTCTCGAGGAACACGGCGTCGATCGGGTCACCGGTCCGCGCGCGGTGCTCGCGCAGGGCGATCGCGAGGGCGAGGTTGGACGGTCCGAAACCGATGCCGACGAGATCGTGGACGCGGAGCTCGGCAGACGACATGAAGGGCCCTTTCAGGAGCTGGATCAGGGATGGAAGGGAATCCCAAAATTAGGTTAGGCTCGCCTAATTAAGACGAGCCTAACCTTTCCCCATTCCTCTCACAAGGAGACGTTCATGCGGGACGTGATGTTCGGTGACCAGACGTGCCAACGCCGCACGCTCCAGGGGCTGGTGGACACCACCGGCGGCCACCTCGGCGGCTACCTCACGAGCCGGTCATGACCGATCCCGTCTCCGGCCTCGCGGCCGACATGGAGAACGCCTTCGCCGCGTTCGGACTGCCCGGCAAACCCGGCACCGACGAGTTCTGGGCGGCGGCGGGGAGCCCCGCGTCGGTACCCGCCGACGACGGCGGTTGGGTGACGTTGTTCCTGTGGCGCGGGTCTCCGGCGAGCATCGACTTCGAGAGCTGGTCGGAGCCGGTGCCCCTGCGCCGATGGGGCGACACGGACTGCTGGTACGCCGAGGTGCGCATGCCCGCGCGGCTGCGGGTGACGTATCAGTTCCTCGCGGGCGACGCGGCGTACGCCGATCCGTTCAACCCGGCCGGTGCGGGCGGTGACCGGTCCATCGCCGCGACCCCGGACGCTCCGGCCCAGCCGCACTGGCCCGCCGTCGGCGCTGACGGTGTCCTGCCCGTCCCCCGCACCCGGATCCGCTGGGCCAGTGAACGGCTGGGCGGGCGACGCACCGTACGGGTCCATCCGGCGGGCGGTGGCGGACCGGTGGTCCTGCTGCTCGACGGGGACGACTGGCTGTATCTGCACCCGGCCATGACCGCGTTCGACTCGGCCGTCGCCAGTGGCGAGATGCCCCCGGTCACCCTCGTCTTCCTTCCGGCCAAGGACAGGGCGGCCGAGTTCGGGTGCAGGCCCGAGCTGTGGGAGGCGGTCCGGGACGAACTGCTGCCGCTGGTGGCGGAGTCCGGTGTACCCGCCGACGTGGACCGGCTGGTGGTCGCCGGGCAGAGCCTCGGCGGGCTGAGCGCCGTGTACGCGGCGCTGGAGTTCCCGGAGTTGGTGTCGCGCGTCGCCTGCCAGTCGGGGTCGTTCTGGTGGACGCCCGATGCGATGGGTCTGGCCGACCCGTTGGGCGGGCCGGTCGGAGGCTCCGTCGCGGCGCGCCTGCGGGCCCGTAGGCCCGAACTGTCCGGGCTACGGGTCGCGTTCGACGTGGGGGAACATGAGATGCGGATGCTGCCCCACTGTGAGTCGGTGGAGGCCCTTTCCGAGGAGGCCGGTGCGACTGTGCGGGTTTCACGGTCGGCGGCCGACCACGACCGGGCCAGCTGGCGACATGCCCTGCTCAGGGATGTGGCCTGGGCCCTCGCGTGATCGCTCCGCGGGGAGCACGGTGATTGTCTGCGGGTCCGGTGGGGGCTGGTCGCGCAGTTCCCCGCGCCCCTAAAAGACTGCGCCGTTCCCCGCGCCCCCAAGAAGACGCGGCCGTCCCCTGCGCCCCCAAGAAGGCCGCGGGCATCCCCCGGCGGCCCCAAGAAGACCGCAGGCGTCCCCCGCGGCCCCAAGAAGGTCGCGGGCGTCCCCGGCGCCCGCTCGATGGGGCTCGTCAGCGCGCCACCGCCGAGCAGTACGCCTCGTCCTTGGCGAGGAGGTTGCGGTGGGTGTCCTCGGCTGTGATGGTGCCGTCGTCCAGTACGAGGACACGGTCGGCGGCGTCGAGGAGGGCCGGGCTGCTGGTGATCACGAGGGTGGTGCGGCCTCGGCGCAGCTTCGCGATGTTGCGCGCGATGAGCTGTTCGGTGACCGCGTCGACGGCTGTCGTCGGGTCGCGCAGGACGAGGACGTCGGTGTCGGCGGCCAAAGCGCGGGCCAGGGACAGTCGTTGGCGCTGTCCCCCGGAGAGGTTCGCGCCGCGGTCGCGGACGGCGTAGTCGAGTCCTTCGCGGTGGAGGGCGACGACGTCGGTCAGCATGGACGCCTCGACGGCCTCCGGGACCGTCCGGCTGGTGCCCGACGGGTCGATGTTCGTGCGGAGTGTGCCCGCGAAGATCTCCCCGTCGTACGGGTTCACCAGCAGGTGCTCGCGGATGGCCTCGATCGAGAGGTCCGCGAGATCCTGCCCGCTGACCCGCACGACTCCCTCGTACGCGTCGGGCGGCACGTTCACGGCGAGGATCGACGCGAGGTCGGCCGCCGCGCGCGGCTGGTAGGCGGCGATCGCCACGAACTCGCCGGCAGCCACCTGGAACTTCACCTTGCGCAGGGTCCCGTAGCGGACACCGTCGATCTCCAAGTCCCCGCCCGCGGCCGGGCGTTCCGGACCCGGGGTCGTCACCGGCGGCGCGCTCAGCACCAGCGCCATCCGCTCGGCCGACGCGCGCGCGATCATCACGTACTTCGGCATCTCCGAGAACAGCTTGAGCGGTTCCATGATGAACTGCGCGAGACCCACGGCCATGACGAGCTCCCCGATGGTGATCTGGCCGTCGAACGCCAGCCAGCCGGCCGTCAGGGTCACGGCGGCGGCGAGGACCGCGTTGAGGGCCAACGCCGTGCCCGCGTACACGCCGTTCACCCGGGCGACGGTGATCGCCTGGTGCTTCGCCTCCGTGCTGACCTTCCGGTAGGACCGGAACGCCGCGTGGTTGCCGCCGAAGCCGTGCAGCGGGCGCAGGCCGATGATGAGGTCGGCGACCTTCGCGCCCGCCCGCGCCACCCGGGCCTGCTGTTCCTGGGTACTGGAGCCGATCCGCTTGGACATCACGCTCAGGATCGACAGGATCGCGACGGTTCCGACGATCACCAGCAGGCCGAGCCGGATGTCGGCCAGGCCCAGCGCGACCGCCGCGATCACCACCGCGACCAGCGAACTGATCAGCAGCGGCACCACCTCGATGATGTCGGCGGTCTGGTCGGCGTCCTCGGTGGCGATGGTCAGCACCTCGCCGGACTTGAGGTCGACGTCCCTGGCCACCGGCTGGAGTCCGCAGCCCGCGACCTTCACCCGCCAGCGGTGCGCCTCGGTCGTGTTGGCCTTCTGCAGGATGCGCATCCCGAACCGCCACGACAGCGAAACGGTCGTGATGATCACGGCAAGCGCGGCGATCGACAGGCCGAGCGCGCCGAGGCTCCGGTCCCGCATCGTGTGTTCGACGATCAGGCCGAGCGCGATGGGGAAGGCCGTCTCCCCTGCCTGGTACAGGCCCATGAGGACGGTGCCCCAGACCATGGCGCCGACGTTGCGGCGCAGTGCGGTCCGGAGGATGTCGGACCCCGGGCGGGGCCGCTGCGTGTCAGGAGTTGTCATCGAGATGGTCATCGAGGTGGCGGGCTATCGCTTCCGGGGTTCGCAGGGTGAACAGATCGCGGATCGTGATCACAGGACCGTACTCCCGGCGGAGCAGCCCGATCAGCCGCACCGCCAGCATGGAGTGCCCTCCGAGGGACACGAAGTCGCTCACCGCGCTCACCTCGTCGTCGTCCAGGTCCAGTGCCTCGGCGAAGTACTCGCACACCACGGTCTCGGTCTCGGTCTCCGGGCCGCGCTCCCCCGCCGTGGTCAGCGCGCCGAGCGGCTTGGCCTCCGGCAACGCCTTCGTGTCAGCCTTCCCGTTCACCGTCAGCGGGATGCTGTCGACCTGGGCGTAGTGCGTCGGGCGCAGGAAGTCCGGCAGTCCGGCGCCCACTTCGGCGGCCACCGTCGCCAACTCCGCCCCGTCCAGGACCAGATAGGCGGCGAGCCGGTACGCCCCGTCGACCTGCGGGTCGGGCTGGGCGACCGCGGCGACGAACCGCACCGCCGGATGCGCCGCGAACACCGCCTCGACCTCGCCCAGTTCGACCCGGTGCCCCCGGATCTTGACCTGCTGGTCGGTGCGGCCCAGGTACATCAGGTTTCCGTCGGGCCGCCGCACCACCAGGTCCCCGGTGCGGTACATGCGCTCGCCGGGTTCGCCGAACGGGCAGGCGACGAAGCGGTGCGCGGTCTGGGCGGGCTGCCCGAGATAGCCGCGCGCGATGCCGATGCCCGACACGTACAGCTCACCGGGAACTCCGTCCGGCAGGGGCCGCAGCCATGGGTCGAGGACGTACACGTCGGTGTTGTCGATCGCCACGCCCACCACCGGGTCCTGGCACTCGAAGGTGCCGACGCCGAGGGTGTTGATGGTGTACTCGGTGGGTCCGTACAGGTTGTAGCCGACCGTCCCCTCGGTCTCGGCGAGCCGCTGCCACAGCGTCGGGGTGACGGCCTCGCCGCCAAGGAGCACCAGCGCCGGCCGCCGCTCCGGATTGTCCAACAGCCCCTCCGCGACCAGCTGTTGCGCGTAGGTCGGGGTTACGTTGATGACGTCGATCCCGTGCTCCAGGCAGTACTCGACCAACCGGGGCGCGTCACGGCGCAGTTCCTCGTCGCAGATGTGCACCTCGTGGCCGTCTGCGAGCCACAGCAGTTCCTCCCACGACATGTCGAACGCGAACGACACGGTGTGCGCGATCCGGAAGACCCGCTGGTCGTGCTCCGCCAACACCGGCTCGAAGATCCGGCGCTGATGGTTGATCAGCATGTTGGTGAGCCCGGCGTACTCGGTCACCACGCCCTTGGGCTTCCCGGTCGATCCGGAGGTGTAGATCGTGTACGCGGGATGCCGCAGCCGGTCCGGGGCGTCCGGCGCGAACGTCACGAACGGCTCGGCAGCGGGCAGGGGGCGGTCCAGCTCGATCAGGTGATTCAGGTCGATCAGGTCGCCGGTCAGCCGGGGCGAGACGGCGCTCACGGTGAGGATCGCGTCCGGGCGGGCGTCCGCGATGATCGCGGCGATCCGCTCGTCCGGGTGGTCCAGCTCCAGTGGCACGTACGCGGCGCCGACGCGCAGCACGGCGAACAGCGCCACGATCGAGTCGAGGGAGCGCGGAATCGCGAGACCCACGTTCGTCTCGGGGCCGATGCCTCGCTGGGCGAGCACACCCGCCACCGCGCGGCTGCGGTCCCGGAGTTGGGCGAAGGTCATCGTCGAGCCGTGGGCTACGAGCGCCACCCGCTCGGGGTCGCGGTCCGCCGCCCGGTCGAACCGGTCGACGACGGTGTCCGAGCCGACGTCCGTGCGTGCGGCGGGCTCGGGCTCCGGCGCCAGGCCCGGCAGTGCGCCGACCGGTCCGGCCGACCGGGCCAGGTCCTCGAGCACGCGCAGGTAGGCGTCGAGGAGACCGCGGGCGTTCTCGGTGTCCTCGTCGCGGTACTCCAGCTTGACCGTGAGCCGCTCGCCGGGCGTGACGACCCAGGTGAACGGGTAGTGGGTGGAGTCATCGGCCTTCACCGCGGTGATGCCGTGCCTGGCGTTCATCTCGGCGAACGCGTCCATGTCCAGGAAGTTCTGGAGCACGAACAGGTTGTCGAACAGGGCGTCGTGCCCACTGGCCCGCTGGATCTCGCCGAGCCCCAGGTGCTCGTGCTCCATCGCCTCGACCCTGGCCGTCTGTACGGCCGACAGGTACTCGCGGACCGTGTCGTCCGGCCGTGCCCGCGTCCACATGGGCACGGTGTTGAGCAGCACGCCGACGATGTCGGACAGCCCCTCGCCCTCCCGGCCGGAGACGGTCACGCCGAACACGGCGTCGCTGCGGCCCGTGTGGGCGCCGAGCAGGAGGCCGAACGCGCCGGTCAGCACCGAGTTCAGCGTGACGCCGTGCGTCCTGGCCGCTTCCCGCAGCAGTTCCGACTGTCCGGCGGACAGCGTGTGAACGAGCTGGCGCGGCAGGTCGTCCGTAAGGGACGGTGTCGGGCCGGCGAGCAGCGTCGGGCCGGGGAGACCGGCCAGGTGCTCCGCCCAGAAGCGTTCCGATACGGCGGCGTCCTTGGCGTCGAGCGCCCGGGCATAGTCCTCGAAGCTCGGCGTGGCCGGGGCCGGGGCGAGCGACTCGCCGGCGAGGACGGCCTGATAGGCGTCGAACAGGTCCCGCAGCACGATCTCGCGGGACCAGCCGTCCCACAGCAGCAGGTGGTAGCTCAGCAGCAGACCGTCGCGGTCGTCGGGCAGACGCACCACGGTCAACCGGATCAGCGGTGGCTCACCCGGGTCGAATCCCGTGTCGCGGTCCCGGGCGCGCAGGGCGTCGACCTCCGCCTCCGTCGCCAACTCGACCGCACGGACGGCGACTTGCCGCCCCGCGCTGAGGACCTGGACCGGGTTTCCGTCGTCGTCCGTGGTGAAGCCGGCGCCCACGACCGGGTGTCGCGCGATCACGTACGCCATCGCCTCGGCCAGCGCGTCGGTGTCCAGACGCCGGTCGAAGGTGAACCAGCTTTGCGCGACATAGTGTCCGGCCGAGCCCGCCATCTGGGCCTGGAAGAACAGGCCCCGCTGGAGCGGGGTGACCGGTGCGGTGCGCTCGGCCGTCGCGGAGGCGTCCGCGATGTGCTCCAGTGCACTCTGCCAGTGCTGGGTGATCTCGTCGGGGATGCCCTCGGCGAGGGTGAACTCCGCGTGCAGGCTTCCGGTGGCCTCGTCGATCCAGGCGTTGACCTCGACGGCGTACGGGCTGCCCTGATCGCCGCCGGTGATGTGCAGCGCCTGGGACTCGCTGCCCCGGCCGAGGTAGTTGAACAGCACCTGCGGGCGGGCGTTCAGCAGCGGGGCCGTCTGTGGGTTGAGGTACCTGAGCTGACCGTAGGCGACGTGCCCGGCTTCGTCCGGCTGGCGCTCGGCGACCTCGCGCGCCGCAGCGACGGGGTCGGTGTGCGGCGTGAGCCGCACGGGTGCGATGGAGGTGAACCAGCCCACCGTGCGGGTGTAGTCGTGGTGTTCGAGGACCGGGACCCGGCCGTGCCGCTCCAACTCGATGGCGAGATCGGTGGGCGACGGCTGGATGTGGGTCAGCGCGGTGCGCAGCGCGCCGCACAGCAACTCGGTGAGACCGACGCCGAGGGCGGCGGGCGCGGTACGGGTCACGCGGTCGCTCACCTCGGGGGCGAGCACGACCGTGGTCTCGCGCAGTTCCCCGGCCGAAGGCAGCCCCCCGGCCGAAGGCGGCCCCTCGACCGCGGGCAGTAGCGCAGACGCTTGGAGCGTTGTGATCCAGTGACCGAGGTCGTCGATCGCACGGGCCGACTGGAGCGTCAGTGCTTCGGCGTACTCGGCATAGGAGGTGGTCGGCGGCGCCAGGGTCGCCCCGCGCATGGCGGCGGCCAGGTCGTCCAGCAGGACCAGCCAGGACACCGAGTCGACGGCCAGGTGGTGCACGGTGACCACCAGGGTCCGGCTCGTCTCCAGCCAGGAGAACGCGATGACGTCCCCGGACTCGGGGTCGAGCCGTCCGGCGGCCTCGTTCGCCGCGGTCGTCGCGTCGGGCGTGGCATCTGTCGAATCCGCCCGTACGACGGTGACCTCGCGGGCGGGTTCGGTGCGCAGGGTCCACACCCCGTGCTCGACGCGCAGCCGCAACCGGAGGGCCGGGTGCGCGGCCACGACCGCGTTCGCGGCACGCTCGGCGTCGGCGAAACCGGTGCCCTCGGGGGCCACCAGCGTCCTGGCCTGTGCGAACCGGGCGAGCGAACCGCCCAGTTCGCGCTGACGCAGGATGATCGGCGTCGGCGTCAGCGGGCCGTCCTCGCGGCGGGCGGTGGCAGGCACCGCCGCGGCCTGCGGTGCGCTCGTCGCCAGGTGCTCGGCGAGCGCGCGGGGTGTCTTGAACAGGAACACGTCCCGTGGCGCGATCTGGAGGCCGAGTGCCCTGGCCCGGTTGATCACGGTGATGGCGAGGATGCTGTCGCCGCCGGCCCGGAAGAAGTCGGTGTCGGCGTCCACGGCGGCGCCGGGCAGCACTTCCGCGAAGATGCCGACCAGCTCGGCGAGCGTGGAATCGCTGAAGCCCTCCGCAGAAAATGCCACAACAGAGGCGTTTTCGTCTGCGAGTGCGTCGTGGCTGGTCGCGCCGTTCCCCGCGCCCCTTTGGGGCGCACCCGCCCGCTCGATCAGGGCCTTGCGGTCCAGCTTGCCGTTGACCGTCAGCGGCAGGGCGTCGACCGGCAGCACCCGCCCCGGCACCATATGCACAGGCAGCTTCGTCGACAGCAACTCGACGAAGTCGCCGGGCACCCGGCCCACGACGTGCGCGATCAGGTGGTCGCCGCTGTCCGCCACGGTGACGGCCACGTCGACCACACCGTCGAGGTCCCTGATCGCGGCCTCGACCTCGCCCAACTCGATCCGGAATCCCTTGAGTTGGACCTGGTCGTCGGCGCGGCCCGCGAACTCCAGCTCACCGTCGAGCGTACGGCGGGCCAGGTCGCCCGTGTGGTACATGCGGGAGCCGTCGCTCGCGAACGGGTTCGCCACGAACCGGGACGCGGTGAGCCCCGGCCTGCCCAGATAGCCGAGCGACACCTGGTCGCCGGCGACGTAGATGGCGCCCACCCGGCCCGGCGGCACCGGCCGGAGCCGGTCGTCGAGCAGGTAGGTGACCAGGCCGGGAATCGGACCGCCGATCGGGCTGACCTCGTCGCCGAGGTCGAAGTCCTCGTCGGTCAGCACCCGGTGGGTGACATGGACGGTGGTCTCGGTGATGCCGTACATGTTGACCAGCTCGGGCGAACCGGTGCCGTGCCGCTCGACCCAGCCGCGCAGCCGCCCGAGGTCCAGCGCTTCGCCTCCGAAGATGATCCGGCGCAGTGCGGTGACCGGCTCGCCGGCATGCCGGTCGGCCTCGATGAACTGGTAGAACGCCGACGGGGTCTGGTTGAGCACGGTGACTCCGCGCTCGCGGACCAGCCGGTGGAAGTCGACCGGGGAGCGGGTCAGCCCGTACTCCGGGACAAGCAGCTCACCGCCGTACGCCAGTGCGCCCCACAGCTCCCAGACCGCGAAGTCGAAGGAGAAGGAGTGGAACTGGACCCACACGTCGTGCGGGCCGAAGTCCATGTCGGGCTGGGTGTTGGCGAGCAGCGTCACCACGCTGGAGTGCGGGACGACGACACCCTTGGGTCTGCCGGTCGATCCGGACGTGTAGATCACGTACGCGGGATCGCGCCAACTGACCTCGGGCGCAGGCTCAGTGGTGGCCGGCGGCAGCTCGTCCCCCTGCACCAGCACGCGGGCCGCCACACCGGCCCTGTCCAGCAGCTGCGTGAAGCGGTCCCGCTGCTCACGCTCCACGAGCACGACCTGCGGAGCGGCGTCGGCGAGTATGTACGCCAGTCGTTCGTCCGGGTACGCCAGGTCCAGCGGCACGTACGCGCCACCCGCGCTGACGATCGCGACCAGGGCGACGACCTGCTCCAGGGAACGCGGGACGGCGACGGCGACCCGCTTGCCCGGCCGGACACCGGCCGCGCGCAGGGCCGAGGCCAACTCGTCCTTGCCGTCCGCCAGTTCGCCGTACGTCAGTGACCGGGTACCGCCGTCGAGTCCGCACTGGGTGACGGCGGTGGCGGCCGGGTCGCGGCCCGCGGCGGCGTCGAACAGTCCGCCCAAGGTGGTCGGGGTGATCCGCGCGGGACGCCGGGCGCCGCCGACGCCCTCGGGCGCCAGGTCGTCGACCAGGGCGTCCGGCCGGGTGAGCAGTCCGGTGAGGGTCTGGCTGAACACGCGCAGGATCGCCTGCGCGCTCGCCTCCCGCAGCAGCTCGCCGTCGTAGATCAGGTTGAACCGCGGACGGCCGTCGAGTGCGCGCTCCACCACCAGCGTCAACGGGTAGTGCGGGGCACCCTCGTTCACGATGTCGGTGATGACCAGCGTGTCGTCGGGTCCCCGCAGACCGTCGACATCGGTCGCCACGTCGAACACCACAAGGGTGTCGAACAGGGAGCCGGCGCCGGCCTGGCGGCCGATCCTCGCCAGCGAGACATGCTGGTGCGGCAGCACCGCGCTCTGGTGTTCCCGCACCGAGGCGAGCAGGTCGCGCGCCGTGGTCGTACCGGCCCAACGAGCCCGCACGGGGATCGTGTTGATGAACAGACCCACCATGTTCTCGATGCCGGGCACCTCCGCGTCGCGCCCGGACACCGTGGAACCGAACACCACGTCCCTGCCCTGCAGGATGCTGCCCAGCGTCACCGCCCAGGCGCTGTGCACGGCAGCGCTCAGCGGCACGCCGGCCGACCGGGCGGCCCCGTCGATGTCGTCCGTCGGTTCCACGGCGGTGTCGGCGAACCGGTCGGACGGGGTGTGCCCCTCGGCGACCAGCGAGGGGCCGGGCAGTTCGGCGAGCTGCTCGTGCCAGACCCGGTCGCTCTCGTCGTCGTCGCGTCCGGCGAGCCAGCGCACATAGTCGGGGAAGCCGCCGAGCGGGTACACGGTCCCCGGCGCGTGGTACTCGGCCAGCAGCGCGCGGAGCATCGGCGGGACCGACCAGCCGTCGGCGATGATGTGGTGCACGGTCTGCACCAGCACGTGCCGGCCGGCGCCGGCGCGGATGAGCGTGTACCGCATCAGCGGCCCGGTGGCCAGGTCGAACCCGGCGCGGCGGTCACGCTCGGCGTGGTCGCGTATCTCGTCGTCGGTGATGCCGGGGCGGTCCAGCGTGGTGAAGGGCGCCTCCACGCCGCTTTCCAGCACGGAGACCACACGGCCGTCGGCGAGGGCCACGAACCGCGCGGCCAGGTTCGGGTACAGCGTGAGCAGCCGGGTGGCCGCCGCCGCGAGCCGGTCGGCGTCCACCTCGCCGTCCAGCGTCAGCAGTTGCTGCTCGACGTAACTGCCCGCGGAGTCGTCGTCGAAGACCGAGTGGAAGTACAGGCCTTCCTGCAGCGGGGTCAACGGCAGGATGTCCCGGAGCGACGGGCCGTCCAGGGTGTCGACGTCGGCCTGCGTGAGGCGCACGAGCCCGAAGTCGCTGGGAGAGTGGCCGCCCTGGTCGAGCGCGGCCAGCCCGGCCAGGGCCCCCCGGAAGTACTCGCTGAGAGTCGCGATGTCCTCGTCGGTGAACATCCCGTCGGGCCAGGAGATGGTGGTGACCAGCTCGTACTCGCCGGTCGAGGCGGGTTCGGCGATCGCATTGAACTCCAGGGGGCGCGGCAGGCGCATCCTCGGGTCGCGCTTCTCTCCCAACTGACCCGTGGTGCGTGCGAGTTGCCAGTCCCCGGACGCGCCCGCGTCGAAGCGGCCCAGGTAGTTGAACAGCACCTGCGGTGCGGGAGCGTCGAACTCGGTCTGGGCCAGGTACCGCAGGGCGCCGTAGGAGACGCCGTTGTCCGGCACTTGGGCGAGGTCTTCCTTGACCGCCTTGAGCGCGGCGGCCAGGTACTCGGGTGCCGTGAAGTCGGCCGCCACGCCGGGGTCCACGGTCACCGGGAACAGGGTGGTGAACCAGCCCACGGTCCGCGACAGCTCCGGCTCGAAGCCGGCGGAGCCCGCCACGAACTGTCCTTCGCGGCCGTGGCCCTCGAGTTCGATGTGCGCGAACGTCTGGTCCTGCCCGAGGTCGCGGCGCCACCGGGCGAGGGCGACGGCGAGCGCGGTCAGCAGTACGTCGTTGACGCCCGCGTGGAACTTCGCGGGGATCTCGCCGAGCAGCGCGGCCGTGACCTCGGGGCCGACGGAGACGGTCCGCAGCCGCTCCCGTGCGACGGTGTCGGCTTCGGACAGCGCGCGCCTGCCCACCGGTTCGTCCGTACCCGGCAGGGGGCGCCAGAAGTAGGAACTGTCCGCGTCGAACGCCGCGCGTTCCAGCAACTGTGTCCAGCGCCGGAACGACGTGCCCACCGGGGGCGGTTCGATCGGCTCGCCCGAGGCGAACTGCCGCCAGGCCGTGGCCAGGTCCTCCATCAGGACCCGCCAGGACACGCCGTCGATCACCACGTGATGGGCGACCAGGACCAGTTGGCGTGCCTCGCGGCGCCAGACGGCACGCAGCATCAGGCCGCCCGCCGGGTCCAGCCCGTCGGTGGTGAGCGCTACGCACTCGTCGAGCGGCCGGTCGCTCTCCTGCCACCCTGCGCCGGCCCGCCCGGCGACGGCCTGGTCGGCCTGGTCGGCCTCCGGGATGTCGAAGCTCCAGCTGTCGCCGCGTACCAGCTTGGCGCGCAGCATGTCGTGCCGCCCGACCACGGCGGCGAGGATCTCGTCGAGAGCGGCGGCGGTCAGATCCGCCGGGGTGTTCAGCACCACCGACTGCACGAAGCCGTCGATCGCGTCCGTGGTCTCGCCGAGCCACTGCACGATGGGCGATCCCACGACGGAACCGGTCGCGACATCGCCGTGGTCCACGGTGGCGACGTCCTCACGGCTCGCCACCGCCGCCAGCGCCCCCACGGTGCTGTGGGCGAAGATCTGCCGTGCAGTGACGTAGAGACCCGCGTCGCGCAGCGCGCTCAGCAGCGAGATCGCCAGAATGCTGTCTCCGCCGAGCTGGAAGAAGTCCTGGTCGACACCGACCTGCTCCAGCCGCAGCACCGCGGCGACCGCCGCGCACACCGCGCGTTCGTTCTCGGTGGTGGGCGCGACGATCGAGCCCGTCCCGATGGCGGGCTCCGGCAGCGCGTTCCGGTCGAGCTTGCCGTTCGCGGTGAGCGGGAACTCCTTCATCACGACGATGTGGGCGGGCACCATGTACTCCACCATGTGCTCGGCGGCCCACGCCTTGACCTCGTCCGCCCGCAGGTCCTCGCTGCCGGCGGCCGGGATCACGTAGCCCACCAGGTAGGTGCCGCCCGCCGCGTTCTTCTTCGCGACGACGCAGGTGTGCCGTACCCCGGGGTGTTCGGCCAGACCGACCTCGACGTCCTCGATCTCCAGCCGCATACCGCGGATCTTGATCTGGTTGTCGGCCCGGCCGAGGAAGTCCAGCGACCCGTCCGGGGCGAACCGGGCGAGGTCACCGGTCCGGTACAGCCGGGACCCGTCGCCTGCGAAAGGGTTCGCCACGAACCGGGAGGCCGTCAGGCCGGGCGCGTTGACGTACCCGCGCCCCAGGAGGAACCCCCCGACGTACAGCTCGCCGCCGACCCCGACCGGGACCGGGCGCAGCTCGTCGTCCAGCACGTACAACTGGGTGTTGGGGTTGGCCTTGCCGATCGACGTCGACAGGCGCTCCGCCGCGCCGCGGTAGATGACGTGCGAGACGCCGATCGTCGTCTCGGCGGGGCCGTAGCCGTGGTACATGGGGATGTCGAGCCGGGTGCGGAACCGCTCGTACAGCTCCGGGGTCAGCACCTCGCCGCCGCACCACACGTGCCGCAGGCTGTCCAGGCGGTCGGAGTCGCCCGCGATCTCCAGCAGTACGTCCAGCATGGACGACACCAAGTAGGTGAAGGTGACGCGGTGTTCGGCGATCACGCTCAGCAGGTGGTGCGGGTCGCGTTCGCCGCCGGGTCGCAGGACCACCAGCCGGCCGCCGCTCACCAGCGGCAGGAAGATCTCGTTGATGGAGATGTCGAAGGACAGCGGCGCCTTGAACAGCGACGCGTCGTCGTGGCCGAAGCCCAGGATCTCGTCGACCTGCCACAGCAGGCGCTCGCTGATCGCCTCGTGCCGGATCATCGCGCCCTTGGGCCGCCCGGTCGAACCGGACGTGAAGATGACATAGGCCAGGGCGTCGCCGAGGACGGTGACCCCGGTCCCCTCGGTGGGGTGGGAACCGAACCGCCAGTCGTCCAAGTCGACGGCCACGGCTTCCGGTTCGGCCGGGTCGTGCTCGCCCGAGTCGTTGAGCTGTACGACGACCCGGGCGTCCTCGATGACGACGGCCCGGCGTGCGGCGGGCCACTGCGGATCGAGCGGTACGAACGCGCATCCCGCCTGGAGCACGCCGAGCAGCCCGATGACCATGTCGGCGGAGCGGCCCAGTGAGATGCCGACGACCTGTTCGGCGGTGAGTCCGCGTTCGATCAGATGGTGGGCCAACTGGCTGGACAGTTCGGCTGCCTGACGGTAGGTCAGCGACTGGTGCTCGTCGACGATGGCGACGGCGTCCGGCCTGGTCCGCGCCTGCTCGCGGAACATCTCCACGATGGTCGGGCGGACGCGGTCGGCCTGGGTGTCGTTCCACTCGGCCAGGGCCTCGAGCCTGGCCACCACGCTCGACGGGCCGATGGTGCCGATGGGACGGTCCGGGAAGTCGGCCAGGTCGTCCAGCGCGAGCTGCGCGTCGGCCGGCACAACGCCGTCCGGGACGGCGATGCTCCAGCCGTCCCCGCCATCTCCGCTGTCCGCGCCGGCCTCCCAACCGCCGGGCCCGTCCCCGCCGTTGTCGACCCACGCGAGGACGTCGGCGAACAGCGTGCCGGGCGTGAGGTCGATCCCGTCGGGACTCCGGCCGCCCGTCGCCCAGTACGACAACCCGATGGCGCACGCCTCGGCGATGGTCCGGTCGGAGAAGTCGCCGGTCCGCCGGCGTAGGTCCGCCAGGCGCGCGGGAGAAAGCAGCACGAGACGAGCGCTCGGTTCCAACATCGAAGACTCAACGCCCCTTCAAAGGTAATGAAGTTAGCCTAACCTAAATTAGGGTTACCTAACTGCCTTCTCGCCAGGCCCTCCACAGCCGTGCGTAACGGCCGCCCAGAGCCACCAACTCCTCGTGAGTGCCCTGCTCCACGACGCGTCCCGCGTCCAGCACGGCGATCCGGTCGGCCGCCATCGCCTGGGTCAGCCGGTGCGCCACGAACAGCGTGGTCCGGCCCGAGCACGCGGCCAGCACGGCCCGCTCCAGCTCGGCGGCGCCCTCGCTGCCCGCCTCGGCGGTCGACTCGTCGAGCACCACGACCGGCGACCGGCTCAGCACCAGCCGGGCCAGGGCGATCTTGGCGACCTTGGTGACGTCCAGGCGCTCGCCGCCCTCGCCGACCATGGTGTTCAGCCCGTCGGGCAGCGCGTCGACCCACCCGTCGGCGCCGACCGTGCGCAACGCGTCCATCAACTCGGCGTCGGTCGCTTCCGGCGCGGCCAGCCGCAGGTCGTCGGCGAGCGGACCGGAGAACACATGCGTCTCCTGCGTCAGGATGCTCACCAGAGCACGTGCCCCAGCCTCGTCCAGACCGGCGAGGTCGGTCGAACCGACGCGCACCGACCCGGCCTGCGGGGTCCCGATGCCCGCGATCAGCGCGGCCAGGGTCGTCTTGCCGGCGCCCGTCGCCCCGACCAGCGCGAGCGAACCACCGGCTGGGATCGTCAGGCTGACATCCCTCAGGACCGGCTCCTCGGTGTCGGGATAACTGAACGTCAGCCCCTCCACCGTCACCGGGTACGGCGCGGTGTCCGCGGACGCGACGGCCGCGTCGCCCACCAGCCGGTCCTCCGCGGCCTCCCCCAGCACCCCGACCAGCCGGGTCAGGCTCGCGCCCGACTTCTGCGCCTCGTCGAAGGTGAACATGATGGCGCCCAGCGGGGTGAACAGCCGGTGGAACAGCAGCGGAGCCGCCGACACCTCGCCCAGACTGGCGGCATCGGCCTCCAACAGGGCGTACCCCACCACGATGATCAGGACCAGGCCGATGAACTCGGCGCGGTTCTCCCTGCCGACGAACCGGCCGAAGAACCGGAACACCTCGATGCCGAGTTCGCGCACCCGCCACGACTCACTGGTGACCTTCTCGCGGAAGGTGTCCTCGAGACGGTACGCCCGGACCGTGTCGATCCCGTTCAGACCGCTCATCAACGCCTGCGCACGGTCGGCCTGGGCCACCCGCTGCTGCCGGTAGAGCGGGGCGGAGCGGGGCAGATACCAGCGCAGGGCCAGCGCGTACGCCGGCAGCGCGCAGGCGCCCGCCAGGCCGAGCCGCCAGTCGAGGCCGAACATGCCGGCCGTGGCGATGGCCACCAGCACGCCCGCCGAGAACACCGTGGGGACGGCCGTCCGGATGCCCTTGGAGATCACGGCCACGTCGTCACCGACCCGGGACAGCACGTCCCCCCGGCCGACCTGCTCGATCCGTGCGCTCGGCATCCCCAGCACCGCCCGGACGGCGCCTTCCCGCAGTCGCGCGAGCAGATCCGCGCCCAGCCGCCCGATCAGGTAGGTCGACACCGCGGTGGCCGCCGCTCCGAGCAGCGCGGCGGCCACCATCAACACCCCGATCCTGACCAGGATCGAGCGCGGTTCACCCTCGACCACCCCGTCGACCACCCGGCCGAGCAGGAGCACCGGGAGCACCTGGAGCGCCGCCCCCGCCACCGTCGTGAGCACGGTGGCGAACGTCAGCCAGGGCACCTCGCGGCAGTGCACCGCGACCCATCGGGTGGCCTCGCGTCCGGTCGCCGTCCGCAGAGTTGCCGGGGCGACGCGCGTGTCGGTCGCGCTCACCCGCGGACCAGGGCAGGCCGGGGGCAGGACATGTTGATCGACATCTTTAGCCGGCCGCCGACTTGACGAGCTCGTCGATCGCGTACGGCATGGACAGCAGGGTGCCCTGGGAGATGGCCGCGCCGACCGCCGGGCCCTCGCTGTCCAGCAGGTACTCCGCCTTTCCGCCCTTCACGGCGTCCAGGTTGGTGAACAGCTTGAACTTGTTCAGCGCTTCCGTGTCCGCCTTGTCGTTGATGACGAAGATGCGGTCGACGTCGACCAGGTCGGTGCGCTCGGGGGACAGTGCGGTGGAGAAGCTGCCGTCCGCGATCTTGTCGATCTCGGTCTGGTACTTGAAGCCGAGGCCCGTCAGCAGCTGTCCGCGCACGTCGGTGGAGGTGAACGGGTTGATCGCGTCCTTGTACCAGGAGAGCGCGACGGCCTTCTGGTCCGCGAACTCCGGGTGCTCCTTCTTGGCCGTGTCGAGCTGGGCCTGGATGTCCTGCACCATCTTCTCGCCCTCGTCGGCCTTGCCGACCGCCTTGGCGATCTGGAGCGCGTTGTCCTGCCACGGAGCGCTGAACGGCTCCTTCTCGGCCTTGGTACGGCCCACCGTCGGGGCGATCTGGGAGAGCTTGTCGTAGGCGGCCTTGTCGACCTCGGAGTAGACCGCGATGATCAGGTCCGGCCGCAGGGCGGCGATCTTCTCGTAGTTGGGGCCGGAGTCACCGTTCTTCATGATGACCTCGGGCTTGGTGTCGCCCCACTTGTCCTTCACCCAGGGCCACTGGGTGTTGATGTCGGGGCTCTGGCCCGCCGGGTTCGGGTACTGGTCGACCATGCCGACCGGCTTGATGCCGAACGCCAGGACACTCTGGTCGTCCGTGTAGCCGACGGTGACCACCCGCTTGGGAGCCTCCTCGACCTTCGTCGATCCGAACGCGTGCTCCACGGTCACCGGGAATGCGCCTGCGGCATCAGCGGCCGGGCTGTTGGTGTCGCTCGACTCGTCGTCCGACGAGTCGGAACCACAACCCGCGAGGAGGCCGACGCCGAGGGTCGCGGCGGACAGTGTCGCCGCAAACCGCCGCCAGGGCTTCATACGCGTCGTTCGATGGAGGAGCATCCGAGAATCCCTTGCTTTCGCGCCAGTCCGCTGCACCCCTATGTAAGGGCAGGCAAACCTTATCCTGAGGAGGTGAGGTTAGCCTAGCCTTACTTCTGCAACTTTATCGGCATCCGGTCGAGTTGGACGTTGGTGCGTCCGATCGGCACGATGAGCGGCCGGTCCCCCACCGGGTCGTCGATCACCATGGCGCGCAGTCCGAACGCCTCGTGCAGCAATTCGGCGGTGATCACGTCACGCGGATGCCCCTGCGCCAGGATCGCGCCCTCCCTCATCACGATGAGGTTGTCGCTGTAGCGCGTCGCCAGGTTGAGGTCGTGCAGCACCATGACCACGGTGCACCCCGACTCGTGGAGGTCGTCCACCAGGTCGAGCACGTCGACCGCGTGCGCCAGGTCCAGGTACGTGGTCGGCTCGTCGAGGAGCAGCAGGTCGGTTCCCTGAGCCAGGGTCATCGAGATCCAGACGCGCTGACGCTGTCCGCCGGACAGCGAGTCCACCGGACGGTCGGCGAGGTCGGACACCCCGGTCATGGCCAGCGCGCGCTCCACGACGGCGGCGTCGTCCGACGACCACTGCCGCAGCCAACTCTGGTGCGGATGGCGGCCCCTGGCGACCAGGTCGGACACCGTCAGCCCCTCCGGCGCGACCGGCGCCTGGGGCAGCAGGCCGAGCTTCTTCGCCACGTCCCTGGTCTTGAGCTTGACGATGTCGTCGCCGTCAAGGACGACCGTTCCCCGAGTCGGCTTCAGCAGCCGCGACAGGGTCCGCAACAGAGTAGATTTCCCGCAGCCGTTGGGGCCGATGACCGTGGTGATCACCCCTGGCGGTATCGCCACGTCGAGATCGTCGATGACCGTCCGGGCGCCGTACCCGACCGTGACGCCCCTGGCTGCCAGCCGTGAGGCGTCGTTGAACCCGGACTCGATCTCGGCGATGTACTGAGCGGCCACAGGACCCCCTCCACTTAGGTTTGCCTAACTGTTTGTACCAGTTATCTGAGGTTCGCCCGTACCAGCAGATAGACGAGGAAGGGGCCGCCGATCGCGGCGGTGACCACGCCGACCGGGAGGGTGATCGGCAGTGCCGTACGCGCGACGAGGTCCGCGCCGATCAGCAGCAACGCCCCCACCATGCCGGAGGCCACCAACGGCGGCGTCGGGCACCTCGCCAGACGCATCGCCACCTGCGGTGCCACCAGCGCGACGAACGGGACCGGGCCCGCCGCGCTCACCCCCACGGCGGCCAGCAGCACCGCGCACAACAGCAGGACGGCCCGCACCATCGAATACCGGACGCCCAGGCCCGCGGCGACCTCGTCGCCGAAGTGCATCGGCTTGAACTGGAACGCGACACATGACACGACGACCAGGAGGGCGAGCGTGCCCCAGAGCGCGATCCAGACCTCGTCCCACGACCGGTTGTCCAGCGAGCCGACCAACCACGCCTGGGCCCGGGCCACGTCCCTGATGTCGGCCGTGACCAGCAGCCAGGTGGTGATCGCCTCCATCACGGCGCTCACCGAGATGCCGATGAGGATGAGCCGGAAGCCGTCGATCCCGCGCCGCCACGCCAGGAAGTACACCAGCAGACCCGTGCCGAGACCGCCCGCGAGCGCCGCCGCGGACAGGCCCACGGAGTTGACGACCGCCGCGGCGGTTCCGCCCGACACCGTCACCAGGAACACCGCGACCGCGCTCGCGCCCCCGGTGATCCCCAGAATGTCCGGGCTGGCCAGCGGATTGCGCGCGATGGACTGGGTGATCGCCCCGGACACCCCCAGCGCGATCCCCACGACGAGCCCGGCCAGGGCACGGGGCATCCGCAGATCCATGATCACGAACTCGTCGACCCGCTCACCGCCGCCGAAGAGCGTGGCGATCACCCGGGACAGGCCGATGGGGAAGTCCCCGACGGCGATGGACAGGCAGAACACCAGGAAGGTCGCCGCCGCCAGCAGCAGCGAGACGAACACGATCCAGGGCCGCCATACGAACGACACATGGCCGAGCCGCACGCCCGGCGCCACCGATGGCTTCACAACTGTCCCGTCCGGCTTCACGTCTGTCCCGTTCACGCGCTCTTGAACTTTCCGCGCCACACCAGACCCGCGAAGAACGGGGCACCGAGGAGAGCGACGACGACCCCCACGTCCAACTCGCCCGGCCGCACCACCAGGCGCCCCACGATGTCGCAGACCAGCAGGACGATGGCGCCCAGCAGACCGGCGTACGGCACCAGCCAGCGGTAGTCAGGACCGGTCAGATATCGGGCCACGTGCGCCACCATGAGCCCGAGAAACGCGATGGGGCCACACGCCGCCGTCGCCGCACCCGCGAGCAGGGTGATCGCGACGATGCCGATGATCCGGCTCAGCGCGATGTTCACGCCCAGTCCCCGTGCCACGTCGTCACCCAGGTTGAGCAGGTTGAGGGAGGGCAGCATGGCCAGCGCCAGCGCCAGCCCGACCGCGATGAACGCGGTCACCGGCCAGATGACGTCGAATCCGACACCGGCCACGGAGCCCGCGTTCCAGAACCGCAGCGCGTTCAGCGACGCCTTGTTCGACAGCGCGACCGCCGTGGTCATCGCCATGAGGAACACCGTGATCCCCTGCCCGGCCAGTGCGAGGGTCAATGGGTTGCCGGCCCCCCGGCCGATGCTCGCGAGCCCGAACACGACGACACCGGCGACCGCCGCTCCCAGGAAGGCGAACCAGACGTACTGGAACGGGTTGGTGAACCCGAACAGGGCGACCACCGACACCACGGCGAACGAGGCGCCGGTGTTCACCCCCAGCAGACCCGTGTCGGCGATCGGGTTGCGCGTGTACCCCTGGATCAACGCCCCGCCGACCCCGAGGGCGATACCCGCCACGATCGCAAGTACCGTCCGGGGCACCCGCACGGTCTGCACGATGAGCCTGATCTCGGTGAGCCGCTGGTCGGAGTCCGGAGCCGCGAACAGCCCGTGCCACACGTCGGCGGGACTCAATGCGCGCGCACCGACGGCCAACGACACCGCCCCCGCGATCACGAGGATCGCCACGAGCGTGCCCAAACCCACAACCCGCCGCCGACGGGCCTCTGTTGTACCCCGGGGCGCGGGGCGCTCAACTGCGGTCGTGCCCATGTCGACGTACGTCATCCCTTTGATCCATTGGCACCGACGGAGCACCCCCGCCGGAAACTTAGGCGAGCCTAAGCTAAACAGGTGCAGCTGTCGATAGGACGAAACGGACGACCAGGCACCGACACCCGCCAACTGGGGCACCACGAACGGGCATTGCGAACTAAGGTAAGCCTTGCTTTACTGACCCTGGTCAATCCCTGTCTCGAGGAGGAACCCCATGCGGGTCGTCATGTTCGGTTACCAGACCTGGGGGCACCGGACCCTGCAAGCCCTCCTGGACTCCGAACACGACGTGGTGCTGGTCGTGACACACCCCAAGAGCGAGCACGCGTACGAGAAGATCTGGAGCGACTCCGTCGCCGACCTCGCCGAAGAGCACGGCGTCCCGGTGCTGATCCGCAACCGCCCTGACGACGAGGAGCTGTTCGAGCGCCTCAAGGCGGCCGATCCGGACATCATCGTGGCGAACAACTGGCGGACGTGGATCCCCCCGCGCATCTTCGGCCTGCCGCGTCACGGCACGCTGAACGTCCACGACTCGCTGCTGCCGAAGTACGCCGGCTTCTCCCCGCTGATCTGGGCGCTGATCAACGGCGAGCCCGAGGTGGGCGTCACCGCGCACATGATGGACGACGAACTCGACGCCGGCGACATCGTCCGGCAGGAGGCGGTTCCGGTCGGACCGACGGACACCGCCACCGACCTCTTCCACAAGACCGTCGACCTCATCGCCCCGGTCACGATCGGCGCGCTCGGCCTCATCGCCGCCGGGCAGACGGAGTTCACCAAGCAGGACCGGTCCCGGGCGAGCTTCTTCCACAAGCGGGCCGACGAGGACAGCCGCATCGACTGGGCCTGGCCGGCGGAGGACCTCGAACGCCTGGTCCGCGCCCAGTCCGAGCCGTACCCCAGCGCCTACACCTTCCACAAGGGCAAGCGCCTCGAGATCCTGGGCGCGGTCGTGTCCCAGGGCCGGTACGGCGGCACTCCCGGCCGCATCTTCTACCGCGAGGGCGACGGCGTGGTCATCGTCGCGGGAGCCGACGCCCGCACCGGCCGCAACCACGGCCTCGCCATCACACGCGTACGGACCGAGGACGGCCGCGAGCTGCCCGCGACCGAGTACTTCACCTCCATGGGCGGCTATCTGACCAACCGCCCCTGAGCGCCTGTGTCACAGGCTCTGACACGTCGGCCCCATCCCGGTCCCGTGGGCCGGCCGGACGCCGCTGCCATGCGGACCTTCCCGTCCTCGCACGGCAGCGGCACACCGTCCGCGCGCCATGGCACCGCCCATGCGTCCGGCGCTGACCACCGCGACCCGCCGCCCCGCGCCGGAGTCGCTCTCGCTCAACGCAGCAACCACCCGCCGTCCACGCTGAGATTGACGCCGTTGACCGCGCCGTTGCGCAGCAGGAAGTCCACCGCGTCCACGACGTCCCGCATGCGCGCGAGCCGTCCCGTGGGCGTCTGCGCACGAACGTTCTCCAGCACCTCCGGGGGCTTGCCCGCCCAGAACGGGCTGTCGCCGACGATGCCCGGATGGACGGCGTTGACGCGGATCGGAGCGAGTTCGGTGGCGAGGGTGCGCACCAGGCCGGTCACGCCCGCGTTCACCGTCGCGACCGTCGTGGCGCCCGGGTAGGGCCGTTCCTTGGCCTGTCCGCCGAAGATGACGACGGCGCTCTCCTCGGTCATCCGTGGCAGCAGCGTGTGCACCACCTCGGTGTAGCCGACGAGCTTGAGGGTGACGAGGTGCAGCGCGGCGTCGATGTCGTACTCGGTGACGGTGTTCTGGTCGCGTGAGATGCCCGCGAGGACGAGGTGGTCGACGTGCTCGATGCCGGCCAGCGCGCCCGCGATCTCCCTCGGCCGGGACAGGTCCAGGGCGAGCCCGCGCGCGCCGATCTCCTTGGCGGCCGTGTCGGCGCGGTGGGCGTCGCGGCCGGTGAGCACGACCTCGTCGCCGCGCTGCGCGCGGGAGCGGGCGATCTCGCGGCCGATGCCGGCCGTACCGCCGATGACGACGACGCTGCTCATGGCTTGTCCTCCAGCACGTCACGGCTCATGGCTTCTCCTCCGCCAGCACCTCGCGCAGGTAGTCCCAGTCCCGGGCGAACCGGTAGGAGTGGCGCGACGGCGGCTGCGGTGCCTGTGTCTCCAGCCAACGCACGGTGCCCGTACCGGCGTTGGTGAAGCTGTGTACGCAACCGGCGCCCGCCCAGGCGGCGTCGCCCACGCCGAGCCGGTGCCGTTCGCCGTCGAAGGTGGCGTCCACGGTGCCCTCGACGATCAGATACGTCTCCTCGAAGGGGTGGTCGTGCGCGCCCGCGACGCCGTCGGCCGCGTACTGCACCATGAACATCGTCGAGGCCACCGCGCCCAGGTCCGCGTCCACCATCATCTTCACGGTGATCCCGCTGTAGACGAGCAGCGCGGTGCGCATGCTGGCCGACACGGCGAGGAGGTCCTGGGACTGTTTGCCCGAGTCCATCTGGGCGGCCTCGAAGTGGCCGAACGAGCGGGTGCGCGGGTCGCGTACGTCGATCCGGACCGGCTCGCGGGCCGGCAGCGCCGGCACCGCCCGGGTGTCGTACCCGTAGCGCGCCCGCGGTACCGGCGCGAGCATGTCCGCCCAGCGCGCGACGGTGTCCCCGCCGCCGCGCCAGGCGTGCGGCACGCCCGTCGGCAGCAGCCCGTAGTCGCCCTCTTCGAGGAGGTACGAGCCTTCGGGCGTATCGAGGATCACCGTGCCCGAGAGCACGTGGAAGGACTCCTCGTACGAGTGGACGTGGGCCCCCACCGCTCCGTCCGGCGCGAGTTCGCACACGCCGAAGCCCGTGTGCACGGAGCCGTCCTCCTCGCCGACGACGGTCCGCCGCCTGAATCCCGTGCTCTTGTACGGCAGTTGGGGCGGGGCGGCGAACGTGGCGTCCGCCGCCCGCCGGATCACGTGGTGCGTCATGCCTGCTGCTTCTTACGTGCCTCGACCGCCGCCGCGAGGCGGTCACGGGACTCCTCGACCAGGCGCCGCGCCCGCCCGGTGTCGGCGAGCAGGCGGCCGTCGCGCTTGCGGACGACGCCGTCGACGATGACGGTCTCGACGTTGGACACGTCCGCGCTCAGCGTCACGGCGGCCACCGGGTCGATGAGCGGCGCGACGTTGAGCGCGGTCGCGTCGATCGCGACGACGTCGGCGCGCTTGCCGGGGGTCAGTGAACCGGTGCGGTGCTCAAGTCCCGCGACATGCGCGCCGTTGACCGTCGCGATCTCCAACATCTGACGTGCCGTCAACATCGTTTCGGGTACGGGGACGTCGGCCTGCCAGCACTCGGCGTTCACCCGCGCCCGCTCGCCGCCGAAGGCCGCGCGGATCTGGGTGAACATGTCGCCGGGCACGGTGGTGACCACATCGATGCTGAGAGAGGGCCGCAGTCCGTACTCGATCGCCTTCATCACGGGCGGCCAGCCGTGCCCCATCTGCTGCTCGACCTGCGGCGCGATGGAGACAGTGCCGCCGCTGTCGGCGACCATCCGCCACTCCTCCTCGCTGAAGTAGCAGCAGTGGATGTAGGTAGTGTCGGAGCCGAGCAGCCCCAGGTCGTGGAGTTGCTTGACCATTCCGAAGCGTCCGGCCAGTCGTCCCATGCCGACGTGCACGGTGATGGGGATGTCCAGCTCGCGCGCGAGCCGCCACTCGGCGTCGACGACGTCGTTGATGCAGAAGCCCGGACCGCGGGTGGCCAGACCCATGGTCAACAGCCCGTCGTCGGACTGGAAGTGACGCTCTCTCACCCTGCGTACGTCGTCCGCGGGTATCGCGATCTTGCTGTCGAACCAGTAGTCGGCGAGCGAGGTGTTGGCGCTGCCGTACGCGTACTGGGCGCGGATGCCGGTCTCGCCGAGCGCCTGGACCGCCGCGTCGGGATGCTCGGGTGTGTTGTTGATGTGCGACCAGTCGACGAGGGTGGTGATGCCGGCGTTCAGACACTCCAGCGAGCCCGCCAGGTTGCCCGCGTACACGTCCTCGGGGCCGTAGACGGGCGCGAAGGTGTCGAGGACCTCCACGAAGTAGTCGTCGAGCGTGGCGTTGGGCGCGCAGCCCCGGATGGGCGCCTCCCAGGTGTGGCGGTGGGTGTCGACGAAGCCGGGCACGAGGATGCGGCCCGTCATGTCGAGCACTTCCGCGTCCGCGCTGATGTCGCGTTCGACCGCCGCGATCTTCCCGTCCTCGATCAGGACGTCACCGCCGGGCAGGTCCCCGATGTCGGGGTCCATCGAGATGACGTGGCCCGAACGCAGGAGCATCCGATGGGGCATCGCTCCTCCTCCCATAGGTTTTCAGTACGCGGCGAGGTCGCGGACTTTCGTCACGACCTTGTCGACGGTCGGAATGACCTGCTCTTCGAGTGCGTCCGCGAAG
This sequence comes from Streptomyces albicerus, assembly GCF_008905045.1. Classification (GTDB taxonomy): domain Bacteria; phylum Actinomycetota; class Actinomycetes; order Streptomycetales; family Streptomycetaceae; genus Streptomyces; species Streptomyces albicerus. Next base: position 187,705 of record NZ_VWMY01000003.1, read on the forward strand.
GGCAGCGGCACACACTCGGCCGCGACCCGGCGTACGGGCGCGTCGAGGAGGCCGAACCCCTCGTCGGCGACGACCGATACGAGCGTGCCGCCCCAGCCGCCCTGGTACGGGTTCTCCTCGACGGTCACGAGCCGCGAGGTCTTCTCGAGCGAGCCGAGCACGGTCCGTACGTCCAGCGGCACGAGGCAGCGCAGGTCGATCACCTCGGTGTCGATGCCCTCCTCGGCCAGCCGCTCGGCGGCGGTCAGCGCCACGGGCACCATCGAGGCGAGCGCCACGAGCGTGGCGTCGGCGCCTTCGCGTACGACGGACGCGCGCCCCAGTTCGACGACGTGGTCGGGCGGCGCGGGCGCCCCCTTGGCGGCGAGCAGCCCCTTGTGTTCGAAGAACACCACGGGGTCGTCGCTGCGGATGGCCGCCGCCATCATGCCGATCACGTCGGCGGGTGTGGCCGGTGCCGCGATCTTCAGTCCCGGGACGGTCAGCGCCCAGTTCTCGGTCGCCTGGGAGTGCTGCGCGCCGAAGCCCAGCCCGCCGCCGTTGGCCGTACGCACCACCAGCGGCACGGTGACCTGACCACCCGTCATGTACCGCACCTTGGGTATCTCGTTGGCAAGGTAGTCCCAGCAACAGGCGAGGAAATCCGAGAACATGATCTCCGCGACCGGCCGCATCCCCGTCATCGCGGCGCCCATCGCCGCCCCGACGATGGCCTGTTCGGAGATCGGCGTGTCCCACACCCGCTCGGACCCGAACTCCTCGTGCAGCCCGGCGGTCGTCTTGAACACCCCGCCCGCCGCGCCGATGTCCTCGCCCAGGCACACCACCGTCGGATCGCGCCGCATCTCGCGCGCGATGCCCTCGGCGACCGCCTGCCGGTAGGTGATCACGTCCGCCACGCCGCACCTCCGTCGGCCCATACGTCGGTCAGCGCCTCCCGAGGATCGGGCGCGGGCGCGTTCTTCGCCGCCTCGACCGCCGCCTGTACGAGGTTGTCCGCGCGCTCGTCGGCCGCGGTGACCGTCTCGGCGGGCACCCCGAGTTCGGCGAGGCGGCCGCGTGCGAGGTCCAGCGGATCGTGCTTGAGCCAGCGCTCGACCTCCTCCGCGGGGCGGTACGTGGCGGGGTCGGCGCGGCTGTGGCCGAAGTGCCGGTAGGTCTGTGCCTCCAGCAGGCTGGGCCCGTCTCCCGCACGGGCCCGAGCCACCAGCCGGGCCACCGCCTCCTGGACGACGACCACGTCGTTGCCGTCGACGACCTCGCCGGGGATGCCGTACGCGGGCGCCCGGTCGGCCGCGGGGTTCGCCACGGCGGTCACATCGGCGATCGGCGTGTACTCCATATAGAGGTTGTTCTCGCAGACGAACAGCACAGGCAGCTTCCATACGGCGGCCAGGTTGAGCGCCTCGTGGAAGGCGCCGATGTTGGTCGCGCCGTCGCCGAAGAAGGCCACGGCGATCTGCTCGGTGCCCCGCAGCCGTGCCGACCAGGCGGCGCCGACCGCCATCGGGAGATGGGCGCCCACGATCGCGTACGACCCGAGCATGTTGCCCGCGGCCTTGGTGAGGTGCATCGAGCCGCCCTTGGCCTTGCACAGGCCGGTGGCGCGGCTCATCAGTTCGGCGAGGCACTCCTCGGGGGTCGCGCCGCGGGCCAGTGCGTGGTGGTGGCCTCGGTAGGTGGCGAACACGTAGTCGTCGTCGCGCAGAGCCGCACTCGCGCCGACGGCGATGGCCTCGTGTCCGGCGGCGAGGTGGGTGGTGCCCTTGACGAGTCCGGACATGAACAGGTCGTGGGCGGCCTGCTCCGTACGCCGGATCACGGCCATCTGCTCGTACAGCGCGAGGAGTCGGGACCCGTCGGTCGTCATTTCCCACCCCTGCCCTCACGGGTGTTGAGGTGGGACTGGGCCTCGCGCCTCGTGTTGAGTTCGCCGCCAACGGTCCAGTACTTGCGGCCCGCGACGAGGAGCTCCTCGGCCGGGAACTTGGTGATCACCTCGCACCCGTCGGCCGTGACGACGACCTCCTCCTCGATCCGCGCCGCCGACCAGCCGTCCGCCGCCGGCCAGTACGTCTCCAGCGCGAACACCATGCCCTCTTCGAGGACTTCGGGATGGTCGAGCGAGACGAGACGGCTGAAGATCGGCTTCTCCCAGATGGACAGGCCCACCCCGTGCCCGTACTGCAGCGCGAACGCGGCCGTCTCGTCGGGGAAGCCGAACTCCTCGGCGCGCGGCCAGACTCGGACGATGTCGGCGGTCGTGGCGCCCGGCCGGACCAGGGCGATGGCCTCGTCCATGTAGGCGCGGCAGCGGATGTACGCGTCACGCTGGGCGGGCGAGGCGCTGCCGACGGCGAACGTGCGGTAGTAGCAGGTGCGGTAGCCGAGGTGGCTGTGCAGGATGTCGAAGAACGCGGGGTCGCCGGGGCGGATCAACCGGTCGCTGTAGACGTGCGGATGCGGTGAACAGCGCTCGCCCGAAATGGCGTTGACGCCTTCGACGTACTCGCTGCCCAGGTCGTAGAGGACCTTGCTGACGAGCCCGACGCACTCGTTCTCGCGCACGCCCGGCCGCAGGTGGGCGTACAGCTCCTCGTACGCGGCGTCGACCATCGAGCAGGCCTGGGTGAGGAGGGAGATCTCGTCGGGTGTCTTGACGCGGCGGGCCTCGAGGAAGACCTGCTGGCCGTCGACGACGTCGATGCCCTCCTCCTTGAGGGCCTGCAGCACGGGCATCTCGGCGAGGTCCACGCCCAACGGCTCGCCCGCCAGGCCGTGTTCGCGCAGTTCGGCCGCCACCTTCGAGGCGACGTCCGCGCCGATCCCGGCGTCCGGGTGGAAGGCGCCGCGGAGGGTGGAGATGCCCGCGCGGGCGCCGGTGGGCGGGCCTTCCTTGCCGTCGCTGTAGTCGAGCCACGGGTTGTAGAGCTGGTGGTGACGGGCCGCCGAGCCGAAGTCCCAGACGATCGGTTCACCGCCGCGGACGAGCAGCGCGAAGCGGATCAGCTTGTCCATCGCCCAGGTGCCGATGTGGGTGGCGGACATATAGCGGATGTTGGAGAAGTCGAAGCTGAGCAGGGCGCCCAGCTCGGAGCGGTTCAGGGCCGCGTTGAGCCGGGCGAGCCGTTCCCTGCGCAGCCGGTCGAGGTCGATGCGCTGTTCCCAGTCGACGGCGTTCGGCCCGAATGTGCGGATTGCCATGGCGACCACCACCCTCATCCGGAGTGAACGACCGCCCGGGGAAAGTGTCAAGGCATACTGAACACGAACCAGACGCCGACGGCCGGTTCGCTCCCGTCGTTGCGATAGCGGTGCGGGGTCGTCGACTCGAAGGACACCGCGTCGCCGGGCCTGATCACGTACTCCTCGAAGCCGAGCGTGAGGATCAGTTCGCCGGAGGTCAGACAGCCGTACTCCGTCCCGGGGTGGCGCATCAGCCCGCCGGTGCTGGAGGAGGACCCGCCGGGGCGGTACGTCACCAGCAGGAAGTCGACGTCCATGCCCGGAACATGGCCGAGACGCTCCCATACGACACCCGAGTCTAGTTCCAGCACTTCCCGCTCGCCACTCCTGACCAGCGGTCCGATCCTGCGGCCGGGGTCGGCGGCGAAGGCCGCGAGCGCGCGCAGCACGGTGTCGGGCGGCGCGCCGACAGCCGCCTGCGCCGAGGCCAGGGGGGTCTCGCCGAGAGCCCTCGCGGGGGCGCGGGCCGTGTCGCCCTCCGCGTCGAAGAGGGACTCGACCGGGATGGAGAGCGCGGTGGTGATCGCGTACAGGGTGCTCACCGAGGGCTGGCTCTTGCCGGTCTCGATCTGCGAGATGAGGCTCGCGGACACCCCGATCTCCCGCGCGAGACCGCGCAGGCTCATGCCCCGCGCCGTGCGCGCCTGCCGGATGCGCGCGCCGACGGGTGGCACGACCGCAGGGGACACGAACGGCTCCTTTCGTCGGAACGTTCATCGCCATTGAACAGTGCGGCGAGGCGACGCGGGAGTGTTGCTCGAGAACGGCTTCCACCGACCCCGGTCTTCGGCCCGAGGGGTCCCGGCGGTTCGTGCGTAAACAGAGACGACGCTGCCGACGACACCTGAGGACCAAGGAGCAGGGGACGACATGAGATTCCTGGAGCGCGAGCGCGCGGCCCTCACCAAGCTGCTGCCCGGCCTCGACGACGGTCTGAGGGCCGTATCGCTGATGACACTGGAAGGGCCGCAGAGCCCGGGAATCCGGCTGTTCCGGGAGAGCGGAGGACCCGGGCTGCTGGCCCCGACCGCCCTCCAGGGCAAGGGCGCCACGGCACTTGAGGCCCTGCGGGTGCAGCGTGCGCTGGGCAGTCGTTCGCCCTCGCTCGCGGTGGCGACGACCATGCACCACTTCTCCATGGCCACGCTGGTCGGGCTGAGCGACTCCGGTGAGGGGCTGGAGTGGATGCTCGTTCAGGGCGTGGCCTCCGAGAACCGTCTCCTGGCGTCCGGCTTCGCCGAGGGCCGCAGCGGCACCGGGATCCTGTCGCCGTCGATGTCCGCCACGGTGGCCCCGGAGGGGGTACGGATCAGCGGGGTGAAGCGGCCGTGCAGTCTCGCCCGCTCCATGGACCTGCTCACCGCCAGCGTGATGGTGCCGTGCGAGGACGGCGAGGGCCACGAGCTGGCCGTGGCCCTGGTCCCGGCCGACAGCGAGGGGCTGAGCGTCAGCGGCTTCTGGGCGAGCAGCTTCCTCGCGGGCGCCGAGAGCGACCAGGTCACCCTGGACGACGTACTCGTACCGCCGGAACTCCTTGTCCGGACCGCCTCGCCGGCCGGAGCCCGTCTCGACGAGGTGCAGACCGTCGGGCTCGTCTGGTTCGAGCTGCTGATGACCGGCAGCTATCTCGGCGCCGCGAGCGCCCTCGTGGAGCGGGTGCTGCTCAACGACCGGGTGCCCGAAGCCGAGCGGGTCCGGCTCCTTGTGGAGATCGAGGGTGTGACGGCGGCGGTCGAGGGCCTTGCGCGGCGGGTGGACGAGAGCACTCCCGACGAGTCCGCGCTCGCCGACTCGCTCTTCGTGCGCTACACCGTGCAGGACGCTCTCGCCCGGATCGTCCCGCGAGCCGTCGAGCTCCTCGGCGGGCTCAACTTCATGACGTCGGACGAGGTGGGCTATCTCGCCGCCTGCGCCAACGGGCTCGCCCTCCATCCCCCGTCGAGGTCACGCATGACCGGCCCCCTGTCGACGTACCTCGCGGACGGACCACTGACCGTGGCGTAGCCGCTCCACCGGGGTGCGCAGGCTGGTTCCTTTCCCCAACCCCACCCCTTCCCGAAACTGGGGCTCCGCCCCGGGGTGGGTGGGGGTTTGGGACGGTTCGCAGGCTGCGGGCCGGTGGGGGCTGGTCGCGCAGTTCCCCGCGCCCCTAAAGGGGCCCGTCGTCGGGTGCGGGTTCTCGTGGGTTGCTCGCGCAGTTCCCCGCGCCCCTAAGGGGGCCCGCGCCTCTGAAGGGGCTCCCGCCCCTTGCGGGGCTTGGTGGGTTCCGGCCGGAGGGGACGTGGCGGGATGTTCGGCCGCAGCGTACGACGACAACCGCCCGGGACCACCGAGCCACAACAACGCCTTACGTCACCGGCTGCGGACGGACATCCCGACACGGCC
>NZ_VWMY01000003.1:193442-198135 GCF_008905045.1 Streptomyces albicerus
CCGACACCCCCACCCACCCAGGGGCGCGGGGAACTGCGCGACCAGCCACAACGAACCCGCAGACAACACACCACCCCGAACCCGACCGAGGGAAACACCACCATGTCCCAGCCCACACTCCTCCTAACCGGCGGCGCCGGAGTCCTCGGCAGAGCCCTGATCGACGAGCTCTCCCCCGACTTCAGGATCACCTGCCTGCGCCACCGCACACCGGTGAACGACCCCCGGGTCCACGAGATCCCCGCCGACCTCATGGAACCCCAACTCGGCCTGCCCGACCCGGACTTCGAACAGCTGGCAGCGGACGTGGACGTCGTCGTGCACTCCGCCGCCGCCACCAACTGGAAGGCGGCCCCGGAGTCCATCCGGCGCGCCAACCTCGACGGCACCGCCGCGATGCTCGACCTCTGCGCCCGGGCCGACGCGCCGATGTACCACATGAGTACGGCCTTCGTCGCCAACCCACTGGCCCCGGAGGAACAGGACCGCTTCCCCGGAGCCGCCGCCTACCTCGCCTCCAAGACCGCGGCGGAGCAGCTGGTGCGCGACGCCCCGGTTCCAGGAGTGATCCTGCGCCCGTCCGTCGTGATGGGCGACTCCGTCACCGGCCGCATCGCAGGGATGCAGGGCCTGACCCGCGCCCTCGGCGCCATCGTCAAGGGCCAGGTGCCGGTCCTCCCGGGCGCGCCCGACGCACGGATCGACATGGTGCCCCAGGACGTCGTCGCCCGCGCCGTGGGCGACCTGGTGCGCGGTGGGGTCACGGACGGCGAGTACTGGCTGACGGCCGGCACACACTCCCTGCTGCAGAGCGAAGTGGTCGACGCCTGCCTGGAGTTCGCGGAGCTGTACGGGCCCAGGCCGCATCCGCCCCGGCTCATTCCGGTGGAGTCCGTGCACCGGCTGCTGCTGCCGCTGATCGAGGGACCGACGTTCCCGGAGTCGCTGCGCCGCCGCTTCCACACGTACGCGGAACTGCTGCTGGTCTTCCAGCGGGCGCTCCCCTTCGAGTCCTCCCTGGGGTCTCCGCACTGCGGTACGTCCCTGTCGAAGGACGCCCTCGGGCGGGCGCTGGTCCGCAACCTGGCGGCCTGGTCCACCGGCCCCGGCGGCATGCGTACCCGCCCCCGCCGCCCGCAGCCGGCCGGAGGAGCGGTGCCGAGGCTGCCGGAGACACGGGAACTGGCCTCATGACCGCAGGCCCGCTCACCACGAAGGTCACCGACGGGGCAGGACCCGACACGGACCGCGCGCACACCGATCGCACGCACACCGACCACGCTCACACCGACCACGCACACACCGACCGCACGCACATCGCCCGGCTCTACCGCGAGCATCTCTCGGTCGGCCGTTCCGTCCTCGGAACCGTCCTCGGCGGCATGCTGGAGACGGCGTCCGACGGTGCGTGGATCTCCACCGAGGACGGCCGCCGTTACCTCGACTTCGGCGGCTACGGAGTCTTCATCCTGGGCCACCGGCATCCCGCCGTGACCGCTGCCGTGCACCGCCAGGTGGACACGCATCCGCTGGCGAGCCGCGTCTTCCTGGAACCGGTCGCCGCCCGCGCGGCCCAGGCCCTGGCCGCGCGAACCCCGGCCGGTCTCGACCACGTCCACTTCGTCAACTCCGGGGCGGAGGCGACCGAAGCGGGCCTGAAGCTGGCCCGGGCCCACGGCCACACCGCTCTCGTCAGCACCGCCGGCGGCTACCACGGCAAGACCCTGGGCGCGCTGAGCGCCACCGCCAACCCGAAGTACCAGCTGCCCTTCCAGCCGCTGCTGCCGGACAGCACCGCGGTGCCCTACGGGGACGCGGACGCGATGGCGGCCGTACTCGCCCGGCTCGGTGACCGCGCCTGCGTCATCGTCGAGCCGGTGCAGGGCGAGGGAGGCGTACGCATTCCGCCGCCCGGCTATCTGGCCGAGGTGAGCCGGCTGTGCCGGACGTACGGGGCCTTTCTGATCGTCGACGAGATCCAGACGGGTCTCGGGCGGCTGGGCACCTGGTGGGGCATGGACCCCGGGCCCAGGCCCGGAGCCGGCCGCGGCGCCCGGGACAGCGCGACCGCCGACCCCGACGTGCTCCTCGTCGGCAAGGGCCTGAGCGGCGGTGTCGTCCCGGTCGCGGCGATGGTCGCCACCGCGGCGGCGTACCGCCCGTTCTCCCGCGACCCCTACCTGCACACCTCCACCTTCGCCGCCTCCCCCATCGCCTGCGCCGCCGCGCTGGCCGCGGTCGAGACGCTGGACAGGGAGGACGTCGTCAGCCGCGCCGCCGCGCTGGGGATCCGTCTGCTCGCGGGTGTGCGGGCCGCCTGCGCCCCGTACTCGCGCGGTCTGGTGCGCGAAGTGCGGGGACGCGGGCTGCTGATCGGTCTGGAGTTCACGGCGGACCAGGCGGTCGGCGAGCTGATCCTCGAACTGGTCGAGCGGGGCGTCCTGGTGAACCACTCGCTCAACGCCACCAGGGTCCTGCGGCTGACACCGCCGGCGATCGCCGGAGAGGAGGAGGTACGGCTGTTCCTGGGTGCCCTGGCCGAGGCACTGCGCGTCGTGGCGACGCGCGTCGGCTGACCGACCACCACACGTACGACCGCGGAAAGGTAACCCCCCACATGCGTCACGTGAACGTACGGCTGACCGCCCACGACGTCGACCCCGAGACCGCGTACCAGCGGATCAGTGACTTCCGCCGGTACCCGGACGTCACCGAGACCGTCCGCGAGGTCGTGGTCCATCCACCCCATGACGACGGCACAGTGGTGTCGGACTGGACCGTCCGCTTCCGCAACGGTCTGATGCGCTGGACCGAGCGCGACGCCTTCTTCCCGCAGAACCTGAGCATCGGCTTCACCCAGCTCAGCGGCGACTTCGAGCTCTTCGAAGGCACCTGGCGGTGCGAGACGGGCGAGGACGGCACGACCGTGACCTTCGAGGCCATGTTCGACCTGGGCATTCCGACCCTGGCCGAACTCCTCGACCCCGTGGCCGACTCGACCCTGCGCACCAACATCGAGCGGATCCTGCACGGGCTGCTCGGCAGGGTCACGCCCGCCCCGGCCGAACTCGCCGACACGGCCGCCGTCGCGCATGGCTGACCTCGCTGTCGTACCCCAGCAGCCGGTTGCCGCGGGATGGGACACCCTGCGGGACGAGCCCGGTCCCGACACGGTCCGCTGCCTCGGTCTGTACGCCAAGTTGTCGGCCGGCGTCACCGTCGTCACCGCCCTGGACGCCACCGGCTGTCCGACCGGGATGACGGTCTCGGCCCTGACGTCCCTGTCGGCCCGGCCGCCCCTGGTCCTCGCCTGTCTGCGCGGCGGTTCACGCACCCTGACCGCCCTGCGCGACCAAGGCGCCTTTGCCGTCAGCTTGTTGACGGCACGTCAGGAGCTCGTGGCCGAGCGCTTCGCCGATCCTTCCGTACCGCCCGCGCTGCGCTTCGCCGACATTCCCGTACGGCAGGTGCTCGGGCTGCCAGTGCTCGCCGAGGCGCTCGCCTGGTCGGTGTGCCTCGTCGAGGACATACGCCCGTACGGGGACCATCACGCCGTCGTCGGACGCGTGATGGCGGTCGACGTGAACGGCGGACGGCCGCTGCTCTGGCACGACCGCACGTTCCACACGCTCACCGGACCGCGCGAGAACTGAACCCCGCGCAGCTCCCACTCGACGCCCGGCCGGGACTTCCCGGCCGGGCGTCTCGCGCAATCCCCACCGCACAGTCAAGGAGACCGTATGCCCCTGCCATCGATCCCCGGTGTGAACTCCGACAGCGCCGCGACCGAGCTGATCCGTACCCCCGAGCGGCTGTCGGGCAACGCCCAGGCCGGGGCGCAGCGCATCGGCGCCGCCTTCGACCCGTCGGCCGCGGAGGACGACTGGGGACTGCCCCCGAGCGAGGAACGCCCCTACCCGGTCGTGCTCGTGCACGGCACGCTTGGCGACCGGGAGTCCGTCTGGACGAAGGCGGCGCCCGCACTCAGAGCCGCCGGACACCGGATCTTCCGCCTCAACTACGGGGAGCTCCCGGCCCTCCCCCGCCTGTACGGACTGGCCGACATCAGAGAGTCTGCCCGGGAACTCGCCGTCTTCGTCGACCGGGTGCTGGCGGACAGCGGGGCGGCGAAGGTGAGCCTCGTCGGCCACTCGCAGGGCGGAATGCTGCCGCACTACTACCTCAAGTACCTGGGCGGGGCGGCGAAGGTGCATCACGTCGTCGGGATCGCCCCGAGCAATCACGGGGTCACGGTGGAGGGGCTGACGGCGCTGGTCCGTCAAGTCCCGGGTGTGCAAGGGGTCGTGGAGGACAAGGTGCTCTTCCGGGTGAGCCCCGCGTTCACGCAGCTGCTGCACGACTCGGACTTCGTACGGGAGTTGGTGGCGCCGGGCGACACCGTGGACGGGGTCGGCTACACCGTCATCTGGTCGACCCGGGACGAACTCGTCCAGCCGCCCCGGTCACAGGAGTTGACGGCCACCCGGCCCGCTCACCCCGTCACCAACATCCGCCTCCAGAGCCTCGCCCCGGAGAACCGGGCCACGCACATGGTCATGCCCTACGACCCGGTCGTCGTGCGCGAGACGCTCAAGGCCCTGGCCGGCTGAGGCACGTACGACGGGCTCGTAAGCCGGACTGGTACGACGGGCTCGTACGACAAAGGGTGGTGCGGGCCCCGCCGGGCCCGCAC
>NZ_VWMY01000003.1:198275-258074 GCF_008905045.1 Streptomyces albicerus
CGTTCCAGAAGCAGACCTGGCCGAAGACGTCGAAGCCGGCGACGCCGTCCGGGTTGATCTTGTCGAAGCGGGGCTTGGGGATCTGCAGGCCGTTGATCCCGTCACCGGCGAGCGGTCCGCTCGTCACGGTGCGGTCGGGTACGGGGCTGCCCTCCTTGAGGTCGCCCTTGAAGTAGAGGCTGCCGACCTCGCCGGTGTTCCATGTGCCGACGCCGTTGCCCTCCACGGAGAATGTCGGTACCGGGATCCCGCCGAATCTGCCGGTGCCGGCCACGTCGAAGACGATGTCGGTCAGCTCGGGCGCCGCCCCGCTGGGCGATCGGCAGTCCTTGTACCCGATGTGCCCAGTCACCTCTGCCTCCCGGACCAGCACGCCGAGCGGCGGACTGAAGTTCACCTCGGCGTCGAGGCGGCACACGAGGTCGGGCACCGGGACCGGGGCGGCCTGGGCGGCGGGAGCGGTCAGGACCGTCCCCGCCATGACGACGGCGGCCAGCGCGGCCCTCCTCCCGTGGCGCGCCGGGCGGGGAGAGGCCTTCGCGGGGGACACCGTCGCTTTCGCTGCGTACGTCATGCCGTACAGCTCCTTCTCTGTTGTGTTCACGCCGTGGCCGTCCTGCCACGGAGGACTTCGCTCGCGGAACCGAGATGGCGCGCGAGGTCGCGGTACGACTCCAGGACCCCGGTCTCGACGTACGGGATCTGCCGTTCGGCGCAGAACGCCTTGACGACGGGGTACGCGTGTCGCAGGGCCGAGCGCGGCATGCCGGGGAAGAGGTGGTGCTCGATCTGGTAGTTGAGGCCGCCGTAGAAGAAGTCGCCGACCAGGGAGGTGGGCAGGGTGCGCGAGGTGAGCACCTGCCGTTCCAGCCAGCTCCACTCCTTGCCGACCCGGGTGGGCAGCCCCTTGTGGTTGACGGCGAAGGCCAGCCCGAGGAGGTAGCCGAGGAGGCCTTGGTGGACCGCCAGGAAGAGCAGAACGCTCGGCCAGGGCAGGAGCAGGAAGAGGGCGCCGAAGAAGAGCACCATGTGCAGGGCCATCAGCCCGCCCTCCAGGAGGGGCTGCCGCACGGCCCGCCTGCGCAGGGCGATGATCCCGGCGATGCGGAGCACCACGGCTTCCAGGCCCAGCAGCGGGAAGAACAGGTACCGCTGGTTGGCGGCGAGGAAGCGGGCGAATCCCTTGCGTTCCTGCGCCTGTTCGGGGGCGAAGATCGCCACGCGGCGCAGGATGTCCGGGTCGAGTTCCAGGTGGTTGGGGTGGTTGTGGTGCCGGTTGTGGTGCTGCTCCCACCAGCCGAAGCAGACCCCGAGCAGCAGGTTTCCGTGGATCAGGCCGAGGGCCCTGATGTGCTTGCGGGACCGGGTGATCTGCCGGTGTCCGGCGTCGTGCAGGAGGAAGGCGAGCTGCTCGTGCCAGACGGCGAGCCAGACCGCGGCCAGGACCACCTGCCACCAGGCGCCGTCGGAGAGCGCGAGGGCCGCCCAGCCGACGGCGTTCATCAGCCAGACCACCACGATCCCGGTGACGTACTGGCCCTTGCGGGCCCGCATCAGCCCGGCGTCCGTGACGCGCCGGGTCAGTTCACGGAAGTCGTCCTCCAGCGAACCGGGTTCGTACGGTGAGGAGTTGGCTGCCGGGCTGTCGGTCATCGGTGTGCCACCGAACCTTTCGTGCGTGTGCGTCTTGTACGTCCGCTGCGTCTTGTACGTCCGCTGAATCGCCTTGTGCCTCCGCCGGATTGCCTTGTCCCTCCGCCGGATCGCCTTGTATGTCCGTCGGATCGCCGGAAGTCACGGAGTCAGGCCCATGTCCGCGAGCCGTGCTTCCTGGGTGGCGCGCGCCCATTCGGCGGCGGTCAGCATCCGTTCCTCGGGGGTGGTGTCGACGAGGCGGCGGCCCGGCCACAGCTCGTAGTCGTCCGCGAGGTCGCGATGCTGGTCCAGGCCCTGCTGGTAGAGCTGCTCGCGGCGGAAGGTGAGTTCCTCGACCGGCAGCCGGGACCACAACTCCATGCCGCGCCCGATCAGTTCGCCGATCCGGCCCAACTCCTCGGGGTGGCGCCGCAGATGGCGCCGGACGATGGTGCTGCCCACCGACAGATGCCGGATCTCGTCGATGCCAGCCGCCCGCTCGATCTCGGCGGCCGGCGGGTCGAAGGGCCGCCACTTGCGCTCGCTCAGCTCGGCGGTGGGCGCGAGGACGCCTTCGACGAGGACGGTCAGGGTGATCACACCGCCGATGTAGTCCCGGCCCTCCTCGAGGACGGACAGCCCGAACTCCTCCAGCGGGGTCAGGATCGCGTCCCGGTCGGCGCCGGCGAGCGACTCCATCGTGGCTTCCAACCGGTCTTCCGCCACGCCCAGTTCGAGCAGATGGCCGCGGAAGGCGTAGGCGTGGCGGGCCTCGTCCATCAGCTGGGTGGTGAAGAAGTCCATCCCGGTGAGGTCGGGGGCGTACGCGACGAGGAAGGAGATGGCCCGGGCCGCCTTCTCCTCCGCCATCGAGCGGAAGGCGAGCTCCTGCATGACGGCCTGCCGCAGCGGGCCGTCGGCCAGCATGTGGTCCGGGACCGGTACGTCCGGTGAACGGCCCATCGGATCACCGCCGAGGGTGCCTTCGGGCACGGCGCGGAACCAGTAGCCGAGATCGCAGTACTCCGGTGTCAGTTCGGTGTGCAGCGCTCCTTCCAGGAGGTTCGGGGCGCGGTGGCGGTCGGCTTCCGCCGGGATCTTCGAAGCGAACGTGGTCATTTCGGCCTTTCTGGCTCAGGGTTCGTGGCTGCTGGGGATGGGGTTTCCGACCGACGGGCTGCTGATCGGCTCGGATGCCGGACCGACTCGTACGGCGGACCGGCTCGGACGGCAATCCGGCTCGGACGGCAAACAGGCTCGGACGGCAAACAGGCCTGGTTTCAGACCGACTTGGTGAGGCGCATCAGCCGCCATACGGCGCGGGGGCTCACTCCGCCCTGGAACGCCAGGTACTCCGGCTCGATGAGGTGCGGGCGCCACTTGAGCTTGAAGGACTCCTGGGCGGCGGCCGGGTAGACGGCCTGCCCCCTGGCCGCCAGCAGCTCCACGCAGCGGCGCAGGACACGGCTGGCAGGGCCGGGCTCGGCCGCGTCGGGGCGGAGTTGGACGAACGGGGTGAACCCGAGGTGCAGCCAGCCGCAGCCCTCGTCCTGGAACTGCCGCAGGGCGGTGGCGAACATCAGCTCCACCGTGCCGGGCGGGGCGTCGGGCAGTCGCCGCGTAAGGTCGTACAGCCAGCCTGCCCGCGCGCCGAAGACGGGCGAGTAGGACACGTACCCGACGGTCCGCCCTTCATGGATGGCGGTGAACAGGCGCCGGTGCGGTGCGCCCGGGCCGCCGCGTTCGCCGATGAGGAAGTCGAGTTCCTTGACGTGGCGGCCCTTGGCCCGCAGCCAGGCGGCGTCCACCGCGTCGAGGGCCGCGCCGACCGTTTCGCCGTCCCGTTCGGCCGCGGGCACCTCGGTGACGGTCACTCCTTCTCTGCGGGCCCGGTTGACCATGTTGCGGACCTTCACCATGCGCTGGCCGCCGAGGCTGTAGCCGTCCAGCGCGATACTGAAGGAGGCACCGAATCTGTTGACCACGAAGCCGTGCCGGGCATGCAACTCGGCTCCGGCGCGGGAGAGTTGTACGGCGGCGACCCGGCGCCCTTCTTCGTCGGCTCGCGCGAGCAGCGCGCCCAGCAGCCGCTCCCGGTCCTCAACCGGACATACGGGGCCGCCCAGTTGGAACAGATGCCGCCCGGCCTCCCGGTAGGGGACGAACCCGTCGACTCCGTCCGCGTGGAAGCGCCGGTTGCCGCGGTTCATCGCGAGGAAGGCACTGCTGTGGCTCCCGTGCCGGCGCAGCATCTCGTACGCCTCGGTGTCCGCGAGTGCCTGCGGGGCGCTCACCGGGTCGCCGCCTCGTGCTTTTCATGTGCTTCATGTGCTTCATGCCAGGGCACGGCCGCGAAGTCCCGTAAGGCGGTCTGGACGGAGGGGTGGGGCATGGGTTCGAAGGACACCGTGAACGACTTGGCGAAGTTGCCGAACAGGGCGCGGTCGCCGAAGAGATGGATGGGCAGGACCAGCAGCGCCCACTCCCAGCCGGACACCAGGATCCAGGCGCCGAGGACCGCGCCCTGCACGCTCAGGCTGTGCATGGTGTTGTAGAGCACGTAGTAGACGCGGGAGACGCGCCGGTCGGGACTGCGGTGGTACGCGATCGCGCCGGGGAGATAGCCGATGACGTCGACGTACGCGAAGAGGGCGACGGCGACCCACCAGCGCACCTCGTCCAGGTGCGCGAGGAAGAAGCCGGTGGCGACCAGCAGCCCGAGCAGGTACTCGAGGCGGAGCAGCCGGTAGGTGGTGGGGGTCTGACAGAGGTTGTGTCCGTCCACGGTCACCGCCCGAGGAGCGGGATCAGGGCATCCGGCCCGATGCCCGCCGGGCGGGTCGCGGTCACCAGGATCATGCTCTCCTTCTCCAGTCCCGGGAACGCCGCCAGGTGCGGGGCGAACCGCTCGACCGCGTACGGCAGTGCCAGCAGGTCGGCGACGCGGGCCTGCCAACCGTGGCCGCCCCACCAGTGCTCGGCGTCCGCGAGGTGCCAGACCCACGGGGTTCCGGAGCCGGACAGGGCCTCCAGCCAGGGCTTGACGAAGGGCGAGTCGGCGGCGTCGGCGTTCAGGCACTCGGCGCCGAGGGTGCTGCCCGGCGCGGACAGCCCGCTCACCGTGCGGACCAGGCATTCCACCGCCTCCGGCGCGAGATAGAAGAGCAGGCCCTCGCACAGCCAGGCGGTGGGACGGCTCGGGTCGAACCCGGCGGTGAGCAGCGCGTCCCGCCAGTCGCCCAGGAGGTCGGCGGCGACGGCGGTGCGGCCGGCGGTGTCCGGGCGGCGGCCGGCGAGGACCCGCTCCTTGAAGGCGTGCACGGCCGGCAGATCGACCTCGTAGACGTGGGTTCGGGCGGGCCAGTCGAGCCTGTACGCCCGGGTGTCCAACCCGGCGCCCAGCAGGACCACTTGACGGCATCCCGTGCGGGCCGCGGCGAGCAGGTGGTCGTCGAAGAACCGGGTACGGACGGCCAGCCAGTCGGGCAGCACCTTCTGCAGGACACCGGATCCCGGAGGGGCACCGGCCGGGCCCGCGGAGTCCAGGAACTCGGCCGCCAGGGGGTCCCGGAAGAGCGCGTCCGCCCGGCTCGACTCGTGGGCCCGCATGCGTACGGTCCACAGGGCGGTCTCCGAGACGCCGCCAAGGGGCGTGGCGGCGGTGGCGGTGGCCGCGGCGCGCGGCCCCGCGTCGTGCGAGGGGTCGTGGTGCGGCACAGGCAGGGACATGGGCATGGGTGTGTCCTTCGTACGTACGGTGAATGGGAACGGTTCGGAGAATGGGAACGGGTCGGAGTCGGGGTGGAGTTGGAGGTGCGGCCGCGTCAGCGGGATAGGCGGCGGCGGTCGAACAGCAGGGCCGCGGCGCCCAGGGCCATCAGGCCGCGTGACGGTGACCAAGGTCGTTGCCCGCCCATCGCGGCGGGGGTGTGCGGCTCGTGGAGCTGGAGCGCGAGCTGGCGGTTCGCGGCGTCGGAGAGGAGCCCTCGCCACTGTTCGGGGGCGGACGCGGCGGCGGACAGCAGGTCCATGGTGTTGCGGGCGACCTGGTCCAGGGAGAAGTACTCGCGGATCAGGGCCACGATGATGCCGCGTACCTCCGCCTTGAAGACCTCCGCGAGGGCGATGTCCGGCGCGAGGCAGCGCACCGAACCCTCCAGGTTCGCGAAGGACTTGCCGAGCAGGGAGATGGCGGGCGCCGAGCCGATGCCCCGCCTGGTCGCCTTCTCCAGCACGGTGGTCAGGGAGACCCCGAAGTTGATGTCCTCCAGGGAGGCCGTGGCGACCTTCGGGACCAGCGCCGCCATGTCGGCGGCGAACGCGGGCAGGTTCGACCAGGCGGTGACCCGGCCCATGTCCGCCCAGGCCCGGGCCAGGCCGTGGCCGTCGTTCTGGGCGATGGCCATGAGCAGCGGCAGCAGTTGCAGACTCGTCCGGCGGTCGAGGCGGCCGACCATGCCCCAGTCGATGAGCGTGGCGGGGCCGCCGGGCTGCGCGAAGACGTTGCCCGCGTGCGGGTCGGCGTGGAACATGCGGTCGACGAAGTAGCCCCGGTACATGAACCGCAGCAGGTCCTTGCCGATCTCCGTGCGCTCCCGGTCGCTGAACTGGGCGCGGTCCAGGTGCCGTACGGATGCGCCGGGCGCCAGCGACTGGACCAGTACCTTCGGGGTGGCGTGGACGACCCGGGGCACGGCCAGCGTCGGGTAGCGGCGGATGTTCTCGCGGGCCTCGTCCATGTTGCGGGCCTCGCCGGTGAAGTCCAGTTCGGGTTCCATCGCGTCGAAGATGGAGCCGAGCATCGCCTCCACGTCGATGACCTCGTTGAAGCGTGGTGCCGTGCGGGCCACGATCCTGGACGCCTTGCGCATCAGGGCCATGTCCGCGTGGACCGTGTCGCGGATGCCGGGCCGCTGGATCTTCACCACGGCGGGCCGACCGCCTGGCAGGGTGACCCGGTACACCTGTGCCAGGGACGCCGCTCCCAGCGGGCGGGTCGTGTCGATGTCGTCGAAGCGCAGCTTCCAGTCCGCTCCCAACTCGTCCTGGAGTACGGGTTCGAAGACGGAGAACGGCTGGACGTCGACCTGGTCGTGGAGGTTCTGCAGTTCGGCGATCATGGACGCGGGCACCATGTCGGGCCGGGTCGAGAGGATCTGGCCGAGCTTCACATAGAACGGGCCGAGGCTTTCCAGGGCGTGCCGCACCGCCTTGGCGCGGCGCGACCCGTCCCCGGCGGAGGCCTCGGCCTCCGCCGGGGACAGCGCGTCCCGCCTGGACCGCCGGCGCTCCCGCGTCACCTGGCCGACCTCGTCGGCGACGAGGCTTCCCAGCACCTTCACCACCAGCCGAAGCCGACTGCCGAGCATGGCACCCATGCGTGACAACCTCCTTGTGCCTGACGAGTTCTGTCGGTCTGCAGGCGGCCGCCCGCCGCCCCGGTCGCCCATCCGCGTGGGGTGACGAGGTGCGGTCGCCCGCGCGAGGTGAGCACCGGCGATCACCCCTCCGGTGTGGAGTCCTGCGCGAGCCCTCCGGGCGCAGCGGTCGCTCGCGCAGGCCCATCACGCAGGCCCATCACGCAGGCCGGTCAAACGGTGCGGTCACCGGCGCGAGGTGCGGAGCTGCGTCACCTCGCGAGGTGCGAGGCGAGGAGCCTGTGCCACCTCGCGAGGTACGGCTCCGCGCCCCGGCCACGGACGGCTGGCGTCGCGCGCTCCGCCAGGGGCAGGTGGCGCGGGCCTGGCTCAGCCGGTGCTCAGGTCCCCTTCCTGGCCGCCGGTGTGCGGCTGCCGCCGGTCACGGCACCGGTGACGCCCTGGACGTTCTCCAGCACCCCCACCAAGTTGGCGACGAGCTCGGAGAGTTGGGCGATCTGGCGGGGCAGGGCGGCCAGGCCCTCCGCCATGTCCGCCGCTCCCGACACCGCGGAGGTCGCCCCGCCCGCCACCTGCCCGAGCGCGGCCAGCGGATTGGCTCCACCGGCGCCACCCCCCAGGGCGGCCAGCGGGTTCGCACCCGCGGCTCCGCCGAGGGCGGCGAGGGGATTCCCGCCGCCGCCCGCGATGGCCGCGAGCGGGTTGGGCGCCGCGCCCGCGGCACCGGCGATCGCGGCGAGCGGGTTCGCCGCACCGGCCCCGGCCGCCGCGTTGGCGGCGTTCGCGAGTGCCGCCACGGGATTGGCCACGCCGCCCAGCGCCGACAAGGCGCTGACCGTCCTCAGGACGTCGCCCGGCAGTCCGGTAAGCGCCTGATACGGGTTCCCCGGGGTGAGCCAGTCCGTGGAATTGGAGTCATCTCCTTTCCGGTCGAGGATGTCATCGAACGCCTTCTTCGTGCTGTCGGCGATATCGCCGATGAAATCCTTGATCGTATCCTGGGTGTTGTTCTTGCCCACGGTCACTTCCCTTTCCCTCGCACCTGCACCCCCGGAGTTCGGGAGCCGTTCTGATGCCCGCGCGCGCAGAAATGAGCCACACACGGGAAGAAGGTGGAAATCCGCTATGCCACGGCACCGTCAAGAGCTCTGGCGCAGACGAGCCGCAGCCGCGCCCGACCACGCGTGAACGCACCCTCGGCCGCCTTGACCGAGATCTGGTGTATGCGGGCGAATTCCAGAGTGGAGATTCCATGGGCGCGAGCGAGCACGACCTGCCGCTCCCGCCCCCGCAACAGGTGCACCTGACGGAGCAGCCAGCGCCCGAAGTCCTTGTCGCACACACCCTCGTCGGGCATCTCGGGCGTGCGCACGTCCGCGGCGCGGCGCAGCAGCCGTCGGCTCCGCTCCAGCTCGCGGTAGTGGTCGACGCATAGACGCAGCGCGACCGTGGTCAGAAAGGGACCGATCCGCTCCCGGTCCAGATCGCCGTACGCGGCCGCCCTCAGCATCGCTTCCTGTACGCAGTCCTCCGCGTCCTGCGCATTCGGAAGCCGCCGGCGTACCAGCCTCATCAATCTTTCCCGATGGCTGGCGATCACATCCCAGGATAACTCTCGTCGCATTTCTTCCCGGGATTCATCAATTTGAGGTTCGTGAATTTCTGGATCGACGATACCGAACACACCCGAGCTGTCTACCGAATTCCTGTGGTCCATTGGCCCCGAGACGATTTCCTGGTGCGAAGTTGAATATTCACACGGCCTATCCAAACCCGACGCGAAGGTTCCTTTCCGAGCCGGGACAGCAGCAAACCGGGGCCATTGCCTTCCACTCATCCGCATGGAAACCGGACGATCGCGTTCCGCCACGCTTCGAGCCGTGCTACACATTTTGTGCACGCGCCTGCGGCAGCGAACGCCTGCTGAAACGTCACGGCGTTGACGAAAGCGGCTCCTGAGACTCAGATAAACCACCCGCACCGGCGATGCGCGCATTGAACAAGCCAAAATCCATCAGGGCGCGCAGGGTCCGGCCGCCCCCGTCACTCGGTGTCGGGCTCCTGGGTGAGGCGAGCGAAATCGGTGATGACGGGTACGAGTTCGCCGCGCAGCCACAGGGGCAACTGGTCCCGGTGGTGCTCGCCGCCCGGGATGCCGTCGGCACCCAGGGGTACGACCCAGAGGCTGTTCTCGCGCCGGGCGAGGTCCCAGACGTACCGGGCGGAGGGCCCGCGGGAGCTGAGATCGGTGACGCCGGGCGTGCTCGAGGTGGCCAGAACGCAGTCGTGGTCACCGCCGAGGCCGGGCCACTCCTCGTCCTCGGCGGCGGGGAGAATCCGGGCGGGAGCGAGGCGATGCAGTTCGCCCCAGGTCACGGCTTCCGCGTCGGCGACCTCCTGCAGCGCCGCCCGGACGATCCCCGTTCCGTCGAGCCCCGGGAGCAGGTCGGTTCGCAGGAGGTTCTCCAGCGCGGAGGCGATTTTCGCGGTGAGGTTCAGCCATGGCTCGAACACGGCGGGATACGGCAGGGGCGGCACGGCGAGTCTCTTCAACTCCGGGGCCGCCGCGACCCGTCGTACGACGGCCGAGCGCAGCCGCGCGTAGTCCGCGGCGGCGATGCTGTCGGCGTCCATACGTCGATTCCAGGACAGCAGTCGCTCCCGCAACCGCGCCGCTTGCGGACCGAGGCCGTCGAGCCGCGCCACCTGTTCCAGCAGGGGAACGGCGGCCGCGAGGTAGGTGTCCATGTGAATGGCCGCCATCTCCTGGGGCGTCCACTCCCGCGACTCCCGCAGCAGCTCGTCGATGCGGTCGGCACGGTACGGCGGGGCGAACTCCGCCCCGAGGGGTGCGGCGAGGCCACGCTCATTGGCCATCACCGCGATGCCGTCCACCTCGGCGCGCGGTGTGTCATGGCGGCCCTGCCACTCGTGCCCTCCCTCCCAGGCGGGCACGATCCGCAGTCGGTTGTCCCGGTGACGTATGGGCACGTATCCGGCCACCCGGTGCACCAGTCCTCCGGCCGAGTCCGCGGCGTGCACGACGTTCACCGGCTCGATCCAGCGGTCGAGCGCCCGGTCCACGTCCTCGACCGTACGGGCGCGGAGGAGGGCCGGGAGCACGTCGAACCCCAAGTCCGCGGTGACGCGCGGCGGATAGCGGAGACTGATGCCTCCGGGGAGCCCGACGGGTTCCGAAGGCTCCGAGTCCTGCGCATCCCTCGCATCCCCCGCGTCCCCCGCGTCAAGCCCGTCGATGATGACCGGCCCGCGTTCCGTCTCGATCACGTCGATCTCGACCGGATCGCCTCCGGCGACCCGAATGGTCTCCCGGTGACGGGCGGCCGGTCGCCACCCCGAGGGTCCCAACGCCTCGATGCCGCCGCCCGAGGCACGCAGGCGCTCCGCGTACAGGTCGTGGTAGTCGGACATGGCGTTGGTGATGGCCCAGGCGACGGTGCCGGTGTGGCCGAAGTGGGCGATGCCGGGGACCCCGGGGACGGCGAAGCCGACGACGTCGTACGAAGGGCAGGACAGGTGTATCTGCTGGTAGAAGCCGGGATTCTGGATGAAGCGGTGGGGGTCGCCCGCGATGAGCGCGGACCCGGAGGCGGTGCGGTCGCCCGAGACCATCCAGCCGTTCGAACCCGACGTGGCAGGACCGTCCGTGGCGAACAGTTCGAGGGCCTCGTCACCGAGCCGGCGGGCCACCTCCTCGCGCCACAGCTTGGTCGGGAACCCCGCGAAGAGGATGTGGTGGGCGAGCCAGACTCCGAGGGGTGTCCAGCTCCGCCAGGGCTCCGGGACGAGCCTGACGGCCGCGAACTCGGGCGCGTTCGCCGCTCCCCGCTCAAGGCCGGCGTTCACACCGTCGACGTACGCCGAGACCCATGCCGCCGTCTCCTCGTCCAGCGCGTCGAAGCAGCGCCGGGCAGTGTCGTCGAGCCGGGCCCGGCGGGCGAAGCGGTCCCAGGGGACGGCGTCCACGCCGAGGAAGGAGGCCGAGGTGCCCTGCGACCGGTGGCGCTCCACCTCGATCTGCCAGGCCCTGTCGTGCGCCGCGTTCCTCCCCTGGGCGAAGGCCAGTTGGAGCGGATCGGAGGCACGGAGATGCGGAATACCCCAGGCGTCCCGGTACGTACTGCCCGCCATGGTCCGCTCTCCTCAAACTCCTGGCACACGGCTGAACCGAGCACCCGACGACAGCCCCGCATCAAGTTAGCTTAGGCTAAGCTAACTTTTCTGAATCGGGCTCGGCGCACACGCCATCAGTGAGGAGTCCGCCCATGGGCTTACCGGTCATCAGCTCCTATCCCATGCCTGACCGTTCAGCGGTCCCTCCGTCCGGACCGCCCTGGACGATTGACCCGGCACGGGCCGCACTGCTCGTCCACGACATGCAGAACCACTTCGTCCAGGCCTTCCCGCCGGACTGCTCCCCCGTCGTGGAGCTCCTCGACAACATCACCACCCTGCGCGAACTCGCGGGCACCCTCGGCATGCCGGTCGTGTTCAGCTGCGAACCGGCCGCCCAACGCCCCGGCCAGCGAGGGCTGATGACCGACATCTGGGGTCCGGGCATCGGCCCGGAACCCGACGACGACGCGGCGATCGTCACACAACTGACACCCCGGGTGGGAGAGCACCTGCTGGTCAACGTCCGCCACAACGCGTTTCTCCGCAGCCACCTCGGCCGGCTGCTCCGCTCGGCGGGGCGTGACCAGCTGGTCCTCTGCGGTGTCCGGGCCCACCTCGGCATACTGCTGACGGCGGCGGACGCCTTCATGCACGACATCCAGCCGTTCGTCGTGGCCGACGCGGTGGCCGACTTCTCCGCCGAGGACCACTCCATGGCCCTGCGGTGGATCGCGCGCACCAGCGTCGTCTGCACCACCGACCAGCTGATCCGCCACCTTCTGCACGGCAGGGCCGCACAGAGCATGTGACGCCCGCTGCGGCTCGGCGGTACCGCCGTACGGAAGCCAAGCCCCACCGTGGGCCGTTCAGGCGCAGGGGCGCCCCGGATAGTCGTCGCTCTCCGGTACGCCCGCCTCGCGCATCCTGCGCAGGACCTCGGGCAGGGCGGCCTCGTCGTCGATGTCGACAGGGCAGTTGGCGTCCCGGTCGAACACCAGGGTGTCCCCGGCGGTGTCCCACAGCACCCACCGGTGCGGGTACGGCGACCCCTCCCACAGGTGCGCGTAACCCTCAATGCCGTCCGTCCGCGTACTCACAGTGCGGCCTCCTCGTTCTCCCGGCCGTCGACGAATGTCGCGACCACGTCGATGTCGCCGATGCGCGAGGCGTCGACACTCCTCGGGTCGTCGCCCAGGACGACCAGGTCGGCGCGCTTGCCCGGGGTGAGACTGCCCGCGCTGTCCTCCCAGTGGCAGGCGTAGGCGCCGCCCACGGTGTACGCGCGCAGGGCCTCGTCGACGGTGATGCCCTCGTCCGGACCGATCACCTGCCCCGACTCGGAGGAGCGCTCGACCATGAACTGGACGGCCCTGAGCGGTGATCCGTCCGCGACGGGCCGGTCGGAGCTGCCGACGAGCGTGATGCCGTGCTCCAGGAATCCCCTCCCCCGGTACAGCCACGGCGCCCGCTCCGCCCCCATGATCGCCGCGTAGTCGTCGCCGAAGTAGCGCAGGAAGTTCGGTTGGACCACGGCCGTCACGCCCAGCTGCGCGAACCGGGGCAGCTGGTCGGGCCGGATGAGGCCCGCGTGCTCGATGCGGTGCCTGGCGCCCGGGCGCGGCCGGATGCGCTGCGCCCGCTCCAGGGCGTCCAGGGCGACGTCGGCCGCCCGGTCTCCGATGGCGTGGACGGCGAGCTGCCATCCGGCGAGGTGACCGTCGACGATCGTGTCCGCGAGCAGCTCCGGGTCGTCCTGCAACTGGCCCGCGTGGTCGAGCCCTTGGTACGGCGTGCTCAGTGCGGCCGTACGGGCCATCATGCCGCCGTCGGTGTAGATCTTCAGGGCGCCCACGGAGAGCCGGTCGTCACCGAACCCGGTCCGCAGCCCGAGGTCGAGGGCACGGGGGATGCCGTCGTCCGCGTGCGCGGTGACCGTACGCAGCCGGTCCGCGGCCACCATGAGCTGCACCCGCAACGGCAACTTGCCCTGTTCCTGGGCGAGTTGATACGCACCCAGCTCCACCGGGCTGTGGCCGAACAGCGCGCCGCCGATACCCGCCTCGGCGCAGGCCGTCACGCCCTCGGCCAGACAGGTCCGCGCCGCGAGTCCGATCGCATCGGCCAACTCCTGCTGGGAGTACGGAAGTCGCAGCGCCCGTGCCGCTCCCATGGCGCCCTCGGCGAGAAAGCCCGCCTCATGCGGGAGTTCGGCGGGCAGCAGATCCAGGACGGCCGTGTTGACCATGCAGCCGTGTCCCGAGTCGTGCATCATGAACACTTTGCGCCCGGCGCTGACCTTGTCCAGCTCGGCGGCGGTCAGATGGCGTCCGAGACCGCGCTGGTCGTAACCCGCGAGATCCGCCCAGCCCCCGTCCGGCGTCTGCGCCACCGCCTCGGCCACGACGGCGAGGACATCCTCGACCGACGTACACGGTGCCACGCTCGGCGTGCCCGCCTTGAAGCCCGTCCAGGCCAGATGCACATGGCTGTCGATGAACCCGGGCAGCACGGTGGCGCCCTGGAGGTCGACCACCCTGCGGGCGGGCAGCGAGGTCACCTCCTCGTCCAGGCCCACGATCCCGCCCTGCCAGATGCCCAGGTCGTGGGCGACGGGACGGTCCGGGTCCATGGTGAGGATGCGCGCGTTCGTCAGTCTCGTGGAGAGCATCGACGGGGCCTCAGCCGGTCCGCTCCGCCCTTCGCTCGACCAGGCTCTTGGGGCGCATGTCGGTCCAGTTGGCCTCGATGTGGTCCAGGCACTCCTGGCGCGGGGCCGGGCCGTGGGCGACGGTCCAGCCGGCCGGGACGTCCACGAAGTCGGGCCAAATGCTGTACTGGCCCTCATCGTTGACGAGCACGGAGTAGGTGCCGTCGGGGTTCTCGAACGGATTGGTGCTCATACCGTGCCTCCAGAGTGTGCGGAACCGGCTCGGCCGGAAGACCGCAGGTCATAATAAGGTAAGGATTACCTAACCAAAAGCCCAGTCTCGGCGGACCTCGCGCTCCCCACTGCGATTAAGGGCCGCCTAACCCAAGGGAGTTGGCCGTTGGAGACCGCAAGGTGACGGGCAAGAGACTCCGCCCCGTCCTTCTCGTGACGTCGCTCGGCGCCGTCCTGGCCGGGCTCTGCCTCTTGTCACTGGCGCTCGGCGCGGCCAACGTACCCCCGGACCAGGTGGTTCAGGCCCTGTTCGGCGATGCGCCGAGCCGGTTCGTGGACAACATCGTCTGGTCGGCGCGGGTGCCGCGTACCGCGCTCGCGCTCACGGCGGGCGCGGCTCTCGGCCTGTCCGGCGCGCTGATGCAGGCCCTGACCCGCAATCCGCTCGCCGACCCCGGAGTGCTGGGAGTCAGCGCGGGTGCCTCCTTCGCCATCGTGGTGGCCGTCGGGGTGCTCGGGGTCACGTCGCTGTACGGGTATGTGTGGTTCGCGTTCGCGGGGGCGCTGATCGCCACCGTGGTCGTCTATCTGCTGGGCGGCCTCGGGCGGTCGGGGATGACTCCGGTGAAGCTGGCGCTCGCGGGAGTGGCCGTCACCTCGCTCCTGTGGTCGTTCACGCAGGCCATCGTGCTCACCGACGTGGACGCGCTGGACCGGTTCCGGTTCTGGTCCGCCGGGTCACTCGCGGACGCGGACGACGGGACGGTGTGGCGGGTGCTACCCTTCCTCGTCATCGGGGCGGTGCTGGCGCTGGCCTGCGCCCCGGCCCTCAACAGCCTGGCCCTCGGGGACGACGTGGCGGCCTCGCTCGGCCGTCGTCTCGGCCTGGTCCGCCTCGCGGGCGTCGCCGCGATCACCCTGCTGACCGGTGCGGCGGTCGCGGTCATCGGCCCGGTCGTCTTCATCGGCCTGGTGGTCCCCCATGTCGCCCGCGTGCTCGCCCAGTCGGCGGGCATCGGCCCTGATCAGCGCTGGCTGTTGCCGCTGTCCGCGGTGCTCGCTCCCAGCCTGCTGCTCGCCGCGGACATCCTCGGACGCCTGGTGGCCCGGCCCACCGAGATCCAGGCGGGCGTCCTGGTCGCCTTCATCGGCGGACCGTTCTTCATCGCCATGGTCCGCAGGCGCAATCTGGCGGAGGTGTGAGCATGACGCACTCGAAGACAACCGCCCTGAAGACCCGTCCGGACACCGGCAGTTCATCCCGCTCCAGTCACTTCCGCACCTACCGGCTGGCCTTCCCGCCCGTCTCCGGTGTCTTCCGTCCCCGGCTGGTGGCCCTGTGCGCGGTGCTCGCCGCGGGCGCCTTCCTGCTGTTCTGCTGGGGCCTGTCGATGGGCGACTATCCGATCGCCTTCGCCGATGTCGTACGGGCCCTGGTGGGCTCCGGCGACCCCGGCACCGTACTCGTGGTCGAGGAACTGCGGCTGCCCCGCGCCCTGGTCGGGCTGCTCGCCGGGACCGCCTTCGGGGTCTCCGGCGCGCTGTTCCAGACCATGACCCGCAATCCGCTGGCCAGCCCCGACATGATCGGCCTCACGCAGGGCGCGGGGGCCGCCGTGGTCGCGGGCATCGTCCTGGGCTGGGACGGCGGCCTGGGCACCCAGACGCTCGGACTGTTCGGCGCGCTGGCCACGGCCCTGATCGTGTACCTGCTGGCCTGGCGGCGCGGCACCACCGGATACCGGATCATCCTGGTCGGCATCGGTGTGGCCTGGATCTGCACGAGCGTCACCGACTATCTGGTGGCCAAGGGCGGACGCTTCCAGGCACAGGCCGCACTCGGCTGGCTGGTCGGCAACCTCAACGGCCGGACGTGGGACCAGGTCGGGCCGCTCGCCATCGCGCTGGCCGTGCTGCTCCCGACAGCGCTGCTGCTCGGCCGGCTGCTGCGTACTCTCCAGCTCGGCAACGACGTGGCCACCGGCCTCGGCACCCGCGTGCAGCCCGTACGCCTCGCCATCCTGCTCACCGGTGTCGGCCTGATCGCCTTCGCCACGGCCTCCGCCGGACCCGTCGCCTTCGTGGCACTCGCCGCCCCGCAGATCGCGCAGCGGCTGGCCGGTACCGCCTGGCCGCCCACGGTTGCCTCGGGACTGACCGGGGCGCTGGTGGTCCTGGGCGGCGACCTCATCGCCCGTACGCTCGTCTCCGGCACGGAACTGCCGGTCGGAATCGTCACCGGCGTGCTCGGCGCACCGGTTCTGCTCTGGTTGCTCGCCCGCGCCAACCGCGCGGGTTCAGGAGGTTGATCCCATGCCGGCTGAGCCCCGGTCGACCGACGGCACATCCGCCGATCGCACATCGGCCGACGTCCCGTCGACCGACCGCGTGCCGACCACCTACCCGGACCTGCGGGCGAGCGGTCTGCGGCTGGCCTACGACAACCGGCTGGTGGTGGACGGCCTCGACCTGGCCGTTCCGCCCGGCCGGATCACGGCCATCGTCGGCGCCAACGCGTGTGGGAAATCCACCCTGTTGCGCGCCCTCGCCCGGCTGCTCGCGCCCCGCGAAGGTGCCGTCCACCTCGACGGCCGGGCGCTGCAGTCGATACCGAGCAGGGAGCTGGCCCAGCGCCTGGGCATCCTGCCGCAGAGCCCGGTCGCGCCCGAGGGGCTGACCGTCATCGACCTGGTCAACCGCGGCCGTTCACCGCACCAGACCTGGTGGCGGCAGTGGTCCAAGGCCGACGAACAGGCCGTGCACCAGGCCCTGGACGCCACCAACATGACCGATCTCGCGGACCGGCCCGTCGACGAGCTCTCCGGCGGTCAGCGGCAGCGTGCCTGGATCGCCATGGCGGTCGCCCAGGGCACCCCCGTACTGCTGCTCGACGAGCCGACGACGTATCTGGACCTGGCCCACCAGATCGACGTCCTGGACCTGATCACCGACCTCAACCGGCGCGAGCACCGCACGGTCGTGATGGTGCTCCACGACCTCAACCAGGCCTGCCGGTACGCCGATCACGTCGTCGCCATGAAGTCCGGACGGATCGTCGCCGAGGGGAACCCGGCCGAGGTGATCACCGCCGAGACCGTCGAGGACGTCTTCGACCTGAGCTGCCAGATCACGCTGGACCCGGTCAGCGGCACACCGCTGGTGATTCCCATGGGGCGTCACCACGGGGCTCCGTCCGTGGAGGCGGCGGTGCGGACGGCCGACTGAGGACTCGATGTGGCCGCCCCGCCCGCCGACGCCGGAAGGCAAGCGGGGCGGCCACAGAGCTCACTGCCCCGCGGTGTCCGGCACGATCGTCGTCCCGGTTCCGACGGCGCCGCTCAGCCCGTCGAGCAGCGCATGCGGTGCGCGCCCGTCGAGCACCCGGGCCGTGCCCACCCCGGACCTGATGGCCCGCAGGCACGCCTCCATCTTGGGCCCCATGCCGCCGTTCAGCCCGGGCAGCAGCCGCTCCAGCTCCCCCGCGCCGATCCGGTCGACGACACGATCGCTCTCCGGCCAGTCGGCGTACAGCCCGGGGACATCGGTGAGGACGACCAGGACCCGCGTCCCCAGCGCGGCGGCCAACGCGCCCGCCGCCGTATCGGCGTTGACGTTGTAGACCTGTCCGTCCTCGCCCCGGCCGACGGAGGAGACCACCGGGATGTGCCCGCTGTCGAGCAGGAGGCGCACGACCGCGGTGTTCACCCGCGCCACGTCCCCGACCAGCCCGATGTCGACGGGCTCACCGGCCACGTCGGCGTACCGCTTGACGGCGGTCAGGGTGTGCCCGTCCTCGCCGCTGAGGCCGACGGCGTACGGACCGTGCTCGTTGATCAGCCCCACCAGGTCCTTCTGGACCTTGCCGGACAGCACCATCCGTACGACCTCCATGGTCTCCGGAGTGGTGACCCGAAGCCCGTTCAGGAAGGCGGACTTGAGCCCCAGCCGGTCCAGATGGGCGCCGATCTGCGGACCGCCGCCGTGCACCACGACCGGTCTGACGCCGGCGCGCCGCAGGGTGAGGACGTCTTGTGCGAAGGCCCGCCGGAGCGTGTCGTCGGTCATGGCGTTGCCGCCGTACTTGACGACGACCGTGTGTCCGCGCAGGGGCTCCAGTGCCGTGAGGCGCTCGGTGAGGTCGGCGGACGTCGCCATGTCGTTCGTGGCCGTTTCGGTCACGACCGCCCCGCTCACGGACGAGCCGTGAGGTAGCCGCCCATCGTGCGGAAGTGGTCGGTCGCCGCGTGCTCCACACCGTCCTCCGTCCGTACGCGCTTGACGACCAGCCCGGGCAGTCGGCCGCTCCTTGCCTCCGCGCCGGCGACGATGACGACTCCGTCGCCCTCACGGATGAAGATGCGCCCCGGGGTGCCGCCGTAACGGCCCTGCGAGACCTCGGACTCGACGATCCGGATCCGCTGCCCGCGGTGGTGGGTGAAGGCGTTGGGGTACGGGTCGCACTGGGCGCGGACGAGTCGCTCGACGTCCTCAGCCGGCCAGGTCCAGTCGATGCGGCTGTCCTCGAGGGACCGCTTGTGGAAGAAGCTGGCGCGGCTGCGGTCCTGGGGGATCCAGCGCGCGCGGCCCGAGGCGATCAGGTCGAGCGACTCGTCGACGACCGGCGCGATCAGGTCGACCGTGCGGTGGAACAGGTCGGTGACGGTGTCGGCCGGGCCGACCGGTACGGCGCGCTGCAACAGGACGTCGCCCGCGTCGAGTTCGGCGTTCATCCGGTGCGCGGTGACACCGACCTCCCGCTCGCCGTTGATGAGCGCCCAGATCAGCGGGGAGAAGCCCGCGTACGCCGGGAGCAGCGAGTCGTGGATGTTGAGCGTGCCGTGGGGCGGGAGGTCGAAGACCTCCGGGGGCAGCACGGTCCGCCAGTTGTTGGCGACGATGAGGTCCGGTGCCACGTCCCGCAGGGCGGCGAGGAGTTCGGGGTCGTCGGGCCGGTTGCGCAGCAGGACCGGTACGTCGTGCTTCTCGGCCAGGTCGGCAACCGAGTCGTCCCAGATCTTCTCGTATACGTGGTCGCTCTTGGGGTGGGTCACGGCCATGACCACCTCGTGGTCGGACTCCAGCAGAGCCTGGAGGGTGCGGTGCCCCCAGGTCTGATAGCCGAACATGACGACCCGCATTGTCGATCCTCTCCTAGGACACACCATTGCAAGGTAAGGCTAACCTTATTTAACATCAGTGGCGCCTAGGGGAAGGAAAGTTGCGGTGAACGCACTGCACGACGAACCGGACGCCGTCCTTGATGTGCTCGGCATAGGATTCGGGCCGTCAAATCTCGCACTGGCCATCGCGGTTGAGGAACACAACGCCGGGGCCGCTCCGGAGAACCGGATCCGCGCGGAATTCCTCGAGCGCCAGCCGACGTTCGGCTGGCACCGGGGAATGCTCATCGAGGACGCCACGATGCAGGTGTCCTTTCTCAAGGACCTGGTCACCATGCGCAATCCGACGAGCGACTTCAGCTTCCTGTGCTTCCTGCGGGAGCGGGGCAGGATGGTGGACTTCCTCAACGCGAAGACGCTGTTCCCGCTGCGGATCGAGTTCCACGAGTACTTCGAGTGGGCGGCCGCCCGCGTCGCGCACCTGGTCGACTACTCGGACGACGTCGTGTCCGTGGAACCGGTGACGGGGGCCGACGGGGAGGTCCGCTGGCTGGACGTGGTCAGCCGCGTGCCCGGGGACCCCGAGCGGACCATCACGCGACGGGCCCGGAACATCTCGGTGGCCGTCGGCCTCGAGCCGCATCTGCCGCCGGACACGGAGCTGTCGGACCGTATCTGGCACAACAGTCAACTCGTCCCGCGCGTCCGTGAGTTGAACGGTTCCGGTACGTCGGTGGGCCGCGTCCTGGTGCTCGGCGCGGGCCAGAGCGCCGCCGAAGCGGTGGACTACCTGCACCAGTCGTTCCCCGAGGCGGAGATCTGCGCGATCTTCGCCAAGTACGGGTACACGCCCGCCGACGACAGCCCGTTCGCCAACCGGATCTTCGATCCCGAGGCCGTGGACGTGTACTTCCGGTCCACACCCGAGGTCAAGCAGTCCCTGGTCGACTACCACCGCAGCACCAACTACTCGGTGGTCGACATGGATCTCATCGAGTCCCTGTACGCGACGATGTACCGCGAGAAGGTCCAGGGCCGTGAGCGGCTGCGCCTGCGCAACGTGTCCCGCATCCGGGACGTACGCAGCCTGGACGACCGCCTGGAGGTCACCGTCGAGTATCTCCCCACCGGGGAACGGGAGGTGATCTCCGCCGACCTGCTCGTCCACGCGACCGGCTACCGCCCCAGGGACCTCGACACCCTCCTGGGCAGGACCGCGAAACTCTGCCTGCGGGACGACAAGGACGCCGTGCGCGTCGGGCGCGACCATCGCGTCGAGCTCTCACCCGAGGTCACGGCGGGCATCTATCTGCAGGGCGCGACCGAGCACACGCACGGTCTCACCTCGACTCTGCTGTCCACCACGGCGGTTCGCTCCGGCGAGATCCTCGAATCCCTGCTCGCCCATCGCGCGGACGACATGACCGCGCGAACCGGCTGAGGGCTCGCGTGGCCGGGTGTGACGGCATGGCACGAATCCGCATGCCGTCCCACCGGCACCCCCCTGGCGTGGTCCGGTCCGGCACCCACACCACGGACGACCAGACCGCCGCACACCATCGCAGCCCTGACACCACCACCCTGAGGGACCACTGATGCTCGGCTCTTCCAGAGGCGCACGCCTCGTCGCGGCGCTCGCCTCCGCACTCCTCCTCTTCACCACCGCCGCGGCCTGCGGCTCCGAGGACGACTCCGAGGCAGGCTCGGACAAGTCCGCCGCCGCGAACGGCGCCTTCCCGGTGACCATCGCCCACAAGTACGGCAACACCACCGTCAAGTCCGAGCCGAAGCGGATCGTCACGGTCGGGCTGACCGACCAGGACGCCGTACTCGCCCTGGGCAAGGTGCCCGTCGGCACCACCGAGTGGCTCGGCGGCTACCAGGGCGCCATCGGCCCCTGGGCCGCCGACAAGCTCGGCAGCGCGAAGGCCCCGACCGTCCTCAAGGACACCGGCACGGGACCGCAGACGGAGAAGATCGCCGCGCTCAGGCCGGACCTGATCCTCGCGGTCTACGGCGGCCTGACGAAGGATCAGTACACGACCCTGTCGAAGTTCGCGCCGGTGGTGGCCCAGCCGAAGGAATACAACGACTTCGGGGTCCCCTGGCAGCGGCAGACCGAGATCATCGGCACGGCGCTGGGCCAGGAGACCGAGGCGAAGGACCTGGTGAAGGGCGTCGAGGCCGACTTCGCGACCGCGGCCGAGGACAACCCGAAGTTCGCCGGGGCCGACGCCGTGATGGCGACCCCATACGAGGGCATCTTCGTCTTCGGCAGCCAGGATCCGCGCTCGCGCGTCCTGACCGACCTCGGCTTCGAGCTGCCGACGGACCTGGACAAGGTCATCGGTGACGAGTTCGGCGCCAACATCAGCAAGGAGCGCACCGACCTGCTGAACACCGACGCGATCGTGTGGATCGTCTCGGATCCGGCCAAGGACGAGGCCAAGCTCCACAAGAACGCCCTCTACAACGACCTGGACGTGGCGAAGCAGGCGCGTGAGGTCTTCGTCAAGGAGTCGAGCGACTACGGCAACTCTGTCTCGTTCGTGTCGGTCCTGAGCCTGCCGTACATGCTCGACCGCCTGGTCCCGCAGCTGGCCGCGGCCGTCGACGGCGACACGGCGACGAAGGTGGCGCAGCCGGCGTCCTGAGGCCGTCCCCCACGGATACGCAGCGGATACTCGGAGGGCCGGACACACCGGATGGCCGGTGCACCGGCCATCCGGTGTGTCCGGCGACACGCGCGCGGCACGAGACCCTGAAAGTATGATCAACCAATGTCTGACATGACCGAAACCACGCCCGGCTGGCTGACTCACGACGAGCTCGAGCAGGCACGCGCCCGCATGCCGATCCTGTATGTCGAGGCCGTTCCGGTGCGCGTCGACGACAACGGCGAAGTCACCAGCATCGGACTGCTGCTCCGCATCGGCCCCGACGGGACGGTCAGCCGCGCGCTCGTCTCCGGCCGGGTGCTGCACCACGAACGGGTGCGGGACGCCCTCCTGCGCCACCTGGAGAAGGACCTCGGCGCGGTCGCCCTGCCCCGGGTCCCGGCCTCGCTGCAGCCCTTCACCGTCGCCGAGTACTTCCCGACGCTCGGGGTCACACCGTTCCACGACCCCCGCCAGCACGCGGTGTCCCTCGCCTACATCGTCCCGGTGGCCGGCGACTGCCGCCCCCGCCAGGACGCCCTCGACCTGGTCTGGTTCAGCCCCGAGGAGGCCTCGTCCCCCATGGTGCTGGGCGAGATGCCGGGCGGCCACGGAGCCCTCCTCAAGCAGGCCCTCGCCCATGTGGGCTGCCTGTCCTGACGGACTGGAATGGGCAGTGGGCGCCGAGCGTGTCGACCGAGATCGCACGCTCCAGGTCGTACGTGACCTCGCGGTGCGTCAGGCGGCGGCGCTCAGGGCGGCGGTCTTGCCCTTGCTGACCGCGTCCTCGTGGGCCCTGACCTTGGAGGCCTCGGCGAGCGGGATCAGCTCGGCCATGGCCGGGTTGGAGTGCGCCAGAGTGAGCTCGGGAACGATGAAGTCGACCTCCATGCCCAGCATGTCGCCGAGGATCGCCTGCAAGAAGTTCTGCACGTACTCGTAACCCTCGCGCGGAGTGCCGGGGGCGTAGGAACCGCCGCGGCTGGCCACGACGTACACCGGGACGCCCTTGGTCGAGGAGTCCTCGGCGGCTGCGGTGCGGCCCATGAGGACCACCTGGTCGAGCCACGTCTTCAGCGTGGAGGGAACCGTGAAGTTGTACATCGGGGCGCCGATCAGGACGGCGTCCGCGTTCTCCAGTTCCTCGATCAGCTTCAGCCGCGCGGCGAAGGCCGCCGCCTGCTCCGGGGTGTGGTCGGCGGGATCGGCGAAACCGGCGGAGGCGGTGAGGGCGTCCAGGTGCGGCACCGGGTCGGCGTCAAGGTCCCGGTAGATCACGGTGCCGTCGGGGTGCTGCTCCTCCCATGCCGTGCGGAAGGCGGCCGTGACCGAACGGGAGGCGGAAGCGGACTCGGGCCACAGGGACGAGTCCAGGTGCAGCAGTGTTGCCATGAGGGATCTCCAAAAGGACGAATGCGAAGCAAGCGACACGAAGAGCTGGCCGCTTTTCCGTTCGTTCCTATTGATAGCACAGGTACTTACTTTTTTTTAGCTACGACAGGGGTCGCAGTACACTGAGGTCATGAAGGAACCGGTCGCAGAGCCCTGTAAGACGGTCGACGGCACCATCACGCGTGTCTTCGGGCTGCTCGGAAAGCGCTGGACCGGCCCCATCGTGTCCGTGCTGATGGAGCGCCCGGTGCACTTCACCGAGCTGCGCCGGGCCATCCCGGGCATCAGTGAACGCATGCTCTCGGACCGGCTGACCGAGCTGGGCGCGGCAGGACTCGTCCTGCGCGAGGTGGACGAGGGGCCGCCGCTGCGGGTCTCGTACCGGTTGACGGAGGCCGGCGCTGCCCTCGAACCGGCTCTGAAGGAACTGGCCACCTGGGCGGAGAAGAATCTCCCGGAGGCGGGGCACGGCATGGAGTCGTGCACCGCTTGAGCGACCGCCACACGCGCGAAGCAGAACCGGCGACTACCGCACCCACGAGGTGGGAACTCCCGCACCCACGAGCTTGAGACGTGCCCTCCCCCATGGGCTCAGCTCGGGGAGTGATCCGGCCGACGGACATCGAGCGGGAGAACTCCGGCGCCCCTAGGCTGGCTTCGCACTCGACACACCGCCGTTCCGGCGGAAGGACGATCGGGGAGGATCTCATGACGCCGGCGGTGGACCCGGATCGCTCGGAGTGGGACGTGATCGTCCTCGGCGGCGCGGCCGCGGGTGAGAACGCCGCTCAGTACGCGAGCCAGTACTCCGGCCTGTCCGCGGTGCTCGTGGAGAGCAGCCTGCTCGGCGGCGAGTGCTCGTACTGGGCGTGCATGCCCAGCAAGGCACTGCTGCGGCCCGTGGAGGTGGTGGACGCCGCCGCCCACCTGTCCGGAGTATCGGCACAGCTGGACCCCGCCGGGGCACTCGACCGGCGCGACCGTGTGATCAACGGCTTGGACGACAGTTCCCAGGTGGCCTGGGCGCTGGACACCGGGATCGACGTGGTACGCGGCTATGGGCGGCTGGCCGGTGAACGCACCGTCGCGGTGAGCCGGCCGGACGGTTCGACCAGGACGCTGACGGCCAGGCATGCCGTTGTCATCGACACCGGTTCCTGTCCGGCCGTACCGGACGTTCCGGGACTGCGCGCCGCACTGCCGTGGACCTCACGCGATGTGACCACGATGCGCGAAGTGCCGCGTCGGGTGGTCATTCTGGGCGGCGGCGTGGTCGCCTGCGAGGCGGCCACCTGGCTGCACGGGCTGGGCGTCGCCGAGGTGACGGTCGTCCATCGTGGCGAGCAACTGCTGGCCCGGCAGGAGCCGTTCGCGGGTGAGCTCGTCGGTGAGGAGTTGCGGGACGGTGGCGTGCGGCTGTGCCTCGGACGCCGCATGTCCCAGGTGAAGCGGTCCGACGCCCGTGACACGGGCCAGGGCCTGGTACACGGCGGCGAGGTGAGCGTGACACTCGATGACGGCACGGTCATCGTGGCCGACGAGGTCGTCGTGGCCGCCGGGCGCACCCCGAACACCGAGGACATCGGCTTGGAGACCGTCGGCCTCTCCCCCGGCGGGTACCTCGACGTCGATGACCACCAGGGTGTGGAGGGGGTGGCCGGCAGCTGGCTCTACGCCATCGGCGACGTGTGCGGTCGGGCACTCCTCACCCACATGGGCAAGTACCAGGCCCGTATCGCCGGAGAGGTCATCGCGGCACGAGCCGACGGCTCCGCCGACCTGCCGTCCGCCGCGGCCGGACACCTCGGGCTGCCACAGGTCACCTTCACCAACCCCGAGGTCGGCAGCGCCGGCAGGACCGAGCAGCAGGCGCGCGACGCGGGTATCGATGTCGAGGTCGTCGAGTACGACCTGGGCGCGCTCGCCGGAACCTATGTGATGCGTGCGGACTATCGCGGCCGGGCCAAACTCGTCATCGACCGCACCGATGACGTGGTCGTGGGGGCGACGTTCGTCGGCGCCGGCATCGCCGAACTCGTGCACTCGGCGACCACGGCGATCGTGGGGCGCGTCCCCCTGTCGACTCTGTGGCACGTCGTGCCCAGCTATCCCACAGCCAGCGAGATCTGGCTACGCCTCCTGGAGACACTCCGCTCACAGCGCCACGCGGCACACGGGAAGTGAGACGCCTCGGACTCGAACGGCCGAGAGCGTGCGTCGTCGGAGAGTGAGGAGAGTGAGCGGCGTGGCCTTGATCCCGTTCCTACTCCGGGGTCCCGCCGTCCTTCTGCGGAGTCCCGCCGCGCGCCGCGCTGGTCAGGCCGGCATCGCTTCGCGGACCTTGGCGGTGTCCACGAACTGTTCGAAGCGGACGATCAGGCCGCCGCGGACGACGAAGTGGTGGGCGACACGGACGTTGATGTCCTTGCCGGTGGCCTTGTTGGTGGCGGTGTAGCGGGCCAGGACCACGACGTTCTCGCCGTCGACGACGTAGGTGTCGTCGTGGGCGGTCCAGTCGTCCCACTCCTTGCCCAGCTGCTCCATCACGTTGGCGGTGACGCCGTCCGGGGTGCGGTAGGTGCCGGCCAGGGGGAAGCCGGCCATCTCGGTCCATTCCACGTCGTCGGCCAGGGTGGCCCGCAGGGCTTCGAGGTCTCCGTGAGCGGAGGCGAGGTACTGGCGCCGCACCACGTCGGCGGGGGCGGTGGAGGTGTGGAAGCCGGTCGTCTCGTTCATGGGGAGGGCGGCCTTTCTGGTGAGCCGGGGTGCCGGGGCACGCAAAAAACAGCGAGAGAGCGCAGGTAGTACGGGCGAGGGCTCGGTGACGTGTCGCGATCCGGTGCCGGGCGATCGGGGGGATGCCCGGCACCGGACCACGAAAGGGTGTGTCAGCCCCAGCTCATCTCGCCCTTGGCGACCTTGGCACCGATCTGTGCGGCGATGAGCATGCCGGCGTCCGGGTAGCGGGCGACCAGCGCGCCGGTGAGGGCCTCACCGGTGTCGGCCTTGGCGGCTTCGGCCTCGAACGCGGTGAGGTAGTCGCGGGTGTAGACGATCGGGCTCGCGTCCAGGGTGTCGGTGGGCAGCCGGTGGCCGGGGACGGCGAACGCGGGGTCCAGGGCCGTCATCTCGTCGAGCAGCTCGATCCACACGGCGCGGTCCTCGGGCTTGGGCGTGTCGGCGACCCAGACGTGCTCGTTCTGGAAGAGCAGTACGCCGCCGACGATCGCCCGATGCTCGGCCTGCCACAGGTAGTGCCGGTCGGACAGGCCGGGGCGGCCGCCCTTGAGCTGGAACACGTGGCCCTCGAAGGTGATGTCGCCGGCCAGTTCGGCGAGCTCGACCAGGCGGGTGGGGCGGTTGACGCCGACCGGCTCCCACGCCTTGAGCTTGCCCTCGTACGCGGCCTGGATGTGCTCGATCACCAGCGGAGTGGCGACCAGCTCGGCCTCGGGGAAGGCGTCCGCGATCACCTCGGCGCCCCAGTAGAAGTCGGGGTCGGCGTGGCTGATGAAGACCTTGGTCAGTGTCTTGCCGGAGTCGAGGATCTCGGCGACCAGGCGGTGCCCGTCGGCACGCGTGAACCCGGCATCGATCAGGAACGCCTGCTCCTCGCCCGTGATCAGGGTGGCGGTCTTGTTCTTGGAGCCGACGGGGAAGTCCAGGTCGATGACCTTGAAGTCGAGGGTGCTCATGGTGATTCCTTCGTGGGAGGGGAGGGTTCGAACAGGGTGTTGGTGCGAAGAGAGAAGAGGGTGTTGGTGCGAAGAGACAGGGGTCAGGGCGCGGCGGTCAGCGCGGCCAGGTGCCGGTCGATCCGGTCGGCGGTGGCATGACCGACGGCCAGGGCCGTGGTGCGGTCGTCCTGGACGGCCAGCAGGGTGGGGAAACTCTGGACGCCCAGACCGTCCGCCAGCAGGAAGTCGCCCTCCGCGGCGGCGGCCGAACCATGTGCGGTGAACGCGCCGACGACGGTGTCCGGGTCCAGGCCGGCCGCTTCGGCGACCGCGCGATACGTGGCCGGGTCGGACAGGCTCAGGCCGTCCACGTAGAACGCGTGCTGCAGCGCGGCGGCCAGCTCCACGATGTGGTCGGGCGCGGCCTGTCGCAACGCGGCCACGCCCCGGGCGGCGGCTTCGGAGTCCATCACGAACGAGCCGTCCTCGATCAGCCGCGCGTAACCGGGCCCGAACTCGACCCCGGTCAGCTCACTGATCTTGGCGTTGGCGCCCTGGACGTGTCCGAACTCCCGGACCGGCACCCGGCGCGAGCCGGTGAACAGACCGCCGGACACCACTTCCACGTGCAGGTCGGGATGCCGTCGGACGATCTCGGCCAGGGTCGGTGCGAAACCGTACGACCAGCCGCAGTAGGCGTCGAAGACGTACACGAGCTTCATGAGGGGTGTGCCTCCCGGTTGCGGAACCCGCCTTCCGCGGGCCATTCGCCTGACACAACAGTATCTGACTCGTCAGATATTTCCGCATGGATGAACGCCTCGACTGGTCGGCTCCTCAACCGAGTGGCCCGGCCACCCGGCCGTTGGCGCCCCGGCTCGGGCGGCGAGGCGGAAGACGGGGCAGGCAGGTTCAGCGCAGGCGCGGCAGGGCGTCGCGGGCCGTCAGGCTCAGCGTCCGCAGGTCGCGCGCGAAGCGCTCCCGGTGCTCCGCGGGCAGCGGGTCCAGAAGGAACCGCTGCACGTTCTCCACGTGCAGACGAGCAGCCCGCACCACGGTCTCCTCCCCGAGCGGCGTCACTCTGACCAGCCGTCCCCGGCGGTCGCCCGGATTCTCGTCGCGGGTCACCAGGCCCGCCGCCTCCATCCGGTCGATCAGCCGTGTCACACCGCCCGTGGTGAGGACCCGCTCCTGGGCGATGGCCCGCATCGACATGCCCGGCTCTCCGGCCCGGCCCAGGATCAGCAGCACCTCGAACATCAGGTGGCTGATCCCGCACTCCTCCTCTATGGCCCGGCCCAGGATGTACTCCAGCCGGTTCGCGGCCCCCTGCAACCAGCCGAACGCCAGCACCAGCCCGTCGTTGGCCGCCTGCTCCGCCGTCGTGATCTGCCCGTCCCCGGCCACCGACCCGCCTCTCTCACCTCAGTCGTGGCGCGGACGCGCCGCCGCCCATCATCCCCCGCGGGCAAGGGCAAGCCGCGTTGGTCCTCCGCTCGACAGGGACCGCCGCGACCGCCAGGCCGTGCCGTGCCCGCCGAGCTCGCGCGAACGACCGTGGCTGACGTCCGCGCCTAGGCCGAGGCCGAAGCAGGACTTGGTCAGGCGTCGATCCCGCCCCGCTTGACGAGCTGGCTCACGATCACGTTGCGCTGGATCTCGTTGGTGCCCTCGCCGACGATCATCAGCGGTGCGTCGCGGAAGTACCGCTCCACGTCGAACTCGGTCGAGTAGCCGTAACCCCCGTGAATGCGGACGGAGTTGAGGGCGATCTGCATGGCTGTCTCGGAGGCGAACAGCTTGGCCATGCCCGCCTCCATGTCCACGCGTCGGCCCGCCTCGGCCTCCCGGGCCGCGTAGAGGGTGAGCTGGCGCGCCGCCGTCAGTGAAGTGGCCATGTCTGCGAGGTAGTTGCCGATCGACTGGTGCTGCCAGATGGGCTTGCCGAACGACTCGCGTTCCTGGGCGTAGGCGAGGGCGTCCTCGAACGCCGCCCGGCCAACACCCAGGGCACGGGCGGCCACTTGGAGGCGCCCTGTCTCCAACCCCTTCATCATCTGGGCGAACCCTTCCCCCTCGACCCCGCCGAGCAGAGCATCGGCCGGCGCCCGGTGGTCCTCGAAGGACAACTCGCAGCTCTCGACGCCCTTGTAGCCGAGCTTGGGCAGATCGCGCGAGACAGTCAGGCCGGGCCCGTGTTCCACGAGCAGGATGGAGATGCCCCTGTGCGCGGGGGCGGCGTCGGGGTCGGTCTTGCACAGCAGGGCGATGAGCCGGGAGCGGCGCGAGTTGGTGATCCATGTCTTCGCCCCGTTGACCACGTAGCCGTCCGCGTCCCTGCGCGCGACAGTGCGCAGGGACTGCAGGTCCGAACCGCCCCCTGGCTCGGTCAGCGCCATGGTCGCCCGGATCTCACCGGTGGCCATCCGAGGGAGGTAGCGGCGCTTCTGCTCCTCGGTGCCGAAGTGCAGCAGCAGTTTCGCCACCACGGTGTGGCCGCCCATCGCACCGGCCAGGCTCATCCAGCCGCGCGCGAGTTCCTCCGTGACGAGCACGTAGCAGGGAACGGAGACCAGGGTGCCTCCGTACTCCTCCGGGATGGCGAGCCCGAAGATGCCGAGCCTCTTCATCTGCTCGATCAGGGACTCGGGGTAGGTGTCGGCGTGTTCGAGCTCGCGCACGACCGGCCTGACGTCCTTGTCGACGAACTCGTGCACCGTACCGACGATGAGCTGCTCGTCCTCGGACAGGATGTCGAGAGTGCTCATGCGTGCCGCTCCTTGCGGGATGGGCGAGATGGGCGGGGGCAAGACGGGCGGAACAGGCGAGACTCGGGACGGGTCTGGTCGAGCGGTTCAGATGACGCGGTCGGCCCTCAGGCCGTCGATGTCGGCCGCGCCGTGCCCCAGTTCGGCCAGGATCCGCTCGGTGTGCTCACCGGCCGAAGGGACAGGGCCCATACGCGGCGCCGTGCCGGCCAGGTCCGCCGGCGGCAGGAGCGCCGACACCACCGCGTCGCCCGGAATCCGTACGTCCCGCCAGCGGTCCCTGCCACTGAGCACGGGATGCGCGAGGAACTCCTCGATGTCGTTGACCCCGGCGTTGGCGATGCCCGCCGCGTCGAGCAGTTTCATCACGTGACGGCTGTCCAGGGAACGGAAACGCTCGGCCACGATGGCGTTGAGTTCGTCGCGGTGGGCCACACGGTCGGATCCGGTCGCGAACCGTGGATCGTCCGTCAGATCCGGGCGTCCCAGGAACTGCTCGCACAGCGCGGCCCATTCGCGTTCGTTCTGAATCGAGAACAGGACGTCATGGCCGTCGGCCGCGGTGTAGGCGCCGTACGGGGCGATGGTGGCGTGCTGGGTGCCCACCCGTGGGGGCTGGGTTCCGCCGTAGCGGGTGTAGTAGGCGGGCTGGCTCATCCACTCGGCCAGCGCCTCGAACAGCGAGACCTCCACAGCGCGCGCCACTCCCCTGGTCGCCCGTGTGAACAGTGCGGTGAGGATGCCCGAGTAGGCGTACATGCCGGCGGCGATGTCGGCGATCGACACTCCGGCCCGGGCGGATCCGTGCTCGTTCCCCGTCAGCGAGACCAGGCCGGTCTGGCACTGCACCAGCAGGTCGTACGCCTTCCGGTCGGCCCACGGGCCGGATGTGCCGTATCCGGAGATGGTGCACGGGATCAGTGCCGGATGACGCTCTCTGAGCGCCTCGGCACCGAGCCCCAGCCGGACCGCCGCGCCCGGGGCGAGGTTCTGCACGAACACGTCGGCCCCGCCCAGCAGTTGTTCCAGGATCTCCCGTCCGCGCGCCGATTTCAGGTCCAGCGTCACGGACTCCTTCGACCGGTTGAGCCACACGAAGTAGCTGGACTCGCCGTGCACCGTGGTGTCGTAACGGCGGGCGAAGTCGCCTCCTCCGGGCCGCTCCACCTTGATGACCCTGGCCCCGAGGTCGGCGAGCTGGCGGGTGGCGAAGGGGGCGGCCACCGCCTGCTCGACGCTGACGACGGTGATGCCGGAGAGCGGCAGTTCCGCGGGGGGCTCGGTCATGCGGTGACCTCCAGAAGCTTTCGTGTCCCGTACCGCGAGTACGAGTACCATCATGTTCGTTCATGACAGATTGAGTGAAATAGCGATATCTGATGGCACCATGCCCGGTGCGGATGGTGATGGAAACCCTTGGACGTCAAGCAGCTCAAAGCGCTCATCACAGTCGCCGAAGTGGGCAGTGTCACGCGCGCCGCCGAGCTGCTCCACCTGGTGCAGCCCGCCGTCACCCGGCAGATCCGCACCCTGGAGCAGGAGCTCGGTGTTCCGCTCTTCGAGCGCACCCGGCAGGGCATGCGCCCCACGGAGGCCGGGGCGATCATGGTGGACCGGGCCCGGCGTGCCCTGGGCGAACTGGAGCGGGCCCGCGCCGAGGTGCAGCCGGCGCCCGGAGTGGTGACCGGCATCGTCACGGTCGGGCTGCTGGAGAGTGCGAGCGATCTGCTGGCGGAACCACTTGTGTCGGCGGTCGCCCGCGACCACCCGGGTATCGAACTCCGGCTGATGACCGCGTACTCGGGACATCTGCAGCGGTGGCTCGACGACGGGGACCTGGATCTGACTCTCCTCTACGACCTGGACAGCACCCCGTCGCTCAACGCCCGCCCGCTGGTGCGGGAGCGCCTCTGGGCGGTCGCTCCGCCGTCGGCCGGGCTGCGGGCGGACCGGCCGGTGCCGTTCGCGGAGACAGCCGCGCGTCCTCTCGTCATGCCCACGCCGGGTCACGCGCTGCGCAGCCTGATCGACGCCGCGGCGACGCGAGCCGGAGCCGCACTGGACGTCGCCGTCCAGACCAACTCCATGCGCGTGCAGAAGCAGCTCGTGCTGGCCGGGCACGGCTGGACCGTGCTGCCCGGCGTCGGCATCGCCGAGGACGTCGCGCGGGGCACTCTGAGCGCCGCGCCGCTGTGCGAACCGGACGTGTGGCGGTCGATCGTCCTCGGCACCCCGAGATCCGGACGGACGCCGCAGGCGGTGGAGGTCGTCGCCCGGGAACTGGTACGAGGGATCAACTCGGCGATCTCCCAAGGCAGCTGGCCCTCCGCCCAGGCCCAGGGAACCGACGCCCGCGCGGCGGATGTCTGACCGAACGCGTCCCTCTCCTGAAGGACAGAAGGACGATGCAGCCCACCCCACCCCCGCCCAGCTCGTACGTGGAGTCCTGGACCCCCGGGCCGGTCTCGGACGAAGACCCTCTGCCCGCCGGCCCAGTGGCGGCCCTGTCGGCGGTCCTGAACCTGCCGGACACCGTCGCGAAGACCGGTGACCCGCTCCCCCCGCTGGGGCACTGGCTCTACTTCCTGCCCTGGCCCGCGCAACGGGAACTCGGAAACGACGGCTACCCGCTGAACGGACACTTCCTGCCGCCCGTCCCCCACCGCCAGCGCATGTGGGCCGGCGGCCGCTGCTAGATCACCGAGCCGCTCCGCCTCGGCAAACCGGCCGAACGCGTCAGCAGCCTGAGCTCGGTGACCGCCAAGCACGGCCGCACCGGGGACATGCTGTTCGTCACCGAGCGGCGGGAGTTCCGGCAGCGCGGCCGGACATGCCTGGTGGAGGAACATGACATCGTCTGCCTCGCCACCCACCGGGAGGCGCAACACGTTACCGCCGAGGTGATGTTGAGGTGACGTTCGCAGGAACCGGCCGCCGAAAGGTGAACGGACCATGAGGCGTTCCACCTTTGGGCACCATAAGAAGCACACAGAATACGCACGCGAGGGTCTACTCAGCCGGCGCCAAAAGAAGCCCCGCTCTCCTGTGTGGGCAATTTGCAGAATGCGTGCCCATATTCG
Organism: Streptomyces albicerus; assembly: GCF_008905045.1. GTDB lineage: Bacteria > Actinomycetota > Actinomycetes > Streptomycetales > Streptomycetaceae > Streptomyces > Streptomyces albicerus. The sequence continues at coordinate 231,001 of NZ_VWMY01000003.1, forward strand.
GGAGGTACCGATGGGCCTGTAACGCGATGGCGGCTGCCTGACGCAGACATACACGGGCCCGCGCCACGACCCGCGGGCGTGACATGGCAGGAACTCCTGAGAGGCGAGCCCGGAACGGGTTTGCCCCTGCCTCGGCCTGCAAAGTGATGCGTCAAGATTGGATTTCAGTGAGCAATATCGACCCGATGCGCGGATCCCAGACCTATGACCAGCCCTCCGGGCACTCACACCGCGGCGAGCGGGGCCAGACCGCTGCCCGACGGACAGCCCTGGCTGTCCACACGATCGCTGACATCGCCGCCGTTTTCCTGGGCCTGTGGATCCTGCTCCACCTGCTCGGAGCCAACGAAGCCAATGTCTTCGTCGAATTCGTGCACGATACGGCCGACTGGCTGGCCTGGTGGTCACAGGATGTTTTCACAATGGACACAGAGGGCCTTCGAGTTCTCCTCAATTACGGTCTGCCGGCTCTGATTTACCTGCTGGTCGGTCATGGAATCGCCGCGCGACTCAGCCGCGCATGACCATGACCGCGTTGAGATCTCAATGAGTCCTGCCGATCTCAACGAGTCCTGCCGACCGGACGCCCGGACGGGTTCAAGTACGACACCAAGAAGGACCAGCCCTGTGACACCCAACCCAACCGGAAACGATCATCTGCCGGTCTACGAGAGCCTGGTACGCGAACGCGGTGACGTCGTGGCGGAAGCTCGCGTGGTGGCCGAACAGGCGCAGCGCCAGGCAACGCATGCACTCAGCGGGCACGACGAGGTTGCGCCGAAGCCCGATCCGCAGTGAGCCCCGAAGAACCCCCGCAGGAGCATCACACGGACTGCACACAGTCCTTCCAAAGCCTCGTTAGCGTGGCTGGCTGCTCGATCCCACGTACGAACGTGGCCGGGCCGCGACCCGGCGGGTCGACGGCATGTCAACTCAGGAAGACCTTAGATGGACTACTGCTCCTCATGTCACCGACATCTCAATGGCGCCCTGGTGTGCCCCGGGTGCGGTGCCTACGCTCCTGACATCGCTCCGGTCACCGCCGACGGCCGCACCGTCCCGACCCCGGCCACCAGGGCGACGACGGGCACAACGATTACGTGGGAGTCCACGGCCTCATCGGACACGTTGCACGGAGTCCGACTTCACGCCACGGCAGACGAGACCGCGGTGGCAGCGGACATGAGCGAAGCCCCGCAGACCGACCCGACCGGCGACCTCGCGGCCGTGCCGCCCGCGCCGCAGGGACGGGCGGCACGGCGTCGCCAGCGGGCCCGCTGGAAGAAGAACCAGCGCAAGGCCGTGGTCGCGACCGCTGTCGCACTCGTCGGAGGCGGCCTGACCGTGTCCGCGATGGACTGGCAGCCCGGCGATCGGACACAGGCGGCCACGGCTCCGGGAAGCGCCGGCACCGAGGAGGAGCAGTCGACGCAGCACACCGGCCCGACGTCGACGCAGCCCGGCACCCGCCCGTCCTCGCCCGAACCCCGAGGGCAGTCCCCCGCGCCCGACCGCTCGCGTCGCAAGCACGCCGCCACCCCGCCCCGCACCACGCCGTCACGCATTCAGCCGGACGCCGCTGCCCCGCCTCGTACGACGCCGACGCCGGACTCGCAGCCGCAGACCGCCTCCCCGACCTCCGCCGGAACCGGAACGGTCCCCGACCGCACCGATACGACGCCGGCACAGACGCCCGCGCCCACCGCCGCCGACGGCAAGGGCACAGGAACGTCCGGATCAGGAACGACTGACCCGGGAACGTCACAGCCGAACCCCGCGCCCGCCACGACTTCGCCGACGGAGATCTGCCTGCTCGTGGTGTGCCTCGGCTGACGAAGCCGAACCGTTCAGTCGGTGGGAGCGAGCGGCCTAACGCGTGGGCACCACGGCGACGGGGCAGCTCGCGTGGTGCAGTACCGCGTGCAGCACCGTGCCCAGACGCAGCCCGAACCTGCCCTCGACCGGGTGGCGCGGAAGCACCACCAGGCCGGCCCGGGTCGACGCCTCCACCAGAGCAGCGGCGGGCGAGTCGACGGTCAGCTCGGTGTCCACGTGGACGGTCGGGTACTCGGCGACGAGACGGGCGGCGCGGTTCAGGAGCTGGGCATGGACTTGCCGTTCCTCGTCGAGGTCGCTGACCCGCGGCACCATGAGGCCCATGTGCGCGAGAGGCGTCCAGGCATGGACCAGGCGCACGCCGGCCTGGCGCAGCCGGGCCTCGGCGAGGGCGAACCGTACAGCGTCCTCGTCCCGGTCGTCGCGTACGCCGACCACGATTCCGTCGTCGGCGGCTTTCCCGGTGTCCCCGCGCACCACCACGACCGGCCGGTCGGCGTAGGCGGCCACCTTCCGGCTCACCGAGCCCAGCAGCAACCCGGCGAAGCCGCCGCGCCCGCGGGTCCCGACCACGACCAGGCCGGCGTCCTCGGCCGCGTTCAGGAGCGCCTCGGCCGGATCCTCGTGGGCGAGAGCCGTATCGATCGGCACGCTGGGACGGGCGGCCCCGAGCCGCGCCCGGGCATCGTCCAGCATGCCGACGACCGCCTCGATGACCTGCTCCGTGAGGCCCACCCCTTTCTCCCCATGCGCGGCGCTCTCCCCATGCGCGGTGTCCGCGCCACGGCCGACGGCATGGACGACCTTCAACGCGCAGCCGCGCAGCTCCGCCTCGGTGGCCGCCCAGTCCGCGGCGAGCCAGGAGTACGACGTGTCGTCGATCCCGACGAGCACGGTACCGAGCCGACCGTCGCCGCCGCCGCTCATCGTGCCGCCGCTCATCGTGCCTCCCGGGCCGCTTGTGCGGAGTTCAGGCCGTCGTGACGTGCCTTCCCTGCCTCGTCACCGCGAGGCACGGACCGGACAGCGTCCCGCCCGGTCTGCCCGCGGTCTCGTACCGCATGCCTCTGCGCTCCTTCCCGAGTACCGCGCCTTCCCAAGTACCGCACCTTCCCGAGTACCGCGCCGCTGCTCGTCACGCACCGCGATCGTCAGGCACCACGACCGGCCGCGCTTTCCCCCTGGTCGACGGCGCGCTCGAGGTGTTCGCGTTCCAGGAGACCGAGAAGCCGCCCCTCCGGGTCGGTGACCGGAACGGCCTCCGTCCCGGACCGGGTCATGCGTTCCAGCAGCGGGGCGAGCGGCTCATCGGCGCGGACCGTGGTCGGCCCGGGCCGCAGGGCGTCCCCGACGGTTCCCTCGGTGCGCTCGGCCGCGTCCTCGTGGCGGAGGAGACCGACGACCACCTCGTCGTCGTCGACCACGACGCCCACCCGCCGTCCCGTCTCGTCGAGCACGGCCAGGGCGTCTTCGAGCGGCTGGCCGACGGTGCACATGGGTACGTTGCGGTCCGCCACGTCCCCGGCCAACGGCGTTGAGGCCGTCTGCCCCTCCCTCGGCAGCCCAGCGGCCAGCCAGTCCGCCTTGCCGGGAACGTAGTCGTACACCTGCCGGAAGCCGAGCTGCTCGAGCCGTGCGGCGGCCCGCGGGCTCATGTCGCACAGCTCGTCGGCGCAGTAGACGATCACGGGCCGGCCGGCATCCAGCCGCTCGGGAGCCTGCAGGTCCAGGTCGCGCAGCCCGATGCGGAGCGCGCCCGGCAGGTGGGCCTGCTCGTACGGCTCCGGTGGCAGCACCTCGACGAGCTGGGCCATGTCCTGCTCGACGAGCCGGAACACCTCCTGCCGGTCCAACAGTCGCGTCGGCATCGCTCCAGCTCCTTCCGGAGGTCTTCACTCCCGGGCCGGTGCCGGTCGGGCGCTCCTCACCTCGCACGCCGGGTACCCGGGGCTCTGGCACCCACACGGTCCCCAGAGCCCCCAGCTCCAGCACGCCCGGCCCGGGCGTTGCACCGACACCGGGCACACGGGGAGTGCGGTGCGTGCAGCCGTCGGGCGGCTTGCTGGTCAAGCGGCAGGACTTTGCCGACGCCCGCGCCCGGCCCGCACCGCGCACTCGGACGGCGGCCCGCCGGCCCCGATCTCGTTACGCGCCCGGGCGAGGAGCTCCGGCCGAAGGCCGCGCCGCCCGGGAACGGAGAGGGCGATCAGCTCGCGTCGACGGCGCACCCATACGCCGGGCCGCCCGAGATCGGCCACGGGCCCGGCGCACCTCGTCGATCAGCTGTTGCTCCCGGCAGGGGCGTACCTGTCTGCCCCTACCGGGACTGTTATCCCTTGCCTCCGATGGTGATACGGCGCCGCTTGCCGACCCCGGACTTCGGCAGCCGGACCGTCAGGATCCCGTCGGTCAGGTCCGCCTCGACCTTCTCGCCGTCCACCCCGCTCGGCAGGCTGGTGCGGTAGAAGAAGCGGCCGGCGCGGCGCGACAGCACCCGGCCCTGCTGCTCCTCAGTCAGCTCACCGGAGATCTGCAGTGGAGCGGGGCCGCTCGCGGGTCCGGAGAGGCCGGCGGGACGAGCGACTGGCGGGGTGCACTCAGGTCAGTGCCGACGCAGCCCGAAAAGGGCCTGCACGTCATCGGCGTGGATCGTGACCTCCCGGGGCGAACCGGGATCGACGGCCAGGGACACGTCATCAGCGGGCCACAGCGCGGCCAGGATCCCCAGTCGTACCCGCTGGTACGGCGGCACGTACGGCAGTGCCCGGGCCATCGCCTCCTCCGAGGTGAACACAGGGACCACGGGCCCTTCCTCCCGGTGCCGGATGACAGGTACGGGGACGGCACCCGGGCTCCCGGACCCTTCGCCCGCGGCACGGTCGCCCTCGGGCACCAGTACCTGCTCCTCAGCGAGACGGTCCACCAGCGCCCTCTCGGAGGCGCTGACGGTGCCCGCCCGAGCACGGAGAGCCACCCGGATCCTCGATGCGAGGGTGGCGGACCAAAAGTTCATGCGCAGTCCTGACTGGTCTCGTGGGGTGCCTTCACCGAGGGCCCCGCATGTGCCGCGACGGCGCCGTCGGCCGGGTCATCCGGGGCGGCGAGCGCCCTGCCGGTGCGCACCGAACCGGCCACGAACCGCTCCCCCGCCCGGGCGCCGACGAGGAACTGAGCGGGGAAGACGATGGCGGAGTTCTTCTCCTCGGCGATCTCCCCCATGGCACGGAACGCCTCGTCCGGCTTCGCGGTGTCGGTCGGCACGTCGTCGCCGAGCAGCGATCGGCCAACGACGTCAGGCACCATCGTCCGGGCGGTCTGCCCGACCCCACCGGTCACGTGCTCGATCTCCACCGGCGACTTCAGACTGGCCACAAATACCGCCTCCTCTCTTGAGGGGTCTCCAGCAAGCGCGCCGTGATGCGTCCCGCGTACGCCGTTTCCGGGGCCGGACGACGGGCACCCGGAACGCCAACCGCGCGCCCCCTGGACCCGGCGCTCGGAAGCGGGCCGACAGAGGAGGGCGCCGTGAAGCTGGACGAATTCCTGGCCCGCGTCCGCGACCGCGGGGAGTACCACAGCCCTGAGGAGGCCGAGCACGTCAGTGTGGCGGTGTTGTGGGCGCTCGCCTGCCGGATCACCCCGGAAGAGGCCGACGACCTGGCGGCCCAACTGCCGACTCCGCTGGATGAGGCACTGCACCTGGACCGGGGTCGCCCCGAGCCCTTCGGCCGCGAGGAGTTCCTCCGTCGCGTGGCCCAGCAGACCGGTGCCCGGCCCCGTACCGCGGAATGGGACGCCAGTGCCGTACTGTCCACCGTCGCCGACGCGGTGTCCGGCGGGCAGGTCAACCACTTGCTGTCCCAACTGCCTTCGCGCTACGCGGACCTCTTCGGCAGGCCGGGCCTGAGCTGACCGCTCACTGCACGCCAGGTGGCCCCCGGCCCGGCCTGCACCACGGTCGCCGCTGCGTCCGTCACCACGGTCGCCGCCCCGTCCGTCGGACGTTCCGTGCAGCGAGCGCGCAAAGGGGTACGCGGGAGCCGTTCGAGGAATCCGGCGATCGTGATCCACGCGGGAGGGCGGTGAAAGGATGGCCGGCAAGAGGAGTTCCGGCGGCACTGTGGCGCATCGGCTCATCGAGGAACACCTGCTGGAGGGGCGCATGGTCCCTGGTGAGGAGATCGGTCTGCGGATCGATCAGACCCTCACCCAGGACGCCACCGGCACGCTGGTGATGCAGGAGCTCGATGCGCTCGGCCTGGACCGGGTGCAGACCGACGTCAGTGTGCAGTACGTCGATCACAACCTGCTGCAGGCGGACGAGCGCAACGCCGAGGATCACGCCTTCCTGCGCTCGGCCGCCCGGCGCTTCGGCGTCTGGTACTCCAAGCCGGGCAACGGCGTCTCGCACCCCACCCACATGCAGCACTTCGGTCTCCCCGGCAAGAGCCTGGCCGGCTCCGACTCCCACACCTGTGCGGCAGGTTCACTCGGCATGCTGGCCATCGGCGTCGGTGGTCTGGAGGTCGCGCTGGCCATGGCCGGGCGGCCGCTGTATCTGACCATGCCCCGGATCTGGGGGATCCGGCTGACCGGCGCCCTGCCCGACTGGGTCAGCGCGAAGGACGTGATCCTGGAGCTACTGCGCCGCCACGGGGTCAAGGGCGGGGTGGGCCGCATTCTGGAATACCACGGCCCCGGACTGGCCGGGCTGACCGCGATGGACCGGCACGTCATCGCCAACATGGGTGCCGAACTCGGCGCCACCACCAGTGTCTTCCCCGCCGACGACGCGGTGCGCGCCTTCCTGCGCACCGAGAGCCGCGAGGACGACTTCCGCGAGCTCACCGCCGAGCCGGGGGCGCGCTACGACCTGGACGAGGAGATCGACCTCACGGCTGTGGAGCCGCTGATCGCCAGGCCCACCTCACCGGGCAACGTCGTCGCCGTGCGGGAGGTGGCGGGCGAACCGCTCGGACAGGCCGTGATCGGCTCCTCGGCCAACCCCGGCCTGCGTGACTTCGCCGTCGCCGCCGCCATGGTCCGCGGCCGGCAGACCGCCCCGGGTGTGAGTTTCGACGTCAACCCCACCTCCCGGGAGATCCTCCAGGACCTCACCCGCACGGGCGCCACCCTCGATCTGCTGGCCGCCGGTGCACGGCTGCACCAAGCCGGCTGCCTGGGCTGCATCGGCATGGGCCAGGCCCCGGCCTCGGGGCGCAACTCGCTCCGCACGTTCCCACGTAACTTCCCCGGCCGCTCCGGCACCGAGGACGACGCGGTCTGGCTCTGTTCCCCGGAGACCGCGACCGCCTCCGCGCTCACCGGGACCATCACCGACCCGCGCGCCTGGGCCGCCGAGCACGACGTGCCGTATCCGTCCCTGGAGCTGCCCGAGGAGGCGACGGTCAACACCGGGATGCTGGAGCCGCCGCCCGCCCCGGACGAGGCCGCCGGCATCCGCCTGGAACGCGGGCCCAACATCTCCGCCCTGCCCGACTTCGACCCGCTGCCCGACACCATCGACGCACCGGTGCTGCTCACAGCTGGCGACCACGTCTCCACCGACGAGATCTCCCCGGCCGGTGCCAGGGCCCTGCCGTACCGCTCCAACATCCCCAAACTCGCCGAGTTCACCCTCACCCGGCTCGATGCCGACTATCCCCGCCGAGCCACCGAACTCCGTGAGCACGGCGGACACCTGATCGTCGCCGGCGAGAACTGGGGCCAGGGCTCCTCCCGCGAACACGCCGCGATCACCCTGCGCCACCTGGGGCTACGTGCCGTACTCGCCCGGTCCTACGCCCGCATCCACTGGCAGAACCTCGCCAACTTCGGCGTACTCGCCCTGGAGTTCGACGACCCGGACGATCAGGCCCGTATCCAGCCGGGCGACCGGCTGCGCCTCGACGGACTGCACGAAGCGCTGGCCCCCGAAGCGCCACCGACGCTCACCGCCCGCAACACCACCCGAGAGGAGACCTACCGTCTGCACCACCACCTCTCGGACCGGCAACGCCGCGCGGTCCTCTCCGGCGGCACGATCCCCGCCCTCGCCCCGACCACGCCATAGGCGCTCACGCACGCGAGAGGAGCAGCGGCATGACAGACCGCGCAGACATCGTCACCACGCTGGCCGAACAGCACCGCGAGCTGGAGCAGGCCCTCAGGGACATCCTGACCGTGCCGGCCGACGACCCTCGGCGCAGAAGCAGACTCAAGCAGGCAGCCGTCACACTGGCGTGTCATACGGCGGAGGCGGAGCGCCACCTGCATCACCTCGTGCACCGCTATGTGCCCTACGACGCCGACAGGCTCGTTCAGCAGCAGGTCACGGACCTCCTCCGTGCCGAAGAGACCATGAAGGACCTGGAGCTCACCGACACAGACAGCGGCGAGTTCGCCCCGCTGGTCCGGCGGCTGATCGCGAGGATCCGTCGCCATGGCAAGCACAAGGAAGCGGCCCTCTTCCCGCGGCTGCGCACGGCTGCTCCGCCCGAGGCGCTGGCCTGGCTCGGAGACGCGGCCCGCCAGGTCGAGGCCGAGGCCGCCGCCCTGCGGGACGAGGTGGAGCGCTCTGCCCGCCGGGACGTGATCGACCGGATACAGGCCGCGCTCGCTCCGGAAGACGCCCGCACGACGGCGTATCAGCAGGCCGAACGGCTCGACCGGTTCCTCACCGGCGACGCGGAGCTCTCGGAAATCTGAACCTGGACATCAACCTGGACATCAGCGGGGCCGATCCCGAATGCCGAGGGAGGCACGGCAAACGCCAAGGGAGGCATGGCGTGACCGACGAACGTTCCGAGAAGTCGGGCAGGCCGATGCCGCGGACTAGGCCCCAGTCCACCGACGCCGAACAGGACCCCCGGCCCACCGACGAGGAATCCCAGTCCGCTGCCGTCCGGTCAGCGCTGGTACAGCCCCACGAGGGTGCCGCTGGCCAGTTCCCGTTTCTCGACCGCCTCGTGCACCTGGTCGACGCCGGGCGCGTCGGGGAGGACGCACGGTTCCGACAGGGCGTACAGCCGGAAGAAGTAGCGGTGCGCCTCGTCGCCCGGGGGAGGATGCGGTCCGCCCCAGCCCGGTTCGCCGAAGCCGTTGACGAGTTCGGTGCCGCCGGGCGGGCACTGCCCCGCGTCGACTCCGTCGCTGCGGGGATCGATGCCGACCACGATCCAGTGCGCGAAGTTGCCCGACGGGGCGTCGGGGTCTTCGCACAGCAGCACCAGCTCGGCCGCGTCGTCCGACGCGCCGCTCCACGTCAGCGGAGGAGAGACGTTCTCTCCCTCGTACGCGTACCGACGCGCGATATACGAATGATCATTGAATGCGCTGCTGCGTAGGTCGATGCCAGCCATGTGTGCCGGGGTACCCCGGGCGGAGCCGGACATGCGGAATGTGGCCTGGCCGTCGGCCCGCGCGGGGGCGTCGGCCGGAGCGACGCGGGAGCACGTCCATCGGGTGGGATCCGTCGGTCTGGGAAGGGAGTCGTCCGGGCTGCGGGGCGTGGCGCGAGATGACGCCGATAAGCGGTGTGCTCAGCCTCGAAGCCGGAAACCTACTCAGTCGAGTAAGAGCCGCGGCGTGACGCAGCTCGACATCGGCGCCGGATTCGAGGGCGGACTGTCGGTGGTCATCCTTGCGATCTTCCTGGACAGGGTCACCGGCAGCCTCGGGACACCGCGGCCCCGCCCCGCACGGCCGCTGTCCCGCTCCTCCCGCCGCCGGACGGCGAAGCAGGACCGCGAACCCGAGGTCGCCGCCGTCGTCGAAGCCGTCCCCGTAGGACACATGAGCGTGAAGGGAGCATCCCGATGAGCGTCCGTGAGCATCCAGCGGTTGCCGTCCGCGTCGCTGGGCGGAGGGCCGTCGTCAGGTGTCGGCGGGTCAACCGATCGGATCGGGGCGGTAGTTCGCCTGGTGGAATCGAGCGAGTTGCCGCGCCATGCACACTGAGCACTCGATCCAGCCCAGGTCGTCGTCCTTCGTCCGGGGCCCGCGCGCCGGGGGATCGTGGTCGGCGTGTCCGTCGGCGCGGTAGCGCTCCAGCGTTGCCTGCGGAACGAAGGCGTTGAATTCGCCCTCGTACATGGTCTTCTGGCAGAAGTCGCACGAGTCGGCAACGTCCGGCCGTACGACGTTCTCCGGCCAACTCCCGTAAGTCCGCTCCCATCCCAAGGCCGCGAAGAGAACACATCCGGCCGGGTCCACCGCCCCGGAGTCGGCGGGCCGGCGGTTGTTCACCGCGTTTGACCGGGCCGTGTCCCGATCGAAGACGAAGAACTCGCTGCACGTCTCACAAATGCTCCACGCGCTGTCCTGGCCGGCCATGCTCCGCACGAAGTCGCTGAAGGCCACCAGCAGTTGGTCACCGTCCATAAAGAGGCCCCACACCGCCTTGTTCGCGGAGAAGGCATGCGCCCAGTACCGCTCGGACAACACAACGGTCCTGGTCGGGAGGAAATACGCGCGTTCACGGTCCAGGTCCGCATTGCAGGAGTCACACACTCCCGAGCCACCCGAGCCACCCGAGCCACTGGAACGGACAACCCTCCGGCGGACGGGCTTGTCCGACCGGCCGCCGAACAGCTTGTCCTTGAACCAGCCCATGGGCACCGCTCCTCCGGGACGACGTACGGCGGCCTTACTGTCGAGACCGTCGAGAGTAGGGACGACGCTCCGGGACCGGTCCCGACCGAACCGACCTCGATGGCGGCGAATGACACCGCCCTGCACTTCCGAGCGGTTCCCGCCCAGGCCGGGCGGCCCTTGGAGGACCGGGATCTCAGCCCCAACACCCCTGCGGCGTACGCTGGCCGCATGGTGGACCTCCCCTCGCGTGAACCCGCGGTGGACGCGCGGGCGGTCAAGGTCGGTGTCCTCCTCGCCCGGGAGCCGGATCCGATGGGCGAGTGGCTCGCGGACACGACGTCCTTCGACGCGGCGGGGGTCGACGCTCTGTGGGTCGATTCCGGGCCGGAGCCGAAGTGGGACGTCCTGGCGTTGACGGCGGCGCTCACGGTGCTCACCTCCCGGTCGCTGCTGGTGGTGACGCTGCCCAGCTCAGGCGCTCCGGTGGCGGAACTCGCCCGCACGCTCGAGACGATCGGCAGCCTGAGCCACGGCCGCCTCGTTCTCCTCGCCGATCCCGGTCAGTGCGATCAACTCGCCGTCCACGCCCCCCGCGTGAGGATCTTCCGACGTCTTCCCGACGAGCCGGGCGTATTCGAGGAACCGGGCACGGGCGATGAGGCGGGACGGTGGCTCTCCGTCCCGCCTCCCCAAGGGAGGGCGTCCTGGCGGGCCGCGCTCGCCGATGCCGCCGAACACGGCGTCCACGGGCTGGTGGTGCCCGCCGACCCGCTGCTGCTGGACATCCTGCGGAATCCGGACGACCCGACCGGTCGCCGCGATCTCCACCTCGCCCAGGGCTGAACGAGACCGCCGGGGCCGCGACAGCCTGGCTTCCGGCTCGTTGAAGCATTGACGGCCACCTGCCACGGATCGAAGATGGCATCGGAGAAGACATCGAAGAGGGCCGCGGAGCGCAGTGCGCGTCGTGGTCGATCGAGGTTCGCAAGGCGGGTTACCCGGCGCCGCACCGACAGGGTGCGGGGAAGGAAGACCGGCGATGGAGGACACCACACGGCGTGACTTCCTGGGGTTGAGCGCGGCCGGCACGGGAGCCCTGGGTGTTTCGGCGCTCGGCTTCGATGTCGCTCCCGCCAAGGCGGTGAAGCAGGACCTTCGGATCGAGGGAGCCACCGTCTCGCACTCCGTCTGCCCGTACTGCGCGGTGGGGTGCTCCCTTCTCGCGTACACGAAGAAGAAGCACGGCAGGACCGAGCTGCTCCAGATCGAGGGCGACCCGGACAGCCCGGTCAACGAGGGGACCCTCTGCCCGAAGGGCGCGACCTCGCTGCAGCTCGCCATCTCCCGCCGCCGCGTACCGAGTCCGCTGTACCGCGCGCCCGGGGCCACCGACTGGAAGCGTGTCTCCTGGGAGTTCACCCTGACGAAGCTGGCCCGGAACATCAAGGCGTCACGGGACCGCACGCTCGTCACCAAGGACGCCGACGGGAACACCGTGAACCGCTGCGAAGGCATCGCGTTCGCCGGCGGAGCCGCGTTCAGTTCCGAAGAGGGCTATCTCGCCACCAAGTTGATGCGCGGCCTCGGCCTTGTCCATCTGGAGCAACAGGCCCGGGTTTGACACGGTCCCACGGTGGTCAGTTTGGCCGCCACGTTCGGCCGAGGGGCCATGACCAACCATTGGCGTGACATCAGGCATGCCGATCTGATCCTGGTCAACGGGGCGAATCCCGCCGAGGCCCACCCCGTCGGCTTCCGCTGGCTCATGCGGGCCAAGCTCGACCGCGGCGCGAAGATCATCCATGCCGACCCGCGCTTCACCCGGACCTCCGCCGTCGCCGACACGCACCTGCGCATCCGTACCGGAACCGACGTCGCGTACTTCGGCGGACTGATCAACTACGTCCTCGAAAACGACCTGTACCACAAGGAGTACGTGGAGTTCGCCACCAACGCGGGCCTCGTGATCAAGGACAACTACCAGTTCCAAGACGGGATGTTCAACGGCTTCGACGAGGCCACCGGCGCCTACGACCCCACGGCCTGGACGTACGAGACGGACGACGAGGGCAACGCCGAGGTCGACATCGACCACCCCCGTTCGGTGCTCAACCTGATGCGGGAGCACTACAGCCGGTACACGCCGGAGATGGTCGAGCGCATTACCGGCATCCCGCAGGGCCAGTTCCTCGAGGTGGCCAAGCTGGTCGGCGAGACGGGACGGCCGGAGAAGGTGATGACGATCGTCTACGCGGTCGGCCTCACCCACCACACCACCGGCGTCCAGCTCATCCGCTCCGGGGCGGTGCTTCAGCTGCTGCTCGGCAACATGGGACGCCCCGGCGGCGGCATGAACGCCGAGCGCGGCCACGCCAACATCCAGGGCAACACCGACCACGCGATCTCCTGGGACATCCTGCCCGGCTACCTGCGGATTCCCGCGCCGGGCCAGCGGAACCTCGACGACTACGTGAAGCAGAGCGCGAGCAAGAAGCTGCGGCCGAACGCGGTGAACTTCTTCGGCGAGAACTACCGCAAGTTCATGGTCAGTCTGCTGAAGTCCTGGTACGGCGACGCGGCGACGAAGGACAACGAGTTCGCCTTCGACCGCCTCCCCAAGCCTGCCGCGAACGCGTCCTGGATCTCCATCTTCGATCAGGCGCTGCAGGGCAGGATGGAGGGGCTGATCCTCTCCGGGATGACGGCCACCAGCATCGGGCCGGACTCCAACCAGGTGCTGGAGGCCCTGTCGAGGCTGAAGTGGCTGTGCGTCATGGACCCGTTCCGCACTACCAGTTCGGAGTTCTGGAACGCGCCCGGCATGAACCCGGCCAAGGTGCAGACCGAGGTGTTCATGCTGCCGGCCACGCACTGGATCGAGAAGGACGGTTCGTTCACCAACAGCGGCCGCTGGGTGCAGTGGAAGGACCAGGTCCTGCCGCCCGAGGGCGAGGCACGGCACGACCACTGGATCCTCGCCGAGCTCTTCCTCCGGGTCAGGGAGCTCTACGAGGCGCAGGGCGGCCGGTATCCCGATCCGGTCCGCGAGCTCACCATGCCGTACAAGGATCCACGCAAGCCCCAACTGGACGAGATCGCCCGGGAGATCAACGGCAGCAGCCTCAGGACCGGCAAGCGGCTCGAGACCTTCGCCGCCCTCGCCGACGACGGCACGACGGCCGCGGGCGACTGGATCTACACGGGCCACTACCCGGAGAGCGGCAACCTGGCCAAGCGTCGTGAGGGCGTACAGGATCCGGAGAAGAACGACCCGACGGGCATGGGCTTCTACCCGAACTGGGCGTGGAGTTGGCCCGCCAACCGGCGAGTCCTCTACAACCGGGCCTCCGCGGACCCGCAGGGCCGCCCGTGGGATCCGAAGCGGCCCGGGATCAGCTGGGATGCCGCCGCACGCGCGTGGGTGGGCGACGTGCCCGACTACCCGCCGGACGCGGCGCCCGGCGCCGACGCGCCCCTCCCGTTCATCATGACCGGGGAAGGCCTGGGGCGGCTGTTCAGCAACGGCGTCGCGGACGGTCCCTTCCCCGAGCACTACGAACCGATCGAGTCGCCGGTGCGCAATCCGCTGCACCCCGAGGTGTCGGCGACGCCCGCGGCCTTCCTCTACGACAAGAAGGCGGGCCGGCCGAACCGCTTCGGCACCTCGGCGGACTATCCGTACGTCGCGACGTCGTACCGCCTCACCGAGCACGAGCACTACGTCACCCAGAACGTCGAGCATCTGGTCCAGCTGCAGCCGGAGGCGTTCGTCGAGGTGCCCACCGAACTCGCCCGGGAGAAGGGGATCGAGACCGGTGACCGGGTGCGTGTCTCGTCCAAGCGGGGCAAGCTCGAAGTGCGCGCGGTGGTGACCAGGCGCCTCGGTCCTCTCCAGGTGGACGGGAAGAAGATCTACCAGATCGGCATTCCCATCCACTGGGGTTTCGTCGGCATCAACACCGGCCAGCACTGGCTGGCCAACGCGCTCACCCCGTTCGTCGGCGACGCCAGTTCGCGCACGCCGGAGTTCAAGGCGTTCCTCGTCGACATCGAGAAGATGTGATGGCCGTGCTGCGCGCCGAGGCGAACCCGTGGGCGGATCCCCGCCGACGGGCGGAGTCCCTGCGCGCACGGCACGCCTACGCCACGGAGGTGCTCACCCTCTACCTCGCGCTGCTCGACGTGTGGGAGGAGTCGTGGGCGGCCGCGCGTACGGAGCAGCCGGAATCGCTCCCCGACTGGGCCGCGCGGCGCGTGCTGCCCCGCGTCGTCGCGGCGACGGCGGCCCATGGTCCGAAGCCACTCGCCGACAGCCTCACGGGCGCGGGCCGTGCGGAGGCCGGCGCGGCCGAGGATCTGCTGGCCGCCTGGCTCGCGGGCGCTGAACTCGTCCCGGTGGAGCGGTACTTGGCCCGCACCTCACTGCGCGGGCCACTGAAGACGGTGGACGCCGATGTCGCGTGCGCGGGGGACCGCTCACCGAGGGGCGGCCGCCGCTGCCCGCGCTGCGGCGGCCCGCCTCAGCTCAGCTTCCGTACCGACTCCGGCGATCAACTGGTCAGCGGACGCCGGAGGCTGCTGTGCGCCCGGTGCGGGGAGAGCTGGGGCTTCACCGCCAACACCTGCGCCTCGTGCGGGGAGACGGCAGGGGCGCGGCGCACCGTCTACTCCGAACAGCGCGAAGGCCCGGAGGTGGGTCGTGGCGACGGCGGCGACGCTACGTTTCCGCATCTGCGCGTCGAAGCCTGTGCGAGCTGCAGCCGGTACCTGATCGACGTCGATCTGGGCCGCGACCCCCGGGCCGTACCGGAGGTCGACGAACTGACGGCGCTGCCTCTCGACCTGTACGCGGCCGAGCACGGCTTTTCCAAGATCACACCCAACGTGATGGGGTTCTGAGATGGCAAGGATCACGCCTGGCCAGGCCTACGGGTTCTTCACCGACACGAGCGTGTGCATCGGCTGCAAGGCCTGCGAGGTGGCCTGCAAGGAGTGGAACGAACTGCCCGGGAACGAGCCGGTCTTCGGCGACGGATACGACAACACCGGGAGCCTGGACGCGCAGAACTGGCGGCACGTGCAGTTCATCGACAACGTGCCGGACGAGACGAGCGGCACCGGCCAGGGCAAGGCCTGGCTGATGATGTCGGACGTCTGCAAGCACTGTCAGCACGCGAGTTGTATGGAGGTCTGCCCGACCGGCGCGATCATCCGGACCGAGTTCGACAGCGTCTTCATCCAGCCCGACGTGTGCAACGGCTGCCGCAACTGCATCGCCGCGTGCCCGTACGACGTGATCGCACAGGACGAGCACAAGGGAGTCGCGCAGAAGTGCACTCTCTGCTACGACCGGCTCCAGGGAGACATGGAACCGGCCTGCGCGAAGGCCTGTCCGACCGAGTCGATCCAGTTCGGTCCGGTCGAGGAACTGCAGCGTGCCGCGCGCCAACGTGTCAGCGATCTGCACGACCAAGGTGTCACCGAAGCACGGCTGTACGGCGAGGACGACTCGATCTACGGCGGGCTCAACGCGTTCTTCCTGCTCATGGACGAACCCGAGGCCTACAAACTGCCGAACGAGCAGAACGCCGTGCTGCCGCGGCGCAACAACGTGCCCGGTTATCTCGGCACCCTGGGCACCGCCGTCCTGGCCGTGCTCGGCGGCCTGATCGCGCTGCGCCGACGCCGGGAGCCGACCCCCGCAACGTCCTCCGGCACTACGCCCCCTGACCCCGAGGCGGGTGACGAGTGATGCTCCTGGCCGAGGAGGTCCAGCACTTCGTCCGCTCCCCCGACTGGACCTGGTTCATCCTCTTCTACTTCTTCTTCGCCGGTATCTCCGGCGGCGCCTACGCCATCGCCGCCCTGTTCCGCCTGCGCGGAGAGCCCTCGGACGAGCACGCGGCCCGGCTCGGCCACTACGTCTCGTTCGCCGCGCTGCTGCCGTGCCCGGTCATGCTGGTCCTCGACCTCGGCAGCCCGCTTCGCTTCTGGCACATGATGTGGAACACCACACCCGGTGAGGCGGGCTTCAACTTCAAGTACTGGTCCCCGATGTCCGTCGGGGTGTGGGCCCTGCTGGTGTTCGGCGCGTTCGCCACGGTGTCGTTCATCCAGGCGCTCGTGCGCGACGGACGGATCCGCCTGTCGCTCGTACGGCGGCCGGTCAAGCTCCTCGACGGGGTCCTCGGCGAGCTGGTCGTCGCCATCGGGGCCGTCTTCGGTCTGTTCGTCGCCGGCTACACCGGCGTACTGCTGTCCGTCTCCAACCAGCCGGTGTGGAGCGACACCTGGGCACTCGGCGGGCTCTTCCTGGCCTCCGGCATGACCGCCTCGGCGGCCCTGCTGCTTCTGCTGCTGCGCCACCGCCGCTCGGCGGAGCCGAGCGCGGCCAAACTCATCGTCTCCGAACGCCTCTACGCGCTCCTCGAGCTCGCCCTGATCGTGATCTTCCTGCTCACACTGATCCCGGCCGACGCGGTGGGAACCGTCTTCGGCTTCCCCTGGATCCTGCTCTGGCTGGTCGTGTTCGCCGGGCTTCTGCCGGGCGTCGGCGGCCTGCTCGCCTCCCGCCTCGCCGTCACGGGCGAGGGGGTGCCGGTGCCCCTCCAGTCGGCTTCGGCCGTACGGTCGTTGGCGATGCCCGCCCTTGTCCTTCTCGGCGTGCTCGCGCTGCGCGCCGCCGTCATCTTCAGCATCCAGTAGGCCGGTGCCATGACCACCGCCCCGACCCGCGAGCAGGTGACCGAGGCGCTGGCCACGGTCCAGGACCCGGAGATCCACCGGCCGATCACCGACCTCGGCATGATCGAGCAGGTGGACATCGGCTCCGACGGATCCGTACGCGTCGCGGTGCTCCTGACCGTCGGCGGGTGCCCGCTGCACGAGACGATCAAGCGTGACGTCACGGGTGCGGTGTCGCGGCTTTCCGGGGTGTCGCGGGTCGACGTCGGATTCGGCGTGATGAGCGACGGACAGCGCCGGGCGCTGCAGGACCGGCTGATGGGCGACCGGGGCGGCCGCGAGATCCCCTTCGCCAGGCCCGGTTCGCTGACGCGGGTCTACGCCGTCGCGAGCGGCAAGGGCGGGGTGGGCAAGTCGTCCGTGACCGTGAACCTGGCCGCGGCGATCGCGGCGACGGGACGCAGGGTCGGCATCGTCGACGCCGACATCTACGGGCATTCGGTTCCCCGGATGCTGGGGGTGACCGGCAGGCCCACCCAGGTGGAGCAGATGATCATGCCTCCCTCGGCGCGGGGCATGAGCGTCATCTCGATCGGGATGTTCACCGCCGGCAACACACCGGTCGTCTGGCGAGGGCCCATGCTGCACCGCGCCCTGCAGCAGTTCCTGGCCGATGTGTACTGGGGCGATCTGGACTTCCTGTTCATGGATCTGCCACCGGGCACGGGCGACATCGCGATATCCGTCGGCCAACTGGTGCCGTCGGCGGAGATCCTGGTCGTGACGACACCGCAGCAGGCCGCGGCGGAGGTGGCCGAGCGGGCCGGTGCGATCGCGCTGCAGACCCATCAGCGGATCGTGGGCGTGGTCGAGAACATGTCGTGGCTGCCGTGCCCGCACTGCGGCGGGAAGGTGGAGGTGTTCGGATCGGGTGGCGGCCGACGCGTGGCGGAGGCGCTCACCAGGAGCGTGGGCGCGGACGTTCCGCTCCTCGGCCAGGTGCCGTTGGACGTACTGCTGCGCGAGGCGGGCGACACCGGGGAGCCGCTGGTGCTGACCGATCCGGACGCACCGGCCGCCAAGGAGCTCCGGTCCGTCGCCGACCGGCTCGGCGCACGAGGGCTCGGCCTGGCCGGGCGTCGACTCGGCCTCACCCCGGTCAGCTCCTCGGCGTCCCACCACGCTCATCGCCATGACTGAGCGCTCCGCTGGAAGCACGGTGATGCTGTATCGATATGCGGCTCCGCCGCGTGCGCGGGCCGGTGGGGGCTGGTCGCGCAGTTCCCCGCGCCCCTTACGGGGCGCGGTACCGCGCCGGACTTCGCCGAGGCCACTTAGAACCTTTCTGAGTCCGGCTGGTTGACAGACGGATCCCGTCGGCCAAGGTGGGGGGCGGAGGCGTCTGGGTGGCTGGTGCCCCTCCCGGTCTTCAAAACCGGTGTGGTCCGGAATCCGGGCCAGGCGGGTTCGATTCCCGTCCGCCTCCGCCACAGCACCGATGCGGTGCGAGGGACTGGGTGGTGACGTGAGCACTGACCAGACGAGGGACCGGCGGCGCGGCGTGCCGCGCACGGATGCCGTTCTCCGGGATCCCCGACTCGTCGCGGCCGTCGACACACTGGGCCGTGCGGCGGTGAAGGACGTCGTCGCGCTGGCGCAGGAGCGGGTACGGCGCGGTGAGATCCTGCCGGACTCCGTCGCCGACGTCGCGGCCGCGTCCCTGCCGCGCCACGCCACCACACTGCGCCCGGTGGTCAACGCCACCGGTGTCGTGCTGCACACGAACCTCGGCCGCGCCCCGCTCTCGGCGGCCGCGGTCGACGCGCTGCGGGCGGCTGCCGGGACCACGGACATCGAGTTCGACCTGGCCACCGGGCAACGCGCCCGTCGCGGCCGCGGCGCCCTGGAGGCGCTGGCCGCCGCCGTTCCGGCCGCCGAGGCGGTGCACGTGGTCAACAACGGCGCGGCCGCGCTCGTCCTGGTCGCCACCGCGCTGGCGACCGGTCGCGACATCGTGGTGAGCCGCGGTGAACTGATCGAGATCGGCGACGGGTTCCGGCTGCCGGACCTCCTGGAGTCCACCGGCGCCCGGCTGCGCGAGGTGGGCACGACGAACCGCACGTCCCTGCGCGACTACGCGGCCGTGATCGGCCCGGACACCGGGTTCGTGCTCAAGGTCCACCCCTCCAACTTCGTCGTACGAGGCTTCACTTCCGCGGTCGCGACGCGTGACCTGGCCGGCCTCGACGTCCCCGTGGTCGTCGACATCGGCTCCGGTCTGCTCGCCCCCGAACCCCTGCTCAGGGACGAGCCGGACGCGACCACCGGGCTGGGCGACGGCGCCGCGCTCGTCACGGCAAGCGGTGACAAGCTGCTCGGCGGCCCGCAGGCGGGGCTGCTCCTCGGCCGCGCGGCCATCGTGGCACGGCTGCGTCGGCATCCCCTGGCGCGGGCGCTGCGGGTCGACAAGCTCACGCTCGCCGCGCTGGAGGCCACCCTGCGCGGACCGCAGTCGCCCACCTGGCAGGCACTGCACCGTCACGGACCCGATCTCCGGTCACGCGCCTATGAGTTGAGCGCCGCTCTCCGTGACCACGGGGTCGCCGCCGAGGCCGTCGGAACCGCCAGTGTGGTGGGCGGCGGCGGAGCACCGGACGTCACCCTGCCCTCCTGGGCCGTCGCCCTCTCCCCCGCCCTCACCTCGCCGCTGCGTGCGGGCGAGCTGTCCGTAGTGGGCCGGGTGGAGCGCGGGCAGCTGCTGCTCGACCTGCGGTGCGCACCTCCTGACCAGGACGAGACGCTCCGCACCGCCGTGCTCTCCGCCGCCCGGGACCGGCAGGCCTGACATGTATGTCATCGCCACCGCCGGTCACGTCGACCACGGGAAGTCGACCCTCGTCCACGCGCTGACCGGGATGCAGCCCGACCGGTGGGCGGAGGAACGGCGCCGCGGGCTGACGATCGATCTCGGGTTCGCGTGGACGGAGTTGCGGCCCGGGGCGACCGTCGCGTTCGTCGACGTACCAGGACACGAGCGGTTCGTCCCGAACATGCTGGCCGGCATCGGTCCCGTACCGGCAGCGCTCTTCGTCGTGGCCGCGGACGAGGGCTGGATGCCGCAGTCGGCCGAACACCTCGCGGCGCTGCACGCCCTCGACGTACGCCACGGCCTGCTCGCCGTCACCCGCAGCGATCTCGCCGACCCCCGGCCCGCGACCGACCAGGCGCTGGCCGAGATCCGTCGTACCTCGCTCGGCGAGGTCGAGGCCCTGGCCTTGAGCCCGCCGACCGGCGCGGGCACACCCGAACTGCGTGCGGCGCTGGACCGGCTGCTCGCCGGACTGCCGGCGCCGGACCTGAATGCGCCGGTACGGCTGTGGATCGACCGCTCGTTCTCCATCCGGGGCAGCGGAACCGTCGTCACGGGAACCCTCTCCGCCGGACGGATGCGCGTCGGGGACGAGATGGAGATCGCTTCCCAGGGACGCACGGTGCGCGTACGTGCCCTGCAGTCGCTGGGGCGGCCGATCGCCGAGGCGGCGGCCGTCGCCCGCATCGCCGTGAACCTGCGCGGCGTCGAGTCCCACGAGCTGCGCCGCGGGGACGCGTTGCTCACGCCGCACCGGTTCCGTCCGAGCGACGTGCTCGACGCCCGCGTCCACGGCGACCCCGTCGCGTCCCTGCCGCGCGATGTGATGCTGCACATCGGCTCGGCGGCCGTGCCCGCCCAGGTACGTCCGCTCGGCGCCGACACCGCCCGGCTCACCCTCGCCCGCCCGCTGCCGCTGCGTCTCGGCGACCGCGGCCTGCTCCGCAATCCGGGACTGCACCACGTCAGCGGCGGCACCACCGTGCTCGACGTGGCACCACCGGCACTGGTCCGGCGCGGCGCGGCCGTCTCCCGCGCGAAGGTGCTGGCCACGCTGGACGGGCGCGCCGATCAGTACTCGGAGCTGCGGCGCCGCGGCATCGCGCGCAGCGAGGACCTGGAACGCATGGGCGTCACCGTGACGGCCCGCCCGGTGGCGGGCAGTTGGCTGGTCGACGACCGCCTGTGGGCGGAACTGCGGTCGAGACTGTCACGGTTCGTGGCCGACTGGTCGCGCGGACATCCACTCGAACCGGGCCCTCCCCTCGACGTGGTCCGGCGAGCGCTGCGCCTGCCCGACCGCACCCTCGTCCACGCCCTGCTCACGCCGCCACTGGCCGTCCGGGCCGGCCGTATCGTCCGGGCCGACCGGCAGGCAGCCCTCCCGCCGCCCGTCGCCCTGGCCGTCGCGAAGGTCCGCGCCGAACTGGCGGCAGCACCGTTCGCCGCACCGCAGACCGTACGGCTCACCGAACTCGGCCTGGGTCCACGGGAGTTGGCGGCGGCCGTACGGACCGGCGCGCTGGTCCGGCTCGCCGAAGGCGTCGTGCTGCTGCCGTCCGCGATCCACGACGCGGCGAAGGCGCTCGGTGCGCTGCCGCAGCCGTTCACCGTGGGCGAGGCACGCGCGGCTCTCGGGACGACGCGCCGGGTCGCCGTACCGCTGCTGGAGCTCTTGGACCGACGGGGTCTCACCCAGCGGCTGCCCGACGACCGACGGCGCACACGGGACCATGCGAAGCCGCGGGAAGGGCGATCATGACGGTGACCGAAGGTGTCCGGCTCACGCAGTACGCGCACGGCGGCGGCTGCGCCTGCAAGATCCCGCCGGGCGAGCTGGAGGAGATGGTCCGCGGACTCGCGGGCTCGGGCCCGGTGCGCGAGCCGCTGGGCGACCTGATCGTGGGGCTCGACACCGGCGACGACGCCGCGGTGGTCCGGATCAAGGACGGCCGGGCGCTGGTGGCGACGACCGACTTCTTCACGCCCGTGGTCGACGACGCGTACGACTGGGGCCGGATCGCGGCCGCGAACGCGCTCTCCGACGTGTACGCCATGGGCGGTGAGCCGGTGGTCGCCGTCAATCTGCTGGGCTGGCCACGCGGGGTGCTGCCGTTCGAACTGGCCGCGGAAGTGCTGCGCGGCGGCGTGTCCGTCACCCGCGAGGCCGGCTGCCATCTCGCGGGCGGGCACAGCGTCGACGACCCCGAACCGAAGTACGGCCTGGCCGTCACCGGGATCGCCGACCCCGACAGACTCCTGCGCAACGACACCGGCCGCCCCGGACAGCCGCTCACGCTGACCAAGCCGCTCGGCATCGGCGTACTGAACAGCCGCCACAAGGCGACCGGAGAGGTCTTCCCCGAAGCGGTGGCCACGATGATCCGGCTCAACCGGGACGCATCGCGCGCCGCCGTCGACGCCGGGATCCGCTGCGCCACGGATGTCACCGGCTTCGGCCTCCTGGGCCATCTGTTCAAGCTGGCCGCGGCGAGTGGGGTCACCGCGATCGTGGACGCGGCCGCGGTGCCGTACCTCGAAGCCGCCCGGGCAGCGCTGCGCGACGGTTACGTCAGCGGCGGAACGCGGCGAAACCTGGAGTGGGTGTCGCCGCACGCGGAGCTGTCATCAGTGGCCCCGGACGAGGCCCTGCTGCTCGCCGATGCCCAGACGTCGGGCGGTCTGCTGATCGCCGGCGAGCTGCCCGGCATGCCCGTCATCGGCGAGCTCGTGCCACGGGGCGAGCATGCGCTGGTCGTTCGCTGAGGCGAGGCATGCGCCCGCGCGTCCGGAACCTGCGCCCCCCCCTTGACCCCGAGCTCCTCAGTAGACGGACAGGCCGTAGGTGTTCAGCACTTCTTGGATCGGCTGGTAGTAGGTGGTCCCTCCCGTGGCGCAGTTCCCGGAGCCGCCGGAGAGGATGCCGATGACCTTGTCGCCTGCGTAGAGCGGGCCGCCGCTGTCGCCCGGCTCGGCGCAGATGTTGGTCTGGATCAAACCGTAGACGATGGCTCCGCTGCCGTAGTTGACGGTCGCGTTGAGGGCGGTGACCACGCCGCATCGGACGCCGGTGGTCGCTCCCCGACGGCAGACGCTCTGACCGACGTAAGCGGTCGCGGTCCCGGTGACGTCGACGGTTCCGATGGTCCCGGGGTGCGGCACGGCCGGGTTGGAGTACCGGACGACGCCGAAGTCGTTGCCGGGGAAGCTCGTGCCGGTGGTGGGGCCGATCATCGTGGCCATCGCGGAACCGGTGTACCAGGTGGGCATGCTGTCGGTGCAGTGGCCGGCGGTGACGAAGTAGTACGTGGAGCCGCTCTGCACATTGATCCCTGCCGAGCAGCGCCAACCGGAAGCGTAGATGCCGTCGCCGCCCGACAGGAGGGTGCGCAGCCGGCCGTCGAGCCGTTCGAGGGTCATGGCACCGGCGAAATGCCCGGTGGCCCGGCGGAGCCTGGCCAGGTCGGCGTCCGCGACGGTGGAGTCAGCGAGAACCCGCAGTTTCCCGGTCCGCTCGTCCACGGCCCAGGTCGTCCCGGCGATCCCCAGGGATTCGACGGCCGAGGCCACGCCGGACACCGAAGCGGCGGACGGTGCGGCGCCAGCCGTGGGCGCTGCGGCCGCGTCGGTGCCGGACACCGCCAGGGCGGCCACGACGAGCAGGCTCAATACCGAGGCGATCAGCTGCGAAGGTCTGATGGTGGTACGGCGTGCTCTCATCACCCAAATCCCCCTGAAGGCGGTCGGTCAGGTTCGCCACGCCCGACTGGTCTCCGGGCGTGCCGTGCTTCCGTGCCGTGCTTCCGTGCCGAGAGCTGGTGCGTGCGCGGTGACGAAGTGCGCGTCTGTGGCCCCGACATCCCTTTCGGGATACGAGATGGCGCGCGGCTGGGGCGGGACGCGGCCCCGGCGTGGCCGACGGGGCCCGGTGGCAGCCGGCGAACGCCTCATTGTCCCCGGCCGCGCCCGACGGGGGTAGGCCAACTCCGGCCGCACCCTCGCGGCGGGTCCGGACTTTCGATCCGCGCCGCATCGGCCCGGACACCCCTTCGACTCCCAGGGACGCCGGGCCGATGTGCGCGCATGAAGCGCTGTTCCTACTTGCTGACCGCGAAGCGCATCAGGGCCTGCTCGTCGCCTTGCTTGATCTTCCCCACTTCGTTGATCACCTGGAGCTTCCAACCCCCGCCGGCTCGCATCGCCTTGGCCACGGCGCAGGCGTTGTCGCTGCTGAGGAGGCTCGGCCAGATGTCGGCGACCTGCTGGGTGCTGCCCCCGGTCGCGTCGTACACCTTGAAGCTGATGTTCCGCGCCTTCTGGAAGGAGCTGTGCTTCTTGTAGGCGGCAGCGATGAACACGATGGCCGTGATGTTGGGCGGGATCTTGGCGAAGTCGACGGCCACGGTCTCGTCGTCTCCGTCCCCGCGTCCGGTCTGGTTGTCGCCGCTGTGCACCAACGAGCCGTTGCCCAGCGGGTCCAGAGAGTCGAGACCCGCCAGCCGCACGGGGTCCGCCCCCTGCATCGCGATGGCGATCAGATCAAGGTCGGTGCCGGTCTTCTGGCGGAGCTTCCCCATCAGCCCGCCGCTGCTCCCCACGGTGGGATCCCAGGACGCCCCGATAGAGAGGTGGGTCACTCCGTCCAGATCCGCCGGGCCGTCTTCCTTGGTCAGTGTGATCATGCGTGATCCTCTTCGTGATGGACTGCTACGCATGAAGTCTGCCTGAAGAACGCTGAGTCCTCAGCGCTCGGCACACCTGGTTCGGGAACAGCCGTTCAATTCCCTGTCCCGCGGGCCCGGTTTGCATGGGGTCACGATCGCCTCGCGAAGATCCTCTACGGCGGGCTCCCGTTGGCCGCGGCAAGCGGCGGAGCGCTGTCAGTGGTGGGTGGCAGCATCGGACGCATGACGGAGACTACGGCTTTCGACTGGCGGTCCTTCCTGCTCAGGTGGAGCGGGAAGTGGGCAGATTCCCTGCCGGACGGCGAGACGCGGGGCGAGGACGACGAGGCCGCCCGGCAAGCGCGGTGGCTGGGGTTCCCACCCGCGTCCGAGGAGCGGATCGCAGCCATGGAGGAGCGCCTCGGCCAACAGATGCCCCCGTCGTACCGGGAGTTCCTCAAGGTCAGCGACGGGTGGCGGCACGCGGGCGGGTTCGTGTGGCTGCTGGCGGGGACCGAGGACGCGCACTGGCACAACAACGAGTCGGGACTCGCGGACATGTTCGAGGAGTACCTGGACGAGGACGCCGGGCCCGAGGAGCGGCGGGAGGCGGACATCTGGCGGCGCGGGCTGCAGCTCGACGTCGAGTCCGACATCACCCACGTCCTCTTGGATCCCGAGGACGTGGATGAGGACGGTGAGTGGGCCGTGTACACGTGGGCGAGCTGGCGGGCCGCGCCACCCGAGCGGCACGCGAACTTCCTCGAGTTCATGCGGGACATGTTCCGGGAGTTCCACAGCCTGCTGGCGCGTCGGATGGACGGGGAGGCGGTGTTCGCCAACGACACGACGCGAAAGCTGGACGCCCTGGTGGAGGAGGCCCGGCTGGAGGCGCTGCGCGGCGGCTGGGAACGGGCCGTGAAGGCGCTGGACGAGGCCAAGGAGTACGGCCGGCCGCGGGCCGCCGGGCTGGGTGACCAGATACGCCGCCTGCTCGGAGAGACCCACATGGTGTACTTCGACGGACTGGTGACGGACCCTCTGTACGCGCCCGAGCTGCTGCCGCCGCTGGTCGCCGAGCACGCGGTGCACTCTTACCGGGACGACTCCACGGTGACGTTCCATCTGCGGGGCGCCGACGACGACCTGGTGTCACTGGCTCACGCGACGCTGGATCAGGTGCGCAACGGCACGTACCGGTACAGGGCGGCCGGACCGTTCGGGGAAGCGGTCGAGCGGGCGCGGGAGCTGGCGCGATGGGGAGACAGCGACGGGGCATGGCGGACGCTGAGAAACGCTGTCCACCTGTGGGAGCCGCTGGGACCGGACCACCTGGCGCCGCTGGGATGGGTGGCCGACCCCGTACTCGGGCCGCTGCTGACCCCGGAGCGGGGTCGTGAGCTGCTGTCCACGCCCAGGGGCGGGCATGCGGGTGAGGCACCGAGTCCGACGGCCGGGCTCGACCCGGCCGACCTGGCGTGGCTCGCGGAGCCGGACCCGGGCAACAACCGCACGTCCTACCGGTTCGTCCTGGTGGAGGGGGTGGAGCCGGAGGAGCTGCCCGGACGTCTCGCGGACCAGGACGGCACCGTGCTGAACGAACCCATGACCTCTTGGGAGGCGCGCCACAGATCGTTGCGCGACCAAACAGAGTTCTCGTCCTACGAAGACAGGGCTCTCATGGCAGTCGGCCGGGCCGGCACCGGCTGGAGCTTCGCCTTCGACGGCGCCCCCGCCCCGTTCCACCGGCAGCGGTTCGTCTCCCCAGCCGAAGCCGCCAGCACAGGCACCCGCGCGGTGGTGGTGTGGAGCGGCCTGAGGACACGGCACGCGGAACCGTTCTTCCACCTTTCGGTAGCGCGAGACGGTGCCGAGCAGTACGCATTCACGTACGCGGACGGAGGGATCCACAAAAGCGGGGAGATACCGCGAGCGCTGGATCCGAGCCGGTTCTTCGGCGACATGGAGGACGGTGCCGAGGCGGAACGGTCACTGCTGGAAGCGGTGACCGGGGAGTTCGGTGCCTGTCTGCCGCGTCACGCCATCGTGAACGGGCGGCTGCACACATTCACCGCCCGCTCATGGACGCGGCCACCGAAGGACGGCGAGACGTACACGGTGATCCGCATACATCAGGGAACCGCGCGCCCGGCGGACGGCGAGCGGGCGGGAGACGACGGGCCGGGAAGCAGATAGCGACCTCCAGGCCGCGCAGGTTGTCGATGCGGTTACGCATCGAACTCCATGAGCCCGAGCCCGATGAAAACCAGGCAAAGCATGTTGAAAAGGTCGGCGCGAATCAACATCAAACGCCCTCTCAGTGGGCATTTAGGTATGGCTTGCGGCGTTACGTCGCTCTTGCGGCTGGTGCTCTTTGTGGTGTTTTACGTCCTGCATGCAGCTTCACGGCGTTCCAGGCTCCGGCC
>NZ_VWMY01000030.1:0-51763 GCF_008905045.1 Streptomyces albicerus
TCAGGTGTCGGCTACCGCATCCACACGCAGCCAGAGGCCGGACACGAGGGAGCAGACCGTGGATAGAACCCCTGGTTTGAGCGTTCGCGTCAAACTCACCCTCAGCTACGCCGGGTTCCTCATGCTGGCCGGCGTCCTGTTGCTCGCGGCGGTGTGGGTGTTCCTCCTGCGATCCTACCCATCGGAGATGCTGATCCGCTCCGTCCTCCTGCGGGGCTTCGGCCCAGCGGTGGCCGCAATACTGGCGTTCCTGCTGGTGTTCGGTCTCCTGGGAGGGTGGATCCTGGCCGGCCGCATGCTCGCCCCCCTGACGCGGATCACCGACGCCACCCGCATGGCCACGCACGGATCGCTCTCCCACCGGATCCGGCTGCCGGGCCGCAAAGACGAGTTCCGCGAACTCGCCGACGCCTTCGACGCGATGCTCGTACGGCTCGAAGCACACGTCGCCGAGCAGCAGAGATTCGCAGCCAACGCCTCCCACGAGTTGCGCACCCCGCTGGCGATCTCGAAGACCCTTCTCGACGTGGCCCGCACCGATCCGAACCACGACGTCGGCGAGGTCATCGACCGCCTCCACGCCGTCAACACCCGGGCGATCGACCTCACCGAGGCGCTGCTCCTGCTCAGCCGCGCCAACCAGCGGTCCTTCACCCCAGAACACGTCGACCTGTCCCTCATAGCGGAAGAAGCCACCGAAACACTCCTCCCCCTCGCGGAGAAGAACGGCGTCACCATCGAGACCTCCGGCGACATCACCCCCACGGTCGGATCGCAGGCGCTCCTGCTGCAGCTGACGACGAATCTCGTGCACAACGCGATCGTCCACAACCTGCCTGAACAGGGCACGGTGTGGGTGAATACCAGCGTCCTTCCCAGGACTGTGGTGCTCACTGTCGAGAACACCGGCGTGAAGCTCACCCCACAGCTGGCCTCGACACTCACCGAGCCGTTCCAGCGCGGCACCGAGCGCATACACGCAGACCACGCGGGCGTCGGCCTCGGCCTGGCAATCGTCAAAACCATCACCCAGGCACACGACGGAAAACTCACCCTCACCCCGCGCCCTGCCGGCGGGATCCGCATCACGGTGGAACTACCCGCGACATCCCCGCACACCGCACCAACTGATGGCGGCTGATGACAGGGTTTGATGACAGCCAGGGCCCGATCCGTTGTTCAGGTGCGTCGGCGGGGCCTGGACGTGTGTCCTGTCACTGGCTGCTCCGTGGACTGTAGGGCTGGAGGAGCTGGTCGACGGGTGCGTAGTCGTCGGTGAGCACTTGGGCATCGCCGATCCAGGAGGTGAGGTCGCCGCCGCCGGCGATCTTCCAGCCGGTTCGCCGGGCGTCCAGCGCCTCCTGGGTCGCGCGTAGGTCGACTGGCCGGTCGGAGGCGAGCACCACCATGTTGCCGCCCGCGGGGGTGGCGGTCGGGTCGAGACCGATATCGGCGGGTTCGCCGACGAGGGCGACGTGCTCGAAGGTCTCGCGGAGGGTGGCTGCTTCGGCACGCGCGAAGGCCATACCACCGTGATCGATGAGGTTGGCGACGTACAGGCCGTCCTCGTTGAGCACCCGCCGTACGTCAGTCATCGCTTCCTCCGTGGTGAGGTGCCACGGCACGCTGACACCCCCGAAGGCATCGCCGACGACGAGGTCACGACTGTCGGCGTCCAGTCGCCGCAGGCCGAGCCTGCCGTCCTCGACGCGTACGTCGATACCGCCTCCGGATCTCAGACCGAGTTGCTCGCGGTTGATGCGTACGACCCCGCCGTCGATCTCGGACACGAGGCTGCGCGTCCCGGGCCGCGTGGCCGCGAGGTAACGGGGGAAGGTGAGCCCGCCGCCGCCCACGTGGTGGGCAGCGAGTGGCTCAGCTTCGGGAAAGGCGGCATCGACCACCGACGCGATGGCGCGCACATACTCGAACTCCAGGAAGGTCGGGTCGTCGACATCGACGTAGGAGTGCCGCAAGCCGTCCAGGACGAGTGTGCGGCCGCCGCCCCGGTCGGGGTCTGCGACGACCCGTGCGCAGTGGTACTTGGTCTCCGTGTCGCAGGCGCCGGGAGCGACCGTGGTGGCGAGGCCGCCCGCAATGACCACGAGTGTGAGGGCAGGGGTGCCGGTCCACCCGCGCGTACGCCACTCAGCCAGCGCCGCGCCGACCACCAGCAGTGTTCCGAGGCCGATCAGGATGCCGCTGACCGGTAACCGCGATACGAGGACGAAGCCGGTGAGCACGGTGCCGACGATGGCGCCGACGGTGCCGACGCCGGACAGCCGGCCGACCACCGTTCCGGTCTCGGCAAGGCTGGTGAGACGCAACTTGGTGACGATCGGCGTCACCGCGGAGAGCAGCGCGCCCGGCACGAGGATGGTCCCCGCAGCGATCAACAAGAGCAGAGGTGCTGCCCACTCCGCGGTGGTGCGCAGCACGGCAGGGGTGAGCGCCACGACCGCTCCCGACACCCCGAGCGAGGGGCCTATGAGCCGGCGCGGATTGACCTGGTCGGCGAGGCGCCCACCCAGCCAGGAGCCGACGGCGATCGCGGAGAGGGCGATGCCGATCACCATGGTGCTGGTCTCGAGGGTGAGGCCGAGGTAGGGAGCGAGCAGCCGCAGAGCGACGATCTCGACCACCAGGACCGCGGCCGAGGACCCGAACACAAGCACGGCGGCGGCACGGGAACCCAGGCCGTGGTCGCCAGGCGTGCCCTCGGCGGCAGGCGACGAAGACGATCCGGTCACGGGCGACATCCTTGCACGGCCCTGGCGGAGCGAATACGGCCTTTGAGTTTGTGACGGGCCCGGCCTGAGAGCCGGTCGGAGTGACCGGCGAGTCAGGCGCGGACCTTGCGGGAGCGGTGCGCGAAGTGGCCGTCCGGGACGAGGTGTTGCCGGGAAGACGCTTCTGCGGCGCAGCCCGGCCGAGCCTCAGCCCTCGTCAGCCGCCAGACGCAGCGAGATGCTGTTGATGCAGTACCGCTGGTCGGTCGGGGTCGGATAGCCCTCCCCCTCGAACACATGCCCAAGATGCGACCCGCACCGAGCACACCGCACCTCCGTCCGCACCATCCCGTGCGACCGGTCCTCGATGAGCTCGACCGCGTCGGATTCCTTCGGGTCGTAGAAGGACGGCCAGCCGCAGTGCGACTCGAACTTCTCCGTGGAGGTGAAGAGTTCGGCGCCGCAGGCACGGCAGGAGTACACGCCCTTCGTCTTGGTGTCGGTGTACTCGCCGGTGAACGCGGGCTCCGTGCCGGCCTGGCGCAGGACCGCGTACTCCGCCGGGTTCAGCTCCGCGCGCCACTGCTCGTCCGGCTTTTCGATGTCGTACGACATGAAGCTCAACCCCTCACAACAGGTACGGCTACTTCGACAGGCGGGCCAGGATCTCGGGACCGAGGTCCGTCACGTCACCCGCGCCCATGGTGAGAACGAGATCACCCGGCTTCGCCATTCCCGCCACCGCATCGGGCACCCGCGCCTTGTCGTGCACCGGCGTCACGTCCGCGCCCGCCACCCGCGCCGCCTCGATGATCAGCTCGCTCGTCACGCCCGGGATCGGGTCCTCGCGGGCCGGATAGATGTCCAGGACCACGGAGGCGTCCGCCAGGGCCAGGGACTCGCCCATCTCCTTGCCCAGCTCCTGGGTGCGCGAGAAGAGGTGGGGCTGGAAGACCACCAGGATGCGCCCGGAGGCACCCGCCCGCATCGCCTCCAGGTCCGCCGTCATCTCCGTGGGGTGGTGCGCGTACGAGTCGATGACCTGCACGCCCGCCGCCTCGCCCTTCAGCTGGAGGCGGCGCTTCACACCGGTGTAGGAGGCGAGGGCCGGGGCCAGCTCGCCCGCCGGGATGCCCAGCGCCACGCCCGCCGCCAGCGCCGCCACCGCGTTGTGCGCGTAGTGACGGCCGGGGACGGAGACCGTGAAGGTGAGCGGAGAGCCGTCGAGCTCGACGGTCACCTCGCTCTTCAGCCCCTGAGGGACCACGGACAGGACCCGTACGTCCGCGTCCTCCGACTCGCCGTACGTGACCACCCGTACGTCACACGCGGTCACGCGGCGCGTCAGCTCCCGCGCACCCTCGTGGTCCGCGTTGATCACCAGCGTGCCGCCCTCGGTGATGCGGTCCGCGAACGTCTCGAAGGACTCGTAGATCTCGTCCATGGACGCGTAGTTGGCGTGGTGGTCCAGCTCCACGTTCAGCACGATCGCCACCTCGGGCGCGTACTTGTGGAAGCTGCGGTCCGACTCGTCGGCCTCGGCGACGAAGATCTCGCCCTCGCCGTGCAGGGCGTTGGAGCCGGGGGCGTCGAGGTCGCCGCCGATCGCGTACGAAGGGCTGCGGCCCAGGGTCGAAAGGGACACCGCCAGCATCGATGTCGTGGTCGTCTTGCCGTGGGTGCCCGCGACCGCGATCGGGCGCAGGCCGTCCATCAGGCGGGCGAGAGCGTCCGAACGGTGGACGACCGGGATGCCCAGCTCGGCGGCGCGGGCCAGCTCCGGGTTGTCCGCGCGGATCGCCGAGGAGACGACGACGCAGGTCGCGTCGGGGGCGAGATGCTCGGCCGCGTGGCCGATGTGCACCGTCGCGCCCAGCGCGCGCAGCGCCTCGGCGGTCGCGGACTCCTTCGCGTCACTGCCCGCCACCTTGGCCCCACGCTGCGCGAGGATCTTCGCGATACCCGACATTCCGGCGCCGCCGATGCCGATGAAGTGCGGTCGGTCCATGGCGGTGGGAAGGCCGGGTGCCATAGGTGTTTCTCCCAGGATTCGGGTACGACGGTGAGCGCGCCCAGCTTATTCGCTGCAGAGACAGGCGCCCCCCGAGGGCCTCGGGATGGGCGGGCGGCCCCGTCAAAGCGCGGGGACCGGGCGGCCCCGTAAGGGGCGCGGGGAACTGCGCGACCAGCCCGCACGCACCCGCAGCCGAAACTCACACCCTTGCGCAGCCCACACTCACACCTTGCTGTGCGAGAACAGCTTCAGCACCGGCACCCCCACCTTGTGCCGCGCCCGCGAGGCCCAGTCCCGGTGGAAGAACTCCTCCACATAGTGGGGATCGGTCAGCACGATGACCTCATCGGCCTCGATCTCGTCGACCAGCGCCTTGAGCGCATCCAGCGGATGATCCTCGATCAGCCGCCCGTCCGCCTCGTTGCCGGACGAACGCAGCGCCGTCAGGGACACGGCGAGCGCCTTCTGCCCCTGACTGAGGGCGTCCTCGCCCTCGGGCGTCTCCCGCTCGCGCGCCGCTTCGTCCAGCTCGCCGAGCGCCACGTCGTCGATGGCCCGCAGCAACCGGTCCGCCTGTTCCCCGCGGGGCTGGAGCAGCACATGGAAGGCGACCTGCTCGTCGCCGTGCAAGGTGGTGACGAACTCCACGTCCGCGGACGTCAGGGCCTTCTCGATCATCAGTACGCTTGTGAACACGACAGGCGCCCTTCTCATCCGTGGGCCGTCCGTAGGCCCCTGCGGAAACCATCCTGCCCCGTGACAGTACGGGGCCTGCGAGATTTAGTGTGCCCGGCGAAAGCTATACGGAACGGGTGATTCCGCCTATGTGTCAGGTCCGACGGTAGCGGCTGAAGAGGAACCCGGCCTCTTCCAGCAGGGACGTCAGCTCGAACCGCCTCGGCACCGCCACCGGCGGACCCCCCGCGATGCGCTGGGCGTCACCCGCTGTGAGCATCGGGGACACCGTCAGACAGAGCTCGTCGAGAACCCCGGCCGCGACCAGCTGGCCGAGCAGCCGGGGCCCGCCCTCGGTCAGGAGCCGGTACATGCCCCGGTCGGCGAGCGCGCGTACGGCCCGTGCGGGGTCCACTCCCATGCCGTCGCCCGCGATCACGACCTGGGCGCCGGCCTTCTCCGCGGCGGCGATCCTGTCCGGCGCCGCGGCGGCACCCGTGAGCAACAGCGTGGGCACCAGGGGTGACGTGAACAGCGGCAGCGAGAAGTCCAGGTCGAGGCTGGCGCTCACCACTGCGATCGCCGGGGCCGGGCCCTGCCCCGCCGCCTCCCGGAGCGCGGCGAAGTCCTCACGCGCGCGTGCCGGGCGGTACCCCTCCTGCCGTACCGTTTCCGCGCCGACCACCACGATGTCCGCGAGCCCCCGCAGCGTGCCGAAGATCCGCATGTCCGCGGCGCTGGAGATGGGCTGCGAACGCCCGTCGTGCTGGGCGGCGCCGTCGAGGGTGGAGACCATGTTGGCCCGCAGCCAGGGCTGACGCCCCGAGGGGCCCGGGGAACCCGTGGAGCCCGAGGGCCCCGCGGAGCCGGCCGGATAGGCATACGCCTCAGCCAGCTCCTCCAGCCCCCACTCCCGATCCGCCCGATCCGTACCATCCGCCCCGTCCGCCCCATCCCTACCGGGGGTCCCGCCCGAGGCCCGGGCTGCTGTCTCATCGGTCACAGGGAACAGACGTCGCATGTCCTGCAGTCTGGCACGGCCCGTAGAGTGGGGAACCGTGTCAACCTCCACCACCGCCTCCAGTTTCGGCCCGATAGCCGACGCGGCCCCGTCGTCCCTGTGCGCCCGCGAGCCGCACGTCCCCGCGGACCGGCTGGTCGGCGAGATGGTGCCGCCGCCGCGCTTCGACTCGGTCCGCTTCGATACGTACATACCGGACCCGAACCAGCCCAGCCAGACCGAGGCCGTACGCGTCCTGGACGGCTTCGCAGCCGGACTCGGCGGGGCGCACGCCATCGGCTCCGGATCCGGCAGGCGCGGCTTCTTCGGCTTCGGCAAGAAGCCCGCGAAGGCCCCGGCCGGCCCGCGCGGTGTCTACCTCGACGGCGGTTACGGCGTCGGCAAGACCCACCTGCTCGCCTCCCTCTGGCACGCGACCCCGGCGGAGCCCTCGCTCAAGGCCTTCGGCACGTTCGTGGAGCTGACGAACCTGGTCGGCGCGCTCGGCTTCCAGAAGACCGTGCAGACGCTGAGCGGCCACCGGCTGCTGTGCATCGACGAGTTCGAGCTCGACGACCCGGGCGACACCGTCCTGGTGTCCAGCCTGCTGCGCAAGCTGGTCGACGCGGGAGTGGCGCTCGCCGCGACCTCCAACACGCTGCCGGGCAAGCTCGGCGAGGGCCGTTTCGCGGCGGCCGACTTCCTGCGCGAGATCCAGGGCCTGTCGGCGCACTTCCGCGCGCTGCGCATCGACGGCGAGGACTACCGCCACCGTGGGCTGCCCGAGGCCCCGGCCCCGTACTCCGACGAGCAGGTCACCAAGGCCGCGTACGCCACCCCGGGCGCCTCGCTCGACGACTTCCCGCATCTGCTCGACCATCTGGCCCGGGTCCACCCCAGCCGGTACGGCGCGCTGACCGACGGGATCGAGGCGGTCTGCCTCACGGATGTACAGCCGGTCCCGGACCAGTCCACCGCGCTGCGGCTCGTCGTCCTCGCCGACCGGCTGTACGACCGCGAAGTGCCGGTACTCGCCTCGGGACTCCCCTTCGACCGGCTGTTCAGCGAGGAGATGCTGAACGGGGGCTACCGCAAGAAGTACTTCCGCGCGATATCCCGGCTCACCGCCCTGGCGCGGGACGCGAAGCCCCTGGTGAAGGACTGACCTCTTCAGCCCTCTTCGGCCCCGGTTCAGCTCTCTTCAGGCTCTCTTCAGGGTGAAACGTTAAGTTAACCCTGCAAACAACTCGCCGCGTTAACGTACATGTTGACGTGAGAGTACTTGACCTGAAGTCGGCCGGGAGGGGGCCCATGTTACGAGGTACGACGGCCCGGACGCTGTTCGTCGTTCTCGCCGCCGTCCTGCTGGCCCTGCAACTCTCCGCCCCCACCACGGCGTTCGCTTCCGCGCACAAGACACATGCCATGGGCCCGAAGGACGAGGCCGAGTTCGTCACCTGTGACGAGACCGTGCACTCGGACAGCCCGACCGGTCCCCTGCGCACCCGCGACCGGATCCGTGTCGCGGACCACGCCCCTCAGGCACCCGTGCGTTTCCTGCTCTGCAAGGACCCCGCGGCCTGCGCCGAGGACCCGTCGCACAGCGCGGCCCCCGCGTCGCACCACCGCACGACGAGATCATCGATATCCCACTCCTCAGCGGCGCTTCAGGTCTTCCGCTGCTGAGCCGACCCCCCACCGGGCACGAAGCGACTCCGACCTGACCGACCCTCACCACGCCACGTCCGCCGAGCGCGTCGACGTGGGGTCATGTCGCCGTACCCGCATGCGCTCCGTTTTGTACGCCGACGCGCCCTCGAAGCGCGCCAGGAGGAACTGACACATGCAGCCCCTCATCGATCACGCACGCTCCTTCCGCAAGCAGTCCGCGGACCGCCCGGAGGAGTTCGCCCGCCTCGCCGAAGGCCAGTCCCCGCAGGTCCTGTTCATCACCTGCTCCGACTCGCGGGTCGTCCCGGCCCTGATCACCGGAGCCCGGCCCGGTGAACTCTTCGAGTTGCGCACCGCGGGCAACATCGTCCCCCCTCACACCTCTTCGCAGCCGACCAGCGAAGCGGCCACCATCGAGTACGCGGTGGAGGTGCTCGGGGTCGCGGACATCGTCGTCTGCGGCCACTCCCACTGCGGAGCCGTCGGCGCGCTGGTACGCGGGGAGGACCTGACCGCCGTACCCGCTGTACGGGACTGGCTGGCGCACTCGACTCCGCGTCCCGAAGGGGCCGTCGAGGATCCGACCGTCACCGAGGCCGTCCAGAGCCACATACTCACGCAGCTGCTGCGCCTCCGCTCCTACCCGTGCGTGGCACGGCGTCTGACGGACGGTCAACTGCGGCTGCACGGCTGGTTCTACGAGGTCCACACCGGCTCCGTACGCGCGCACGACGTGCGGGCCGACTCCTTCGAGGAGCTGTGAGCAGCACCATGGGCACCACCGCAAGCAACCGAACGAAGTTCCCCTTCCTGCGGCAGGACTTCGCCGCATCGCTCGTCGTCTTCCTCGTCGCCCTGCCGCTGTGCGTGGGCGTCGCCGTGGCCTCGGGTGTACCGGCCGAACTCGGCCTGGTCACCGGCATCGTGGGCGGGCTCGTCACCGGGCTGCTGCCCGGCAGCAGCCTGCAGGTCTCGGGTCCGGCCGCGGGTCTGACCGTGCTGGTCTTCGAGGCCGTGCGCGAGTACGGACTGCCCGTGCTCGGAGTCATCGTGCTGGCCACGGGGCTGATCCAACTCGCCATGGGCGCCCTGAAGCTGGGGCGATACTTCCGGGCCATCTCGGTGGCCGTCGTCGAGGGCATGCTGGCCGGGATCGGACTCGTCCTGATCGCGGGACAGCTCTACTCGGTGGCCGGCACGGAGGCGCCCGCCTCGGGTCTGGGCAAGCTGGCCGGGCTGCCCGGCCTGATCGCCGACTCCGCCGGGTCCACCGAGGCGCTGGCCTCGTTCGGGCTCGGGGCCGGCACCATCGCCGTACTCGTGCTGTGGAAGCACCTGCCGCAGAAGGTGCGTACGGTGCCGGGGGCGCTCGGCGCGGTCGCGCTCGCCACGCTCGTGACGCTGGTGTTCAGCCTGCCCGTGGCGACCGTCGAGGTCCAGGGACTGCTCGACTCGATCCAGCTGCCGGGGCTCGAGGCAGTCGGCGAGCTGGCGAGCGTGGGCGTGCTCGGCACGATCCTGGCGTTCGTGCTGATCGCCTCGGCGGAGTCGCTGTTCAGCGCCGCCGCCGTGGACCGGCTGCACGACGGGCCGCGCACCGAGTACGACAAGGAACTGATGGCGCAGGGCGCCGGCAACACGGTCTGCGGGCTGCTCGGCGCGCTGCCGATGACCGCCGTGATCGTGCGCAGCGCGGCGAACGTACAGGCGGGCGCGCGGACGAAGGCGTCCCGGGTGCTGCACGGTGTGTGGCTGCTGCTGTTCGCGGCGCTGCTGCCGGCCGTGCTCGCCTACATTCCGCTGCCGGCGCTCGCGGGCATCCTCGTCCACGCGGGCTGGAAGCTCATCCCGCTGCGTGAGATCGCGGCGCTGTGGCGCGAGCACCGGGGCGAGGCACTGATCCTGGTCGTCACGGCCGTGTCGATCGTCGCGGTGAGCATGTTCGAGGGCGTGCTGATCGGTCTGGCCCTCGCGGTCGCCAAGACCGCCTGGGAGGCCTCGCACATCAAGCTGGAGGTCATAGACAAGGGAGCGGGGCCCGTGCAGGCGTACCTGTCGGGCAATGCCACGTTCCTGCGGCTGCCGAAGATACTCGACAGTCTGGAGGCGCTGCCCCAGGACCGGCCGGTCGTGCTGGACCTGGCGGGGCTGCACCACCTGGACCACGCGTGCAGGACGGCGCTGGAGAACTGGGCGGAGCGGCACAGTGCCACGGGGACGGAGCCGGTGAAGGTCACGACGCCGTAGCCCCCGTAACGCCGTAGACGCGGTAGGACCTGGTCCGAGGCTCGACCGGAGCCTCGGACCAGGCATATCGTTAAAATGATGACAAAAGCGGCGACTCGACTGACAGGGGGTCGTCATGCTCCAGGAACTCCTGGTCGCGGCCGCGACGGCCGGATCCGTCGGGGTCGTGTACCTCGCGGCGGCGGCACGGATCGTCAAGCAGTACGAGCGGGGCGTGGTCCTCAGGCTCGGGCGCCTGCTCGGATCGCCGCGCCCTCCGGGGTTCACGCTGGTGATCCCCGCGATCGACCGACTGCACAAGGTGAACATGCAGATCGTGACGATGCCGGTGCCCGCGCAGGAGGGCATCACCCGGGACAACGTCACGGTGCGCGTCGACGCCGTCGTCTACTTCAAGGTGGTCGACGCGGCGAACGCGATCATCCGGGTCGAGGACTACCGCTTCGCGGTCTCCCAGATGGCGCAGACGTCACTGCGGTCGATCATCGGCAAGAGCGACCTCGACGACCTCCTGTCGAACCGCGAGAAGCTCAACCAGGGCCTGGAGCTGATGATCGACAGCCCGGCCGTGGACTGGGGCGTCTCCATCGACCGCGTCGAGATCAAGGACGTGTCCCTGCCGGACGCGATGAAGCGGTCGATGGCCCGGCAGGCCGAGGCCGACCGTGAGCGGCGGGCCCGGATCATCAACGCCGACGCGGAACTCCAGGCGTCGAAGAAGCTCGCGGAGGCCGCCGGGGTGATGTCCCAGCAGCCGGCCGCGCTCCAACTGCGGCTGCTGCAGACCGTGGTGGCGGTCGCGGCCGAGAAGAACTCCACGCTCGTACTGCCGTTCCCGGTGGAGTTGCTGCGCTTCCTGGAGCGGGCGCAGCAGCCGAACGAGCCGCACGGGACGGACGGACGACCGGCGAACGACGCCCGTGGGACGGAGCTCCAGCGGACGAACGAGGCTCATGGGACAGATACCCAAGTGCTTAACGAGCCTTACGGAACAGACACCCAACCGCTGAACGAGCCTTATGGGACAGACACCCAGCAGCTGAACGAAGCCGACAGGACGGGCAGCCGACAGCTGGACGAGGCCGACGCGGCGGACAACCGCCAACTGAACGAGGCCGACGGGACAGACGAGCGGCAGCTGGACGAGGCCGACAGGACGGACAACCCGCAGGCGCCGGAGACAGCGGCGACGACGCCAACTCCCCCGCCATCCGGGTCATCTGACACTCCGTGAGAACGCCACGCTACGCGCGTGGTTCACGTGTTCCAGGCGGCGTGATACACACAGGCGGGTCACATTCTCCTGTCCGCCAACAGGAAGGTTGCCCCATGTCCGCAACACGACGCGAAGTGCTCGCCCGCTCCGGTGCCCTGGGAGTGGGCATCGCCTTCACCGGAGCCCTGTCGGAGCTCTTCACGGGTACGGCCGCCGCGCTGGGCCACACCGGATACGGTCCCCTGATCCCCGACCCGGACGGCCTGCTGGACCTGCCGAAAGGTTTCCGCTACCGGGTGCTGTCCCGCGAGGGCGACCAGCTGCTCTCCGGCGAGGGCCGGGTGCCCAGCAACCACGACGGCATGGCCGCCTTCGCCGGCAGACACGGCCGCGTCCACCTGGTCCGCAACCACGAGAACCGCAACACCGGCCGGATCCCGGTCCCGACGGTCCAGGGCCTCACGTACGACCCGATGGGCAAGGGCGGCTGTACGGCGCTGACGCTCGACGCGCACGGGCACGTGCTCGGCGAGCGGGTCGCGATCGCCGGTACGGCCGTCAACTGCGCGGGCGGGCCCACCCCTTGGGGCACGTGGCTCACGTGCGAGGAGACCGAGGACAAGGCCGGCACGAACGGCTACACCAAGGACCACGGCTTCATCTTCGAGGTCGACCCGACGAACCCGCACCGCACGGGCGCCGAACCCCTCGCCGCGATGGGCCGCTTCCAGCACGAGGCGATCGCCGTCGACCCGGAGCGCGGCATCGTCTACGAGACCGAGGACGCCTTCGAGAAGCCCTTCGGCCTCTTCTACCGTTTCCTGCCCAACAAGCCGGAGGGCGGCCGCGGTTCGCTCCGCGCGGGCGGCCGGCTCCAGGCGATGCGCGTGCCGGGCGTACCGGACCTCTCCTCGATCCAGGAGACCGGCGCGACCTTCGACCACATCGAGTGGGTGGACGTCCCGGACCCCCTGGCGGCCCAAACCCCCATCCGCTTCCAGGACTTCGGCCCCAAGGGCATCACCCACGCGCAGAAGCTGGAGGGCTGCTACTGGGGCGGGAAGTGTGTCTACTTCGTCTCGTCCTTCGCGCACGCCGACGAGGGTTCGGCCGCCGACCACTTCGGCCAGATCTGGCGGTACGACCCCGCCGCCCGCCGTCTCACGCTCGTGATCGTCTTCGGGCCCGACACGGACGTACAGCTCCCCGGCGAGTCCCCCGACAACATCTGCCTCGCCCCCACCGGCGGCCTCATGGTCTGCGAGGACGGCGAAGGGGCACAGCACGTGTACGGCGTGACGCGGCGCGGCGAGGTGTACGCGATGGCCCGCAACCGGCAGAACATCGGCACGCCCGAGGCCCCGGAGTGGGGCGAGTTCGCGGGCGTCGCCTTCTCGCCCGACGGCAGGACGATGTACGTGAACTGCTACACACCGGGGACGACGTTCGCGGTGACGGGGCCCTGGCGGAGGTAGCCGCCCCGCGCCCGGAGGGGACTCAGGGGACTCACTTCTTGCCGCCGACCGCCTCCTTCCGCATGAGGTCGAGGAGGCTCGGAGTCCCCTCCGTGGTGCGTACGTCGACGAAGGCGCGTGACGCCCCCGGGCCCGTGTGAGACGAGGGCCACACCGACCGGTCACCATGGAGAGAACCGACCTGAGGGGCGCGCGATGACCAAGAAGGACAGGAAGGACAGCAGGCGGAAGGCCGAGAACGCCACCCTGCGTGAGCTGCTGCGCGTCCCCGTCGGCGAACGGATCGCCCTCTCGGGGTACGACTCCTCGGCGACCCCGGGCGGCGCCATGGCCCCCGAGTCCAAGACCGCCGGTCTCGCCGCCACGACCCGGATGGGCGAACCCCTCGCCGACCTGCAGGAACGCCTCTGGGCCGCGAGCACGGCAGGCGACCAGCGCCGGATCCTCCTCGTCCTCCAGGGCATGGACACCAGCGGCAAGGGCGGCACGGTCAAGCACGTCATCGGCCTCTTCAACCCCGCCGGCTGCCGCATCCACGCCTTCAAGGCGCCGACCCGCGAGGAGCTGAGGCACAACTTCCTCTGGCGCGTCAGAAGGGCGCTCCCCCGCCCCGGCGAGTTCGGCATCTTCGACCGCTCCCACTACGAGGACGTCCTCGCCGCCCGGGTCCGCGAACTGGTCCCGCGCACCGAGATCGAGACCCGCTACGCCCAGATCAACGACTTCGAGAAGTCCCTCACGAACGACGGCGTCACCGTCGTCAAGTGCTTCCTGCACATCTCGTACGAGGAACAGCGGCGCCGCCTCCTGAAGCGCCTGGACAACCCACGCAAACACTGGAAGTTCAGCCCCGCGGACATCGACGACCGGGCCCTGTGGCCCGCCTACCAGGACGCCTACGAGCTCGCCCTGGAGCGATGCGCGACGGACGACGCCCCCTGGCACCTCGTCCCGGCCGACCGCAAGTGGTACCGGAACTGGGCGGTCAGCAGACTGCTCCTGGAACACCTGACGGCCCTGGACCCGCAGTACCCGAAGGCGGACTTCGACGTGGCGGAGTGCCGGAAGCGGCTGCTGGCGGACAGCTGAGCCCTGCCCTCGCCCGCTCCCCCGCCACCTGGACCGCCTTCATCGCGCACGCCCGACACCGAGCGCGACATAACCGGATACTCCAACCCATCCGGTTAACGTCGCTCCGTGAACACCTTTGTACGGAGAGTCATCGCCGCCTGCGCACTGGGAGCCGCCCTCACCTCCTGCGGCACCTCAGCAGCCCCTCGCGCGGTCATCACCAAACCCTCCACCGTTGCCACGCCTTCCCGGCCGCCCACCATGGCCCCCGGCCCCGCCGGCCTCACCCCGGTCTTCAAGAACGCCCCCCGCACCCACGGCAAGACCGTCGCCCTCACTTTCGACGCCGACATGACGGCCGACCAGGGCCCACGGGCAGCCGCAGGCGAGCGCTTCGACAATCCCCAGCTCATCGCGACACTGCGGCACCTGAAGGTCCCGGCAACCGTCTTCATGACGGGCCGGTGGGCAGAGGAGTACCCGACGCAGGCACGGGCCATCGGACGCGACCCCCTCTTCGAGATCGCCAACCACTCCTACAGCCACTACGCCTTCACGGACGACTGCTACGGACTGCCGACGGTCCCCGAGTCACGGATGCGGGCGGACGTGGAGCGGGCGTTCACGGCGTTCCGCAAGGCAGGCGTGGAGCACCCCATGCCGTACTTCCGTTTCCCCGGCGGGTGTTACGACCGCCGCGCGCTGCACGCGCTGCGCGCGACCGGCGTGACGGCCGTGCAGTGGGACGTGGTGAGCGGGGACGCGTTCGCGAAGGACGCGGGTGCCGTGGCGCGGGAGGTGCTGGACGGGGTGCGGCCCGGTTCCGTCGTAGTCATGCACTGCACGCGCAGTGCGGCTCCGGCGACCGAGGAGGCCGTACGGACGATCGTGCCCGAGCTGCGGAAGCGCGGGTACCGGTTCGTAAAGGTGTCGGACCTGATCTGATCCGGCCCGATCCGCCCTGTCTGATCTGATCCGACCCGGCCCGATTCATCGGCACAGCCGCTCAAAGCGATCGGATTCTTTTGTTGGACGGTTGAAACGTCACGGTGGAGGCTGGAGCGTACCGAAAGAATCCCAGGAGGAACCTCCATGCAGACACGCACCATCGGTGACGTCCAGGTCGGAGCGATCGGTCTGGGCGGTATGCCGATGTCCATCGAGGGGCGCCCCGACGAAGCGCGTTCGGTCGCGACGATCCACGCCGCGCTGGAGGCGGGCGTGACGCTGATCGACACCGCGGACGCGTATCACCTGCACGCTGACGAGGTCGGCCACAACGAGTCCCTGATCGCCCGCGCGGTGGCCGGGTACGGCGGCGACACCTCGGACGTG
This sequence comes from Streptomyces albicerus, assembly GCF_008905045.1. Classification (GTDB taxonomy): domain Bacteria; phylum Actinomycetota; class Actinomycetes; order Streptomycetales; family Streptomycetaceae; genus Streptomyces; species Streptomyces albicerus. The sequence continues at coordinate 15,434 of NZ_VWMY01000030.1, forward strand.
CTGATCGCGACGAAGGGCGGTCATCTGCGTCCGGGCGACGGCTCGTGGACACTGAACGGTTCGCCCGAGTACCTGAAGAAGGCCTGCGACGCGTCGCTCGAGCGGCTCGGCGTCGAGGCCATCGGGCTCTACCAGTTCCACCGGCCGGACCCGAGGGTCCCGTACGCCGAGTCGGTCGGGGCGATCCGCGATCTGCTGGACGCGGGCAAGATCCGCTTCGCGGGCATCTCCAACGCCGACCCCGACAAGATCCGGCAGGCCAACGAGATCCTCGGCGGCCGGCTGGTGAGCGTGCAGAACCAGTTCTCGCCCGCGTTCCGTTCCAGCGAGCGGGAGTTGGAGCTGTGCGCGGAGCTGGGTATCGCGTTCCTGCCGTGGAGTCCGCTGGGCGGGATCTCGCAGGCCGGCGAACTGGGCTCGCGCTTCGCGGTGTTCGCGGACGTGGCGCAGACACACGGGGTGAGCCCCCAGCAGGTGTGCCTGGCATGGATGCTCGCCAAGGCTCCGGTGGTGATCCCGATTCCGGGCTCCTCCCGCCCGGAGACCATCCGCGACTCGGTCGCCGCGACGGAGCTGAAGCTGTCGGCCGAGGAGCAGGCCCGCCTCGACGCGGCGTAACGAACCCGTCCTACGCTGAAAGCATGAGTGACTATTGCGGCTCCGAGGACCCTGCGCCCCGTGAGGGGCGCGGGGAACTGCGCGACCAGGCCACCACAACCCGCACGTCGCTTACCGGCCCTCCCGCGGAGCGCGTCGCGGAGCCCCTTGCCGATTGCGTCCTGTGCCGCAAGCCCACCGAGTACCCGGAGTCGTACAAGGGCATCACCCTGTGCCCCGTCTGCGAGTGGCAGGAGGCCCAGCGCACGGCCTGCTCCGGGTGACCGCGATCAGCCCCGGCGGGTGGTGAGCGCGCAAGCCACCGCAATGGCCGCCGCTGCCACAGCGCCGGCACCGATCAGCGGCAGCAAAGGTACCGGTACCGTCCCCGCCTGCGACCCCGTCACCAGGTCGCTGATCGCCGCCCGCGCAGGCGACCCCGTCACCACCAGCGCCAGCACCGCCCCGAGCAGCGTCGCCGGAACCGCCCGCCCCGCGGACCGCAGCAGCGGCCAGGTCGTGAGCGCGCCGACAGCCGTGCCGAGCAGGGCGCACACCAGCGCGGCGAGCAGCCCGGCGCCGCCCGCCGGTACGGCGGGTACGGGCGTCCGGTGATCCGTGCTCGCGGGGTCGCTGACCACCGTCACGACGACCGTCGCCACCGCCCCGAGCAGCCCCGCCGCCCCGAACGCCGTGAGCAGGCAGGCCAGATGCGCCCGCGCGGGCCCGGCCGCCGCGCCCACACAACTCCGCGCCGCGGGAGGCTCGTTGGTGGCGCAGATCCGTACGAACCAGGCGGCGACGGGGAGTACGGCGGCGGCCGCGTAACCGAGCGAGTCCAGCACCGGCTGGCCCGTCTGGACTCCGACGGCCAGGAACGCCGCGTACAGGATGACCGGCGGCAGCCAGCGCTGCGAGCGCAGCAGAAGGGCCGCCTGGTAGCGGAGGAGGGGGCGGAGGGCGGTCATGAGCGGACCTCGACATCGAGACCAGTGGCGGTGTCGGCGGGGCGGGGCGTCGATACTCCGTGCTGCCCTGCCGCCTCCCCCACGCTCACCACGTGCCACGGCGGGCGAGCCGTCAGCAGGGTCCGCAGGACGGTGTCCGAGTGGGACTCGGGGACGGTGAGGCGGAGCCTTCCGGGCCCCGGTTCCTCGACGGACACCGTCAGCCGTGCCACCTCGGCGGGCGGCTCGGCACCCGTCGCCCCCTGGACCTCGACTACGACGTACGAGTCCCGCGGCGCCGAACTCCCCGTAACCGTCCGCAGGTTGCCGTCGACCACCGCGTACGTCGCATCCGGCACCCCCGCCAGCCGCCGCGGATCGTGGTCGACGAACACCACCGTGCCGCCGGCGGCCGTGCGCTCCAGCACCGCCCGCTCCAGCACCGCGCGGGCGGCCATGTCGAGGCCGGACCAGGCCTCGTCGAGGACCAGGAGCTCCGGTTCGGCGAGCAGGGCCTGGGCGACTGCGACCTTCTGGCTGGTGCCCTTGGAGAGTTCCGACATCGCCGTACGCGCGTACTCGGCGGCGCCCAGGCGTTCCAGCCACTCGACCGCGGCATGGGCGGCCTCCGCACGGGAGAGACCGTGGATGCTGCCGAGGTGGATCAGATAGCCGGCCGCGGTGAAGGGGAGGGCGGCCGGGAAGCGCTCGGGGACGTACGCGGTGCGCGGGCGGCCGGTGATACGGCCCTCGGTGGGGGCGTCGATCCCGGCGAGCAGGCGCAACAGGGTCGACTTGCCGGTGCCGTTGGCGCCCTCGACGCGCGTCAGGGTGCCCGGGGCCAGCGTGAGGTCGACGCCGCGCAGGACCCATGGGGCGCCGCCGAGACCGTAACGGCGGCCGACCCCTTCAAGCAGCAACTCGCGATTCATGCGGGCCATCCTCGCCCGTACGTTCGGGTGCGCGCAGAGGAACCGGCCAGAGGAGCCGATCTTCCGGTCCGCCAGGGACCGATCTTCCGCCTGGCAGACTGGAGGGCGTGAGCAGCGACCAGACGACCACCTCCGGTGCCGGCCGGACGACCGACTCCGATACCGGCCGGACGACCGACTCAGGTGCCGGAGCGCAGGACAGCCCCTTCCGGCACGAGCAGACCGCCCGCGACGAGGCACCGCAGTTCGTGCTGCCCCTGGTCGTCCGTATCGAGCGGACCGATCCTCCGGCGCGTACGGACGCGTTGGAGACCGCGGCCCGTGCCGTTCTGGTGATCCTCAGCGACGAGCGGTCGCTCGGCGACGGCGAGTGGGCGCAGGCGATGCGGGACTGGCAGGACGCCCGGATCCGCAAGGTCGTCCGGCGGGCGCGCGGCGCCGAGTGGCGGCGGGCCGAAGCGCTGCCCGGCATCACGGTCACCGGCAGCTCGGCCGAGGTCCGCGTCTTCCCGCCGGTCCCGTTGGACGGCTGGCCCAAGGACCTGGCCCGTCTCCAGGTCTCCGGCACGGACCTGGACGACCCGGAACCGCCGGTGGACGCGGACCTGTCCGCGCCCGTGCTGTGGCTGAGCCCGGACCTGGACATGTCGGCCGGCAAGGCGATGGCCCAGGCGGGCCACGGCGCCCAACTGGCCTGGTGGGAGCTGTCGGACGAGGAGCGCACGGCCTGGCGCGAGGCGGGCTTCCCGCTCGCCGTCCGCACCCCGGACCCGGCACGCTGGGCCCAACTCACCACGAGCGGCCTGCCGTTGGTGCGCGACGCGGGCTTCACGGAGATCGCGCCCGGACTGACTGTCGCCGTCGACGGGTACGAGCGGGTCGGCGCTCTGCCGAAGCGCGTGCGACGGCCGGCCGCCTGGCGCTGAGGCGCTTTGCGGGCGCAGGCTGTCGCTTCACCTCACCGGGCGCCGCCTGTCACCTCACCTCACCTCACAGGGCGTCAGGGCGTCAGGGCGTCAGGGCGAAACTTCTCTCCGGTCCCCCGCCCGTGCCAGCACGCCCCAAGCCGCCAGCGGCGCCAGCAGCAGGGTCATGAGACCGGAGAGGACCAGGCTGGTGTGGATCCCCGTCAGGGCGATCAGCGGGCCGCCGGCGAGCAGGCCGAGCGGGGCGGCGACCGTCGAGCCCGTCGTCCAGAGGGTGACCACCGGCTGCTGCTCGCCGGGGTCGAGGCCGGACTGCAGGAAGCTGTACGCGATGGGGGTGAACGGAGCCCAGACCAGTCCGCCGATGCCGAAGACGACCATGGCCGCGACCTGATGCGCGACGCCGGCCAGCGCGATCGGGCACAGCGCCCACAGCGCGATGATCGCCACGAGCAGCGGGCGCTGGGGGAGGTTGCGGAGCCGGTCGACCAGCGCGGCGCCCGCGAGCGCCCCGACGCCCAGCGCGGTCCAGAGCAGACCCAGGCCGGACGCGCCGGTGTGCAGCGTCCCCCGCACGTACAGCGGCAGGGCCACCTCGATCGGCATGTAGAGAAAGTTGAAGAAGAAGACGACCACGAGCAGGCGCCCGGCCACCGGTCGCCGCCGCAGGATCCGCCACCCCGACTCGCGCCGCGGCCCTCGCCCGCCCGCCGCGCGGACTGCGGACGCCCGCGGCACGCACCACAGCACCGACGCCAGCAGGATCAGCGCCCCGCACGCGTCGGCGAACAGCGCCCAGCCGGCACCGGCCCACGCCACCAGGAGCCCGCCGGTCACCGGCCCGACGACATACAGCGCGAGGTTGCTGCCAAGACCCAGCAGCCCGTTGACGGCGAACAGGTCCGCGTCGTCCACCATCGAGGTGGCCAGCAGCCGTCGGCTGCTGGAGCCCGCCATCCGGCAGGTGCTGCCCAGCAGCAGCCCGCCGATCAGCACGGGCAGCGTGAGCCGGTCCGCCAGCGCGAGCACGCCCAGGCCGGTGAAGGCGACGGCGCGCAGCGCACAGTCCGCGAGCAGCAGCAGTCGCGGGGGCGCGGAGAACCGCCCCAGGCTGATGGCCAGGGCGAGCACCGTGGAGAGCAGGAACGGCGCCGCCTCCACCATCCCGATCGCGAGCGCCTCGTCCACGGTCCCGTGAATGGCCAGTGTCTGCACGGGCATCGCGACGATCAGCATGCCCGTCCCTGCGTTCGCCAGCAGATCGCCCAGCAGCAGGCCGGCCATCCGCGGGTTGCGCAGCAGGACGTCGCGGTACGAGCTGTTCGCCGCGGTGGACTCGGCGTCGGCTGCGGTGGACACGGGCGCTCCTTCGATGGCTGTCGGGGCGTCGGACGATGGCTGTCGGAGTCTCGGGGTGTCGGCGTGAGGAGGTGGCGAAGCGTGAACGGAACCGAGGGGTGCGGTCCCGGCCGACGGGTTCGCGCACGCCGGCCGGGACCATCGCCCCCCCATCCCTCACCCCGCACCTCTCACCCCGCACCCCTCATCCCCATGCGCCGGCGATCTGCCGGGTCGTGGCGTTGAGCCGGTTGTACAGGTTGGTGACGCCGATCATCAGGATGATCGCGGCCAGTTGCTTCTCGTCGAAGTAGCCGGCGGCCGTGTCCCAGATCTCGTCGCTCACCGCGTCGGGACGGTCGGCCAGCCGCGTCGCGGCCTCGGCCAGCGCGAGCGCCGCCCGCTCCTCCTCGGTGAAGTACGGGGCCTCCCGCCAGGCGGCGACCGTGGCGAGGCGCTCGTCGCTCACTCCGGCCTTTCGGGCCGTCTTGGCGCCGCCGTCGACACAGGCGCTGCAGCCGTTGATCTGGCTGACCCGCAGATGCACCAGCTCCAGCGTCTCCTTCTCCACCCCGCCGGAGTACACGGCCTTGGAGAGCGCCTGGATGGGCTGCATCGCGTCGGACAGGACGACGGCGGGGTTCTGCATACGAGACTGCATCTCGTTCTCCTCTTCCGGGTCGGTGCCCCGTTCTCTCGGGGCGTGACTCCATAACAGCCGCGTGGGCTTGCCATGACGACGGCGCTGGGACACCGTGGGACAGCTGAAACGGCCTTGAACAGCGACGACTCGGCCCGGGAAGTTTCCGCCGGGGTGGGACAGGGAGGCGGGGGAACGGTGGTTGCGCAACCGCGGACGGCAAGAGTCAACCCGCACGACCCGCAGGACGAACTGGCCGCCCGGCTGCGCCTGCTCCAGGAGGTGTCCGGGCGCGGCGTACGAGCCCTCGCGCGGGACACGGGCCTCAGCTCGTCGTCGCTGTCGCGCTACCTCAGCGGTCGGACGGTGCCGCCCTGGCCCGCGGTGATCGCGCTCTGCCGCCTCGTCAAGCGCGACCCGCGCCCGCTGCGCCCCCTGTGGGAACGGGCCTCGAACCCCCTGCCGGCGCCCCCGAAGACCAGCCGTCAGGTCCAGCCACCGTCGCCGCCCGCCGGGGCCCCGCGCCCGCCCCGCAACGATCTGCCGCGCGACGTGCCCGACTTCACCGGACGCGAGGCCGGGCTCGCCGCCGTGCTCGCCGCGGTGGACAGCAGCCGGGTGGTCGCCGTCGACGGCATGGCGGGCGTCGGCAAGACCTGTCTGGCGGTGCACGCCGCGCACCGGCTGGCCGCCGACTACCCGGACGCCCAGCTCTATCTGGACCTGCACGGATTCACCGACGGGCAGAGCCCGCTCGATCCCGAGCCCGCGCTGCGGGCGCTGCTCGCGGCGCTCGACGCCCCCTCCGAGAGGATCCCGCAGGAGGGGGGAGTCGAGCCGCTCGCCGCCTACTGGCGGTCCGAACTGGCGGGCCGGCGGGCCGTCGTGGTCCTCGACAACGCCGCCGACGCCGACCAGGTCCGCCCGCTGCTGCCCGGCGCCGGCCCCTCCGTCGCCGTGATCACGAGCCGCAACCGGCTGCTGGGCCTGGACGAGGTGCCCCCGGTGTCGCTGGACGTGCTGAGCGAGCAGGAGAGCGCGGAGCTGCTGGCCCGGGCCAGCGGCGACCCCAGCGGGCCCGACGGGCGGCTGGCCCGGGAACCTCAGGCGGCGGCCGAGGTGCTGCGGCTGTGCGGCCGTCTGCCGCTGGCCCTGCGACTGGCCGCGGCCCGGCTGCGGCACCGGCCGGGCTGGACCGTGGGCATCCTCGTCGAGCGGATGTCGGAGGGCGCGGGTGAGTTCGACGCCGCGTTCAGCGCGGCGTTCGCCATGTCCGTACGGCAGCTGGACCGGGCCCAGCGCCGCCTGTTCCGGCTGCTGGGCCTGCTGCCGGGCTCGTCCTTCGACGAGTACGTGGCGGCGGCGCTGGCGGACGTGCCGCTGCGCGACGCCCGGGCGACGCTGGAGGACCTGCTCGACACGCATCTCGTCCAGCAGCCGGCGGCCGGCCGCTACCGGCTGCACGACCTGGTGCACCAGCACGCGCGCCGGGCCACCACGGAGCAGGACTCATCGGCGGAGCGGGAGCGGGCGCTGGGCCGGGTGCTCGACTACTACGTACACACGGCGGCCGCCGCCGACGCCGCGATGCCGTTCCTGTCCCTGAGCCGGGCGGCCGCCGCGGGCCGGGCCCCGGCCGACCTGCCGCGGTTCACCGACAAGAACGCGGCCCTCGCCTGGTTCGGCACGGAGTACACGAACCTGCTCGCCGCCTTCGAGGCGGCGGACGCCGCCGGGGCCGACACGCACGTGTGCGAGCTGCCGCGCTTCATGCGGTCGTACTTCGCGCGGCGCTGCGGCACCACGATGCTCAACGGCCTCTTCGAGCGGTCGCTGGCCGCCGCGCAGCGCCTGGGCGATCCGCTGCAACTGGCCGAGGCGCACAGCGACCTGGGCTTCGCGCGGTACAACGCGGGCCGGATGGCGGAGGCCGGCGCCGCGTACGAGGCGGCGGCGCCGCTGGTGTCACAGGCGGGAGACACCCTGTCGGAGGCCGAGCTGACCATGCGCCGCGGCTACCTCGGCTGGGACGAGGGGTACGTCGAGGAGCCGCTCGGACTCTTCCGGCTGGCGGGGAAGCTGTACGCGGACGCCGGCTGCCCGATGGGCACGGCCCACGCGACCGCGTACGAGGCCTGGGCGATGCTGCAGCTGGGCCAGCGCGAGGAGGCCGCGCTGCTGGCCCGCGAGGCCCTGGACACCCCGCACGCCGACCCCGCGTGGCCGCCCACGCTGACGGCCCGGATCACGCTCGGCGTGGCCATCGCCCGCGAAGCGCCCGACGAGGCCGTGGAACACCTGCACCAGGCGCTGGCGCTGGCCCGCGAGGACGGCCACAAGCACAACGAGGCGTGGTGCCTCAACTGCCTGGGCGTCGCGCTGCGGCAGATGGGCCGGTACGAGGAGGCGCTGGCCAGGCACGAGGAGGCGTTCGCGCTGCTTGACCAGCTGTTCGAGGAACACTGGAAGATCCATTTCCTCAACGGCTACGGCGAGACCTGCCGGCTGGCGGGCCTGCCCGACCAGGCCCTGCGGCTGCACCGGCAGGCGCTGGAGCTGGCCCCGGAACTGGGCTACCGGAACGAGGAGGCGCTGGCCCACGAGGGGATCGCGGCCGTGCTCGACGCGATGGATCCGGCCGCGGCCGCCGAACACCGGGCTGCGGGTCAGGCCATCCTGCGGGAGCTCGAACCGGGGGCCTGACACGGGGTGTGGAGTGGCCGATCCCGGTCTGAAACAGTGGCCGTGTCCAGTCTGAACAGGGCTCGTGAGAGATTAAACATCGACTGTTGAACATCCCCGCCGTCCCGCATGTATCTCCTGGCGCTGGCCAAGTACAGATTCCCAACGACCAGTTGGTATCCCCCGGGAGGCACCTTTGCGGCGTATCAACGGTACGGCCCTCGTCATCGTGGCACTCGTCGGAACGCTCAGCGTGCTCGCGTTCCCCGTGTGGTCGTACACCGACCGCTCGGGTACCGGGCAGGCAAACCTCGCCGCCGGGACCGTACCGACCCGCTGGGCCCGCTGACCGCCGCCGACCGCGACCTGATCGTCCGTGTGCGGCTGGCCGGTCTGTGGGAGCTGCCCGCGGCGCAGCAGGCGCTCGAGCGTTTCCCCAGCGGTCCGATGAAGGAGGCGGCCAACCACCTGATCGTCGGCCACACCGACCTCGACAAGCGGGTACGGGTCGTCGCGCGGGACCTCGGCGTCGAGCTGCCGAACCAGCCGACCGATCAGCAGCAGGGCTGGCTGCAGCAGATGACGGCGGCGTCGAACCAGGACTACGCGAAGACGTGGGCGAACCTCCTGCGGTCCGCGCACGGCAAGATCTTCCCGGTGATCGGAGCGGTACGGAACCAGACGCGCAACTCGCTGGTGCGACAGCTCGCCTCGGACGCCAACCAGACCGTGCTGGATCACATCACGGTGCTCGAGAAGACCGGCGCGATCGCCAACGATTCGGTGGCCGGCACGACGGCCAGCCCGACCGGTCCTCCGCCGCCGGCGGCCGGGTCGATCCCGCCCGAGGCACCGGCCGTGGTGCCGTCCGGAGACATCGACACCACGTCGAGGCCCTCACCCGGAGAGCCGGGCACGGTCAACACGAACCGGCCGGATCCCGAGGATCCGGACGCCCAGGCCACGCAGTAGCGGTTCGTGGCCGCCGCCTGTCCGGAACGACTCGTGGCCGCCGCCCGTCCGAAAGCTCAAATGTTGCTCTGAACGTCCCCGCCGATGGGTTCGGCCCCGCCTGCCGGGGCCATGACTCCGTCACCGGAACACAGGTCCGTCGAAGGAGACGACACACAGGTCCTGGTGAAACCGTGGCGAAGGAGGGGGACGATGAAGCACTTGGGTACGGGAATCGGATGGCGGCCGGAGATCGCCGACGCCGTGGAGCGCATGCCCGGCATCGACTGGGTCGAGGCCGTCGCGGAGAACGTGTGCCCGGGGCATCTCCCCGAGTCGCTGGTGCGGTTGCGCGAGCGCGGCGTCACAGTGGTTCCGCACGGGGTGTCGCTCGGGCTCGGCGGCGCGGACCGTCCCGACGAGGGAAAGCTCGCCGATCTGGCGGCCCGCGCCGAGGCCCTCGGCTCCCCGCTGGTCACCGAGCACATCGCGTTCGTCCGCGCGGGCGGGGCCCTCACCGCCTCGCCGCTCCTGGAGGCCGGGCATCTGCTGCCCGTCCCCCGCACCCGGGACGCCCTCGACGTCCTGTGCGAGAACATCCGCATCGCCCAGGACGCGCTGCCCGTGCCGCTCGCGGTCGAGAACATCGCAGCGCTGATCTGCTGGCCCGGCGAGGAGATGACCGAGGGCCAGTTCCTGTACGACCTGGTCGACCGCACCGGCGTACGCCTCCTCATCGACGTGGCGAACCTCCACACCAACCACGTCAACCGCGGCGAGGACCCCGCCAAGGCGCTCGACGAACTGCCCGTCGAGGCCATCGCGTACGTCCACGTCGCCGGCGGCTTCGAGCGTGACGGCGTGTGGCACGACAGCCACGCCCACGCCGTGCCTCCGGCCGTCCTCGATGTCCTCGCCGACCTGTCCTCCAGGGTCCGCCCGCCCGGCGTACTCCTGGAGCGCGACGAGAACTTCCCCGAACCGGCCGAGCTGGAGCGGGAGTTGACGGCGATCCGGGAGACGGTGGAGAAGGGCACCGGCTCCGGAGCACGGGACGAGGCGCCGCCCGCTCCTGCCGACGAGCAGGCCTCCGAGGATTCCCGGGACGACTCACAAAGCGATTCCCAGAGCGATTCCAGGAGCGATTCTCGCAAGGCGGCGCCTCCCACCGACCCCGCCCGTCAGCGGCTCGCCCTCGCGCAGGCCGCCCTGCTGTCCGCGCTGGTCGCCGGGACGCCCGTGCCCGAGGGGTTCGACCGGACGCGGCTGGCCGTGCAGGCACGGGCCTTGGCGGGCAAGCGGGCCGACGTCGTGGCCAAGGTCGCTCCCGAGCTGCCGGAGATCCTGGCGGGGGCGTACCGGAAGGCGTACCTGGCGTACGCGCACGGCCACCCGATGACCGACGGCTACCGGCGCGACGCGCTGGACTTCGCCGAGCATCTGCTGCTCAACGGCCGGCTGGAGGACGCGGACGTACGGCGGAGGCTGAGCGACTGGTGGCTGGAGCGCTCGGGCCCCGCCCCGCTGTCACAGCGCCCGGCGGCCCGGCTGGCGCGCGCCACACGACGGGTCCTGCTCAGGCGTTGAGAGGCGACGGGGTCTGGTGAGGCGTTGGGGCTCGTCAGGCTTCTGCTGAGGCGTTGAGTCACGTAAGGCTTCTACTGAGTCGTTGAGAATCGGTCGACGGGAAGCGTAGGGGCCTTCGTCACCGCGTGATATCGCTCACCCGAGCCACAAGAGCGCCGGATTTGTACAGGAACGCGGACCCCTTGGCTGCTCAGCGCGGCCCCGCGGTGGCCGGGCCGCGCGAGCGCGCACCCAGCCGACGCCGGGCGCGCTCCTCGCGTACGCGCCGCAGACGCGACCACGCCGATCACCGGCCGCCCGCCGACGCACGCCCGCCGCCTGCGGAAACACCTCGCCCGCGGCCCGGCATCGCGCTCCCTACTGCCACCGTCCAAACCCGTACCGCAGGTGGCGTACACCGCGCAGTAATATGCCAGCCCATACCCGAAGCGCACTAACGTGCGGTGCCGCAACAGGAGGCACCAATGCGATCCATCAACAGCCGCGGACTGTTCAGCGGCACCGGGCTCATCATCACGGGCCTGGCGGCGACCCTCGTCGCGCTGATCTTCCCGATCTGGTCGTACGCGGACAGGTCGGGCACCGGCGTGGACACACTGAACGCCGAGACCGTGTCGACGAGGTACGGCCCGTTGTCCGCGCTGGACCGCGAGTTCATCACCAAGGTCCGGCTGGCGGGCCTGTGGGAGCTGCCCGCCGGCCAGCAGGCCGAGGAGCGCGGCACCACCCGGGCCGTGAAGACGGCGGGCGAACACCTCGTGGAGGGGCACACGTTCCTGGACGCACGCGTGCGCGACGTCGCCTCGCAGTTGGGGCTCGCACTGCCCAACCAGCCCAACGCGCAGCAGCAGGGGTGGCTCGACACCCTGAGCGCGGCGCGGGGCGGCGACTACGACATGCAGTTCGCGAACATTCTCCGCAAGGCGCACGGCAAGGTCTTCGGTCTGGTCGCCCAGATCCGCGCGAACACCCGTAACTCGCTGGTCCGTGACCTCGCCGACGACGCGAACACCACGGTCCTGGACCACATCGAGGTGCTGGAGGCCACCGGCCTCGTCGACTTCGACGCCCTGGCCCGCGACGCGGCGGCCGCGAGCACGCCCCCGCTCACCAAGTCCCCCGCCCCGCCCGGCCCGACGGACTCCCCCTCCCGGCCCGTCCCGGTCTCCCCGTCCCCTTCGCCGACCTACTCCCTGCCGCCCCCCGCGACCAGCCCACCGCCGGAGGAGGGGAAGGAGGAGTCGAAGGAAGCCGGCGAGTCCAAGGGCGCGAAGGAATCCGAGGCCTCAGCGGAATCCGGGAACGACGACGAGAGCTCCCAAGCGTCCAAGGGCGAGGGCGAGGGCGAGGGCGCGGACAGGTCCCAGGACAAGAAGCCGTAGCAACCGGAGAGCGCCGAAGCGAAACGTCACATAGTGGCGACGCTCCGTCCAAATTGTGAACAAGCCGTGGCGCGCCCGGCCTCCCTTCGCATAGAAATCCCGCATGTTCTGGGTCCTCCTCCTGCTCCTGGCCTGGGCCGCGGCCGGCACGACCTGTACGCGCCTGTGCCTGGCCTCCGTCCGCGCCGCCGCCGTCGACGACACGGAGGCGGGCCACGGACGCCGGCTGACGCTCTATGAGGCGGCGTTCCTGTCGGGCGGCCCCGCGCGGGTCGCCGATCTGACGCTGGTGTCGATGGCCCGCCAGCGCCGGCTGCTGCTCGCCCACACGGGCTGGGCGACCGTCGTGGACCCGCGCGGCCGGGACGAGATGGAGCGCTCGGTGCTGGGCGCGATAGGCCCGGACGGACAGTCGCGGATCGCGCCGGTCCGTACGACCGCGGCCGCCGCCGAGTCCGTACGCGCCCTCGCCGACCATCTCGTCGCGGCGGGCCTCGCCGTGCCGGACGGCGCGCGCACCACCGTCGCGGGAGCCGTGCGCCAGGTGCGGTCCGCCGCGGCGGCCGTGGTGGCGCTGGCCGCCGTCGCCCTGCTCATGCCCTCTCAGGCCCAGGAGAACGAGGCCCTGGTGGCCGTCTGGTTCACCCTCCCCCTCATCCTCACACTGAGCTGCCTCGCCATCGCCCGCATCGAGGTCCACCCCTACACGCGCTGGGCCTCCCCGGCCGGACAGCGCCTGCTCAGCGCCCTGGCCCGTCGCGCGGACAGCGGCAGCGACGACCGTACGTACCTCACCACGGTGGCCGTACGCGGCATCCGCGCGATCGGCGAACCGGACCTGCGGGCGGCCTTCGCGCACCGCGAGCCGCCCGTCTAGAACGCGCCCGGAACACATCTGGAACGCGCATCGGGGTCATTGGGCCGACACCGGCGGGCCGGTGCTTTACTTCGCCAAGTACCAGACGAAATATCCCTTTTATTGCTGCCGTGCACTGAAGGGATAGCGATGAGAGCTGCCATCCTCTACGGAACAGCCGGGTCCTTGGTTCTGAGCGCCCTCGTCGCCGCCCCCGCGGGCAGCGTCCCGCCCGGCTGGGCCGAACTGCACGGCACGGCGGTCGCCGCCGAACGTGCCGCCGCCGAAGGCATCCGCTTCGGCAAGTGCGCCAAGGAGCAGGACGCCCCGGGCCGCCTGCAGTGCGGCACGGTGACGGTGCCGCTCGACTACGCGCACCCCGACGGCAAGAAGATCAAACTGACCGTCAGCCGGGTGAAGGCGACCGGCAAGGACGGCAAGCGGAAGGTCGCACGGCAGGGCTCGCTCGTCTTCAACCCGGGCGGTCCCGGCGGCTCCGGCATGTACTTCCCGCTCATCGGGCTGGTCCCGGAGTGGAAGCGCATCGCGGCGGCGTACGACCTCGTCGGATACGCCCCGCGCGGGGTGGGCGCCTCGGCGCCGCTGTCCTGCCAGGACCCGAAACGGCTCCTGAAGGGGCCCACGCAGTCGCCGACGTACCCCTCGGAGTCCTACAAGAAGGAGCGCATCGCGCGAGCCAAGGCGTACGCGCGCGGCTGCCTCCAGCGTTCGGGACCCGGGATCCGGCACTTCACCTCGCTCAACAACGCCCGCGACCTGGACGTCCTGCGCGCCGCCCTCGGCGAGCGCAGGCTGACCTTCATGGGGGCCTCGTACGGCACGTACTTCGCGGCCCTGTACGCGGAAATGTTCCCCTCGCACGTACGCCGGATGGTCTTCGACTCGGCCGTGAACCCGGACCCGGTGCAGATCTGGTACCGGAACAACCTCGACCAGTCGGTCGCCTTCGAGGGCCGCTGGGCCGACTTTCGGACATGGATCGCCAAGCACGACAAGGTGTACGGGCTGGGCCGCACGCCTGAGGACGTGCAGCGCAGTTACGAGCGGGCGCGGGCGCGACTCGCCGCCGAGCCCGCGGGCGGCAAGGTCGGGCCGGGGCAGCTGCAGAGCGCCTTCCTTCAGGCCGGGTACTACGACGACTACTGGCCGCAGCGCGCGCTGGCGCTCTCCGCGTATCTGAAGGGCGATCCGAAGCCGCTGATCCGGCAGGCGGGGCCGCGCCCGGAGGGGGTGAAGGAGCAGGAGAACGGCAACGCCGTCTACACGGCCGTCGAGTGCAACGACGCACCCTGGCCACGGGACTGGGACGTGTGGGACCGCGACAACACGCGTATCGCGCGCGTGGCGCCCTTCGAGACCTGGGACAACGCCTGGATGAACCTGCCGTGCGCGTACTGGCCGCTGCCGCGCCACCGGCCTCTCGACGTCCGCACGTCATTCGGCGAGCTGCCGCCGACACTGATCCTGGCCGCCGAACGGGACGCGGCCACACCGTACCCGGGCGCACTGGAGATGCACCGACGCCTGTCCGGCTCGGTACTGGTGACCGAGGAGGAGTCGGGCACGCATGGGATCGGCGGCGGGGACAACGCATGCATCAACGCCCACCTGGACGCGTACCTGCTGGAGGGCCGGCTCCCGACGCGACGCGCGACGTGCGCACCACACAAGGAGCCAAGCCCCGCCGCACAATCTGACCAAGCCAAGCTGAAGGCGCCCCATTAGGGGCGCGGGGAACGGCGCGACAAGCCACGACGGACCCGCAGCCAACGCACCGCCCTTCCCGCGGAGCGCATCGCTGAGGGTTACGCGAGACCCTCGACCAGCTCAGCCACCGACTTACGACGGCCCGTGTAGAACGGGACCTCCTCGCGGACATGCATCCGCGCCTCGGACGCACGCAGGTGCCGCATGAGGTCAACAATGCGGTACAGCTCATCGGCCTCGAAGGCGAGGATCCACTCGTAGTCCCCGAGGGAGAACGACGCGACCGTGTTGGCCCGCACGTCCGGGAAGCCGCGCGCCATCTTGCCGTGGTCGGCGAGCATCCGGCGACGGTCCTCGTCGGGCAGCAGGTACCAGTCGTAGGAGCGGACGAAGGGGTAGACGCTGATGTAGTTCCGGGGCGTCTCGTCGGCGAGGAACGCCGGGATGTGCGAGCGGTTGAACTCCGCCGGCCGGTGCAGCGCCATGTTCGACCAGACCGGCTCCAGGGCGCGCCCCAGCTTCGTACGGCGGAAGAGGTTGTACGCCTCCTGGAGCTGGTCGGCGGTCTCGGCGTGCCACCAGATCATGAGGTCGGCGTCGGCGCGCAGCCCCGACACGTCGTACGTGCCACGGATCGTGACGTCCTTGGCGGCGAGCTGGTCGAAGAGATCCTGGACCTCGTCCGCGTAGCCCGCGCGGTCCTCGGGGAGCACGTCGCGCAGCTTGAACACGGACCAGAGGGTGTAGCGGATGACCTCGTTGAGGTCCTTGGCCTTCTTGCCGGCGTTCGGGATCTTGGCCGGGCCGGTGGTGGGGGCGTCGTCACTCATGGGGCTATTCTCCCGCTCCGCCGTGCAGGCTCTGCACCGGGTTCGCGATCAGCGCATCGGTGAGTCCGGCGCGGTCGCCGGTCAGCTTGTCCACGGCGGCGTTCGCGCTCGCGACGCAGGCCGGGATGCCGACGCCGTCGTACGCCGCTCCGCACACGGCGAGGCCCGGCAGCTTGCTGACGTGCTCGCGGATGCGGGCCACACGCGCGTAGTGCCCCACCGGGTACTGGGGCAGGCCGTCGTTCCAGCGCGTCACGCGGGTCTCCACGGGCTCCGCGTCCAGGCCGGTGGCCTCGCGCAGGTCGTGCCGGGAGACGTCGACGAGGTCGGCGTCGTCCCGGCCGAGGATCTCCGTCTCCCCGTACCGCCCGACGGACGTCCGCAGAACGACCACGCCGGGGTTCTCATCGGCGATCCACCCCCACTTCTGGGACGCGAACGTCGACGCCTTGATGGTGCGCCCGTCAACAGGCGGCACCAGAAAACCGCTCCCTACAGGGAGGCTGATTTCGCTGCGTCGGTAGGCGAGGGTGATCAGCGCCATGGACGCGTACTCGACGGCCGCGAGCTCGGCCGCGGCGGCGGGGGCCTCGGCGCCGAGCAGCGTCGCCGCGGCCCCGGCGGGTACCGCTACGACGACGGCGTCGGCGTGGAACACACGGCCTCCGGCCACGACGCGCCAGCGCGGATGCCCGCTCCGGGCGGCCGCCGGCGGCCGGCGGCCCTCGGCCTCGGGACCCGGCAGCCCGGCAGCCGCCGCGCCCGACATCTCGCCCTCCGCACCCTCGGCCCGCCGCAGTTCCCTCACCGGTGTTCCCGTCAGGATCTCGCCCCCGCGCGCCCGCACCGACTCCGCGACGGCGAGCGGGAGTTGGCCGATGCCGCCCTCGATGCCCGTGAAGACCGGCCCCGTCTGCTGATTGCGTGCGGCCTTCGCCTGGATCTCGCGGACCGCCTCCGTCAACGACGTGTGCGTACGGGCCGCTTCGAAGAGCTGGGGGACGGCCGAACGCATCGAGATGCGGTACGCGTCGCCCGCGTAGACGCCGCCGAGCAGGGGCTCGATGAGGCGGTCGACGACCTCGCGGCCGAGGCGCTCCGCGACGAACTCGCCCACCGCCACATCGTCGCCGACCTCCGTGCGCGGCAGGTCGCGGTCGCGCTCGATACGGCGCAGTCCTTCGTCGGACAGAACCCCGGACAGGGCGGCGGCATCACCGGGCACACCCATCACGTGGCCCTTGGGCATGGGCCGCAGTGCCCCGCGCGTCCAGATCGACGCGCTCGCCGTCGCGGGCGGCTGGAGCCGGTCGGCGAGGCCCGCCTCGCGGGCGAGCGCCACCGCCTCGGGACGCCGGGCGAGCATCGACTCGGCGCCGAGATCGACCCGAGCGCCCGCGATCTCGCCGGGCAGCAGCTTGCCGCCGAGCCGGTCCGAGGCCTCCAGAACGGTCACGCGCGCGCCGACGTCCAGCAGCCGGTGGGCGGCGGCCAGACCGGCGATGCCGCCCCCGATGACGACGACATGACCGGTGCCCGTACGTGTGTCTGCGTGCATGTCTCCACTGTCCCAGACCCCTCCGACAGTCCCGCGGGCCCCCGGTGTCCGGTACGAGTCCGGACCGTGACCTCTTCGGGACCGGATTCGGCCAACGTCGCGCCCCGCTCGGGCGTCGAAGGAGCGTCAGTCATCACGACACCCTCGGGGGGGAAGCCGACATGCAGACGCGTGGCAGTGGCACAACCAGGCACCGGTCCGCACGACCTGTCCAGATCCTTTCGGCGCTGCTCCTCGCCGCGGCCCTCGCGCTCACGGGGTGCACCGGCGCGGACGACGCAGGCAGTTCGGACTCGGCCGCCGGGGCCAAGCAAGACAGCAAGGGGGGCGCGGGCGCCGCCGAATCCAGGACCGACGGCGGCAGCGCCGACCAGGCCGCCGCGCCGCCGAAGCCGATCACCGCCCACATCATCCACACCGCCTCCCTGACCGTGCAGGTCAAGGACGTGCCGAAGGCGCTCGGCGAGGCCCGCACCGTGGTCGAGAACGCGGGCGGCATGGTCGGCGACGAGACCACGGACCGCGACTCCAAGGGCCGCGAGCGCTCCCGTGTCGTCCTGCGGGTGCCCGCGGACCGGTACGCGGAGGTGCTCGCCGACCTGGAGGGCTCCGGCAAGCTCCTCGAACGCACCGCGAAGGCGCAGGACGTCACGGAGCAGGTCGTCGACGTGGAGAGCCGCGTCAAGTCGCAGCGGGCCAGCGTGGCACGGATCCGCGAGCTGATGGACCAGGCGACCAAGCTGAGCGATGTGGTCACCCTGGAAGGCGAGTTGAGCACCCGTCAGGCCGACCTGGAGTCCCTGCTGGCCCAGCAGGCGTCCCTGAAGGACCGTACGAGCCTGGCCACGATCACCCTCTCGCTGTCGGAGACGCCGGTGAAGAAGACGGCCGAGGACGAGGACCCCGGGTTCGTGGACGCGCTCGCGGGCGGCTGGGACGCGTTCGTCACCATGTTCCGCTGGATCGCGCTGGCGCTCGGCGCGGTGCTGCCCTTCCTGGTGGGCGCGACGCTGCTGCTCCTCCTGTGGATGCGTTTCCTGCGCGGCCGGACGCCGAGCCGCCCGGTCGCGGCGACCCCGGGCGCGGGTCCGGGCTCGCTGCCGGTCGCCCCGCCCGTACGGCGAGAGGGCGACGACGAGGACTGAGCAGTACTGGTCGGGATGGAACTGAGCAGTACTGGTCGGGACGGAGGAGTACTGGTCGGGACTGGACAGGCCTGCGCAGGGCGGGGCAGGGCCGAGCAGGCCTGAAATGCGGGGCCCCCGTAGCGTGTTCGTATGAACATGAGCCGTGTGAGCCGTGCCAAGGAACGCCTGGTGGTCGTCGGAGGGGACGCGGCGGGCATGTCCGCCGCGTCCCAGGCGCGCCGGTTGAAGGGCCCCGACGAACTGGAGATCGTGGCGTTCGAGCGGGGCCACTTCAGCTCCTACTCGGCGTGCGGCATCCCGTACTGGGTGGGCGGTGACGTCTCCGACCGGGATGAGCTGATCGCCCGGACACCGGAGGAGCACCGGGCACGCGGGATCGACCTGCGGATGCGTACGGAGGTCACGGAACTCGACGTCGCGGGCGGCCGCGTACGCTCCCGCGACCTGGAGTCCGGGGCGGAGGCGTGGACGTCGTACGACAAGCTCGTGATCGCGACGGGCGCGCGCCCGATCCGGCCGCCGCTGCCCGGCATCGACGCCCCCGGCGTGCACGGCGTGCAGACCCTCGACGACGGGCAGGCCCTCCTCGACACGCTGTCCCGTACGGCCGGCCGCCGCGCGGTCGTGATCGGCGCGGGCTACATCGGCGTGGAGATGGCCGAGGCGCTGCTCAACCGCGGATACGAGGTGACGGTCGTCAATCGCGGCCCGAAACCCATGTCCACACTCGACCCGGACATGGGCCGTCTGGTGCACCAGGCCATGGAGGGCCTGGGCATCACGATGGTGAACGACGCCGAGGTCACCAAGATCCTCACCGGCGAGGACGGCCGGGTCCGCGCGGTCGCCACGGAGGACGCCGAGTACCCGGCGGACGTGGTGGTGCTCGGCATCGGCGTACGCCCCGAGACCACGCTCGCCGAGGCCGCGGGCCTGCCGCTCGGCGGCCACAAGGGGCTGCTGACCGACCTGGCGATGCGGGTGCGCGGGCACGAGAACATCTGGGCGGGCGGCGACTGCGTCGAGGTCCTCGACCTGGTCTCGGGCCGCGAGCGCCATATCGCCCTCGGCACCCACGCCAACAAGCACGGCCAGGTGATCGGCGCGAACGTCGGCGGCGGCTACGCCACGTTCCCCGGCGTCGTCGGCACAGCGGTCAGCAAGGTCTGCGACCTGGAGATCGCCCGCACCGGCCTGCGCGAGAAGGACGCCCGCCGGGCAGGCCTCCAGTTCGAGACGGTCACCATCGAGTCGACAAGCCGCGCGGGCTACTACCCGGGCGCCGACCTCATGACGGTGAAAATGCTCGCCGAACGCCGCACCGGCCGCCTCCTCGGCGTCCAGATCGTCGGCCAAGAAGGCGCCGGCAAACGCGTGGACATCGCCGCGGTGGCCCTCACCGCCTGCATGACAGTGGAACAGATGACAGCCCTGGACCTCGGCTACGCCCCACCGTTCTCCCCGGTCTGGGACCCGATCCTGGTAGCGGCCCGCAAGGCGGTAGGCGCGGTGCGGGCGGGGGGTTCGTAGCCCGAGGGGGGCGCCCCCTCAGGGGCGCGGGGAACTGCGCGACAAGCCCCCACAGGCCGGTGGCCAAGTGACAGCCTCAGCCCCCCAGGGGCGCGGGGAACTGCGCGATCAGCCCCCACACACCCGCAGCCGGCAAACGCCCCTCAGGCACCTTGCGCAGTCCCGGACCCATTCCCATTGATCTTCTCGATGGCCTGCCGAGCCTGCTCCCCAGGCGACCGCGGCAACGAAGAAACCGCGGACACCGCAGGCTGAGACACGGCAGCCGGCGCCCCCTGGGGCGCCCCCTGCGGCGGCCGCGCATGCGACCCCGCCACACGCCCCCGCAGCCGATGACTCGCCGCCTCGTCCAACGTCACAGGTCGCTGCATACTGGCGGCCAGCCGACCCGCCTCCTGGCCGAGCGCGGCCACGTCCTCCCACGACAACCTGACCACGAGGGCGAGTTCCGCCTCTCCGTCCGGCGTGGCGACCATCGGCTGAGTGACTCGGTCGTTCATGGACCTGTTCCTCACGTGTTGCTTGGATCACGGGCGGTTGCCGAAACATACGCACACGCCCGCGCTCCCGTTCAGAGCCCCCCGAACCCGGGCAGGATTTCCCCGTGGTCATACCCGTCCATGACGTGAACCCGATACGTCGCACGCCGTATGTGACGTACGTGCTGATCGCGGCCAACTTCCTTGTGTTCCTTCGGACTCCGGGCGTAGCCGGTTCGGTGGCCGGCGAGAGCGGCCTCGCCCAGCTGTGCCATCTCCAGGCGTTCCTGGACCAGTGGGCGGCGGTGCCACGGGAGTTGATCCACCATCAGACGCCGACGATCGTCCCCACCGGCGACGTGGGCGTGGGTCCGCAGGGTCCCGGCTGTCTGGTCGGTCCGCCCGACTACGACAAGTCGCCCCCGCTGTCGGTCTTCACGGCGATGTTCCTGCACGGCAGCTGGCTGCATCTGCTCGGCAACATGCTCTTCCTGCTGATCTTCGGCAACAACATCGAGGACCGCCTCGGCCACCTCCGCTACCTGCTGTTCTACGTGGCCTGCGGCTACGCGGCGGCGTACGGCTTCGCCGTGGTCAACGCCGACTCCGCCGACCCGCTGATCGGCGCGTCCGGCGCGATCGCGGGCGTCCTGGGCGCGTATCTGGTCCTCTACCCGAAGGCCAGAGTCTGGGTCCTGGTCCCGTTCCTGATCTTCCTGCCGCTGCGCCTGCCCGCCTGGCTCGTGCTGGGCTTCTGGTTCGCACTCCAGGCGGTGTACTCGTCCGGCCAAGGCGTCTCCGACGCCGGGACCGTGGCGTATGTGGCCCATGTCGTGGGCTTCGTGGCGGGCATGCTGATCGCCTGGCCGCTGCGCCCCGGCACCCCGCCCCCACCCGAACCACGCGGCATGCTGTGGGGCAGACGAGCCCACCCCCGCCGATGAGCCGGCCGCGCCCCTTCAGCGGCGCCCCGTAAGGGGCGCGGGGCTGTGACATTTGCGGCTCCGCCGCGGGGCGCGCCCAGCCCCCACCGGGCCGCAGACAAATCACCGTGCCCCAGCGGAGCGTCAGCGCGCCGTGCGCGTGTGAACGTACTCGACGAGCCGGGTCAGCGCGTCCGGGTTCGTCGTCGGCAGGACACCGTGGCCGAGGTTGAACACGTGCCCTTCCAGCCCGACCGCCGCGTCGAGAACCTCCTGAGTCTTCTCCTCGACGGCCTCGGTCGAGGAGAAGAGAACCGCAGGGTCGAGGTTCCCCTGCAGCGCCCGGCCAGGGCCAACGCGGCGGGCGGCCTCGTCGAGTGGGACGCGCCAGTCGACACCGACGACGTCCGCGCCGGCCTCGCCCATGAGGCCGAGCAGCTCACCTGTGCCGACACCGAAGTGGATGCGCGGCACCCCGTACTCCTCGACGGCCTTGAACACCTTCGTGGAGGCGGGCATCACGGACCGCCGGTAGTCGGCGGGAGCGAGGGCCCCGACCCAGGAGTCGAAGAGCTGGACGGCACTGGCCCCCGCCTCGATCTGCACCTTCAGGAAGGCCGCCGTGATGTCGGCGAGCCGGTCCAGCAGGTCGGCCCACAGCTGCGGGTCGCCGTACATGAGCGCCTTCGTGTGCTCGTGGTTGCGGGACGGCCCGCCCTCCACGAGGTAGCTCGCGAGGGTGAAGGGCGCGCCGGCGAAACCGATGAGGGGCGTCGAGCCGAGCTCACGCGTCAACAGCCCGATCGCCTCGGTGACGTACGAGACGTCCTCGGGCGTCAGATCGCGGAGCTGAGCGAGGTCGGCGCGGGAGCGAATCGGCTTCTCGACGACCGGCCCCACGCCCGGCTTGATGTCCAGATCGATACCGATGGCCTTCAGGGGAACGACGATGTCGCTGAAGTAGATCGCCGCGTCCACGTGGTGCCGGCGCACCGGCTGGAGCGTGATCTCGGCGACCAGCTCGGGCCGCATGCAGGACTCCAGCATGGGGATGCCCTCGCGCACCTTCAGGTACTCGGGCAGCGAGCGCCCTGCCTGCCGCATGAACCACACGGGCGTGTGCGACACGGCCTCGCGTCGGCACGCCTTGAGGAACGTGGAGTCGTACGTCGCTGTCGGCGGCTGGCCCTTGGGGCGGTCATTGGCACTCACGCCCAAAAGTCTCGCACGCCGCACTGACGACGAAGCTCGGGGCCAGGCAAGTGCCCCGTAAGGGGCGCGGGGCTGTGACATCGTGCGGCTCCGCCGCGTGGGCGCGAGCAACCCAAGACGACCGGGAGCCGCCACAGAACCGAACCGCCCCAGACGAACCACGCACGGCCACACGCACTCACGGTCACCGTCACGAACACGCAGAAACCAAGCCGTTCCTACCGAACCGCCGGAGGCAGGGGGTGTCTCTCCCTGCGCGAAGCCTCCGTTCCCCTTAATCTTCCCCGCATGGCTGCGGCTCAGGGACGACTGTCGGACGGCGCTGGCGGAATGGACGACCCGAAGGAGGGGGAACGGGATGCGATGGAGGCGGCTCCGCTGCCTTTTCGGGCCGCCGTCGACGCGCTGAGGTCCGCGCGGCTGCGGCCGCAGATCGAGATCGACCCGACGAAGGCGCCCCAGCGGCTCGCCCCGTTCGCGTACGCGCTGGAGGCCACGGTCGTCGACGGTGACGAGGACCTGGCGGACGGCCGCCTCATCCTGCTCCACGACCCGGCGGGGCACGACGCCTGGCAGGGCTCGTTCCGCCTGGTGACCCTGGTCCGCGCGGAGCTGGAGCCGGAGATGGCCGCCGACCCGCTGCTCCCCGACGTCTGCTGGTCCTGGCTGACCGGCGCCCTCGCGTCCCGCGGCCTCTCCTACGGCGAACCCAGCGGCACGGTCACCCGGGCCAGCTCCCACTACTTCGGCGGCCTCGCCGAACGCCCCGCCGCCTCCCAGATCGAGATCCGAGCCTCCTGGACCCCCCGAGAGGGCCTGGGCGGCGTCCCCGACACGGCCTCCCACCTGGCCTCCTGGTGCGACCTCCTGGCCCAGATCGCAGGCCTCCCCCCAGCCGCCCCGGGCGACGCCTCCATCGTCACCCTCCCCCAACGCCGAGGCCCCCAGTCCCGCTGAGCCCCGTAACGGAGAGCGCCCCGTAAGGGGCGCGGGATCGGCGTGCGCGCTGGGGACGCCCCGTAAGGGGCGCGGGGAACTGCGCGCCCAGCCACACACCACCCGCACCCGCGGCACGACACCACGCCCCGACGGCGCAAAGGCGTGCCCACAACCACGCCCACCCTTCATCGATACGACCACTTTCAGCCCCGTAACGAAGCGGAGCGAACTCGTTTCGATCTTCGGATGATCGATCACCCGTCCGAATTGCCCGCATTGTTACTCACCAAATCGTGATCATTCTCTAAAGCCGGACGCGTTTGATGCCGAAGACCTCTGTGACCTTGAAAGCACGGTTCGTCCCGGCTTCATCCCCCCAGCCGGTCCCCGTCCCGCACCCCAGGAGGCCTGGTGTCCGTTCTCCTCGAGCAGCCCGCAAGCCTGGTCGCCTACCGCCCGAACAAGCCGACCGCGATGGTGGTCGTGGCCGACCCCCGCGTGCGCTCCACCGTCACCCGCCACCTGTGGGCGCTCGGTGTTCGCGACGTGATCGAGGCCTCGTCCGTCGCGGAGGCTCGTCCCCGCATCGGCAACCCCCGCGACATCTGTGTCGCAGACGTCCATCTCCCCGACGGCTCCGGCCTCACCCTCCTGTCCGAAACCCGCGCCGCGGGCTGGCCGAACGGCCTGGCCCTCTCCGCCGCCGACGACATCGGCGCCGTACGCAACGCCCTGGCGGGCGGCGTCAAGGGCTACGTCGTCACCGGCACCCGTACGAACATCGGGCTCCCCACCCGCCCGGGCGCCGCCCCCATCGGCTCGGCCGCCGCCCGTATGCACCGCCGCCCCCCGGGTGCCCCGAGCCACCCGGGCGGCTACCGCGAGTTGTCCGGCCGGGAGGTCGAGGTGCTCCGACTGGTGGCGGAGGGCCAGTCGAACAAGGCCATCGGCGTCTCTATGGGCCTGTCCGCGCTGACCGTCAAGAGCCACCTCGCCCGCATCGCCCGCAAGCTCGGCACGGGCGACCGCGCCGGCATGGTGGCGGTGGCCCTGCGCACCGGAATCATCCACTGACCGTAGTCGCCGTCCCTGCCCGGACCACAGAACGGAACCATTCACTCCACATGAACCGGAATCGCCTACTGATTCAGGATTCACTGACCTGACTGGTTTACGACCCCCAGACGCCCGTCGACGGAACGTTCCGTCGACGGGCGTAGTCCATACACAGATACCCTTGACAGGTGACCGACGCCCAAGAGACCGCAGCAGACAGTTCACTGCGAACCACCGGAGGCGCTCCTCCGGACGACGTCGAATCGGCGCCGATCCCCTTGCTGGAGCCCCGCGACGGAATTCCGCCCGTGATCGCCGACGAGGCCTCGCTCGCCGAGGTGATCGCCACGTTCGAGGCCGGCAGCGGCCCCGTCGCCGTGGACGCCGAGCGGGCGTCCGGCTATCGATACGGCCAGCGCGCGTATCTGGTGCAGCTGCGCCGCGAGGGCGCCGGCACCGCCCTGATCGACCCCGTCGCCTGCCCCGACCTGTCCGGCCTCGGCGAGGCCCTCTCCGGTGTGGAGTGGGTGCTGCACGCGGCCACGCAGGACCTGCCGTGCCTCCGCGAAATAGGTATGGTCCCCAGCCGCCTGTTCGACACCGAGCTGGCCGGGAGGCTCGCCGGGTTCCCGCGGGTCGGCCTCGGCGCGATGGTCGAAGGCGTCCTGGGCTTCGTACTGGAGAAGGGGCACTCGGCGGTCGACTGGTCGACCCGTCCGCTGCCCGAGCCGTGGCTGCGCTATGCCGCGCTCGACGTGGAGCTCCTCACGGACCTGCGGGACGCGCTGGAGAAGGAGCTCGACCGGCAGGGCAAGCTGGAGTGGGCGCGGCAGGAGTTCGACGCGATCGCCGCGGCGCCTCCGGCGGAGCCCCGCAAGGACCCGTGGCGCCGCACCTCCGGCATGCACAAGGTGCGTCGTCGCCGGCAGATGGCGGTCGTACGGGAGCTGTGGCAGACCCGGGACCGGGTGGCGCAGCGCCGGGACATCTCGCCGGGCAAAGTGCTGGGGGACGCGGCCATTGTGGAGGCCGCGCTCTCTCTTCCGGCCAACGTGCACGCGCTCGCCGCGTTGACCGGGTTCGGGCATCGGATGGGGCGGCGCCAGCTCGAGCAGTGGCAGGCCGCCGTCGATCGCGCGAAGGCGCTGCCGGACGGCGAGCTGCCGCAGCCGGGGCAGCCGGTGACCGGGCCTCCGCCGCCGCGGGCCTGGGCGGAGAAGGATCCGGTGGCCGCGGCTCGGCTGTCCGCCGCGCGGGCCGCCGTCTCCGCGCTTGCGGAGACGTTGAACATGCCGCAGGAGAATCTGATCACTCCGGACACGGTTCGGCGCGTGTGCTGGGAGCCGCCCGCTTCCGCGGACGCCGAGTCCGTGGGGGCGGCGCTCGCCTCCTACGGGGCTCGGCCGTGGCAGGTGGAGCAGGTTACGCCGGTGTTGGTGGCGGCGCTGGCTGCCGAGGCCAAGGCCAAGGATTGAAAGACGCGTAGCCGCCGTACGTGGTTCGGACGTATGGCGGCTGCGGGTCCGTTGTGGCTGGTCGCGCCCACGCGGCGGAGCCGCAAAATGTCACAGCCCCGCGCCCCTTGAGGGGCTACTTCGTCGCGCCCCTCGTAAAACCGTTGTAGATGTAGCGCTGCAGGAACAGGAAGACGAGCAGCGTCGGGAGGATGACAAGGACCGCGCCCGCCGAGATGTTCTCCCAGTGCGCTCCGAACGGACCCTTGAAGCGGAACAGTGACGTCGAGATCACGCCAAGGTCCTCGGACGGCATGTAGAGGAACGGGATGTAGAAGTCGTTGTAGACGGTGATCCCCTTGACGATGACCACCGTCGCGATCGCGGGCTTCAGGAGCGGGAAGATGATCTTCCGGTAGATCGTGAAGGCGTTGGCGCCGTCGAGCCGCGCGGACTCGTCGAGGGAGACCGGGATCGACCGCACGAACTGCAGGAAGATGTAGATCGAGACGATGTCCGTGCCCATGTAGAGCACGATCGGCGCCCAGCGGCTGTCGAACATGCCGAAGCTGTCGACGATCTGGAAGGTCGCCACCTGGGTGGTCACCCCCGGTACGAGCGTGGCGACCAGGAACAGCGCGACGACCAGCTTCCTGAAGCGGAAGGTGAAGCGGTCGATCGCGTACGCCGCCATCGACCCGATGATCACCGTGCCGGTGACGGAGATGAGCAGGATGACCGCGGTGTTCCCGAACGCCGAGAGCATCCGACCGTCCTGGAACGCCGTCACGTAGTTGTCGAAGTTCAGCAGGTTGTCGGGCAGTTGGAGCGCCCCGCTGTCGTTCGCCATCTCCTTCTCGGACTTGAGGGATGTGAGGAGGACAACGAGGAGCGGCAGCAGGACGACCACGCCGGCGACGACCAGCGACAGGTAGGTGAGGGTCCGGGCCAGTCCCCTGCGGGTCATACGAGATCCACCTTGTCGTCCGGGACGAGGCGTCGCTGCACCCAGGTCACCGCCAGGATGATCAGCAGCAGCACCACCGCGGCCGCCGAGGCGAGCCCCGTCTTGTTGAACTGGAAGGCCAGCTTCACCGTCTGGATCACGAAGGTCTCGGTGCCGGTCGCGCCGCCGGTCATGATGAACGGCACCTCGAAGGCGGCGAGCGAGCCGGAGACGGAGAGGATGACGGTCAGGCTGAGTACGGGCCTGATGCCGGGCGCGATGATGTGCCGGAACTGTTGCCAGCGGTTCGCCCCGTCCAGCTCGGCGGCCTCGTACAACTCCCCCGGGATGGACTGGATCGCGCCGAGGAACAGGACGAAGTTCAGGCCCATGTAGCGCCAGACGGAGACACCGGCCAGCGAGACGTTCGCGGAGACCGGGGTGCCGAGCCAGGCGCGGTCGGAGTCGACGCCGAAGAGGCTCAGCACCGAGTCGAGCGTGCCGCCGTCCTGGAAGAAGTAGAGGAAGACGAAACCGATCGCGACCCCGTTGATCAGATACGGGAAGAAGAGCACGCCCTTGAAGAAGTTCCGGAAGCGCACATTGAAGCTCAGGATCGTCGCGAAGTAGAGCGCGGCGATGATCTGGACCACCGAGGCGGCCAGGTAGTAGCCGCTGACGAAGAAGACCTCGAACAGTTCGGGGCGGGTGAAGAGTTCGACGTAGTTCTCGGCGCCCGTGTAGCTGAGCTCGGGGCTGACGCCGTCCCAGTCGGTGAAGCTGTACGCGACCATGTTGGCGACCGGCGCGTACGTGAACGTGATCAGCAGGACCAGCGGGGCGGCGAGGAAGAGCCAGGGCGTGAGCCCCCGCCAGAGGCGTACCTTGCGCGGGGCCTTCGCCTTTCGGACGGCGGACGCGGCCACGTTCGGCCGCGCCACCTTCTCGGTCGTGTCCGTCATCAGGACCCCGAGGACTTGCGTGCCTCTTCCCAGCGCTCGCCCAGGTCGCCCAGGAAGTCGTCGAGGCTGCCCTTCCTGGCGCCGCGGGCGAGGTCGACGAGGTCCTGGCGGTAGTCCGGCTTGTAGATGCCGACCTCCGACTGGTTGTCGATCTCCTTGACCGCCCCGCCCTTCGCGTCGTCGAGCTCGATGATCTTCACGTCGGCGTCCTCGTACGGCTTCAGCACCTCGGGCAGCGGGGCGCCCTTGACGGGCGAGAGGGTCAGATTGTCGTCCGCGTAGCCGGACTTGTCGGTGAACCAGTCGATCCAGGCGCGGGCCGCGTCCTTGTGGTCGGAGTTGATGTTGACGGCCTGGTTGTAGTCGGGCGACATGGTCGCGCAGAACTTCCCGTCCTGCTGGGCGGGGAAGGGCATGAAGCCGACGTCGTCGGGGTTCGAGCCGGCCTGCTCGGCCGCCGCCCGGAACTGGGTGATCGCCCAGGAGCCGAGCCACATCGTGGCGATGTCGCCCTTGGCCAACTCGGGCTTGGAACCTTCCCAGTTGGTGGTCGTCGGGTCCTTCTCGATGAGCCCGCCGCGCACGATGTCGTACAGCAGGGTGTCGCCGACGCGCAGGTCCTCGCCCTCGGCCCACGGGTCGCCCTCGGCGAGCCTGGTCGTCGCCCGGGTGTCACAGCTGACCGCGCCGTCGACGTACGTCCAGTTGGTCAGCGGCCACATGTCCTTGAAGTTCGTGTAGTACGGGATCGCGTCGGTCTTGGCCTTGATGGCCTTCAGACCGTCGATGAACTGGGCGGGTGTGGTGGGCCATTCGGTGATCCCGGCTTCCTTCCAGACCCGCTTGTTGTAGATGAAGCCGGGGAGCGCGCCCATCGGGCTCTGCCCGTAGACCTTGCCGTCGACCGTGGTGAAGTCGGTGAAGTGGTACTTCTCGCTGCGCTCGGCCTGCGTGCCCAGCGAGGCGAAGAACTTGGGGTAGTCGTTCTTCTTGATCACGGCGGGGATCATCAGCACATCGCCGTAGTTCTCCGTGTTCATACGGATCTTGACCTCGCCCTCGTAGTCCGTGAGGGCGTCGAACTCGACCTTGACCTTCGGATAGGTCTTGTTGAACTCGGCGGCGTACTTCTTCATCGTGCCGTCCTGCACGAGGTCGGTCCGGTGGGTGAGGACCGTGATCGTGCCTGACACCTTGTCCGCGTCGACGGGGGCCTTGGCGTCCGCGCCTTTCGACGTGCCTCCGCTTCCGGTACAGCCCGCGGCCAGCAGCGCGGCGGCGAGGAGTGGTCCGGCGAGTTTCGTGCGGCGGTTCATCTGCACCAGCTCCGTTCGGGGACGGATGAGCACGAGTGGGATGGCTGGTTCCGCACTCTGGCAGTCGGCACTAAACCGGTAAAGTCCTTATTTCGCCAAGGATGCAGAAGTGTGTACCAGTCCTGGTCAGCAGTTGCCTATACCGGTTTAGGAGTGCGCATGCTGGACGTCACACCGATCGACCAGGGGTGGATCCTGCGGCACGACGGGGCCGCGCTCCCCGCCACGGTGCCGGGCTGTGTGCACACGGATCTGCTGGCGGCGGGGATCATCCCGGACCCGTTCCTCGGGCGGAACGAGACCGAGGTGGCGTGGGTGGGGCGGCGCGACTGGACGTACGAGACGACGCTCGCTCCGATTCCGGGCGGGCACGAGCAGACGGACCTCGTCTTCGACGGCCTCGACACCGCCGCGGAGATCCGGCTCGACGGCCGGCTCCTCGGCTCCGTACAGAACATGCACCGCCAGCATCGCTTCGACGTGACGGGCCTCAGCGGCCGGCTCTCGGTGCGCTTCAGGTCCGCCTACGGCGAGGCAGAGGCGGTGCGCGGGCGCCTCGGAGAGCGGCCGAACGCCTATCCCGAGCCCTTCCAGTACCTCCGCAAGATGGCCTGCTCCTTCGGCTGGGACTGGGGGCCGACACTGGTGACGGCCGGCATCTGGAAGCCGGTCCGACTGGAGCACTGGTCGACGGCACGGATCGCCCGGGTACGGCCCGTGGTGACGGTGGAACGGGACCAACAGCACCTGGGCCGTGTCGAGTTGCACGTGGAGGTCGAGCGGACCAGGGTCGAGGCGAGGCTCACCCTCGGCGCCCGGATCGGTGGTGTCCAGGCGAGCGCGGAGGTCGACGGCACGAGCGGAGTCGTCCGCCTCGAAGTGCCGGACGTCGATCTGTGGTGGCCGCGCGGATACGGCCAACAGCCGCTGTACGACGTCGAGTTGTGGCTCAGTCACGAAGGTCTGCTCGACATCTGGAGGCGTCGGATCGGCTTCCGGACCGTCGAGTTGGACCGGCGCGCCGACGAGCACGGCTCCGGCTTCACCTTCGTCGTCAACGGCGAGCGGCTGTTCGCCCGTGGCGTCAACTGGATCCCGGACGACGTCTTCCCCTCCCGGATCACCCGCGAGCGCTACCGCACCCGCCTGACCCAGGCGGCCGAGGCCGGCGTCGATCTCGTACGCGTCTGGGGCGGCGGCATCTACGAGAGCGAGGACTTCTACGACGCCTGCGACGAGCTGGGGTTGATGGTCTGGCAGGACTTCCCCTTCGCCTGCGCCGCGTATCCCGAGGAACAGCCCCTGCGCGGCGAGGTGGAGGCCGAGGCCCGCGAGAACGTCGTACGGCTGATGCCGCATCCCTCGCTCGTGCTGTGGAACGGCAACAACGAGAACCTGTGGGGCTTCAAGGACTGGGGCTGGGAGCGGCGGCTGGCCGGGGACTCATGGGGCGAGGGGTACTACCTGGGCGTACTCCCCCGTGTCGTCGCCGAGTTGGACCCGACAAGGCCGTACACGGCGGGCAGCCCCTGGTCCGGTTCCTGGGACCACCACCCCAACGACCCGGCGCACGGCACCCACCACTCGTGGGAGGTGTGGAACCGGGAGGACTACACGGACTACCGGCTCCAAGTCCCGCGTTTTGTTGCGGAGTTCGGCTGGCAGGCACCGCCCGCGTACGCCACTCTGCGGCGTGCCCTGCCCGATGAGGAACTCGCTTCAGACTCCCCCGGCATGCTGCACCACCAGAAGGCCGACGACGGGAACGGGAAGCTGGCGCGCGGGCTCGCGCGTCACTTCGCCGTAGCCGAACAAGGCTTCTCTGCAAACGACTTCGACCGGTGGCACTACCTCACCCAGGTCAACCAGGCGCGGGCCGTCGCCGCCGGCATCGAGCACTGGCGCTCGCACTGGCCCGTGTGCGCGGGCACGATCGTCTGGCAGCTCAACGACTGCTGGCCTGTGACCTCTTGGGCGGCGATCGACGGAGACGGCCGCGAGAAGCCGCTCTATCACGAGCTCAAACGGCTGTACGCGGACCGGCTGCTGACCCTTCAACTCCGGGAGGGAGGCCTGGTGTTGGCGGCCGTCAATCAGGCGGCCGACGCCTGGAAGAGTCGTGTGACGCTGCGCCGGATGTCCGTCGAGGGTGGTGTGGTGGCCGAGACGAGTGTGGGGTTGACGGCCGGGGCGCGGGCGGTCGCCGACATCCGCGTACCCAAGGAGCTGGAGCCCGTCGGACCCAAGGAGTTCCTGGTGGCGGACACGTGGGGGTCCCCCCGCTCGAGCGAAGTCGAGAGTGAGGGAGGACTGCGGGCCCTGCGCTTCCCGGTGCCGGACCGTGAAGTCCCCTACCCCCGGCCGCGGTTCGACGTCTCGGTCGCTCCGGGCCGGGTGACCGTCACGGCCCACACCCTCGTACGGGATCTGTTGCTGCAGGCCGATCGGCTGGCGCCGGAGGCGTCGGCCGACCGGGGGCTCGTGACGCTGCTCCCCGGAGAACAGGTGACCATCGGTGTGCGCGGCTGGGAGACTCTGGACGATCTGGACCCTGTGAGCGCACGATCCGCCCTGTACTGCGTGGAGCCCGCACGATGACGACACCACCCCGCGTCACGATCAAGGACGTCGCGGCCCGCGCCGGGGTGTCCAAGGGGGCCGTGTCGCTCGCCTTCAACCACAAGCCGGGGCTCTCCGATGCGACCCGGGACCGGATCTTCGAGGCGGCGCGCGAGCTGGGCTGGGCGCCGAACCTCGCCGCCCGGTCGCTGTCCAGCCGGCGCGTGGACGTGGTCGGCCTCGCCATCTGCCGGCCGGCGAAGCTGCTCGGGCTCGAACCGTTCTACATGGAGTTCATCTCGGGCGTGGAGAGCGTGCTGACCGAGCACTCGTGCTCCCTGCTGCTGCGGCTCGTGCGCACGGTGGAGGAGGAGGTCGGACTCCAGGACTCCTGGTGGCGGGGCAAGCAGATCAGCGGGTCGATCCTGGTGGACTTCCGCGCCGACGACCCGCGCGTGGCCGCCGTCGATCGCCTCGGCATGCCCGTCGTGGCCGTCGGGCATCCCTCGCTCACCGGCGGCCTCACCTCCGTGTGGACCGACGACGCCACCGCCGTCACCGAGGCCGTGCGGTATCTCGCGGCGCTCGGGCATCGGCGGGTCGCCCGGGTGGGCGGGGCGGCCGCACTCGGGCACACGGCGATTCGAACGGCCGCGTTCGATGAGGCGGCGCGGGTGCTGGAGCTGGCCGGGGCGTGGCAAGTCGCCACGGATTTCTCGGGGGACGCGGGGGCTCGGGCGACGCGGTCGTTGCTGACCGCCGCGCCCGCGGATCGGCCGACGGCGATCGTGTATGACAACGACATCATGGCTGTGGCGGGGCTGTCGGTGGCTTCAGAGATGGGGCTGTCGGTGCCGGGTGATGTTTCGTTGCTTGCTTGGGACGACTCTCAGTTGTGTCGGCTGACGCATCCGACGTTGTCCGCGATGAGTCATGACGTGCATGGATTTGGGGCGGATGTGGCGCGGACGCTGTTCGGAGTGATCACTGGGGACGGGGCGGGGTCTCATCCGGTGCCCACGCCTGTTCTTACGCCTCGGGGGTCTACGGCGCCGCCAAGGGGGTGAGAGCGGATGTCGTGTGCGGGGTGCGGGCCGTATGTGGCTGGTCGCGCCCACGCGGCGGAGCCGCATATGTCACAGCCCCGCGCCCCTGACGGGGCGCCCACGCCGGGGCACGATTCAGATGCCGGGGCAAGATTCAAAAAAATCGTGTGACCTTCGCCGCTCCCCGCCGTGGGACTGGGCAGCTACGTTACCCACAAGTAGCATGGGTTCTGAGCGCGCGCTCAGCGCATCGCAGCAGTGCCATCCCGCATCTGGAGGAGAGCCATCGTGCCTCGTACCGTCAGGGACGTCGTCTTCGTCGACGGCGTCCGTACCCCGTTCGGCAAGGCGGGCCCGAAGGGCATCTACCACGAGACCCGCGCCGACGACCTCGTCGTGAAGGCGATCCGGGAGCTGCTGCGCCGCAACCCCGGTCTCGACCCGAAGAAGATCGACGAGGTCGCCATCGCCGCGACCACGCAGATCGGCGACCAGGGCCTGACGCTCGGCCGCACGGCCGGAATCCTGGCCGGGCTGCCGCAGTCCGTGCCCGGTTACTCGATCGACCGCATGTGTGCCGGTGCTCTCACCGCCGTCACCACGACCGCGGGCTCCATCGCCTTCGGCGCGTACGACGCCGTCATCGCCGGTGGTGTCGAGCACATGGGCCGCCACCCCATGGGCGAGGGCGTGGACCCGAACCCGCGGTTCGTCAGCGAGAAGCTGGTCGACGAGTCCGCCCTGTTCATGGGCATGACCGCCGAGAACCTGCACGACCGCTACCCGCACATCACCAAGCAGCGCGCCGACGAGTACGCCGTGCGCTCGCAGGAGAAGGCCGCCAAGGCGTACGCCAACGGCAAGATCCAGCAGGACCTGGTGCCGATCTCGGTGCGCAACACCAACTCGGAGGTCGGTGAGACCGGCTGGGGTCTGGTCACCGCCGACGAGCCGATGCGCCCGGGGACCACCCTGGAGAACCTGGCCGGTCTGAAGACGCCGTTCCGTGTGCACGGCCGGGTCACCGCCGGTAACGCGGCCGGTCTGAACGACGGCGCCACGGCTTCGATCATCGCGTCCGAGGACTTCGCCCGCGAGAACAACCTGCCGGTCAAGATGCGCCTGGTCTCGTACGCATTCGCGGGTGTCGAGCCCGAGGTGATGGGCTACGGCCCGATCCCGGCCACCGAGAAGGCCCTCGCCAAGGCGGGCCTGTCGATCGAGGACATCAACCTCTTCGAGATCAACGAGGCGTTCGCCGTCCAGGTCCTGGCCTTCCTCGACCACTACGGCATCGCCGACGACGACGCGCGCGTCAACCAGTACGGCGGCGCGATCGCGTACGGCCACCCGCTGGCCTCCTCCGGCGTCCGCCTCATGACGCAGCTGGCCCGCCAGTTCGAGGAGCAGCCGGAGGTCCGTTACGGCCTCACCACCATGTGCGTCGGCTTCGGCATGGGCGCCACCGTGATCTGGGAGAACCCGCACCACAAGGACGCCGGAGGCGACAAGTGAGCACCACTGAACTCCTCAAGGGCGCGGCCGAGCTGTTCCCCGACGAGGTCGTGACGTCCGCGCACGTACGTCACCTCGACCTGCCGTTCGGCGCCGGGCGCTTCGCGCTCATCACGCTTGACAACGGCTTCGACCACACCAAGCCGACCACGTTCGGCCCGGCCTCGCTGGCGAACCTCAACACCGCCATCGACCAGGTCGAGAAGGAGGCCGCGGCCGGCGAGATCGTCGGTGTCGGCGTCACCGGCAAGCCGTTCATCTTCGCGGTCGGCGCGGACCTCAAGGGCGTGGAGCTCCTGAAGGAGCACAAGGACGCGCTCGCCATCGGCAAGGGCGGCCACGAGGTCTTCAAGCGCCTCGCGGGTCTGGCCGTGCCGACCTTCGCGTACTACAACGGCGCGGCCATGGGCGGCGGTGTCGAGGTCGGTCTGCACTGCGAGTACCGCACGGTGTCGAAGGCCATCGCGGCGTTCTCGCTCCCCGAGGTGTTCCTGGGCCTGGTCCCGGGCTGGGGCGGCTGCACGCTGCTCCCGAACCTCATCGGCGCGGACCGCGCGGTCAGCGTCATCATCGAGAACTCGCTCAACCAGAACAAGCAGCTCAAGGGCCAGCAGGTCTTCGACCTCGGCATCGCCGACGCCGTCTTCGAGGGCGCGGACTTCCTTGAGCAGTCGCTGATCTGGACCGCCGAGGTTCTGAAGGGTGACGTCGAGGTCGAGCGTCCGGTCATCGACCGCGGCGAGGCCTGGGACCAGGCCGTCGCCAAGGGCCGCTTCATCGCGGACGGCAAGGTGCACGGGGCGGCTCCGGCCGCGTACCGCGCGCTCGACATCATCGCCGCGGCCAAGAACGGCGACCTGCAGCAGGGATACGACGCCGAGGACCTGGCCCTCGCCGACCTGATCATGGGTGGCGAACTGCGCGCCGGTATCTACGCGTTCAACCTGGTGCAGAAGCGCGGCAAGCGTCCGGCGGGTGCTCCGGACAAGAACCTGGCGCGTCCGGTCACCAAGGTCGGTGTCGTCGGCGCCGGTCTGATGGCCTCGCAGCTCGCCCTGCTGTTCCTGCGCCGCCTCGAGGTGCCGGTCGTGCTGACCGACATCGACCAGGAGCGCGTCGACAAGGGTGTGGGTTACGTCCACGCCGAGATCGAGAAGCTGCTCGGCAAGGGCCGTATCAACCAGGACAAGGCCAACCGCCTGAAGGCCCTGGTCACGGGTGTCCTCGACAAGGCGGAGGGCTTCTCCGACGCCGACTTCATCATCGAGGCCGTCTTCGAGGAGATCGGTGTCAAGCAGCAGGTGTTCGCGGAGGTCGAGGCGGTCGCTCCGGCGCACGCGATCCTCGCCACCAACACCTCGTCCCTGTCGGTGTCGGAGATGGCGTCGAAGCTCAAGAACCCCGAGCGGGTCGTGGGCTTCCACTTCTTCAACCCGGTCGCGGTTCTGCCGCTGCTCGAGATCGTGCGGGGCGAGGCGACGGACGACGCCTCGCTCGCCACGGCCTTCGCTGTCGCCAAGAAGCTGAAGAAGACGGCGGTTCTGGTGAAGGACGCCCCGGCGTTCGTCGTGAACCGCATCCTCACGCGCTTCATGGGCGAGATCCAGAACGTCATCGACGAGGGCACGCCCGTGGCTGTGGCGGAGAAGGCGGTCGAGCCGCTGGGCCTCCCGATGTCTCCTCTCGTCCTCCTCGAGCTGGTCGGTCCCGCGATCGGTCTGCATGTCTCGGAGACCCTCAACCGGGCCTTCCCGGACCGCTTCACGGTCTCCCCGAACCTCGCGGCCGTCGTCAAGGCGGGCAAGCGCGGCTTCTACGTCTACGACAGCGGGAAGCCGGAGCTGGACCCTGAGGTCGCCGCGCTGCTGAAGCAGGGCGACACCGTCCTGACGGAGGAGCAGGTGCGGGCCCGCGTCCTCGACGCCGTCGCCCAGGAGATCGGGCTCATGCTCGACGAGGGTGTCGTCGCTGAGGCCCAGGACATCGACCTGTGCCTGATCACGGGTGCCGGCTGGCCCTTCCACCTGGGCGGTATCACGCCGTACCTGGACCGTGAGGGTGTCTCCGAGCGTGTGAACGGCAAGCGGTTCCTGGAGCAGGGCGTGGCTTCCGTCCCTGCGTGAGCGTTCCACTGGGTTGCGCCTGGTGCCCCGCACGCCGACTTGGTGTGCGGGGCACCCTGCGTTCGTGCCGGGGCAGTCGTTTTTCGCCCCCGCCGCCCCTACCCGTCCCATCCCTGGGAGCTGCGCCCCCAGACCCCGCTTTATCGGCCTGAACGGCCTCGGGGGGCA
>NZ_VWMY01000030.1:51922-118588 GCF_008905045.1 Streptomyces albicerus
TCCTCAAGCGCCGGACGGGCTGGGTGGACGAGTTCTGACGCGGGTGGACGGGATGACCCCCGTGGGTGGGAAAACGGTCTGGACAGCCTCGTCCTCACACGCCGGACCGGCTGGATGGACGGGAGCTGACGCGGGCGGGCGCGATGACCCGCGTGGGTGGGAGAACGGCCCAGACGGCCTCGTCCTCACACGTCCGACCGGCTAGAGGTTCACACCGCCCGCCATGCCTCCAGGGCCAGCCCCGGCTCGTCCTTCCGGCGGGTGGTCAGGAGTTGGCCGTTGTCCGGGTGGAGTGTGGCTGCGACCACCCGGCCCTCGTTGTCCTCGGCCAGTGACAGCTGTACGTCCGCCGGGAGTTGGGGGCCCGACTCGGTCCACCAGGCGCCGGCGTACTCCTGCTCGGTCGGGTAGGCGGCGAAGGCGATACGGCCGCTCGCGGAGCGCTGGGCGAGGAGCGTGCAGTCGACGTCGTCGAGGCGGCAGCGGATCGCGGACACCGGTCCCGGTCCGACGCAGGTGATGAGGGGGACGGGCTCGCTGCCGGCCCGCCAGGCGCACACGGTGTCCGTCTCGTCCGTGAAGAAGAGGGTCACGTGGTCTTCGGAGGTGGCGAGAGCCCGCAGGG
This sequence comes from Streptomyces albicerus, assembly GCF_008905045.1. Lineage (GTDB taxonomy): Bacteria > Actinomycetota > Actinomycetes > Streptomycetales > Streptomycetaceae > Streptomyces > Streptomyces albicerus. Next base: position 52,548 of record NZ_VWMY01000030.1, read on the forward strand.
TGCCCGGTCGCGCCGCCACCTTCAGCGGTTCCTCGTCCAGCGCGGGGATGTGGCCAGGGCCCGCCTGGGTCCAGCGCAGGATGCCCGCCGGTGAGGCCGCGTACAGTTCGACGAGCCCGGCCGCCCGGGTCACGGCGGCCAGTTCGCCCTCGACCTCACGGCCCTTGAGGTCGCGCCACGGACCCCAGCCGCCGCGCTCCTTCTGGCCGCGCATACTGACGCCGCCGCCCCTGTTGCGTACGAAGACGTGGGCCCGGCCCTGCGCGTCGACCGTGACGGCCGGTACGCCCGTCGCCTTGCCCTTCTGGTTGGGGTGCCCGAGCCGGTTCCAGTCGAGCGCGGCGAGATGCGGCCGGAAGTGGGTGGAGTGGACGAGTCCCGCTTCCTCGGCTCCCGTTGGACGCCAGGAGACGAGATGGGCGTAACCGTCGGCTCCCTGGCCCACGGCGAGCACCGGGTGGACGCGCTGGTCGCCGCCCACCGTGCGAGGAGCCGTCCAGGGGCCGCCCGGGTGCTGCTCGGCCCAGCACCACACCGCTTCCTCCCGCGGAGCGTAGGCGCTGAGCCGGCCGTCCCGGCCGCGTATGAGCCAGTCGCCGTTCACTGTGCGGACCATTGACACTCCCCTATTCTAATCGGGCCGCGTGATCCGCCTTCGTGCGACCCTGGCCTCATGGACGCCCCGCTTCTCCTGATCGTCGACGCCGCCAATGTGGTCGGGTCCGTGCCCGACGGCTGGTGGCGCGACCGCCGGGGAGCCGCGGAGCGCCTGAGAGACCTGCTCGTCCCGTACGCCACGCAAGGGCTTCCGGAACACCCGGGTCCCCTGGAAGTCGTCCTCGTAGTCGAGGGAGCCGCCCGCGGAGTGACCTCCGTGCCGGGAGTACGGGTCGACGCGGCGCCCGGCAGTGGCGACGACCGCATCGTGGAGCTGGCCGCCGAGGCCGCGGACCGCCCGCGCCTGGTGGTCACGGCGGACCGTGAACTACGACGCAGGGTGGGCGCGTTGGGCGCGGAGGTCACGGGTCCACGGACCGTCCGCCCATGACTTCCTCAAGCCCCTGACTTCCTCAAGTCCCTAGCACCCTCAGGGCCGTAGCCCCCTCACCTCACGCGTGCGTACAGCACCGCACCGTCCACCACCTCCACCTGCTCGTACCCGGCCGCCAGCAGTCTCCGTAGCGACGGCACCCGTTCCGGTGCGTACGGCTTGCCCCGGGAGTCGTCGACGACGAGGGCCGGGGCGTCGGCGGTCAGTTCGTCGGGGAAGACCGGCCAGGCGCCGTCGCCCCAGCGGCGCCGGGCCAGCGAGGCGAGCAGTACCGCGGTCAGCAGTTGGGCCGCTCGCCAACAGCCGTGCCTGGACGGCGAGATAGCCCTCGTCCGGGTTCCACAGCCGTAGCCGGAACTGTGTAGAGGACGCTATTCGGCCCCGCATTCTCCGCCGAAGCGGGACATACGGGGCCGGGGCGTTGCGAGGATTGACTACTGGGCGTCTCCGCGCGGCGGCTTCATGATCTGGCCGACCGTGGTCTCCTCGTGCCGTCCGAGGCGGCTGTGGGAGCGGCCGTACAGGAAGTACACGAAGAAGCCGATCGCCATCCAGATGCCGAACCGCACCCAGGTCTCGGCGGGCAGGTTGAGCATCAGCCACAGCGAGGCGAGGACGGACACGATCGGCAGGAACGGCACCAGCGGGGTGCGGAAGGAGCGGTGCAGCTCGGGGCGGGTGCGGCGGAGGGTGATCACGCCGATCGCGACGACGACGAAGGCGAAGAGAGTGCCGATGTTCACCAGTTCGGCGAGTTCGCTCAGGCTGGTGAAGCCCGCGACGATCGCGATGATGACACCGAGCAGGATGGTGGGCCGGTGCGGGGTCTTGAAGCGCGGGTGGACGCGGGAGAAGAAGCGCGGCAGCAGTCCGTCGCGGCTCATCGCGAAGAAGACCCGGGTCTGGCCGAGGAGCAGGATCATGCAGACCGTCGTGAGGCCGACGGCGGCGCCGAAGCTGATGAAGCCCGCGTACCAGGGATGTCCGGTGGCCTTGAACGCGTCGGCCAGCGGGGCGTCCACGGACAGTTCGGAGTAGTGCTGCATACCGGTCACGACGACCGACACGGCGACGTACAGCGTGGTGCAGATGAGGAGCGAGCCGAGGATGCCGCGTGGCATGTCCCGCTGCGGGTTCCTGGTCTCCTCCGCGGCCGTGGCCACGACGTCGAAGCCGATGAAGGCGAAGAAGACGACGGAGGCGGCCGTGAAGATGCCCATCACCCCGAAGTTGCCGGGCGCCCAGCCGAACATCAGCTGGATGAGGGGGGACTGGAGATCGTCGCCGGCCGGCACCGGCACGGAGTCCGGGATGAAGGGCTTGTAGTTGTCGCCCTTGATGAAGAATGCCCCGGCGATGATCACGACCAGGACGACGGTCACCTTGATGGCGACGACGAGCGAGGTGATCCGCGCGGAGAGCTTCATGCCGAGCACGAGGATGCCGGTGAGCACGAGGACGAGGGCGGCGGCGAGGATGTCGAAGCCGAAGCCGTCGGCCCCCTCTCTCCCGCTGAGCGCCTCCGGCAGCTGCCACCCCGCGTTGTCCATCAGCGAGGCGATGTAGCCGGACCAGCCGACGGCGACCACCGCCGTGCCGAGCGCGAACTCCAGCACGAGGTCCCAGCCGATGATCCAGGCGGGCAGTTCACCGAGGGAGGCGTACGAGAAGGTGTACGCCGATCCGGCCACCGGGACCGTGGACGCGAACTCGGCGTAGCAGAGCGCGGCGAGCGCGCAGACGACCCCGGCCGCGACGAAGGCCAGGGCTACGGAGGGGCCGGCGTTGTTCTTGGCGACCGTGCCGGTGAGAACGAAGATGCCGGTGCCGATGATGACACCGACGCCGAAGACCGTCAGATCCAGGGCTGACAGGGATTTCTTGAGCGCGTGCTCCGGTTCCTCTGTGTCCAGGATGGACTGCTCGACCTTCTTCGTCCTGAAGAGGGTGCTGCTCACGGGCTTACCTCCCACGCTTGGCGTCCTCGACATGATCGAGAGGGGGCGTAGTCCGTATGCCCCGGCACGTGGGGATTCACGCGAATGGGCCGGTTTCACCACCGTAACGGGTGTTGAAACCGGCCCACTTGCAGGTGACACAGGCTCTCAGTCGCGGGCGGGCTCCACCGAGGCGTGGGGCTGCTCGAACCGGCCGTCGAGCTTCGAGACGAGGCCGGTGACCTGCCGGGCGATGTCCGGTGCGGTCAGTCCGATCTCGGCCATGACCTCCTTGCGGGAGGCGTGGTCGAGGAAGCGCGGCGGGATGCCGAAGTCGCGCAGCGGTACGTCCACGCCCGCGTCGCGCAGGGCCTGGGAGACCGCCGAACCGACGCCGCCGACCCGCGAGTTGTCCTCGACGGTGACGACGACGCGGTGCTGCTCTGCGAGCGGGGCGATGGCCTCGTCGACGGGCTTGACCCAGCGCGGGTCGACGACGGTCGTGGTGATGCCCTGCTTGTCGAGGAGGCCGGCGATCTCCAGGCACATGGGCGCGAGGGCGCCGACGGAGACGAGGAGCACGTCCGGGGCGTCGGTACCCGGCTCGCGCAGTACGTCCATGCCGCCGATCCGGCCCACGGCGGGTACGGCGGGGCCGACCGCGCCCTTGGAGAAGCGGACCACGGTCGGTGCGTCGGTGACCTCGACGGCCTCGCGCAGCTGGGCGCGGACCTGGTCGGCGTCGCGCGGCGCGGCAAGGCGCAGGCCCGGGACGACCTGGAGGATCGACATGTCCCACATGCCGTTGTGGGAGGCGCCGTCGGTGCCGGTGATGCCTGCCCGGTCGAGGACGAAGGTGACACCGCACTTGTGCAGGGCCACGTCCATCAGGACCTGGTCGAAGGCGCGGTTGAGGAAGGTCGCGTAGACGGCGAAGACGGGGTGCAGTCCGCCGGTGGCGAGGCCCGCGGCGGACACGGCGCCGTGCTGCTCGGCGATGCCGACGTCGTACATGCGGTGCGGGAAGGCGTCCGCGAACTTCTTCAGGCCGACCGGCTGCAGCATCGCGGCCGTGATGGCGACGATGTCCTCGCGCTCCTTGCCGAGCTTGACCATCTCCTCGCCGAAGACGGAGGTCCAGTCGGCGCCCGAGGCCTTGATCGGCAGGCCCGTGTCGGGGTGGATGGGGCCGATGCCGTGGAAGCGGTCGGCCTCGTCCTGGAGGGCGGGCTGGTAGCCGCGGCCCTTCTCGGTGAGGCAGTGCACGATGACCGGGCCGCCGAAGCGCTTGGCGCGGGCGAGCGCCGACTCCAGGGCCTCGATGTCGTGGCCGTCGATGGGACCGACGTACTTGAGCCCCAGGTCCTCGAACATGCCCTGCGGGGCGATGAAGTCCTTGAGGCCCTTCTTGGCGCCGTGCAGGGTCTCGTAGAGGGGCTTGCCGACGACGGGCGTGCGCTCCAGGAGGTCCTTGCCGCGGGCCAGGAAGCGCTCGTAGCCGTCGGTGGTGCGCAGGGTCGCCAGATGGTTGGCGAGGCCGCCGATCGTGGGTGCGTACGACCGTTCGTTGTCGTTGACGACGATGACGAGCGGGCGGTCCTTGGCGTCGGCGATGTTGTTGAGCGCCTCCCAGGCCATGCCGCCGGTGAGGGCTCCGTCGCCGATGACGGCGACGACATGGTCGTCCTTACGCAGGACCTCGTTGGCTTTCGCGAGGCCGTCGGCCCAGCCGAGGACGGTGGAGGCGTGCGAGTTCTCGATGACGTCGTGCTCGGACTCGGCCTGCGAGGGGTAGCCGGACAGGCCGCCCTTCATCTTCAGCTTCGAGAAGTCCTGGCGGCCCGTGAGCAGCTTGTGGACGTACGACTGGTGGCCCGTGTCCCACAGGATCCGGTCCTGCGGCGACTCGAAGACGCGGTGCAGGGCGATGGTCAGCTCGACGACACCGAGGTTGGGGCCGAGGTGGCCGCCGGTCTTGGAGACCGCGTCGACGAGGAAGGTCCTGATCTCGCCGGCCAGCTGGTCCAGCTGCTCCAGGCTGAGCCGGTCCAGATCGCGCGGTCCCCTGATGCGGGTCAGCAGCGGCACCCGTGCCTCCTTGCAGTAGAGCTGATCGAGCTTTGCCGGGCCTGTCGAGTCTAATGTTCCGCCTTTCACGGCGACGCCCGGGCTGTGCGTCGTACGTCACGCGATCGGCCGTAAAACATCTCGCCCAAACTCCCCGCCACCAAACGCATGCGGACACACAAAGGTGCCCGGCGCCTCCACGGGCACCGGGCACTCGTGCGCCCCTAAGGGGCGCGGGGAACTGCGCGACCAGCCACAACGGACGCGCAGGTCACAGCATTACGCGCGCCCCGCGGTCTTCTGGGTCTTACGGGTGATCGAGTCGATGACCACCGTGGCGAGCAGCACACCACCGGTGACCATGTACACGACCGGCGTAGCGATCCCCTCAAGAGCAAGCCCGTACTGGATCGAGGTGATCACCATGACACCGAGCAGCGCGTTCCACGTACGCCCACGCCCACCGAAGAGGCTGGTACCACCGATGACGGCCGCCGCGATGACGTTCATCAGAAGGTCACCCGCACCGGCACTCTGGTTGGCCGCGGCGATCTTCGAGGCCCAGAACAGACCACCCACCGCCGCGAAGAACCCCGCGATGGCGAACACGGAGATCCGTACCGCCGTGACGTTGATACCCGCACGCCGGGACGCCTCCACGCTGCCGCCGAGCGCGAAGATCTTGCGGCCGTAGCCCGTGCGGCGCAGCACGAAGTCGGACACGACCAGGACCACGACGAACAGCAGCAGCGCCAGCGGCAGACCCTTGTACTGGTTGAACATGATCGCGGCGGCGAAGGCGATGACCGCGAGCACCACGGTGCGCACCACGATGTCGACGAGCGGCCGGGCCGGGATGCCCGCGGCCTCGCGACGGCGGCTGTCCAGGAAGGAGGTGACGAAGAAGAGCGCCACCGCCGCGATCGCGAGACCGTAGGCGGCCGCGACGTCCGAGAAGTAGTACGTGGTCAGCTTGCCGACCACGCCGTCGCCGTCGATGTTGATCGTGCCGTTCTCGCCCAGGATCTGGAGCATGAAGCCGAGCCAGAACAGCAGGCCGGCCAGGGTGACCGCGAACGCGGGCGCACCGATCCTGGCGAAGAAGAAGCCGTGCATCGCGCCGATGGCCGCGCCGCCGGCGAGGGCGATGAGCACGGCCAGCCACTCGTTCACGCCGTGCGTGACGCTGAGGACGGCCATGATGGCGCCCGCCACACCGCTGACCGAGCCGACCGACAGGTCGATCTCGCCGAGCAGCAGCACGAAGATGATGCCGACGGACATCATGCCGGTGGCGACCATCGCGACGGCGATGTTGTTGAGGTTCTCGGCGGAGAGGAAGGCCGAGTTGAGGCTCTGGAAGATGACGCAGATGACGATGAGGCCGATGACGACCGGGATGGAGCCCAGGTCACCGGCGCGCATCTTGCGCTTGAACTCGTCGAAGTAGCCGGCGAAGCCGCGCTCGCGCACCAGCAGCCGGGGGTCGACGGCGACGTCGGCGCCCGCGGCGGCCTCGGGGTTCTCGACGATGTGCTCGTCCTCCGGCGAAACAGAGGTCTTGTCGATGCTCACTTCTGAACCTCCCCGTTACCGCGCGCCGCACGACGGGTCACGGCGTTGTCCGTGGCACCGGTGATGGCGGAGATGATCTCTTCCTGCGAGGTGGTCTTGACCTCGAAGACGCCGTTGTTGCGGCCGAGCCGGAGCACGGCCACCTTGTCGGCGACGGCCTTCACGTCGGCCATGTTGTGGCTGATGAGGAGGACCGCGTGGCCGCGCTCGCGCAGCCGCTCGACCAGGTCGAGGACCTGGGCCGTCTGCTCGACGCCGAGGGCCGCGGTGGGCTCGTCGAGGATGACCAGCTTGGGCTCGCCGAGCATGGAGCGGGCGATGGCCACCGTCTGGCGCTGACCGCCGGAGAGGGAGGCGATCGGAATGCGCACGCTGGGGATGCGGATCGACAGCGTCTGGAGCAGTTCGAGGGAGCGGCGCTCCATCTCGACCTCGTCCAGGACGCCGCGCTTCTTCACTTCGCGGCCCAGGTAGAGGTTGCCGACGACGTCGATGTTGTCGCACAGCGCGAGGTCCTGGTAGACGGTCGCGATGCCCAGGTTCTGGGCGTCGTGTGGCTTGTTGATCTGGACGGTCTTGCCGTCCCATTCGATGACGCCCTCATCGATGGGGTGCACGCCGGCGATCGTCTTGACCAGCGTGGATTTTCCGGCGCCGTTGTCGCCGACCAGGGCGACCACCTCGCCGGCGTGGACCTCGAGCTCTACGTCGGTGAGCGCCTGGACGGCACCGAACCGCTTGGAGACCCCGCGCAACGCCAGAACAGGCGTAGCGGACACGTGAACCATCTCCTTCGCCGCCTGACCCGGCGGGAGGTTGTGCAGAAGAGTTTGGGGGGTGAAGTTGTTCCGTCCGGCGCCCCGCCCTAGCTTGCGGGGCTGGTGGTTGCGGGGCGCCGGAGGGGCTTCGAGTGCGCGAGTCCCTTACCGGAATTCAAGCCCCGTACGGGAATTCAAGAGCGAATTCCCGTACGCGGGAAGGGACTTGCGGTTGCCTAGTTCAGGCCGACCTTGGCGCAGGCCGCCTTGAACTTGGCGGTGCAGATCTCGTTGACCGTGTAGATGCCGTCCTTGATGACGGTGTCGTTGATGTTGTCCTTGGTCAGCGAGACGACCGGGACGAGCACCGACGGGACGCCCTTGGTGGTCGGGCTGTCGACGGAGTCCTTGGCGATGGAGTCGAGCTTCTCGCCCTTGGCGAGCGCGACGGCCATCTCCGCGGCGACGTCCGCCTCCTGCGGGTAGGGCTTGTAGACGCTCATGTACTGCTCACCCGTGACGATGCGCTGCACACCGGCGAGCTCGGCGTCCTGGCCGGTGACCGGCGGGAGCGGGGTGACGCCCGCGGCCTTCAGGGCGGTGATGATGCCGCCCGCCATGCCGTCGTTGGCGGAGTAGACGCCGACGATGTTGTTCTTGCCGATCGAGGAGATCGCGCCTTCCATGTTGGCGTTGGCGTTCTCCGGCTTCCACTCCTTGGTGTCGTACGACTTGGCGATGTCCACCTTGCCGTCGAGCTCGGAGAGCGCGCCCTTCTTGAAGAGGGCGGCGTTCGGGTCGGTGACCGCGCCGTTCATCATGACGATCTTCGCGGAGGGCTTGGCCTTGTCGCCCAGGGCCTCCAGGAGCGCCTTGCCCTGGACGCGGCCGACCTCTTCGTTGTCGAAGGAGGTGTAGGCGTCGATCGGGCCCTCGGCGAGACGGTCGTACGCGACGACGGGGATGCCGGCGTCCTTGGCCCTCTTCACCCCGCTGGCGATGGCCTTGGAGTCCACCGCGTCCACGATCAGCACGTCGACCTTGTTGGTGATCATCGTGTCGACCTGCTGGGACTGCGTGGTGGCGTCCTGCTTGGCGTTGGCGTAGACGATCTCGCCCTTGTTGTTCGTGAGCTCCTTGACCTTCTTCTCGATCAGGGGCTTGTCGAACTTCTCGTACCGGGCGGTCTGGTTCTCCGGAAGGAGGAGACCGACCTTGATGTTGTCGCCCTTGGCGGCGGTCTTCGTGGAGTCGCCGTTGTCGCCGGACTCCTCGGCGCTGCCACAGGCAGCCAGCGAGACGGCCATCGCACCTGCTGCAACGGCAAAGGCGGCGCGGCGCATACGCGTGTTCACTTCAGAAACCTCCCTGACGAGGCCGCGACGTTGCGGCCGAGGTGGCTGGAAGTCAACTCGGCCACAAGTGCGACGTCAAGAAGTAAATCCTTAACGAGATGGCAACGGTGCCATCCGTTCTCTAAGTGAAGGCAGGTGTGGCCGCGGCAAGCGATCCGTCCAAAAGGGTTGAATCGCCCATCTCGCTGAGAGCGAGAGCGAGCGCCCCGAGGACCTCCGCCCGACCGCCAAGTGCCCCTGGCAGAACGGATAGTTGACGTGCCGCACTGGGGATCGCATAGCGGCCGACGGACTCCCTGATGGGTCCTAGTACGAGCTCTCCGGCCTCGGCGAGATCACCGCCGAGCACCACACGGCTCGGGTTGAGCAAGTTGCAGAGATTGGCGACTCCACTGCCGATGTGTCGGCCGACGTCGGCGATCACCCGACGGCAACCAGGGTCTCCGTCCCGTGCCAGCCGTACGACACCTTCCATGGTCAGGTCCGTGCCGTGGCTGGACTGGAGGAGCGGCAGCACATAGCGCGCCGCCGCGAACGTCTCCAGGCAGCCGCGGTTGCCACACCGGCAGACCGGGCCGGACTCATCAAGAGTAATATGCCCGATTTCTCCCGCTGTGCCACCCGGGCCGCGATAGATCTTGCCGTTGATCACGAGTCCGGCGCCGACACCGCTCGCGACCTTGATGTACGCCAGGTCCCTGACGCCCCTGCCGCTTCCCCAGACGAGTTCGCCGAGGGCGCCGAGGTTGGCGTCGTTGTCCACGTGCACCGGTACGCCGAGGCGTCCCCCCAGCTCCTCGGCGGGCTTGGTGCCGGTCCAGCCCGGCAGGATCGCGGTGGAGCCGAGCGTCCCGGACTCCACGTCGATCGGCCCCGGCACGCCGAGGCCGACGCCCGTGATCTTCGTACGGTCCACGCCGGTGGCCGCGATCAGACGGCTGACCAGCTGTTCCGCGCGATCGAAGCCCTGGGCGGCGGAGGCGTCCACGTCGAGCGGCTCGGACTCCTCGGCCAGCACCTGGTGGGCGAGATTTCCGATCGCGACGCGCAAATGCGTATGCCCGAAGTCGACGCCGATCACGATGCCGGCGTCGCCGCTCAGGCTGACGCTGCGGGCCCTTCGGCCGCCTGCCGAGGTGGGTGTGACCTCGACCTTTCCGCCGTCCTTGAGCTCCCGGACGATGTTGGAGACCGTGGCCGCGGACAGGCCCGTCGTCCTCGCGATCTCTGCCTGCGTGAGCGATCCGGCCAGGCGTACGGCGCGTACGACCCGCTCGAGATTTGCTCGGTGCAGCGACGACTGCGACCCCGGAGTCTCCACGACGACCTCCTGCGTACGGGGTCGCCTCGGTGAGACCCCGTCTATGTCCAACTAGTGAACTCTAAGCTGAGCCGTTTGGGCTGCCTCCCGTCAAGAGGTTGAGCAGAGGGGCGCATGCCGGTGCCCGCACACACCAGGGTGGCCCCGGCCTCATTCCGGGACCACCCTCGCAAACCGAACCGACGGCCGAACCGTTACTTGAGGGCGCCCGCCGTCAGTCCCTGTACGACCTGGCGCTGGAAGATGATGTACGCGGCGAGCACCGGCAGCATCGCCATCACGAGGCCGGCGAAGAGGCCGGACCAGTCGCCCTTGTAGCCCTGGCTGACGGCCAGCTGGACGAGGCCCTGGGTGAGCACCTTCCGGTCCGGTTCGGTGTTGAGCACCGTCGGCAGCATGTACTGGTTCCACTGCCCCAGGAAGTTGAAGATGCTGATGCTGATCAGACCTGGCTTGGCCATCGGCAGCATCACCTGGAAGAACGTCCTGGTGTGCGAGGCGCCGTCCACGAAGGCCGCCTCGGCCACCGAGGTCGGCAGCGTACGGAAGAAGGCCGTCATGAAGAACACGGTGAACGGCAGCGAGTACGCGATGTAGACCAGGATCAGTCCGGGCAGCGTGTTCAGCAGCGAAAGGTTCTGCATGACGTAGAACAGCGGAACCAGCGCCAGGATGATCGGGAAGCTCATCCCTCCGATGAAGAGGAAGTAGATGAAGCGGTTCCCGGGGAACTCGAAGCGCGCGAGGACATACGCCGCCATGGAGCCCAGCAGCATGGTGCCGACGAGCGAGAACCCCACCACGATCACGGTGTTGAGGAAGTAGTCGCTCATGTTCGCTTCGGTCCAGGCGCGCGACCAGTTCTCGAAGTGCAGTGTGTCGGGCAGCGCCCAGGGCGAGCTGAAGATGTCCCGGTCCGTCTTGAACGAGGTCATCACCGCCCACAGCAGCGGCAGCACGACCATGAACGCCCAGAGGATGAGCATGCCGTGCGAGAAGAAGTTGAGGGTCCTGCCCTCGGTGGGCTTCTCCAACGGCCCGGGCACCGCCGTCGTCTTGGTGACGGGCGGCCGCTCCTCGGCGGTCTCGGCGGGAGGCGTATCGGTCGTCATCACTCGTGTCCTCCTCGCGGCTCGGTCAGCTCGGTCCGCATCAGTACTCCAGCCGCTCGCGCCGGCCCAGCCTCATCACGACAGCCACGAAGAGCAGCGTCACGATGAGCAGGGCGACACCGATCGTCGTCGCGTAGGCGGCCTGTCCGTCACGGAACGCCTTCTGATAGACGTACAGCGGCAGGACGGTCGTCGAATAGTCGGGGCCACCGCCGTTCGGCCCCACGGTCATGATCTGCACGACCGCGAAGGACTCGGCGCCGAGCGCCAGGATGCCCATATAGGCCCAGCCGGACTGCACGGTGTCCCAGAGCAGCGGCAGGGTGATTTTGAAGAACGTGGTGATGCGGTTCGCGCCGTCCAGCAGCGCGGCCTCGTAGTAGTCCCTGGGAATGGAGGCCATTCCGGCGGAGAAGAGCACCACGAAGAAGCCGACGGTGCACCAGACGAGGACCGCGAAGACGCACCACAGGGCGAGGTCGGGGTCGCCGAGCCAGTCGGGCTGGACGCTGTCCAGACCCACCGCCTTCAACCCGGAGTTCAGTGCGCCGCTGTTGGGGTTGTAGGCGAACTGAAAGAGCAGGGCGACGATCGCGATCGACAGCACCTGCGGAAAGAAGTAGACGACCTTGTAGAAGGAAGATCCGCGGACGCCCGCGATCGCGGCGTTCTTCCGGCGCCGCCCGCCGACATTGAGCATGAAGGCGAAGAACAGCGCCAAGGTGAGCGTCACCAGGGGCAGCAGCAGGACGAACAGCACGCTGTGCTGGAAGGACTTCCAGAAGACCTCGTCGTCGAGCATTCTCGTGTAGTTGTCGAAGCCCACCATCTTGAATTCGGGACTCAGACCGCTCCAGTCCGTGAACGAATAGTAGATGGACTGGATGAAGGGCCAGATCACGAAGAGGCTGTAAATGGCCAGGGGGGCCGCCAAGAACCCCACGATGAAGCGGTATTTACCGTGTTGCATTCCTACCGACCCGATCTTCCCGCGGGAGCTGCCGTCGATGCCGCACATCCAGGTCCTGTCTCCCTGATCTTCGCGGATCAGCGCGCGGCGTCTGGTGCGGTGCATCGGCGTGCGGCCGCATCGCCCTCGTACTGGACGTACTTGGGTGATGCGGCCGTGCGGCGAGGTGCCGTGCCAGGCGTCGTGTGCCCGCGAAGATCGGGGAGACAGGGCCTGGAGCCGGGGCCCCGGTCACCGCCCGGGGCCCCGGCCGCGCTCACTGGTGCTTGTAGTGCTGGATGGTGTCGTCCTTGGCCGCATCGTCGGCGTAGGCCTGGATCTTCTTGACGGCCTCGGCCGGCGTGAGCCGCCCCGCCATCATCTCGCCGAGGCCGCCGACGCCGATCTTCTCCTTCTGCAACGCCACGTACCAGTCCTGGATACGCGGGTTGACCACGTTGTCGCCGGCCTTCTCCAGCGCCGCGACACCGGACTTCAGACCCGGGGTCAGCTCGATGCCGTCGGTGCCGCCGTTGAACGCGGTCAGCGACTTGACGGACGAGGTGAAGTTCTTCGACGAGTCCTCGCTGAGCATGATGCGCAGCTGCTCCATGCCGCCGTCGGTGTTCTTGGCCTTGGCGGGGACGATGAAGGGCTCGCCGCCGGACGCCCAGATGGTGCCGAACGGCATCTTGTCCGAGCTGTCGATGCCGGTGGGCGCGGACACCGCGAGGTTGAAGTCCTTCGGCATGGTCTTCGCCGCCTCGTTCTCCACCCAGGAGCCGTTCGGGATGAAGAGCGCCTTGCCCTCGGTCCAGGCGGTCTGGGACTGGATGTGGTCCAGGCCCGGGGTGCCCTTGAGGATGTAGCCCTTCTTGAACAGCTCGTAGTACGCCTCGAAGCAGGTCTTGACCGCCGGGTGCTTCCAGGCGTTCGGCTCGAGGTTGTCGATGGCGTCGAGGACCTCGCGGCCGCCGACCTTGGCGATCATCGGGTAGAGCGAGAAGGGGATGTAGTACGGGTGCTTGCCCGCGTACGTCCAGCCCGCCATGCCCTTCTTCTTCGCCTTCGCGCAGACCGCGAGCATGTCGTCCCAGGTCTCCGGGTACGTGGCGTCGAGCGAGTCCAGCGCCTTCTGGGAGTACCACACGCCGTAGACGGTGTACGCGTAGTACATGATCCAGACCGGGTCGCCGTCGAACTGGCCCATCTCGACGATGCCGGGACGCAGGGTGTCCCGGACCTTCTTGCTCGGGTCGTCGACGGACGGCGCGTCCAGCAGCGGCGTGAGGTCGGCGAGCTGCTTCTTGCCGACGAGGACGCCCATGTCCATCTGCTCGGCACCGGAGTTGTCGATCAGGTCCGGCGGGGTGCCCTGGTTGAAGCGGGGCTGCAGGACCGACTGGATCTTCTGGGTCGAGGAAAACTTGACCTTCGCGTCGGGGAACTTCTTCTCGTAGACCGCCTTGGCGTCCTCGGCGTACTTCGTGCCGAAACCGCCGTCGAAGATGACGATCTCCAGCGACGCGGTCTCATTGACGGCGAGCGGGTTCTCCTTGGTCTTCTTGCCCTTGTCGACCTTTTCGTCGCTGCCGCTGTCACCACTGGCACACGCCGACAGGAAACTCATCGTGGGTACGGAAATCAGGCCGAGCGCAGCGGACCGCTTGATCAGATCGCGGCGGCCGATACCCTCACGGTTGTTGTGGGCGGAAGTGGATCCCATGCTCAAGTCCTCGCCTTCATCAGGACTCAGGCGGTGAACCGGACCCTCCCCGGCACCGCGGTTGGTACTGCATTACCCGGGGACAACCCCCGGCCCCCCGGCAGGAAAAGCAGGTCGGACGGGATGCCCGGCGCTTCCGCGAGGGGACGTCAGTAGAGCTGGATCGTGCCTGAAATACCGGGATCAGCGGGAATGCGCGGCGGTCCCCTTGATCGCCGTGCCCCTCGCCTCCCCGGCCTCTGCCTGCCCGCGACCGGTCGAACGACTGGGGCGGACGCCGACAGGTATAGTCCACTTCCCGCCAGCTGAGCAAGATCGAATGCACAGTTGGCCGACACTCTTTCCCGAAGTGAGACCTCGCGGAAATATCAGCCGCCCGCGCGCTCATCGCACAAGAAGCGATCAGGCGGCGATCAGCGCCCGAACAGGAAGCCGACAGGTGAGCCCACGAGTGGACCGTCGGCCGGGCCGTCAGCATTACCCTCGTACGCCACATTCAACACCCTTGACATCACTGGCCACTTGACTCCCTACTGGACCTTGCGCAGCGAAGTTGACAACGTTGTCCACGCGCCACGTGAGTGAGCCGCAGGGGCGCGCCGGTCGAGAACGTGTGGGGGCACCCCCGGACGAAGTCTGGGGGAGCGCGGAGGCCCGAAGGGTTGAGCACGGTCGCGCTCTCGACACCGGCTGTAGCGCCCCGGAGGCGAACTGGCCGAAGAGAGAGAGGCAGGGTGCTCGCGCATGCACCACAGATCTCGGCACGGATCTTGGCACAGAGCACGGCACGGATGGGGTTCCACGGCGGTCCTCGGAGTGGCCGCCTTCACGCTGGTGGTGGCCTCGCAGGGGGCCGCCGTCGCCCGGCCCGGTGAAGCGGCCGCCGCGGACCGGGAGTTCGGTTCCTCCTTCGAGACGGGTGATCCCGCACCCGACTGGCTCAACACCGTCGACACCACGCCCGACGGTACGAAGCGGTCGTCCGGTGTCGACGGCGGTTACAGCACCGGCATCCCCGGCAATGTGACCGACCACGTCACGGACGTCCGCGCGAGCGGCGAGAACACCGGCGCGGGCGAGGTGAAGGAGAACCTCGTCGACGTCGAACCCAGCACCAAATGGCTGACCTTCGAGCCCACCGGCTGGGTGGAGTTCGACCTGGACGCCCCGGTCAGGCTGGTCACGTACGCGCTGACGTCGGCCAACGACCACGACGAGCGCGACCCGAAGGACTGGACTCTCCAGGGCTCCGCGGACGGCAAGGACTGGAAGACCCTCGACACCCGCACGGGCGAGTCCTTCGGCGAACGGTTCCAAACGAAGTCGTACGACCTCGGGGAGCCCGCGGAGTACCGGCACTTCCGGCTCGACATCACCGGGAACAACGGCGCCTCCGACGCCACCCAACTCGCCGACGTGCAGTTCTCGACCGGTGGCGGCGAGGAGCCCGCGCCCAAGGACATGCTCTCGCTGGTGGACCGCGGCCCGAGCGGCTCCCCGACCGCGAAGGCGGGCGCGGGCTTCACCGGCAAGCGCGCCCTGCGGTACGCGGGCACGCACAAGGCGGACGGCCGCGCCTACTCGTACAACAAGGTATTCGACGTGAACGTCGCCGTCGGCCGCGACACCGAGCTGGCGTACCGGATCTTCCCGTCGATGGCGGACGGCGACCGGGACTACGACGCCACGAACGTGTCGGTGGACCTGGCCTTCACGGACGGCACCTATCTGAGTGACCTGCGCGCCCAGGACCAGCACGGGTTCGCGCTGACGCCGCAGGGGCAGGGCGCGGCGAAGGTGCTGTACGTCAACCAGTGGAACAACGTCGCCTCACGCATCGGCTCGGTCGCGGCCGGCCGGACCGTCGACCGGATCCTGGTGGCGTACGACTCGCCGAAGGGCCCCGCGAAGTTCCGCGGCTGGCTGGACGACGTCGCGCTGCGCGTGAAGCAGCCGGAGAAACCGAAGGCGCACTTGTCCGACTACGCGCTGACCACACGCGGGACGAACTCCAGCGGCGGCTTCTCGCGCGGCAACAACTTCCCCGCGACAGCCGTGCCGCACGGCTTCAACTTCTGGACGCCGGTGACGAACGCGGGGTCGCTCAGCTGGCTCTACGACTACGCGCGCGCCAACAACGCGGACAACCTGCCCACCATCCAGGCGTTCAGCGCCAGCCACGAGCCGAGCCCCTGGATGGGTGACCGGCAAACCTTCCAGGTGATGCCGTCGGCCGCGTCCGGCACACCGGAGACGGGCCGCACGGCCCGCGCGCTGCCCTTCAAACACGAGAACGAGACGGCGCGCCCCTACTACTACGGCGTGCGGTTCGAGAACGGGCTGAAGGCGGAGATGGCGCCGACGGACCACGCGGCGGCCCTGCGGTTCACCTATCCCGGTGACGACGCGAGCGTGCTCTTCGACAACGTCACGGACCAGGCGGGCCTGACGCTCGACAAGGAGAACGGGATCGTCACGGGCTACTCGGACGTGAAGTCGGGTCTCTCGACGGGCGCGACCCGGCTCTTCGTGTACGGCGTCTTCGACGCGCCGGTCGTCGAGGGAAGCTCGTCCGGGGTGAAGGGCTATCTGCGGTTCAAGCCGGGCGACGACCGCACGGTGACGCTCCGGCTCGCCACGTCCTTGATCAGCATCGACCAGGCCAAGGACAACCTCCGCCAGGAGATCCCGGACGGCACGTCCTTCGGGACGGTCAAGTCACGCGCCCAGAAGCAGTGGGACCGGATCCTCGGCAAGGTGGAGGTCGAGGGCGCGACGCCGGACCAGCTGACGACGCTGTACTCCAGCCTCTACCGGCTGTATCTGTACCCCAACTCCGGCTTCGAGAAGGTCGGTTCGAAATACCAGTACGCCTCGCCGTTCTCGCCGATGCCAGGACCGGACACCCCGACGCACACCGGCGCGAAGATCGTCGACGGCAAGGTGTACGTCAACAACGGCTTCTGGGACACGTATCGGACGACCTGGCCCGCGTACTCACTTCTGACACCCAGTCAGGCGGGCGAGATGGTTGACGGGTTCGTACAGCAGTACAAGGACGGCGGCTGGACCTCGCGCTGGTCCTCACCCGGCTACGCAGACCTGATGACCGGCACCTCGTCGGACGTGGCGTTCGCGGACGCGTACGTGAAGGGGGTCGACTTCGACGCCAGGTCGGCGTACGACGCGGCGCTGAAGAACGCGACCGTCGTGCCGCCCTCCTCCGGCGTCGGCCGCAAGGGCATGACGACCTCCCCGTTCCTCGGCTACACGAGCACCGACACGCACGAGGGTCTGTCGTGGGCGCTCGAGGGCTATCTCAACGACTACGGCATCGCGAAGATGGGCCAGGCCCTGTACAAGAAGACGGGCGAGAAGCGCTACAAGGAGGAGTCGGAGTACTTCCTCAACCGCGCCCAGGACTATGTCAACCTCTTCGACGACAAGGCCGGCTTCTTCCAGGGCCGCGACGAGAAAGGCGACTGGCGGGTCGAGTCCTCCAAGTACGACCCGCGGGTGTGGGGTTACGACTACACGGAGACGAACGGCTGGGGGTACGCCTTCACCGCGCCCCAGGACTCGCGCGGCCTCGCCAACCTGTACGGCGGCCGGTCCGGCCTCGCGGAGAAGCTCGACACGTACTTCGCGACCCCCGAGACGGCCTCGCCCGACTTCGTCGGCTCGTACGGCGGCGTCATCCACGAGATGACCGAGGCCCGTGACGTACGGATGGGCATGTACGGGCACTCCAACCAGGTGGCCCACCACGTCAACTACATGTACGACGCGGCCGGTCAGCCCTGGAAGACGCAGAAGAACGTCCGCGAGGTCCTCTCCCGCCTCTACACCGGCAGCGAGATCGGGCAGGGCTACCACGGCGACGAGGACAACGGCGAGCAGTCGGCCTGGTACCTCTTCTCCTCGCTGGGCTTCTACCCGCTGGTGATGGGCAGCGGCGAATACGCCGTCGGCTCACCGCTGTTCACCAAGGCGACCGTGCATCTGGAGAACGGCCGGGAGCTGGTGGTCAAGGCGCCGAAGAACAGCGCGCGGAATGTCTACGTGCAGGGTCTGAAGGTCAACGACAAGGCGTGGAAGTCGACTTCGCTCCCCCACTCGCTCATCTCCCGTGGCGGGGTGTTGGAGTTCGACATGGGGTCGAAGCCGTCCTCGTGGGGCACCGGGAAGAACGCGGCGCCCGTCTCCATCACGCAGGACGACAAGGTGCCGTCGCCGCGGGCCGATGTCGTCGAGGGCGAGGGGGCGCTGTTCGACGACACGTCGGCGACGGACGCGGTCGCTTCGGCTTCGGTGGATCTGCCGATCGCCAAGGAAACCAAGGCGGTTCAGTACACGCTGACGTCGTCCCTCCGCGCCGGCGCGCCGAAGGGCTGGGTTCTGCAGGGCTCGTCCGACGGGACTACCTGGAAGGACATCGACAAGCGCTCCGGCGAGTCCTTCGCCTGGGACAGACAGACCCGGGCGTTCTCGGTCGCGACGCCCGGGACGTACCAGAAGTACCGACTGGTCATCGACGGTGAGGCGACGCTCGCGGAGGTGGAACTGCTGGCCTGACGAACGGCCCACGGCCTACGGCCCACGGGCACGAGCGGGCGCGGAGGTTTCTCCGTGCCCGCTTTGTCGTGCGCGACCGCCGGCGCCCGGAAGGGCTCGGTCGCGGCTCCTGACGGCTTTGCCATCTCTTTACAACCCACTCCGCCGCTGCCTCGTCTCTCCGCTCGATCCATGACTCAGCCCGCCGAGCCCCCGGGCCGGCGGACCGACGAAAGAGAGCGACTCATGCGCCGAACTGTCCTCAGTGCCATGGCACTTGCGTGCACCGCCGTGTTGGCGGGCACCGTGCCCGCGTTCGCCGACGGGGCGAGTCCGACTCCCTCGAGCGCCCCGGCGACCGCGGCACCGACGCCGGTCCCGGCGGACCCCTCGGAGCCGACCCGGGCTCCGGACAGCACCGCCCCGACCTCGGCTCCGAGCGAGGCGCCGAGCGACGCGCCGTCCCCGGGCCAGGTCTCCGTCGTGCCCAGTGGCGCACCGGACACCGGTGTGACGTCGGCATCGGCGGACTCCGGCTCCGAGGGCGCCCTGATCGGCGGGGGCGCTGCCGCGGTGCTCGTCGCCGGCGGCGCGGGGATCTTTCTCGTACGGCGTCGGCGGGCGACCGGGGCATGACGTCGCCCTCCAGGCGCGCTTTCGTCACCGCGGCGGCGGCTTCGCTGCTCGTGAGCTGCGGCGGCAACCAGGGCGGGGGCACAACCGCACAAACCCCGAGCACATCACCACCGTCTTGGCGGTCCTCCGCGAAGAGGGCGCGCGCCCTTGGTCGTTCGGTCCCGGTCGGGTTGCGGATCCCGGCCATCGGGGTCGACACGCCGGTCATGCAGTTGGGGCTGGCCTCGGACGGCAGCGTGCAGGTGCCGCCGATCACGGCGAACGACCGGGCGGGCTGGTACCGGCACTCGCCGACACCGGGGCAGACCGGCCCGTCGGTGATCCTCGGCCATGCGACGGTCGGAGCCTACGGGGACGGGGTGTTCCGTCAACTCGGGCGGTTGCGGCGGGGCGAGCAGATCACGGCGCGCCTGGAGAACGGCGCGACGGCGGTGTTCGCCGTCAACGCCGTACGGACGGTCGCCAAGGCCGACTTCCCGGCGGACCAGGTCTACGGGAATGTGGACCGTCCCGAACTGCGGCTCATCACCTGCGGCGGCCCCCGCACCGGTGACGAATACCGCGACAACGTGATCGTCTTCGCCACACTGGACTCCGCGAGCCCCTGACCCGCCTCCGGATCCCGGGCCGATGGAACCTACGCAGGCGGCCCGGGATCCTCCCGTACGAGACCCGCGTACGAGACCCGCGTACGAGGCCCCGGTGCGAGGGCTACGCACGTGACCTACGAGTGCCGTCACGACCATCACGACCATGGAGAGCGTTGAAACGGTCCAGCGAGAAGGCAGCGTCCGAGCTGTTCGCCGCCCTCTACCCGCGCCTCGCCGGCTGGTGCCGTCGGCTGGTCGACGACGACGAGACGGCCCACGAGATCGCCTCGGAGGCGTTCACCCGGCTCTGGGCCCGTTGGTCATCCGTCGCGGAGCCCCAGGGCTTCCTCTACGTCACCGCGGCCAACCTCGTCAGGGACCACTGGCGCAAGCTCGAGCGCGAACGCAGGGCCGTGCACCGGGCCACCACCGAAGCCGCCGTCCGCCCGCAGACCGAACAGGCCGACCCCTCGGTCCGTCTGCTCGTGCAGTCGCTGCCGGAACGGCTGCGCGTCCCGATCCTGCTGCACTACTACGCTGACATGCCGATCCGGGAGGTGTCCGTGCTGACCGGGCGCAAGGAAGGAACCGTCAAGGCCGACCTCCACGCGGCCCGCGAACTGCTCCGTGCCCACCTGAGGAGAAGCCTTGATCACACACTCTGACGAGGGTCCGGACTTCGAACCCGACGACCCCCTCGCCGTCATCCTGCGGCCCACCACCGACTACCTCGGCCCGCCTCCCGGCCGCTACGAGGCGGTCCGCCGCGCCGCGGCCCGGCGCCGGCTGCTCCGTGCCGCGGCCGGAGTCGGCGCCGCGTGCGCCGTCGCCGCCCTCATCGCGCTGCCACTGCGCGTTTCGCCGGACGGGGCGCCCGTGTCCCCGACGGTCCCGCTCGCCCCGCCGCCCGCGAGCAGCCCTTCGACCGCGCCCACCCCGTCCACCCCGTCCGCGACACCCGCGCCCGTCAGCCCGGAGCCCACGGACGGGGCCAGGCCGGACAGCAGCCCCGGCGCCCCGACCGACCGGACCGTTCCCACCCGCGCGCCGTCGGCGGTACCGACGCCGTCCATCGAGCCGTCGGAGGTTCCAAACTCGGTCGATGCCGCGCCCGAGCGCGAGACCCGGCCGTAGGCCACGACCGCACCGCGCCGCTGCCTGGCCGATTGGCTGAGCCACCGGACCACCGGACCACCGAGCCACCGAGCCACCGAGCCACCGAGTGGACAACTGGCCCAGCCACTCCTCCACTCCACCTCACCACCCTCAACCAAACCTCAACTGGCTTGACATCGTTGTCCGTTGAAGGAGTAGAGTCATGCGTGCAGACCATTCGACAACGTTGTCGCGTCGTCCTTGGTCGACACACGCCATGCAGCACCCGGACCGACGTCCCCCCGGCCGGCCCGGCTCGCGGACCCGGTGGATTACGGCCACCGGGTCCGCCCTGAGCAGCGCCGCGGACTCAGCAGTTCGACGCGGCCAGGCTCTGCTCGGCTCAGCCCACCCGGCACGGGAGGGCGGTCGCCGTATCACCCCCGGCCCCCTCGACGACGTACCCGAAGGTGGCGCTCTCGCCGGGATCGAGCGACCCGTTCCAGTCGGCGTTGTGGACCATCACGTTCTGGCCGGTGTACGTGGCGTTGCCGCTCCAGAGGCTGGCGACGGACTGGCCGCTCGGCAGGGTCCAGTCGACCATCCATCCGAGCATCGGCACGTCGCCGGTGTTGGTGACGGTCACCTCGGACTGGTAGCCGCCGTTCCAGCTGCCCGTCGTCCTGCGACTCGCGGAGCACGCGCCGGGCGGGGGCTCGGTCGGGTTGCCCGGGTCCTTGATGCCCGTCACCTCTCCGTTGCCGCCGTCGAAGACGACGTCGGAGCAGGAGTAGAAGGTCTCCGCGCTGTCCGAGCGCTGCCAGACCATGTAGATGATGTGCCGCCCCGACTTGCCGTCAGGGAGCTTGCCGGACCAGGAGTAGTTGGCGTCGACCGTGCCCGGGGAGCCGTTGAGCGGCGGGTGGTCGACGCTGAGGAACGGCTGTTCCTCCATGTCGTTCCAGGTGAGCGTCCTGGTCGGGTCGAAGCCGTCCTTGGTGATGTAGACGTAGAACCAACCCGGGTGCGCCGCCCAGGCGTTGTAGGAGAAGTCGACGGTCGCGCCCGAGGTCAGATGGGTGAGCGGCCAGTCGCTGCTCGGCTTGTTGAAGCCGGTGAAGTTGGTGTTGCCGCCGCTGCACAGCTCGCCGTCGGGCACGAAGCCGCGGGTGCGGCCGGCGCCGTCGGAACGGAGTACCGAGAACCAGTTGTAGAACGGCGTCGTGCCGCTGACCTGCTGTGCCGCCTTGCAGGCCGGGTTGATCGGTTTGATCTCACCAGTGTCGGTGAGCCCGTCCTGCCAGCACAGGAAGGTGCGGCTGCCGGGCTTCATGGGGGTGCCGTGGGCTTTCGCCTCGCCGCCGGCCGAGACGACCAGGCCGAGGGCCGGGATCGTGACGACCAGGGCCAGCAGGATGAGAAGGAAGGCTCTGCCCCGGTTGGGGAGCCGTAATCGCCCTCGTGGGCGGGGAGTTGGGGGTGAAGTTTTTGTCAGGATCATGACAGATACACCCGTCCGATCACTCGTAGGCCGTGTGGTGTCTGTGTGCGGATGCGTGAGGCGGGAGCGACCCTGGGGCGGGTTCCGGTCCACCTTGTATGGGAGCGCTCCCACCTCACGTGGCTTTGAAGCTAGCGCGGACCCGAACCGCTGTAAACGCCTGACGCACGAGGGTGCTGTCGCAACCTGAGGCGAGCCTGGAGTCAGGCCCGCGTCGGTGCCCGTGAAGTCGGGGCCGCTTGCGGTGGCGGTGATGTCGGCGTCGGCGTCGGCTTCCGTGCCGGTACCGCGGGAGCGGAAATCGTGTCCACGGGCGGCAGTTGGGCCGTACCGGCGGGCGGCAACACGATCATGAACTCCGTACGGCCCGGCTCGCTGTCGACGCCAATCCGGCCCCCGTGCGCCGCCGTGATCGCGGCGGCGATGGCGAGGCCGAGACCGGAGCCACCGCTCGTGGCGGAGGCGCGGAAGCGCGAGGCGTCGCCACGGGTGAAGCGTTCGAAGACCGCGGGGAGGAGGGACTGCGGGATGCCGGGGCCGTCGTCGCGGACGCGGATGGCGCAGTGCGCCCCGGTGGCCTCCACCGAGGCGACGACGGTCGTGCCAACAGGCGTGTGCATACGGGCGTTGGCCAACAGGATGGTCACGACCTGGCGCAGTCGGGCCTCGTCGCCGATGACAAGCGCCGGGGAGTCGAGCAGCAGCGCGAGTTGCCAGTTGTGGTCGTCTCCGGCGGCCCGCGCGTCCCAGACGGCCTCGGCCATCAGCGCCGCGAGGTCCACTTCGGCCAACTGGAGGTGCCGTCCCTCGTCGAGCCGGGCGAGCAGCAGCAGGCCCTCGACCAGCCCGGTCATGCGCGCGGACTCGTCGAAGACGCGCCGCCACGCCAGGCCGGCCTCGGTCCTCTCGGTGCCGCGGTTCATGAGTTCCGCGTATCCGGAGATGGACGCCAGGGGCGTACGGAGTTCATGGCCGGCGTCGGCGAGGAAGCGGCGCATGCGTTCCTGGCTGCGACGTATCTCCTCCTCACCGCGCCGACGCTCCGCGAGCGTGGACTCGACGTGGTCGATCAGGTGGTTGAGGGCGGCGCCAACCTGGCCGGCCTCACTGCCGGGGTCCGTGTCGCGTTCGGGGACGCGGGTGAGGCCGGTGACCTCGCCGTGGCCCAGCGGCGAGCGGGATACCTCGGCGGCGGTGGCGACGACCCGCCCGAGCGGCCGCAGCTGTCGCCGGATGACGACGCCGCAGACACCACCCGCGAGGGCGAGCCCCGCCGCGCCCACCGCGGCCTCGACCGCGACGAGCCGGCCGATCATGTCCTGTACGTCGTCCATGGGGAGCCCGACGAGTACGCGCCCGCCGTCGCCTGCGATGGCGGTCATCCGGTAGCTGCCGAGGTCCGGAACGGTACGGGTGCGCAGGGTGCCGTCGGTCGCGATGCCGTCCAGGGCCGCGCGCTGGGCGGCGGTGAGGATCTGCTGCCGGCCTTCCTGGGTCACGACCTCGGCGGCGACGACCACGTTCCCGTCGTCGTCGAACCGGGCGGCGAGCGTGCCGGCGGCCTGCCCCCGCTCGTCGAGGAACCCCAGGTCCGTGGCGTTCCCCGTGCGGCGCTGGAGCCCGCTCTGACTGCGCTCCGCGGTGTCGGTGACTCGCTGATCCAAGTCACCGACCAGATAGGCGCGTTGGACGAAGAACGAGGTGACCGCCATCGCCACGCACACGGCGACGAGCGTGCCACTGACGAGGACGAGAAGCCTGGTACGCAGGGACCTCCCGCGCAGGCGCACGCTCATCTCCCGTCCTCCGGCCGCGGCGGCCTGATGGTGTACCCGACAAGAAGGGAGAAGGGCTTTGTGGCGTAGCAGTCGGCGCCCGCGGCGAGGCCGTCGAGGACGACGGCGTGCGGGGCGCGGCCGCGTCCGTGGACTGGCCGCGGCGCGAACTCGCCGTCCGCCACCGGACAGGGCCGCCGGTCGGCCTCCGTGACGGCCGCGGGGAGCAGCTCCGTGAGGCCTGGTTCGTCGTCGACGATCAGCACACGGACGCGGACGAGATCGCGGTCACGGTCGCGGTCGTTTCGGGTGCGGGACATGTCTCGATCCTGTCCCGGCGTACTGAGGGAATCCTGTGTTCCAGCTGAGCCGCAGCCGTGTGACCGCACGCGGCCGACCGGACGGCGCCCCACCCCGGAGCGTATGGAGATCGCCAACTCCCTTGGCCGAAGGGTGCATTGGCACCCCTCGGCCACAGGATTCCCTTGAGTCGCTTTCCACCCAGCGCTCACTCTGATCACTGGCTCCCGCTCACCAGGACGGGAGCGTTCAGCGTTCAGGGGAGGAAGTCCACCCATGCGAAGACTCCACGCCCTCTGGGCCGTGGCAGCCTCGGCCGGTCTGCTCGCGGGGGCCGTCACGCCCTCGGCGGCCGATCCCACGTCCCCGGTCACCCCGCTGGGCAACAAGCCCGGCACCACGACCACGCAGACCGTCACCCTCATCACCGGTGACACGGTCACCCTCACCACCGCCGCCTACGGCAAGTCCGCCGTCGACGTCCGGCGCGGCAAGGGCCGCGCGTCCGCCACCTTCCTGTCGAGCGAGCAGAAGGGCGAGGTCAGCGTCGTACCGGACGACGCGGTCCCGCTGCTTCAGGCGGGCCGTCTCGACCCGGCCCTGTTCAACGTCACCCAGCTCGTCAAGCAGGGGTACGCGGACTCGAAGACCGGCGCCATCCCGCTGATCGCCACCTATCGTCAGGGGAACACGCCCCCCGAAGGCGCGCGCAGGACGCTGTCCCTGCCCGGCATCGACGGTGCCGCGCTCACCGCGAAGAAGTCGACCGCCGAGAAGTTCTGGGCGGACATCGCGCCCGACGCCGAGAAGACGGCTGCCGAGCCCACGGCCAAGGCGGCCAGGCAGCTCGAAGGCGGCCTCGACAAGCTCTGGCTGGACGCCAAGGTCAAGGCGTCCCTCGACGTCAGCGTCCCGCAGATCGGCGCACCCGAGGTGTGGCAGGCGGGCTACGACGGCAAGGGCGTCAAGGTCGCCGTCCTGGACACGGGTGTGGACGCCGGACACCCGGACCTCGCGGGGAAGATCGGGGAATCGAAGACGTTCGTGCCCGATCAGGCGGTGCAGGACGGCCATGGCCACGGCACGCATGTCGCGTCCACGATCGCCGGCTCGGGCGCTGCCTCCGACGGCAAGCGCAAGGGTGTGGCGCCGGGCGCGGAGCTGATGGTCGGCAAGGTCCTCAACAACGCGGGCTCCGGCCAGTCGTCGTGGATCATCGCCGGCATGGAGTGGGCGGCGGAGTCCGGCGCGGACATCGTCTCCATGTCCCTCGGCGGTACGGCCTCGGGCCCCTCGGACCCGCTGAGCGAGACGGTGGACGAGCTGTCCGCGTCGACGGGCGCCCTCTTCGTGATCGCCTCGGGTAACTCGGGCCCGCGGGAGCAGACCGTCGGTACGCCGGGCATCGCCGACTCGGCCCTCACGGTCGGCGCGGTCGACAAGTCCGACAAGCTGGCCTCGTTCTCGAGTCGTGGCCCACGCCCCGGCGACTTCGCGGTCAAGCCGGAGATCACCGCGCCCGGTGTGAGCATCACGGCGGCCCGCGCCTCCGGTACCTCCATGGGCACACCGCTCGACGACAACTACACGGCGGCCAACGGCACTTCGATGGCGACCCCGCACGTGGCGGGCGCGGCGGCGCTGGTCGCGCAGGCCCATCCGGACTGGACGGGCGAGCAGGTCAAGCAGGCACTGGCCAGTACCGCGAAGACGAACGCCGACAACTCCGTGTTCGAGCAGGGAGACGGCCGCGTCGACGCCGTGCGGGCGGTCGCCCAGAACGTCTTCGCCACCTCGGCGCTGAGCTTCGGCAAGTACGAGGACGGCGACACGGAGGTCGACAGCAAGGACATCACCTACACCAACACCACTGACACGCCAGTGGAGTTGAAGCTCTCGTCGTCCCTCGCCGACGTCACCCTGGGGGCCGGCACCGTGACCGTGCCCGCGAAGAGCACCGCAACGGTCCCGGTCAGCGTCGACCCGGCGAAGGCGACCCAGGGCCGGTACGCGGGCCACATCACGGCGACCGCCGACGGCATCCTGGTCACGACGGGTGTCGGCTTCGAGAAGGCGCCGAAGACGTACGACCTGAAGATCTCCCTCTTGGGCCGCGACGGCAAGCCGACCACCCGCGCGTCGCTCTACACGTTGCAGGAGCTGAACGGCGCCTACGCCAACGAGTACGGCTACATCGGCGACACCGGGACCTGGGAGGTCCCAGCCGGTACGTACTCCATGGTCACCTGGATCGCCGACGCAGACGCAGGCGGCGTGGCCGTCGGCACGTCGGTCGTCGGCAATCCCGAGATCAAGGTCGACGGGGACACCCAGGTCACGCTCGACGCCCGCAAGGCGGTGGAGATCAAGCCGAAGACCAAGGAGGACTCCGAGTTCCAGGGCTTCAGCACCTCGTGGCACCGCGAAGGGCCGGGCAGCTCCTGGGGGTTGACGTACAGCCAGGGCTTCTGGACCGACCACGTGTATGTGGCGCCGACCGAGAAGGTCACCGAGGGATCCCTGGAGTTCTACGCCAAGTTCCGTCTGTACGCGAAGGAGTTGACGGCGAGCGTCACCACTCCCGAGAAGTACGCGCTGCCGCTCGACTACACGCAGACGTACAACGGCTTCCCGGTGAAGTTCACGGGTGACCGGAAGGTGCAGGCGGTGGACGCGGGCGCCGGTACCGCGGCCGACTTCAAGGGGCTCGACGTCAAGGGCAAGGCGGCGGTGGTCGGAGTCGCCGCCGACACGTGGGGGCCGGACGAGGCAATGGCCAACGCGACCGAGGCGGGGGCGAGTTATCTGATCGCGTACCGTAAGAAGGCCGGCCACTGGATCACGGCCGTGGACAGGGCGACGACGATGCCGGTGGTGATCGCCACCGGCGAGAACGGCGAGAAGCTCACCACCCTGCTGAAGAGCGGCAAGAAGGTCACGCTCAAGCTGGGCGGCACAGAGGTCAGCCCGTACGTCTACAACGTGACCCTTCCGCAGTCCGGAGCGATCTCGCCGGACCAGACGTACACCCTGGACCGCTCCACCACAGCGAAGGTGAAGAGCCGTTACCACGCGGGCAGGGCGGGCGAGATGGGGGCCGACACCGTCTACACATACCGCCCATGGCAGCTGTACGCGATCGAGACCAGCGACTACATGCAACTCGGCCGGGAACGCACCGAGTACTTCAACGTGAGCCCCGACACCCGTGTCTGGCACACCGTCTATCCGTCCTGGGAGGCGAACGGGGGCCAGTGGAACACCCTGCGGACCTACGGCAAGGCGGGCACCCGGCCGAGCGAGGACTGGCTGCGCCAGGTCGTACGCCCGGCGACGAGCACCGAGTACGGCCTCTCGGAGCGCACCGGCGTCAAACTCACCGTCTACGTACCGGAGTTGAGCGACGCGACGCCCGGGCACTACGGGTACGTCAGAGACGTCAACGACACCGCGCAGGGCAAGCTCTACGCGGACGGCCGGCTGGTCGGCGACTCGACGGTCGGCGGATACGGCGTCTTCGACGTCCCGGCGGCGAAGGCCTCGTACCGCTTCGTGCTCGACACCCAGCGCAAGGCCGGCTGGACGCCGTTCTCGACGAACACTCACACCGAATGGTCCTTTGCCTCGGCGCACACCGATGAGGAGACGGCGCTGCCCCTGCTCTCCGTCGACTATGACCTGGACGGGCTCGACCTCCTCAACCGAGCTGAAACCAAGCGGAAGTTGGAGCTCGGACTCTCCATCCGGGATCAGGAGGGGAGCGTCAAGGCCAAGGCCCTCAAGGCCTGGGTCTCGTACGACGACGGCGGTTCCTGGAAGGAGGCGAAGGTCCGGCACGGCGAGACCGAGATCAAGCACCCGAAGGGCGCGGAGTTCGTGTCGCTGCGCGTACAGGCCTCCGACGGTGCCGGAAACCAGGTCGATCAGACCGTGCTGCGGGCGTACGGCCTGAAGTAGTGGCCTGAGGTGATGGCCTGAAGTAGGAGCGCCGCCAAAAGCGGTGCGGCGGCCTTAACAAAGATCCTCTAGCGTGCCGAGCCATGGTGAACACGGCATACGACTCGGCACTCAGACGGAGCCCCGCACCCAGACAGACCCCCGCCGCGAGCCCCTGGGCCGCGGTGGGGGTCTCCGCCTTCGACGAGCTGCTGTACCAGGCAATTCTCCATCAGCCCGATGCGGGGGCGGCCGGCTGGGCACGGCTCACCGACGCGTCCCCGGCCCGGGTGCGCGAGGCCTGCGAGCGGCTGCTCACGCTCGGTCTGCTCCAACCGCCCGATTCCACCGGCGGGTTACGGGCCGTGGATCCGCGGGTGGCGATCCGCGCCCTGATCCGGCGGCGCGAGACCGAGTCCGAACTGCTCGCCGCCACCGCCGACGAGATGGCCACGGCCTACGAGGCGGGGCTGCTGCGCGAGGAACCGTCGCGCCTGCTCGACGTCGTGTCGGGCGAGGGCGCCAACGCCGCGCGCCTGGAGGAGCTGTACGCGCGCGCCGAGCGCGAGGTGTGCGTCTTCGACACTCCCCCGTATCTCGCCCCGCGCACCCCGCAGTTGGACCTCCAGGCGGATCTGCTGAGCCGCGGCGTCGTCTACCGCACGGTGTACGCGGCCACCGCCCTGGAGGACCCGGACGTGCTGTACCACGCCTGGAAGATGGTCGAACTCGGCGAGCAGGCCCGGGTGTTGCCCACCGTGCCGGTCAAACTGCTGGTGGTCGACGGCCGCACGGCGATGCTGCCCCTGACCGCGTCGGCCGCGGGCGGCTACTGTGCCGTCGTCGTACGGCACTCGGCGGTGACCGAGGCGCTGCAGAAGCTCTTCGAGCTGGCCTGGCAGCAGGCGACGCCCCTCGGTCAGCCGGTCACCGACGGTGAACTCACCGAGGGAGAGCGGGCGTTGACGCGGCTTCTCGCCGCCGGGATGAAGGACGAGGCGGTGGCCCGGCACCTCGGTGTGAGCCTGCGGACGCTGCGTCGGCGGGTGAGCGATCTGCAGGAGCGGCTGGGCGCGGCGAGCCGTTTCCAGCTGGGGGTACGGGCGGCGCAGCGCGGCTGGGTGTGACGGTATGACGCGAAGGGCCGCACCCTGAGTCCTACCAGAGATGCGGCCCCTCAACTGCCGTACCGGATCGCTTACTTGATCCCTTACTTTCGGATCAGGCTGCGCAGCACGTACTGCATGATGCCGCCGTTGCGGTAGTAGTCCGCCTCGCCGGGGGTGTCGATGCGGACGACCGCGTCGAACTCGACGCCGGTGTCGGTGGTGACCTTCACCGTGCGCGGCGTGGTGCCGTTGTTCAGCTCCTCGACGCCGGTGAAGGAGAACGTCTCCTCGCCGGTCAGACCGAGGGACTCGGCGGACTGGCCCTCCGGGTACTGCAGCGGCAGCACGCCCATGCCGATGAGGTTCGAGCGGTGGATGCGCTCGTACGACTCGGCGATGACGGCCTTGACGCCGAGCAGCGCGGTGCCCTTGGCGGCCCAGTCGCGGGACGAGCCGGAGCCGTACTCCTTGCCGGCCAGGATGGCCAGCGGGACGCCCTGCTCGATGTAGTTGCGCGAGGCGTCGTAGATGAACGACACCGGCGCGTCCGGCTGGGTGAAGTCGCGGGTGTAGCCGCCCTCCGTGCCCGGCGCGATCTGGTTGCGCAGGCGGATGTTTGCGAACGTGCCGCGGATCATGACCTCGTGGTTGCCGCGGCGCGAGCCGTAGCTGTTGAAGTCACGACGCTCCACACCGTGCTCGGTGAGGTACTTGCCGGCCGGGGTGTCGGCCTTGATCGCACCGGCGGGCGAGATGTGGTCCGTCGTCACCGAGTCGCCCAGCTTGGCCAGCACGCGCGCGCCCGCGATGTCGGAGACCGGGGTGGTCTCCATCGTCATGCCCTCGAAGTACGGGGGCTTGCGGACGTACGTGGACTGCGGGTCCCACTCGAAGGTGTTGCCGGTCGGGATCGACAGCGCCTGCCACTGGGCGTCGCCCGCGAAGACGTCCTGGTAGGACTTGTTGAACATGTCCTCGCCGATGGCGTTCGCCACGACGTCGTTGACCTCGGCCTCGGTCGGCCAGATGTCGTCGAGGTAGACCGGCTTGCCGTCCTGGTCGGTGCCCAGCGCGTCCTTGGTGATGTCCACCTTCATGGAGCCCGCGATGGCGTATGCGACGACCAGCGGCGGGGAGGCCAGGTAGTTCATCTTGACGTCGGGGTTGATCCGGCCCTCGAAGTTGCGGTTGCCGGAGAGCACCGAAGTGACGGCCAGGTCGTGCTCGTTGACCGCCTTGGAGACCTCCTCCGGCAGCGGTCCTGAGTTGCCGATGCAGGTGGTGCAGCCGTAGCCGACGAGGTTGAAGCCGACCTTGTCGAGGTAGGGGGTGAGCCCCGCCTTGTCGAAGTAGTCGGTGACGACCTTGGAGCCCGGGGCGAGCGTGGTCTTGACCCACGGCTTGCGGGTCAGGCCCTTCTCCACGGCCTTCTTCGCGACGAGCGCGGCGGCGACCATGACGTACGGGTTCGAGGTGTTGGTGCAGGAGGTGATCGCGGCGACGGTGACGGCGCCGTGGTCGATCTCGTAGGTCGAGCCGTCGGGGGCCGTGACCGTGGTCAGGCGGGTCGGTACGCCGTTGCTGGTGGCCGGGGCGTCGGAGGCCGGGAAGGACTCCTCGCCCGCCTCGTCGGCGGTGTCCACGTAGTTGCGGACGTCCTGCGCGAACTGCTGCTTGGCGTTGGCGAGGATGATCCGGTCCTGCGGGCGCTTCGGGCCTGCGATCGACGGGACGACCGTCGACAGGTCCAGTTCCAGCTTCTCGGAGAAGTCGGGCTCGGCGGCCGGGTCGAGCCAGAGGCCCTGCGCCTTGGCGTACGCCTCGACGAGCGCGAGCTGCTGCTCGCTGCGGCCCGTGAGCTTCAGGTACTTGATGGTCTCGCCGTCGATCGGGAAGATCGCGGCGGTGGAGCCGAACTCCGGCGACATGTTGCCGATGGTGGCGCGGTTCGCGAGGGAGGTGGCGGAGACGCCCTCACCGTAGAACTCGACGAACTTGCCGACGACACCGTGCTTGCGGAGCATCTCGGTGATGGTCAGCACGAGGTCGGTGGCGGTGGTGCCGGGCTTCAGCTCGCCGGTCAGCTTGAAGCCGACGACGCGCGGGATGAGCATCGAGACCGGCTGGCCGAGCATCGCGGCCTCGGCCTCGATACCGCCGACGCCCCAGCCGAGCACACCGAGGCCGTTGACCATGGTGGTGTGCGAGTCGGTGCCGACGAGGGTGTCCGGGTAGGCCTGCCCGTTACGGACCATGACGGTCCGCGCGAGGTGCTCGATGTTCACCTGGTGGACGATGCCGGTGCCCGGCGGGACGACCTTGAACTCGTCGAAGGCGGTCTGGCCCCAGCGCAGGAACTGGTAGCGCTCCTTGTTGCGGCCGTACTCCAGCTCGACGTTCTGCGCGAAGGCCTCGTTGGTGCCGAACTTGTCGGCGATGACGGAGTGGTCGATGACCAGCTCGGCCGGGGCGAGGGGGTTGATCTTCGCCGCGTCGCCGCCCAGCTCCTTCACGGCCTCACGCATGGTGGCGAGGTCCACGACGCAGGGCACGCCGGTGAAGTCCTGCATGATCACGCGGGCCGGCGTGAACTGGATCTCCTGGCTGGGCTGGGCCTGCGAGTCCCAGCCGCCAAGGGCACGGATGTGGTCGGCGGTGATGTTCGCGCCGTCCTCGGTACGGAGCAGGTTCTCCAGCAGGACCTTGAGGCTGTACGGAAGGCGGGCCGAGCCTTCCACCTTGTCCAGCCGGAAGATCTCGTACGACTCGTCGCCCACGCTGAGCGTGCTACGGGCGTCGAAGCTGTTCGCCGACACGACAGTCTCCTTCATTCATGTGCGCGTACCACCGCATCCTGCCGCCACGCCCTCTTGGCCGATCCGCTAAGGTCAGGCTAAGTTAGGTAACCCTTACCGATCGGGCGGCTGCGGCACGCCTCGGCAGATATCTCGATGTCGAGATAACTCTAGTACATGGGGCCGGGTTGGTCATGCCCGGCCTCCTCGCCCTGCTCCAGTGAAGGCCGACACCCGGGGCAGTCCCGTCACGGACATCACGAGCGAGTAGAGCGAGGTCGTCGCCGTGATGAACAGCCGGTTGTTCTTCGGACCGCCGAAGGCGATGTTGGAGACCGGCTCGGGCACGTGCAGTCTTCCGATGAGGGCGCCATCGGGGTCGTAGCAGTGCACACCGTCGTCGAACGCTGCGGCCCACAGCCGCCCCGCGTCGTCGAGACGGATGTTGTCGAAGCCGCCGTCGGTGCGCTCGGCGAACACCCTGCCTTTCGAGAGGGTGCGGTCCTCACGCACGTCGAAGACGCGGATCTGCGCGGCTCGCGTGTCGGCGACGTACAGCTGCTTCTCGTCCGGCGAGAAGACCAGGCCGTTCGGTCCGCCGAATCCGTCCGCGACCCGGTGGACCCCGCCCGTCACGGGGTCGATCCGATAGACGTCGCAGGTGCCGATCTCACTCTCGGCACGGTGTCCCTCGTAGTCGCTGATGATCCCGAAGTCCGGGTCCGTGAACCAGACGGAGCCGTCGGAGCCCACGACCGCGTCGTTCGGGCTGTTGAGGCGCTTGCCCTCGAAGCGGTCGGCGAGCACGGTGACGCGGCCGTCGTGCTCGGTGCGGGTGACCCGGCGGTTGCCCTGCTCGCAGCTCACCAGCCGGCCCTCGCGGTCGAGCGTGTTGCCGTTGACGTATCCGGCCGGGGAGCGGAAGACCCCGGTCACGCCCGTCGCCTCGTCCCAGCGCAGCAGGCGGTCGTTGGGAATGTCGCTCCAGATCAGCTGCCGCCAGGCGGGCAGATAGAGCGGCCCCTCGGCCCAGCGGCAGTCGGAGTGCAGCCGCTCGAGCCGTGCGTCGCCGTTGGCGCACCCGCCGGTGCGAAAGCGCTCGTCCAGAACCTCGTACAGGTTGTTGAGCATCTCGCCGGACATCGTCAACATCTCCCCGAGTTCAGTTGAATGTCATTCGCGGTGATCATAATATGCCCGAACCAGATATGGTGAAGGCATGGGGATGGTCAAGGGGATCGTGGACGACATCGACAGGGCGCTGATCGCGGAGCTCCAGCGCGACGCCACACGGGCCTACGCGGCACTGGGCAAGGCGGTCGGCCTGTCGGCAGGCGCGGCTCATGACCGCGTACGTAAACTCCGTGAACGCGGTGTCATCCGCCGCACGACCGTGGATGTCGACCCGGCCGCTCTCGGACGGGGCGTACTCGCCTTCGTCATGGTCGACTCGTCGGCCTGGATGGGCGGCGCGGCCGAATCCTTCGCCGCCGTCCCCGAGATTCAGGAAGCCCACGTCATCGCCGGCACTGCCGCCGTCCTCGTCAAGGTGCGCACGGCCACCACGGAGCAGTTGCAGGACGTCCTGCGGCGGCTGTACGCGATCGAGGGCGTGAGCGGGACGCAGGCGACGATAGTGCTGGAGACGTTCTTCGAAAGGCCGGTCTGCGCGTGAATTTCTGGTCGATCTATCAGCACGGCTTCGCGCGGGTCGCCGCGTGCACCGGCCATGCCGCCATCGCCGAGCCGTGCGCCAACGCCGAGGCGGTCCTGAGGCAGGGCCGCCGATGCGCGCAGGAGGGGGTCGCCGTCGCCGTGTTCCCCGAGCTCTGCCTGTCCGGCTACTCGATCGAGGACCTGCTGCTGCAGGACGCGTTGCTCGACGAGGTCGAGGCGGCGCTCCAGACCGTGGTGGCCGGGTCGGCGGAGCTGCTCCCGGTGCTCGTCGTCGGTGCCCCGCTGCGCCACCGCCATCGGATCTACAACTGCGCGGTCGTCGTGCACCGAGGGCGGATCCTCGGTGTCGCGCCCAAGTCCTACCTGCCGAACTACCGCGAGTTCTACGAGCGGCGGCAGATCGCCGCGGGCGACGACGAGCGCGGCGGGACGATCCGGGTCGGCGGTGCGACCGTGCCGTTCGGCACGGATCTGCTCTTCGAGGCGGAGGACGTCCCCGGCCTGGTGCTGCACGCGGAGATCTGCGAGGACATGTGGGTGCCGGTGCCCCCGAGCGCGGAGGCGGCGCTGGCCGGGGCGACCGTTCTCGTCAACCTCTCGGGCAGCCCGATCACGGTCGGGCGGGCCGAGGACCGGCGGCTGCTGTGCCGCTCGGCGTCCGCGCGCTGCCTTGCAGCCTACGTCTACGCGGCGGCCGGACTGGGCGAGTCGTCCACCGACCTGTCCTGGGACGGCCAGACCATGATCTACGAGAACGGCGTCCTGCTGGCCGAGACCGATCGTTTCCCGCAGGGCGACCAGTACGCGGTGGCCGACCTCGACCTCGACCTGCTGCGGCAGGAGCGGCAGCGGACGGGCACGTTCGACGACAACCGCCGTACCCACACCGCGCGTACGGGCGGCTTCAGGCAGGTGTCGTTCCGGCTCGATCCGCCCGCGACCGACCTCGGGCTGCGTCGCCGGATCGAGCGGTTCCCGTTCGTGCCGGCCGATCCCGATCGCCTCGCCCAGGACTGTTACGAGGCCTACAACATCCAGGTCTCGGCTCTGCAGCAGCGGCTGGCGGCGATCGGCGGCCCGAAGGTCGTCATCGGAGTGTCGGGAGGCCTCGACTCCACGCATGCGCTGATCGTCGCCGCCCGGGCCATGGACCGCGCGGGCCGGCCCCGCAGCGACATCCTGGCCTTCACGCTGCCCGGTTTCGCGACTGGCGAGCACACGAAGGGCAACGCCCACAAGCTGATGCGGGCGCTCGGCGTCACCGCGGCCGAACTGGACATCACGCCCACCGCCCGGCTCATGCTCAAGGAGATCGGTCACCCCTTCTCGTCCGGTGAACCGGTGTACGACGTGACCTTCGAGAACGTGCAGGCCGGGCTGCGCACCGACTACCTGTTCCGGCTGGCCAACCAGCGCGGGGGCATCGTGCTCGGCACCGGCGACCTGTCCGAGCTGGCGCTCGGCTGGTGCACGTACGGCGTCGGCGACCAGATGAGCCACTACAACGTCAACTCCGGCGTGCCGAAGACGCTCATCCAGCACCTCGTCCGATGGGTCATCAGCAGCGGCCAGTTCGAGGAGGAAGCCAACGAGACGCTGGCCGCGATCCTCGACACGGAGATCAGCCCGGAGCTCGTGCCGGGCGAGGAACTGCAGTCCACCGAGTCCAGGATCGGCCCGTACGCGCTGCACGACTTCACCCTCTTCCACATCCTGCGCCACGGCTTCCGGCCGTCGAAGATCGGTTTTCTGGCCTGGCACGCCTGGCACGACCGGGACGCCGGCGCGTGGCCGCCGGGGTTCCCCGAGGCCAAGCGGACGGCGTACGAGCTGCCGGAGATCCGGCACTGGCTGGAGACGTTCTGTCGCCGCTTCTTCGGGTTCGCGCAGTTCAAGCGCTCGGCGATGCCGAACGGGCCGAAGGTCCTGGCCGGTGGTTCGCTTTCGCCTCGCGGCGACTGGCGCGCGCCGTCCGACAGTACGGCGGAGACCTGGCTGAGGGACCTCGCCCGCTGGGACGGGAACACGGACCGCCTCAAGTGACTCGAACCCCCTCAAGTCACTCGAACCACCTCAAGTGACTCGACCCCCCCTCAACTGACTCGGACTTCCGCAACTGCCGTGAGCGAGAGGGGAGATGCGGTGCCTCGCGTCCGCGCGTTCGGCGTACCGACCGGCATTCGGGGTACCCGGCGGCGGACGAAAGGAGGCACGTATGCCCCTCACATTCCGCAAGAGCTTCCGGATCCTGCCGGGGGTGCGGCTGAACATCAACCGGCGATCGTGGTCCTTCACCACGGGCGGCCGGCACGGTCCGCGGCGCACGCACAGCAGCACGGGGCGCCGGACCACCTCGATGGATCTGCCGGGTCCCTTCGGCTGGCGGCGGACCAGCAGCAAGCGCCCCAAACGTCGCTGAGGGACCGTCACTCTCCCGGACCCCCCGAGATGCCCCATCTCATATGTGAGATAACCTGCCGCCATGGCAGACGACTACCTCGTACGCATCGGCAAGCTCATCCGTGACGCCCGTCAGCACCGGGGATGGACACAGACGCAGCTGGCCGAGGCGCTCGGCACCAGTCAGAGTGCGGTGAACCGCATCGAACGCGGAAACCAAAACATCAGCCTTGAGATGATCGCCCGAATCGGTGAAGCCCTGGACAGTGAGATCGTCTCGCTCGGCTATGCGGGTCCGATGCATCTTCGGGTGGTCGGCGGCCGTCGGCTCTCCGGC
Organism: Streptomyces albicerus; assembly: GCF_008905045.1. GTDB lineage: Bacteria > Actinomycetota > Actinomycetes > Streptomycetales > Streptomycetaceae > Streptomyces > Streptomyces albicerus. Next base: position 89,104 of record NZ_VWMY01000030.1, read on the forward strand.
TCCATCGACGTGAAGACCAGCAAGAACGCGTGCGTGGCGCTGCTCTGCGCGACGCTCCTGAACAGGGGTCGCACCGTGCTGCGCCGCGTCGCCCGCATCGAGGAGGTGTACCGCCTTCTGGAGGTGCTCGGCTCCATCGGCGTACGCACCCGGTGGATCAACGGCGGCGTGGACCTGGAGATCGTGCCGCCGGCCGAGCTGGAGATGACGTCGATCGACGCGGCGGCAGCCCGCCGTACGCGCTCGATCATCATGTTCCTCGGCCCCCTGCTGCACCGGATGGACAGCTTCAAGCTGCCGTACGCGGGCGGTTGCGACCTGGGTACGCGGACGATCGAGCCGCACATGATCGCGCTGCGCCGGTTCGGCCTTGACATCACGGCCACCGAGGGTCTGTACCACGCACGGGTGGACCGCGAGGTGACCCCGGGCCGTCCCATCGTGCTGACCGAGCGCGGCGACACGGTGACCGAGAACGCGCTGCTGGCCGCCGCGCGCCACGACGGCACGACCGTCATCCGCAACGCCTCGTCCAACTACATGGTCCAGGACCTGTGCTTCTTCCTTGAGGCGCTGGGCGTTCGGGTCGAGGGCATCGGCACCACGACGCTCACCGTGCACGGCGTGCCGAACATCGACGTCGACGTGGACTACTCGCCGTCCGAGGACCCGGTCGAGGCGATGAGCCTGCTGGCCGCCGCGGTCGTCACCGAGTCCGAGCTGACCGTGCGCCGCGTGCCGATCGAGTTCCTGGAGATCGAGCTCGCGGTCCTGGAGGAGATGGGCCTCGACCACGACCGCACCCCCGAGTACTTCGCGGACAACGGCCGTACGCGCCTGGTGGACCTGACCGTCCGGCCCTCCAAGCTGGAGGCGCCGATCGACAAGATCCACCCGATGCCGTTCCCGGGTCTGAACATCGACAACGTCCCGTTCTTCGCGGCCATCGCCGCCTCCGCGCAGGGCAAGACACTGATCCACGACTGGGTCTACGACAACCGCGCGATCTACCTCACCGACCTCAACCGCCTCGGCGGACGCCTCCAACTCCTCGACCCGCACCGAGTGTTGGTCGAGGGCCCGACCCGCTGGCGCGCCGCCGAGATGATGTGCCCGCCCGCGCTGCGGCCGGCCGTGGTCGTCCTGCTGGCGATGATGGCGGCCGAGGGCACGTCCGTGCTGCGGAACGTGTACGTCATCAACCGGGGGTACGAGGATCTGGCGGAGCGGCTCAACTCCGTCGGGGCACAGATCGAGACCTTCCGGGACATCTGAGGCGTACGAGCGGGGTCCGTGCTCGCCGCGGTCTCCTCCAGGGCGGCCCGGCACGAACGCCGTCACCGCGGCCGACGCACGAGCATCCCGCCGCGCTTCAGCGAACTGAGGACGAGCGAGGTGTCCACGGACGTCACGTCCCGCAGCCAGGGAGCCCGGGTGACGAAGTCGTACAGGGCCTGCTCGCTGGGCAGTGCCGCCAGCACCAGGATCTGATGCTCTCCGGTGACGAAACTGGCGTACCGGACATGGACGTTGTCCGCCAGCGCCGCCGCCACCGCCTCGGCCTGCGCCGGAGCGCTGCGCACCCGGAGCACGGCCTCGACCGGCAGTCCGAGCAGGGCCGGCTCGATCACGGCACGGATGCGTACCCTGCCGCCTTGGCGCAGCGCGGCCAGGCGCCGCCGCGCGGTGGCCTCCGACACTCCGGCGACGCGGCCGAGTTCCTCGTAGGTGCACCGCCCGTCCTCGGCCAGCGCGTTCAGCAACAGGCGGTCCGGGCGGGAGAGTTCGTGTGCCACGTCACCGGGCGGCATCACGTCGCCATCGGACGCCGGTGACGGCGCGGGCGCCTCGGACGGGCCCGCAAGGGCGGCGATCTCGTCGTCGGTGAGCAGACCGGAGTGCCACTCGCGGATCGTACGGATGTGGCGCAGCACCGGCAGGGTGTACGTCTCCACCATGCCCGGCAGGCCCGGCAGTTCGTCCATCACCAGGCTCGCCAGATCTTCCCGGGGGCAGAGCAACTCCGCGACGCAGTCCGGGGATCCGGTCAGCACATGGGTGAAGACGCAGTCGGACCGGCGGGCCAGCGCGCTCGCGGCCATCCGTGCCTGCCCCGGGGCGCAGCGCACCCCGACCACCGTGCTGCGGCCGTACAGGGCCATGGCCCCGATCCGCACGAGACCGGAGTCCAGCAACCGTGTTCCCCGGCGGACGACGGTGCGTTCGGCCTCGCCGAGTGCCGTCGCGATGCGATGCCATGAGGCCCGGCCGTCTATCTGCAGGGCGCTGATGATGCGCCGGTCCAGCGAATCCGCCACGGGACCGGTCTGCCGTGCGTTCATCGCACCAAGTCTATGGCCGATTCCGTCACTTCGGCCGAGATTCTTGTTCCCTTCCGTCAGCGTGCCCGAGCCTGCACGACATGAGCCGCACGAACCGATGACTCCCGCTCTCACGCCATACGGAGATGATCGACGTGGCCGCGACACCAGGAACGACACGGGCAACTTCCCTTGGGCACCAGGCGGTTGAACCCGAGCAGGCCCCCGCCACCAGGCGAGGCCGGCTGGCCCTGCTGGGCCCCGGCCTGGTGCTGGCGGCCGCGAGCGTCGGTGCCGGGGACATGGTGACGTCCCTCGCGGGCGCCTCCGGGTACGGGATGGCGCTGCTGTGGGCGATCCTCATCGGCGTCGTCCTGAAGTTCGCGCTCACGGAGGCGGTGGGACGGCTGTACCTGGCGACCGGCCAGACCGTGATCGCGAGCCTGCGGTCGGTCGGGCGCTGGCTGCCCGCGGCGTTCTTCGTGTTCGTGCTGGTCATCGGGCTGCTCTACGGGGCGGCGCTCGGCTCGGTCGCTTCGCTCGCGCTGTCCACGCTGTTCCCCGCCCTGCCGCTGCGTCCGCTGGCCATCGCGATCGCGTTGGCGTCCGCCGCGATCGTGTACGTCGGCCGCTATGCGCTCTTCGAGCGGGTGATGAGCGGCTTCATGCTCGTCAAGTTCCTCGGCATGGTCGCCCTGGCGATCGCCACGCTCGCCACCACCGACGATCTGCCGGGTCTGTTCTCCTCGTTGCGCCCGAGGCTGCCGGAGGGGGACGTGGTGACCGTGCTCGCCCTCATCGGCGGGGTGGGCGGCACGGCCGGGATCGCCTCGTACAGCTACTGGGTGAGGGAGAAGCGCTGGCAGCACCGGAGCTGGCTGCCCGTCATGCGAGCGGACTCCGCGGTCAGTTACACCGTCACCTTCCTCTTCGTGCTGTGCACCACCGTCGTGGGGACGGGTCTGCTGTACGGCACCGGCGAGACCATCAGCGGCAACGACGGGCTTGCCGCGCTCGCCGACCCGCTCGGCGCGGACCTCGGGTCGGCGGCCCGCGTCCTGTTCCTGGGGACCTTCTTCTTCGTGACGCTGAGCGCGCTCGTCGGCGGGTTCAACGCCCTCTGCTACCTGTTGGCGGACTCCCTGCGGAACCTGCGCGGCATTCCGGAGAGCGACGCCGAGCCCCACATGGCACAGACCAGCCGGCCCTTCCGCCTCTTCGTGCTCTATTGCGCGGCCGCGGCGGTCGCCGTCACGTTCATGGGAAAGCCGGTCGCCCTGGTGCTGACGTACGCCGCCTTCGGGTCCCTGATCCTGCCCCTGCTGTCCGGGGCGCTACTGGTGCTGCTCAACCGGCGGGGCATCGAACCCCTGTACCGGAACAAGGTCATGTCGAATGTGCTGCTGTCCGGCGCCTTCATCCTCTTCGGGGTGCTGGCCGCCGTGCAGCTCAAGGAAACGTTCTGAGAGGCGTCGCACCCGTCGTGAATCCCATGGATGAGCTCTGCTTCCGGACCGCCACCGATCTCGCGGCCGCGATCCGGCGTCGCGAGGTGTCCGCCCGCGAAGTCGTCACCGCCCACCTCGCGCAGATCGAGCGCGTCAATCCGGCGGTGAACGCCATCGTCACCCTCGTCGCCGACCAGGCACTGGAGGAGGCGGCCAAGGCCGACGCGCGGCTGGTGGCGGGCGCGGAGGTCGGCCCCCTGCACGGGCTGCCCGTCGCACACAAGGACCTCCACGACACCGCGGGCATCCGCACGACATACGGCTCGCCGATCTTCGCCGACCGTGTCCCCGACCGGGACCACCTGGTCGTCGAGCGCCTCAGGAACGCCGGGGCCATCACCATCGGCAAGACCAACGTCCCCGAACTCGGCATGGGTTCACACACCGTCAACAAGGTGTTCGGGCCCACCCGCAACCCGTACGACCTCTCCCGCAGCGCGGGTGGCAGCAGCGGCGGCGCCGGTGCCGCGCTCGCCTGCGGCATGCTGCCGATCGCCGACGGCAGTGACACCGGCGGGTCGCTGCGCAATCCCGCGTCCTTCAACAACGTCGTGGGGCTGCGCCCCTCCCCCGGCCGGGTACCGTCCTGGCCCGACAAGGCGCCGTGGGGGCAGCTGTCGGTGAAGGGGCCGATGGCCAGGACGGTGCAGGACGTCGCGCTGGGCCTGTCCGTGCTCGCGGGTCCCGACCCGCGCAGCCCGCTCGCCCTGGAGACGCCGGGCGCCGCCTTCGCGGGCCCCCTGGACGGCGATGTGCGCGGTCTGCGGGTGGCCTGGTCGGCCGACCTCGGCGGGGCCGTGCCCGTCGACGCCGAGGTACGGGCCGCGCTGGATCCGGCGGTCGAGGTGTTCGCCTCGCTGGGCTGCGCGATCGAGGAGGCCTGCCCCGACCTGTCCGGCGCCGACGAGGTCTTCCTCGTCCAGCGCGCCTGGCAGATGGAACTCGCGTACGGGACCCTGCTGGACGAGCACCGCCACCGGATGGCCTCGGACGTGGTGTGGAACATCAAGGAGGGCCGCACGCTCACCGGCCCCGATCTCGGCCGGGCCCAGCTGCTGCAGGCCGCCCTCTACCACCGCGTCCGGGAGTTCTTCGAGACGTACGACCTGCTTCTGCTGCCGGTCAGCCAGGTCGCCCCGTTCGACCTCCGGCTCCCCTACCCCGCCTCCGTGGACGGCACCCCGATGGAGACGTACCTGGACTGGATGCGCTCGGCCTACCTGATCTCCGTCACCGGTTGTCCCGCGCTGTCGGTGCCGGCCGGCTTCACCCCGGAGGGCCTGCCGGTCGGGCTGCAGGTGGTCGGCCCGCACCGGCAGGACCTGGCGGTCCTGCGGGCCGGGTACGCCTTCGAGCAGGCGACACGGACCGCCGAGCGCAGACCGCCGGTCGTCCTGAAGGACGGGGGCCGGTCATGACGCCGCCCCGCAGCGCCGTGGTGATCGGTGCGGGCATGACAGGTCTGGCGACCGCCTGGTTCCTCCAGGAAGCGGGCGTCGAGGTCACCGTCGTCGACCGCCGGCAGGTCGCGGCCGGCGCGTCCTGGGGGAACGCAGGCTGGCTCTCCCCCGCCCTCGCCGTTCCGCTGCCCGAGCCGGGCGCCCTGCGCCTGGGACTGCGCACGCTGCTGTCACCGTCCTCGCCGCTCTACATCCCGCCCCGCGCGGACCCGCGCCTGGCCCGGTTCCTGCTGTCGTTCAGCCGCAACTGCACTCACCGGCGATGGCAGGTCGCGATGAGCGCGCTGGCCCCGCTGAACCGGCGGGCGCTCGCCGCGTACGACGAACTCGCCCTGGGCGGCGTCGCCGAACCGACGCGGCCGAGCGACCCGTGCCTCATCGCCTTCACCACCGAGGCGGCCCGCGCGCCGTTCACCGCCGAGCTGGAGGCGGTGCGCGCGGCCGGTCAGAGCGTCGACTACGACCTGCTGACCGGCGCCGAGGCCCGGGCCCAGGAGCCCGCGCTCTCCGAGCGGATCAGCGCAGCCGTACGGCTGCGCGGTCAGCGTTTCCTGAACCCGGGTGCCTATGTCGAGGCGCTCGCCGGTGCGGTGCGCGAGCGGGGCGGCAAGATCGTCGAAGGGCTGAGGGTGACCCGGATACGGGACCACGGCGGCGAGGTCGCCGTCCTCGGCTCCGACGGTACGGGCCTGCGCGCCGATGTCGCCGTGCTCGCCAACGGAGCCTGGCTGAACCGGCTGGCGGGACCTTTCGGCGTACGCGCCGCCGTCCAGTCCGGCCGCGGCTACAGCTTCACCCTGCCTGCTGACGGACTGCCCACGAGGCCCACGTACTTCGCCGCACAGCGCGTGGTCTGCACACCGCTCGGTGAGCGTGTACGGGTTGCCGGAATGATGGAGTTCACCGCCCCCGACCGGCCCGCGGACCCGCGCCGCGTCCAGGCCGTCGTCGACGCGGCACGCCCCATGCTGCCCGGCGCCGACTTCAGCCGCCGTACCGACGAATGGGCGGGCCCGCGCCCCTGCACCGCGGACGGGCTGCCCCTCGTCGGTCCGACCCGCTCGCCGCGCGTGCATGTCTGCGGCGGCCACGGGATGTGGGGCATCGCCCTGGGCCCGCTGAGCGGCAAACTCCTCGCCGAATCGATCGTGACCGGGCAGAACGCCGCCGAACTCGCCCCCTTGCACCCCCTGCGCTGAAGCACCCCCACACGTGACGGCCCAGGCAGCGGGTCGTTGGACCGGGCACTGGACCGGGCGGGCGGTTTCCGCAACAGCCCATTCCGCCCCTTCCACCTGCCCTGCCCTGCCCCAGGAACCGCCTCCATGCCCGCACAGCCGTTCTCCGCGCTCGCCCCGGCCCCGCCCGGACCGGACTGCCTCCCCGAGGTCCCGCGGAAGCCCGCATACGGCCCGCTTCGGGCGCGGACGTGCCGCGTCCCGGTGCTCGCGGTCCTCGCCGTCCTCCCGCTGTACGGGGTGTGGGCCGTGTTTCTCGCGACGGGTGGCGGCGATCTCGCGGCGCAGTACGCCTGGGCGGGATTCGCCGCACGGAACCCGGACGCGGCGTACGGGCTGTTCTGGTACGGCGGCACGCACACCGCCAACTACAGCGTGCTGTCACCCCCGTTGATGGCGGTGCTGGGGGTACGCACGGTGTCCGTGCTGGCCGGAGTGGCCGGCACCTGGCTGCTGGGCTCGCTGCTGGAGCGGACCGTCACCAGGGCGCCGCTGTGGCCCGCGCTGCTCGGGGCGTTCGGGCTGTGGGCCAACCTCGCCTCGGGGCGGACCACGTTCGCCCTCGGGCTGGCCCTCGGACTCGCGGGCCTCCTCGCCGTGGCCGGGCGTCCGGAGCGACCGGACCGGATCACCACGGGCACGCCCACCAAAGGCACGCTCACCACCGGCGCGCTCACCGCGGGCGCGCTCACCACCGGCGCGCTCGGCGCACTGTTCGCCACCCTGGCCAGCCCGGTGGCCGGGCTGTTCCTGCTGGTGGCCGGTGCCGGATATCTGCTCGACCGGAGGTACGCCAAGTGCCTCGCCCTCTCCGTGCCGCCCGTCGCCGTCGGCGCCCTGACGGTGTTTCTGTTCCCCTTCCAGGGCGAGCAGCCCATGGCCGCGGGCCGCACGCTGCTGCCCCTGCTCCTGTCCGCCGCCGTGCTGTGGGCGGCTCCCCGCGAGTGGCGGGTGGTACGGGCCGGAGCGGCCGTGTACGCCGTCGGGGTGGTGCTGACCTGTCTCGTTCCCTCGCCGATCGGCACCAACGTGGAACGGCTCGCGGCGCTCTTCGCTCCCGCGGTGCTGCTCGCGTGCCTGCGGGATACCGGGTCCGCCGCCGCCCGCATCACCCGGGCCATCGTGGGCCGGGCCCTCCCGCCGGCTCTCGCGCTCGCCGCGGCGGTCGCGTGGACCGGCACGATGACGGTCAACGACCTGCGGGTCACCACGGCCGTACCGGCCTGGGCCACGCACACCGAGGGGGTGCTCGCGGAGCTCGACCGGCTCGACGCGGACCGCGACCGGGTCGAGGTGGTGCCCGCCCGCAACCACCGTGAAGCCGCGCTCTTCGCCCCGCACGCGCAGCTGATGCGGGGCTGGAACCGGCAGTTGGACGTCGAGCGAGGGCGGCTGTTCTACGAGGGCGCGCTCGACGCTCCGCGCTATCACGCCTGGCTGCGCCACTGGGCCGTGGCGTACGTCGTCGTGCCTGACGCCAAGCCCGACGGGCCCGCCGAACACGAGGCCGCCCTGGTCACCTCCGGGCAGGACTGGCTCGAGCCCGTGTGGCACGACGCGCACTGGAGGATCTACCGCGTCAGGGACGCGCAGCCGCTCGCCTCGGCGCCGGCACGGGTGGTGCGGGCGGGCGAGGCCGACGTGGTGCTGCGCGTGCCGCACGCCGGGACGGTGACCGTACGGGTCCGGTACTCGCCGTGGCTGCGGGCCGACGGGGCCTGCGTACGGCCGGACGGACCCTGGACCCGGCTGACCGTGCGGCGGGCGGGTGTGTATCGGCTGGATTCGAGCTATGTGGGCGGGCCCTCGGCGGAGGACGGTTGCCGGCCCTCTTCGGCGGAGGGTGCGGGGCGGCGGGACGGCTGAGGTTTCTGGCGAGACGGGCCCGCCCGCCGGGTCTCCTGGGGCTCGGCGGGCGGGCCGTCCGTGGGCGTGCTCGCCGAAGGTCAGCCGACGAGCGTGACGTTCCGCTTCTGGGCCACGTGGAAGTACGGCAGCGGAAGGCCGCTGTCGGAGCGCAGCTCCATCAGCGTGGCCTCGACGCGAGCCGTACCGGGCTTGAACCGGCCCGGCTCCGAGTGGTCGGCGTTCGTCCAGCGGTGCTCGGCACCGTCGCAGACCGCGAGGGTGCCACCGACGCCCTTCCGTACGAGGCCGACGCTCTTGCCCTGGCCCAGGGAGGAACTCACGAAGACCGGGCCGGTGGCGCCCGTGCAGCGGTAGGTGCCGGAGAGGGTGACGGTGCCGTCCGCGTCGACGTGACCCGTCGAGTCGACGGTCACCGTCCCGAACGGATCGGCCTTCTCCGGCACTTCATGTGAATCGGAGACCGCGTGTGCGGACGAAGCGGTGAGCAGCAGCAGAGCGGCACCGGCGGCTGTGCCCATGACCTGGCGCAATGGCATCGGAGTACCTCCTGGGAGTGGGGACTTCCACAGGTACCGGCCCGGTGCGCTCGCGGGCGTCATCGTCACCCCTTTGGTGGCGAGTCCGCACCGTCCGTCTTCGGCACGTCCGAGTGTTGTCCGCGTGTTGTCACGCTTCCCTTCCGGCTGTTCCGATGAGTTCTCGACGGGCGCATGGTCTATCTATGCGAGGCGACGACAACGCCGCCCGAACCCATCGCACGTGGAGGTACGCCATGTGTTCCCACCAGCCTTCGTGCCCGTCCGCCGACCGTTCCGAGCGCGTCCACCACGACGACGCGCACATCGTCGCCTCGCACCCCGAGCAGGGCTGGTACCTGCTGTGCGACGGCGTGATCGTCTTCGACGACACCGGCGCGCTGCTGCCCGACGGCCGTGTCGTCGCCCCGCACCGGGTGCCGGCCGAGCAGCTGGCCATCGCGGCCTGACATCCATCGCTCAGGCCGGTACGGCGACTCCGTCGAGTTCCACCATCGCCTGGGTGTCCCAGAGCCGGACCACCCCGATCACCGCCATCGCGGGGTACTCGCGTCCGGCCAACCGCCGCCAGATACGCCCGAGTTCGGGAGCGTGGGCGCGATAGCCGTCGACATCCGTCGTGTAGACGGTGACGCGGACGAGATCGGCGGGCTCACCGCCCGCCGCGCGCAGGGCGGTGAGGAGATTGGCCAGGGCACGCTCGAACTGCAGGGGGAGCGTGGCACCGACGATCTTTCCGTCGGTGTCGAGTGCGGTCTGGCCCGCGAGGAAGACGAGGCGGGAGCCGGTGGCCGTGACGGCATGCGAGAAGCCGGTGGGCGGGGACAGCTCGGGCGGGTTGACGCGCTCGGTGGTCATCGCGGCTCCTCGGTCGTCGTGGCGTACAACTCCTTGGCGATGACGGCCCGTTGGACCTCGCTGGCGCCCTCGTAGATCCGTGGGGCGCGCACCTCTCGGTAGAGGTGCTCGAGTAGGTGACCGCGACGCAGGGCCCGGGCACCGTGCAACTGCACCGCCGCGTCGACGACGTACTGGGCCGTCTCGGTCGCGAGCAGCTTCGCCATCGCCGCCCGTTTGGGCACATCCGGTTCACCCGCGTCGTACGCCGCCGCTGCCGCGTACACCATGAGGCGTGCCGCCTCCGTGCGCAGGGCCATCTCGGCGACCTGGTGGGCCACGATCTGAAGGTCCTTCAACTTGCCGCCGAACGCGTCCCGTTGGGCCGTGTGCCCGAGAGTCGCGTCCAGCGCGGCCTGCGCCATGCCGACCGCGAACGCTCCGACGCTGGGCCGGAAGAGGTTCAGCGTGCTCATCGCCACGCGGAAGCCGCGCCCCGGTTCACCGAGCACGTCGTCCGCCGTCACCGGAACGCCGTCGAAGGCGAGGGTGCCGATGGGGTGCGGGGAGAGCATGTCGAGGGGTGCGCCGGTGAGGCCGGGCCGGTCGGCAGGGACGAGGAAGGCGGTGACCCCGCGCGAACCGGCGTCGGGGCCGGTACGCGCGAAGACGGTGTAGAAGTCGGCTTCGGGGGCGTTGGAGATCCAGCACTTCTCACCGGTGAGGCGCCATCGGCTGGGGCCGTCGGGCTCGGCGCGCAAGGCCAGCGCCGCCGCGTCCGAGCCCGCGCCCGGCTCGCTCAGCGCGAAGGCCGCCACCGTGGTGCCCTCGCTCACCCCGGGCAGCCAGCGCTCGCGCTGGGCCGCGGTTCCGTACACGTGGACGGGATGCGCGCCGAGCCCCTGGAGGGCCAGGGCCGTCTCCGCCTCCGTGCAGGCGTACGCGAGGGACTCCCGCATCAGGCAGAGGTCGAGCGCGCCGGAGGTGAACAGGCGGTCAAGGAGCCCGAGCCGGCCGAGCTCGGCGACGAGCGGGCGGTTGACGTGGCCCGGCTCGCCCTTCTCGGCCACCGGGCTCAACCGGTCCGCGGCGAGCGCGCGCAGCTCCGCGCACCAGGCGGTTTGTGCCGGATCGAGCGAGAATGCGGACATGGCCGGTCCCCTCTCCCGTGTCGGGCTGCACTGCGAGGCTATCGCGGACCGTTGACTGTCGTCACCAACACGATACGCTCCTGGTGCGAGCCCACCACGACGAGGGGGCGAACCGCCATGGACCCCATGGACCCAAAAGACCCCAGGGATACCGTGCGGCCGACGACCTCGGCCCACGTAAACGCTTACGCAAACGATTACGCCCAGGCCCGCGCAGCCGCCGACGCGGCCGCCGATTCGGCCACCGGCACGGCCGGCGCCGGTGCCACCGCGCACGTCGACACCTTCGCCCGCGACCACCTCCCACCCCCCGACCAGTGGCCCGAGCTCCGCTTCGACCTCCCCGAGCTGCGCTACCCCGGGCATCTGAACTGCGCCGCCGAGCTCCTCGACCACGCCGACCCCGAGCGCCCGGTCTTCCGCACCGCCTCCGGTGACGTGTGGACGTACGGCGAACTCCGCACCCGCGTCGACCGCATCGCCCACGTCCTGACGTCCGATCTCGGTGTGGTCCCCGGCAACCGGGTCCTCCTCCGCGGCCCCACCACCCCGTGGCTGGCCGCGTGCTGGCTGGCCGTGCTGAAGGCGGGTGCGGTCGTCGTCACGGCCCTTGCCCAGCAGCGGCCCCACGAGCTGGCCACGATGTGCGAGATCGCCCGGGTGGAGTACGCGCTCTGCGACATCCGGTCGGTGGACGACCTGGCGAAGGCGGAGATCCCCGGGCTGCGGATCACGACGTACGGTGGGGACGCTCCCGACGACCTCCTGAACCGCGAGGCCTCTGACGAGCCGTTCACCGCCGTGGACACCGCGGCCGACGACGTGGCGCTGATCGCGTTCACATCCGGCACGACCGGCCGCCCCAAGGGCTGTATGCACTTCCACCGTGATGTGTTGGCGATAGCGGACACTTTCTCGAATCATGTCTTGCGACCACACCCCGACGATGTCTTCGCGGGCAGTCCCCCGCTGGGTTTCACCTTCGGGCTCGGCGGCCTGGTGATCTTCCCGATGCGTGTCGGCGCCAGTGCGCTGCTGCTCGAACAGGCGGGTCCCAAGCAGCTGTTGCCCGCGATCGCCGAGCACCGCGTGTCGGTCCTGTTCACCGCGCCGACCGCGTACCGCGCGATGCTGGACGAGCTGGCCGCGTACGACATCACGTCCCTGCGGCGCTGTGTCTCGGCGGGCGAGAACCTCCCCGCCGCCACCTGGCAGGCCTGGCACGACCGCACCGGTCTGCGCGTCATCAACGGCATAGGCGCCACCGAACTGCTGCACATCTTCATCTCCGCGGCCGACGAGCAGATCCGTCCCGGCACGACCGGTGTCCCCGTACCGGGCTGGCACGCGCGCGTGGTCGACGATTCGGGTGAGCCCGTGCCCGACGGCGAGCCCGGACTGCTCGCCGTGCGCGGCCCGGTCGGCTGCCGCTACCTGGGCGACCAACGGCAGCGGGAGTACGTACGCGACGGCTGGAACATCACCGGAGACACCTACGTCCGCGAGCCCGACGGCTACTTCCGGTATGTGGCCCGCGCGGACGACATGATCATTTCCGCCGGATACAACATCGCGGGCCCGGAGGTCGAGGACGCGCTGCTGCGTCACCCGGACGTGGTCGAGACCGCTGTCGTGGGACACCCCGACGAGTCGCGCGGCCAGGTCGTGGTGGCGTACGCGGTACTGCGGCCCGGCGCCCGGCAGGACGCCGAGGCGCTGCGCGCGTTCGTCAAGTCCGAGCTGGCGCCGTACAAGTGCCCGCGCGAGATCGTCTTCCTGGACGCGCTGCCGCGGACGGCGACCGGGAAGCTCCAGCGGTTCCGGCTGCGTACGGACGTCAACCCGGTACGTGCGGAGGGCGGTTCCATGCGGACGGAAAGTGATCACCTGCCCGCGGAAGGCGATCCCGCGTGACGCCGACGATCTAGAGTGATCAACGTGTCCGAGCAGCACGCACCCCGGTCCCTCATCGTCACCTTCTACGGCGCGTACGGCCGCTTCGTCCCCGGTCCCGTACCCGTGGCCGAACTGATCCGGCTCCTCGCCGCGGTCGGTGTTGACGCGCCCTCCGTGCGCTCGTCGGTGTCCCGGCTCAAACGCCGCGGGCTGCTCGTGCCGGCGCGCACGGCGACGGGTGCGGCCGGGTATGTGCTGTCGCCGGAGGCGCGGCAGCTCCTGGACGACGGCGACCGCAGGGTCTACGCGGTCTCGCCCCCCGAGGACGACTCCTGGGTGCTGGCCGTGTTCTCCGTGCCGGAGTCCGAGCGGCAGAAACGTCACGTGCTGCGCTCCCGGCTGGCCGGCCTCGGCTTCGGGACGGCCGCGCCCGGAGTGTGGCTCGCACCGGCGCGCCTCTACGAAGAGACCCGCCATACGCTGGAACGGCTGCGTCTCGACGCGTACGTGGAGCTGTTCCGCGGTGAGCACCTGGGCTTCACGGCGACGGCCGAGGCGGTCGCCCGCTGGTGGGACCTGGCCGCGATCGCCAAGCAGCACGAAGCGTTTCTCGACCGCCACGCGCGCGTGCTGCACGACTGGGAGGCGCGGACGGACACCCCTCTGGAGGAGGCGTACCGCGACTATCTGCTCGCCCTGGACTCCTGGCGCCATCTTCCGTACGCCGATCCCGGGCTGCCCCCCGCACTGCTCCCCCAGGACTGGCCGGGAGCCCGCTCGGCGGCGGTCTTCCGGGCGCTGCACGAGCGGCTGCGGGACGCGGGGGCGGCCTTCGCGGGCGTACCGAAGAGTGGCCCGCATCCCGAATCCATGTGACGTCAGTCACAATTCAGGTCGCTAAGGGAACGCTCAGGTTACTCCGGCCCTCTTCTCATATTCCTTACCTAGCGTCGTGACGCATGAGTCTGATGCGCAGTCTGAACCGGGCGCTCTCCGCCACCACGGGCCTCCAGGTGCGTAGGGCCGCTCCCGTCGCACCGCCGCAGCCGAAGAAGACCGCGGCGAAACCGGGGAAGCGGCCCACGCCGGTGTACCGATGTCCTGCCCCCGAGGACCTCGCGACGGACCGGCTGCTGCGGGAGCCGGTCTTCATCATGTCGCCTGTGCGCTCCGGCTCGACCCTGCTGCGGATGCTCCTGAACGCGCACTCGCGGCTGCACTCCCCGCACGAGCTGCACATCCGCCGCCTGGAAGTCGGCTTCGGCAGCAAGCTGTCGCAGCGCGCCATGAGCGCCCTCGACCTGGAGCGCGGCGACCTGGAGCATCTGCTCTGGGACCGGGTCATGCACCGGGAGCTGGTGAAGTCGGGCAAGGACTTCGTCGTCGAGAAGACCCCCAGCAACGCGTTCGTACACCGGCGCATCAGGGACTGCTGGCCCGACGCCCGCTTCGTCTTCCTGCTCCGCCACCCGGCGTCCATCGCCCGGTCCTGGCACGAGGGCGACCCCGACAAGCGGACCTACGACGAGGCCGCGGCCGACGCGCTGCGCTACATGAAGGCCGTCGACAACGCCCGCAAGGGGATCACCGGCGGCCACACCGTGCGCTACGAGGACATCACCGCCGACCCCGAGAAGGAGATGCGCCGCCTCTGCGCCTTCCTCGACGTGGACTTCGAGCCGTCGATGCTCGAGTACGGCAGGAAGGACGACACCCAGGTCGTGAAGGGCCTCGGCGACTGGCGGGACAAGATCCGCAGCGGCCAGGTGCAGAGCGGGCGCGCGCTGCCCGCCGAGGACGAGATCCCGGAGATCCTGCGGCCGATGTGCAGGGCCTGGGGTTACAGCTCGTGAAGCCGCATGCCGAGATAACGGAGGTCTGGCCGCGTGACGGGCGCGTCCGGCTCGTCGGGCGCATCCACGGGCGGCCCGCCGACGGCTACTGGCGGCTGCTGCTCACCCGCCGCGGCCGCGCCGGCCACCGGCTGGACTACCCGGCCCAGGTGAAGGGCGACCGCTTCGAGAGCGAACTGCTCATCGCCGACCTTGCGGCGGCCGCCGACACGGCGGAGGTCGAGGAGTGGGACATCCATCTCACCGACGGCGAGGCGGAGTTGCGGGCCGGGCGCCGGCTCGACGACGTCCACGGCAAGAAGAAGATCATGGTCTTTCCCGAGCAGCGGATACACGGCCTCAGCGTGCGTCCGTACTACACGGTGAAGGACAACCTTTCGCTGAAGTGCCGTACGGGAGCAGCAACATGACAGTTCATCAGATCCGACAGGTTCGGCAGATCCGGACGCGGCCGAAGGTCCGCTATCTGCTCCTGCACGCGTACGGCCGCGGCGGGACCATCCGCACGGTGATGAACCAGGCCAACTCCCTTGTGCAGGCGGGCTGGGAGGTCGAGCTGGTGAGCGCGCTGCGCCGCCGGGACGACATCCAGTTCCCGCTCGACCCGCGCGTCACGGTCACCACGGTCGTCGACGAGCGCGAGGAGGCGTACACCCCGCCGTCGGGCGTGGCCGGACGCTGGCTGGGCTGGCGCCGCGGACGGCTGACTGAGCAGCCCGCACGGCATGTCCCGGCGGGCGAGTTCGGCCACCGCTACTTCAACCGGTACGTCGAGCAGCGGCTGATCGCGTACCTGTCCTCGCTGCGCGACGGGATCCTGGTGACCACGCGGCCCGCGCTCAACTTCCTTGCGGCGGAGCATGCGACGGGCGGCGTGGTGCGGGTCGCGCAGGAGCACATGAACCACGGCACGCACAAGCACGATGTGCAGAAGCGCATCCGGGAGACCTACCCGCGCTTCGACGCCGTCGCCGTCCTGACGGACCGGGACCGGGAGGAGTACGAGCGACTGCTGCCCGGCACCCGCGTCGTCCGCATCCCGAACGCCGTGCACTCCCTCGACCAGGTCCCCTCCGACCACCGCTCGAAGATCGCGGTGGCGGCCGGGCGGCTCTTCCCGCAGAAGGGCTTCGACCTGCTGATCCCGGCGTGGGCGAAGCTCGTCGAGACGTACCCCGACTGGCAGCTGAGGATCTATGGCAGCGGTGAGAAGAAGGCCGAGCTGCGGGCGCTCATCGAGGAGCACCACCTCTACAACCACGTGTTCCTGATGGGCCACACGGACCGGCTCGACGACGAACTCGCCAAGGCCTCCTTCTACGTGCTCAGTTCGCGCTTCGAGGGACTGCCGATGGTGATGATCGAGGCGATGAGCCACTCGCTGCCCGTGGTGGGCTTCGACTGCCCCACCGGCCCATCGGACGTGCTCACGCACGGAGTTGACGGGTTGCTGGTTCCCCCGGAGGACCCCGACGCGCTCGCCGACGCCATGGCCAAGCTGATGGGCGACCAGGCACTGCGCGCGGACATGGGCGTCGCGGCCGTGCTGACAGCGGCCTCGTACGGACCGGACGCCGTGCACCCGCGCTGGGAGGCCCTCTTCGGCGAACTCCACGAGCTCCACGAACATCACGAACGTCACGGACTTGCCGAGCAAGGGCACCGCGCCGCGGGTGCCGCGAAGGGACAGCGCGCATGACCACCACGGCAAGGGGCCATCACAAGCCTCCCAGGGCTCCGGGAGCCACGATCTGGCTCACCGGCCTGCCGAGCGCGGGCAAGACGACGATCGCCCGCACCCTCGCCGGCCGGCTGCGCTCCGAAGGGCATCGTGTGGAGGTCCTCGACGGCGACGAGGTCCGCCGCTTCCTCTCCGCCGGCCTCGGCTTCTCCCGCGAGGACCGCTACACCAACGTGCAGCGCATCGGCCTGGTCGCCGAAGTACTCGCGCGCAACGGGGTGTTGACCGTGGTGCCGGTCATCGCGCCGTACGCCGACAGCCGCGAGGCGGTGCGCAAACGACACGAGGCGAGCGGCACGCCGTACATCGAGGTGCATGTCGCGACGCCGGTCGAGGTGTGCAGCGAGCGCGACGTGAAGGGCCTGTACGCGCGGCAGGCGGCGGGCCGGCTGACCGGGCTCACGGGGGTCGACGACCCGTACGAGCCGCCGCCGGACCCCGCCCTCACGCTGGAGACGCAGTCGCAGACGCCCGAGGAGTCGGCGGGCTCGGTGCATGCGGTGCTGGCGGCCAGGGGGCTCGCGTGAGAGGCGTCTCAGTGAGGCGTGAGGTCAACTCCCCAGCCTGAGACGGGGTTTGGGGGCGTCCGTACGGCCGGTCTGCGGACGCCTGCTGCCCGCCCGGTACGGCATGGGCCACTCGACGCCCGGTCCCGTGTAGCCCTGCTCGGCCGCCGCGTGCAG
Source organism: Streptomyces albicerus (assembly GCF_008905045.1). Lineage (GTDB taxonomy): Bacteria > Actinomycetota > Actinomycetes > Streptomycetales > Streptomycetaceae > Streptomyces > Streptomyces albicerus. The sequence goes on from NZ_VWMY01000030.1 coordinate 106,197, forward strand.
CGTCCAGTGCGGGTCGTACAGATGCGGCCGGGCGAGGGCGCACAGGTCCGTACGCCCCGCCAGGATCAGGGAGTTGACGTCGTCCCAGGAGGAGATCGCGCCCACGGCGATCACCGGGATACCGGTCTCGTTGCGGATCCGGTCGGCGTACGGCGTCTGGTACGACCGCCCGTACTCCGGCCGTTCGTCCGCCACCACCTGTCCCGTCGAGACGTCGATCGCGTCGGCGCCGTGCGCGGCGAAGGCACGGGCGATCGCGACGGCGTCGTCGCCGGTGGTGCCGCCGCCGGCCCAGTCGGTGGCGGAGATGCGTACGGTCATCGGCCGGTCCTCGGGCCACACGGACCGTACCGAGTCGAAGACTTCGAGCGGGAAGCGCAGCCTGTTCTCCAGCGAGCCCCCGTACTCGTCCGTCCGGCGGTTGGTCAGCGGCGACAGGAAGCCGGACAGCAAGTAGCCGTGCGCACAGTGCAGTTTGAGCAGATCGAAGCCGCAGCGGGCCGCGCGCCAGGCGGCGGCGGTGAACTGCTCGCGGATGGCAGTGAGTTGATCCTGCGTCAGTTCTTCTGGGATCTGACTGTCGGGCCCGTACGGGATCGGGGACGCGGCCACGAGCGGCCAGTTGCCCTCCTCCAGCGGCTCGTCGATGCCCTCCCACATCAGCTTCGTCGAGCCCTTGCGCCCGGAGTGACCGAGCTGCACACCGATGGCCGCACCCGGCGCCTGCGCGTGCACGAAGTCGGCGATCCGCCGCCAGGACTCGGCCTGCCGGCCGGTGTAGAGCCCGGCACAGCCCGGTGTGATCCGCCCCTCCGGGCTCACGCACACCATCTCGGTCATCACCAGACCGGCGCCGCCCAGCGCCCGTGCGCCGAGGTGGACGAGGTGGAAGTCGCCGGGGACGCCGTCCTCGGCCGAGTACATGTCCATCGGCGAGACCACGACCCGGTTGCGCAGGGTCAGTCCGCGCAGCCGGAACGGCGTGAACATCGGCGGCGTACCGGGCGGGCAGCCGAACTCCCGCTCCACGGACTCCGTGAAGTGCGCGTCGCGCAGCCGGAGGTTGTCGTGCGTGACCCGGCGGCTGCGGGTGAGCAGGTTGAAGGCGAACTGACGGGCGGGCTGGTCGAGATAGAGCCCCAGGTTCTCGAACCACTCCAGGCTCGCGCGCGCGGCCCGCTGGGTGGAGGCGACGACGGGGCGCCGCTCCTCCTCGTACGCGGCCAGGGCCTCGGGCAGTTCGGCGTGCTCCTCCAGACAGGCGGCCAGCGCCAGGGCGTCCTCCACCGCCAGCTTCGTACCGGAGCCGATGGAGAAGTGCGCGGTGTGCGCGGCGTCCCCGAGCAGCACCGTGTTCCCGTGCGACCAGCGCTCGTTGACGACGGTCCGGAAGTTGATCCAGGCGGACTTGTTGGACCTGAGCGGCCGTCCGCCGAGCGCGTCCGCGAAGATCTTGGCGCACCGCTCGACGGACGCCTGCTCGTCGAGCTCCGCGAACCCGGCCGCCTCCCACACCTCCTCGCGCATCTCGACGATGACGGTGGAGGCGTCGGCCGCATAGGGATAGCCGTGGAGCTGCATCACCCCGTGCTCGGTCTCCGCGATCTCGAAACGGAACGCGTCGAAGGCGAAGTCGGCGGCGAGCCAGATATAGCGGCACTGGTGCGTGACCACATGTGGCCCGAACACATCGCTGTATGCCTCGCGGGTGGTGCTGTTCACACCGTCCGCCGCGATGACAAGGTCGTACGTCTCCGAGAGCCACTCCGGGTGCGGCGCCTCCGTACGGAAGCGCAGCTCGACCCCGAGAGAGCGGCAGCGCTCGTGCAGGATCTCCAGGAGTCTGCGCCGGCCGAGGGCGGCGAAGCCGTGTCCTCCGGAGGTTTGGCGTGTGCCTCGGTGCACGATGTCGATGTCGTCCCAGCGGATGAAGTCCTGTTGGAGGGCGGCGTACACGACCGGGTCGGCGTGTTCGATGCCGCCGAGTGTTTCGTCGGAGAGGACTACGCCGAAGCCGAAGGTGTCGTCGGGGGCGTTGCGTTCCCAGACGGTTATGTCGCGGGCGGGGTCGAGGCGTTTCAGTAGGGCTGCGGCGTAGAGGCCGCCGGGGCCGCCGCCGATGATCGCCACTCGTAGGGGGTGGCTGGTCGTCTGGGGCGGCTGCGGGTCGGTGGGGGCTGGTCGCGCAGTTCCCCGCGCCCCTTGGGTTGGCATGCTTACCGTCCCCTCCATTTGGGAGGGCGCTTTTCTGTGAAGGCCGCGTGGAACTCTGCGTAGTCCTCCCCGGTCATCAGCAGCGCCTGGGTCGAGGCGTCGAGTTCGACGGAGGCGGCGAGCGGCATGTCCAGTTCGGCGGTGAGCAGGGCCTTCGTCTGGGCGTACGCGAGGGCCGGGCCCTCGGCGAGACGACGGGCCAGCGTCTGGGCGGCCTCGTCGGCGCGGCCATCCTCGGTGAGTTCGCTGATCAGGCCGATCCGCTCGGCCTCGGGCGCCCGTACCGGCTCGCCCAGCATGAGGAGCCGGGTCGCGTGGCCGAGTCCGACGACCCGGGGCAGCAGATAGGCCGCCCCCATGTCGCCGCCGGACAGGCCGACGCGGGTGAAGAGGAAGGCGAAGCGGGCGGTGGGGTCGGCGACCCGGAAGTCCGCCGCGAGCGCCAGCACGGCTCCCGCGCCCGCCGCGACCCCGTGCACCGCCGCGATCACCGGGAACGGGCACTCGCGTACGGCCCGGACGACCTGCCCGGTCATCCGGTTGAAGTCGAGCAGCTGGGCCGTGTCCATGGACAGGGTCGCGCCGATGATCTCGTCGACGTCGCCGCCGGAGCAGAACCCGCGTCCCTCGCCGGCGAGCACCAGGGCGCGTACAGCCCGCTCCCGGGACAGCTCGGCGAGCAGGTCGCGCAGGTCGGCGTACGCGCCGAAGGTGAGCGCGTTCAGCTTCTCGGGGCGGGCCAGGGTGACCGTCGCCACCCCGTCGGCTAGCTCACAGCGCAGGTGCTGCCAGTCGGGCGTGCGGGTCGCGGAGCCGGTGAAGGGACTCATGACGTGCGGCCTCCTCGGGCGGGGGCGGCGGTCGCGGCGGGGGTGCTACACCTCGAAGCTATCACCCATCCGTGACTGTCGTCACGAGTGCGCGATAAGCCAGTCATCCGGTTACGGAGCCGGTCACCGAGTCACGACTCGGCGATAGCCCCGTAACGACGGGCACGGAGCACGGGAGCCGGACCGTTCAGCTGGGTACGGAGCCCGGTATCAGCCCGATACCGGGCCGAACGTCCCGAAAAGAGCCCACCGAGCGACCCTGTCCGGTTGCGTCGTACCATTCCTAAAGTTGAAAGCAGGACATCCTGCTCCATGAACGGACCCGCCTTGCACGAGCCCTCCGCCCCAGCCTCCTGGCGCATCGCCCTGCCGCACACCGCCGCGGCCGTGCCCGTCGCCCGCGCCCTGGTCCGTACCGCACTCGCCGAGCTGGAGCACGCGGCCGACAGCGACACCGCGGAGCTGCTCACCGCCGAGCTGGTGGCGAACGCCGTGGAGCACACCAGGGGCAGCGCGCCCATAGAGCTGGTCGTGGAGCTGCTGCCCACCGGCTGCCAGGTCGAGGTGCACGACCCCGACCCGGCCCCGCCGGGCGACCTCACGGTCCCCGCCCCGTCGGGCGACCCCGACCCCTGGCAGGAGCACGGCCGCGGGCTGCTGCTCATCCGCACGCTCAGCTCGTCATGCGGGCACCGCCCCACGGAGTCGGGCAAGGCGGTCTGGTTCAGGCTGCCGATGGTGCCGCACCAGCGAAGGCCGTCGTAACAAGTCGCAAGAGGTCACAACAGCTCGTAACAGAAGGCCGTCGTGACAGCGACACCACCGCGCATCACTACAGCCGCATCACCGCAGCCGCACCACCGCGCATCACCACAGCGGCATCACCGCGCATCGCTCAGGCGAGCGTCGCCACCAGCACCGCCTTGATCGTGTGCAGCCGGTTCTCCGCCTCGTCGAAGACGACCGAGTGGGCCGACTCGAAGACCTCGTCGGTGACCTCGAGGGAGTCGAGGCCGTGCCGCTCGTGGATCTCGCGGCCGACCTTGGTGCCCAGGTCGTGGAAGGCCGGCAGGCAGTGCAGGAACTTGACGTCCGCGTTGCCGGTGGCGCGCAGGACGTCCATCGTCACCGCGTACGGGCCCAGGGCGACGATGCGCTCGTCCCAGACCTCCTTGGGCTCGCCCATGGAGACCCACACGTCGGTGGCGACGAAGTCGGCGCCCGCGACCCCCTCGGCGACGTCCTCGGTGAGCGTGACCCGCGCCCCGCTGCGCACCGCGAGCTCGCGCGCCCGCTCGACGATCTCCTCGGCGGGCCAGTAGGCCTTGGGCGCGACGATCCGTACGTCCATGCCGAGCAGCGCGCCGGTGACCAGGTAGGAGTTGCCCATGTTCAGGCGCGCGTCGCCGAGATAGGCGAAGACGATCTCGTTCAGCGGCTTGCTCGTGTGCTCGGTCATCGTGAGGACGTCGGCGAGCATCTGGGTCGGGTGCCAGTCGTCGGTCAGGCCGTTGTAGACGGGCACGCCCGCGTGGGCGGCCAGCTCCTCGACGCCCTCCTGGCTGTCCCCGCGGTACTGGATCGCGTGGAACATCCGGCCGAGCACCCGCGCGGTGTCCTTCACGGACTCCTTGTGCCCTATCTGCGAGCCGTTCGGATCGAGATACGTGGTCGACGCGCCCTGGTCGGCGGCCGCGACCTCGAACGCGCAGCGCGTGCGCGTCGAGGTCTTCTCGAAGATCAGCGCGATGTTCCGGCCCCGCAGATACTGGGTCTCCGTCCCGGCCTTCTTCGCCGCCTTCAGCTCGGCGGCGAGCTCGATCAGACCGCGGAACTCCTCTTCCGTGAAGTCCAGCTCCTTCAGGAAGTGGCGGCCGGCGAGGGCGTACGGGACTGTCGCCATGAGGGCGCTCCAGGGTTACGTAAACAGGGACTCTTGGAATTCTATACGATGACCCACATTTCTATACGGCCCCATTTTCGAGACATCGGCCTCACTGACAGTCCCGCGCCCCTGAAGGGGCGCGCTCAACCGACGGAATCCCTCTCCACCGGACAGCTCATACAACGCGGTCCGCCGCGTCCTCGCCCCAACTCACTGCCCGGGATCTCGATCACCTCGATGCCCTGCTTGCGCAGATGCGTGTTCGTGGTCTGGTTCCGCTCGTACGCGACGACGACGCCCGGCTCGACCGCGAGGACGTTGCAGCCGTCGTCCCACTGCTCGCGCTCGGCGGCGTGCACGTCCTGCGTGGCGGTCAGGACGCGGATCTCGCTCAGTCCGAGCGCCGCGGCGATCGCGCGGTGCATGTGCTCCGGCGGATGGTCGGTGACCTTCAGCTCCTTGTCGCCCACGCCCGGTTCGATGGTGTACGAGCGGAGCATGCCGAGCCCCGCGTACTGCGTGAAGATGTCGCCGTCGACCATCGTCATCACCGTGTCGAGGTGCATGAGGGCCCGTCTCTTGGGCATGTCGAGCGCCACGATCGTCTCCGCCGATCCGGCGGCGAACAGTTTGTGCGCGAGCATCTCCACGGCCTGGGGCGTCGTCCGCTCGCTCATGCCGATGAGCACGGCGCCGTTGCCGATCACCAGCACGTCGCCGCCCTCGATGGTGGACGGGTAGTCGGCCTGCCCCTCGGACCACACGTGGAAGCCCTCGTCCCGGAACAGCGGATGGTGCCGGTAGATCGCCTCGAAGTGCACGGTCTCGCGCTGGCGTGCCGGCCAGCGCATGGCGTTGATGGAGACACCGTCGTAGATCCAGGCGGAGGTGTCCCTGGTGAAGAGGTGGTTGGGCAGCGGCCTGAGCAGGAAGTCGTCGAGCTCCATGACATGGAAGCGCACCGACGTCGGCTCCGGGTGCGCCTCGAGGAACTCCCGTTTGGTCATCCCGCCGACCAGCGCCTCGGCCAGCTCGCCCGACGGCAGCAACTCGAAGACGGCCCGCAGATGATCGGTGGCCAGCGGCCCGTACTCCTTCTCGTCGAAGACCCTGTCCAGTACGAGCGACCTGGCCGCCGGGATCGCCAGCGCCTCGGTCAGCAGGTCACCGAAGAGGTGAACGGTGACCCCGCGGTCGCGCAGCACGTCCGCGAACCCGTCGTGCTCGGCGCGCGCCCTGCGCACCCACAGCACGTCGTCGAAGAGCAGGGCGTCCTTGTTGCTGGGGGTGAGCCTTTTGAGCTCGAGATCAGGCCGGTGCAGGATGACGCGGCGCAGCCGCCCGGCCTCGGAGTCGACGTGGAATCCCATGACTCCATCCTGACCACCCGGGGGCTTTTTCACCCCTGAACGGGTCAACGTCCGGCGGGGCCGCCGCCGGCGTCGGCAGCCGGGCGGTTCAGCCGCTGGGCAGTAGTTGCAGCAGTTCCGGGCGGGCGAGCATGCGGCGGGTGGCGCGGCCCGGATCGAGGGCGGCACGGGCGACGATCCACCCGGCGAGGGTGTGCGGGTCGCCCGGATCGCGGGCCAGGGCGTCGGCGTAGCGGGCGAGCGCCGCGGCCGGGTCCCCGGCGGCGAGGTGTTCGTCGGCGGTGCGGGGAACGCGGGGGCGGGTGGCGAAAGCGTGGGTGCGGAGGTCGGGCCAGGTGGTCCGGTCACCACGCAAGAGGTCCGCGGTCCGCCCGGTGCGGGACGGGGACGGCGGTGCGACGTTGCGCAGCCGCCACTCCGTGCGGTGCAGCGCGGCGGCCGTACGGGCCCGGGCGTGGGCGACCGGGTCGACGGGCTCGCGCAGCCAGCCGTCCAGAACCCGGGCGAGCCCCGCCACGATCCTGCGGCCCGGAGCGGTGAGGCGGCCGCTCGTCTGCAGGGTGCGGACTACGAGACGCGTCTGCGTGCGGCGCAGCGCGAAGTGGTAGGCGGCGGCCTCGGTGTGTTCCGCTTCCGTCAGGCGGTCCCGCCAGAATCCGGCGACGCCGGTGAACGCGTACACGCCGTGCAGCAGGCCGGTGAGGTGGCGGGGGTCGGGGCGCCACGGGGCGTAGTAGCGCTCTTCGCGGTCGTCCTCCACGAGGGGGAAGAGATGGAGCAGCGCGGCGAGTTTGCTGTGCTGGAACTCGTGGACGAGGATCTCCGCGAGCGTCAGTCCGGTGTCGGGGCGGGAGATGTTCATCGCGCCGAAGGCGTCGCCGGTGGACGCCGAGCCCCGCACACCCGGCTGGACCGGAGGCGTGGTGCTGGTGCGGCCCCACGGTACGACGGCGCGGATCACGGCGGGGTCGAGCCGTCCGGGGGCGGGGCCGCCGTCCGACCTCGCCAGGATGTCGGCGGCCTCGTCGAACAGCTCCTGCCACACGGAGGCCTCGTCGGCGTCGAGGCGGGCCGGCGGGACGGGTTCGTCGAGGTCGCGGTAGGGGTCCAGGTCGTCGAGGGGGATGGCGACGGCACCCGAGGAGGTGACGCGGGTGAGGGTGCGCAGGGGGATCCAGTGGGGATCGGCCGCGACGGGTTCGAGGACCTCGCGGGCGGCGGGCCCGGGCGCCGCGCCGTTCGCGAACGCGGCAGCGGCGGAGGGCACTCCCACAACGCGTACGGGAACGGTGGCCGGCCGGCAGTCGAGGGAGGTGATCCCGCCGTCGGTTTCCCGCGAGGTGAGCGTCAGTTCGCCGGCTCGCGTACCGGCCCGGCCGGCCGTGAAGCCCCGCCGTGCGGCGGGCAGGCGGGCCAGGCCCAGGCCGGGCAGATTCAGAGCGCCGTCGGTGAGGGGGACGAGGAGCTCCGTCTCCGTGCCGGCGCGCAGCGCCGCCGCGACGGCCAGGGAGCACAGGTGCCCGGTCTCCACCCACAGGGGCGGCCCCGTCGCGGTGCCGTGCAGCCGGCGCAGCATATGGGCCAGCCAGCCGCCGGTCGCCGGGGCGAGCAGCAGCCGCTCGACCGGCTCGGGGGCCCGGGTGGCGGCCGTCTTCAGGGTGTGCCAGGCGTCGGAGGGCGGGCTGAGCGGAGTGGGCAGCCCGTCGATGCGGTCGAGGACCGTGCGCAGGAGCAACAGCCGACGGGCCCTTTCGCCCCGTTCGAGAAAGGCGAGCGCTTCGGCCGAGCCCCCGCCGGCGGCGAACTCCGAGAAGAGGCGGTCGGGCATCCGGAGCGGCCGCCTGCGCTGCTGGCTCGTCATTCCCGGTGACCTCCGGTGGTGGGTGCGGACGTCCGGTGAACTCGGCACAGGCGCGGCTGCGGCTCCGCTACTCCGCCCTGGCCGGTTCTCCGTCACCCCATATGCGTTCGCGGGAGCGCAGTACCTCTTCGAGGACGCGGGTGGTGGGGCGGAGCGGGGTGAGGCTCTCCACGGCGACGAACGGCACTGTCCCAAGGTCCGCCAGATCCGACTCCCAGACGAGGGCGCCTGCAACGGGGATCGCCCCAGGGGCTGCGGCTTCGGCGTCGTGCGGAGCGAGCGGCTGGTCCAAGATGCGTCCCCCTTCTCGCACGGTGGCACGCGATGCCCCGTGTCCTGTCCATCATGGCGAACCCTGCCGGTATCGGAAACCCGTACGATCACGCCAGTCGATCAAGGACGGCCGCGTCCGTGTTCGCCGGCTCCGCCCAACTCCCGCAGGGCCTCGGCCAGTTCGTTCCGCAGTTTGGGATCGTCGTCCACGGCCACGACCGCGTCGAACAGCTCCCACAGCGCCCCGGGGTGACGGCGGGCGAGCCCGCTGAGGATGAGGGTGGCGTCCGTGCGGGCTTTGGGATGACGGGCGAGTGTCCCCGTGACCTGGGGGCTCAGTGCGGCGACCACTGCCTGCCGCTCGGCCGGATCGGACATCAGCGGATAGGCGAACAGCGCGTCCACCGCGCGTACGAGTGGAGAGACCGGACGCTCCGTCGATGCCGACGGCGGGAGGATCTCGGTCCGCCCGGGGCTCTGCAGCCGGATCTCGGGATGCTGCGTCGTACGGCCCGCCTTCCTGAGGGCCGCGATCCGGTCCTGTACGGCCGGAAACAGCTCTTCCGGGTCGGGTGGCACGGGCAGCGTGTCCGAGCGCTCCGTCAGCAGGTCGAGCAGAACCTCCGAGAAGAGTCCCGTGGCGCGCACCGGATCGTTGGCCGCCGCCCGGCCGCGGCCCGCCGCGCGCAGCAGCGTCTGCCGGTGTGCGAGGGTGCGGTGGCCCGCGGGCAGCGCGTCGGGCGGCAGCGGGTCACGGAAGGCGAGGTCCTCCTCGAAGGTCTCGCAGGCGTCCACGATCCACAGTTGCTCGGTGAAGGCGGGCACCGCGTCGCTGGCGTAGCGGGCCAGCGCGGACTCCAGGTCCACGGCCACCTTGTCGGCGGTGGTGGCGTCCGCGCAGAACAGCCTGGTGTGACCGGCGCGGTCGAGTACCCCGTGCCCGCCCCACCACACCCACAGCACGTCGCCCTGGTGCGGGGGCAGTTCGCGTACGAGAGTGCGGCGCAGCGTGGCGTGGTCGGCGGGCTCGTGCTCGGTGTCGGGCACGAACGGCGGCAACGGGGCCAGATGGAGCCGCAGTTGGGCCGCGGGCACGCCGACGGCACGCAGCAGCCGGTGGAACGCGAGGGCGTCCCGGGCCGGACCCGGCAGGTCCCAGGCGGGGCCGGCGTCGTACTTCTCGATGCCCACGATCAGAGCGTGCACCCTGGCCGGATCCACGCGCCGCGCCGTCTGCCGCTCGGCCGCGGTCACGGCAGGCGCTCCACGATGTGCCGGTACACGACGGGGTTGGTCCAGTACGCGCTGTGGGCGGCCGGGAACGGCTGGCGGCTGTCGACACGTACGTCGGTGACGCGGCCCGGGAAGAGGCCGGCGCCGAGGTAGCCGAGCAGGTCGTGCGGGTCGTACAGGTTCAGCCAGTCCGGCATGTGCGGCGGCAGCGGCTCGGGATGTTCGAGGGAGGGCAGGGACCCCGACTCGTACAGGAAAGGTCCTTGCGAGCCCGCCGTCACCAGGAGGCGGACCTGTGGAAGGGGGGTGCTGATCAGCGTGTCCAGGGCGATGATGCCGCCGAGGCTGTGGCAGACGAGCGTGACGGGCGGGGCGAGGCCCGAGAGGAGTGCGCGCAGGTCGGCGCGGACCGCCTCACCGCGGCTGAGATAGCGCAGTACGTCCCCGGCGGCGGGGTGGGCGGCCTCGGTCAGGGCGCGTCGGCGGCGCACGACGGCACGTGAGGCGGCGGAAGTACCCACGCGCAACAGCCGGGAGCGCAGGCCGCGTTCCGTACCTCTTGGTGGTGCGCCGAGCGCCTGGGCGAGACGGTCGACGACGATGTCGCGTGTGTCGCCGGCCGGGACGAGCGGGCTGTCGGTGTCGAGCACCTCGGCGATGAGCCGGGCGGCCAGCCACCGGGCGGCGACGACCGCGAGGTCGTCCGGCGCGAGGGCGGCGGCGGCCGGACCGAGGAGCCGATGGGCGGCCAGCTCCGTGGCGGCCCGCCCGAGGCCGGGGCCCAACTCCGCTGCGGGCGCGTCCCCCTGGGCAGCCAGGCCGAGCAGAAGCGACTGGATCTTCCGCTCCGGCAGCGCGGAGCCGGGCGGTCGCTCGGCGGCGGGTTCCGCCCCTGCCGCGGCGAGCGCGAGTTCGGCGTCGGGATCGGCGTAGAGCACGGCCCAGGCCGCCGCGTCGTCCGTGTCATCCGTGGCGGGGCGAGGCCCGGCCGAGGGTTCCATGAGCCCTCGGGAGGTACCTCCTTCGGGTGGCAGGCTCACTCCGCCCGCGGCGAGCGTGGCGCCGTGCGTGTCCCCCCAGTAGTACGGCACGACGCGCAGTCCGTCGCGCAGGGCGGTCAGTCCGGCGGCCACCCGTCCCGTCAGCGCCGAGAAGTGCGGTTCGCGTACACCTGTCCCATGGATGAAGACGACCGTCGACATGCGCCCCCCGTGACACGGGGCCGAGTCCCCGTACGACTGCCGTTACGACTGCCGGTGCAACGTCAAATCAACAATATTGCAAGGGAGTTGGGTCCGCGCGAAACATGCGCACCGTATTTCGGGCCGAATCAGCGGTCCGTCAGCCTGGCAACCGGGGGACGCCATGAGCCCTGACACGACGGTCATGCATTTCGTGGGGGCCTCGGCCCTGATCCTGGTGGCCGCGCACGCCGCGGGCTGGGTGGCGCGCAGGCTGAAGCAGCCGTACATCGTCGGTCAGTTGACCGCCGGAATCGCGCTCGGTCCCTCCCTGCTCGGCGCGGTGGCGCCGGGCGCGTACGAGGCCCTGTTCCCCCCGGGCATCAGCCCGGCGCTGACCGGTGTCGCGCAGTTCGCTCTCGTGGTGTTCCTGTTCGCCGTCGGCTACGAACTGGATCTGGGCATCCTGGGCGCCCGGGCGCGCACCTCGGTGACCGTGGCGCTCACCGCGTTCGTGGTGCCGATGGCCGTGGGCAGCGGCTGCGCCCTGCTGTTCCGCGAGCAGTTGCGGGACCTGGGGATGCCGGCACGTCTCTCCCCCGCCATGGTGGTGTTCGCCGGCGTCGCCCTGTCGATAACGGCGGTCCCGGTGCTGACGGCGATCGTGCGGGAGAACGGTCTGGCCCGCACGGTGCCCGGGGTGGTGGCCGTCTCCGCCGCCGGGCTGCTCGACGTGATCGGCTGGACGGTCCTCGCCGGGGCGCTGCTGAAGAGCGGGGACGATCAGTGGCTCGGCTGGCCGGTACGGCTCACGGTCGCCGTCGTCTTCATCGCCGCAATGCTCGTCGTGGCCCGGCCCGCGCTGCGCCGCCTGCTGTGGCGCACCCGCATGGAGCCCTCGCTGCGCATGGCGCTGCTCATCGGTTTCGCCCTCGGGTCGGCCTGGGTGACCCATGCCATCGGTCTGCACGTGATCTTCGGTGCGTTGCTCGCGGGTGTCGTCGTCCCGCGCGAGGAGGGCGGCACGCTGGACCCGGATCTGCTGCGGCCCCTGCATGACGTCAGCTCGCTGCTGCTGCCGTTCTTCTTCGTGGTGTCGGGCCAGTCCGTGGCTCTGGACAGCATGAACTCGACGGGCTGGCTGGCGCTGCTGGTGGTGACCGCGCTGGCCGTCGTCACGAAGACCGGCAGCGGTACGCTCGCGGCCCGGTTCGGCGGTCTGGAGCGGCATGACGCGCGCACGGTCGGCGTGCTGCTGAGCGCCCGCGGCCTGACCGAGTTGATCGCCCTCAACGCGGGCCTCCAGGCCGGGCTGCTCAGCGCCCCGCTCTACACGGTCCTGGTGTTCATGGCGCTGGCCACCACCCTGCTCACCCAGCCGCTGCTGTTCCTGGCCCGGCGGGAGCGGCACCCGGCACCTGTCGCGGACGCCGCAGCGCCGCCTCCGGCGGAGGAGATCAGTCTGCGGCAGCCGCCGGGCGACAGTCCCAGGCCCGTCCCGGAGGCGGGCTGACCCGGCGTGGGGCGGCACTCGGTGCCGCCCCA
>NZ_VWMY01000030.1:118733-139892 GCF_008905045.1 Streptomyces albicerus
ACCGGTGCCATGTCGCACTCGATGCGCCGCCGCTGACGGGCCGCCAGGAGCCAGGGGTGGTCGCCCCGGACCACCCGGGTGAACCCCTCCACCGCCTTGCGCTCCAGTTCGTCCGCTTCGGCACCGCGGCCCAGGCCCCGCAGGTCGATGGCGAGGTTCGCGGTGCACGACAGGGTCAGCGGGTGATCCTCGCCCGCGATCTCGGTCAGCAGCGGCAGAGTGGCCTCGTCGATCTCCCGGGCCTGGTCGAAGTCCAGGCCCGCGTATGCCGTGTTGGCCCGGCCGAGCGCGACGGTCAGCGTCGTCACATGGCGGGGCCCGAGGGTGTCGGTGAGCCGGCGGGCCGCGTCGTCATCGAGCTCCCGCGCCCCTTCCAGGGCGCCGAGGGCCCTCAGGGTGGCGGCCAGATTGGCCTTCGTGATCAGGGTGTACGCGTGGTCCTCGCCGAGACGGTGCCCGTAGCGCCGTGCCGTGTCCTCGCCGAGTTCGCGCGATTGCTCGAGGTCGCCCGTGAGGCGGCGGTCGACGACGACGTTGATCGCTGTCGACAGCGTGTCGTAGTGATCACGGCCGTAGCCGAGCATGAGGCGGCGCAGCGTCTCCTCGGAGAGCTTGGCGGCCTCCGCGACGGCTCCGTCGCGGCGCCTGCAGACGGCGAGGTTGCGCGCGAGCCGCAGCGTGGTGATGTTCTCCCCGCCGAACAGCTCGCGCACCCTGCGGTAGACGTCCTCCTGGAAGTCGCGGGAGCCCGGGTAGTCGCCCGCCTCGCGCATGTCGATCGCGAGACCGTTGAGGGTGTTGAGGGTCAGGCCGCTGTTGGGGCCGAAGAGCAGGTCACGCAGCCGGGCCGTCTCCCGGTCCAGGGGCACCGCCTGGGCGTACTCGCCGCACAGACGCAGCGAGACGCCCCAGCCGTGCGCGGCGCTCAGGGTGCTGGGGTCCTCCGGCCCGAACAGGGTGCGGGCCCGCTCGGTGGCCTCCCGGTCGAGATCCTCCGCCTCCTGGAACCGGCCCTGGTGACGCCGTGCGGCAGCCAGCTGCGACATGGAGTCGATGAGGTCCTCCGCGTCGACGTCCGCCCGGCGCGACACCTCGAGGGCCCTCTCGTTGAGCTGGATGGACTCCTCGACCTCACCGACGATACGCAGTACGAAGGCGAAGATCTTCGCGATCCGGATGACGTGGATGTTCTCCTCGCCCGAGGCCGCGAGCCAGGTGCGCCAGGCCTGCCGGGCCAGCTCGACCGCGTTCTCGTGGTCTCCCCAGTAGTAGAGGAACAGCACAGTGTCGTAGACCAGCTCGCGCGCCCACGTGTCCGTGCTGGTGACCGCCTGGGACGTCTGCACATGAGGCAGCAGCGCCTGGTAGGCCGGCCATTCGACGGACGAGGCGTAGTGTCCGGGCTTGGCCGCCGACAGCAGCTGGTGCGCGGCCTCCCGCATACGGTCGCGCTCTTCGGTGCTCAGTTTGGCGAGGAGTACGTTCTGCAGCAGGCGGTGCATCTGCAGGGTGTCCGAGCGCAGGTCCAGCTTCACCAGGGAGAACTGGTTCAGGTCCCGGATGGCCCGGCTCAGTTTGATGGACTCGCGCAGGAGGGGGTCGACGTCGGGGGTGATGTCGACGCCGCGCTTGCCGCGCAGCATGGAGAGCGGGACGGGCTCGGGGGCCATGCAGGCACAGATGTCGAGGAGTTCACGGGCGCCTGGGTTGTTCTCCTTGATCCGCTCCAGCGAGATGTCCCAGGCCGCGGCGACGGAGACCGGGTAGTCGGGGTTCGGGTCGAGGTGCAGGATCTCGGGACTGCGCTCGTTCAGCAGCGCCAGGTAGTCGTCGACGAGCATGCCCGTGACGGCGCGCCAGGCACCCGCCTGTTCCACGGCGAGCGGCAGGTCGCCCAGGGCGTCGGCGAGCCGGTCGGCGTCGCCCTCCGAGAGATCGGGGGAACGCTTCTGAAGGAGCTGGATCGACTCGCCGCGCTCGAAGACGTTCACCGGCAGCGGGGTGGCGACCCGTTCCCAGTCGCGGTTCCGGGAGGTGACGATGATCTTTCCCGGTCCGTTGGCAGGGAAGTAGGAGCGGACCGCTTCGACGTTCTCGGCGTTGTCGAAGACGAGCAGCCAGTTGTCGTACGGAATTCCGGTGCGCAGTGCCTCCAGGACGGCGGGCACGGCCGTGTTGGCGGCGGGGAGGCCACCCTCCTGCCCCGGGGCGATCCGCAGGCGCGCGGCCAGGCCGGCGAGTGCCGCCAGGATGAGGCTCTCCCGCTCGGCGGGGATCCAGCAGATCACCTTGTAGTCGCGTTGGTGCCGGTAGACGTACTCGAGCGCCAGCTGGCTCTTTCCCACGCCGCCCATGCCCTGCAGCGCGTGCGGTAGCACGGCCGCGGTGTCCTGGGCGCCGAGTTGGTCCTCCACGGCACGGAGCAACGCCGTGCGGCCCACGAACGAGGTGTTCCGCAGGGGAACGCTCACCAATAGGGCCGACGTTCCGGTCGTGGTGCTCTGCATGGGCGGCTCAGCCTCCGGGGCTTCTGTTCGGGACGTGTCGGTAACCAGCGGCACGGGCTCTCCAGGTGGATCGGGGACGTCCGACGCTGGATCACTGCCCTCCCCGCCACCGGACGATCCGGGACTTTCCGGGTGGTTTGGGGTCACAGCAGGCGCGGATGTGAGTCCGGGCATGGCAGGGGGCGCAAGCCTGGCGAGGCCGGAGTCGATGCGTTTCGCACGTTCGGAGTAGGGACCTGCCAGTGCCCGCATGACGGCCAGTTCGGTCCGCAGCCAGCCGCGCTCGCCGGGATCGGGCAGCGTGGCGCCCGCCGGGTCGCGTAACGCTGCGCGCAGGGCGACACCGCCCTCCCCCGCGGCCGGCAGATCACCCAACATGCTGACGGTGAGCGCGAGCTGGGTCCTCGTCATGGCCGCCAGCAGGGCCTCCCGCACGCCTTCCGCGAACTCCGGGCGACCGTCGCCGCCGCTGTCCCAGTCGATCAGACCGCCCATGAGGATCTCGGCGACGTGGTCGGGCCCGGTCTCCGGCATGATCCGTTTGCGCAGCTGCTCGACGAGGTCGAACTCGAACGGAACGGCGGCGAGCTGGGTGGCGAGCCGGCGGGCGGCCGGTGTGGCGAGGGTGAAGAACCGGCGCACGGCGGCCGCCGCGGCGCGCGGGAGCCGCGGCGCGCGCAGTCCCGGCGCGGGAGCCCCCTTCGTGAGGGTGCCCGCCAGCACCACGGGCAGCGCGCGACGCACACCGCGCTTGCCCGTGACGAGGTCGGCCCAGGCGGCGATCGAACCGGGCTTCAGGGACAGCACGGGAACCGGCACGGATCCGTCGCCCGCCTCCGGCAGGGGACGCATCGGGTCGGGTCCGCCGGGCGACGCCCAGTCCGCGAGGCCGACATTGGCGGCGCCGAATCCGCCGGCCTCCAGCACCGCCGGGTACGGGTAGAGGGAGGAGCGGTGGCGCAGGTGGGGCGGGAGCAGATGGATCAGGGCCGTGGGCCCGGCGCCCGCGAGGCGGCCGAGCAGCGCGTCCGCGGCGGGGGAGATCCAACCGTGGCCCAGGCCGTCGGTGACGACCAGGAAGACCCGGCCGCCGCCTCCGTCGAGCAGCTCGGCGGGGGACGTCACGACCCGTCCGGTGGCCCAGCGCAGGGTGGGGTCGCCCGTGCGCGGCAGGCTCACCCTGACGGTGCGTACGACCCGGAAGGCACCGCTCTGTTCGGCGGCCTCGGCGAGGCGGGCCGTGGTGTCCTCCCAGATCCGCATCGTGGGGGCGTCGTCGACGAGCAGCACCAGATCGAAGGCGGAGGTACGGGCGGGCCGCAGAAAGGGCATCCACATGCCGTCCACGACGCCCCGTTCCGCGGTGGTCTCCTCGTCGAGTTCCGTCGTGCTGCGGGAGGGCACACGGCGGGCGAGCCGGTGCAGGGCGCGGGCGAGCAGGGCCGTGCGCCGGCCGGGGGCGGGTGCGGCGGGCTCGGACCCGGGCAGCAGAGGCCGCCCCAGGGGAACCGTCCCGGTCCCCTCGGGGTCGGGGGCCGGTAACAGGCGGGGAGACAGCGGGAGCCCCGGCGCGCCGACACCGGTCCGCCGGGGCCGCGGGAGGGGATCGCGGCGCGAGGGCTGTCCGCCGGGGTGCTCGCCGTCGCCGCGGCCCCCGTCCGGGAGGGGTAACGCCGCGGGCGGTACGTCGTCGGAGGGCAGGTCCGCGGGACCGTCGGAGCATCCGTCGGTCCCGCGTGCGTCCTCGCCGTCGGTCTCCGGTCCGGCGGCGTCGGGGGACGAGGGGCGGCCGGCCGGCCGGTGCGCGGCTGCGGCGTCGTCGCCGGACACCGGCCCGGCGGTGGCAGGGCGGCCGTGGCGCATCCAGTGACCGGCCAGCCAGACGGCGTCGGCGATCTCCTGCCAGTGCGGCCCGGTCTCGCTCTCGGCTTCGGAGGGCCGCTCGCGGCCTCCGGCGTCCCGCTCCAGGGCGGAGCCGGGCCGCGCTCCGTGCCGACTCGCGTACTCGACGGACTCGGGGAACACCGAAGCGGACGACGTCCCCGAGGTGGGGTCACCGTCGCCGAATTCGGATGCGCGCTCCCTGGGAAAGCCGGTCATTCAGCGGCCCTTCGCGAGGTCGCGTAGGAGCATTTCCAAGAGCTTACGCCCGTCACCCTCGGCCTGGAAACCACCCGCAGTAGTCAACTGGACAGCGTTCAGCAACTGATCCAGTGAGTGTGTGCCACCCGCCTGTACCCGCTGTACGAACAGGTCCACGAGGGCTTCCGCGCCCTGCGGCCGGGCCCTCAAGTGGCCTTCCACAATGGCCAGAAGCTGCTCCCGGGTCGGGGTGCGCATCTCCAGCGGCAGACAGCGCCTGCGGAAGGCCGCGGGAAACTCCCGCTCTCCGTTGCTGGTGATCACGACGACGGGGAACTCGCGGCACTCGACCCGGCCGCCGGCCACGACGGCATGCCCTCCGGGATCGCTGGTGTGCACGCGCGCGGTGTCGGCGGCGTCGCGCACCAGCTCCGGGATTTCATAACTGCCGTTCTCCAGGACGTGCAACAGGTCGTTGGGCAGATCGATGTCGCTCTTGTCGAGTTCGTCGATCAGGAGAGTCCGGGGTCGATCGTAGGGCAGCAGGGCCGTCCCAAGGGGCCCAAGAGTGATGAAGTCGCCAAGAACAGGAGCTTTTTGACGATCAGTCACGTCAATCTGGGCGGCAGCCTCTTCGGCCGCTCCCTCCGGTGCCCCCGCGGACGGCACCTCCCCCAGGCCGGCCTGCCGCCAGGCGGCGATGGCCTGGGCGCGCCCCATGGCGTCGTGAACGTGGAGGCCGTCCCGCAGGGTCGTGCGGCTGACGATGTTCCACTCCAGGACACGCCCGAGGCCCAGTTCGCGGGATATCAGATAGGCGAGCGTGGACTTGCCGATCCCCGGCGGCCCGGTGATCAACAGGGGCCTGCGCAGCAGCAACGCGGCGTTGACGGTGTCGATCTCCTCGGCGCCGAGCTGGGGCATGGCGTCGCCGGGACCCAGCCGGCGCAGCGCGGCCTCCTCGTCCTCCGGCGGCGAGGGCTGGGGCGGGCCACCGCGGAACCGGCGCCACGGCGGTGCCTCGGGCAGCTGCGGCTGCGGACCGCCGGGAGCGCGCCCGGTGGCGTGGAACACGCGCCAGCCGTGCGAATCCGACTCCTCCGGCTGCCCCGACCCGCTCATGTCCTGCTGCTCGTGCGCGCTCATGCAGGTGCCTCCTCGCTGGCGAGATCGCCGGGGTCAGTGGTCTGGATGTCGACGAGTCGGGTGGGGTCGTCCCAGAAGAAGGCAATGTGCCGCCCCAGCAACAGGGGGCCCTGGGTGTTGAGTTCCGCTTTTCGACGAAGGCGGTGGATGGCCATCGGAATCTGTGCGGGCGTCGGCACCGACGCGAACACGGCGGTCACCACTTCGCGCCGCTCCTCGGCGAAGACTCCCCTGCGGTCCCAGATCGCCAGCCCGATCCCCTCGGCGATGGCGGCCTTGAACGCCTCAAGGGCGGAGGCACCGGCCGGAGCGTCGAGCACAACGGCCGTATGCCTGCTTTCCCCGGCGAGGGACGTCTGCCACTCGTCGAGCCGCTGCGCGTCGGGTTCCCTCCAGCCGTGCACCGCGACCCCGTGCTGCCTCAGGGTCTGCCAGCGCTCCTGCCACTGGAGTCTGACCAGTACGTCGTCGGTACGCATCCGCTCCAGACTGCGTAAGTGCACCCCGTACTTCAGCCCGAGCGGCAGCGGTCTCCCGTCGCCCGAACCGAGCTTCAGCCCGGCCACATCGTGGTTGAGGAGGTCATACGGAAGGACGAACTCTATGTACGGCGGCGGCTGTTCGGGTCCACCGGGATCGGGCTCGCGCTGCGCGGGCCACAGCCGGGCCCCCTGGCGCAACGCACGCTCGACAGCCGCCCCGAGGCCGTCGAGATCGGTGGTGGCGGGCTCGCCCGGCTGCGGGTCCCAGCGGCCGGGCGCGGTGTTGAGCCAGGGGCGTACGACGATCTCGCCCGAGCCGTCCCTGGCCGGTTCGGCGGCCACGATCAGACAGCGCGGGATCTCCGGGTCGTACTCCATGGCGGCAGGCCGGGCCCGGCGGCGCTCCAAGGCTCCGGTCAGATCGGCGCGCTGTGCCCATCCCTCGACCCAGGCGGCCAGTTCGGCGCGATGACCGGGCGCCCCGGCGAGCCGGGAGGCCTGTTCGAGGAGGAGCACGGCGGGCGGCAGACCGTCGGGCTGGGCGTTCAACTCAGCGACACAGGTGAGGAGTTGTTCGGGTGTCAGCCCGAGGGGCAGGTCCACCCCGTGCAGTTCCTCGACGAGTTCGTCCCGCAGCCGGATCGCCGAGACTTCGCCCTTGGCGGCGTCCAGAAGGGCGCGCGCCTTGTGTTTGTCGTACTCGGACAGCGGGCCGGGCAGCATCATGGATGCGGCGGGCGGGGCGACGGGAACGAGCATCCGCTCGAACCCGGCGGCCGCCTCTTCACCCTCGAAGACTCGGACCACCCCTACCAGTACGTGCTCCCCACCCATCACACTCAACGCCGCACGCACCATCGTCACGGCGTCCTCGCGCAACTTGCTGCCGCGCACGTCGACCTGTTGGCTCAGCTGTTCCCCGAGCACCACGGCGAACTGCACGCGCCCTTGCGGATCCTCCAGGCAGCTCAACTCGCACAGGGCCTCGGTCAACTGGAACAGCAACTCGAGTCCCGGCGCACGCCCGGACTCGCCACCGGGCTCGCCGGAACCCGCTCCTGTCTCCACCGACCTTCCCCCATGAGCCGGTACACCTGCCTGACCGACCTGCGAAGTTAGCATGCCAACTGGCTGTTAACCAGGGGCATTTGGGGTCGGGAAACGTGAAGTCCGGACGATTGCCCGTCTCAGGGGCGACCTGGCCGGAATCCGACGCTCACAGCCGCGGATCCACCGGCTCCGACTCCAACGCCAGCACCCCGAACACCGCCTCGTGCACCCGCCACAACGGCTCCCCCTCCGCGAGCCGGTCCAGCGCCTCGAGCCCGAGTGCGTACTCGCGAAGGGCCAGCGAGCGCTTGTGGTTGAGGAAGCGGCCGCGCAGCCGGTCGAGGTTCTCGGGACGGGTGTACTCGGGTCCGTAGATGATCCGGAGGTACTCCCGGCCCCTGCACTTGATGCCGGGCTGGACCAGTCGTCCCTCCGCGCTGCGCACCACGGCCTGGACGGGCTTCACGACCATGCCCTCGCCGCCGCGGCCGGTCATCTCGAGCCACCAGTCGACGCCGGACCGGACCGACGCGGGGTCGCCCGTGTCGACGAAGAGCCGTCGGGTGGTCTGGAGAAGCCCGGTCGGGTCGCCCGCCACCAGGCGGTCGATCAGCGTGAGCTGTTCGTCGTGCGGTACGCCCGCGAGGCTCCGGCCCTGCACGGCCAGGATCTGGAAGGGGGCGAGGCGGACGCCGTCGAGGCCGGTTGTGGTCCAGCAGTAACGCCGGTACGCGTCGGTGAAGGAGGCCGCGTCGACGGCCCGTTCGCGCTGCTTGGCGAGCAGGTCCGCCACGTCGACGCCACGCGCCGCGGCTCCTTCGAGGGCTGCGACCGCTCCCGGGAACACGGCTCCGGCCGCGGCCCCGACGGCGGCGTACTGCGAGCGCAGCAGTCCGGACGCCTTGAGCGACCAGGGCAGCAGCTCGGCGTCGAGCAGCACCCAGTCCGTCTCCAGCTCCTCCCACAGACCGGCCTCCGTGACGGCGGACCGCAGTCGGCCGAGGATCTCCTCGGTGACGGCGGTACCCGCGGCGGAGCCGCTGATCGACTCGGTGAAGAAGGGCCGGCCGGTACGGGTGTACAGCGAGCCGGACACGCCGCCGCCCGCGCCGAACCGCTCGTGCGCGACCTCCGCGTCCCGGCACACCAGCGCCACCGCCCGCGACCCCATGTGCTTCTCCTCGCACACGACCCGCTCGACGCCGTCCGCCCGGTACTGCTCGAAGGCCTCGGCCGGGTGCTCCAGGTAGCCCTCGACCCGGGACGTCGCGGTGGGTGCCATGGTCGGCGGCAGGTACGGCATCAGCCGCGGGTCCACGGCGAAGCGGCTCATGACCTCCAGGGCCGCGGCCGCGTTCTCCTCGCGTACGGAGACCCGTCCGGCGTGCCGGGTCTCGACGACCCGGCGGCCGTGCACGTCCGCGAGGTCGAGCGGCCGCCCCTCGTGTCCGCCGGGTGCCTCGGAGGCCAGCGGCTTGACCGGCTCGTACCAGACCCGCTCGGCCGGTACGTCGACGAGTTCGCGCTCCGGCCAGCGCAGCGCGGTGAGCTTGCCGCCGAACACGGCACCGGTGTCGAGGCAGATGGTGTTGTTCAGCCAGGTGGCCTCCGGCACGGGGGTGTGGCCGTAGACGACCGCGGCCCGGCCCCGGTAGTCCTCGGCCCACGGGTAGCGCACCGGCAGCCCGAACTCGTCGGTCTCACCGGTCGTTTCGCCGTACAGCGCGTGCGAGCGGACCCGGCCCGACGTACGCCCGTGGTACTTCTCGGGCAGTCCGGCGTGGCAGACGACGAGTCGGCCGCCGTCGAGCACGTAGTGGCTGACGAGCCCGTCCACGAACTCCCGTACCCGCTGCTTGAATTCCTCGCTCTCGTCCTCCATCTGCTCGATCGTCTCGGCGAGGCCGTGCGTGTGCTGGACCTTGCGGCCCTTGAGGTAACGCCCGTACTTGTTCTCGTGGTTGCCGGGCACGCACAGCGCGTCGCCCGAGGCGACCATGGACATCACACGGCGCAGCACGCCCGGGGTGTCCGGACCGCGGTCGACGAGGTCGCCGACGAAGACCGCCGTACGGCCCTCCGGGTGCGCCCCGTCCACATAGCCCAACTTGCCGAGCAGCGACTCCAGTTCGGAGGCGCAGCCGTGGATGTCGCCGATGATGTCGAACGGACCGGTGAGGTGCGTCAGGTCGTTGAACCGCTTCTCGGTGCGGACCCCGGCGCTCTCGATCTCCTCCACACCCCGCAGGATGTGCACCTTCCTGAACCCCTCGCGCTCCAAGTGCCGCAGGGAGCGCCTCAGTTCGCGTGTGTGGCGCTGGATCACGCGGCGCGGCATGTCGGCGCGGTCGGTGCGCGAGGAGTTGCGCTCGGCGCACACCTCCTCGGGCACGTCGAGCACGATGGCGATGGGCAGCACGTCGTACTTCCTGGCGAGTTCGATCAGCTGCTTGCGGCTCTCCTGCTGCACGTTGGTCGCGTCGACGACCGTGCGCCGGCCCGCCGCGAGCCGCTTGCCCGCGATGTAGTGCAGGACGTCGAAGGCGTCCCGGCTGGCGCTCTGGTCGTTCTCGTCGTCGGCGACGAGGCCGCGGCAGAAGTCGCTGGAGATGACCTCGGTCGGCTTGAAGTGCTTACGGGCGAAGGTGGACTTGCCCGAGCCGGACGCGCCGATCATGACGACGAGGGAGAGGTCGGTGACGGGCAGGGTACGCACCCTGGTTTCGTTGCTGGTCATGCGGCCTTCTCCTCCTTCGCGCGCTGAGCGGTGGTGGTAGCGGTAGCCGTGAACACGGCCATCTGGGTCGGCGGCCCCACCTCGGGGTCGTCGGGTCCGACGGGTACGAACTGCACGCCGTACCCGTGCCGTTCGGCCACCTCCCCCGCCCAGGCCCGGAACTGCTCACGTGTCCACTCGAAGCGGTGGTCGCCGTGCCGGACATGGCCGGCCGGGAGGGTCTCCCAGCGGACGTTGTACTCGACGTTCGGCGTCGTCACGATCACGGTCCTGGGGCGCGCGGAACCGAACACGGCGTACTCCAGAGCGGGCAGCCGCGGCAGGTCGAGGTGTTCGATGACCTCGCAGAGCACCGCGGCGTCGTACCCCTTGAGCCGCTTGTCGGTGTACGCGAGCGAGCCCTGCACGAGCTTGACGCGCTCGGCCTGCCGCTCGCCCATCCGCTCCAGCTTGAGCCGCCGGGAGGCGATGGTGAGCGCCCGCATCGAGACGTCGACCCCGACGATCTCGGTGAAGCGCGGGTCCCTCAGCAGCTCCTGCACCAACTGGCCCTGTCCGCAGCCGAGATCGAGCACGCGTGCCGCGTCGGCGGCCTTCAGAGCGGCGACGATCGCGTCCCGCCGCTGAACGGCGAGCGGTACGGGCTTCTCCTCCGTGTCCGTCTGCTCGTCGACGGCGTTGTCGATCTCCTCGACCTCGCTGTCGTCCGCCTCGGCGAGCCGTACGAGCTCCAGTCGCTCCATGGCCTGCCGGGTCAGCGACCAGCGGCGCGACAGATAGCGGCTGGTGATCAGCTTCTGCTCCGGGTGCTCGGACAGCCAGCCCTCGCCGGCCCGCAGCAGCTTGTCGACCTCGTCGGTCGCGACCCAGTAGTGCTTGGCGTCGTCGAGCACGGGAAGCAGCACGTAGAGGTGCCGCAGCGCGTCGGCGAGGCGCTGCTCACCGTCCAGTACGAGGCTCACGTAGCGGGAGTCGCCCCACTCCGGGAACTCGGTGTCCAGCGCGACGGGGGCCGCGGTCACCGTCCAGCCGAGGGGCTCGAAGAGCTTGTGTACGAGTTCGGCGCCACCGCGGGCGGGCAGCGCGGGCACCTCGACGCGCAGGGGCAGCGGCCGCGCCGGCAGGTCGGGCTTCGCCTGGCAGGTGCCCTTCATCGCGCTGGAGAACACGCTGCTCAGCGCCACGGCGAGCAGGGACGACGCGGCGTACGGCCGGTCGTTGACGTACTGCGCGAGGGCCGCGTCCGGGGCTCCGCCGCGGCCCTTGCCCTTGCCGCGCCGGACCAGTGCCACCGCGTCGACCTCCAACAGCAACGCCGCCGTGCAGCGCTCGGCGCTCGCCTCCGGGTAGAGGACGTGCGCCTTGCCGTAGGAGGTGGAGAACGCCTGCGCCTTGTCGGGATGCTTGTGCAGCAGGAAGCCGAGGTCGGTCGCCGGGCGCTCTGCGGTGCCGGTGGTACTGATCGTCAGGAACACTGTGGGTACGCCTCGAAACGTCTTCTGAACTGCGGAACATTGCCGTGCCGTCGAACACCGGCGCGCCTGCACAAACTACAGCGAACATCCCTGGCGTACTCAGGCATTTTCGCTCCGCCGCACAAGGTCAACCGGCCTTCCTGAAGAGCTCCGACAACCGGTCCCCGGTGTCGCGGTCCAACCGGCCGGGCGAATCCGCGGTGATCAGCCCGACCAGGGCAGCCAGTTCACGGCCGTGCACATCCACCGCGGCTTCCATGAGCTCCGCCAACGAGGCCACGGAATCGCGGGCGCGGGTACGAGCCGTCAGCGCGCAGCCGATCGCGACCAGCGCGCTCGGCCACCACCACACGGCGAGCAGTCCGTAGCCGACGGCCCAGGCCGCCAGGCGCGCGGAGACGGAGAAGGAGTCGCGGGCCGTCTGGATCTGCCGCTGCGCGGGCTCGGTCAGGATTAGCCACAGGCGTGGCCACAAGGCGGCGAGGTCCACGCCGTAGGCGTCGTGGACGCGTTCGGCCGCAGCCTCCATGCGGTCGCCGTACCAGGTGGGGCGAACCGGCCGGAGGGCGGCGATGCGGTCGCGGGCGGCGGTGCGGGCCCGGATCTCGGCCAACTGGCCCGGCTGGACGACCAGTTCGTCATCACCCGGCCGCACCGCGCTGTCGTCCTGCCTCGGCCGGCGCAACGCCGCCTCGGCATGGCGGCGTACCGCGTCCAGTCGCTCGTGCTCCCTGCGGTCCCAGCGCCGCCCGCGCCGCTTCACGAGGGCGTACGACGCCGGGTCCCGGGCCGTTCGCAGCCAGTACCGCTCGATCGTCCCGCCCAGGAACTGCGCGGCCAGCGAGGCCGCGGTCGCGAGCAGGAGGGCGGCCGCCACCAGCAGGGCCGCGGTGCCGGGCCGGTCGGCCGCGGGGCGTGCGGCGAAGTCGTCGAGGGCGGTGCGGAGCCGGTCGATGTCGTGCCAGTGTGCGTGGCCCAGGGTGGTTCCGGCCGCCGCGGCGCCGAGATAGAGGGCGCCGGGCAGCACCAGCAGGTTGAGCCAGCGTTCGGCCAGTCGGCTGCCGAGGGTGGTCAGGAGCGGGTGCACAGGTCACGGACCCGGCCGCAGGCGCACCTTGCGCATGCGCTGCTCGCCGATGGCGCACAGGGGCGCGGGCCACAGATCACGGGCCGGCTCCATCCGCGTACACCGCACCGGCCCCGGGCACACGGCCACCCTGATCTGCGTACTGACGCCGGGCGCTTGTTGTCCCGGATATCCCCGTGAGCGGCCGAGCAGTCCGCGGGCGTCACCGGCGGCGCGCAGCGCGTCCTCCAGTTTCCGGAAGGCGGTCCTGAGCTCCTCCGTGTCCGCTCCCGCGACGACCAGGGACTTCGCCCGCGCCGCCGCCTCGGGCACGTCCGGCAGGTCCCGCAGTTCGCGCTCGGCGCCGAGCAGCACACACAACGCTTGTATGTACGGGGCGAGTTCGCGGTCTCCGGCCGGGTCGGTCATGCCTCAAGTGTGCCGCAGAGAAGGCAGAGTGAGACGTGAGTCTCAGCGGATGTGCGATACGGGGGTGGGGCCATGACGACGGAGAAGGACCGGGAGCGCGCGCTGGCGGCGGTCCGCGCACGCCTGGCGCGGGCGTTCGAACAGCAGGATGAGCAGGCCCTGTTCGGTCCTGCGGCGGACGCCGATGTCGGGGCTCTGCTGCAGTCCATCGACCCGGCCACCGACATGGAAGGGCGCCACGCGGCCGGATGGCTGTTCTTCGGCCGCGCCGCCGTCCTTCCCGCGGGCCAGGGCGGCGGCGAGGGCGCGGCCGCCGGGATGCTGCTGTTCCCGGTGTGGGTCGCCGACCCGTCGGCCGCCCCGGAGGAACTGGCGGCGAACTTCGCCACGACGGACCCCCGTGAGCGGCCGGATCCCGCGCACGCGGACGGCCCCGCCGAGTGGTCGGCGCTGTGCGCCGCGGGCGCGATCGCGGTCGAGGGGCAGCAGCACGCGCCGCCCGTGGACACCTCCGAACAGGCCCGGCAGATCTACGCGTTCGCCGCCCGTCTCGCCGACTCGGGGCAGAGCAGACAGCAACTGCTGTGGACCGCGGTCGGCGCGGGCCTCCTCGCCTGCCTCGCGACGCCCGAGCTCGACCCGAGGCATCCGGGCCGCGCCGGCGACCTGGCACACGCGCTGTCCCTCACCGATCGCAGCTGGCCCGTACGGGAAGGACCCCCTCTGGGAGACGCGGCACCGGACGGGACAGCACTGGACTCGGCCATCCGCCTGACGCACCATGCGATCAAACGCACCCCAGCCGACTCCCCCGACCGGATCACCGCGCTCGCCAACCTCGGCCTCCGGCTGAGCGTGCGCTACGAGCGGTCGTACGATCTCGAGGACCTGTACGAGGCCATCGGCATCGCACGCGACGTACTGGCCCAACTGCCCGAAGACCACGCCGACTTCGCGCGTCACCTGAGCAACCTGGCGTACCGGCTGCAGCTTCGGCTGCGCCGGGAGGGGGGTGAACCGGCGGAGTACGACGAGGTCGTGCACCTCTTCCGGCGGGCGGTGACCGGCGATCCGAACGGGCGCGGCCCGGCCCTGGCGAACGTCGGCGCCGTGTTGACCGAGCGGCACGGGCGCGTGGGGCGGCGGGCCGACCTGGACGAGGCCGTGGCCGTACTCACCGAGGCTCTGGAGTTGGGGAAGGACGACCCGTGGCAGCGCCGGAGTGCGCTCAACCCGCTGGGGCTCGCCCTGTACACCCGCCACAAACTGACCGGCGGCCGGGCCGATCTCGACGCGGCGATCCGCTGTCTGAGCGAGGCGGCGGCAACGGCCGGCGAGGTGACCGCAGGCACCGCCCGGCACCTGGGCAATCTGGCGCTCGCGCTGCACTCCCGGTACGAACTCACCGACGGCACGGCGGATCTCGACGAGGCCGTGTCCCTGCTGCGCAGGGCCGCGGCGGTGTTGCCGGCCGGTCACCCGGAGCGGCCCGGGACCCTGAACAACCTCGGCCGGATGCTGAACAGCCGCACCGAACGCACCCGCGACGTGGAGGAGTTGGCCGAGGCGGTCCGCGTACTGCGGGAGACGGTGGACACCAGCGAGAAAGGGCACCCGGCGCTCGGCGGACGCCTGCTGAACCTGAGCACGGCGCTGAACCTCCGCTACCAGGTGGCCGGTGACAGCGCGGATCTCCACGAGTCCCTGAACTGCCGTCGCAGGGCCGTGGCGCTGACGGGCACCGGGCCCGAGGACCACACGGCGCTGCTGTCCTCGAAGGGGCTCGCCCTGGTGCACAGCTCGGAGCGCGTGGCCGACCCCGCCACCGCGCTGACCGAGGCGGTCGGCCTGCTCCGCGAGGCCGTCCAACTCACCGCGGACGAAAGCCCGTTGCTGCCGCGCCGTCGGCTCAACCTCGCCATCGCCCTGGTCGCCCGGCTCGTCCACTCCTACGATCTCGCGGACGTACGCGAGGCCCGCTCCCTGGTGGACGCGGCTCTGGCGGCCCTGCCGGACGACTCGCCCATGCTCCCGAACGTCCTGGCCACGGCCGCCGCCGTCCGCACGGTGTCCCCGAGCGCCATCTGGTCGCGCAGGGCCCAGGACGAGGCGATCGAGCTGCTGCGCAGGGCGGCCGACGCCACCCCTCCCGGCCACGCCGACCGCACCCGGCGGCTGACGTATCTCGCCAACACCCTGCTCCAGTACCGCGGTCGACGTGCGGGCCGCCGTGGCCGGTCCGGCCTGCGGGAGGCCGCCGACATCTTCCGGACGGCGGCGCTCGAACAGCGGGGCGCGCCTTCGGAACGGCTGCAGGCGGCCCGGGAGTGGGGCACCATCTGGGCCCGGCTGGGGCGCCCGGACCTCGCGCTGGAAGGCTTCACCGTCGCGGTCGACCTGCTGCCCTCGGTCGCGCCGCGCCATCTGGTCCGTGACGACCAGGAGTTCGTACTGAGCGAGACCACGGGACTCGGTGCGTCCGCCGCGGCCTGCGCCGTCCGGTGCGGCCGTCCCGGACTCGCGGTGCGGCTGCTCGAACAGGCCCGGGGCGTGCTGCTGTCCCACGCCTTCGACGCCGCGGGCGATCTGACGCGGCTCCGCGCGGTGGCCCCGGAGCTCGCGGCCCGCTTCGAACGCCTGCGGGAGACCCTCGACTCGGCGACGGCCGGTGAACAACTCCCGGAAGACCGGCCGCTGGACCCGGGCCCGGACGGCGGCGCGATCCCCGCCCTGTCCACCCGCGCCGATCTGCGTCACCAAGTCGCCGACGAGTGGCGGGAGTTGACCTCCACCATCCGGGCCGAGCACCCGGAGCTGCAGCTCTTCAGGCCGGTACGGGAGTGGGCCGAGAGCGAACTGCGCGCGACGGCCTGCGACGGTCCCGTCGTCCTGGTCAATGTCTCGGAGTTCGGCAGCGACGCCCTTGTCGTCACCGCCTCGGCCATCGAGGCCGTACCGCTGCCGGGCCTGACCCCGCCCGAGGTCGCCCGGTACGAGAAGGCCTTCCAGGACGCCGTGCGACGGCTGGACGATCCGCGCACCACCACCAAGGAGTCGCTGCGCGCCCAGGAAGAGGTTCGCGACACCCTGGCCTGGCTGTGGCGGCAGGTCACCGGCCCCGTCCTCGACCACCTGGGAATCCGCCACGACCCGCACGGCCCCTGGCCGCGCCTGTGGTGGTCACCCGGCGGAACGCTCAGCTCGCTTCCCCTGCACGCGGCAAGCCCGGCGGACGGCTCTCCCGGCGCCCTCGACCGCGCCGTCTCCTCCTACACGCCGACGCTGCGGGCCCTGCACCACGCCCGGGACCTCAGCACGCGTCCGGCCGGTACCGGCACCCTCGTCGTCGCGGTCACCGAGGCGGACGGACTGCCGCCGCTCCCCGCCGCCCGCGCCGAGGCCGAGCAACTCGGGCGGCTGCTGCCCACCGCCACCGTCCTGTCCGGCGAGTCCGCCACGCATACGGCGGTCGTCTCCGCCCTGTCCCGTCATGCCTACGCCCACTTCGCCTGCCACGCCCAGGGCGATCTGCAGCGTCCGTCGGGCAACCGCCTCGTCCTGCACGACCACGCCGAACGCCCGCTGACGGTGCGCGACCTGGCCCGACTCCGCCTCCCCAGCGTCCGGCTCGCCTACCTGTCCGCCTGCGACACGCTGCGTACCACTCCCGAACTCGCCGACGAGGCCGTGCACATCGTCAGCGCCTTCCAGATGGCGGGCTTCCCCCATGTGGTCGGCTCGCTGTGGCACGTCGACGACACGATCGGGGCCAGGGTCGCCGAGGACGTGTACGGCGCACTGCACACCGGCAACGGCCGCCTGGACGTCGCCCGCACAGCCGAGGCCCTGCACACCACGGTGCGGGCTCTGCGCGGCACGTACCCCGCGACGCCCAGCCTGTGGGCCTGCCAGGTGCACGCGGGTCCGTAGCAATCCGCAACGGAGTACTTGGGGGTACCGCGGTCGCCCGGTGTCCGGCGACGGGCGGGGCTCACAGCAGGCCGAGGTCCCGGGCGCGGAGTGCCGCCTGGGTGCGGTCGCGCAGGGCGAGGCGGGTGAGGATGCGGGAGACGTGGTTCTTGACCGTGCCCTCGCTGAGGTACAGCCGCGCGGCGATCTCCCGGTTGGTGTGGCCCTGAGCCACGAGCCGCAGGATGTCCGTCTCGCGTGGGCTCAGGCCGACAGCGGGGGCCTGGGCGGGGCCGGGGGACGGCAGGGAGGCGGTGAGGTGGCGGGTGACGGACGAGTCGAGCTGGGTGACACCGGCGTGTGCCAGACGGACCGCGTGTGCGAGTTCCTCGGCCGGCAGGTCCTTGAGCAGATAGCCGTGGGCGCCGGCCCGCAGTGCCTGCACGACGTACTCCTCGTCGTCGAACGTCGTCAGCATCACCACCCGGCACTCCGGCGCCCGGCCGCGCAGGACGGCCACCGCTTCGACGCCGTCCATCTCCGGCATCCGGACGTCCATGAGCACGACGTCCGGGCACAGTTCGAGCGTCTTGGCCACGGCGTCGCGGCCGTCCACGGCCGTGCCGACGACCGCGATGCCCGGCCGGATGGAGAGCAGGGAGGCGATGCCGTCCCGGATGAGCCGCTGGTCGTCGACCACCAGCACCCGCACCGGCGGCGCCGGCTCCTTGTCGTCCAGGTTCATATCTCCCCCGCCACCCCTGTAGTGCCTGTAGTGCCCGTAGTCCCCGTTTTCCCGCGCGGAACGGTCACCGTCAGCCGGGTGCCGGCGTCCGGGCCGCTGTCGATGTCGACACTCCCCGCCACCAGGTGCACCCGCTCCCTCATCCCGAGCAGCCCGAACCCGGCGTCCGACGCGTCCGGCGCGAAGCCGCGGCCGTCGTCGGTCACCTCCAGCCGCGCGGCGTCCTCGGCCAGTTGGACCGCCACCGTCACCCGCGTCGCCTGTGCATGGCGGCGTGCGTTGGTCACGCCCTCCTGCGCGGCCCGGTACAGGGCGGTCAGTTCGGCCGTGCCGTAGCCGGCCTCGTCGCCGCTCACCTCGACGGTGACCCGCGGCCGCGCCTCACCGCCGTGCGTCAGGCCGGCGAGCTGCGCCGACAGCGTGGGGTGCGCCGCCTCGCCGCGCAGCGCGCGGACCGAGTGCCGTACGTC
The DNA here is from genome assembly GCF_008905045.1 of Streptomyces albicerus. GTDB lineage: Bacteria > Actinomycetota > Actinomycetes > Streptomycetales > Streptomycetaceae > Streptomyces > Streptomyces albicerus. The sequence goes on from NZ_VWMY01000030.1 coordinate 136,832, forward strand.
GCCCAGTGCGAGCTTCACCGACCGCCTCGCCTCGTTGAGCGCCCGCTGGGCCGCGTCGGGATCCAGGGCACGGAAGTCCGAGGCCATCTCCAACTGCACGGACATCGCGGTGAGATGGTGCCCGAGGCTGTCGTGGATGTCGCGGGCCAGCCGGTTGCGTTCGGTGGCGGCGGACAGCTCGGCGACCCGCGCGGCGTACTCCTCCAGTTCGAGCCGTGCGCGCTGTTCGCCGACGGCGACCGCGGCCATCGAGAGCGCCAGCACCAGGCCGACGGAGAGCATCAGCAGGTCGGACACATGCTCCAGGTCGCGGTACCAGCCGGGGGCGGTCAGCGCGTACGCGGTGAGCACCCCGGCCATGCAGAGCGCGCCAAGCGCGAGCGCGGTCGTACGGCCGAAGGCGAAGTAGGCGGTGAACGGCAGCAGCACGAACAGCACTTGGGACAGTCCCGAGGCGTCGAGGAGCACCACCGCGCCGATCAGACCGCAGCGCGCCAGCAGCACCGGCACCCGGGCCGCGGGCCGGCGGCGTCCGGCCGCCTCCAGGGCGAACAGCGCCCCGATCGCTGCGCTGAAGCCGGCCGTCCGCCAGACCGCAGGACCCGGCCCGTCGCCCAGATCGGCCACCGCGTAGTACAGACCGCCGACGAGCACCACGCCATACAGCAGCGGCGCCACCCACCGCACGGGCACATACGCCGCCATGCACACCCCCTCACCCGCTGTGCTGCCGCCAGGCTAGGCCGAACGCGACGGCTGAGGGACACCGGCGCGACAACTCCGGCCGGGTCAGGCCGAACGACACGTGCCGAACGGCCGGACAACGCACGGGAGATGGTGACCTTCGGCCTCCGATGTCCCCGTTCTTCACCTCCTGGCGCTGCTCGGACGCTCTCTACGGTTGCGGCCCTGACCCACTGTCCGAGCCAGACCGAGCACCCGGAGCGGCATCATGTCCTCGTCCGTCACCTCATCGACAGCGCCATCGCCATCGACGTTTCGTGCCGGCGCCCTGTGCGGGCTGCTGTCCGGCCTGCTGATCGCCCTGCCCGCGCTGGTCGAGGCGTTCACCGGAGAGACCTCCGCGACCAGCGTCCTCTTCGCCCTGTCCCCAGCGTTCGCACTGCCGCTGATCACCGCGCTGCACCGGTGGCAGAGCCCGGCCGGCGGGCGCCTCGGCGAGGTCGGCCACACCGTGAACCTCGTCGGGCTCGGCCTGTTCGGCAGTGCCGCGTTCGCCTCGAACCTGGTGCTGTTCTACTTCGACGACGACGTCATCGAGGAGACACTGACCGGGCCCACGATCCCCGTGCTCATCGGCTCAGCGGCCGTCTTCGCCGTGGGCTGCGCCCTGTTCGGAGCGGCGATGGTCCGCGCCCGCGTCCTGCCGAGGGTCCCGTCATGGGGGTACGCCGTCGTCCTGCCACTGTTCGCGTTCCTGACCGCGCTGCCCGACTCCCTGCTCACCAGCGCGCTGCACCTCCTGGTCGGCGTCATCCTGCTGTGGCTCTCGGCCGCGCTGTGGCGGACGGCCCCGGACGTCGAGCACACCGCGGCCCCGACCCGGGTAACCGTCTGAGCCGTACGTCAGGAACAGGCCTCCGACTATGACCGCCCGCCCCGCCCCCGACCAGGGCTCTTCCCACCGGTCGGGGGAACGGGACTCATCGCCACTACAGCTGCGACTGCACCTGGGCCGAGATCAGGTCCAGGTGGTCCAGGTCGTCGAGGTCGAGGATCTGGAGGTAGACGCGCTGGGAGCCGATCTCCGCGTATTGGCCGATCTTGTCGACGACCTCGTCCGGGGAGCCGGCCAGGCCGTTCGCCTTCAGCTCCGCCACCTCGCGGCCGATCGCGGCGGCGCGGCGGGCGACCTCCGCGTCGTCCTTGCCGACGCAGGCCACGAGCGCGTTGGAGTACACGAGGTCGGTGCCCTTGCGGCCGGCCTCCTCCGCCGCCGTCCTCACCCGGCCGAACTGACGCTCGCTGTCCTCGACCGACGCGAACGGCATGTTGAACTCATCGGCGTACCGGCCCGCGAGGCGCGGCGTACGGGTCGCGCCGTGGCCGCCGATGAGCACCGGCACCTTGGTCTGCGCGGGCTTGGGCAGCGCGGGCGAGTCGGTGAGCTGGTAGTACGTGCCGTCGTAGCTGAAGCTCTGTCCGACCTCCGTCTGCCACAGTCCGGTGACGATCGCCAGCTGCTCCTCCAGGCGGGCGAACTTCTCCTTCGGGAACGGAATGCCGTACGCCTTGTGCTCCTCCTCGAACCAGCCCGCGCCCAGGCCCAGTTCGACGCGTCCGCCGGACATCTGGTCGACCTGGGCGACCTCGATGGCCAGGACGCCCGGGAGGCGGAAGGTGGCGGCGGTCATCAGTGTGCCGAGGCGGATGCGCTTGGTCTCACGGGCGAGTCCGGCGAGGGTGATCCAGGCGTCCGTGGGGCCCGGGAGGCCGTCCACGGAACCCATGCGGAGGTAGTGGTCGGAACGGAAGAAGGCGTCGAAGCCGAGGTCTTCGGTGGCCTTGGCGACTGTGAGAAGGGTGTCGTAGGTGGCGCCCTGCTGGGGCTCGGTGAAGATTCGAAGATCCATGCCTCCATCCTGCACGGTCTGCGCGGTCGAACGTCGGTCAACTCCATCGGTCCCGCCGTCCCCCTTGTCCTCAGGCGGGTGAAAATCCGTCAATCCCATGCTCGGGGCGGGCCTGTGCCAGTGACTCGCCTGTGCGGTGATCGTTGGCTCGGGCGGTGCCGGACCGCCCGGCACCCGTCGCCGGCGGTCGGTGTCGGCGTGTTGCCGGTTCTCCCCCGTGGGGAGGGCGAAGGCCGAGGAGGCCGTCATGTCCCAGGAAGCCGTTCCCTCGTCGCAGCCCAAGGGTTTGCTGCAGCAGATGGAGGAGCTGATGGCGGCGCTCAACGCGGATCTGTCGCAACTCGATGCCGATCTTCAGCAGTCGGCCGTGCATCCCTCTCCGGCCGCGGCCGCGGCCCCGGCCGGGGAGCCCGACTGCGCCTGACCGCGGCGGGCCTTTCTTCGCCCCCGCCGCCCCTACCCGTCCC
>NZ_VWMY01000031.1:0-8925 GCF_008905045.1 Streptomyces albicerus
CGCGACCAGCCCCCACCGGGCCTGCAGCATATGAACCGGCAAGAGGAATCAGTTCGAACCCGGGGCCACCAGGCCCGTCTCGTACGCGCAGATCACCGCCTGCACCCGATCCCGCAGCCCCAGCTTGCTGAGCACATTGCTGACGTGGGTCTTGACGGTGTGTTCGCTGACGAAAAGAGTCGTCGCGATCTCCGCGTTGGACAGACCGCGGGCCAGCAGCCGCAGGGTCTCCTCCTCGCGGGCCGTGAGGACGTCGAGCCGTACGGTCGAGGGCGGCGGCGTCGCGGACTCGGCCCGCCGTCGCTGGATGATGTCGGCCACGAGTCGCCGTGTCACGGACGGGGCGAGGAGGGAGTCGCCCGCCGCGACCACCCGTACGGCGTGCACCAGGTCGTCCCGGCGTACGTCCTTCAGAAGGAACCCGCTGGCGCCCGCGTACAGCGCCTCGTACACGTACTCGTCGAGGTCGAAGGTCGTCAGCATGACGACCCGGCACCCGGACTGCGCGCAGACCAGCCGGGCCGCCTCCAGGCCGTCCATCCGGGGCATGCGGATGTCGAGCAGCAGCACGTCGGGCGTGTGCCGCTGCACTGCCGCCACCGCCTCGACGCCGTCCCCGGCCTCCGCGACCACCTCGATGTCGGGCTGCGCCTCCAGGATCATGCTGAACCCGCTGCGGACCAGCTCCTGGTCGTCGGCGACCACCACCCGGATGCTCACCCCAGGGCCGCCTGCCGGTCGACGGCCACGGGAAGGCGTACAACGACCCGGAAACCGCCGTCGCGGCCGGGTCCCGTACGGGCCGTGCCACCGCAGGCGGCGGCCCGCTCGCGGATCCCGATCAGCCCGTGGCCGCCCCCGTTCCCGTTTCCCACTCCGCCGCGGTCCGCCGGCCCTCGCCCGTCGTCCGTCACCGTGAGCGTCAACTCGTCCTCCGTCCAGTCGAGTTCGACCCGCGCTCGGGAAGCGTACGCATGCTTCACGGTGTTGGTCAGGGCTTCCTGGACCACGCGGTACGCGGCGACCTCGGTGTCCTGGTGCAGCGGGCGCGGCTCGCCGGTGGCGCGGAGCTCGACGCGCAGGCCGGCGGTCTCACCGACCTGCCGGACCAGGTCGGTGAGGGCCGCGACGCCGGGCTGCGGCAGCCGGACCGAACTCCCGTTCACCGGCTCGTCCTTGAGCACGCCGAGGATCCGCCGCAGTTGCGTCATCGCGTCGCGCCCGGCGCCGGCGATGGCGTCGAACGCCGCCTCCGCCCGCTCGGGATCGCTGCGCACCACCACGGGCCCGGCCTCGGCCTGCACCACCATCAGGCTCACCGCGTGGGCGAGGATGTCGTGCATGTCCCGGGCGATCCTGGCCCGCTCCTGCGCGGCGGCCCGTGCGGTGTCGGCGGCGTGTTCGCGCTCCAGACGGCGCGCGCGGTCCTCCAGCGCCTCGGTGTTCACGCGCTGGAGACGGCCGAGCACCCCGAAGCCGTACGCGCTGACAAGGCTCAGCAGATGGAAGGCGTACTCGAAGGGTTCGGCATGCTCCGAGTGCGTCATGGTCAGCGAGGTCCCGGCCAGCCAGCCCACCAGCATGAGGCGCCGCTGCCAGGGCGGGGCGATCGCGGCCATTGTGTAGAGCACGACCAGACCGCTGTACACGATGTCCGGCGGGGGCGCGTGGTAGATCGCCACCGCGGGGGTGAACACCGAGACGGCGCAGGCGGCCGGGAAGGGCGCGCGCCGCCGCCAGACCAGCGGCACCGCCGTACCGACCCCCAGCAGGAATCCCTGCCACGACAGCCGGTCGTCACCCTCGTCGGGGAACATCCACTGCAGCGAGGTGGCGAACAGCACCAGCGCGGCGAACGCGCCGTCGACGACGTACGGGTTGGCCGCACGCAGACGTGCGACGGCAGGCGTGATCCAGGACGGGGCGGACAACGGGGCGGACATACGCGGCTCCTCGGGGCAAGGGCCGTCCCAGTATCCGGCCGTCACCGGGCCGCGTCCTCACCGGTGAGAGGGATATCCAAGGGGCAGACGTCCACCCGGAGCCGCCCCGGGTCCTGATCGGTCCTGCTCCTGCCTCCGGCTGTCAGGACGGTTCCGGCTGCCACCCCAGCGCCCGCGAGATACCGCGCGCCGCGAGCCGTACCGCCGGGATCAACGCCGGTGTCTGCGCGTCGCGTTCGGGCACCACGACCGAAACGGCCGCGACCACCGAGCCGTCCGCTCCGCGCACCGGCGCGGCCACCGACAGCGCGTCGTCCGTGACCTGACGACTGCTCACCGCCACGCCCGTGCGCCGGACTTCGGCGAGTACGCGGCGCAGCGTGGCCTCGTCCGTGATGGTGTGCGGCGTGAACCCCGCGAGAGGCCCCGTGCAGTACGTCTCCTGGAACGGCGCCTCGCAGTGCGCGAGCAGCGCGAGACCCACGCCGGTCGCGTGCAGCGGCCAGCGTGCGCCCACCTGGATCTTGACGCCGACCGCCGAACGCCCGGAGATCCACTCGATGTAGACGACCTCGGAGCCGTCGCGGACCGCCAACTGCACGTTCTCGTGCGTGGCTTCGTACAGGTCCTCCAGGTACGGCAGCGCGATCTGCCGCAACGCGAGACCGCGGGGGGAGAGCGCCGCGATCTCCCACAGCCGCAGGCCCACGTGGTAGATCCCGGACGCGTCCCGCTCCAGGGCGCCCCAGTCGCTGAGCGCGCCCACGAGCCGGTGGGCGGTGGTGAGGGAGAGTCCGGCCCGGCGGCTGATGTCCGTGAGGGAGAGCGCCGGGTGGTCGTGGTCGAAGGCGGCGAGCACGGCGAGGAGGCGGTCGGGTGCCGAGCGCGCGGTCATCGCGGTCGTCATCCGAGTTCGGTCTCGGCGATCCGTTGCAGGAGCGTGTGCAGAGTGTCCCGCTCGGCCGGATCCAGGGGCTTCAGAAGATCGTTCGTCACGCGCAGCCCCGCCTCGTCGGTGTCCCGCAGGAAGGCACGGCCGTCCTCGGTCAGGACCACGATCCGGCTGCGGCGGTCGTCGGGGGAGGGGCGGCGCTCGGCGAACCCGAGCTTCTCCAGGTCGTCGACCAGGCCGACGATCGCGCTCGGGTCGTAGCCGAGCTGTGCGCTCAGCTCCCGCTGGAGCGCGCCCTCGGAGGTGGCCAGGAACCGCAGCAGCGCGTAGTGGCGCAGCCGCAGCCCCGACTCCTGGAGGAACGTGTTGAACAGCTGACCCGAGCGCAGGCCCAGCCGGTACAGGAGATAGCCGGTGTCGGCGTGCAGCTCGCGCATCCACGGCTCCTGGGCGTCGATGGCCGCAGGGCCTACGGCTTGGTCGGTGGCGTGCTGCTGGCCTGCGATGACGGGCTCCCTGGGCCGGGCCCCGGGCGGGGCGGTTCGTACGTGCTGAGCACAGCATGACGTACCGACGGGGCAGCAACAACTATTGACGTCAACAATTATTGTCCTTAGCTTCTATCTCGTAGCCGCAGCTCGGCCCTCGAAGCCGCGCCATCCCCGCGTTGAAGGGACCCCCCTCGTGCCCAGCATCGATCTCACCGGCAAGGTCGCCGTCGTCACCGGCTCGGGCCGTGGCCTCGGCCTGGCCTACGCGCACGCCCTCGCCGCCGCCGGCGCCTCCGTGGTCGTCAACGACGTGGACGAGGCCGTCGCCGAGCAGGCTGTCAAGGCGATCACCGAGGCGGGCGGCACCGCCGTGGCCGAGGTGATCGCGGTCGGCACCACCGAGGCCGCGGACCGCCTGGTGGGCCGCGCGGTGGAGGAGTTCGGCCGCCTCGACATCCTGGTCACCAACGCGGGCATCCTCCGCGACAAGGTCCTGTGGAAGATGACCGACGAGGACTTCGACGCGGTGATCACCACTCACCTCAAGGGCACCTTCACCTGCGCCCGTGCCGCCGCCGTGCGCATGCGCGAGCAGGGCGAGGGCGGCACCATCGTCCTGGTCGGCTCTCCGGCCGGACAGCGCGGCAACTTCGGCCAGACGAACTACGCGGCCGCCAAGGCGGGCATCGCCGCCATGGCCCGTACGTGGTCGATGGAGCTGGGCCGCGCGGGCATCACCGTCAACGCGATCGTGCCGGTCGCGGCCACCGCGATGACCGAGACCATCCCGGCCTTCGCCCCGTACATCGAGGCCATGAAGCAGGGCGAGCCGCTGCCGGACTTCCTCCGCAAGGGCGAGGGCTTCGGCACCCCGGAGGACTGCGCCGCGCTCGTCCCCTTCCTCGCCTCCGAGGCCGCCCGCGGCGTGACCGGCCAGGCCATCGGCATCGGCGGCGACAAGGTGGCCCTGTGGTCCCACCCCCAGGAGATCAAGGCGGCGTACGCTGACGGTGGCTGGACCCCCGACACCCTCGCCGACGCCTGGCCGACCTCGCTCGGCGCCGAGCCGCAGACCGTCGGCATCCCCGCCCCGAAGTTCCCGGAGGCGTGAACCATGACGACCCTCAACGTCGAGGAACTCGTCGCGATCGACGTCCACACCCACGCCGAGGTCTCCTCCAAGGGCACGTCCTCCCTGGACGACGACCTGCATGACGCCTCCTCCGCCTACTTCAAGGTCGAGGGCAAGCGGAAGCCGACCCTGGAGGAGACGGCCGCCTACTACCGCGAGCGGAAGATGGCCGCCGTGATCTTCACGGTCGACGCCGAGTCCGCCACCGGCACCGAGCCCGTCCCGAACGAGGAGGTCGCCGAGGCGGCCGCCGCCAACCCGGACGTGCTGATCCCCTTCGCCTCCATCGACCCCTTCCGCGGCAAGGCCGGCGTCAAGCAGGCCCGCCGCCTGGTCGAGGAGTACGGGGTCAGGGGCTTCAAGTTCCACCCCAGCATCCAGGGCTTCTTCCCCAACGACAGGTCGGTGGCGTACGACCTGTACGAGGTGATCGAGGAGACCGGCACCATCGCCCTCTTCCACACGGGACAGACGGGCATCGGGGCCGGTGTGCCCGGCGGAGGCGGGATCCGTCTCAAGTACTCGAACCCCCTGCACGTGGACGACGTGGCGGCCGACTTCCCGCACCTGAAGATCATCCTGGCGCACCCGTCCTTCCCCTGGCAGGACGAGGCCCTGGCGGTCGCCACGCACAAGCCGGGTGTCCACATCGACCTGTCCGGCTGGTCGCCGAAGTACTTCCCGCCGCAGCTCGTGCAGTACGCGAACACGCTGCTCAAGGACAAGGTGCTGTTCGGCTCCGACTATCCGGTCCTCACCCCGGACCGCTGGCTGGCCGACTTCGCGAAGCTCCCGATCAAGGACGAGGTCAGGCCGAAGATCCTCAAGGAGAACGCGGCCCGCCTGCTCGGGCTCACGAAGGCATAGAGGGACACCCCATGTGCAACGAAGGACAGGGGCACGGACATGCGCAATGAGGGACTGGGGTCGTGGCCCGCACGCCGGGCCCGAAAGACCCCGCACCGCACCGCCCTGATCCACCACGACACGACGGTCACGTACGCGGAGCTGTACGAGCGCACCACCCGCCTCGCGCACGCCCTGCGCGAGGCCGGCCTGAGGCGCGGCGACCGGATCGCCTACCTCGGCCCCAACCACCCCTCGTACCTGGAGACGCTGTTCGCGGCCGGCACGCTCGGCGCGGTCTTCGTACCGCTCAACACCCGCCTGGCCGGCCCCGAGATCGCCTACCAGCTCGCGGACTCGGGCGCGAAGGTCCTCGTGTACGCGCCGTCGTTCGCCGGGCTCGTCGCCGGACTGCCGGGCAACAGCGATGTGCGTACGTACCTCGAAGTGGGCGCCGAATACGAGGAGTCGGTGGCCGGAGCGTCCACCGAGCCGATCGACCAGCCCGTCACCGCCGACGACACCTGCATCATCATGTACACCTCGGGGACGACGGGCCGCCCCAAGGGCGCGATGCTCACGCACGGCAATCTGATCTGGAACGCGTTCAACGTCCTGATCGACCACGACCTGATCGCCGACGAACGCGCCCTCGTCTCCGCCCCGCTGTTCCACACGGCCGGGCTGAACATGCTCACCCTGCCGGTGCTGCTCAAGGGCGGCACGTGCGTCCTGGTCGAGGCCTTCGATCCGTCGGCCACCTTCGACCTGATCGAACAGCACCGGATCACGTTCATGTTCGGGGTGCCGACCATGTTCGACCAGGTGGCCCGGCACGAGCGCTGGGCCGGCGCGGATCTGTCCTCGCTGCGGATCCTCACCTGCGGCGGCTCACCGGTGCCGACCCCGCTCATCGCCAAGTTCCAGGAGCGCGGGCTCACCTTCCTCCAGGGCTACGGCATGACCGAGGCCTCGCCCGGCACGCTCTTCCTGGACGCCGAGCACGCGGTCAGCAAGGCGGGTTCGGCCGGAGTGCCGCACTTCTTCAGCGACGTGCGTGTCGTACGGCCCGATCTCTCCCCGGCGGACGTCGGAGAGACCGGTGAGGTCGTCGTGCGAGGGCCGCACGTCATGCCCGGCTACTGGGGGCTGCCCGACGAGACCGCCGCGGTGTTCTCCGACGGCTGGTTCCGCAGTGGGGACGCGGCGCGGATCGACGAGGACGGCTATGTCTTCATCGTCGACCGCATCAAGGACATGATCATCTCCGGCGGCGAGAACATCTACCCCGCCGAGATCGAGGACCAGCTCCTCGCCCACCACGACATCGTCGAGTGCGCGGTCATCGGCGTGCCCGACGACAAGTGGGGCGAGGTGCCGCGAGCCGTCGTCGTCCCCCGCGAGGGTGCCGAGCTCGACGCCGACGAGATCCTCGCGTCGCTCGCCGGACGCCTCGCCAAGTACAAGATCCCGAAGTCGGTGGTGATCGCGGACGAACTGCCGCGTACGGCCTCCGGCAAGCTCCTCAAGGCCCGTGTCCGCAAGCGGTACGGCACCAAGTCCTAGCTTCAACTCCCCGATTGAGGAACGTCATATGAGCATCACCGTCAACGGCATCGACGAGCTCAAGAAGCTCGTCGGCAGCGAACTCGGCACGAGCGAGTGGATCGAGGTGACCCAGGAGCGCATCAACACGTTCGCCGATGCCACGGGCGACCACCAGTGGATCCACGTCGACGAGGAGAAGGCCAAGGAGGGCCCGTTCGGCGCGCCCATCGCGCACGGGTACCTCACGCTCGCCCTCTTCATCCCGCTGTTCACCGAGCTGCTGGACGTCCAGGGCGTCACCACGAAGGTCAACTACGGCCTGAACAAGGTGCGTTTCCCGTCGCCGGTGAAGGTCGGCTCACGCATCCGGCTCATCGGAAAGCTGGCGGAGGTCGAGGACGTAAAGGGCGGAGTTCAGATCACGGTCGACGGCACGATCGAGATCGAGGGCGCGCCCAAGCCGGCGGCGGTGCTGCAGAGCCTGTCCCGCTTCTACGCGTAAGCGCTCCGCTGGGTTGCCGGGTAACCACGGTCGTGCGTCGGGTGCGGGTTCGTTGTGGCTGGTCGCGCAGTTCCCCGCGCCCCTGAGAGACGGGGCTGCGCCCCGGTCTCTCAGGTCCCCGCCCGTACCGGTACCAGGTCGAGAAGGCGATCCGCCGACTCCCGTGCGAGCGGGGTCAGTTGGGCGTGCACCGTTTTGAACGTCTTCTCGGCCTGTTCGGCGGGCCAGTCGTCCGGCAGGTGCTTGACCGGCAGCCGCGGGTCGCGCCGGATGACCTGGAGCCACTCCGTCGACAGGCGCAGCCGCAGGGCGAGCGTAGCGAGATGGGGGTCCCCCCGGCCGGAGGCTGGGGGAGCCTCGTCGGCGTCGGGCTCCGCGGACTCCCAGGGCTGCCAGCGGCGGACGAACGCCTCGTAGCGCGTGGCCAGTTCGTCCAGTTCCCAGGTCTCCTCGATCATCGCGCCGATGTCCATGCCCGCGTCCGCGTGGGCGCGGAAGATCTTGACGTGGGCGGACAGGCCGAGCTCGGCGACGATCGCGGAGACGTCGACCTCGCCGGGCGCGATCCACAGTCCGCCGAACAGCGGCCCGAAGCCGTTCCAGGTCAACTGCGCGCGCAGATCGTGCCGTTGGCGCTGCCAGGACTCGGGCAGCGAGAAGCCGAGCAGCGTCCAGGTGCCGTCCCACTGCCGGTTGACGGCCCCGGCCTCCCAGATCCGCTGCTCGCCGTCCCGCAGCACGGCCTCCGAGCGTTCGGTCAGCCCGAAGTACATCCGCCGTCCCTCGCGCTGCCGCCGCAGCAGACCGCGGCCCACCATGCGCGTCAGCGTCGAGCGGGTGGCGTGCTCGCCGACGCCCGCGCGCCCGAAGACGTCGATGACGCTCCCCGAGTACACGCAGACGTCACGGCCGAGCACCTGGTCGCCCAGGAACGACAGCATGAGGGACTGGGGCCGCAGCGCCTCGTCAGTGGTCACCCGGCCCACGGTACGCCCGTCGATCAGCTTGTGACCAGGTAGTACGGGCGTACCGGCCGCTCTCGCACCGGCCTCACCGGCCGCCGGCCACCTCCACGAACACGGGGTTCGAGTAGAACCACGTGTCGGCCCACGGGTCACCCTTTCCGGGCTCGTGCGGGATCGGCCCGTGCGGGTCGACCGAGGCGCCCAGGTAACCGGCGCCGTGCCGGTTGCCGTCACTGCCGCGCAGCCGCACGTAGAAGGACTCGTCACCCGCGGTCAGCGGAATGCGCAGGGTGTACGTGCCCTTGCGGCCGGACACGTCCGCCGTGTGCACGACCTTGGTGTCGGGCGCGTGCCAGTCGTCGCGGTCGGCCGCCGGGCCGCGTACCGCCCCGCGGATCATGTCGACGTGGGCGAGCTCGGGCAGGATGCCGTGCGGGTTGGGGCGCGAGGTCGTCGTCACGGTCACGTTCAGAGTGAGCTTCTCGCCCTTGCGGACGCGCAGGCGCCCGCCCAGCGTGACGCCCCGCCCGTGGTCGCAGTCCCGCTTCAGCCGTACGTCGAGACCGTCCAGCAGATGCCCGTGGTCGAGCCAGACGCGGCCCGCGC
>NZ_VWMY01000031.1:9102-56183 GCF_008905045.1 Streptomyces albicerus
TGCGGTTCGGTGGTGTTCACCGGGTCGGGCAGCCGGCCGGTGTTGTCGAAGTTCTGGCCGGGCAGCCAGTCGCCGTTCTTCCAGGTGTCGAACACCACGCGGTGCACATCGGAGTTGGTGGTGATCGTGAACAGCCTGCCCTCGGCGAGCATCGCGTCCCACATGCCGCCGACGGTCGCCGTCATCCAGTCGAAGCCGCCGTACGTGACGTACGCGTCCGCCGGATAGCCGGGCCAGGAGTTCTCCGAGGGCTTGTTCTCGTACTCGCCGCGTATGGACGTGGGGCCGCGCCAGCCGGGGATGGCGCCGCCCTGCGCACCGGGCGCGCCCTCCATGCCGATCATGATCTCGGGGGCCGCGTCCCGCCAGCCCCGCATCTCGTGCGGGGAGTCGATGCCCAGGCGGGACGGGTGGTTGGCGAAGACCAGCACGTCGTCCACATAGCCCGAACGGCGCTGCGCGGCCAGCCACTTGATGGCCTTGACGGCGTGCGCCTCGTTGCGCGGGGTGTCGGGGTGGGTGGGGCCGCCGGCCGTGTAGCCGAGCAGCTTGCCGTCGTAGGCGAGCTCGAACTTCGTGAGCAGGTCCACCTCGTGGCGGCCGGGTGCCGCGAAGATCGTGCAGTGCTCGGCGCCGGGGATGTACCACTCCAGGCCCTGGAAGATCAGCTGACGCGGGTTCGCGGCGCGTGCCTTGAGGATCTCCTTGTGCTCCAGCTGCGCGCCGTACTTGGCGTGCCCGACGTTGGAGTGCTCGTTGAACACCATCCAGTCGAGGCCGTACTCGGCGCCGGCCTGCGCGACCTGGTCGAAGGTGTACTTCGCGTCGTGGCTGTAGACGGAGTGGACGTGGTGGTCGCCGACGAGATAGGCGAGACGGGGGTCGTCGCCGCCGTACCCTCGGGTGCCTGCCGCGGCGGGTGTGGCCAGCGAACCGGCCGCGAAGGCGGCGCCGAACAGGCCTGCGCGGCACATGAGTTGACGTCTGGAGAGGCCCTGCGGGTCGAGGGCGGTGGGGGAGACGGACGGATCGGCCCAGGCGGGCAGCTGCTGCTCGGTCATGGTCTGGTGGGTCCCTCTGAGCTCGATGTGTCAGTGGTTCATGAACGAGGTGACGGGCAGGGCGCGTTCGACGATCCGCACGTCACCGAGCCTGCCGTTGAGGATCTGGTCGATCCTGCCCGCGTACTCGTAGCCGCCGAGCAGCCACGGCAGGCCGAGCGAGGTGAGCCCGACCGAGCGTGCGGTGGGGTTGCGGGCGACGGGGCACCCCTGGACGTACAGCGTGGTGTGCGAGCCGTCGTTGACGACGGCGACGTGCCACCACACCTCCCGGGCCGTCTCGTCGCCCCAGTTGGTGGCGATGCCCTGTTGGTTGAGGGGCCGTACCGCCCACTGCGGGCCGGGTCCGTCCGACAGCGACAGGGTGGCGAGCGGCTCGTCCGGGTCGCCCTCCGTCTTGCCCGCAGCCCCGCCCGTACCGGTGCGGCTGATCAGGCCCGACCAGGCGTTACGGGACGCGTTCCAGTCCGCTGGCAGCTGGTAGAAGGCCTCGAAGGTGTAACCGCGGGGGAAGGTGGCCGAGTTGAGCGGCGCGTTCTCGACGGTCCGCAGATAGGCGCCCCGCAGAGGCGACTTGTCGCCGTGGAAGAACAGGCTGCCGTGCCCCGGCTGGTCGGGGTGGTGTTCCGAGGACCAGGTGAGCGAGCCGTCGGCCACCTTGACCATGGTCAGGTCGTTGCCGCGCCCGGAGAGGTCGCGGACGGTGCCGTCCATGGCCGCGCCCTCTTTGTGTCCATCGAAGCGCCAGTACGCGAGAGTTCCCCGCACCAGCATCTCGGAGGCGGGACGGGACGCCCGCGGAGGCACCGGGGCGAAGCCGGCGAAGCGCTTCTCGAAGTCGATGGCCACCGAGAACCGGTCCTCGGGGCCGGACAGTTCGATCTCCTGCCGCTCCAGCTCGTTGAGGCCGTCGCCCGCCCGGCCCAGGATCCACGGCGAGATCGTCTCGACGTCGATGGTGTCCCGGTCGAGGTCGAAACGGTACAGGCGGATCATCGCGGCGCCGCCGTAGTAACGGTTCTGATAGTTCGTCAGGTGCAGGTGGACGTCGTTCCCGGCCGCGTTCTTGCGCACGGCGCGGCCGGCCGGCCAGTTGTGCCCGTTGAGCGTGAGGAAGATCTGGTCGTGCTCCTTGACCAGCCGGTCCCACAGCTGCTGTCCGTACGTGGAGAGGGTGTCGTCCTCGTAGAGCAGTTCATGGGTGGTGAGGATGACCGGCGTCTTCGGGTGCTGCGCGATGACGTCCTTGGCCCATGCGTACCCCTTCGCGGACAGCCGCCAGTCAAGGGCGAGGACGAGCCACTCGCGGCCTGCGGCCTTGAAGACGTGGAAGGTGTTGTAGCCGTCCGGCGAGGCGCCGCCGAAGGTGGGCCTGCCCTTGAACCGCTGCGGGCCGAAGGCCTCCAGATACGGGGTCGGGCCCCGCTGGTCGTCCGTGGACGACTTCACATCGTGGTTGCCCGCCAGGACGCTGTAGCCCACACCCCGCCGGTCGAGCAGCTCGAACGCCTTGCTCGCCGCGGCGACTTCGGTCTGCGCGCCGTTCTCCGTGAGGTCGCCCAGGTGCGAGAGGAAGACGATGTTCTCGTCCTTCCCCTGCTCCAGGATGTAGCGCAGCGACGCCTCGATCGGGGCGGGGTTGATGCTCGCCCCGTCGAAGAGGTACTGCGTGTCGGGCATCACGACGAACGTGAAGCGGCTGCTGTCGGTGTCGGGTCTCCAGCGGACCTTTGAGGCGGGCGACGCCTGTGGCGCCGCCTGCGCGGCGGCGGTCGGCAGCGCGACCGCCGCCGTGGCCGCACCGATCAGCGCGGTCGCCCGCAGGAAGTTCCGTCTGCCGGCGCCGGCCTGCTCGGCCTCGGCCGCCGGGTCGTGCTCATGCGAATTGCACACGTCTGCTCCGTGAAGTGGTATGCGCGGAAGGGGGCGTGATGGGGGGCGGCGTTATGAGGGGGGCGGCGTGAAGGGGGTTGCGTGGCCGGGGCCTGGGCCCGGGGCCCGGGGTCAGAGCACGCGCAGGGTCCAGACCCAACGGTGGGTGCCCGGCGCGACGAGGTACTGCGCCGAGGTGTCGGGCCCGCACGACGCCGTGCCGAGCCCGCGGTGCGCGGCGTCGATGTGCACGACGCAGCCGGACCGCGCCGCCAACTCGTCGTGGTGCGCGACGGCGGCGAGGTCCTCCGCGCGGTACCGGTTGACGGAGACCTGGCTCGGCGCCCCGAGCTCCACGGTCAGCCCCGTGGCGTCCGGCGCCGACAGCGTGAACCGGCGCACACCGTGCCGGCCGCCGCTCTCCTGCGGCCGCAGATAAGGAGTGAACAGCTCGTCCACGGCGAGCGAGTGATGCCCCACGGGCGCGCCCGAGCTGCGGTCCGGATAGGACTCCCAGGGGCCTTGCCCGTACCAGTCCAGGACATCGAGGCCGGCGACCGTCTCGAAGACCGTGCCGACCCGCGCCACGTCGTCGAGCCCCTCCGGCAGTTCGGCCGTCTCCGCGACACGGAGGCCGCCGGCGACCGGGGTGAACACCTGCTCGTGGCGCACGGGCCCGGCCCCGGTCGCGTACTCGGCGGCCACGACGATCCGGCCGCCTTCCCGGCGCACGTCCACGACCTTGCGTACGAGCGTGTCGAGCCCCCAGTCGCGCCAGCGGGCCGCCATGCCGCCGATCTCGTCGTTGTCGGTGGGCGCCCGCCAGAGCGAGAGCACGGGCGCGGCGGTCAGCAGCGGATGCACGAGCAGCGCGTCCTCGTCCACCGTGACGGCCGGACCGGACGCGGGCTCCGGCGAGGAGTCGGCGACCGCCGCACTGAGCCGGACCTGGGGCAGACACACCTCCGTGCCGCGCGCGGCCCATGCCTCGTCGTCCGCGGTCGTGACCCGCAGCGTCAGCCAGACCTCACCCGCGGGGGACTCGGGAAGCGGGAACGGTACGGGCACCACCGCCGACTCGCCCGGCAGTACGTCGGGCAGCTCGGCCGGCGCGCTCTCCGTACCGCCGTCGGCGCGCACGAGACGCCACTCGGCGGCCAGCCACTCCAGGCC
This sequence comes from Streptomyces albicerus, assembly GCF_008905045.1. Taxonomy (GTDB): domain Bacteria; phylum Actinomycetota; class Actinomycetes; order Streptomycetales; family Streptomycetaceae; genus Streptomyces; species Streptomyces albicerus. Next base: position 13,209 of record NZ_VWMY01000031.1, read on the forward strand.
CCGGAAGTGCTGCCGGTTGTGGACCAGGAGGACGCCCTGGTCATAGGTCAGACGTACGGGCGCCGCGATCTCCCGGTGCTCGTACATCACGGGCTTGGGCGTGCGGTCCGGGAACACCACGCCGTCGGCGATGAACGCCCCGTCGTGGATGGTCTCGCCGAAGTCGCCGCCGTAGGCCCAGCGGTGGCCGGGCGCGGCGACACCGTTGTCGTACAGGCCGACGCCCGCGCGTCCGGCCGGTCTTCCGTCGTTCACACGCTGGAGAATGCCGTGGTCCCAGAACTCCCAGATGAAACCACCCTGAAGTCCCGGGGTTGACTCGATGGCGGACCAGGTGTCGGCGAGCGTGCCGTTGCTGTTGCCCATGGCGTGCGAGTACTCGCACTGGATGAGCGGCTTGGTCTGCTTCCCGGACAGGGCGTGCGTGACACAGTCCTCGATCGGCGCGTACATCGGGCAGGCGATGTCCGAGGCGACCGTCTCGTCGGCCCAGTCGAGCTTGGCCGCGCCCTCGTACTGCAGGGGCCGGGTGGGGTCGTGCCGGCGGACCCAGCCCGCCGCCGCGTCATGGTTCGCCCCGTAGTCGGACTCGTTGCCGAGCGACCAGATGATGACGGCCGGGTGGTTCTTGTCGCGGAGCACCATGCGTGAGACGCGGTCGACGAAGGCGCCCAGATAGCGGGGGTCGTCGGCGATCTCGTGGGCGTGGTCGTGCGACTCGATGTTCGCCTCGTCCACGACGTAGAAGCCCAGCTCGTCGGCGAGGTCGAGGAGCGTCGGATCGTTCGGGTAGTGGGCGGTACGGATCGCGTTGAAGCCGAAGCGCTTCATGACGACCAGGTCCGCGCGCATGTCGTCCGCCGTGACCGTGCGTCCGGTCAGCGGGTGGAAGTCGTGCCGGTTCACGCCCCGGATGAAGACGCGTTGGCCGTTGACGAGCAGATCCCGACCGCGTATCTCGACGTCCCGGAACCCGACGTGGTGGTGCGAGGTGTCGGCGACCGAGCCGTCGGCGCGGTGCAGCCGCACGGTCAGGTCGTACAGCTCGGGGGTCTCGGCGGTCCACGCGCGTACGTCCCGTACGGTGGTCCGCAGCCGGGCCTCGCCGAGGAAGTCGGACACCCGCTCGTCCTCGGCGTTGAGCCGGTCGAACTCGGTGTCCTGGACGAGGAGTTGACCCTCCAGTGCCCCCGTGACGTACCAGCCCTCAGGCAACGCCCCCGACGCGTTCCGCACCTGGCAGTCGACCCGCAGCCGCCCGTCCCGCCGCGCCCGTACGGTCACGTCCGCGAGATGCAGCGGGTCGGTGGCGTACAGCAGCACCGAGCGGGTGATGCCTGCGTGCCACCACTGGTCCTGGTCCTCGATGTGCGAGGCGTCGGACCACTTGACGACGGTGAACCGTACGGTGGCCGGGTCCCCGGGGCGTACGACGTCGGAGAGGTCGAACTCGGCCGCGAGGTGGGAGTCCTTGGAGATGCCGACCGGTTTGCCGTTCACATGGACGAGGAGCACACTCTCGGCCGCGCCCACCTGGAGCACGATGCGGCGTCCGGCCCACTCGGCGGGGATGTCCACGGAACGCTCGTATATGCCCGTCGGATTCGCGGCGGGCGAGGCGGGCGGGAACTCGTCCCACGGCATCCGGACGTTGGTGTACTGCGGCAGGTCGTCGGCGCTCTGCATCGTCCAGGCGCCCGGCACCTCGATCCGCGTCCACTCGCCTGAGCACCCGCTGGGGGAGGACAGCAGCTGGAAGTGCCAGGAGCCGTCCAGGGACAGTGCGCCGGACCGCCGGTCCACCGCGTTCATGGGCAGTCGCCCCCAGGAGGTCACCTCGGGTGTCTCCCAGGGGCGGAGGGCGATCAGGTGATCGCGTCGCATCAGCGGATGGCTCCCTTGCCGAGGTCCGCGATGATCTGCTTGGCGCCGATCGCGAACACGATGAGCAGGGGGATCAGCGCGAGGAGCGCGCCGGTCATGACCATTCCGTAGTCGGTCGTGCCGTGGACGCCGTTGAGCTGGGACAGGGCGACCTGGAGGGTCACGTTGTCCGGGTTGGTCAGGGCGATCAACGGCCAGGCGTAGTCGTTCCACTGGCCCATGAAGGTGAAGATGCCCAGGAAGGCGAGACCGGGACGGACGACGGGCAGGGCCACGTGCCAGTACTGGCGCAGGAAGCTCGCCCCGTCGATCTTCGAGGCGTCGAGCAGTTCGTCGTGGATCGCGCTCTTCATGTACTGCCGCATCCAGAAGATGCCGAACGCGTTCGCGGCGGCCGGCACGATCAGCGCGGTCATCGAGCCGATCCAGCCGATCTTCGCCATGATCACGAACTGGGGGATGGCCTGGAGCTGCGCCGGCACCATGAAGATCGCCATCATCCCCGCGAACAGCACCCGGCGGCCCGGGAACTGGAACTTGGCGAAGACGAACGCGGCCAGCGAGTCGAAGAACAGGACAAGGAAGGTCACCGAGGTCGCGACGAGCAGTGAGTTGAACATCGACCCGAAGAAGTCGATGTTGTCGAAGAGATTCCGGACGTTCTCGAGGAAGTGCGAGCCCGGCAGCAGCTTCGGCGGGTAGGAGAAGATCTCGGTCGACGAGTGCGTCGACATGATCACGGCCCAGTAGAACGGGAAGACCGAGAGCAACAGGCCGATGATCAGGGAGAAGTGGAGGGCGATGCCCCTGCGCTGGTTGCCCTTGATGCCCCGGCCGGAACGTGTACCGAGCTTGCCGGAACGTGTACCGAACTTGATGGATGCCATGGTGACGGGGCCTCCCTAGTCTTCGCCCCGGCGCTGCACCAGGCGCCAGTTGATGATCGAGAAGATGATGACGACGAGGAAGATGCCCCAGGCCACGGCGGCGCCGTAGCCGAAGTCGTTGTTGTCGAAGGTCTGCTGGAAGAAGTAGAGGACCATGGTCTGGCCGGAGTGGCCCGGACCGCCCGCGAACGACGAGTTGTTGTCGGTGGTCTGCAGCAGCACCTGTGGCTCGGAGAAGGTCTGCAGTCCGGTGACGGTCGAGATGACGAGCACGAAGAGCAGCACGGGGCGCATCATCGGCAGCGTGATGCGGAAGAAGGTCTGCACGGGCCCGGCGCCGTCCATGCGCGCCGCCTCGTACAGCTCACCCGGGATCGTCTGCAGGCCTGCGAGGAAGATGATCGCGTTGTAGCCGGTCCACTGCCAGGTCATGAGCGTCGCGATGGCGACCTTGATGCCCCAGGGGGTGTTCAGCCATGCCACCTGGTCCAGGCCGACGGCCTGCAAAAGGGCGTTCGCCAGGCCGAAGTTGGTGGAGAAGACCGAGCCGAAGATGATCGCGACCGCCACGATCGAGGTGACGTTCGGCAGGAAGAAGGCGAAGCGGTAGAGGTTCTTGAAGCGGACCGCCGAGTTGAGCATCACGGCCGTGACCATCGCGAGGAAGATCATCGGGATGGTGGCCAGTGCCCAGATGATGAGCGTGTTCCCGATCGAGTCCCAGAACTGGGTGTCGGAGATCAGATAGCGGTACTGCGAGAGACCGGCGAACTCCATCGAGCCGAGTCCGTCCCAGCGATGGAACGACAGATACAGCGAGAAGCCGACCGGGATCAGTCCGAAGGCCAGGAACAGCAGGTAGAAGGGCGAGATCGCGGCGTACAGCCGCCAGTAGCTCCGGATGCCCTTCTTGGGGTGGGCGGCGGGCGGCTCGGTCACGGGCGGCGAGGGTGTCTCCAGCACGGGTGCGGTAGCCATCAGTAGCTCACCCCCAGGTGGTCGGCGATACGCCGGCACTTGCGCATGGCGTCCTTCCAGGCCTTCTCCGGGTCCTTGCCGAGGACGGAGAAGTTCTTCAGTTCGTCGTCGATCGGGGTCTTCAGCGCGACGTCGTACGGGCTGTTGTAGGCGATCGGGATCTTCTCCGCCGCCGGACCGAAGACGTCCATGGTGATCTGGTCGCCGAAGAACGGGTCCGGCTCGCGCAGCTTCTTCAGGTCGTACGAGGCCGGGGTCGACGGGAAGAGCACGGAGTCGACGAAGCCCTGGGCCTGGTTGTCCGCGTTGAGCATCCAGGTGATCATCTCGAAGGCCTTCTCCGGCTCCCGGCACGCCTTGGTGATCGCCAGGAACGAGCCGCCGATGTTCGACGGCCCGCCGGGACAGTTGGCCACCCGCCACTTGCCCTTGGTCTTCGGGGTGTTGAGCTTGATGTCGCCGGCCGCCCAGGAGGCGTTCAGCTGGCTGGGCAGCAGGCCCCTCTCCGTGGCGGAGATATTGTCCGGCGTGCCGTTGATGATCTTCGAGACCAGTCCGCGGCGGGTGGCCTCGACGGCCCGGTCCCAGGCGGTGCGCACATGCTCCTGGTCGCCGATGAAGTTCCGGTCCTTGTCGACGAACCGCTTGGTCGTCTGGTTGACCGAGATGCCGTAGATGCTGAGGGCGTCCGTGAGGATGAACGCGCCGGGCACACGCTTCTTGAGCTGCTCGCCGGCCGCCATGAACTTCTCCCAGGTGTCCAGCTCCTCGGAGACGTCCGCCGGCTCGTACGGCAGTCCGGCCTTCTCGAACGTGGCCGGCTGGTAGTAGTGCGCGACCGGACCGCAGTCGATCGGGAAGCCCACCATCGAGCCGTCCTCGGCGATGCCCTCGTCCCACTTCCAGGGCAGGTACTGGTCCTTGAGCTTGTCGGCACCGAGTGTGCGCAGGTCCACGAACTGGTCGGCGTTCGGCAGATACGAGGCCATGTCCTCGCCCTTGAGCCCGACGATGTCCGGGACGTGGGCGCGCCCGGTCATCGTGGTCATCAGCTTCGAACGGTAGTAACCGCCGATCTGGATGGCCTGCAGATTCACCGCGCTGTCGTAGCGGGCCTTCGCGTCCTGGACGACTTTGGGGCTCAGCCCGCCGCTCCAGTACCACAGGACCATGTTCCGCCCGGTGGAGCCGGTCGGGACGGCGCAGCCAGTGGCCAGGCCGCCGAGCGCCGTGGCGGCCGTACCGGCCAGCCCGGCACGGAGCAGGCCCCTTCGTGAGAGCCGCACAGCTCCCACCGCCTTTCGCATGTGTTCGGTCTTCGCGTGGGGGATGTCAGTACTGCCGTGTGGGGTCGGGCGGGGTCACCGGGGCGCGGCGGACCGGAGGGCCCGGGTCCGCGGGCAGGCGGTCGGCCAGGAAGCCGTACGCACGCCGCAGTTCCGGGTCCTCGACGGTCTGCCACCACGCGTGGACGCCGTACCAGCCGGGCGCGGCCAGGGCCCCGCCGTGCCGCCGTACGGACAGTCCGGCGGCGAGCACCGCGAAGCGCAGCCGCTCCTCGAGGGGCCAGCCGCCGAGCGAGGCCGCGACGAAGCTCGCGCCGAAGACGTCTCCGGCACCCGTCGCGTCCAGGACGTCGGTGGGGAGGGCGGGTACGTCCGCGTACTCGCCCGTCGTCTGGTCGACGGCGAGCGCGCCGTCGCCGCCCCGCGTGACCACGGCCACCGGCACCAGCTCGGAGAGCTTGGTGAGCGCGTCGGCCGCGGTGTCGGTGCGGGTGTAGGCCGTCGCCTCGGTCTCGTTCGGGAGGAAGGCGTGGCACAGGGCGAGCTGGTCGAGGAGGGCCGAGGACCACTGCTGGGTGGGGTCCCAGCCGACGTCCGCGTAGATCCTCGTACCGTTCGCGGCCGCCTTGGCGAGCCACTCGCGGGGCTCGGCCTCGATGTGCACGAGGGCCGTGCGCGCGTCGGGCGGGTCGCCCATCAGCGCGTCCTGCGAGTACGGAGGCTCCTGGCCATGGGTGACCAGGGCCCGGTCGTGGCCGTGGGCGAGCGATACGGTGACCGGAGTGTGCCAGCCGTCCGCCGTACGGGAGAGCGAGAGGTCGACGTGCTCCTGCCCTGCGAGAACCTCACGGCAGTACGCGCCGTAGTAGTCGTCGCCGAACACCGTGGCCAGGGAGGTCTTCAGGCCGTAACGGGCCGCGGCCACGGCCAGGTTCGCGATCCCGCCCGGGCTCGTGCCCATCCCGTCGGTCCAGATCTCCTCGCCGGGGGTCGGCGGCTTGCCCAGACCGGTCAGGACGAGGTCGTAGAAGAGCAGCCCGGTCAGCAGCACATCGGGCCGCGCGTCGGCCCGTTCGTCGCCCACGAGCACATCCTCTCGTCAAAACTCTTCAATTTCGGTGCACAGGATCGTGCGCGCATCCGGCTGATTTGGCAAGAGTCGAGCAGAACCGAGCATAGAAATGATCGGCAATGACGAGTACTGTTCACCGTGTGCTGGCAGAGCGACGACATCAACTCATCCTGCGGGCCCTGCGCTCCGGCGGCCCCGCGGCCGTGACCGACCTCTCGGAGCAGCTGGGTGTGAGCCCCGCCACAATCCGGCGTGACCTGCTGAAACTGGAGGAGGAGGGCCTGCTCACCCGCGTGCACGGCGGGGCGGTCGTCGAGGAGGGCGACCAGCCCTTCTCCGAGGTCGCCGAGGTGCGCGTACCCGAGAAGGACGCCATAGCCGAGCGCGCGGCGGCGATGGTCGAGGACGGCCAGTCCGTGCTGCTGGACATCGGCACCACCGCGTACCGGCTGGCCCGGCAGCTGCACGGTCGCCGCATCACCGTGATCACCAGCAACCTCGTGGTCTACGAGGAGCTCGTGGACGACGAGGGCATAGAGCTGGTGCTGCTCGGCGGCATGGTCCGCCGCGAGTACCGCTCGCTGGTCGGCTTCCTCACCGAGGACAATCTGCGTCAGTTGCACGCGGACTGGCTCTTCCTCGGCACCAGTGGAGTGCGGCCCGGCGGGCAGGTGATGGACACGACGGTCGTGGAGGTGCCGGTGAAGCGCGCCATGATCAAAGCGGCCGACCGGGTCGTCCTGCTCGCCGACCGCGCCAAGTTCCCGGGGACGGGGATGGCGAGGGTCTGCGGGCCCGAGGAACTGGACGTGGTGGTGACCAACGCACCGGCGGACGCCGGGACGCGGGCCGCCCTGGAAGAGGCGGGTGTGCGCGTGGTGCTGACGTGAACGGCGGGCGCGGGGGACCGAGGGCCTGTCGTCGCCCGGCGGACGGGAATGTGACGACAGGTCCCAGGACCTCGGGGAACAGCGAAAGGGCAGTTGCGTGAAGCTGACGATTCTGGGCGGCGGCGGATTCCGGGTGCCGCTCGTGTACGGGGCGCTCCTCGGTGACCGCGCCGAGGGCCGCGTCACCGACGTCGTGCTGCACGACCTGGACGCGGGACGGCTCTCCGCCGTCGCCCGTGTCCTCGCCGAGCAGGCCGCGGCCGTCCCGGACGCGCCCTCCGTGACCGCCACCACCGACCTCGACGAAGCACTGCGCGGCGCCGACTTCGTCTTCTCCGCGATCCGCGTTGGCGGCCTCGAAGGCCGCGCGGCCGACGAGCGGGTCGCCCTGGACCAGGGCGTCCTCGGCCAGGAGACGGTCGGCGCGGGCGGCATCGCGTACGGCCTGCGCACGGTCCCCGTCGCCGTCGACATCGCCCAACGCGTGGCCCGGCTCGCGCCCGACGCCTGGGTCATCAACTTCACCAACCCGGCGGGCCTGGTCACCGAGGCCATGTCCCGCCACCTCGGCAACCGTGTGATCGGCATCTGCGACTCGCCGGTCGGCCTCGGCCGCCGGATCGCCCGTGTCCTGGGCGCCGACCCGCGCGAGGCCTGGATCGACTACGTCGGCCTCAACCACCTCGGCTGGGTGCGCGGACTGCGCGTCGCCGGACGTGACGAACTCCCGCGGCTGCTCGCCGACCCGGACCTCCTCGGCTCCTTCGAGGAGGGCAAGCTCTTCGGCACCGAGTGGCTCCAGTCGCTCGGCGCGATCCCGAACGAGTATCTGCACTACTACTACTTCAACCGGGAAGCCGTCCGCGCCTACAGCGAGGCCGAGAAGACCCGTGGCGCCTTCCTGCGCGACCAACAGGCCCATTTCTACGAGGAGATGAAGCGCCCGGACGCCTCCGCGCTCACCGCCTGGGACCGTACGCGCGCCGAGCGCGAGGCCACGTACATGTCCGAGAACCGGGAGACGGCCGGCGCGGGCGAGCGTGACGCCGACGACCTCTCCGGCGGCTACGAGAAGGTGGCGCTCGCCCTGATGCGGGCCATCGCCCGCGACGAGCGCACCACGCTGATCCTCAACGTCCGCAACCAGGGCACCCTTTCGGTGCTCGACACGGAGGCCGTCATCGAGGTGCCCTGCCTCGTCGACGCCAACGGAGCGCACCCGGTCGGCGTCGACCCGCTCCCGGACCATGCGACCGGCCTGGTGTGCGCGGTGAAGGCGGTCGAGCGCGAGGTGCTCGCCGCCGCCGACTCGGGCTCCCGCACGACCGCCGTGAAGGCCTTCGCGCTGCACCCGCTCGTCGACTCCGTGAACGTCGCCCGTCGCCTCGTCGAGGGCTACACCGACGCCCACCCCGGCCTTGCGTACCTGAAGTAGAGCCTCCTGAAGCAGAACCTCCCGAGGAGACCCGCACCATGCATGACGAACGCCGTCGGATCGAAGAGCGCGTGCAGCGCGTCCACGACCAGCGCATCAAGACCGCGATCTACGCCGCCTCCGTACCGTTCGAGGTCGAGGCCTGGCAGGCGCCGGGGGAGCCCGTCCCCTTCGAGGAGGCCGCGTCGGCCTCGTACCGGCCCTTCGCGATGGACACCCCGTGGGGTCCGCCCTGGGGCACGACCTGGTTCCGGATGCGCGGACAGGTGCCCGCCGAGTGGGCCGGCAAGCGCGTCGAGGCCGTCATCGACCTCGGCTTCGTGGGCGACTGGCCCGGCAACCAGGCCGAGGCGCTGGTCCACCTCACGGACGGGACGCCGTTGAAGGCGGTCAACCCGCTCAACCAGTACGTGGCGATCGCCAACCCCGCCACCGGCGGCGAGCAGATCGACTACCTGGTCGAGGCGGCCTCCAACCCGGACATCCTCGCCGACAACTTCTCCAAGATCACGCCCCTCGGTGACATCCTCACCGCCGGCGACAAGCCGCTCTACACCTTCCAGCGCGCCGACATCGCCGTCCTCGACGAGGAGGTCTGGCACCTCGACCTGGACATCCAGGTGCTGCGTGAACTGATGCTGGAGCTGGGCGAGCACGACCCGCGCCGGCACGAGATCATGCACACCCTGGACCGGGCGCTCGACCTGCTGGACCTGGACGACGTCTCCGGAACGGCGGCGGACGTCCGCGCCGCGCTGCAGGCCGCGCTGTCCAAGCCCGCCAACGCCAGCGCCCACATCGTCTCCGGCGTCGGCCACGCGCACATCGACTCCGCATGGCTGTGGCCGATCCGCGAGACCAAGCGCAAGACGTCCCGCACCTTCTCGAACGTCACCTCGCTCGCCGACGAGTACGACGACTTCATCTTCGCCTGCTCGCAGGCCCAGCAGTACGAGTGGGTGCGCGACAACTACCCGAAGGTCTGGGCCCGCATCCAGGAGTCGGTCAAGAAGGGCCAGTGGGCGCCGGTCGGCGGCATGTGGGTCGAGGCCGACGGCAACCTGCCCGGCGGCGAGGCGATGGCCCGCCAGCTCATCCACGGCAAGCGGTTCTTCATCGAGCACTTCGGCGTCGAGACCAAGGGCGTGTGGCTGCCGGACTCCTTCGGCTACACCGCGGCCTACCCGCAGCTCGCCAAGCTGGCGGGCAACGAATGGTTCCTGACCCAGAAGATCTCCTGGAACCAGACCAACAAGTTCCCGCACCACACCTTCTGGTGGGAGGGCATCGACGGCACTCGGATCTTCACGCACTTCCCGCCGGTCGACACCTACAACGCCCGCTTCAGCGGCGAGGAGATGGCCCGCGCGACGCGCAACTACCAGGAGAAGGGCGCCGCGACGCGCTCGCTGGCACCCTTCGGCTGGGGCGACGGCGGCGGCGGCCCGACCCGCGAGATCATGGAACGGGCGCGCAGGCTCGCCGACCTGGAAGGCTCGCCGAAGGTCGTCGTCGAGCACCCCGACGAGTTCTTCGCCAAGGCCCGCGAGGAGTACCCGGACGCCCCCGTCTGGGTCGGCGAGCTCTACCTGGAGCTGCACCGGGCCACCTACACCTCGCAGGCCCGCACCAAGCAGGGCAACCGCAGGAGCGAACACAAGCTCCGCGAGGCCGAGTTGTGGGCGACGACGGCCGCGCTGCACGCGCCGGGCTACGCCTACCCGTACGAGAAGCTCGACCGGCTCTGGAAGACGGTCCTGCTCCACCAGTTCCACGACATCCTGCCCGGATCCTCGATCGCCTGGGTGCACCGGGAGGCGGAGGCCGAGTACGCGCGTGTGGCGAAGGAGGTCGAGGAGCTGACGGCCGAGGCGGTCACCGCACTCGGCGCGGGCGGCACGCACGTCTTCAACACGAGCCCGGTGGAGCGCCGGGAAGTCGTACGGGCCGCCGACGGCACCCTGGCCCACACCGTCGTCCCGGCGAACGGCAGCGCACCCCTCGGCGCCGGTGAGGGACCCCGGCCGGTGACGGTCGCCGGCCGCGTCCTCGACAACGGTCTGGTCCGCGTCGAGGTGGCCGAGGACGGCACACTGGCCTCCGTACGCGATCTGCGGGCCGGCGGCCGCGAGGTCCTCGCCGACAAGGGCAACCTGCTGCGTCTGCACACGGACCTCCCGAACTACTGGGACGCCTGGGACGTCGACAAGCACTACAAGAACCGCTACACGGACCTGCTGGACGCTCAGTCCGTGACCGTGGTCGAGGAGGACCCGCTTTTGGGGGCGATCCGGGTGGAGCGCTCCTTCGGGAAGGGCTCGCGGATCACCCAGACCATCAGCCTGCGGGCCGGCAGCCCCCGTATCGACTTCGAGACGGACATCGACTGGCACGAGGCCGAGAAGTTCCTCAAGGCGGGCTTCCCGGTGGACGTCCGGGCCGCCCACTCCTCCGCGGAGATCCAGTTCGGCCACGTCCAGCGCCCGACCCACACCAACACCACCTGGGAGTCGGCCCGCTTCGAGGTCTCCGGCCACCGCTGGGTCCACATCGGTGAACCGGGCTACGGCGTGGCGGTCATCAACGACTCCACGTACGGCCACGACGTCACCCGCACCGTCCGCGAGGACGGCGGTACGACCACCACGGTCCGCCTCAGCCTGGTCCGCGCCCCGCGCATCCCGGACCCGGAGGCCGACCAGGGCAGGCACCGCTTCACCTACGCGCTGCTGCCGGGCGCGACGATCGAGGACGCGGTCGCCGAGGGCTACGCGCTCAACCTGCCGCTGCGGGTGGCCGATTCGGCGGGCACCCCGGAACCGGTCGTGTCCGTGGACGGCGGGGGCGTGACGATCGAAGCGGTCAAGCTGGCCGACGACGCCTCGGGCGATGTCGTCGTACGCCTCTACGAGTCCCGCGGCGGCCGCGCGGAGGGCACCCTGCGCACGGGCTTCCCGCTGGCCGGAGCGCAGATCACCGACCTGCTGGAGCGCCCGCTGACGACGGCGGACACGGACGGGAACAGCGTTCCCGTCGCCCTGCGTCCCTTCGAGGTGCAGACGCTGCGGCTGGCCCGGCGGAAGGACTGAGCCATCGGAGGGACTGAGCCATCGGAGGGGCTGCCCCCGCTTCTGACGAAGAATTAAGAAAGAGGTAAGACGCCTGGTCACGGTGGGATTTCGCCCCGCCGTGACCACGGCTCGTTCCCTGCACGACACCTGAAGTTCGCCCGGCACCCCTGGGATGGCGCGGCAAGGCGAAGCAAGAGAAGAGGTGTCACCGTGCGGGACCCACGCATGTCCGCGATCGGCAAGGGACTGAGGCGCCGCGGCAGACTGATGGCCCAGGCGGTGAGCCCGCCGCGCCGGAACCTCGACGGCATGCCCGCGCCCCGCACCACCGAGGACTCGTACGTCGCCCCGCGTGCCCCGCGCCTGGTCGACTCGCCCGTCTTCGTGCTCTCCTCCGTGCGCTCCGGCTCGACCCTGCTGAGGGTCCTGCTGAACAGCCACAGCCGTGTCCGCGCCCCGCACGAGATGCATCTGCGCACACTCCACGTCCACCTGTCGCGTGACTTCACCGCCGACGCCATGCGGGCACTCGCACTCGACAAGGACGAGCTGGAGCACGCGCTGTGGGACCGGGTGCTGCACCTGGAACTCACCCGCAGCGGGAAGGAGATCATCGTCGACAAGACCCCGCCGAACACCCTCATCTGGCCCCGGCTGCACCGATGTTGGCCGAATGCCCGCTACATCGTGCTGCTCCGCCACCCCGGCGCGGTCGTCACCTCGCTCACCGAACGCCGCACCGACCCGGACCACGAACAGATCTGCACCGAGGTCCTCGAATACAGCGAGAAACTCGAGGAGGCCCGCCGCACCCTCGACGCCCACGTGATCACGTACGAGGACCTCACCGCCGACCCGGAGGAGACCACACGCGGTCTGTGCGGGTACCTCGGCGTCCCCTGGGAGAGCACGATGCTCGACTACGGCAAGAAGGACCACGGCACCTTCCGCCCCCAGCTCGGCGACTGGAGCGAAACCATCAAGTCGGGCCGCATCCAGCAGGCCCGCCCGGCCGACCCGAAGGCCGAACTGCCGCCCCGCCTGGCCGAGTTGGCAAGGGTGTGGGGGTACCCGGCCGACTGACCGGGCACCCCCACGCGCCTTTCGATGCTGTTCAATGCTGGGCCTGCGCCTTTCGACGCGGGGGATCGGGTCAGCCGGTGAAACCGGCCGTGATGGACGTGAACTGCCAGTTGCTCTGGCTGATGCCGGAGCAGTTGCTGACCACGCCCCCGCCGGGGCACGGCCGGTCGCGGTTGACCGACCAGAAGGCGAGCCGGGCGATGTGGCGGGAGTTCGCCCAGTCGCGGATCTGTGTCCAGGTCGCCGGCGAGGTGAGCTCCTGCTGGTCGCTGAGGCCGTTCATGCCGGAGATGCCGATGTGCGCGTAGGCGGTGGCGTCGTCCCAGCCGAAGGCCGACTTGAGCTTGGTCTTGAGGCCCTCGGTGGCGTTCACCGTGTTGCCGTACATGTCCGCGCCGCCGCCGAAGTCGAACGGCATGATGGTGAAGACGTCGATGTTGGCGTTCAGCGCCGAGGCCCGCTCGATCAGCCGGTTGCCCCAGTAATTCGGGCCGGTCGTCGACGTACCGAAGGTGATGATCGTCCGCAACCCGGGATTGTTCTGCTTGACGATCTTCAGAGCGTTGAGAATGCGGTCCTGGACGACCTCGTTCTCGAACTCGTCCGTGTTCTCGATGTCGACGTCGATCGCCTTCAGCCCGTACGCGTCGATCACCTTCTGGTACGCGCCCGCGAGCGCCTCCGGTGTCGAGCAGTTCGGCCCGAGCTTGTTGCCGCTCCAGCCGCCGATGGACGGGACGATGTCGCCGCCCGCGGAGCGGATGGAGTTGATGACGGACTGGTCGTTGCCGCCGGTCAGCGGACGCGTCCCGTCCCAGGCCGGGTTGCAGCCGCCCGAGGAGAGGATGAACGCCATCGTGAACCACTTGACGCCGGTCGCGCTCATCACCGATGTGGCGCTCGGCGGGTCACCCCAGCCGAGGTAAAGATAGGGCGCGGCCTGCTTGAAGCCGGGACCCGTGCCGCTGCCCGGATTCGTCGTCACGGCAAGGGAGTTGGAGGCGGCCGACCGGTTCCCCGCCGCGTCCCGCGCCCGCACCGTGAACGTGTACGCGGTGCTGGGCGAGAGCCCGCTGACCGTGGCGCTCGTCCCGGAGACGCTGAGCACCTGGTTCGAGCCGCTGTAGATGTCGTACGCGGTGACACCCACGTTGTCGCTCGACGCGTTCCACGCCAGTGACACGCTCGACGAGGTCTTCCCGGTGGAGCGCAGGTTCGAAGGGGCCGTCGGCGCCTGGCTGTCCGAGCCGCCGCCGGGCCCGTCCAGGCTGATGTCGTCGGCGTGGTAGGTGCCCTGCGCGTACCAGCCGTGCGTGTAGATGGTCGCGCTCGTCTGCGCGGCGCCGGTCGTGAACGACACGGTCAACTGGCTGTAGGCGGACGGGGATTGGGTCCAGGTCGAGGCGCCGCCGTCCACGCCCAGGTAGACGTAGCTGCCACGCACCCAGCCCGTCAGGCGGTACGCGGTGTTCGGCTGGACGGAGACGGTCTGGCTGCACTTGGCGATGTCGCTCGAACTCGCCGCGCCCGCAAGGGCTTTGGTGCCCCCGTGTACGGGGCTCGACACGACCGAGCCGAGATTGCCCGAGCAGGACCAGGGGGAGAGGCCGCCCGACTCGAAGCCGGAGTTGGACAGCAGGTTGGCCGCCTGGGCGGTGCCGGGCAGGGCGACCGCCCCGGCGAGTGCCAGGGCGGCCGAAGCGAGCAGAGCTAGCAAACGATGTCTGGAACGTCTGAGGCGCACGCGATCTCCCTGAACGTGTGGGGGGTACGGGAGTGGCACGTTACCAAGTTGGTATGGACCAATCAGACTGTCAATGGACTGTCCGAAGTCTGTGTCGCCTGAGGTGCCTGAGTCGACAGTGTCGTCTGCGCGCCGGCGACGGGCTCCGGGGCGGGCGCGGGTGCGGGGAGGTCCAGGTCGGCGCGCTGCTGCGGCAACGACACAGGGCGTACCGCACGAGGTCCTGCGACCACCGTGTAGTCCTGGCCCAGGAACGGCGGAACCAGCTCACCGGGCTCCTCGCCGAGCGCCAACCGGACCGCCGCCCAAGGGGCGTTGACGCCGCACTGCGAGAGCTGGTGCAGGCCGCCCGCCGGGCGCGTGTTGACGTCCATGAGGACGGGCTCGTCCCCGAGCATCCGGAACTGAATGTTCGTCAGATAGTGCAGCCCGAACGACTCCGCGAGGAGCCGCGACGGCTCGATCCACGAGGGGTTCAGGGTGAAGCCGCGCCGCCGCCCGTTCTTGGTCCGGCCCACGGCCATCCGTACCCGCCCGTCGGGACCCGTGAGGCAGTCCACGGACACCTCCGGCTGCTCCAGACGCGGCATGACCAGCCAGTCCACGGGCTCGTCGGTCTGCCGCAGCGCCTCGACGACCAGATCCAACGGCACGTACGGGCTGGGGAAGCCGCTGAGGTGCATGAGGGAGAAGGGGGTGCGCGTGATGATCCGGAAGCCGACGCCGCCCGCTCCGGAGGCGGGCTTGAAGCACGCCTTGTGGCCGGCGGCCTCCAGCGCGTCGACCGCTGCGACGAGCTCGTCCTCGGTCCTTACCCGCCACCACGGCGGCACCGGCACGCCGATCTCCTTGACCGCCTCGTACGCGGTCACCTTGTCCTGGAAGGTGTGCACGGCCTCGGCGGGCGGCGCGAGCAGCGCCGTGCCGACCGCGGCGAACTCCTCGCGGTGCTCGACCAGGGTCGCCTGGTGCAGAACCGGCACGAACACGTCGATGGAGTGCCGGGCGCACTGGTCGAGCGCGTACTCGACGTACGCGGCCGGGGACAGTCCCTCGGGCTCCAGCGCGGCGGTGTCGGCGGCGGCCAGGATGGGCGAGTCCGGGTCGCCGTGCGTCGCGTGGATCTCGACGGCGCGGCCACAGGTATTTCGCCGCAGCTGATCCATGAAGAACACGTTCTCCGCGTACGTGCGGTTGAGCCAGACGCGTACGCGAGAGACCATGCAGGCCGCCTTTCATGGTTCGCGGGCAGGGCGAAGCAGGCCGTGCCCGGCCAGGGAGTAAATGGGTACACAAAAACCGCCGTTCGAAAACGGGAGTCCGTGGCGGTTGTGTAGGGCCGATCATAGGGCTTCCGCGGCCGGTCCGCTGCTACGTACGTGTTACAGAATCTCCGGACGTACCCGTCAGTGCTCCTGAGGCACGTCACGACCCATGAGCCCCGTCTCCCCGGCGTCTCCCTTGAAGGATTCCAAGCCCTCCTCGATCTCCGCGAGCACGTCCGCCGCCTCGGCGCCGTCGATCACACGGCGGTCGAACGCGAGGCTCAGCGGCAGCACCGGAGCGACGACGACCCTCCCGTCGCGGACCGCCGGCCGGTCGGCGGTGGCTCCGAGCCCCAGCGTGATCGTGGTCCCGCCGACGGAGCGGAACGCCTCCACCGGCCGGTGACCGAGCGAGGCCACCGCGAACGTGCACTCGATAGGCTCCTGGATCTCGGCGAGCCCGGACCGCTCCAGGTCGGGCAGCACAGTGGACAGCACCACACGCTGCCCGTTCAGCGTGCGGTCGAGGGTGAACTTGCCGTGCACGGTGTCGTAGCGGGTGATCCCGGACCGGCCGCGGATAGCGGCGTTCGCGTCGTGCCGTCGTCCGCCACCGGGACGAAGCCGTTCCTCGGGCAGAAGTCCTTGACCTTCGTGTTCTTGGCGGTCGCCCGGTAGCTCGCGCGCACCGCTTGGGCGCCGTGTGCGCGGGCGTGTCGGAGCACGGCCGAGAGCGCGGTCTCAGCCTGGCGCCCCGATAAGGGGCGCGGGGCTGAGACATTTGCGGCTCCGCCGCGCGGGCGCGAGCAACCACAACGGACCCGCACTCAAAAGACCACCCTGAGCCACATCCTCAGAGACCCCTCTAAAGCCGCTCTTGTACCGTGGAGCCCGCATGGGTTCTTGTGTTCACATCCGGGCACGCCGAGAAAGGCGTCCGGTCCGCGGAAGGGGGCGAGGGTGACGACGGCTGACCGACCGGGCCGGCTGCTGGCCATCAGCGACCTGCACATCGGTTACGCCGAGAACCGCGCCCTCGTCGAGAAGATGCGCCCCGAGACCGAGGACGACTGGCTCCTCGTGGCCGGCGACGTCGCGGAGACGGTGGCCGACATCCGCTGGACCCTCGAAACCCTCGCCGGCCGCTTCCGCAAGGTGATCTGGGCACCCGGCAACCACGAACTGTGGACCCACCCCAAGGACACCGTCACCCTGCGCGGCGTGGCCCGCTACGAGCACCTCGTGGAGCTCTGCCGCGAGCTGGGCGTGACGACGCCCGAGGATCCGTACCCGGTGTGGGAGGGCCCCGGCGGACCGGTCGCCGTCGCCCCGCTCTTCCTGCTCTACGACTACTCGTTCCTGCCCGCGGGCTGCACGACCAAGGAAGAGGGCCTCGAGTACGCCCACGGGACCGGCATCGTCTGCACCGACGAGCACTTCCTGCACCCCGACCCGTACCCGACCCGCGATGCCTGGTGCCGGGCCCGGGTGGCCGAGACCGAGCGCAGGCTCGCGGAGATCCCCGCCGAGCTGCCCACGGTCCTCGTCAACCACTACCCGCTGGACCGGCACCCGACGGAGGTCCTCTGGTACCCGGAGTTCGCCATGTGGTGCGGCACCCGGCTCACCGCGGACTGGCACCGTACGTACCGCGTGGCCGCCATGGTCTACGGGCACCTGCACATTCCCCGCACCACCTGGCTCGACGGCGTCCGCTTCGAAGAGGTGTCGGTGGGTTACCCCCGAGAGTGGCGCAAGCGCTCGGAACCACCTGGCAAGCTGCGCCGCATTCTGCCGATGGAGGTCGGACCCGGTGATCGAGGAGTTGCTCCCGGAGTCGGTCGTGGCCGTGGAGACACACGGTGACGAGCGAGCCGAGGGCACGACGCTGTACCCCGAGCTGTATCCCGAGGAACAGGCGCTGATCGCGCGCTCCATCGAGAAACGGCGCCGCGAGTTCACCCTCGTACGCGGCTGTGCCCGGCGTGCCATGGAGAAGCTCGGCGTGCCTCCCCAGGCCGTACTGCCCGGTCACCAGGGAGCCCCGCAGTGGCCCGCCGGGCTGATCGGCAGCATGACGCACTGCGAGGGCTACGCCGCCGCGGCGCTGGCCCGTGCCACCGACCTCGCCTCGCTCGGCATCGATGCGGAGCCCCACCTGCCGCTCCCGCAGAACGTGCTGCCCGCCGTGGCGCTCCCCGACGAGGATCGGCGGCTGCGCGGTCTCGCCGGGGAACACCCCGGCGTCCACTGGGACCGGCTCCTGTTCAGCGCCAAGGAGTCGGTCTACAAGGCGTGGTTCCCCCTCACCGGGAAGTGGCTCGACTTCGCCGAGGCGGACATCGAGATCTTCATGGATCCCGGACACACCACGTCCGGCGGCCTGCGCGCCGGACTCCTCGTACCCGGTCCGGTGGTGGACGGCCGTCGCATCGCCCACTTCGAGGGCCGCTGGACGGTGAGCCGGGGCCTCGTGGCGACCTCGATGACCGTGCCGCACGGACAGGGCTGAGCGGGTCTTCGGGCGCCGGTCGGCGGAGACTCACGCCGGCCGCGGCGAAAGCGTGACGCGGACTCGCCCCGCCCCCGGGGAACGGGTGACGGGAACCCACCTCGCCTCCGCCGAAGGACTGACGGAGGCTCATCCCGCCTCCGGGCACCAGGTGTGCAGCAGCCTGAAGAACGCCTCCTCGTTGCCCGCGAGCCCGGCCGCGGCCAGCGCGCGCTCCGCCTCCGCGAGAGCGGCGGGCGGCACGACGGGTGGTCGGCCCGTGCCGGGCGCGGCGTCCATCGCGGCTCGTACCGTCTGCAGCAGGCGCAGATACGCCTGCACTGCGGTGCGTTCGTGATCGGTCAGTACGGCGGTCGGCATCGGACGGCTCCCGGTTCGGCTCGGCTACTGCGCTGCGGTGCTGCAGCGGTCAGGGCTCGCACGCCGCCGCACAGCGGTGGCGCTGGGTCCAGCTTGCCGTCCGCCACTGACAATGCCCCTTCGGTACGCGTCGGTTCGCCCGGTTAGCGGAGGCGAAACCTCACGGAAATCCCTTGTGGGACAAGGGCCCTACGCTGGAATCCAGAGCTTGGAGCCGCACTCTCGGCGGCCCGGCGAGGGGAGACGAGCGGGTGGTCGACGTCCCACGAAAGCGCCCGCGGCGCACCATGCGGCTGCGCCCGGTGGGCGACGGAGAACTGCGGCTGCACCACCGCGTGGTGCACGGCTACCGCCGCGCCTACCGCATGGCCGGTGAGGGCCCGGCACTCGTCCTGATCCACGGCATCGGCGACTCCTCGGCGACCTGGGCCGAGCTCATCCCCGACCTCGCCCGCACCCACACGGTGATCGCGCCCGACCTGCTCGGCCACGGCGCCTCGGACAAGCCCCGCGCGGACTACTCGGTGGCCGCGTACGCGAACGGGCTGCGCGATCTGCTGTCCACCCTCGGCATCGAACAGGCCACGCTGGTCGGGCACTCACTCGGCGGCGGCGTCGCCATGCAGTTCGCCTACCAGTTCCCGGAGCGCACCGAGCGGCTGATCCTGGTCAGCGCGGGTGGCGTGGGCCGCGAGGTGAACCCCGTACTGCGGGCGGTGTCACTGCCCGGCGCCCACCTCATGCTGGCCAGCCTGCGGCTGCCCGGCATGGGTGTCCAAGCGCGCCTGTTCGCCCATCTGATGAGGCTCCTCGACACCGATCTGGGCCAGGACGCACCGGAGTTGCTGACCCTCGTGGACGCGCTGCCCGACGCGACCTCGCGCAGCGCCTTCATCCGCACGCTGCGCGCCGTGGTCGACTGGCGCGGCCAGGTGGTGACCATGCTCGACCGCTGCTATCTCACCGAGGGCATGCCCACGATGCTGATGTGGGGCGACCGCGACAGCGTGGTTCCGGTACGGCACGCGTACGGGGCGCACGAGGCGATGCCCGGCAGCCGCCTGGAGATCTTCGAGGGCGCCGGGCACTTCCCCTTCCACACCGACCCCGCCCGTTTCCTCGCTCTCGTCGAGGAGTTCACCAGTACCACGAGCCCGGCCGACTGGAGCCGGGAGCACTGGAGCGACCTCCTGCGCGACGGCCGCCCCGGCACCGCGGCCGGACAGCCGGACACCGCACAGAGCCGCGCGGTGGAGCGAGGCCTGCGAGAGGCGAGCGAGCGCAGCGCGACCTGACGCCGCGCTTCAGCCCTCCCGTGTTCCCGACGGCTCCGGCGCCCCGAAGACCGCGTCCCGTTCCTCGTTCGTCAGCGGCGGCTCGGTCAGCGGGGGCCGGCGCGGCCCGCGCAGCACCGCGAGGGCTATCTCGGGCTTGAGCAGGGCGGTGATGGGCGCGGACAGCGTGACCACGCCGAGGAACTCCTTGGCGACCAGCGGACGTCCGGTCGCCGTGAGCATGAGGCGGTTCACATAGCGCCCGAGCAGCTTCTGCGCGCCTGAGGGCTGCTTGCCGATCGCACCGGGGTACCGGATGTCCGTGCTGGTGGCCAGTTCCCAGGCCGTCGCCACCGGACGCGACACGGCACGCTGCACCCGCCGCGCGAGCCCCGGCGCCGTGAGCCCGTACTCGACCACGTGCTCGCGCAGCGCCACCGCGCCCTGCGCGGCCACCGACATGCCGTGCCCGTAGATCGGGTTGTACGTGGCGACCGCGTCGCCGAGCGCGACGAATCCGTCGGGCCAGTCCTTCACCTTCTCGAAGAAGCGCCGTCTGTTGACCGTGCTGCGGGTGACCACGACGTCCGTCAGCGGCTCGGCGCGGGCGATCAGCTCGCCCACCAGAGGATGCCTGACGTCGTCGCGTGCGAATGCCGCGAACTCCTCGGCGGAGCCCGTCGGCTGGCCGCCGCGCGTGCCCGACAGCGTCACCAGCCAGCGCCCGCCCTCGATGGGCACGATGGTCGCGCTCCGCGCCGGCACCGGCTGTGCCGCGTCCGGCTGCACATTGACCACCGGATAGTCCTCGGTGCCCTCGGGCGCGCGGAAGATCCGGCTGGCGTACGCGAGTCCGGAGTCGACCTCCTCCATCGGAGCCTGCGGGACGCCCAGCGCGTCGAGCCAGGAGGTGGCCCGCGAACCACGGCCCGAGGCGTCCACCACGAGATCGGCTTCGAGGACGCGCTCCTCGCCCTCGGGCATGCGGACGCGCACGCCCGTCACCCTGGAGGCGCCGCCTTCCAGCCCGAGAAGCTCGGTGCGCTCCATGACGGTGGTCCGCGGGCCCGGGGAGACCTGGGCCCGGATGACCGATTCGAGCAGATCACGACTGCAGGCGATCATGAACTGCATCTCGGGCCAGCGCCGGAGCCAGCCGTGCGGCTGCAGGCTCACCAGGCCGGTCGGGAGCGCGATCCGCCGGGCGCCGGCGGCGAGCCAGGCTTCGGTCACTCCCGGCAGCAGGTCCTCCATCGCGCGGGCGCCGCCGGACCACAGGAGATGGGCGTGGCGAGCCTGCGGAACACCCTTGCGGGGCTCGGGCCCGTCGGGCAGGGCGTCGCGCTCGACGACGGTGACGTCGGCGTACGCGCGCAGCGCGGCGGCGGCCAGCATTCCGGCCATTCCTCCGCCGATGACGACGGCGCGTCTGGGGGCCCCACCCGGGCGGGTGCTAGCGGGTCGGTTCATGGAAGTCGCTCTCTGACCTGGTCGTGGCCTGCTCTCGGGCGGCCGCGACGACGGCTGACTGACGCAGTGCGGTGGAAATCCGTACGAGGTCGCGGGGGCCCTCGGCGGACGCGTACGGCGCGGCCGTCGTCGCCGAGTCGATGACCCTGCCCTCCGGGTCGGCGGCCCTGGCCCGCACCGCCGCGGTCACCACCGCCGCGTCGGCCTCGGCCTGCGCCTGGGCGGGGTCGGAGCCCGCCGCCACGGCCGCGTCGTAGGCGTTCGAACGCACCTCGGTGTCGAAGTAGGGGTACAGGCTGAGCATGCCGTCATGGATGTCGGCCTCCCGCTGGGTGATCTGGAGTTCGGCGGGAGACCACCAGGAGATGCGCACGGCGCGGTCCCCGTGCCCCGCGGCCGGCTTCAACTCGCGCCACAGCGGCCCGAGTCGGCGGTACGTCGCCCAGGTGCTCCAGGTGTCCCCGATGCGCTGGCAGGCCAGCGGCACACAGAAGCCGACCGCGCTGATCTGCGCGCCCGCGGAGGCCAGAACGGGCGCCACATAGGTGCTCAGGTCATCCAGGTCCCCGCCGTTCCACCGGGCGACCACGGCGATGAACTTGGTCGCCGCGTAGGGGATGTTGAACAGAAAGCCGAACGCGATGATCAGCAGCCCCGCCCGCAGCCAGCCGTGCACCTGGAGTGCCCAGCGCCAGCACATGACGTTCATCGCGACACCCGCGACCGTGAGCGAGGCGAGATAGAGCACGATCATCTCGCGGATGAACGGCGTCGTCGCGTAGTAGGTGTCGAGGTCCCGCAGCCGTTCGAGCGGCGCGTCGCCGAGTACGAACAGGGTGATCAGAGCCACGATCACCAGGCCGTACCCGGCGATCCAGCGGCGAGAGGCGCGCCGGGTCGCCTCGGGCGGACCGCCGCGCCAGTTGATGATCAGCACCAGGCAGGCGGCGCTGAACGCGCTGAGCAGCGAGTAGACGAGTGGCGCGGAGACGTTCGGGATCCCGGTGAGGCGGTTGACCTCGCCGATCGTCGGCGGGGCGGCGAAGAAGAACACCAGGCCCGCGAGGACGAGCAGCACGCACACGGAGCGCAGCAGCGGATCGCGCCAGGAACGCAGCAGCGAGGGCGCCTTGACGGCGAACGCGATCGCCATCGCGGCGGCCGGTATGTAGTAGCTGGAATCATCCATGGCGTCGGCGGCTTCAGCCCCGCGGCCCGCGATAGCCCAGGGATGCCTCGAGCCGGCCGGCGAGGCCGTCGCGCCGCACGGGGCCGCGCATCGCCGAACCGGCCAGCCAGCCCCGGCACTTGCTCGCCAGCAGCAGACCGAAGCGCTCGGCCTCGTTCTCGTCGGCCAGGTCGGACCGCGTACGCGCCGCCACCTTCAGGACGGTCGCCTGCAGATCGGCGTTGTCGTCCAGTAAACGGGCGGCGACGGCCGCGCCCTCCACGTGATGGCTGCAGTGCCCGGCGTTCATGTGCCACAGCTCGTGGCCGAGGATCACCAACTGGTGGTCGGGCGCGGTGCGTTCCTCGACGACCACGACGTCCTGGTCCGCCATGTCGAGCCAGAGCCCGCTGGCGGTGCCCGGCGGGAAGGCGGCCGTACGGAACTGCACCGGGCGGCCGCGCCGTCTGCTCATGGCGTCGCACAGAGCCGCGTACAGGTCGGCGGGCTCCGCCGGTGCGGGGAGCGAGAGCTCGTCGACCAACTCGCCGCAGAGGCGGCGCATTTCCTTTCCGATGCCCACAGGTATCCCCCGGATCACGACTCGGGCCGCTTGACGCTCTCCAAGAGCATGTCCAGCCATTCGGCGACCTTGTCCCGGTGCTGGTCGGTCGGCAGCTGCGCGGCCCGCCAGGCGATGCCGCGGACGCCGTGGTCCTGCAGCAGCCGCTCCAGCGGGTCCTCGGCGGCCACCAGCGCCGCCTCGCGCTCCCGGTTGGCGAGTCGCTGGAGCAGTTCCTGCTCGATGCGCTGGAGGGCACCCGCGAGCGCCTCGGGGTCCTCGGCGGTGAGGAATCCGGCGTGCACTCTGAAGAAGCGCTGGATGGCGTCGCAGTGCTCCATCGTCGGGCGTCTGTCGCCGTTGATGAGGGCGCCCGCCTGCTGGCGCGACATGCCCGCGCCGTCGGCGATCTCCTGCTGGGTGTACCGACGGCCGTTGGGCTTCAGCCGGGTGCGGCGCAGCAGGTCGAGGCGTTGCAGGAAGCGGGCCTGGAGGTCGGGCTCGCCCGCGGGCCGCCCGTTCAGCAGGGACTTGACCACGACCTCGGGGACACCGGACGCGGCGGAAAGCCGCCGGACGTCGAACACCTCGTCGTGCGGCGCGCCGAGCCGGTCGGCCAGCCCGGTGACTCGGGCCACGACGGCCGGCAGCAGACCCGTCGCCGTGGCGCCCGGAACCTCGAAGCCATCCGTCACCGACAGTTCTCCTACGTCTGTATCGACCGCTCAGGTGGAACCGGCTCCCTCGGACGTGAAGTCCCTGTGGGAGTCCGGGAAGTGCAGCGTGAACTGCCCGAAGACCGGAGAGTAGCCCCTTGGTCGAACTCACATCCAGGTCTCGCCACAACTGTGGCGAGATTCAGCCGTCAACAGGCGTCAAATGCCACGATAGTTGACACCACTCCGCCCGGGGTAGCAGGATCACGTCGCCGCGTGAAGGCCGCATAGGCAAGAGGGGTGGACCTCCCGATGGCATACCAGGCAGGAGGGCCCCGGCCACAGCCGCGACCCGTCCCCGAGAGTCTTGAGGCCCAGGCGTATCTGCAGGACTACGCCGCGCTCCTGGAGTCCGTCCCCTTTCCCTCCGTCGTCGTCGACCACCGCTGGGACGTCGTCCTGGCGAACGGTGCGTTCGAGACACTTTTCCGCGGCGTCGGCCCGCACCCCACCGCGATGCCGGGCGACAACTTCCTCCGCTTCGTGCTGTTCCATCCGGACGCGGGCACGGTCCTCGCCGAGCACGAGTCGAGCTGGTGTCTGCCGATGCTGGCGCACTTCTCCGCCGCCGTGGAGCGGCACGGCCACGATCACGGACTCCAGTCGATCCTCCGGGACATCGCCCAGGATCCGATCATGGACGCCGCGTACCGGCACGGACTGCCGCACTGGATCCGCTCGGTCGGCCCGGACGCCGTCGAGCACGACGGCGCGGTGCGGCCGCTGCTGCATCCCGACCCGCGCTGGGGCCGTACGGACTGCCGGATCGTCGGTGAGACCCCCAAAACCCTTGAGGACATGGGCTATACGCGACTGACGCTGGTCCTGCGCGAGGCCCGCCGCCCGACGGCGGCCCGCCGGGCCGGGCGGGCGCGACGCACGGCGGGCCATCTCAGCGTGGTGCCGCCGGCGGTTGAGGCGTAAGCGCGTGGTGCCGCCGGCGCTGGAGGCGTAAGTCTCTTTCACGCAAGCCGCTTGCATTTCTTGCGCTATTCTTGCGTTCATGACGCGACGACTTGCTCAGGTGGCGAAGAAGGTCGGGGTCAGCGAGGCCACGGTCAGCCGGGTGCTCAACGGCAAGCCCGGAGTCTCCGACACCACCAGGCAGGCGGTGCTCTCCGCCCTCGACGTCCTCGGCTACGAGCGGCCCACCCAGCTGCGCGGCGAGCGCGCCCGTCTCGTGGGCCTCGTACTGCCCGAGCTGCAGAACCCGATCTTCCCGGCGTTCGCCGAGGTGATCGGCGGCGCGCTCGCCCAGTCCGGGCTGACGCCCGTGCTGTGCACCCAGACCAAGGGCGGCGTCTCCGAGGCGGACTACGTGGACCTGCTGCTCCAACAGCAGGTCTCGGGCGTGGTGTTCGCCGGTGGCCTGTACGCGCAGGCCGACGCGCCGCACGAGCACTACCGGCGGCTCGCCGACCGGAACATCCCGGTGGTGCTGGTGAACGCGGCCATCGAACACCTCGGCTTCCCGGGGGTCTCCTGCGACGACGCGGTGGCGGTGGAGCAGGCATGGCGGCACCTGGTCTCCCTGGGGCACGAGCGGATCGGGCTCGTGCTCGGGCCCGCGGACCACGTCCCCTCGGCCCGTAAGCTCGCCGCGGCGCGCGCCCTGGGCGACCTCCCGGACGAGCGCGTGGCCCGCGCGATCTTCTCGCTCGAAGGCGGTCAGGCCGCCACCAACCGGCTGCTCGACCGGGGTGTCACCGGCATCATCTGCGCCAGCGACCCGCTCGCCCTGGGTGCCGTACGCGCCGCCCGCCGCAAGGGACTCGGTGTTCCGTCACGGATCTCCGTCGTCGGCTACGACGACTCGGCGTTCATGAACTGCACCGAGCCCCCGCTGACCACGGTCCGCCAGCCCATCGAGGCCATGGGAAGGGCGGCGGTGGAGCTGCTGAACGCGCAGATCGGCGGCAGCAGCGTGCCGAACGAGGAGCTGCTGTTCGAGCCCGAGTTGGTGGTCCGGGGATCGACTGCGCAAGCGCCACGTCCCTGAGATCCGCACGCCTGTCAAATAATTACAGAGACTGCGCGACATCTTGCGATCAAATGTCGCCGGTGCTTGAGTGTGCGACGCCAGACGCGGCGCACGCTTCCCAGCGGGCTGCCGTGGGCCTTCCACGCTCCTGCCCAGAGGGGTCCACCGATGAGAAGCACCGGGTTCCGTCGCACCTGCATCATGCTCATCACCTGCTCGTTGGCGCTCAGCGCCTGCGGATCCGATGACGACGACACCGCCGGGGGCAAGACCCGCATCACGGTCAACTGCATGCCGCCGAAGAGCGCCAAGGTCGACCGCGCGTTCTTCGAGGCAGACATCAAGGCGTTCGAGAAGCAGAACCCGGACATCGACGTCGTCCCGCACGACGCGTTCCCCTGCCAGGACCCGAAGACCTTCGACGCCAAGCTCGCCGGCGGCCAGATGGAGGACGTCTTCTACACGTACTTCACCGACGCCAAGCACGTCGTCGACGTCAACCAGGCCGCGGACATCACGAGTTACGTCAAGGACCTCAAGAGCTACGACACCATCCAGCAGCAGCTGCGCGACATCTACACCGTCGACGGCAAGATCTACGGCATCCCGCGCACCGGCTACTCCATGGGCCTGATCTACAACAAGAAGCTCTTCGAGCAGGCCGGCCTCGATCCCGACAAGCCCCCCGCCACCTGGGACGAACTGCGCGCGGCCGCCAGGAAGATCGCCGCCCTCGGCAACGGCACCGTCGGCTACGCCGACTACAGCGCACAGAACCAGGGCGGCTGGCACTTCACGGCCGAGCTCTACTCGCAGGGCGGCGACGTCGTCAGCGCGGACGGCAAGAAGGCCACCATCGACACACCCGAGGGCAAGGCGGTCCTGCAGAACCTCAAGGACATGCGCTGGACCGACAACTCCATGGGCAGCAAACAACTGCTCGTCATCAACGACGTCCAGCAGATGATGGGTTCGGGAAAGCTCGGCATGTACCTCTCGGCGCCCGACAACATCCCGATCCTGGTGAAGGAGAAGGGCGGCAACTACAAGGACCTCGCCCTCGCGCCCATGCCCGGCGGCCAGGGCACGCTCATCGGCGGCGACGGCTACATGTTCAACAGGAAGGCCACACCGGAGCAGATCAAGGCCGGTCTCAAGTGGCTCGACCACATGTTCCTCACGCCCGGCAAGGGCTTCCTCGGCGACTACGCCCGCGCCAAGCAGAACGACGCCCCGGTGGGCCTGCCCGAACCCCGGCTCTTCTCCGGCGCCGCGGACACCAAGGACCAGCAGGTCAAGAAGGCCAACGCCAACGTCCCGGTGGAGAACTACCAGGCCTTCCTCGACGGCAATCAGGACCTGGAGATGAAGATCGAGCCGCCACAGGCCCAGCAGATCTACTCCGTCCTCGACAGCGCCGTCTCCGCGGTCCTCACCAAGAAGGACGCCGACATCGACAAGCTGCTGAGCGAAGCCTCCGGGAAGATCGACGCCATCCTGGCGCGCGGCTGACCTCCCGCCATGAAGACAGCGTCCAAACCCACAGCGCCTCCACCTACGGTCGTACGTCCGCCGCAGGCGCCCCGACCCGGCTCCGCCGGGCGCCCGTTGCGCCGCCGTCTCGCCGACCAGTCCCGCGCGTACGCCTTCCTCCTCGGCGGACTGCTCTGCTTCGCGCTCTTCTCCTGGTACCCGGCGATCCGCGCGGTCGTGATCGCCTTCCAGAAGTACACGCCGGGCGCGGAGCCGGAGTGGGTCGGCACCGCCAACTTCACCCGCGTCTTCCAGGACCCGGAGTTCGCCGCGGCCTGGCGCAACACCCTCACCTTCACCCTGCTCGCCCTGCTCATCGGCTTCGCCGTCCCGTTCGTGCTGGCGCTCGTCCTGGGGGAACTCCGGCACGCGAAGGCCTTCTTCAGAGTCGTGGTCTACCTCCCGGTGATGATCCCGCCGGTGGTCAGCGCCCTGCTCTGGAAGTGGTTCTACGATCCCGGCGCCGGCCTCGCCAACGAGGCGCTGCGCTTCCTGCACCTGCCCACCTCGAACTGGTCCAACGGCGCCGACACCGCCCTCGTCTCCCTGGTCCTCGTGGCCACTTGGGCCAATCTCGGCGGCACCGTTCTCATCTACCTGGCCGCGCTCCAGAGCATCCCCGGTGAGCTGTACGAGGCGGCCGAGCTGGACGGCGCCAACATCTGGCAGCGCATCCGCCACGTGACGATCCCGCAGACCCGGTTCGTCATCCTGATGCTGATGCTCCTTCAGATCATCGCCACGATGCAGGTTTTCACGGAGCCGTTCGTGATCACGGGAGGCGGTCCGGAGAACGCCACGGTCACCGTCCTCTACCTGATCTACAAGTACGCCTTCCTCTACAACGACTTCGGCGGAGCCTGCGCCCTCAGCGTGATGCTCCTCGTCCTGCTCAGCGCCTTCTCGGCGGCGTACCTGAGGCTCACCCGCTCCGGAGAGGACGTCTGATGAGCAGCACACGGACGCTGGTCTCGCCGCTGACGCTCGCCCGACCCCGCGGCAAGGCCCTCTACTGGGCCGTTTTCACCGGCGTGGTCCTGCTCTTCACGCTCGCGTTCCTCTTCCCGGTCTACTGGATGACGACCGGCGCCATGAAGTCGCCGGACGAGGTGACCCGCACACCGCCGACGCTCGTCCCGGAGCGGTGGCACCTCAGCGGCTACACGGACGCCTGGGACCTGATGCGGCTGCCGACTCACCTGTGGAACACGGTCGTTCAGGCAACCGGCGCCTGGATACTTCAACTCGTCTTCTGCACGGCCGCCGCCTACGCCCTCTCCAAGCTGAGGCCCGCCTTCGGCAAGGTGGTGCTCGGCGGCATCCTCGCCACGCTGATGGTCCCGGCGCAGGCACTGGTCGTACCGAAGTACCTGACGGTCGCCGACCTGCCGCTGATCCACACCAGCCTGCTCAACGATCCGCTCGGCATCTGGCTGCCCGCCGTGGCCAACGCCTTCAACCTCTACCTCCTCAAGCGGTTCTTCGACCAGCTCCCGCGCGACGTCCTGGAGGCCGCCGAGATCGACGGCGCGGGACGGCTGCGTACGCTCTGGTCGATCGTGCTGCCGATGTCCCGGCCGGTCCTGGGAGTCGTCTCGATCTTCGCGCTCGTCGCCGTCTGGCAGGACTTCCTCTGGCCGTTGATGGTCTTCTCCGACACCGACGAACAGCCCATCAGCGTGGCACTCGTCCAGCTGTCCCAGAACATCCCGCTGACCGTGCTCATCGCGGCGATGGTGATCGCGAGCATCCCGATGGTCGCCATGTTCCTGGTGTTCCAGCGGCACATCATCGCCGGGATCAGCGCGGGCAGCACCAAGGGCTGACGCCCTCCCGAGCCAACAGAAAGGCAGGCACCGTGGGACAGCCTTCCCCCGCGCGCACCGACGACCAGTGGTGGCGCTCCGCCGTCATCTACCAGGTGTACGTACGCAGCTTCGCGGACGGCGACGGCGACGGCACCGGAGACCTCGCGGGCGTCCGCGCCAAACTGCCGTACCTCGCCGAACTCGGCGTGGACGCCCTGTGGTTCAACCCCTGGTACCCGTCCCCGATGGCGGACGGCGGCTACGACGTCGCCGACTACCGGGCCGTCGACCCGGCATTCGGCACTCTCGCGGAGGCGGAGAAACTCATCGCAGAGGCACGGGAGTCGGGCATCCGCACCCTCGTCGACATCGTCCCGAACCATGTCTCCGACCAGCACCCGTGGTTCCGCGCAGCGCTCGACGCGGGCCCGGGCAGCCCCGAGCGTGAGCTCTTCCACTTCCGCCGGGGACGCGGCGCGCACGGTGAGCTGCCGCCCAACGACTGGCCGTCCCAGTTCGCGGGCTCCGCCGAACCCGTCTGGACGCGGCTGCCCGACGGCGACTGGTACCTCCATCTCTTCACCCCCGAGCAGCCCGACCTCAACTGGGCGCACCCGGCGGTCCGCCAGGAGCACGAGGACGTACTGCGCTTCTGGTTCGAGCGGGGCGTGTCCGGCGTCCGTATCGACTCGGCCGCCCTCCTCGCCAAGGACCCGGACCTGCCGGACTTCGTCGAGGGCCGCGACCCGCACCCCTTCGTCGACCGCGACGAACTCCACGACATCTACCGCACCTGGCGTGCAGTGGCCGACGAATACGACGGCATCTTCGTCGGCGAGGTCTGGCTCCCCGACTCCGAACGCTTCGCCCGCTACCTCCGTCCCGACGAACTGCACACCGCCTTCAACTTCTCCTTCCTGTCCTGCCCTTGGGACGCGCAGCGGCTGCGTACGTCCATCGACGAGACCCTCGCCGAACACGCCCCGGTGGGCGCGCCCGCCACCTGGGTCCTCTGCAACCACGACGTGACACGCACGGTCACCCGCTACGGCCGCGCGGACACGGCCTTCGCCTTCGCCACGAAGGCCTTCGGTACGCCGACCGATCTCGCGCTCGGCACGCGCCGCGCCCGGGCCGCCGCGCTGCTCTCGCTGGCACTGCCGGGCGCCGTCTACCTCTACCAGGGCGAGGAACTGGGCCTGCCCGAGGCGGAGATACCGCGCGACCGCATCCAGGACCCGATGCACTTCAGGTCGGGCGGCGTCGACCCTGGGCGCGACGGGTGCCGGGTCCCGCTGCCGTGGGTGGCCGAGGCGCCGTACGCGGGCTTCGGAGCACGGGACGAGCCCTGGCTGCCGCAACCGGAGGGCTGGCACGCGTACGCGGCCGACCTCCAGGTCGAGGACCCGGGCTCGATGCTCTCGCTCTACCGGAAGGCCCTCACGCTCCGGCCGGAGTTCGGCGACGGACCTCTCACCTGGCTGCCCGCACCCGAGGGAGTACTCGCCTTCGCCCGCGAGGAGGGGCTGATCTGCGTCGTGAACCTGGCGGACACGCCGGCTGCCCTTCCCGCTGATTCCCAACTCCTGCTCAGCAGCGGCCGTTTGGACGCCTCCGGACGCCTCCCGCAGGACACGACGGCCTGGCTGCGCACCACCGGCTGAGACCGCACCCCGCTATCCCCGTACCCCCACCACGAAGGGATCAGCACATGCACAGCTCTCGATCAAGATATGTCAGGATCATGACATCGAGCACGACAGCGGCAGCCGTGGCCGTTGCCCTCGCCGCCGGCATGCTCACCGCCACTGTCCCCGGCGCCCATGCCGCTCCTGCCGCCGCCGGCGCCGACCTTCCCCTCACCTCGGTCGAGGCCGAGTCCGCGACCACCACCGGCACGAAGATCGGCCCCGACTTCACCCAGGGCACGCACGCCTCGGAGGCATCCGGGCGGCAGGCCGTACGACTCGCCGCAGGGCAGCGCGTCGAATTCACCGTGCCCCGCACCGCGAACGCGGTGAACGTCGCCTACAGCGTCCCGGACGGTCAGTCGGGCACCCTCGCCGTGTACGTCAACGGACAGAAGCTGGCCAAGTCGCTCGCCGTGACCGCCAAGTACTCGTACGTCGACACACCCTGGATCCAGGGTTCCAAGACGCACCACCTCTTCGACAACACGCGACTGCTGCTCGACCGGACCGTCCAGGCCGGGGACAAGGTCGCCTTCGAGGCGACCTCCGCCCAAGTGACGGTGGACGTCGCCGACTTCGAGCAGGTGGCGGCCGCCGCGACCAAGCCCGCGGGCGCCGTCTCCGTCACCGACAAGGGCGCCGACCCCACCGGCCAGGGAGACTCCACACAGGCCTTCCGTGACGCGATCGCCGCCGCGCAAGGGGGAGTGGTGTGGATCCCGCCCGGCGACTTCCGGGTGACGTCCTCGCTGAACGGGGTCGCGAACGTCACCGTCCAGGGCGCCGGCAGCTGGTACTCCGTCGTACGCACCTCCCGTTTCATCGACCAGACCCGCTCGGCGGGCGGCGTCCACCTCAAGGACTTCGCCGTCATCGGAGAGGTCACCGAGCGCGTCGACTCCAACCCGGACAACTTCGTCAACGGCTCGCTCGGGCCCGGCAGTTCGGTGTCCGGCATGTGGCTGCAGCACCTCAAGGTCGGGCTCTGGCTGACCGGCAACAACGACAACCTCGTCGTCGAGAACAGCCGCTTCCTCGACATGACCGCCGACGGCCTCAACCTCAACGGCAACGCCCGCGAGGTCCGCGTCCGTAACAACTTCCTGCGCAACACCGGTGACGACGCGCTCGCCATGTGGTCGCTGTACGCGCCCGACACGAACAGCAGCTTCGAGAACAACACCATCTCGCAGCCGAACCTCGCCAACGGCATCGCGATCTACGGCGGCACCGACATCACGGTCAAGAACAACCTGGTCGCCGACACCAACGCCCTCGGCAGCGGTATCGCGATCTCCAACCAGAAGTTCCTCGACCCCTTCCACCCGCTGGCAGGGACCATCACCGTCTCCGGCAACACCCTCGTCCGTACGGGCGCGATGAACCCCAACTGGCAGCATCCGATGGGCGCGTTGCGCGTCGACTCGTACGACAGCGCCATCGAGGCGACGGTGAACATCACCGGCACGACGATCACCGACAGCCCGTACAGCGCCTTCGAGTTCGTCTCCGGCAGCGGACGCGGGTACGCGGCCAGGAACGTCACCGTGGACGGGGCGACGGTGAACAAGGTGGGCACGGTCGTCGTCCAGGCCGAGACCCAGGGCGCGGCGAAGTTCAGCAACGTACAGGCCACCGGGGTCGGCGCGGCCGGTGTCTACAACTGCCCCTATCCGACCGGTTCCGGCACCTTCAGGCTCACCGACGGCGGCGGCAACTCCGGCTGGGACAGCACCTGGTCGGACTGCTCGACCTGGCCGGAGCCCGGCGCGGGCAATCCGGACCCCGACCCGAGCCGCAACCTCGTCAAGGGCCGTCCGGCCACGGCGACCGGC
This sequence comes from Streptomyces albicerus, assembly GCF_008905045.1. GTDB lineage: Bacteria > Actinomycetota > Actinomycetes > Streptomycetales > Streptomycetaceae > Streptomyces > Streptomyces albicerus. The sequence goes on from NZ_VWMY01000031.1 coordinate 45,714, forward strand.
TCGACCGACGTCTACACGCCGGGCAAGGCGGCCGACGGCGACGCGCACACGTACTGGGAGTCCACCAACAACGCCTTCCCGCAGGCCTGGACGGTCGATCTCGGATCGGCGGAGTCCGTCCGCCGGCTCGTCCTCAAACTGCCTCCGCTCGCGGCCTGGCAGGCGCGTACACAGACGCTGTCCGTGCAGGGCAGCACCGACGGGTCCACGTACTCGACCCTGGTCGCCTCGAAGGACCACCGCTTCGACCCGGCCACCGGGAACACCGTGACCGTCACGCTGCCGGAGGGCGCCAAGCCGCGTCACCTGCGGCTGAACGTCACGGCCAACACAGGCTGGCCCGCAGGGCAGTTCAGTGAAGTGGAGGCGTATCTGAACTGACGTCCTTCACCAAACGGTCGACCGGCGCCCCGCGTTTCGCCGCCTGGATCTGCTCGTACACATGGGTCCGCAGTTCGGCGAAGCGTGGGGCGACCCGGGTGTGCAACTGGTCGCGTTCGGCGGGGAGATCGATCTTCAGCTGCTCCTGGACGACGGTGGGTGAGGAGGAGAGGATCAGCACCCGCTCGCCGAGGTACACGGCCTCGTCGATGTCGTGGGTCACGAAGAGGATCGTGATGCCCCGCTGCCGCCACAGCCCGCGGACCAGGTCCTCCAGGTCGGCCCGGGTCTGGGCGTCCACCGCGGCGAACGGCTCGTCCATGAGCAGCACATCGGGCTCGTACGCGAGAGCGCGGGCGATCGCGACCCGTTGCTGCATGCCGCCCGACAGCTGCCACGGATACGCGCCCGCCGCGTCCGTCAGGCCGACCGACTCCAGCGCGTCGGCGACGAGTTCACGCCGTCGCGCGCTGCTCAACTTCTTCTGTTTGAGCGGGAGTTCCACGTTCTCGCGCACCCGCATCCAGGGGAACAGGCTGCGCCCGTACTCCTGGAAGACGACCGCCATGTCCGGTGGCGGCCCGGTCACCCGGCGGCCCTCGATCAGCACCTCGCCCGCCGTGGGCGTGAGCAGTCCGCCCACGCACTTCAGCAGGGTCGTCTTGCCGCAGCCCGAGGGCCCGACGAGACACACGAGTTCACCGGCGTCGACGGTGAAGGTGAGGTCGCGTACCGCCTCCACTCGGCGGCCCGACCCTTCGTAGACCTTCTTGAGGCCGCGTACGTCGAGCATGGAGCGCCCTTTCGCGAGGTTCACGACGACCGCCGGGATACGTCGCGCAGACCGTGGTACCAGCCGAGCACCCGCCGCTCGACCAGCCGGAAGAGAACCGACAGGACGAATCCGAGCAGACCGAGCAGCAGGATCCCGGTCCACATGTCGGGTATGGCGAAGCCGCGCTGGAACTGGACGATGGTGAAGCCGAGCCCGTTGCTGGCGGCGAACATCTCGCTGATGACCATCAGGATGATGCCGATGGACAGGGCCTGCCGCAGCCCCGCGAAGATCTGCGGGCTCGCCGAGCGCAGCACCAGGTGCCGCAGCCGCGCGACGCCGGTGATGCCGTAGGAGCGGGCCGTCTCGGACATCACGGAGTCGACCGCCCGCACGCCCTCCACGGTGTTGAGCAGGATCGGCCAGACACAGCCGCTCACGATGACGGCGATCTTCATCGTGTCGCCGATGCCAGCGAACAGCATGATGACCGGGACGAGCACGGGCGGCGGCACCGCGCGCAGGAACTCCAGGACCGGCTCGCACACCGCCCGCACCCGGCGGTACGAGCCGATGACCGTGCCGAGGGCCACGCCCGCGACGGCCGCGCACGCGTACCCGGCCGACAGCCGCAGCACACTGGGCAGCACGTCCTCGCGCAGCCGCTCGCCCGTCCAGACGTCGGGGAACGTGGTGAGGATCGTGCGCAGCGGCGGCCAGTAGACGTCGGTGCTGTCGTCCGACGCGATCCACCACCCCGCGACGAGCACGGCGGGCAGTGCGACGACGAAGAACAACCGCAGCAGTACGCCCCGCACACCGCCGCGCGGCAGTACGCCCTTCACACCGCCACCTCCCCGCGTACCGACTGGTGCCAGGCCAGCGCCCGCCGCTCCACCGTCCGCGCGCCCACGTTGATCAGCAGCCCGAGCAGCCCGGTGACCACCACCAGCGCGTACATCTCCGGCACGGCCTGCGAGGTCTGGGCGACGGCGATACGGGCGCCCAGACCCGGTGCCCCGATGACGAGTTCGGCGGTCACGGCGAGGATCAGCGCCACCGTCGCGGCCAGCCGCACACCCGTCATGACGTACGGGAGAGCCGTGGGCCACAGCACGTGCCGGGTGCGTGCCCAGGTGCCGAGGCCGTACGAGCGGGCGGTCTCCTCGGCGACCGGGTCGACGTCCTGGACGCCGTACATCACCTGGATCAGGACCTGCCAGAACGACGCGTACACCACCAGCAGGAGGACCGAGCGCAGTTCGGTGCCGTAGAGGAGGACGGCCAGCGGGATCAGGGCGACCGAGGGGATCGGGCGCAGGAACTCGATCGTGGAGGCCGTCGCCTCGCGGAGGTAGGGCGTGACCGAGATCAGAACTCCCGCGAGAATTCCGGCGGTCACGGCGATCGCGAGCCCGAGGGCCCAGCCGGTGAGCGTGTCCCCGAGTGCCGTCCAGAACGCGTCGTCGGCCAGCTCCGTCGCGAGCGCGTCGGCGATGCGGCTGGTCGGCGGGAAGTACTCGTCCTTGACGAGGCCGAGCCGCGGTGCCGCCTCGCCGAGGGCGAGGAAGACCGCGAGCCCGGCCGCACCCAGGACGGCGTTGGTGCCCCTCACGGCAGCAGCTTGTCCAGGTCCGGAGTCTTCTCGAACAGGCCGTCCTGCTCGCCCAGTTCGGCCAGCCTCTCGAGGGAGGCGCGGTTCGGCTCCGCGGGCCACCGGGGCAGGGTGAGCGACTCCAGCAGGGTCTTCGGGATCTTCGTGTACGTGGTGATGATCTCGCGGACCTCGTCCGGATGGCTGTCGGCGTACTCGAGGGACTCGGCGGTCGCCTCCTGGAACTTCTTCACCATCTCCGGGTTCTTCTGGGCGTACTGCTGGGAGGTGAAGTACATGGCCACGGTGAGATCCGGCGACACATCGACGAAGAGCGACGCGATGGTGGTCCCGCCCTGGGACTTGATGGTGGCGAGCGCGGGCTCCACGACGCAGGCCGCGTCCACCTGGCCGCCCGCGAGCGCGGCCGGCATCTGGTCGAACGGCATCTCCACGAACTTCACCTTGGACGGGTCGCCGCCGTCCTTGCGGACCGACTCCTTGACCGAGGTGTCACAGATGTTGTTGAGCGTGTTGGCGGCGACCTTCTTGCCCTCCACGTCCTTGGCGGACTTGAGGGGGCTGCCCTTCTTCACGGCGAGCTCCGCGAAGTCGGCGCCCTCCTTGCCGGTGGACGCGACACCGTTCACCACGCCCTTGACCGGCACGTTCTTGGACTGGGCGACCAGCAGGGACGTCGTGTTGCTGAAGCCGAAATCGAACTGGCCGGAGACGACACCGGGCACGATCGCCGCCCCGCCCTGCGCGCTCGTCAGGGACAGCTTGATGCCGCGCTCGCTGTAGAAGCCCTTTTTCTGGCCCAGGTACATGGGGGCGACGTCGATGATGGGGATGACGCCGACCTTGACCGTGGTGGTACCGCCGGACGCGGCGGCGTCGGACCCGCCGGAGTCGTCCGACGAACCGCAGGCCGTCGCGGCGACTAACACGGAGCCGGCCGCGAGGCCGATGAGCAGACGACGCATGACTCCCCTTAGTGGGACAGCTCTTCGACAGGCTGTGCGCAGACCGCACAGTAGTGCTCAGTGGGAACGTAGAACGTCGCCGGTGGCGGGTCAATGTCCTTGACGCGCAAGGTCGTTGACAGTTGCGGAAGCGTGCTCCTAGCGTGCGCAGAGCGCACCCTCGTGCGTACAGAACGCACGTGCCGTGCGTCCTCGTGGAGGCGACGATGCCTGCTGGAGCCCGCGAACCGTACTTCGTCCGGTCCTTCGAGCGCGGCCTCGCGGTCATCCGCGCCTTCGACGCCGATCACCCGGAGCTGACGCTCAGCGAGGTCGCCCGGCTCAGCGACCTGACCCGCGCGGCAGCCCGCCGCTTCCTGCTGACGCTCTTCGACCTCGGGTACGTACAGACGGACGGGCGGATGTTCCGGCTCACCCCGCGCGTCCTCGAACTCGGCTACTCGTACCTGTCCAGTTTCACCCTGCCGGAGATCGCCGAGCCCCATTTGGAGCAACTCGTCGCGCAGATAAGGGAATCGTCGTCCCTGTGCGTCCTCGACGGCGACGACATCGTGTACGTGGCACGGGTGCCCACTCGTCGCATCATGACCGCGACGATCACCGTGGGCACCCGATTCCCGGCCCATGTGACGTCCGTGGGCCGGGTGTTGCTCGCGCAGCTGCCGGACGAGGAGATCGACGCCCGCCTCGCCCGCGCCGACCTGCGTCCGCTGACGGCCCGCACGATCGTCTCGGCCGACCTGCTGCGCACCGAACTGCGCCGGGTACGGCGTCAGGGGTACGCGATCGTCGACCAGGAGCTGGAGGAGGGGCTGCGCTCGGTCGCCGTCCCGGTGCGCGACCGGGACGGCGAGGCGGTGGCGGCGGTCAACGTCCCCGTGCACACCAGCCGCAACTCCGTCGAGTCCGTACGCCGTGACCTGCTGCCCCAGCTGCTGGCCACGGTCGCCCGGATCGAGGCGGACCTACGAGTCACGGGTCTCACAGGTCGAGCACGAGGCGCTTCCCGCGGCACCGGGACACACAGATGAGCATGGTCTCGCCGGCCTCCCGCTCCTCGTCGGTGAGCACCGAGTCCCGGTGGTCGGGGGTGCCGTCGAGGACGTCCGTCTCGCAGGTCCCGCAGGTGCCCTCGGTGCAGGAGAAGAGCACCTCGACGCCCGCGGCCCGCACGGTGTCGAGCACGGAGACGTCCGCGGGGACGGTCAGCGTGTGGCCCGAGCGCTCCAGGACCACCTCGAACTCCGTGTCCGCGCCCGTCTCCTGAACCTTCGGCTGGAAGCGCTCGACGTGCAGCGCGCCCTTGGGCCACCCCGCGCACCGCTCCTCCACCGCGTCAAGGAGCGGACCGGGACCGCAGCAGTAGACCAGCGTGTCCGGCTGCGGGGTCCCGAGCACGGAGCCGAGGTCGAGCAGCCCGGTCTCGTCCTGCGGCGCGATGCGCACCTTGTCCCCGTACCGGCTCAACTCCTCGGTGAAGGCGATGGAGTCGCGGGTCCGTCCGCCGTACAGCAGCGTCCACTCCGCGCCCGCCGCCTCGGCGGCGGCCAGCATCGGCAGGATCGGGGTGATGCCGATACCGCCCGCGACGAAGCGGTAGCGGGGCGAGGGCTGGAGGGCGAAGTGGTTGCGGGGACCCCGCACGCGGACCTTCTCGCCCACTTCCAACTGCCCGTGCACATAGGCGGATCCACCGCGTCCGTCGGGCTCCCGCAGGACCGCGATCCGCCAGCTGCGAAGGTCCGCCGGGTCACCGCACAGGGAGTACTGCCGCTCCAGGTCCGGGCCCAGGACGACGTCGATATGCGCGCCCGGCTCCCAGGCCGGCAGTTCCTCGCCCAGCGGATGGCGGAGGGTGAGGGCGAGCACGCCGTCGGCCGCGGACTCCCGGCGGTCGACGACGAGTTCGGCTTCGTACCCGGTCATGAGCTGTTTCCTTGCGGCTCGTGTCCTTGCGGCTCGTGTCCTCGCGGGTGGGCGAGCATCCACTCCCACATCTCGATGGGGTCCTGGGCGGTGTGCTCGCGGCCGCAGTGACAGGTGCCGTGCAGGATGTCGGTGCCCGGCAGCCAGTCGATGCGGTAGATCTCGCCGGTCGGGCTCGTCACTGGACCTTCTCCATGGGCTTCTCGCCCTCCTCGACCAGCCGGGCGAGGATGCGTCGGGCGGCGAGACCGCCGGTGTCGATGTTGATGCTCAGCTCCTGGTAGCCGTGGCGCTCGGTGCCGAGCGTCTTCTGCAGCAGGTTGAGCGCGGTGACGTCCTGCATGACGACCGTGTGGTTGTTCCCCCGCAGGAACTCGGTGACCTCGTCGTCGTCCGTCGCCCAGTCGCGCGAGACCGCCCAGAAGTCGTACACCTTGCCGTCGGCGGACGGCGTGATCGCGTAGGTGATCTCGGTGTGGAAGCCGTTCGGGTCGCTGCCGTCCGCCTCGGGCACCACACCGACCGGGGCGATCCGGCTGTGCAGCAGGTAGAGGCACGGCGTGTGGTACTCGATGTCCTGCCAGCGGGTGATCCGGCCCTTGATGCCGGTGGACTTGGCGTAGAACGGCGGGCACTCGGCGTCGTCCATGTGCCGGCTCACCCGCACGATGCCCGCGCCCTCGTCGACCTCGGTGGTGATGGGCGTCTCGGCGACCTCGGGAGTGCCGATGTAGCCGCCGTGCAGATACGTCTCGTGGGAGAGGTCGAGGAGGTTGTCGACGAGGAGGCCGTAGTCGGCGTCGATGGGCTCCATGCCGCGGACGGTGACCCAGCCGGGGGCGTCGAGGTGCTTCGCCCGGGGGATGGTCTGCGGGTCGGCGAGGGCCGGGTCGCCGATCCAGACCCAGATCAGGGAGTCCTGCTCGACCACCGGGTACGAGGCGACACGGGCCGTGCGCGGTACGCGCTTCTGCCCGGGCACGTACACACAGGTGCCCGTCGTGTCGTACGTGAAGCCGTGGTAGCCGCAGACGATCCGGTCGCCGTCGAGGCGGGTCGGGGCCTCGGACAGCGGATAGCGGCGGTGCACGCACCGGTCGTGCAGGACGACGGGCGTCCCGTCCTCCTCGGTGCGGTAGAAGACGAGCGGTTCGCCGAGGATCGTCCGGCCGAGCAGCTCGCGCCCGACCTCGTGGGAGTAGGCGGCGACGTACCACTGGTTCCTGGCGAAAGCGGTCATATGAGGCATGGGCGGTCCCGTCCCGTTGATGCGGGGCACCGTCGCCCCGCGCTGCCGTGTTGGTCACCACAGTCGTGACGTCGGCCACGGCCCGGCAACCCCGCTTCCGTCTGACGGAAGGCTCACCGGCCGGCGTGCAGGTCGCGTGGGGGCCGCGCACCTCACGTACCGCCGTCTTTCACACAGGAGCCACGCGACCCTTCCCTGACGTTTGTTGCTCTTGGAACACTCCATTCGCGCACGTTCCAGCAAGCATGCGTCCAGCGCACGCCCTCCGTACCCCGTCAGGACAAGAGGTCACCAGCCATGCCTGAAGTGAATCGGCGCCGTTTCCTCCAACTCGCAGGCGGCACCGCGGCGTTCACCGCGCTGTCGGACAGCATCGCCAAGGCCGCGGCGATCCCCGCGGGGTACCACCGCGGCACCATCGAGGATGTCGAGCACATCGTCGTCCTGATGCAGGAGAACCGTTCCTTCGACCACTACTTCGGCGCCCTCAGAGGCGTCCGCGGCTTCGGCGACCCGCACCCGGTGACGCTCGACAACGGCAAGTCCGTGTGGCACCAGTCGGACGGCACCAAGGACCTGCTGCCCTTCCACCCGGAGGCCGACGACCTCGGTATGCAGTTCCTGGAAGGCCTGCCGCACGGCTGGTCCGACGGGCACGCCGCCTACAACGAGGGCAAGTACGACAAGTGGGTCCCCGCGAAGGGCCCCACGACCATGGCGTACCTGACCCGTGAGGACATCCCGTTCCACTACGCGCTCGCCGACACCTTCACCGTCTGCGACGCGTACTACTGCTCGTTCATCGGCTCCACCGACCCGAACCGCTACTACATGTGGACGGGCTACACCGACAACGACGGCAAGGGCGGCGGCCCCGTCCTCGGCAACGACGAGGTCGGCTACGACTGGACGACCTACCCCGAGCGGCTCGAGAAGGCCGGGGTCTCCTGGAAGATCTACCAGGACATCGGCGACGGTCTTGACGCGGCCGGCTCTTGGGGCTGGATCTCGGACCCGTACCGCGGCAACTACGGCGACAACTCGCTGCTGTACTTCAACAAGTACCGCAATGCCAAGCCGGGTGACGTGCTCTACGAGAAGGCCCGCACCGGCACCGACGCCCGCAAGGGTGAGGGCTTCTTCGAGCAGCTGAGGGCGGACGTGCAGGGCGGCAAGCTGCCGCAGGTCTCCTGGATCACCGCACCCGAGGCGTTCTCCGAGCACTCCAACTGGCCCTCGAACTACGGCGCCTGGTACATCTCGCAGGTCCTCGAAGCGCTCACCTCGGACCCCAAGGTGTGGGCCAAGACGGCGCTGTTCATCACGTACGACGAGAACGACGGCTTCTTCGACCACCTCGTGCCGCCGATTCCGCCGCGGTCCGCCGCACAGGGCAAGTCCACGGTCGACGTCGAGCCGGACATCTTCGACGGGAGCGCCACTCACGCCGCCGGTGTGTACGGCCTCGGCCCGCGGGTGCCGATGATCGTCGTCTCGCCCTGGAGCAAGGGTGGTTACGTCTGCTCCGAGACCCTCGACCACACCTCGATCCTTCAGTTCATGGAGCGCCGCTTCGGGGTCGAGGAGCCGAACATCTCGCCCTGGCGGCGGGCCGTCTGCGGCGACCTGACCTCCGCCTTCGACTTCGGCCGCAAGGACACCAAGCCGGTCGACCTCCCGGACACCGATGCCTACGAGCCGCCGGACAACGACCGGCACCCGGACTACAAGCCCACCCCGCCTGCGAACCCCATGCTGCCCAAGCAGGAGCGCGGTCTGCGGCCCGCCCGCCCGCTGTCGTACGCCCCGCTGACCGACGGCAAGGCGGACCCGGCGGCCGGGAAGTTCACGCTGACCTTCGGCTCCGGCAGGAAGGCCGGCGCCTCCTTCCACGTGACCTCCGGGAACCGCACCGACGGCCCCTGGACGTACACCACCGAGGCGGGCAAGAGCGTCTCGGACACCTGGAACTCCGCGTACTCGGGCGGCTCGTACGACCTGACCGTGCACGGGCCCAACGGCTTCCTGCGGGTCTTCAAGGGGCCCGGCAAGGCCGCCGGGCCCGAGGTCACCGCGCGGCACGTCGGGGACGATGTGCAGCTGACCTTCACCAACAAGGGCTCCGCCACGGTGAACCTCAAGCTCACCAACGGCTACGGCGGCAGGCCCCAGTCGTTCCGGGTGCGGCCCGGCGCGACCGTGAAGCACACCGTGGATCTGCGCGCGAGCAAGCGCTGGTACGACCTCACCGTCGTGTCCGACGCGGACGGTTCGTTCCTGCGCCGCTTCGCCGGGCATGTGGAGAACGGGCGGGTGGGCGTCAGCGACCCGGCTATCGCCGACGCCTGAGCGCTCCGCTGGGTGCGGTGCTTCGTCTGCGGGTGCGTGGGGGCTGGTCGCGCCCCGCGGCGGAGCCGCAAATGTCACAGCCCCGCGCCCCTACGGGGCGCGGTACCGCACCCGACTTCAAAGCCACCTAGGAGATGCGATGAGTCCCACATCGCGCGGACTGGTCCCCTGCTGCCGGACCCGGGGTAGTGTGCCCCGGTGACCACGCATTCGAACACTCCTGCAGGTTGGTACCCGGATCCTCAGGGTGCGCCCCAGACGCTGCGTTACTGGGACGGCGCTCAGTGGACCCAGCACACCAACCAGGACCAGCAACAGGCGCAAGCCGCTCAGCAGGCGCAGCCTGTTCAGCACGCCCAGCCTGCGCAGCAGGTTCCGCAGCAGGCGCCCGGGTTCGATCCGCGAGCACAGCAGCAGGCGCCCGGTTTCGATCCGCGAGCACAGCAGCAGGCGGCGGGATTCGATCCGCGCGGCCAGCAGCAGGCGCCCGGTTTCGACCCGGGCGTGCAGCGGCAGGTGCAGCAGCAGGCCGGGGTCGCGGCGAACGCGGCGGGCGGCGGCACGCTGTTCACCGAGCCGGTCCTGGTGGTGAACCAGAAGGCCAAGCTGATCGAGCTGACCAACGAGTACAAGGTCATGGACCAGCAGGGCAACCAGCTCGGCTCGGTCGTACAGGTCGGGCAGAGCGCGCTGAAGAAGGTGCTGCGCTTCTTCGCCAGCCTCGACCAGTTCATGACGCACAAGCTCGAGATCCGCGACGCGTACGGCCAGCCGCAGCTGCTGTTGACCCGGCCCCGCAAGTTCATGAAGTCGCGGGTGCTGGTGGCGCGTCCGGACGGTTCGCCGGTCGGTGAGATCGCCCAGCAGAACATGATCGGGAAGATCAACTTCGCGATCAAGGCCGACGGTCAGCAGGTCGGCGCGATCAAGGCGGAGAACTGGCGTGCCTGGAACTTCTCGATCGTCGACCACGCGGACAACGAGGTCGCCCGGATCACCAAGACCTGGGAAGGCCTCGCCAAGACGATGTTCACGACCGCGGACAACTACGTCCTGCAGATCCACTACCAGCTTCCCGAGCCCCTGTTGAGCCTCGTGGTGGCGACGGCGCTGACCGTCGACACGGCGCTCAAGCAGGACAAGCGAGGGCTGGGCTGACACACGGTTCGTCATGCGGGAAGGGCGGTTGCGGACACTCGCAACCGCCCTT
>NZ_VWMY01000031.1:56314-138999 GCF_008905045.1 Streptomyces albicerus
CGGCAGCAACGAGGGTTCGTACGACGCCGATCCGGGCTCCAAGGCGAGGACCGCGGCCACCGGATGCTCCTCGTCCACCGGATGTTCCTCGTCCACCCGAGCCTCCGTGAAGGGCTCCACCGCCACAGGCACCGGCTCCGGGGCCGAGCGCGACAGCGTCACCACACCCCAGGCCGCGATCCCCGCACCGGCCAGCGCCAGCAGCAGACCCGCCGCGCCGCCTTGCAACCGGTCGCCGAGCAGCGAGAGCCCGATCACCGCGGCGGCGATCGGATTGGCCAGCGTGACCACCGCGAGCGGCGCGCCGAGGCCGCCCTTGTAGGCGGTCTGCGACAGCAGCAGCCCGCCCGCCGCGAAGGCCGCGACCAGCAGCGCCACCACGATCACCTGCCCGCTGAGCAGCGGACCCGAGCGGTCCGTGACGGCGACCGTGACGGTCTGTGTGAGCGCCGAGGCGACGCCCGAGGCGAAGCCGGACGCGGTCGCGTGCCGCAGCCCGGGGCGCGCGCCCGGCCGGGCCAGTACGCCGATCAGGGCCGCGGTCGCGCCCGCGACGGCCAGCGCCTGCGGGACGCTCAGCACATCGTCGGGCGCGGGCCCGGACGCCGTGACGAGCACCGCGGCGAGCCCGGCCAGCGTCAGCGCAGTACCGCGCCACTCGACGGAGGTGACCCGCCGCCCCGCCATCCGCGCGCCCAGCGGCACCGCGGCGACCAGGGTGAGCGCGCCGAGCGGCTGGACCAGCGTGAGGGTCCCGTACTTGAGGGCGGCCACGTGCATCAGCGCGGCCGACGCGTTGAGGCCCACCGACCACCACCAGGCACCGCTGCCCAGCAGACGCAGTACCCCGGAGTCGGCGGTGCGCGAGGCGAGCCGCTCCTGCGCCACGGCGGCGGCCGCGTACGCGACGGCCGAGAACAGCGACAGGACGACGGCGGCGAGGGTGGCGCTCATCGCCCGGCTCCCACGAGCTCCGGCGCTTCGGTTACGTCGGGAGTCGCAGGCTTGTCCAGCGCATCCGATACGGGACCGTCGGCGAGTGCGCTCTCCCGGTCGGGCTCCGTGGGCGTCGCCGTCCGGCGCGGCGGACGGATCACGACGAGGGCGACGCCGAGGAGCGCGGCCGCCATGATCGCGTCGAGCCAGTAGTGGTTCGCCGTACCGACGATGACCAGCAGGGTGAGCAGCGGATGCAGCAGCCACAGCGGGCGCCATCGGGACCGGGTCGCGGCGATCAGGCCGATCGCCACGATCAGGGCCCAGCCGAAGTGCAGCGACGGCATCGCCGCGAACTGGTTCGACAGTGAGTCGGCCGCGGGCGACGCGCCGTACACCGTGGGCCCGTACACCTGCCCCGTGTCGACGAGGCCCGTCGCGGCGAGCATGCGCGGCGGGGCGAGCGGGAACGTGAGGTGCACCACCAGGGCGGCTGCGGTGATCGCGGCGAGGATCCGGCGGGCCCACACATAGTGCCCGGGCCGTCGCAGGTACAACCAGGTCAGGAAGGCCGCGGTGGCGGGGAAGTGGACGGTCGCGTAGTAGGTGTTGACGATGTGCACGAGGGTGTCGCTGTGCAGCAGCGCGGACTGTACGGCGCCCTCGCCGGGCAGGTGCGCGAACCGTTCCAGGTCCCACACCCGGTGTGCGTTGTCGAAGGCCTCGGCGGTGTGGCCCGTGGCCAGCTGCCGGCCGAGCTTGTAGACGAGGAAGAGCCCCGCGACGAGCAGGAGCTCACGGACGAGGGGCGGCCGCGATATCGCGGCGGACCCCTTCTCTGCAGGCTCGGTTCGGCATTCCATCCCCCGGCCCTTTCGCTGAAGGTCTTGCGTGTGCTGGTGCGTGGTGAGCCCAGGAGGGGATCCACTCGACACAGGAGTGGGTCCTGTCCAAGGCTCATCGATACGCCAGTGTACCGATACGAAGCCGTATCGGTACACTGGCGTATCGATAGGAGTTACGACACACTGAGAAGCACACGGAGAAGCGGGCCCACCGGGGTCGCGGAGACGAGCGAGGAGAAGAGCCATGACGTCGCAGGCAGCGGACGGACCGGAGACGGTCGTCGCCTCGCGCCGCTCCAAGATCACGCCCGAGCGTGAGCAGGAGTTCTTCGACGCCGCGCTCGAGCAGATGCGCGCGTGCGGCTATGACGCGCTGACCATGGAGGGCATCGCCGCCAGCACCCGGTGCAGCAAGTCCACGCTCTACCGGCAGTGGAAGACGAAGCCCCAGCTCGTGGCGGCCGCGCTGCGCGCCAACCGATGCCCGCGGTTCGGGGGCATCGACACCGGCTCGCTCGCCGGAGATCTGCGCGCGGCCGCGCGCGCCGCGGGCGCGTGCTCCGACGACGACGCCAAGCTGTTGCAGGCGCTCGGGCAGGCCGTCATGCAGGACGAAGAGCTGCAGTACGCGCTGCGCGACGCGCTCATCGAACCCGACCTCGGCTCGCTCCAGGAGATGATCCGGCGCGCGGTCGACCGGGGCGAGATCGCCGCCGACCATCCGGCCCTGGAGTTCGTGCCCGCACAGCTGCTGGGCATGATCCGCGTCCGGCCGGTCCTCGAGGGGCGAAACGCGGACGCGGACTACCTCGTCCGCTATGTGGAGGTGGCCCTGCTGCCGGCCCTCGGCCTCTCGGAGGCCACCTGAGACCCAGGCCGCCGTCCACGGGATGACTGGACGGCGACCTGCTCGCGCCGCACCGTGGGGACGGGGGCGGCGCGCACCCCCCGGCCGGGTGGGGTTCCTCTTGAGCGGAGAGGCGCCTCACCCGGCCGACTGGCGCCCGGTCCGTCGGCTGTACGTCGGGACCGTCGGCTATACGTCCTGTCCGTTGCCGCCGCCCGAGGACTCCTTGATGCCCTTGGTTATCTCGTCGATCACGGACTGCTTGGGTGCCTCGGAGCTGACATCGATGCCGAAGCGCACGACGACGAGCTGCTTGGAGTTGGCCGGGGCCGGGAAGACGAGCGACTCGACGTAGCCGTCGTCGCCCTTGCTCGTGACGACCTTCCAACGGACCGCGTAGCCCTTCTGCCCGGCCACGGTGACCGCCTCGGAGGAGAGTTCCTCGTGCGAGGTGATCTTGCCGTAGCTCTTGCCGCCGTAGGACTCCTCGGCGTTCTTGGAGATGTCCTCCTTCGCGGCTGCCTCGGCCGTGGTGGCCTTGAGCTCCAGCGCGAGTGCGGGGGCGGAGTAGGCGCCGCCGCGCGTGCACTTCGCCGAGGTGTCGCCGGGGCACTTGTAGGAGTCCTTGGACGTCACCTGGGCGCCCACCTGGATGGTCCCGCCGCTCCAGCCGTCGGGCACGGGGAGGCTGATGCCGTTGATCGGATCGGTGGCGTAGCCCTCCTCGGACGGCAGCGGCTGCGGGACGGCGCTCTCGCCGCCGTCCGGGCCGCCCTGGCTGCCGCCGTCCTGACCCTGCGGACCGCCCGGCTGCGTCGGGGCCGGCTGGGCGTTGCTCGAATCGCCGCCGCCCGAACCGTCGTTCGCGGTCAGCGCGTACACGCCGCCGCCGATGCCCGTGAGCACCGCCACGGCCGCGGCGACGGCTATCGCCGTGCGCACTCCGCGCCGCGGGCCGCCGGGCTGCGCACCCGCATACGGCCCGGCGCCCGGCGGGAACCCCGGGGGACCCCATACCGCGCCCGACTCCGCGGGGCGGACCTGCTCCGTCCATGTCCTACCGTCCCACCAGCGCTGCGTGGCGGGGCCGTCATTTGTCTGCCCGGGATCGGGATACCAGCCGGGGGGAGTCGCCTGCGTCATGGGTCCACCGTATGAGGCGTGCGTGAAAGCCGGATGAGAGGACCCGGATCCATTCCGCTCGGCCACCGGCCGCACCGGCTGTTTCGCACCCGGGAGCAGCCACGGCAGACCGTCCCGCCCCGGCGTCACCTCCGGCGGCGGGATGGCGGGAAGTCGGTTTCAGTGCACCGCTGTTGACGGTTTATTACTTTTTCCCGTGCAGGTCGGCGGCGCCGTCCGTCGCCTCCGGGCCTCCGCCGTCACCCGTGGCGGCAACAGGTGTCCCGACCAGGCTCCATCGTGCCTTCCGGAGGGCTAGGCTCAAGGTCTGTACGTCGTTTGGGCGACCTGGGGAGGTAGCGGGATGACGGAGGTACGGCCGGGAACGGCCGCCTCGGCACCCCTCTGGGAGCGCGACGCGGAACTCGCCGCGGTCGCGGAGGCGGTCGACGCCCTGTGCGCCGGCTCCGCCTCAGGCAGCCTGCTGGTGTTCACCGGCGACGCGGGCATCGGCAAGACCGCGCTCCTCGCCGAGTCGCGCCGGATCGCGGAGGCGCGCAAGTGCACGGTGTGGTCGGCGCGCGGCGGCGAGACCATCACGTCCGTCCCCTTCAATGTCGTACGGCAGTTGCTGCAGCCCGCACTCGTGGCGCTGATGCCCGACGAGGCGCGTGAGTACTTCGGCGACTGGTACGACATCGCGGGCCCCGCCCTGGGCATAGCGGAACCGGGTGACCGCCAGGCCGACCCGCAGGGCGTGTGCGACGGCCTGGTCGCGGCCGTGCGCAGGCTCGCCCGGCGCGAGTGGCCGCTGGTGCTTCTCGTCGACGACGCGCACTGGGCCGACCAGGAGACCCTGCACTGGCTCGCCGCGTTCGCGGAGCGCCTCGACGACCTGCCCGTCCTCGTGCTGGTCGCCCGCCGCCCCGGCGACGTCACCGGCGAGGGCGCCCGCCACCTCGACGCGATCGAGGCTCTCGCCCGCCCGATGCCGACGGTGCGCGCGCTGACCCCGGAGGCCACGGCCGGGCTGACCCGCGCCACGCTCGGCGCGCACGCCGACGCCCCGTTCTGCCGTGAGGTCTGGGCGGTCACCGGCGGCAACCCGTACGAGACCGTGGAACTCCTCGCCAAGGTCCAGGACACCGAACTCGAACCGGTCGAGGAGTCGGCCGCCGGACTGCGCGCCCTGAACCGCTCGGCGCGCGGCCGCGGACTCGTCGACCGGCTCGAAGGTCTCGGCGTCGACGCCACCCGGTTCGCCTGGGCCGCCGCGATCCTCGGTACGCAGATCTCCCTGGACCTGGCGGCCGAGCTGGCCGGCATGCAGCGGGACGAGGCGGAGCGCTGCGCGACGCTCCTGGGTGCGGCGCGCATCCTCACCGAGGCCGACCGGACAACCGGGCAAGTCATCGAAGGGGACCTGGAGTTCGTCCATCCGCTCATCGCCACCGCCGTCTACCGCTCGATCCCGGACGCGCTGCGCACCGCGATGCACGGCGTGGCCGCCTCCGTCGTCACCGCCTCGGGACTCGGTGCCGCGGCGGCCTCCCGTCACCTCCTCGAGGTGCACCCGGACGACGACCCCGAACTCGTCGAGCAGATGCGCGAGGCCGCCCGCGAGCACCTCGCCGTCGGCGCCCCGGACGCGGCCCGCCGCTGCCTGGAGCGCGCCCTGCTGGAACCGCCGCTCCCGGAGGTCCACGCGCGCGTGCTCTACGAGTTGGGCTGCGCCACGCTCCTCACCTCACCCGCGACCACGATCGCGCACCTTCGGGAGGCGCTCACCGTGCACGGCCTGGAGGAGGAACTCCGCGTCGACGCGGTCTGCCGGCTCTCCCAAGCACTCGTCCACAACGACCAGTTGGAGGACGCGGTCTCCACAGTCGACGCGGAGGCCGCCCGGCTCGGTGCCGGTCCCGCTCGGATGCGCCTGCAGGCCGTGCACTACATGTGGGAGGGCATGCACGCCGCCGAGGAGGACCCGCCCGGCCGCTCCCGCCGCCTCGCCCACCTCGTCAAACCGCTCACCGGCCGCGACAACTCCGAGCGCGCCCTGCTGATCCTGCGCGCCTTCGACGTCATGACCCGCGGGGAGAACGCCGAGGAGGTCGTCGAGCTCTGCGACCGCGCCCTCGTCAACGGCCGCCTCGCGCCCGGCCTCGGCTGGACCGACACCGAGTGGAGCTTCGAGCTCCTCATGATGCTCGGCATCTCGTACACGTACGCGGACCGCCTCGACCGCGCCGAAAGCCTCTTCACCGAGGCCCAGCGGACGTACGAGACCGCCGGGTGGAGCGGCGGCCATCTGGCCATCGCGACCGCCTTCGCGGGCTATGTGCACCGCAGACGGGGCCGCCTCAGGGACGCGGAGGAGTTCCTGCGCGAGGCGCTGCGGCGGGCGGACCGGGTGGGCCGCGGACTGCCCATGCACTGGGCCGCCGCCTGCATGCTCATCGACACGCTGCTCGCCCGCGGCCACGTCGGCGAGGCCGAGGAGATCGCCGAGCGGTACTCCTTCGAGCCGCCCCATCCGTCCACGATCGTCCTGCCGGACACCCACTCGATAAGGGGCCGCCTGCTGATCGCCACCGGGAGTGTCGAGGAGGGCGTGAACGAGCTGGAGACCGCCGAGAAGATGTCCGTGGCCCGCGGCGGCCACAACACGGTGATGGCTCCCTGGGCGGGAGACCTCGCCAGGACGCTCGCCGTCCAGGATCCGCGGCGCGCCGCCGAGGTGGCCGCCGACGCCCGTGTCCAGGCCGAGCGCTTCGGCACCGACACGGCCATCGGTGAGGCCCTCCGCTGCGCGGCCGCCCTGGAGACCGGCCAGCGCTCGGTCGCGCTGCACGCCCAGGCCGTCGCGTATCTCGAAGCGTCGCCCTGTGCCTACGAACACGCCGCGGCCCGCGTGGACTTCGGCATCGCGTCCCGCTCCGTGACGGAACTCGAGCGCGGCCTGACGCTGGCGCGTTCCTGCGGCGCGGACGGCCTGGTGACCAGGGCGCGGGAGGCACTGGACTCGGGCCGCGTCGCCCGCTGAGGCCGCGGCAGGCGCCCCCGGAGGGGCGCGGGGAACTGCGCGACCAGCCACGACGGACCCGCAGACGATCCACGGACTATCACGGCACTTCCTGCGGAGCGCTCAGGCCCCGAGCAGCCGGTCCGTGGCCGCCTCCAGGCGCTTCCACACGTCACGGTCGTACGCCTCCGCACGGGCCCGCGAGGGACTCGTACCGTCGAAGTACCGGCCGGTGTTGTCCTGCCCCGCCTCCGTGGTGGCGAGGGCCAGTACGCCCGCCGCTCCGTCGGAGATGGTGGACAGGGGCTCGATGCTCGCCTCACGGACCATCGCGGTGTCGATGAAGGTGGCGGGGTGCAGCACGTTGACGGAGACGCCGGTGCCCGCGAGCTCCTCGGCGAGGGCGAAGCTATGGGCGGCCAGGGCGAGTTTGCTGCGGCGGTACGCCGTCACCCCGTCGTAGTTCCGTGTCGTCTCGAAGTCGTCGAAGTCCAGGGGCAGTTGACCCGCCGAACCGACGTTGACGATGCGCGAGGGGGCGCTCGCGCGCAGCAGAGGCAGCAGGGCGCGCGTGAGAGCGACGGGGGCGAGGTAGTTGACCGCGAGCCGCAGCTCGTGACCGTCGGCGCTCTCCTCACGACCGGCACCGGGAGCGCCGAAGCCCACCCCCGCGTTGTTGATCAGTACATCGAGCCGGGAGTGGGCGGCGGCGACCCGCGAACCCAGCTCACGCACCTGTGCCAGCGACGCCAGGTCCGCGACGAAGCCGTGCGCCTCGCCCTCCGTGCGCAGCTCGGCGATCAGCCGCTCCGTACGTCCCGGGCCGCGGCCGTGGGCGAGGACGACGTATCCGGAGCGGGCGAGCTCGAAGGCGACGTAGCGGCCGAGTCCGGAGGTGGCGCCGGTGATCAGAACAGTGGGCATGCCTCCACCCTAGGCACGGGGGCGCGGGCGGTACGAGGTGCTGCTGAGGGTACGACCACCAGGGTCACCCTGGGGCACCTTCCTACGACCGGCAGTGTCACCCGGCGGCTTCGTCCTCCTCCGCGAGCACCCGCTGCGCCACGGCGAAAGCCGAGTTGGCCGCCGGCACCCCGCAGTACACGGCGGTCTGCAGCAGTACCGCGCCGATCTCCTCCGGTGTGAGCCCGTTGCGGCGGGCGGCGCGGATGTGCATCGCCAGTTCGTCGTAGTGCCCGTGCGCGACCAGTGCGGTCAGCGTGATCATGCTGCGTTCGCGGCGTGCCAGGGTCTCGTCCGTCCAGATCTCGCCCCACGCGTACCGCGAGATGAAGTCCTGGAACCGCGCCGTGAACTCCGACTGCCGGGCCTGCGCCCGGTCCACGTGCTCGTCACCGAGCACCTGCCGGCGCACCTCCATACCCCGCTTGGCGCCACCGTCGAGGTGCGCGCGCAGGGCGGTGAGTACGGCTTCCGGGCACTGCGCCGGCGCGAGGTGCGAGGCGCCCGGGATCTCGACGAGCGTGGCACCGGGCACCGCGTCCGCGATCTCGCGGAGGTGGGCGGGCGGCGTCGCGGGATCCTCACGGCCGGCGACGAGCAGCGTGCGCGCGCCGATCCGCGGCAACTGCTCACGGATGTCGAAGGCCGCGAGCGCGTCACAGCACGCGGCGTACGCGTCCGGATCCGCCGTGCGGTGGTCCTCGATCAGCTCCGGAACGGTGAAGCCGGGCGTGAACCAACGGGAGTCGGCGCCCTCCGCGAGCTCGGCCAGCCCCTCGGCGCGTACGCGCGCGGCCCGCTCCTCCCACGGCTTGGACCCGTTGAAGTGGGCGGAGGAACAGATCACGGCGAGCCTCTCGACCCGCTCCGGGTGGTGCACCGCCAGATGCAGCCCCACCGCCCCGCCGAGGGAGACACCGGCGTACGAGAACCGGTCGATGCCGAGCGAGTCGGCGAGGGCGAGGACGAGTCGGGCGAGCTCGGCGACGGTCGCGCCGGGGCCGATCAGGTCCGCGGGGGAGTCACCGTGGCCCGGCAGGTCCCAGAGCACGATCCGGTGGGTGA
Organism: Streptomyces albicerus; assembly: GCF_008905045.1. Taxonomy (GTDB): domain Bacteria; phylum Actinomycetota; class Actinomycetes; order Streptomycetales; family Streptomycetaceae; genus Streptomyces; species Streptomyces albicerus. The sequence continues at coordinate 65,115 of NZ_VWMY01000031.1, forward strand.
CGGAGAGTTCGGGCGCGACCTTGTCCCACAGGGCCGTCGACGTGCCGAGGGAGGGGCCGAGGAGGAGTGGGGGAGCGGTTGCGGGTCCCTCGGCGCGGTGGTGCAGCAACTTGCCTGTGGGGACGGGCGATCGGTTGGTCAACGTCGCTCCAGGGCACGGTCGGTGAGGGCTCCGGCGGAGCCGGTGTACTGGGTGGGGTCGGTGAGGGCCGCCAGGTCGAGGTCCTTCAACTCGGGCTCCTCGGCGAGGAGTTCCACGAGCGGCCGGTCCTCGGCGCCGGCTCGCAGCGCGGCCCGCGTGAGCAGTTCCTTGGCGCGGGCCCGTCCGAGCACCGGCGCGAGTTCGGCGGACAGCCGCTCGGAGACGATCAGGCCGTGCGTGAGGTCCAGGTGCGCGCGCATCGCGTCCGAGTGGACCTGGAGCCCCTCGGTCAGCTCGGCCGCGTCGCGCGCGGCCCCGCCGACCAGACGGAGCAGGTCACGGAGGGGCTCCCACTCGGCGTGCCAGGCACCGGCGGGCCGTTCGTCCTCGGCGGCCAGGGATCCGTACAGCGTCGCGGCGAGCTGCGGCGCCCGGCGGGCCGCGGCGGCGACGAGGGTGGAGCGCACCGGGTTCGCCTTGTGCGGCATGGCGGAGGACCCGCCGCCGGTGCCCTCGCTCAGCTCACGGATCTCCGTGCGCGCGAGGGCGAGCACGTCCGTGGCCGCCTTGCCGAGGGCGCCCGCGGTGAACGCGAGGGCGCCCGCCAGATCGGCGACGGGCGTGCGGAGGGTGTGCCAGGGCAACACCGGTGCGGCGAGGCCGAGTTCACGGGCGTATGCCTCGACGAGCACGCGCGTGTCCGAGGCGCCGTACGCGGTGAAGGCGGCCAGTGTGCCTGCCGCGCCGCCGAGTTGGGCCGGGAGACCGTCACGTACGGCCTGGACGCGGTCCCTCGCGTCCAGCGCCAGCGACCGCCAGCCGGCCGCCTTCAGCCCGAAGGTGGTCGGCACGGCGTGCTGGGTGAGGGTCCGCCCCGGCATGACCGTGTCGCGGTGCTCGCGCGCGAGGCGCGCCAGCGCACGCTCCGTGCGGGCGAGGTCGGCCAGGACCAGGTTCAGCGTCCGTACGGCCACCAGCATCGTCGCCGTGTCCATGATGTCCTGGCTGGTCGCGCCCCGGTGGACGTAGGCGGAGTGCTCGGTGCCGACCGCCGCGCCCAGGTCCGCGACCAGGGGAATCACCGGGTTGCCGCCGGCCCGCGCGCGCAGCGCGAGCGCGCGGACGTCGAAGCGCGCCGCGTCGGCAGCCGCGGCGGTCACCGCGTCCGCCGCCTGCGCCGGGGCGAGCCCGAGCGAGGCCTGCGCGCGAGTGAGTGCCGCCTCCGCGTCGAGCAGCGCCTGAAGGAAGGCGCGGTCGCCCGTCGCGGACTCGGCGGGGGAGCCCGCTCGCCCGGGGGCGAGGAGCCCGACGTCGTCGCCCCCCACGGGATCGCCGGAACCGACGGAACCGACGGAACCGACGGGAACGCCGGAACCGTCGGGATCGACAGGGTCGACAGCTGTCACTGGAACTCCAGGAAGACCGTTTCGCCTTCGCCCTGAAGGCGGATGTCGAAACAGTACGTCCGGTTCGCGCCCTCGGCCGCGATCAGCGTGGCGCGCCGGTCGGCCGGGAGCGAGTCGAGCAGCGGGTCCGCGCCGTCGGCGAGGTACGCGCGGGTGAAGAGGTTGTGCGTCAGACCGCGCGCGAACACGCACACGCTGATGTACGGCAGCCCGGCGTTGCCCGGCGGCAGCGTGTGGAGCGCATAGTGCCCGTCGGCGTCGGTGGGCACCCGCCCGTAGCCCGTGAAGTCGACGCCGTTGCGGCCCACGAAGCCGCCCGTCGACGGGTCGCGGCGCATCGAGCCGGGGGCGCCTTTCAGCGAGCCGTCGGGCGCCGCCTGCCAGAAGTCCAGCAGGGCGTCGGGAATCGGGTTGCCCGCGCCGTCGAACACGTACCCGTGCAGGGTGATCGCGTCGGGGTGGCCCTGGGGCGCGACCTGCCCGCCGTCCGGAAAGGGGAGCGCGTGGCCGTAGAAGGGGCCGATGGTGTGGGACGGGGTGGGGAGCAGTTGCTCGGCCATACTCAACGGCCTTCCTCGATCCAGGTGGCGGAGGGACCGTCGAGGACGATGTCCCATTCGTAGCCCATCGAGAACTCGGGCTGGGAGAGATCGTGGTTGTACGTGGCGATCAGGCGATTGCGGGCCGCCTCGTCCGTCACCGACTGCAGGATCGGGTCGTACCGGAACAGCGGGTCGCTCGGGAAGTACATCTGCGTCACGAGCCGCTGGGTGAACGCCGTACCGAAGACCGAGAAGTGGATGTGTGCGGGCCGCCACGCGTTGGTGTGGTTGCCCCACGGGTACGGGCCCGGCTTGATCGTGGTGAACGAGTACCGGCCCTGATCGTCCGTCAGGGTCCGCCCCACACCGGTGAAGTTGGGGTCGAGCGGCGCCGGGTGCTGCTCCCGCAGATGGGCGTACCGGCCGGCGGCGTTGGCCTGCCAGATCTCGACGAGCTGGCCGCGCACGGGTCGGCCGTCGCGGTCGAGCAGCCGCCCCGAGACGGTCATGCGCTCGCCGATCGGCTCGCCGCGGTGCTGAAGGGTGAGGTCGTGGTCGTGCTCGGTGATGTCGGTGACGCCGAAGACCGGCCCGGACAGCTCGACCGTCTCGGGGTCACCGCCGCTCACGGCGACCAGCGGCTGGTTGGGGTGACGCAGGAGAGAGCTGCGGTACGGGGCGTAGTCGCGCCGCGGATGGTGCAGGACCGGTGCGCCGCCGGCGACCGCCTTGTCGTACGAGTCCTGGAGATCCTTGATCTCGATGTCGATGTCCGACTGGGTGAGAGCCATGAGAGTTCCTAACGCTCCAGTACGAGGGCGAGGCCCTGGCCCACGCCGATGCAGAGGGTGGCGACGCCGACTCCGGAGCCCTGGCGGGCGAGTTGGTGGGCGACGGTGCCGGCGAGGCGGGCCCCGGAGGCGCCCAGCGGGTGGCCCAGTGCGATGGCGCCGCCCTGCGGGTTGAGCACGGCCGGGTCGAACTCGGGCCACTCGGCGAGGCAGCCGAGGACCTGGGCGGCGAAGGCCTCGTTCAGTTCGAGAGTTGACAGGTCGTCAAATGTCTTACCCGCCTTGGCGAGGGCGCGGTTGACGGCTTCGACGGGGGCCAGGCCGAAGTAGTGCGGGTCGAGCGCGGAGACCCCGGATGCGGAGATACGGGCGAGCGGTTCGCGGCCGGTGGCCTTGAGCCCCTCCTCGTCGACCAGCAGCAGGGCGGCGGCGCCGTCGTTGAGCGGGGAGGCGTTGCCCGCGGTCACCGTGCCGTTCTCCTTGCGGAAGGACGGCTTGAGGCGGGCCATGGCCTCGAGCGACGCCTCGGCGCGTACGCACTCGTCGCGGCCGAAGGCGACCGGGTCACCCTTGCGCTGCGGGACCGGCACGGGGGCGATCTCGCCGTCGAACCGGCCCGCCGCCTGCGCGGCAGCCGCCTTGCGGTGGCTGTGGAGGGCGAACTCGTCCTGCTGCTCACGCGTGATCTTGTGCTTGTCGGCGATGAGTTCGGCGGACTCGCCCAGCGGGATGGTCCACTGCGGGTCCATCTTCGGGTTGACCATCCGCCAGCCCAGCGTGGTGGAGTACAGCTCGGCGTGCCCGGCGGGGAAGGGCTTGTCGTTCTTGGGCAGCACGTAGGGGGCCCGGGTCATCGACTCCACCCCGCCGGCCAGGGCGATGTGCGCGTCGCCGCAGGCGATGGCGCGGGCGGCCTGGAGGACGGCTTCCAGCCCGGAGGCGCACAGCCGGTTGACGCTCACGCCGGGCACGGAGGTGGGCAGGCCCGCCAGGAGCGCGGCCATCCGGGCGACGTTGCGGTTCTCCTCGCCCGCGCCGTTCGCGTTGCCGAAGTACACGTCCTCGATCCGCGACGGATCCAAGTCCGGGGTACGGGCCAATAGTTCACGGATCGCGTGCGCGGCCAGGTCGTCCGGGCGGACGGACGCGAGGGAGCCGTTGTACTTGCCGAACGGGGTCCGCACGGCATCGACGATGTAGACGTCCCTCATGAGAGCTCCTCCGGCGTGTGCACCTTGGCGGCGGTCTTCGCCGCGATCTCCTCGACGGTGACACCCGGCGCGGTCTCCACCAGCACCAGCCCCTCGTCCGTCACGTCCAGCACGCCCAGGTCGGTGATGATCCGGTTGACGCACGCCTTGCCGGTCAGCGGCAGCGCGCACTCCTCCAGGATCTTCGGACTGCCGTCCTTGGCGGTATGGGTCATCACGACGATCACCTGCCGGGCGCCGTGCACCAGGTCCATCGCCCCGCCGATCCCGGTGATCATCTTGCCGGGGATGGCCCAGTTCGCGAGGTCCCCGGCCGCGGAGACCTGCATCGCGCCCAGCACCGCGACGTCGATGTGCCCACCGCGGATCATCCCGAAGGACAGCGACGAGTCGAAGTAGGAGGCCCCCGGCAGCACCGTGACGGTCTCCTTCCCGGCATTGATCAGATCCGGGTCGACCTGCTCCTCGGTGGGATACGGGCCGGTGCCCAGGATGCCGTTCTCCGACTCCAGGATCACCTCGACGCCCGGCGGGAGGTAGTTGGGGATCAGTGTCGGCAGACCGATGCCCAGGTTCACGTACTGGCCGTCCCGGAGTTCGCGCGCGGCGCGGGCGGCCATCTCTTCCCTGCTCCAGGCCATTACTGGCTCACCGTCCCGTTGGTCGCGGGCGCGGAAACCGTCCGCTTCTCGATCAGCTTGTGGTTCGCCTGCTCGGGGGTGAGGGCGACCACCCGTTGCACGAAGATGCCCGGCAGATGCACCGCGTCCGGGTCGATCTCGCCGGGCTCCACGAGTTCCTCGACCTCGGCGATGGTCACCCGCCCGGCCATCGCGGCCAGCGGGTTGAAGTTGCGGGAGGACTTGGCGAAGACGAGGTTGCCGTGCCGGTCGCCCTTCGCCGCCCGGACCAGCGCGAAGTCGGTGCGGATGCCGTGCTCCAGGACGTACTGGGTGCCGTCGAACTCCCGCACCTCCTTCGGCGGAGAGGCCAGCGCGACGCCGCCCGCCCCGTCGTAGCGCCAGGGCAGCCCACCGTCCGCGACCTGGGTGCCGACCCCGGCCGGGGTGTAGAAGGCGGGGATACCGGCCCCGCCGGCCCGCAGCCGCTCGGCGAGCGTGCCCTGCGGGATCATCTCCACCTCCAGCTCCCCGGCCAGATACTGCCGGGCGAACTCCTTGTTCGCCCCGATGTACGACCCCGTCACGCGGGCGATGCGGCCCGCCGCCAGGAGGATCGCGAGGCCGGACTCCATGGCCCCGCAGTTGTTGGACACCACGCCCAGACCGGACACCCCGCGCTCGTACAACGCCTGGATCAGCACGTTCGGCACCCCGCTGAGGCCGAACCCCCCGACCGCGAGCGACGCGCCGTCCTGCACATCGGCCACCGCCTCGGCGGCTGTGGCGACCACCTTGTCCATCTGCGAAGCCCCATCTCTCCTGAGCGTCCCCGGCCCAATTAGTCAGGGCACTGAGTATTTCTCCAAGGTTTCAAACACGCTGCCATCCTCGCCCTGAACCGTCAAGACTTTCAGGGAATCAGCAGCTCAGAGTCTCCTCCGCGCGGCGAGACAAGGGGAGCGGCTGCCCGGTATCGTTCAGTACACCAACGAATAGGGAGCGCACATGGCCGCGGTGGATCTGTCCACCCACCCCGGGCACCTGGCCCGGCGGCTGCAGCAGGCGCACTACCTGCTGTGGAACACGATGGTCTCCGAGGAGATCACCTCGCCGCAGTTCGCGGTCCTGAACGCGCTCGTCGCCGAGCCGGGGCTCGACCAGCGGACGGTGGGGGAGCGGGTGGGGCTCGACCGGTCCACCATCGCCGAGGTGATCAGTCGGCTCGGCCGGCGCGGACTGCTGGACAAGGTCCGTGATCCGCAGGACGGGCGACGGTTTCTGCTGCGCCTCACCGACGAGGGCGTGCGGGTTCATCGGAAGCTGACCGTACGGACGGCTCGGATGAATCAGGTGTTCCTGGCGCCGTTGTCCGGTGAGGAGCAGGTCGTTTTCTTCGATCTGCTCCAGCGGGTGTCGGATGCGGCGGAGGGGTTGCGTAACCCCGGCAGTTCGGCAGAGCCCCTCGTCTCCCAGCGCTGAGGCGGGCTCACGCCTTTGCGAACACCACCCACACCTGGCCCTTCGCGAAGTTCATCGGGGTGCCGTTCGTCGTGAATTCCGTGCCGTCCGTGGCCGTCGGGCGCTTCCAGGCGGCGTCGAAGGCCTTGCCGTCGCGCAGGACCTTCGCCGTGCCCGAGCCGACGGTTTCCGTGAAGGGCGTGTTGTTGCCCAAGTAGTCGTGGAACTGGGACTTCCGTACCTTCACGTACTGCACGACGACCGTCGAGGCGGCCACCCGCTTGCCGTCGGTCGTGACCGTCGGTGTGCCGTCCATCGACACCAGCCAGCGCTGCCGGTCCTTGGACCAGTCGAAGGTGAAGCGGGCCGCGGGGAAGCGGACCGTGCGCATGGTCTCGGCCTTGCCGCCCGCGGGCGGCGCGCCGTACCGGAAGCCCGTCGTCAGCGCGTCCGCTCCCGGCGCGGACGCCAGGAGGCGCTGGGGGCGCAGATAGAGGTTGTGCGGGGTGGGTTTGTCCGTGCCCCGGAAGTACGCGTCCGAGTCATTGCCCGGAGACACCGCGTGCAAGGGCGCCTTGTCGATCAGCGGCAGCAGCTTGCCCTGTGCTCCCGAGAAGGCGAGCGTCGGCTCGTTGAACTGGCGCAGGAGCTCCAGGTCGGACTCGCGTGCGCTGCGCACCGGGCCTATGGTCTTCGGGAGCTTGGTCGCGTACACCGCCATCAGCCGGCTGAGGCCGCCCTCCACCTGCTCGGCATACACGATGTCCGCGGCGTCCAGGCCCGTCTGCGGCCTGGCACCGCGGACGTTGTCGATCTTCACGGCGAGTGGCGAACCGGCGCTGGGTGCGGTGCTCTCCGTGCTGTCCGGGGCTTGGCCGCGGCCGTCGTCGCGCGGGCCACCCGGTGTCGTGCAGCCCGACGCCAGGGAGGCGGCCACCGCGGCGGCCAGCAGCGCCGCTGTCATCGTGCGGCGCCGCCTGCGCGCCATGCGTCTCATGCCCACCGTTGCCACCAGTCTCGTGTTAATGATTGTGCGCTTATAAGTTCATTGATGGCCATACCCGCTTGGTTCTGATTGCGTGCGTTGGATGGGTCGATCAGTCGAAGTTGATGACTGATCGAGACATGCCGACGGTTCGGCGGCGGGCGCCCGGGCGCCCGCCCGCGGGCCTCGTTCCGTGTCAGTCCGTGTCAGTCCTGGTCAGTCCCTGGTCAGTCCTGCGGTCCGAAGATGTCCGCCAGGTCGTAGCCGACCGGCTCCTCCAGCTGGGCATACGTGCAGCTCTCGGGCGTGCGGTCGGGGCGCCAGCGGCGGAAGCGGGCCGTGTGCCGGAAGCGCTGGCCGTTCTCCATGTGTTCGTACGCCACCTCGCACACCCGCTCCGGCAGAACGGGCACCCAGGAGAGGTCCTTCTTGCCCGACCATCGGCTGGGCGCGCCCGGCAGCCGTGCCGACTCGTGCGCGGCCTCCTCCGCCCAGGCCGCCCACGGATGCCCCGCCACCGACTCCATGCGCAGCGGCTCCAGCTCCGCGACCAGCTCCTCGCGCCGCTTCATCGTGAACGCCGCGCACACGCCCACGTGCTGCAACGTGCCCCCGGCGTCGTACAGGCCGAGCAGCAGCGAACCGACCACCGGCCCGCTCTTGTGGAGGCGGTAGCCCGCGACCACCACGTCCGCCGTTCGCTCGTGCTTGACCTTGAACATCAGGCGCTCGTCCTGCCGGTAGCGCAGCGTGAGCGGCTTGGCGACCACCCCGTCGAGCCCCGCGCCCTCGTACTGCTCGAACCACTGCCGCGCCACCTCGATGTCCGTGGTCGCCGGCGCCACATGCACGGGAGCCGTGGCCCCGGACAACGCCATCACCAGCAGCGCCCGCCGGTCCCCCAGCGGCACGTCAAGCAGCGACTCGTCGGCGAGCGCGAGCAGGTCGAACGCCACGAACGACGCCGGGGTCCGCTCGGCGAGCGTCTTCACACGCGAGGCCGCGGGGTGGATGCGTTCCGTCAGCGCGTCGAAGTCCAGCCGCCCGTCGCGCGCGATCACGATCTCGCCGTCCACCACACAGCGCTCCGGCAGCCGCTCCCGCAGCGCCTCCACCAGCTCGGGAAAGTACCGGACCAGCGACTTCGTCGTACGGCTGCCGATCTCGACCTCGTCGCCGTCCCTGAAGACGATCGCCCGGAAGCCGTCCCACTTCGCCTCGTAGTGCATGTCCGGCGGAATCGCCGGCACGGACTTGGCGAGCATGGGCTTCACGGGCGGCATCACCGGCAGATCCATGCTCCGACTCTACGAAGTGGTCGCGGGGACCGCCTGTCGGCCGCAACCGACCAGATGGGCCAGGTCAGAAGCGCCTCGGCCGACGCCTCACACGCGGGCCGTGAGATACGTGTGAGACGGCGGCCTGCCCCGGAGACACGACCCGGAGACACGAAGGGACCCCGCCGCAGGAGGCCTCTTGCGGCGGGGCGCACGGGACGCGACAGGCCCGCGGGGAAGCACCGCGCCCCGTGTGGGCTCGGGCCTGTCACCGCCCCGTCGGCTGGGCGCGGGACTATTCGCCGACGGGGCGTATGGGCGGCGGCCCGGCCGCAGGGCTGGGCCTGTGCGGGCGGGCCTCTCACCGCCTCCCCCTGCTTCGGACCATGGACGTGCCATGGGGTGATCGGGAGGGCGTGCGGGTTGGCCTGTGCGGGTGGCCGTCTCACACGGGGTGCGAAGAGGCCTCGCCAATCCGGAGACCTGGCCCGAGCCCGCGATCACCACGGTCACCGACACCACCAACTACGGCAAGGCCGAAACCGAGGCATGGGACCGGGTCCTCCGTCGGCCCTGGGAGAAACCCGGCGCCTCCGAATCCCGCTACGACGTCGGCAAGACCGTCAAACGCCCCGAGACCCTCAAGCAAACGCCCCGAGACCCTCAAGCCATCGGTAGACCAGGCAGATCCTGGTAGATGAAGAACAAGCTCAGCGAAGCGTCGGTCGCTAGTCGTCCAGGCTGCCCATGGTCAGGTTGACGGTAGTGCCCGTCATCCCGCTCGCCTTGTCGGACGCCATGAAGACCGCAACGTCAGCCATCTCCGCGAGCGTCATGAGCCGTCGCGGGTGGGTCCTGCCGGCGAGCAACTCCTGCCACTGTTCCCAGGTCATGCCCGTTGCCTTGGCGCGAGGCTCGAAGGCTTCCTTGATCGTGCGTGTCTCCGGCATGCCCTGTGGGCGCAGACCGACCACGCGGATGCCCTGAGGCGCGAGCTCGGCGGACAGGCCTCGAGTGAGTGCCTCCTTGGCGGCCTGTGCCGGACCGTAGCCTCCCACCAATGGGAGGCCCGTCCGCGAGTGGAGCGCGGTGACGGTCATGATCACCCCGAGCTGTTCGGGATCATGTGCCGTGCGGCCAGGCGCGCGGTCAGGAAGTAGGACGTGACGTAGGCCGTGATCGGCAGGGCGAACTGCCCGGCGTCCAGCTCGGCCAGAGGGACACCCACAATCTGTGCATTCGGGATGCCGACCGCGTTGAAGGAGATATCAACGCGGCCCGACTGATCGATCACGGACTGCAGATGGCTGTCCACGGCCTGCTCGTCGAGCGCGTCGACCTCGGCCGCCTCAGCGGATCCGCCGGCAGAAACGATGTCCTTGGCAACCACCTCGACCGGTGCTTGGAGGCGCCCGGTGAGAAAAACCTCGGCCCCCTCGCGCGCAAAGGCATGTGCGACAGCACTGCCGATCGCGCCTCCGGCTCCGTAGATCACCGCAACCTTGTCCTTCAGCATCATCTCTCTGGTTCCCTTCTGTGCAGTGGGTGGTCGCACCTGCCCACCTCATGAGTGACGACCGACGGCTGGGACTCGTCTGCGCGGGGCTGGGCTTTCGCCATCAGCCGGCGACCGGATCGTCCGAGCCGTCGATGATGTAGACACCGCGACGTCGGGAAAGGGGGCACCCATCAGCCGCCCCCTTCGCCCCGCTGCCGGTGTCCATACAGGATGGAAATGCGACACGGCGTGGGAAGAAGGTGAGGTGAGGGTGGTGACAGCCGACCTGATCTCAAGGGCGCGGGCAGGGGACGGTGAGGCGTTCCGGGAGCTGACCGAGCCGTACTGCCGGGAGCTGCAGGTGCACTGCTACCGGATGCTCGGATCCTTCCAGGACGCCGAGGACGCTCTGCAGGACACGTTGCTGGCCGCCTGGCAAGGCATCGGAGGATTCCAGAGGCGCGCCTCGATCCGCACCTGGCTCTACCGGATCGCCACCACCCGGTGCCTCAACGCGCGCCGCTCGGCAAGCCGACGCCCGGCCAAGGAGTGGTATGTGCCCAATGTTGAACCGCCGGAGCCGACCCGGCTCGGCGAGGTCGTCTGGCTGCAGCCGTTCCCCGACGCCCTCATAGGGGGTGCGATCGGCATGCCGCTCGGCCCGGAGGCCCGCTACGAGCAGACCGAATCCATCTCTCTGGCCTTCGTGACCGCACTGCAGGTCCTGCCGCCTCGCCAGCTCGCCGTCCTCATCCTGCGCGACGTCCTCGGATTCCCCGCGAACGAGGTGGCCGACATGCTGGACTCGAGCGTCGAGTCGGTCAAAAGCGCCCTCAAACGTGCCCGCGCCGGCCTGCAGCGCCGACCGCCGCCGACCGCCGAGCGCGAACCGGCTCCCGCCTGCGACTCACCCGCCGAGGACGCGCTCGTGGCGAGATTCGTCCGCGCGTGGGAGTCCGCCGATGTCGACGCGCTGGTAGCCCTTTTGACCGACGACGTATTCATGTCGATGCCGCCGATGCCCTTCGAATACCAGGGCCCAGACATCGTGGCCCGCTTCTGCGCCAGCATCTTCGGCGCGGGCCGAAGGTTCGACCTCGTGCCGACCCGGGCCAACGGTCAACCGGCGTTCGGAGCCTACCTGCGCGCCCCTACCGGGGTCCGCCACGGGACCGGCCTCATCGTCCTCACCCTCACCGGCGACCGGATCTGCGCCATGACCCACTTCGAGACCAGCGTGCTCCCATCGTTCGGGCTGCCGCGATCGCTCCCGAGCCGATAAGCCGGCTTCCGAGCGGTGGATGTGCGCGGCAGCGGAACGGCCCGTGCTGCAGGGCAGCACCCGTATCTGCACGCATTTCCGAGCGTGGATCATTCCGCGTCCAACTCGGTCTGTCGTAAGGCGGGGTTCGAACTGCTCGGTGCGGTCAAGTTCGAGCATCGGAAAGGCTGCTGGATCACATCCAATGACTGGCGGGTGGACCTCAGGGGTGTCTGACGTGCAGGTCAGGAGGCTTCTCCGGCGGGCCACTCGGCGGCTCAACGCTGGTGGCGCACGGTTGGTCGCCTTCGACGACAACTTCTGCTCCGTCCCGCTGTTACTGAGCGCTATAGATGGCGGATGAGAGGTGTAGTTGGCGGGCTGAGCGGTGTAGCCGACGGAGCAGGGGAGGGTGGGCGCGGGCTTGTCCACTGCTAGTCGTCCGGCCAGGTTGGCGAGGCGCGTCAGGCTTCCTTCGCGGGGTCGTGGTGGGCAGAGCGGGTGAGCGCGGCCGCGGTCAGGGTGAGGTGCTGGGTCAGTAGTTCGGCCGCGGCGTCGGCGTGGCGGGCCAGCGCCGCCTCCTCCAGCTCCGCACCCTCCTGGAGCTCGAGGAGGAAGGTGTGGTGCCCATACGCGCCCGCATCGCCGAGCGCCTGAACCAGAGCGGCCCCACCGTCAGCCAGACCGCCGCCCGCATGGAGCGCGACGGCCTGCTGCACCTCGCCGGCGACCGGCACCTGGAGCTGACGGCGCACGGCCGACGGATCGCCACCCGCGTGATGCGCAAGCACCGGCTCGCGGAGTGCCTGCTCGTCGACGTGATCGGGCTGGAGTGGGAGCAGGTCCACGCCGAAGCCTGCCGCTGGGAGCACGTGATGAGCGAAGCCGTCGAACGCCGCATCCTCAAGCTGCTGCGCCACCCGACGGAATCGCCCTACGGCAACCCGATCCCGGGCCTGGAGGAGCTCGGCGAGAAGCCCACCGCGGATCCGTTCCCCGACGAGAGCGTGGTCAGCCTCAACGACCTGGAGCGGGGGCCGAACGGCGCAAGCGCGGTCGTGCGGCGCATCGGCGAGCCGATCCAGACCGACCCCGAGCTGATGTACACCCTGCGGCACGCCGGGGTGCAGCCCGGCGGGGTCGTGAGCGTGACGTCGTCGCCCGGCGGCGTGAGGGTCGACAGCGGCGGCAAGGCCGCCGAACTCCCCACGCGGACGGCCGCGCACGTCTTCGTGACCGTGCGTTGAGCCCAGCCGGGCGCCGGCCCGTTGCCGTGGCCCGTGCAGGCACGAGGATGGCCCTCGACCGCGATCGCGGTCGAGGGCCATCCTCGTTGCGCCAACCCGCACGCCCTCCATGAAGAGTTCGGCGTTGTCGGTGATCTCCTCGTACTCGTACTCGTAGTCGGCCACCGACAACTTCGGGGCCCCGAGCACTGTCGTACCAGTCCTCATGAACTCACCCCTGCAGTAGGCCCGCTCCAGCATTCCCTGCAGTGCCGGGAGGGATCCCGAAGCCCTCGATCGGTCATGTCCCGCGAAGGGCAACGCCGTTGCACTTCATGGGACGCGATCCCAGAGTCGGACAAGGTCGGCCACTATGCCTCGTTTCGGGACCCCACACGCTCGCTGAGCCAACGCGCCCTGTCCGCTCCGCCTCGCCGCCTACTCTCACGCGGCGCATCGGACCGGTCGGTGACCCGGACGAGACGATCGAGGGGCCGGCGACGGCAAGCGGTGCACATGGCCGTCCGGAGCGAGCAGCTGCGTAAGGCCTTCGAGGTCACCGGTGCCGGCCGCGGCCTGGAACGCCGCGACGAGGCGACGGTGTGACTCAGCGGGAACCGGCCGCTCGCGGCCACTCTTGAGGCGGGCCTGCGCGCGGTGGACCAGTACCCGTGCGTTCGAGACGCTGATCCGAAGCAACCGCGCAAGATCGGCGTAGGTGTAGTCGAAGCCCTTCCGCAGCACGTAGGCGGCCAGCCCATCCGGCGTCAGCCTCGCCATGAGCAGGGCCAAGGCCTCCTCGATCGCCACGGCTTGCTCGGCACGCAGCATGGGATCCTGGGCGGCCCGGTCGACGAGTTCGACCAACCGCAACTCGGTCGGGGTTTCGCGGTGGTGTCGCGCGGACCGGATGACGTTGATCGCCAGACGAGTTGTGGCCGTGGTCAGGAACGCCTCTGGATTTTCGATCTCCGTGCGGTGGGTGAGTTGCCAGCGCAGCCAAATCTCCTGGACCACGTCTTCGGCTCCCGAGACGTCGCCGAGAACCCGGTAGGCGATACGGAACAGTCGTGTCCGCTGAGCCAGGAAGATGTCGAGGGCGAGGTCCAGGTCGTCCTCGGTCGACCGGGCGACCGGGGGTTCGGTCGGTGTCGTCATCTCCAGGCTGGGCGCGGACATCGGGGGCTCCTCTGCGTGGACGGCGCCCATCGAGGGCGATGGCTCCACCCTCGGTCCGCGGGACCGCTCACCGCGCCCTGAAAGTCCGTAGTCGAGGCCGTAGGGACCCCGGGGGGTACCGCTCCGGGGACCCCCCGGGGCCCCCGGGGTACCGCTCCGGCTCTCAGCCGGATTGCCCCGTGCCCGCGCCCCTGGTGTCCGTGGCCGGGGCGCTCGCGAGGGCACCCGGCAGCGCGCGACGTGAGTTGATCCCGAGCTTCGCGTACACCTTCCGCAGGTGCCACTCCACGGTGTGTGGGCTGATGAACAGCTCCGCACCGATCTTCGCGTTCGTCATGCCGTCGGCGGCGAGCGTCGCGATCTGCGACTCCTGGGGGGTGAGGGCGCTCGCCGGCTTGGTTTCCCGCGCCCGGACGTGCTCGCCGCTGGCGAGCAGCTCGCGGCGGGTTCGCTCGGCGAACGCGTGCGCCCGCATTCCGTCGAACATCTCGTGGGCCGTGCGCAGGTGCTCCCGGGCCAGCGAACGGCGGCGGCTGCGGCGCAGCCACTCGCCGTACAGCAGGTGGGTACGTGCCACCTCCACGGCCACGCCGCCGCGGCCGAACTCCTCGATCGCGATCTGGTACAGACGATCGGCCTCGTCACCGTCGGCGAGGAGAGCTTGGCTGCGAGCGCTGGCCCCACGGGCCCATCCGGAATCGACGGCACGGGTGAGTTCGACCAGCCGGGCGAGCGAGGCGCGCGCCTGTTCGAGCTCGCCGCACCGGGTCGCGGCCTCTATGTGTTCGACCAGCGACAGGCCGGTGAAGTTGAACCCGTCGTGCTCGATGCCCGAGCGAGCGGCGACCAGCGCCTCGTCGTAGCGTGCCAGGCCGTTGAACAGCAGGCTTTGGACGAAGCCCGTGACGCCCAGGAGGGACACCTCGCCACCGTGTGCGGCGCTCGCCTTGGCGTCTTCGATGATGCCGGCCGCAGTGGCCTCGTCGCCTTGCCACCCGGTCAGGACAAGCGTCGCGTATTTGTGCGGAGCGTGGCCGCTCGCGGCGGCGAGCGCGTCGGCTTCGTCCATCATCCGGGCTGCCTCGGCGAAGTCGCCGGTGTGGATGTGCACCCCGCCGGCATAGACCAGTGCCGGTGGCAGCGCGCTGAACGCACCGATGTCGCGAGCCAGTCGCACCGCACGAGTCGCCAGCGCGTCCCACGCGTGCAGGTCCCAGGCGTAGTGGATGAACGCCTCCAGTGCGACCGGGGCCAGGAGAAGCCAACGCATCGTCGCCTCCCGGGTGCCGAGCTCCTCGTTCACAAGAGGCTCGAGCGCGCGACGCAGTGCCGGGACACCGGTCTCGGAACCGTCTGCGATGAGCGTGGCCACACCGTCCAGGAGCAGGTCGGCGGCCTTGGAGCCCGAGGGGGGCGCCCCGGACCCGCGGGCCGCGATCGCGGCAGCAAGGGCACCTTTCGGACCGTGGACCGTGCCCGCGAAGATGGTCGCGCTGATTGCCTCGAGGTAGGTCTCCCGTGCCAGTGGCGACCCGGCGGCAGCAAACTGTCCGGCGGCATCGAGGAGCAGAGGTGCCGCCTCGTCGCCGCGGCTGCGGGCGAAGAGGATCCTGGCACGCAGGCGCGCCAGGCGGGCGCGGTCCAAGGGGCTGAGGGGACACAGTTC
Source organism: Streptomyces albicerus (assembly GCF_008905045.1). Lineage (GTDB taxonomy): Bacteria > Actinomycetota > Actinomycetes > Streptomycetales > Streptomycetaceae > Streptomyces > Streptomyces albicerus. Next base: position 80,380 of record NZ_VWMY01000031.1, read on the forward strand.
GGCGAGCGTCGCCAGCTCCGTGGCGCTGTCGGGCGAGGCGGCCGAGAAATGCGCCTCGGCGGCCGCGAGAGCTCGGCGCCCCCGCAGCCACGGGTCCGGCGTCACCTCGGCCGCGCGCTCCAGCAACAGGCCCTCGGCGGCCATGCCGCCGCGCTGCCGCGCGCGGCTGGCGGCCTGCTCCAGCCCTGCGGCGACCTCCTCATCCGGCCCATCGGCGGCCTGCGCGGCATGCCAGGCGCGCCGGTCGGGATCCAGGACCGGGTCCGTGGCCGCGGCCAGCGCCCGGTGCGCCGCTCGGCGTTCTTCGAGGTCGGCCTGGTGGTAGACCGCCGAGCGGACCAGCGGGTGTCGGAACCGAACGGACTCACCGAACTCGATCAGGCCGGCCGCCTTGGCCGGTGCGGCATCGGGAGTGATCTTCAGAGTGGCGGCCGCGCGGACCAACAGGCGTGCGTCACCGACCGGTTCCGCCGCGGCGATCAGCAGCAGCGTCCGGGTCGGCGCCGGCAGCGAACCGAGCCGGCTGGCGAAGTCCCGTTCGAGGCGGCTCGACACCGTCCCTTGGACATTCGGGGAACTCGAGTCCAGGCCGTACGCCAGCTCGGCGGCGCTACGGCCGCGGGAGAACTCGAGCAGCGCGAGTGGGTTGCCGTGCATCTCGGCCACGAACCGGTCTCGGATCCGTTTCTCCAGCCGCCCGCCGACGGCGGCCTCGAGGAGCTCTCCGGCCGCAGCGGCGTCAAGACCGCCGATCCGCAGTGCCGGCAGACCGCCGAGTGCGGCCTCCCCCTCGGGGTCGCGTACCGCGAACGCCATCGCGACTGCCTCGGCGAGCAGTCGCCGAGCCACGAACTCCAGTGTCTGCAGGGACACCTGGTCCAGCCACTGGGCGTCGTCGACCAGGACGAGCACCGGCCGGGTCTCCGAGGCCCGGGTGAGCAGAGTCAGCACGGCGAGGCCGACCAGGAAGCGGTCGGGCGGGTCTCCGGCCGACATCCCGAACGCCACGCGGAGGGCATCGCGCTGGGGTTCCGGCAGCTCTTCGAGCTCGCCCAGGAACGGCGCACACAGCTGGTGCAGGCTCGCGTAGGGCAGCTCCATGTCGGCCTCGATGCCTCGCGCCCAGGTCACCCTCACCCGTGACGCCTGCGCGGCCACATACTCCAGAAGCACCGACTTCCCGATGCCCGCTTCGCCACGGACCACCAATATTCGGGATCCGCCTTCACGCAGGCCGACCAGCAGGTCGTCGAGCGCGGCGCACTCGCGATGCCGGCCAACCAGGACAGGAAGCGGGCTGGCGGTCATGCAGCGCGGCTCCTAGAGGACTCCGGGGACGGCTCCCAGGACGGTTGTCAGGACGACGATCATTGAAACGATACCTGGGACCGCTCCCTCCCTCCTATGAATACTCAAATCCACTTGTAGTACTTCGTCGGGTTGGCTGGCTTGGGCGGTGTTCTGATGGGGCTGCAGTTGGTATGTCGCGTCGGCGGGTGGGGCATGTGCCGGTCCACCGGCACCGCTCGGTCAGCGGGCACCAGGGCGCCTATGAGATGCGGGAGATGGTGAACGCGATTCCCTACCAGGGGCGAACCGGCTGCCAGTTGGCAGGAACAACCGCCACGAAATAGGCAGGGAAGCGGTGTTGGACGCCATAAACCGCACAGACAGCCCGACATCTCAACAGCTGTGACGGACTCCACACTGAAAAATGCTCCGGGACTGTCACAAAAGGCGCCGCTATCCGGTCGACGCTGCCGATCGTCCGTTCGCCGTCACAGGAGGTCCCATGTCATCGCTCGGACACCAGCTCGCCACGTCCGTCCTCGTGGTGGGAACCGGTGGGGCAGGCCTCCGAGCAGCCATCGAAGTCGCCGAGGCCGGTGTCGCGGTCATCGCAGTGATCAAACGCGCGGCCGACGATGCTCGCACTGTGGCGTCCGGTGGTATCAGCGGGGCGCCGGCCTTCACCGACCCCGCCGACACGTGGGAGCAGCATGCGGCTGACACGTTGCAGGAGAGCTACTTGCTGGCCGACCCACGCACCGCCCTGGTCGTGGCCCGCTATGCCGCGCAGGGATTCCACGACCTGGCGCGCTACGGTGTGCGTTTCGACCGCCAGGGCGGCGGCCGGATCGCCCAGCGCCACTTCGGCGCCCACACGTACCGGCGCACCGCGTTCGCCGGTGAGTACACCGGCCTGGATGTGCAACGAGCGCTCCGCGAACGCGCGCACCAGCTCGGCATTCCCGTCCTGTCGAGCGTGTACGTCACTCAGCTGCTGGTCAGCGACGGGACGGTGTTCGGTGCCTATGGATTCGATCTCGTCGACGGCTCGCGCTACCTCGTGCATGCCGACGCCGTGATCCTCGCGACAGGAGGGCACACGCGCATCTGGCGACGTACGTCCTCGCGTCGCGACGAGAACACCGGCGACGCCTTGCGCCTTGCCGTCGAGGCCGGTGCCCGGTTGCGCGACCCCGAACTGGTGCAGTTCCACCCCTTCGGGCTGATCGACCCGGAGAGCGCGGCCGGCACGCTGGTCAGCGAGGCCGCACGCGGCGAGGGCGGAACCCTGCTCAACAACCTCGGTGAGCGGTTCATGACGCGCTACGACCCCGAGCGGATGGAGCTCTCCAGCCGGGACCGGGTCGCGCTGGCTTCCTACACCGAGATCAAGGAGGGCCGCGGAACCCAGGCCGGCGGTGTGTGGCTCGACCTGTCCCACCTGTCGCACGAGACGGTCATGACGCGGCTGCCGACGGTGCACCAGGCCCTGTTGGAACTGCAGATGCTCGATGTCACCCGCGACCCGATCGAGGTCGCACCGACTGCCCACCACTCCATGGGCGGTGTCTGGGTCCGGCCTGAGGACCACAGCACCGATGTCAACGGGCTCTTTGTGATCGGGGAGGCCGCCAGCGGTCTGCACGGCGCGAACCGGTTGGAGGAGAACTCGCTGATCGAACTGCTCGTCTATGGCCGAATCGCCGGCCGGGCCGCGGCGGAGTACTCGGCCAGGCTCACCGACCAGCAACGGTCGCCGGGAGCGGTTCGCGCCGCGGAGGCGGACGTGAACCGGCTTCTGACTGCTGACGGCGACCAGAACGTCCGCGCGCTGCAACGGTCAGTGCGCCACCTGATGACGGAGCACGCCGGTGTCGTGCGAGACGAGGCCGGGCTCACCGCCGGGCTCGCCGGACTCGACGAGATCGAGGCCCGCATGGCGGACGTGGGCGTGCACATCGACATCGGCGGCTTCCAGGACCTCGCGTACGCCTTCGACCTCAGGTCCACCGTTCTCGCCGCGCGAGCGACACTCGAGTGCGCGTTGGAGCGGCGAGAGACACGAGGCTGTCACAACCGGTCCGATTACCCCGAGCTCGACCCGGAGCTGAAAGTCAACCTGGTGTGGTCGCCGGAGACCGGGGTGCGCCGCGAGCCCGTCCCCCCCATCCCCACCCACATCGCCGAGTTGATGCGCGACGTCTCGGCCGACGACAAGCTCTTCGAGTAGGAGCCAACCCTGCGGAAGGGCATATGCCCAAGTACCTCTTCGACCGCACCAACGGCGTGGTCGGCCTACTGAAACGGCTGATCGAGCCGGCACCAGGGTCACCGAGCCGGTGACGGCGGTCGACGCATGCCTGGTCCACAGGCTCGCGCGCGATCGTCCCGGTCGCCGTACGGTGCTGCCCCTCGGGCTCCGATTCTGCGCGCCTCGGCGAAGGTCCGCCCGTTGTGCCTCATGTGACCGAACATGCGAGGTATGCCCGGTACGCCTACCCTGGCTCGCATGGCAGACGCGGTGGAGCTGGAGGCGGCGGGCAGGACGGTACGGCTGTCCAGCCCGGACAAGGTCTTCTTCCCGGAGCGTGGCTTCACGAAGCTGGATCTCGCCCGGTACTACCTCGCCGTCGGCCCCGGCATTCTGCGCGCCCTGCGGAACCGGCCCACGACCCTGCAGCGCTATCCGGATGGCGTGACCGGTGAGTCGTTCTTCCAGAAGCGGGCGCCGAAGAACATGCCCGACTGGATCCCCACCGCGCACATCACCTTCCCGAGCGGCCGCAGCGCCGACGAGATGTGCCCCACCGAGGTCGCCGCCGTCCTGTGGGCCGCCCAGTTCGGCACGCTCACCTTCCACCCCTGGCCGGTACGCCGCGACGACGTCGACCGGCCCGACGAACTCCGCATCGACCTCGACCCGCAGCCCGGCACGGACTACGCCGCCGCCGTACGCGCCGCCCACGAACTGCGCGAGGTCCTCCACGAGTACGGCGACCTGAAGGGCTGGCCGAAGACATCCGGCGGCCGGGGCATGCACGTCTTCGTGCCGATCCAGCCCCGGTGGACCTTCACCCAGGTGCGCAGGGCGGCCATCGCGGCCGCGCGCGAACTGGAGCGCCGGATGCCGGACCAGGTGACCACGGCCTGGTGGAAGGAGGAGCGGGGCCAGAAGATCTTCGTCGACTACAACCAGACCGCGAGGGACCGCACGATCGCCTCCGCCTATTCCGTACGCCCCCGCCCGCACGCCCCGGTGTCGGCGCCCCTCACCTGGGACGAGGTCGGTGACGCCGTGCCCCGTGACTTCGACCTGGCCACCATGCCCGCGCGGTTCGCCGAACTCGGCGACGTACACGCGGACATGGACGACCACGCCTTCTCCCTCGAAGCCCTGCTCGAACTCGCCAGCCGTGACGAGCACGACCACGGACTCGGCGACCTGCCGTACCCGCCCGAGTACCCGAAGATGCCGGGTGAGCCGAAGCGGGTACAGCCGAGCAGGGCCAAGAAGGAGAACGGACCTGGACCTTCCTGATGGTTACAACTCTCTGACGGTTACGCCTCCCAACTCCCTTACGGTTAGGCCTCCTTGAGGTCTACAGCTCCTTGATCCGGATGTCCCGGTACGAGATCACGTCCGTCGTGCCGTGCACCTGCAGCCCGACATAGCCGGAGGCGAACCGTCGCCCGTCCGTGCCCGGGTCGTCCGAGCGCGGCGGGGTGAAGTCCTGGCCGCCGATGTTGTCGAACTCGTTGATCAGCACGCCGTTGCGGTACACCGAGTAGTGCTGGTCGACCACCCGGATCTCGTAGTCGTTCCAGGTGCCCTTCTGGGTGACGCCGGCACCGGCCAGGCCCACCCGGTCGAAGCCGTAGACCGAGCCGGACTTGTACATGTCGCCGTCCGGGCGGTCGTTGATCTGCAGTTCGTGCCCGTACTTGATGGCGACCCACTCCGGACGTGACTCCTCCGGATGGTCGTGGACCCATGGGAAGCGGGCGAACACACCGGCGTTGGCGTTGCCGGTGCCCGGTGCGTCGTCACGCCACTGGAGCTTCAGCGAGAAGTCGCCGTACTTGCGCTCCGGGAACCACAGCATGCCCATGCCCGCCACCGTGGTGCTGCTGGTCATCGAACCGTCCGCGTTCACAGCGAACCTGCCGCCACCGACCTGCTGCCACTTCGCGAACGACTCCTCGGAGCCGTCGAAGATCGTCCGGTAGCCCTCGGTCTGGCCGGGCTTGCCGATCCCCGACTGCTTGGCCGCCTTGTTGATCAGGTTGTACTCGCGCTGGACGATGACGCCTTCCTTGAGAAGGGCGTCAAGGACGGTCCGTACGTGCTTGAGGAACAGCGCGTGCGACGTCCACTCCTTCTCGTCCTCGATCAACTCGTTGATGCGGCACCGGTTGTTGGTGACCCGGTTCGGCACACCCGTGTCGACCGTGCCGACGATGACCGTCAACCGCTCGTCGTACTCGGCGCAGTTGGGCGCCGGGACTCCGCCGCCCGAGGCGACCGTGAAGCTCACGGTCCGGGCGTCGGACGTGTTACCCGCCTTGTCGCTCGCCCGGTACGCCACCGTGTGCGCGCCCACCCGGTCCACCACCACGGGAGCGGTGTACGTGAGGTACGGGCCGCCGTCCAGCGAGTACTCGATCGCGGCGACACCGGAGCCGTGTTCGTCGGTGGCGGTCACCGTCACCTTGGCGCTGTTGACGTACGCCCCGGAGGAGTTCTTCGTGCCCTCCACGCTCACTCCGGTCACGGGCGGAGTCTTGTCCTCGGCGGGCGGCGCGACCACGGTGAACGAGACGGACTTCTCGGCGGCCGCGTTGCCCGCCTTGTCCGTCGCGCGGAACCGCACCTTGTGCGCGCCCACTTCGTGGACCATCACCGGAGCGGTGTACGGCTGCCAGGCGCCGGAGTCACCGAGCGCGTACTCGATGGTGTTGACGCCGGAACCGGTGTCGGAGGCCGTCACGGTGACGGTCGCCATGGAGATGTACTCCCCTTGCGGGTTCTGCTCGCCGGTCACGGAGGCCGACGTCTCCGGAGGAGTCGTGTCGTCCGTCGGCGGAGCCACCACCGTGAACTCCTCCGCCTTCTCGGCGGCCATGTTCCCAGCCTTGTCGACCGCCCGGTAGCGGATCTTGTGGTCGCCGACCTGATCGACCACCACAGGGGTGGTGTACGGCTGCCAGGCACCCGCGTCACCGATCGCGTACTCGATCCGGTCCACGCCCGAGCCCGCGTCCGTCGCGCTCAGCGCTACGGTCGCCGAACCGACGTAGGCACCGGCACCGTTCTGCGTACCGGTCACGGTCGCCGCCGTCTCGGGCGCCGTCGTGTCCTCGCCGCTGCCCTCGGTGACCACGAGGATGCCCTGCATCTGGCCGTGGCCGGGGATGGTGCAGTAGTAGCGGTACCGGCCGGGCGTGAGCGTCACTTCGGCGGTGTGCTTGCCGCCCTGGTCGTCGTTCGGATTGGCCAGGATGTTGAGCGGGACGTCGTTGTTGTACTCGGGGTCGGAGACGTCGAAGGTCAACGTGTGCGGCATACCGGTGGTGTTGCCGGTCGCCGTGCTGTTCTCGAAGACGATCGTCGTCGTGCCCGCGACCGCCGTGGCGGGCGCGGACGTGTACTTGGAGATGTCGTCGCCGGCCGTCCACGTCAGCGTCTGCGCGGCGGCCGCCGCGTCGGCCGGGGCGCCGTCGGTCTGCCCGGACGCCGAGGTGGACGTCAGCCCGAGCACCATCAGCAGCGACGCGAGCAACGCCGTCCACAGCCGGACAGTTCTTCGCCTTCGTACGCGCATCACTCCGCCTTCCTGGCCAGCTGGTCGGCGGCAGGCGTGGGGCCACCGCCCTTGTACGTCACCTGCCACAGCGCGGACTTGGCGTCCGAGGTGAAGAAGCCACGCCCGTAGTCGAGGACGTACAGCGTGCCGTCGGGCCCGAACTTCCAGTCCATGAGGTTCTTGATGCCGTCGTTGCCGACGGGGATGATCTTCTTCAGGGACTCGGCGTGCACCGGAATGCCGCCCTGCCCGGCCGTCTTGGGGTCGAGGAGCACGGCGTGCCGCGGCTGGTCGGCGTCGTAGAAGTCGCCGACGAACCACTTGCCGTCCCAGTAGGAGGGCCACTTCGCGTCACTCGCGGACGTGCTGTCGTACCGGTAGACCGGCCCGTTCATGGCCGCCTGCCCGCCGCCCTTCAGCCACGGCAGCAGGAACTTCTGCTCCTCCGCCTTGTACGACGGAATGCCGTTCGCGTCGCGCGGGAAGTCCGGGCCGCCGCCCTGGGGCGAGTACCAGATGGTGTTCGAGGTGACCGGCGGGAGGTTGACGAGACCGTCGTTGTTGGGCGACTCGTTCTTCGGGGCATCGCAGTTGTACCAGCCGAGCGGCTGCGTCGGATCGGGCAGGTTGCGGTCCCGGTAGGGCTGCTTGTTGCCCATGCAGTACGGCCAGCCGTGGTTGCCCGGCTTGGTGATCGCGGCGAACGTGTCGTACTTCGCCGGCCCCCAGGTCGTCGACGGCGCCGAGGCGTCCGGGCCGACCCAGCCCGCGTACAGGGTGTCGGTCTTCTTGTCGACGGAGATGCGCGCCGGGTTCCTGACGCCCATCACATAGATCTCGCCGCGCGTCTTGCCGCCGCCCTCGGCGGTCTCCTTGCCGGTGAAGAGGTTCCCCTCGGGCAGGGTGTACGTGCCGTCCTGTTCCGGATGGATGCGCAGGATCTTGCCGTTGAGGTTGTTGGTGTTGCCCGCGGTGCGGCGTGCGTCCGCGAAGGAGACGCCCTTGTAGTTCGGCTGCGGGTTGTTGCCCGAGTAACCGCCGCTGAAGCCACTGGAGTTGTTGTCGCCGGTGGCGATGTAGAGGTTGCCCTTGGAGTCCCAGGCCATGCCGCCGCCGGAGTGGCAGCAGCTGTGGATCTGGACCGGCCACTTCAGCAGGACCTTCTCGCTGTTCAGGTCCAGTTTGTTCGTGGCGGAGTCGAGCGTGAAGCGGGAGACGTAGCGCTCGGCCATCCGTGTGTCGCGGTTGATCCGGGAGTGGGGTGTGTAGTGCAGGTACACCCAGCCGTTCTGCTCGAACCGCGGGTCCAACTCGATGCCCAGCAGGCCCTCTTCGACCTTGATCAGCTCGTCGCCGCCGCCTTTGTTGCCGAAGACGGTGAGGGCGCCGGCCAGGGTGACCTTCTTGGTCTTCGGGTCGTAGACGTGGATCTCGCCCTTGCCCTTGCCGATGTCCGGGTTGTTCCAGTCGGTGACGACGGGCTGCGAGGAGTCGGCGCCGCCGCGGCCGATGTAGAACACCCGGCCGTCGGGTGCGGTGACCAGTCCGTGCGGTTCGCCGATCTGGTCGTTCTGGCCCGGCTGGTTGGGCTGGGTCAGGCGCTCCGCCTTGTAGTTGGCGTTGATGGCGGCCTTGCAGTCGGCCTGGACGATGCGGCTCGTCCACAGCAGTGCCCCGCGCAGATGCGTACGGAAGTCCGTCTCGTCGTACGCCGCGACCGTGCCGCCCATACCCGTGTAGAAGGACCGTCCGCCGTCGTAGTCGCGGCACCAGGACACCGGGTGGTCGGCGCCGTTCTTGCTGTCGCCCGGCTGGTACGTCGACTCGCGGACGCGTGCCACGGTGTGCACGTCACCGGACGGGTTCTTGACCCAGTTCAGCCACTGGTCGGGGCGTTTCCACTGGAGCGGGAGGTCCTTGGTGGCCGGGTGCTGCCGATCGCCGACCTCAACGGTCGCCCGCTGTACGGCGGTTGGGCTCGAAGCGGCCGGGCGCGCGCCGACGAGTCCGGTGAACCAGTCCGAGTACGGCTCGGCGCGGGCCGCGTCATGGATGCCGACGAAACCGCCGCCCGCCTCCATGTACGCCTCCAGACCGGCCTCCTGCTCCGGTTCGAGGACGTCGCCGCCGCCGGTCAGGAAGACGACGGCGTTGAAGCGGCCGAGCTTCGTCTCGTTGGTGAAGACCGAGGCGTCGTCCGTGGCCTCGACCTTGAAGCGTTGCGCGGCCGGGCCGGACAGGCCGATCTTCTCGATCGCCTCGATACCGGCGTTGACGACGGGCGACTCCTCGCCGCCCGCCGCGGACCCGTGGAAGACCAGCACCCGTACGTTGGCGCCGCCCGGCGGCGACTTGATCGACATCGTTGTCAGCGCTGGATCGGGCGCCGGGCGCGCACTCGCGGACGGACCCGAGAGCACCCCCGCGGTGACGACGCCGGCGGCCAGTGCGGCCGCCCAGCCGCTGCGTCTCGTTCTGCGTCTTGCTCTGCTCAACCCTCGTACGGCTAAGGGCTCTTGATGCGGTGTGAGCCGCATGTGTCCACCCACCCCTCTTCGGTCACAGCAACAGCGCCATGGAAGCTAGACCTTTTCGCGTAACTCGCCAATAGCTATGACCGGGATGGCACGAACTTTGTCCTGGGTGTGGATAAACGGGAGGAGTGCCACTACCGTCTCCCGAGTTCGTCTCTGTCACTCGGTTCCTTCGGTTCCGTCAATTCCGTTGATTCCGCACCACGTTGGGGGAGTTCGGCATGGGCACCACGGACGACATGGACAGACGCGGCCTCAGCCGGCGGATGATGCTGGGCGGGGCTGCCGTGGCCACGGTCGCGACATCGTTGTCGCTCGTAGCCGCGCAGGACGCGGCACCCGCCGAGGGCCCCGCACGGACCGCCCCCGCGGGCGGCGAGGTGAAGCGCATCAAGCTGTACGCCGAGAAGCTCGCCGACGGGCAGATGGGCTATGGACTGGAGAAGGGCAAGGCCTCGATCCCCGGCCCGCTCATCGAACTCAACGAGGGCGACACGCTGCACATCGAGTTCGAGAACACGATGGACGTGGCGGTGAGTCTGCACGTCCACGGTCTGGACTACGAGATCTCCAGCGACGGCACGAAGCTGAGCAAGTCCGACGTCGAGCCGGGCGGCACCCGCACGTACACCTGGCGCACCCACGCCCCGGGCCGCCGCAAGGACGGCACATGGCGGGCGGGCAGCGCGGGCTACTGGAACTACCACGACCACGTCGTCGGCACCGAACACGGCACGGGCGGCCTTCGCAAGGGCCTCTACGGTCCGGTGATCGTCCGTCGCAAGGGCGACATCCTCCCCGACAAGACGTACACGATCGTCTTCAACGACATGATGATCAACAACAAGCCAGGTCACCAGAGCCCCAACTTCGAGGCCACGGTGGGTGATCGCGTCGAGTTCGTGATGATCACGCACGGCGAGTTCTACCACACGTTCCACATGCACGGTCACCGCTGGGCGGACAACCGCACGGGGTTGCTGACCGGACCCGACGACCCGAGCCAGGTCATCGACAACAAGATCGTGGGGCCTGCGGACTCGTTCGGCTTCCAGGTGATCGCGGGGGAGGGCGTCGGGGCGGGCGCGTGGATGTACCACTGCCATGTCCAGAGTCATTCCGACATGGGGATGGCGGGGCTGTTCCTGGTGAAGAAGACGGACGGGACGATTCCGGGGTACGAGCCGCACGAGCATCAGGGCCACTGAAACACTTGGCTCACCCGTCGGACGCGGCCGCGTCCAGGAGGATCCGGGTCAGTTCCCGTGGCTGGGAGAACATCGGCCAGTGGCCCGTCTCCATCTCGACCAGCCGCCAGTGCTTGCTCGTCAGCAGCTCGGCCACCTCTTCGCTCGGTTCGGGGTCGTCGAGCAGGCACTTGATGTACGTCGCGGGCAGCTCACCGAGTGGGCCCGCCAGCACGGCCGGCTCGGTCAGCGTGGCGCCCCGGTGCGGTGTCGCGCCGGCCGCGAGGCGGGCGATCTGCTCGTCGCTGAGGCCCTGGCCTTCGAAGTGGGCCGCGGGCGGCACGACCCAGAAGCCGCCGTTCTCGGCGATCGAGGCCAGCGCCTGGCCGGACGGCCAGGCCGACATGAACGACTCGCCGTCGACCGGCACGCTCGAATCGACGAAGACCACACGGGTCAGCCGGTCGCCGATCCGCTCGGCGGCCTGACCGACCGGGACGCCCGCGTAGCTGTGCCCGACCAGGACGACGTCACGCAGGTCGAGCCGCTCCACCTCGTCGACGATGTCCTGGACATGGGTCTGCTGCCCGGCCGGGACGCCCTTCTTCTCGGCGAGGCCGGACAGCGACAACGCGTGGGCACCGTGCCCGGCCGCCCGCAGCCCCGGCACCACCTCGTCCCAGGCCCATGCTCCGAGCCTCGCGCCTGCGACCAGTACGAAATCCGTCATGACCGCAACATAGTGGCTCTGTCCGACAGTTGGCCGGCAGACGACACGGCGGCCGCCTATGCCGGTGTCAGTGCTGGTGCCCGTCGGGGGCGACGGGGTCGGCGCGACGATCGGGGAGCGCTCTCAACGGCGGGTCGAACGGCGGCTATCCTGATCCACAACCGCCGCCCTGAGGAGCCCCGAGGTGATCGAGCAGTCGACAGAGCCGCGCCCCACGCTGGAGGCCGTCGCCGCCCGGGCCGGAGTCTCCCGGGCCACCGCGTCGCGTGTCGTCAACGGCGGCGACGGTGTGCGGGAACCCCTGGTCGAGCGGGTCAGGCAGGCCGTCGAGGAACTCGGTTACGTGCCCAACCAGGCTGCGCGCAGCCTGGTCACCCGACGGCACGACGCGGTCGCCGTGGTGATCGCCGAACCGGAGACACGGGTCTTCGCGGACCCCTTCTTCGCGCTGCAGCTCCGGGGCATCAGCAAGGAGCTGACGGCTCACGACTCGCAGCTCGTGCTGCTGCTCACGGAAGGGCGCGACGACCACGCGCGCGTGGGCCGCTATCTCGCCGGCGGCCATGTCGACGGCGCGCTCGTCTTCTCGCTGCACCTCGACGACCCGCTGCCCGGCCTCATCCACGGCGTGCCGACCGTGTACGGCGGGCGGCCCGGCTGGAGCGACGGGTCGCGCGGAGCGGTCTATGTCGACAGCGACAACCGGGGCGGCGCCCGCGAGGCCGTACGCCATCTCGTCGGGCTCGGCCGCAGGCGCATCGCCCACATCACCGGCGCCCTCGACCAGACCTCGGCGGTCGACCGGCTCGACGGGTTCCGGGACGTCATGGTGGACGCCGATCCGAAGCTGATCGCGGAGGGCGACTTCACCCCGGCGGGCGGCGAGCGCGCGATGCGGGAACTCCTCGACCGCTGCCCGGACCTGGACGCGGTGTTCGCCGCCAACGACCTCACGGCCGCGGGGGCACTGCGCGTGCTGCGTGAGCGGGAGCGGCGGGTGCCCGAGGATGTCGCCGTGATCGGCTTCGACGACATGCTCCCGGTCACCGAGCAGGCCGACCCACCGCTCACGACGGTCCGCCAGGACATCGAGGAGATGGGCCGGCTGATGGCGCGGCTGCTGCTGCGTGGGCTGGACCGGACCGCTTCCGCGGGGGTGCCGGCCGGCGGCTTGGCGGGGGCCCCGGCCAGTGTCGTCCTGCCGACGACACTGGTTCGGCGGGCCTCGGCGTAAGCGCTCCGCGGGGTGGCTTGTGTTTTCGGTGCGGCCCGGTGGGGGCTGATCGCGCAGTTCCCCGCGCCCCTAAAAAGCAGGGGCTACCGCCCCCAAAGACGAAAGACAGGGGCGCAGCCCCGTCTTTCAGGGGCGCGGGGAACTGCGCGACCAGCCCCCACCGGGCCCGCAGACAACAATCCCCCTCCAGCGGAGCGCTTACGCTCCGACTGTCACCGTGAAGCGCCGCGGGTTGCCGTCGTGGGCCGCGCCGGACACGTCGGGCTGGCCGTCCGGGCGTACGTCGTCGTACGGGAAGGCATAGCCGATGGGCGAGTTGGCGTGCACCACGCGTGCCCAGTGATTGGTGACCGTGCCCTTGTAGTAGTCGGCCGTGGTCGTGCCGTTGGGCTGGCTCGGGTGGGTGAGCATGATCGAGCGGTTGAAGCCGGCGGCGAGGCGGGCGAGGAGGGCCTTCTTGTCGTCGGGGTCGCCCGGGTTGTTGGCGAACGGGCCGTGGTTGCAGGTGAAGACGTCCTTCGACGTGGGCTTGGCGAAGGTGTGGCCGCCGGTGAAGGTGAGCGTGTCACCGCTGACCCGGCCGGTGAGCACGCCCCGGCCGCCCTGGAGGTCGATCTTCAGGTCGGTCGAGCGGTACTTCGCCCAGACCTGGTCGATGTAGCTGGTCCAGAGGTCGCGGAACGGCATCTCGGCGGGGCGGTCGAAGTACGGAGCCATCAGGTTCTGCGGGGAGATCACGCGCAGTACGGAGCCGCCGTCGCCCCGGATCACCAGCTTGTCCCAGGGCTGGCCGTCCCTGGCCGCCTGCGCCGTGAGGTCCGCGGCGATCCTGTCGACGGCGCCGTTGGGCAGCGGCGCGACGGTGTGCGTGGCGTCGCCCTCCAGCGTGAGGCCGATCGGCAGGGCGGTGACCAGGTCGACGTAACTGATGTTGGCGTACAGCTGCTGGGGGTTGAACGTGAACTCGCAGAACGACCAGGTCCTGCCGTAGTTCGGGTCGGCGGGCGTGGCGAACGCGGGCTCGACCAGCGAGGGGCCCGGGTTGAGGAAGAAGTCGAGGGTGCTGTCGCGCACGAAGTAGACGCGGGCGCCGAACATCTGAGGAAGCGTCAGGACCTTCGGGGCGGAGCCGGCGGCGCCGAGCGGTATGGCGCAGTCGACGGGCAGCGGGGTCTGCGGTGCGGAGGGTGACGAGGGACGGTAGACACTGCCGTCCGCCCGCAGCAGGACCCAGTTGCCCGTCGACTGCTCGTGCCCGGTGACGTACGCGCGGACGGTACCCGGCAACGAGGCGTTCTTGAGGGCGAGTTCACAGGTGGCGGGGGCGGCCTTGGCGTCCGGGCTGAGAGCGCTTCCCCAGACGGGATAGCTCGCGGCGGTGGTGACGGCTGCGGCTCCGGTCAGGAACGTTCTGCGTGAGATCACGGAAGTCTCCTGGGGTGTGGGGGGTGCAGGGATGGGCCGGTGTGTGGGGCACCGGCCCCCTGCGGGGCACCACTGTTCCCAGGGGGAGTTGAAGCGTCAAGGGTTATGACTGAGAGCGCTCTCGAAATCTTCTTGCGTTCAGAAGTTGACGGTGCAACAGGGGGTGATGAGTCGGTGGACGGGCCTGCGAGGGGGCCGAGTCTCGCCAAAGAGACCCGGCCCCCTTTATCAGCTGCCAGTCATCAGCGATCAGCGATCAGCTCTGCGGCGGCTCGCTCTTGATCACCGCGAAGCGTGCCCCGTACGGGTCGGCGAGCTTCGCCATGCGGCCGACGCCCTCCGCGGATGTGGCGGGCATCCGGACCGTGCCGCCCAGCTCCTCGGCCTTGGCGACCACGGCGTCCGTGTCCGCGACTTCGAAGTACGGCAGCCAATAGGCCCCCGCCGCCTGCTCCGTCGGGTCGTCGGCCAGCGGGACGACACCGCCGAACATGGCGTCCTCGCCGCCGTCCGCGGGGTTGATGCAGGTGTACGTGCCACCGGGGAAGGGGACGGCCGACGTCTCCAGGCCCAGCACGGAGTTGTAGAACGCGGCCGCCGCGGCCATGTCCGGCGTGTAGAGCTCGACCCAGCACAGGGAGCCCGGGTCGCCGGCCACATCCAGACCCTTGAGCTGGTTCGGCTGCCAGATGCCGAAGCTGACGCCCGCGTTGTCGGCGAGGATGGCCAGACGCCCCCTGTCCATGACGTCGTCGGGAGGAATCAGAACGCTGCCCCTTGCCTGCTCGGCCGCCTTGGCCGTGGCGTCGGCGTCCGGGCTCTGGAAGTACACGGTCCAGGACGGCGGCCCCTGCTCCGGTGTGGTCTGCATGGCGGCCGCGACGGTCTTCCCGGCCAGTTGGAAGAAGCCGTAACCGCCCGAATCCGGGCCCGCCGACTGGAAGTCCCAGCCGAAGAGGCCGTTGTAGAAGGACTGTGCGCCGTCGATGTCGCTGGTGCCGAGGTCGACCCAGTTCGGGGCGCCTGTGACAAAACGGGTGGTGAGCATGTTGCCCTCCTCTAAGGGTCCCGCTGCCTGCTGTGCTGAGTCTTGCACCGCGCACTGACATCTGCCGCTGGGCATGGCGGGTGGGGTGGTTACTCTTTGTGATCGACTGGCCGTGGTGGGGTGTGGGGGCCCGCAGTGGGGGCGTGCGGTGGTGGGCTCGTGCGGGTCGGTGGGGGCTGGGCGCGCAGTTCCCCGCGCCCCTATGGGGCGCCGGCTGTAGGGCGCGCCGGTGTGCGAATGGACGGCTTCGGGCTGCATCATTGGGGTTCGCCCGTGGTCGTGGGGGAGGTTCCCAGGACGAGCTGTCGGGGCGAGTCGTTGATGTGGCGTTGATCGAACGTTTTTCGGTGCGCGGCACGATCGCCGGCATGCACAACGACACCATCGCCGCGCCCGATCTCTCCTGGCAGGAAGGGGCGCTGTGCGCTCAGACCGGATCCGACTTCTTCTTTCCTGAGCCGGGCAGCTCGGTGCGCGAGGCGAAGCGCATCTGCGGACTGTGCGAGATGCGCTCCGCGTGCCTCGAGTACGCGCTCAACCACGACGAACGCTTCGGCGTCTGGGGCGGCCTCTCCGAGAAGGAGCGGCTCAGCCTTCGACGCACACAGCACTAGAGCCGGCACTGGCACCGGCACTACTGCTGGTAATGATGGCGGCATCCCTCACTCGTAGGTCACCGTGAACTGCCACGTCCCGGCCGGCACGTGCACGTCGTGGCCCGTCACGACCAGCTCCCGCCCGTCGGCGGACGCCGCCCGCACGCGGCCGAACCGGCATGGATAGACGAACCGCACCCGCTCCGGCGCCTGTGTGATGTCGACCGTCACCGTCCGCTCGGCCGGATCGTGCGTGAGCCGGTACCCGAACGGCTCCCCGAAGAGCGTCGGCGCCGCGTCCACCGCCAGCCTTTCGCCCTCCGGCACCCAGTGCGGCCGTACTCCCGGGGCGATGTACACATGCGGATCGTGGTCCTCGTCCGCCTCGAAGAAGAGGATGTCGCGGATCAGCAGCAGATACTCGGCGGCCGCCCAGCCGTGCGGGATGTCGCCCATGTACCAACGCGAGTACGGGACTTCGGCGAAGTCCGAGGCGACCGGGAACGCGTGCTGCTCGTTCCACGCGCCGAGTGCCGCCACCCGCCCCGCCGTTCGCGGGAAGCCCGCGCCGACCGTCCAGCCGAGCAGCTCGTCCATCCGGGCGGGATCGCCCGCGAGCAGGTACGCGTGTGCCAACTGCAGGGTCAGATAAGGCCCGTACGCGTTCCAGGCCGCCTCGTGCCGGTAGCCGCCGGTGACGAAGTGCGCGTACATCGTGTCCAGGGTGAAGCGGGCCGCCCGGTCGACCTCCTCACCCAGCTTGCTGCCCATGTGCAGGCGCAGCGGATGGAAGTAGGCGGCCGTACCGATCATCGTGGAGTCGAGCCGTCCGACGTCGGCAGGGCCGGTCGGGATGTACGTCTCCCAGGCGCCGCGAGCACGCTGCTCGGCCAGCACCCAGCGGATCGAGTCACCGGTGGCCCGCTTCAAGTCGTCGAAGGCGGCCCAGAGTTCGGGCACCTCCGGCGCGCCGATCCGTTCCGCGAGGCGCGCCGACTCGTACAGTCCGGCGAGGCCCCAGAGGTCGTCCCAGTAGTGCGGCTTGTCGCGTTCGCCGAGGTGCTCGGCGCTCCAGCCGCTGTGCAACAGCCCGTATCCGTCACGGTTGTCACGCAGCCAGCGGGCCGCGTCGCGCACATAGGGGACGTACAACTTCGCCCCGAACGCCGCGTCCTTGCCGCTCGTGCGGTCGAACCGGCCGATCGCCCACAGCGCCTGGCCGTTGCTGTCCCACTCGCGGTCGTCCCTCTCGTGCGGGCCGCCGTAGAAGCCGTACTCGGCGCACGGGCCGATCCGGCCGGTGCCGCGGTTGAACTTCAGCGGATAGTGCGTGCCCAACTGGTGCTCGGCCAGGGCCGTATCCCCGACCAGCGAGCAGGCCGTGGCCTCCACGGACGAGTCACGGATCCAGAACGAGTCGTAGACGGTCGGGCCGGGATGGATCTCGCCGTGGTCGGAGAGGATCAGCAGCTGCGACCGCGCCTGGCGGAAGAGATCCGCCAGATGCCCTACAGGGCCCGGCAGTTGGGGCTGCAGCCCCTGTCCGAGCAGCTTCGCCGCCCAGAAGTCCCGGTTGGCGGACTCCAGTTCCGTGGCCGGCGTCGCCCTCAGCTCCGCCAGGTCGTCGGCTCCCGCGTACAGATCGACCGGCAGCCGTACGTCGATCTCGAAGACCTCGTCCGCCACCACCCGGAACGGCCAGGCGAACACGGCACTGCACAGCCCCGCCACCTGGTCCTGCGCCTCCAGTGCGCCGTTCAGCTTGCCGCCCATCACCAGGTCGTGGAACGGGCTGTGGGCCAGATACGAGTCCGGGTCGAAGGAGAAGTCCGGATTGCCGTACACGCCGTACTGCTCGGGCGGGGTGTCGAAGACCGGCCCCCATCCCGAGTTGGTCTCCACGCGCTGTTCGTCCGGCAGATGTCGCAGGTACGTGAGCCGCCGGTCGGTGATCTGCCGGCCGTTGCGGTCGTGCCGCTGGAACCCGCTCGGCCCGGCCGGCATCACCGCCGCGCACAGCAGCCCATCACGCGGCTGACCGGTCGGACTGCTCACCGTCACCCGGGTGACGGCCAGGTCCCGCTGCCGCGCGCCGACGGGCGTGGCGAAGGTGCGCTGCACGAACTCGACGTTCTCCGGCGTACGGAACGTCGTCAGGACCACCGGTAAGTGCGGTGCTTCCATGCGCTGTTCGACGTTTCCGCCGTCCGGGAGCTGGGGCAGCCGCAGCGTGCCCGTCGCCGGGTCGTGCAGGAAGAACGAGAGGCAGTACTTGTCGTAGACCGGCTCGATCTCGCCCGCCTGTCCGATCAGGGACTCCTGCCGGTGGTCCTTGACGCCGACCATGTGCCAGTAGCGGTACAGGGCGTTGGAGGCGAAGGCCGCCTCCTTCGATTCGTACGTACCGGCGTCGAAGTCGTCGCTCCACCGCCGGAAGGCCTGCTGCGCCCACCAGGGCACGGGATACGGGACCTGCGCCCGTCCCGCCCAGCCGCGCCACATGACCTCGTAGAACATCCACTCATGGGTCTGTGCCATGGTGTTCACCCCCTTCGGGCACCGTTGCACCACGAGGGCGGGCCGTAAATGCGTACGGCGGACCGACTGTTGGTGCGACAGGGGATTCCGCTTCGCCGTCGGCCACATCGGGAATTCGGCGCGCGTCACGGCTCCCGGCAGGCACAATCCACCCCATGGTCCACACCCCGCGGCACCAGGCCGAGAGCCTGCTGAACGCCCTTGATCCGCTGCCGTATCCGCTGCGTATGCGCGAACTCGCCGCCCGGGTACGGGAATTGGAGGAGGCGCGTCCGCTGCTGGACGAGTTGGAGGCCCGCGGGCCGTACGAGCGGGGGCTCGCTGTCGTCGCGGCGGCCATCAGCCGGGACGTCGAGTGGATCGCGGCGCGGATCGCCGATCCGGACTCGTTCGTGCGCGGACACGCGCTGAGGGCGGCGGACAGCCTCCAGGTGCCCGACTCGGCCTACGAGTCGGCACTCTCCGACGCGCCCGAGACGGTACGGCGACAGCTGCTGCGTGCCGTCGTCGCGGGGCGGCGTACCGCGCTGGCGGACCGGCTCGTCGACGGGCTGCGGGACGAGTGGGGCGACGCGGAGGCGGCGCGACTGCTGCCCGGGTGCTCGCCGCAGACGGTCGCCCGGCTGCTGCCCTCGCTCTTTCACGCCGTACGGGGCTGGAAAGCGCTCGGCAGACGGCACGCGGGAGTTCTACTGGACGTGGCGGAACGGGAGTTGGCCGCACTGCCGGAGTCGCTGCGCGATGCCTGGTGGCAGCGGTACGCGCAGGCCGTGGCGGTCACGGTGGCCGTGGAGCCGTCGCGTGCGCTGGAACTGGTCGAGCGCTTCGGTCCCGCCAGGATTCCGTTTCAACTCCAGGACCGACTGGGCGCGTTCGCGGCTGTCGCGCCGGGGCGGGTGCTCCGGCTGCTGCTCGGGGGCAGCGGTCCCTCGCTCCGTGGTGTGCGCAGCCGGTCGCTGCGGTACAGGCTGGCGCGGTCCGGGGCGGATGAACTCGCCGCCTTCGGAAGGGTGTTGGCCGAGTCGGGTGATCTCGCGTCCTGGCTCATGGCGCTGCCGCCCGCTCGTCGCCACGCCTTCTATACGGAGGCGATGGCGGGCCGGGGCGCCGACGGCGTCACCGTCGATGCCGTCATCCTTGAGGCGTTGCCGCGCAGTTGCGTCGCCGAGGAGGCCCGACGGATGGCCGCCGCGGCGCGCGAACGCGGCGCGGCCTGGGGCACCGTGCTGCTTGCCGAATCCTTCCTGCCCGTCCCCGAAGTGCGCGAGCGGCTCATCGAGGCGACGCGCCGTCCCGCCGCCGAAGACCGAGCTCTGGCCTGGCCGTTGCTGATCGGCAACGCCGCCCGCTCAGGTGACTCCGCGGCCGTCACCTCCGTACTGGCGGAGTCGGCCCGGTTGCGCAACGAGCAGGAGCCGGTGCGGCTGCCTGCCCTGCGCGCGCTGTCCCACACTCCGCCCGCCCTGTTCACCGAGGACGCCGAGCCGCACCTCGACCGGATCGCCGTCGATGCCGTCGAGGCCAGGGACTCCTCCCCGGAGATCCGGCGCAACCTCAGCCAACTCGCCGTGTCCGTGCTGCGGGAGCACGCCGCGGGCAGTTCGAGGGAGTTGGTGAACTGGGCGCTGCGCACGCTCGTGCGGATCTCCGGGAACACCGGCGGCGCCGACCTGGGCCGGCTCGACGAGAAGCTGCGGCGCGGGCAGGAGCACCAGGTGTACGAGGCGCTGCGGCCGTGGATCGAGGCGGGCACCGAGAAGGCCGATTACAGCCTCGCCTTCGCGCTCGCCCGAGCCGTGGGGCGGCGCGCCGCCGGGATGCCCGAGTTGCAGGAACTCCTGTGGCAGGCCATCCGGTTCGGGAACGACGTGACCGTGCGCAACGCCGTCGAGCTGTGGCTGGAGCCGCCCGCCACCCGTCACGAGAGGGTGGCGCGACTCCTCGCGCTCGAGCCCTCGGCGGGCGTGCTGTGGCCGGTCCTTCCCGTGGTCACCCGACGCCGCACCGACCTCCTCGACGTACTCCTGGCCGACACCCCGCCGTACGGCCGTTTCCTCACCAAGGACACCCACTGGACCGTGCCCGTTGGGTATGACGTACGACGCTGGTTGCCGCGTCAACAGGACGCCGTGGCCCGGAAGTTGGCGAAAGCGGCCGCCGATGCCGGACTGCCGTCGTACGCGCGGGTTGCCGCCATCGGGCAGGCCGCGCGCGTGCCGGGCCAGGGTGCCGCACTCGTACGCCGCTGGACCGGTTCGCGGAACGTCGTGCTCGCGGAGGCCGCGCTCGGCGCGCTCGCCCACATCGACCGGCCCGGCGACGCACTGCCGGAACTGCTCGCGCACGCGGGCGACGACCGGGCACGCGTCGCCGTGTACGCGGCCACGAGGGCGTCCCGGCACGTGGCGCCGTCGCTGCTCGCGGGGCAGCTGCGTGAGGTGCTGCTCGGACCGGGCACCAAGGTGACCAGCCGCAAGGAGGCGGCCCGGTTGGCCGCGACGCGGCTCCCGATACCCCGGGCGGTGGAGCTCCTCACCGAGGCGTACGGCCGGCCCGGCGCCCACCCCGACGTCCGGGCGGCCTGCGTCGCCGTCGCGGGCCCGCTGCTCGCCGACGACCGGATCTGGACCGTGCTGCACGACGCGGCCTGCGCGGAGCCGGTCCTGCGCACGGCGGTCCTGCGTGTACAGCCGCTCGACCTGGCGGAGTCCCATCGCGAGCGGTATGCCCGCCTCGTCCGAGACGTCTCCGCCGCCGAGGACTCGGAGACGGCCGCCCTCGCCTTCGACGCGCTGGCCCGCTGGGCCTCGTGGTCGGACGACGCGCCGACGGTGCTGGCGCAGGCCACGGCGGACCTGTCGGACCGCAAGGCGTGGAAGGCTGCCGCGAACGGCCTGGTGACCGCCGCCGCGGGGGCACCGCAGGGTGGCCTGGGGCTGCTCCGGGCGTTGGCGGAGCTGGCGGAGGCCGACACCGGAACGGGCGACCTCACCGATGGGGAATCCGCCCTCGGAGCCGAGGATCGGCCGGCCGCGAGCGCGGCCGGGACGCCTACTGCCGCGGGCGCCGTGGAGAGCGGAGCCGGAGCGACCGCCCAGGCCGACGCCGCCGCCGATTCCGTACGGAGGCCCGCCTCGCACGCCCTCCCCGACGCCGAGGAACAACGCGACCGCCCGGCCCGTCGCCGGGTGGAATACCTCGTCGGGCGTCTCACCCAGCAGGCCGGGACCGCCCCCGGGCCGATCCGCCCGGCCGCCCTCGCCGCGGGTGAACTCCTCGCGCGGTACGACGACTTCATACCCCAGGCCGCCACCCTGGCGGCCTGCCACCTCGACCTCGACGCGGAGCCGCACGAGGTGGACGCGGCGCTGGACCGGCTTGCGGTACTCACCGACGGCCGGCCCGCGCTCACCGGGCGGATCGCGCACGAGCTGTCCGGACGGCTGCGTCGGCAGCCGCCCGAGGGGGATGTCGACGCGCTGCTCGGCACGGTCCGCCGCCTCACCGAGCACGGCGGCTTCGCCGAGGGCCTGCTCGCGGCGGCCCTCACCGACGCGATAGGCCCCCGCACCGCCTGGTCCGGCCCTTGGCGCGAGCAGCTGAGAGCACTGCGCCGCCACCGGGCGCCCGATGTACGTGACATGGCGCTTGCCCGGGTGACGGCGTACGAGTGAGAGACGGCAGAACCCGCGCCCCACCAGGGGCGCGGGCCTGTGACATGTGCGGCTCCGCCGAGTGGCCGGGACCAACCACAACCAGCCCGCAGCCGATGAAGGACCCCAAGCCCTGCGTTTACACGCCGGCGGCCCTCGCCGCCATGCGGGCCTTACGGGCCGCGAGCTTCTCGTCGAACTTCAGGGCCTCGGAGTCCAGACCGCGCATGTAGAGGCCGAGCTCCTCCTGGGCCTGGAGGCCCTCGGGGCCGAGGCCGTCGATCTCCAGGACCTTGAGGTGGCGCAGCACCGGCTGGAGTACGTCGTCGTGGTGGATGCGCATGTTGTAGACCTCGCCGATCGCCATCTGCGCGGCGGCGCGCTCGAAGCCGGGCATGCCGTGGCCGGGCATCCGGAAGTTGACGATGACGTCGCGGACGGCCTGCATGGTGAGGTCGGGGGCGAGCTCGAAGGCGGCCTTCAGGAGGTTGCGGTAGAAGACCATGTGCAGGTTCTCGTCGGTCGCGATGCGCGCCAGCATGCGGTCGCAGACCGGGTCACCGGACTGGTGCCCGGTGTTGCGGTGCGAGACACGGGTCGCGAGCTCCTGGAAGGCGACGTACGCGACCGAGTGCAGCATCGAGTGGCGGTTGTCCGACTCGAAGCCCTCGCTCATGTGCACCATGCGGAAGGCCTCGAGCTTGTCGGGGTCGACCGCGCGCGAAGCGAGCAGGTAGTCGCGCATCACGATGCCGT
Source organism: Streptomyces albicerus (assembly GCF_008905045.1). Classification (GTDB taxonomy): domain Bacteria; phylum Actinomycetota; class Actinomycetes; order Streptomycetales; family Streptomycetaceae; genus Streptomyces; species Streptomyces albicerus. The sequence continues at coordinate 103,175 of NZ_VWMY01000031.1, forward strand.
GCCGGCCCTCTTCGGCGGTCCAGCGGTGCACCCAGGTGCCCCAGGCGCCGTCGCGGCCGAAAAGGCTGGCGATTTCGTGGTGGTAGCTGGGCAGGTTGTCCTCGGTGAGAAGATTGACGACCAGGGCGATCCGGCCGATCTCGGTGACCTTGGACTGCTCCTTGTCCCAGGCCTCGCCGTCCTCGAAGAAACCGGGGAAGTTGCGGCCGTCGGACCAGGGCACGTACTCGTGCGGCATCCAGTCCTTGGCCACCTTCAGGTGCCGGTTGAGTTCGGTCTCCACCACTTCTTCCAGTGCGTACAGCAGCCGTGCGTCGGTCCAGGCGGAGGACGGGCTGCCGAGATGGGGAGAAGTGATCGTCACGGGGGCTCCAGGGGGGACGTAAATGCTGAGCGTTCACACAACCTACGGCATCGTAGGCTACGTATCCGTAGGTTACGATGCCGTAGGTTAAGCGCGCCGTAAAGAGCGCTGATCAGCAACGTTCTCAGCCGGAGATCGGCAAGGCGTGTCCTCGGAGCACACTCGCCGGGCGGACGCGCAGGTCCCGGAGCCGAGCGGGCGCTGCGTCGGCCGTTCAGGCGTACAGCTCCCGGAGCCGGATCGAGAGGCATGTCACACAGCCCTCGAGCTTCTCGAACTCGCTGATGTCCACGAGGACGGGTTCGTGGCCGAGATCGGCGAACAGCTCGGCGGTCTTTGGTGCGCTTGCCGCCATCAGCAGCTTTCCGCCGCCGAGCAGCACGACGTGGGCGCCGGACTCCTCCGGCACCGCCAGGAAGCGCGGAAACAGCGACGGCGTGTCCACGAGCGGCCCGTGCCCGACGACCGTGCCGTCGGGCAGCGCGGTGACGGCCGACTTCAGGTGCAGCACCTTGCTCACCGGTACGGCGACGACGCGCGCGCCGAGCGGTTCGAAGGCGGCCCGCAGCTGCTGGATGCCGGCGGCGTTGGTACGGCCGCCGCGGCCCACGTAGATCGTGTCGCCGACCTTCAGGACGTCGCCGCCGTCGAGCGTGCCCGGCTCCCACACCCAGTTCACCGAGCAGCCGAGCCGGGCCACGGCCTCCTCGACCCCGGTCGTCTCGCCGCGCCGCGCCTCCGCGCCCGGGCGGCCGATCAGCGCCACGTTGCGGAAGACGACCACCGTGTCCTCCACGAACACGGAGTCCGGGCAGTCGTCGGCGGGCTCCACCTCGATGGTCTCCCAGCCGTGCGTACGCAGCGCCTGCGCGTACGTCTCCCACTGCTCGACCGCCAGACCGACGTCGACCTTCGTGCGCTCGATGTGCGTGACCAGGCCTTCGGCCAGGCGAGGGCTGGGTCGGCGGATGAGGGCCTTCTGGCTGGGCACGTGCGGGTCTCCGAATCGCAGGGGTCTCGCGCACATCATGCAGCGCCGTGCCGGGGTGACAACAGTCCCCTGAGGGTGCGGGGGTGGAGAGGGGAATGTGGTGGTTGTGCCCATATCCGGGGAGGTGCGGGCGGGCTGCCGGTGCCTGGCGGTGCCTGCCGGAGGAGTCTTCCATCAGGGGGCTGAGCAGTTGCCGCGCCTTACCGTCCGCGACGGGTTCCGGGCGCCCCGAAGGGGCGCGGGGCTCTGACATTTGCGGCTCCGCCGCGTGGGCGCGACCAGCCCTCACCTACCCGCACCCGCCCTCCTGGCCGTCGCGCCCGGCGCAGCCGCCCGCAGCCGCCGACGCCCTACCCCACATACCGCCGGAGGTGTTCCCCCGTGAACGAGCCCTTCGCGCGCAGGAGTTGACGAGGTGTTCCCTCGAAGACGACCCGGCCGCCGTCCTTGCCGCCGTCGGGGCCCAGGTCGATGACCCAGTCGGCGTGGGCGACGACATCGAGGTTGTGCTCGACGACCAGGACCGTGTTGCCCGCGTCGACCAGCCGGTCGAGGAGGGCGAGCAGACCCTCGACGTCCGACATGTGCAGCCCGGTCGTCGGCTCGTCGAGCACGTACACAGCCCCGGTCCGGTGCAACCGGGTCGCGAGCTTTATACGCTGCCGTTCCCCGCCGGAGAGCGTGGACAGGGGCTGACCGAGCGTCAGGTACGTGAGTCCCACATCCCGCAGGGCACGCAGACGGCGGCGTACTCCGGAGTCCTCGAAGAAGCCGAGGGCCTGATCGGCCGTCATCTCCAGTACGTCGACGATCGAGTTGCCGCCCACGGTCAGCCGCAGCACCTCGTCCTTGAAACGCCGCCCCTCGCAGTCGGGGCAGGTCGTCGTCACCGGATCCATGAACGCGAGATCGGTGTAGCTGACCCCGCGGCCCTGGCAAGTCCCGCAGGCTCCTTCGGAATTGAAGCTGAAGAGCCCCGGCTGGACGCCCAACTCCCGCGCGAAGATCTTCCGTACGGTGTCCATGACGCCGAGATACGTCGCCGGTGTGGACCGCGCCGAGATGCCGATGGACGACTGGTCGACGACCACCGCGTCCGGGTGCGCCGCCGTGAACTCCCGCGAGACGAGCGTGCTCTTTCCCGAACCCGCGACCCCGGTCACCGCGGTCAGCACGCCCGTGGGGAACTCCACCGTCACATCCCGCAGGTTGTGCAGGTCCGCGCCCTTCACCCAGAGCCCGCCGGTGGCCGCCCGCGGCCGTTGCTTCACCTCGGCACGGCGGTGCAGACAGCGGCCCGTCGGGGTGTCGGCCGACGCCAGCTGTCCGGGCGTCCCCTCGAAGACCACCCGGCCGCCGTCGGCCCCCGCCCCCGGCCCCATGTCGACGACATGATCGGCGAGGGCGATGACGTCCGGGTCGTGTTCGACGACCAGCACGGTGTTCCCCTTGTCCCGCAGTCGTAGCAGCAGATCACCGAGCCGCCCCACGTCACGCGGGTGCAGCCCGACGCTCGGCTCGTCGAAGATGTACGTCATCCCGGTCAGGCTCGACCCGAGATGCCGCACCATCTTCAGCCGCTGCCCCTCCCCGCCGGACAGCGTCTGGGTCTCCCGGTCCAGGCTGAGGTAGCCGAGCCCGATCGCCTCGATCCGCTCCAGCGAGGCCACGGCCGCCGCCGCGACCGGCGTGGCGACCGGGTCGTCGATGTCCTTCAGTACGGCGATCAGGTCGCTGACCTGCATTCGGGCGCAGTCGGCGATGGACAGGCCGGACCGTCCGTCGGCCCCCGCGCCGATCCGGGTGGCGAGCGCCGCCTCGTTCAGCCGCGCACCCCGGCATCGCGGGCAGACGCCCTCCGTCATGAAGCCCTGCACCTGATCACGCGTCTTCTGGCTGAGCGCGGACAGGTCCCGCTTGAGGTACAGCCGCTCGAAACGGTCGGCGAGCCCTTCGTAGTCGGTGCTCCAGGCGCCGCCCGAGCCGCTGATGGTGACCTTGCTGCCGGGGCGCCCACGCATCAGGAACTCCCGCTCGGCCGCAGTGAATTGACGTACGGGCTTGTGCGGGTCCAGCTCAGTGGTGTTCGTGTACGCCTGCCCCTGCCAGGTCCCCGCGGCGAACGGCGGGAAGAGGATCGCGCCGTCCGCCAGGGACCTGTCCGGATCCAGGATGCGGTCCCAGTCGGGCCGGACCGTGCGCCCGAGGCCGTCGCACTCGGGGCACATGCCCGACGGGTCGTTGAACGAGTACGCGGTCGCCGGACCCGCGCTCGGGATGCCGTGCCGTGAGAACAGGACCCGGATCACCGAGTACACGTCCGTCATCGTGCCCACGGTCGACCGGGAGTGGCCGCCGACCGGTTTCTGGTCGACGACGATCGCCGGCGAGAGATCCTCGATGGCCTCCGCGTGCGGCCGCTCGTACTTCGGCAGCCGGTTGCGGACGAACCAGGTGAAGGTCTCGTTCAGCTGGCGCTGCGACTCGACCGCGATCGTGTCGAAGACGACCGACGACTTGCCCGATCCGGACACCCCGGTGAAGACCGTGAGCCGGCCCTTCGGGATGCGCAGGGTCACATCCCGAAGGTTGTTCTCATGTGCGCCGACCACGCTGATGAACGAGTGATTACCGGAAACGGGCTGGTCAGGAGCAGTGACGGGCTGATGTGTACCGGTGATGAACTGGCTCATACCGCCGAAGCTAACCGGTATACCCGACAGCTTCTGGCGTGATTTCCTTTAGTTCTCCTTCCATCAGCAGCCAGCGCGTGATCCCGATCGACTCCAGGAACGGCACGTCGTGGCTGGCCACGATCAGCGCTCCCTCGTACGACTCCAGGGCCGTGGTGAGCTGCCGCACGCTCGCCATGTCGAGGTTGTTCGTCGGCTCGTCGAGCATCAGGAGCTGCGGCGCGGGCTCGGCGAGCATCAGCGCGGCCAGGGCTGCCCGGAAGCGTTCGCCGCCGGAGAGTGTCGCCGCGCGCTGGTCGGCCCGCGCGCCCCGGAACAGGAAGCGGGCCAGCCGCGCCCGGACGCGGTTGTTGGTGGCGCCGGGTGAGAACCGGGCCACGTTCTCGGCGACCGTCAGCTCGTCGTCGAGCACGTCGAGCCGCTGCGGCAGGAAGCGCAGGGGCACATGCGCCCGCGCCTCCCCGGAGACCGGCGCCAGCTCCCCGGAGATCGTCCGCAGCAGGGTCGTCTTGCCCGCTCCGTTGCGCCCGATCAGCGCGACCCGCTCGGGTCCGCGCAGATCGAAGTTGCCCGCCACGCTCGCTCCGTACGCCAACTCCAGGTCCAGGAGCGTGAGTACGGTACGGCCCGGCGGCACGGCCGTGTACGGCAGGTCGACGCGGATCTCGTCGTCGTCCCGCACGGCGTCGACGGCCTCGTCGAGGCGGTCCTTGGCCTCGGCGAGCTTCTCCTCGTGCATGATGCGGTGCTTGCCCGCGGACACCTGGGCCGAGCGGCTCTTCAGCTTCATCACGGCCCGGGGCTCGCGCTTGGTGTCGTACATCTTCTGCGCATACCTCTTGCGATGCGCCAACTTGACCTGGGCGTCGACCAGTTCGCGCTTCTGCTTCTTCAGGTCGGACTCGGCAGCGCGCACCATGCGCTCGGCCGCCTCCTGCTCGGTGGCGAGTACCTCCTCGTATGCCGAGTAGTTGCCGCCGTACCAGGCGACCTCGCCCACCCGTCTCCCACCACCACCCTCAACCGAGGCGCTGCGCGCCGCACCTCCTCCTCGGTGGAGATCCGCGATCTGGTCGACCAGGTCCAGGAGTTCACGGTCGTGGCTGACCACGACCATGACCCCGGACCAGGCCTCGACGGCCGCGTACAGGCGTCGGCGCGCGTACAGGTCGAGGTTGTTGGTGGGCTCGTCCAGCAGGAGTACGTCGGGCCGGCGCAGCAGCAGCGCGGCCAGACGCAGCAGGACCGACTCGCCGCCCGAGACCTCGCCGATGGTGCGGTCCAACTCGATATGGCCGAGGCCGAGTTCGCCGAGGGTCGCGACGGCGCGCTCCTCGACGTCCCAGTCGTCGCCCACGATGTCGAAGTGCTTCTCGGACACGTCGCCCGACTCGATGGCGTGCAGCGCGGCGCGCTTGGCGGCGATGTCCAGCGCCTCGTCGACCCGCAGGCCGGTGTCGAGGGTGACGTTCTGCGGCAGATGGCCCACCTCGCCAGCGACGCGGACGGTGCCGTCGGTCGGGGTGAGCTGCCCGGCGATCAGCTTCAACAGAGTTGATTTTCCTGATCCGTTGACCCCGACGAGCCCGGTTCTGCCCGGGCCGAAGGACACCTGCAGATCCTCGAAGACGGAGGTGCCGTCCGGCCAGGCGAAGGAGAGGGAGGTGCAGGTGATGGAGGTGGGGAAGGTAGACATACGCGCCTCGCGGTGCTTGATGCGGTCAGGGCAACGCGTATCGAGACACCGGAAGGCGGCGACGGCCGGCGGACGGCGGAAGTCCCCGGGCATCCTCAGAGGAAGGGAAAGCCCTGTACCGGAGAACGGCTCGTAGGCCGAGGTCGCACGCTACGCACACACGACAGACGTGTGTGACGCGGTGTCTCAGGACCTCAGACGAGCAACGTCCTTCTCCAATCGGCGGCAACAGGACCTTTACACCGTACGAGGGGTCGCGGTGCCTGTCAACGAATTAACGTGAGCCCCGACCTCGACCGCGTGAAGGAGACCCCGTGCCCAACGGTTCGCTCTCGCTGCCCGCCCGGCTCTACCTGCTGGCCTGGGACACCACGAAGCTGAAGGTCACCGGCGCGACCTACCTCCCGCATCTCGTCCGGGCCGGCGCCCTCACCGAGCTGGCGCAGCGCAGGCTGCTGGCCGACGTGGACGGCATCGCCACGCCCACGGACCCCGACGGCCGGACCGGCGACCCCGTCCTCGACGGTCTCCTGGAACTCGTCGAGGAGTCCCGGCCGCACAGGTGGAAGACCTGGGTCAGCCTGCGGGCGCACGTCACACTGGACGCCGTACGGGCGCAGCTCGCCGCCAGCGGATATCTGCGCGCGGAGAAGAAGCGGGTTCTCGGGCTCTTTCCGTCCGTCGAGTACGAACTGGCCGGCGTCGCCGTCGTGGACGGACTGCGGGAGGAAGCACGGCAGGTGCTGGAGGGTCCGGTGCCCGTCGACGAGGTCTCCGAGCGGGAGGCGGCGCTCGTCGCCCTCGCCGCCTCGGCCGAGCTGCACACACTCCTGTCGGGCAGCGAACGGCGCCAGTACAAGGAGCGCCTCGAGGCACTGACCGAACGCACCGGGGCCACGACTCCGGCCCTGCGGAAGGCGATCCAGGAGGTGCGGACGGCGGTGGCCGTGGCGATCACGACGTCGGGAGTGCCGGGGAACTGAGTCCCCGCTCGGTTGTGGCGACGGGGAGCCGGGGCCTGCGAGAACGCTTCCGGGGCGGCCCATGTACGTGTCGGATTCCTGCCAGCCAGGCCCCGCATCCCGGTGATTGGCTCGTCCACATGACCAATCCCAATCTTCGTGAACAGGCCCTGGCCTTCCGCGAACTGCACATCCCCGGCCGCCCCCTCGTCCTCGCCAACGCCTGGGACACCGCGAGTGCCCGCATCATCGAGGCGGCCGGCGCCCCCGCCGTCGCGACCACCAGCGCGGGCCTGGCCTGGGACCTGGGCGCGGCGGACGGCGACCGCCTCGACCGGGAGCGTGCCCTCGGGGCTGTCGCACGGATCGCCGCCGCCGTCCGCGTGCCGGTCAGCGCGGACATCGAGACCGGCTACGCCGAGGACGCCAAGGGCGTCGGCGACACGGTCCGTGCGGTACTCGCGGCCGGAGCGGTCGGCGTGAACATCGAGGACGCCCTGTACGGCGGCGGTGAGCTGCTGCGATCGGTCGCCGAGCAGGCCGAGCGGATCGCGGTGGCCAGGGAGGCCGCCGACTCGGCCGGGGTGCCGCTGTTCGTCAACGCCCGTATCGACACGTATCTGACGGGTGCCGGAGACCTGGCCGCCACCCTGGAGCGCGCCGCCGCCTTCCTCGCCGCCGGGGCCGACGGCGTCTTCGTGCCCGGTCCCGTCGACCCGGTCATCGTCAAGGCCTTGGCCGAGGGCGTGGACGGCCCGCTCAATGTGATGGCGGGGCCCGGCGCACCGTCCGTCGCCGAGCTGGCCTCGCTCGGCGTCGCCCGGATCAGCGTGGGCTCGGGCATCGCGCAGGCCGCGCACGCACTGGTCCGCCGCGCCGCGCGGGAGCTGCTGGACACGGGGACGTACGAGTCGCTGGCCGGCGGACTCGACTACGGGGAGCTCAACGCCCTGCTGGGGTAGGGGCGTTAGCCTCTCTTCGAAGCTCTCGAAGAGAGGCACTTCCCGAAGGGATCAGCAGGCGTCCCGCATCAACTCGGCGAGCTGGTGGTCCAGATCCTGGTGCAGATGCTCCAGACCGACGGGCACCAGCTCCGTCGAACTCTCCAGAAAACGCCGCAGCTCGCCCGCGCGGACGTGGATCACGGCGGTGCCCTCGGGGGCGTGGAACTCCAGGACGATGCGGTCGTACCCATACGGGCGCACCCGCACGTCCCCGTGCCCCACCGGCTCCTCCAGGCCCAGGACGAGCAGTTCGCGGGCGAAGGTCCAGATCACGTCCACGCCTTCGAGCGTGGCCGGGGCCGGGAAGGACATGCGGACGGCGAAGGGGTCGCGCGGGTCGTAGCGGAGTGTGGCGGGAATGCTCGGCATCCGCGGCGCGGCGGCGACGAGGCGGGCCTCTACGGGCTGCTCGATGACGGTGGACAACGCCTTGCTCCCTTGTGACGGATGGACGAACGGCGGACGGATGAGCCGGGCACTTGTAGAGACGACGGAATGGGCCAATCCGTACTCACGAAAACGCATGAAGTCCGAGTGACCTCCGTCACCACCTTCAATCACGGGAGTGATCGCAGATTTTTGAAGTGGTCGCCGACGCCTTCCGGGCCATCTGGACGCCACCGGGGGAGTGGGCTAGCTTCGCCCGCCATGAGGGTCTTGGGGAAGACGCGACGGACGAGACGTACGAGATCCACGAGGCGACTGATGACCGTAGGGGTGTGCGGAGTTGCGCTCGCCGCCGCGCTCACGGCGCCCGCGCAGGCACAGGGACCGGACCACGGACCGGACCACGGGAAGTCGCCGCACTGGGAGTTGAAGGACAGCGGCACGGACGTACGCTTCCGGGGGCTCTCCGCCGTCAGCCGGAACACTGCCTGGCTGGCCGGGTCCAAGGGCACCGTGCTGCGCACCTCCGACGGCGGAGCGAGCTGGCGGAACGTATCGCCGCCCGGGACCGCCGAGTTGGAGTTCCGCGACATCGAGGCCTTCGACAGCCGGCGTGCGGTGGTGCTGGCCATCGGTGAGGGCGAGGCGTCCCGGGTCTTCCGGACCGAGGACGGCGGCGCGACCTGGACCGAGTCCTTCCGCAACACCGACGCGAAGGCCTTCTACGACTGCCTCACCTTCTTCGACCGGCGCCACGGCCTTGCGATGAGCGACCCGGTCGACGGCAAATTCCGGATCCTGTCGACCAGCGACGGCGGCCGCTCCTGGAAGGTGCTGCCCAGTGACGGTATGCCCGCGGCCCAGGAGGGCGAGGCGGGCTTCGCGGCCAGTGGTCAGTGCCTGGTCAGCTCGGGGCCGCGCGACGTGTGGCTGGCCACCGGCGGGGCCGCACGCGCGCGCGTGCTGCACTCCTCCGACCGGGGCCTGACCTGGACGGCCACCGACACGCCGATTCCGGCAGGCGACCCGGCCCGCGGCGTCTTCGCCCTCGCCTTCCGCGACCGGACGCACGGCATCGCCGTCGGCGGCGACTACCGCGCCGACCAGGCCTCACCGCGGGCGGCCGCGGTCAGCGGCGACGGCGGCCGCACCTGGACGACGGCCGCCACACTGCCGCCCGCCTACCGCTCGGGCGTCACGTGGCTCCCGCACAGCCGCTCGGCCGCCCTCGCGGTCGGCCCCACCGGCACCGACCTCACCACGGACGGCGGCCGCACCTGGCGCGGGCTGGACACCGGGTCGTACGACACCGTCGACTGCACCCCCGACCTGGGCTGCTGGGCCTCCGGAGAGAAGGGCCGGGTGGCACGACTGGAGCGCTGATGCGCCGGGACCCGGGCCGTGCTTGGCTGGAAGACGAGCTGTTTCCAGCGGTCGCTTTCCAGCGGGAGGAGTCCTGCCATGCCACGCGGCTCGAGTTCCAAACGGGAACGCCAGTACGAGCACATCAAGGAGAGCGCGCGCGAACGCGGCGAGAGCGAGCGGCGCGCCGAGGAGATCGCCGCCCGGACCGTCAACAAGGAACGCGCCCGGAGCGGCGAGTCCGACACCGCGAGCCGTACGTCGACCCAGGACATCTCGTCCGGCCGTCGCGGGGGCCGGCGGTCCGGCAAGGGCGCACAAGGGCCCACGTACGACCAGCTCTACGAGGAGGCGAAGCGCCGGGGCGTCGAGGGCCGCTCCAAGATGAACAAGCAGCAGTTGTCCCGGTCGCTGGGTCGTTGAAGCCGCCCGGGCCCGGCGCCCAGGCGACGTCGGGCGCCCTCCTCGGCAGGGTCGCCTTGTGATCCTGCCGGCCAATCGGAGACGATCGGCGGCACCATGACGACCGTACGCATCCCCGCGGGCTGGCCCGCCACCGAAGAGCAAGCACGGGCCGTGCAGGACGAGTTGCGGGGGCGGGTGGTCCTCGACGAGCCCGGGCCGCCGCCGGGAACCGGCCTGGTGACCGGGGTCGACGTGGCGTACGACGACGAACGCGACGTCGTCGTGGCCGCGGCCGTCGTGCTCGACGCGGCGACCCTCGGCGTCGTCGCCGAGGCCACGGCCGTGGGGCAGGTGTCCTTCCCGTACGTCCCCGGGCTGCTCGCCTTCCGGGAGATCCCGGCGGTCCTGGCCGCCCTCGAAGCGCTGCCGTGCGAACCGGGCCTGGTCGTCTGCGACGGTTACGGCCTCGCCCACCCCCGGCGCTTCGGCCTGGCCAGCCACCTCGGCGTCCTCACCGGCCTCCCCACGATCGGCGTCGCCAAGAACCCGTTCACCTTCGTGTACGAGGAGCCGGACGCCCCGCGCGGCTCCTCCTCCCCGCTGCTCGCGGGCGAGAAGGACGAGAAGGGCGAGGCGGGTGAGAAGGGCGAGAAGGGTGAGGCGGGCGAGGAAGAGGTCGGCCGGGCGCTGCGCACGCAGCCGGGGATCAAGCCGGTGTTCGTCTCGGTCGGCCACCGGGTGACCCTGGACAACGCCTGCGCCCACACGCTCCACCTCGCGCCGCGCTTCCGCCTCCCGGAGACGACCCGGCACGCGGACGCGCTGTGCCGCCGGACTCTGAAGGTGACGGCGGCCTGAGCAGGTGTCCCTCGGTACATGTCCCTCGGTACGTGCCCCTCGGTTCGTGTCCCTGGGTATGCGTGCTGAGTACGGCTTCTGAGTACGGCTTCTGAGTACGCGTTCTGAGTATCTGTACGGATGCCGGGACCCCGCCATGATCGGCAGGCTGTGCCGCATGACGACACACCGTGCTCCGAAGCCCGCCGCCAGCCCCAGTCAGCCCGTCGAGCGTGCCGTGATGGCCGGTCTGGTCCTCGCGGTCCTGGCCGGGGTCGCCTGGATAGCCGGGATGATCTACACGGTCATGGGGTGGCCGCTCTGAGCAGTTCCTCGCGGCCGATGACGTCGGCGCTCGTCGCCGGCACCGTGCACGCGTAGGCCCCGGCGATCGCGCCGAAGAGACCGCACCGCTCGGGCGGCTCGCCGGACAGCCGTCCGAAGAGACAGCCCGCCGCGACCAGCCACGGACAACCCGTAGCAGCCATCCGGCAATGGTCGTACGGCGCGTCGCGCGAAGCACTACCGCGTGGCAGCCACCCGAAAACTGATGCCCGCCGATCGCAGCCGCTCAATCAGCGCATCCCCCATGGCGACCGCAGTCGTCACCTGCCCCGACGTCGAAGGAAGCTCGTCGAAGGCAAGGCACAACGCGGACTCGGCGAACATCTTGGCGGTCTCCCCGTAGCCGGGATCCCCACCCGAGACCTCGGTGAAGACCCTTCGCCCCCCACCCTCACCGACGAACCGGACACGGAACCAACTCTTCGCCCGCTTCTCCTCGCTGGGCCCCTCGCCGGGCTTGAGCCGGTCGGACAGCCAGCGCCGAAGCGGCGGCACCTGCGCCGCCGCGAGGGTGGCGCCAACCGCGGCCACCCCACCCACCACGAACGGCAACCGCTCGACGGCCGCATAGTGCCGATAGCGGAAATCGGGCCCGTACTGCTCCAGCGCCCGCGCGGACCGCTGCACGATCTGCGCATCGATCGTGGGTAGCGGAAGGGCCCACGCCCCGACCTCCTTGGCGAACCGCGGAGCGCCCGGCGGCGCGTACGCCCGCCGCCCCACCACCCGCGGCTCATGCCGCTTACGCTCCCGCGCGGCGGCGACGACATGCCGCCCGCGGGAGAACTGGTTGAGGGCGGAGGCGAACGTGCCGCCCGAGAACATCCCCTCGGCCCGCACGAACCCGTCCACGGTCAACGGCACCCCTTCGGGAAGCTGCCGCACGGTGAAGTACGCGCCCAGGTCGTGCGGAATCGAGTCGAAACCGCACGCGTGCACCAGCCGCGCCCCGGTCTCACGCGCGCGTGCGTCGTGTCGCACATAGGTGAGGTCCACGAACTCGGGCTCTCCGCAGAGGTCCGCGTAATCGGTGCCCGCGTCCGCGCAGGCGGCGACCAGGTCCTCGCCGTACGTCTGGTAGGGCCCGACGGTCGTGGCCACCACGCGCGCGTGCTCCGCGATTTCCCGCAGGGAGGCCGGATCGGCGGCATCGGCCCGCAGCACGGGCAGCTCCGCGCACGCCGGGTCGATCGCCGCGAGCCGCTCCCGCAGCCGTTCCAGCTTCGTGGTGTCGCGCGCCGCGATCGCCCAGCGCAACCCTTCCGGGGCGTGCGCGGCGAGGTACTCCGAGGTGAGCGTTCCGACGAACCCCGTGGCACCGAAGAGCACGATGTCGTATGCGCGCTCCGTCCTGTTCTGCCTGCTCATGGCACCTCTCAGCCGTCCAACCCGCGCCGATGTCGGTGGCTGAGGCTAGCGTGAGGTACGAGGAGCCGAACCAGGGCCCCGTGCATGGGGCCGAAAAGGACCGGAGGCAGTCGTGGCCCCGACGAAGAATGCCCTGAAGAAGTGGGAGAAAGTGCGCGAGTTCGCCCTGGGACTGCCGGGCGCCGCCGAGGAGTTCCCCTGGGGCGAGACCGTCGCGAAGGTCAACAAGAAGGTGTTCGTCTTCCTCGGCGTCAGTGACGGCAGCTATCCGATGGGCCTCACCGTGAAGCTCAAGGACGAGGTGGCGCACGCCCATGCCATGACCGCCCCGGGCGCGGAGCCCGCGGGATACGGCCTCGGGAAGGCGGGCTGGGTGAGCATCCCGCTGGAGCAGAACGGCGCCCCGGCCGCTGAGCTGCTGTGCGACTGGGTCGAGGAGAGCTACCGCACCATCGCGCCGAAGAAGCTCATAGCGGAGCTTGACGCCCGCTGAGTTCCCCGGAGGGCATCGGGCCTCCACAATTGGCTAAGCGCTTGCTCGCCAAGGGCTTGTGCGGAGTGGAACACGTTCTTAACATCACTGATGTTACATCAGTTGTGTCACAGTGCTGGGGGCTTGATGGCAGTGGCAGGGACGGCCGAGCACGGCCCGCTCGCCGGGGTGCGCGTAGTCGAGCTGGCGGGCATCGGGCCCGGCCCGTTCGCCGGCATGCTCCTTGCCGACCTGGGCGCGGACGTCGTACGCGTGGACAGGCCGAGCGGCGTGGGGCTCGCGATCAACCCCGAGTACGACGTCACCAACCGCAACAAGCGCTCCGTGATCGTCGACCTCAAGTCGCCCGGCGGCGCCGACCGCGTCCTGGACCTGGTCGAGCGCGCCGACATCCTGATCGAGGGCTTCCGGCCGGGCGTCGCCGAGCGCCTGGGTGTGGGCCCCGAGACCTGCCACGCCCGCAATCCGAAGCTCGTTTACGGGCGGATGACCGGCTGGGGCCAGGAAGGGCCGCTCGCCCAGCGCGCCGGGCACGACATCGCGTACATCGCGCTGACCGGCACCCTCGGCATGATCGGCGACCCGGACGAGCCGCCGGCCGTCCCCGCGAACCTCGTCGGGGACTACGCGGGCGGCTCGCTCTATCTCGTCGTCGGCGTCCTCGCCGCCCTGCACCACGCGCGCGCGACCGGCACCGGACAGGTCGTGGACGCGGCGATCGTGGACGGCGCGGCGCACCTCGCCTCGATGATCCACGGCATGCTGGCCGCCGGCGGCTGGCAGGACCGGCGCGGCGCCAACCTCCTCGACGGAGGCTGCCCCTACTACGGGACGTACGAGACGGCCGACGGCCAGTACATGGCGGTGGGCGCCCTCGAGCGGCAGTTCTACGAGGAGTTCGTGGACCTGCTCGGCATCAAGGACGAGGCACCGGCCCACAAGGACGTGTCCCGCTGGGGCGAGCTGCGCGAGACGGTCGCGGCCCGCTTCAGGACGCGTACGAGGGACGAGTGGACCGCGGTCTTCGAGGGCTCCGACGCGTGCGTGGCGCCCGTGCTGTCGCTGCGCGAGGCCCCGCACCATCCGCATCTCGCCGCCCGCGGCACCTTCACCGACCACGGAGGCATCACCCAGCCGGCCCCCGTGCCCCGCTTCTCCGCCACCCGCACCTCCGTCCGCGGCGGGCCCGCCCAGCCGGGCGCCGACACCGCGGACGTGGCCCGCGACTGGGATCTACCGGACCTCCTGAAGGGCAGCCCCGAATGAAGCGGCAGATCTTCACGCCGGAGCACGACGCGTTCCGCGAGACCGTCCGGACCTTCCTCGCCAAGGAGGTGCTGCCGTACTACGAGCAGTGGGAGAAGGACGGCATCGTGTCGCGGGACGCCTGGCGCGCGGCCGGGAAGCAGGGACTGCTCGGACTCGCCGTGCCCGGGGAGTACGGGGGAGGAGGCAACGCCGACTTCCGCTACAGCGCCGTACTCGCCGAGGAGTTCACGCGCGCGGGAGCCGCCGGGCTCGCGCTCGGGCTGCACAACGACATCATCGGGCCGTATCTGACGGGTCTCGCCACCGAGGAGCAGAAGCGGCGCTGGCTGCCCGGCTTCTGCGACGGCACGCTGATCACGGCCATCGCCATGACCGAGCCGGGCGCGGGATCGGACCTCCAGGGCATCAGGACGCACGCCGAGGACCGAGGCGACCACTGGCTGCTCAACGGTTCCAAGACGTTCATCTCGAACGGGATCCTGGCCGACCTCGTGATCGTCGTGGCGAGGACGACTCCCGAGGGAGGCGCGAAGGGCCTGTCCCTGTTCGTCGTCGAGCGCGGCACGGAGGGCTTCGAGCGCGGCCGCAACCTCGACAAGATCGGCCAGAAGGCGCAGGACACCGCCGAGTTGTTCTTCCACGACGTGCGGGTCCCGAAGGAGAACCTGCTCGGCGAGCCGAACGGCGCCTTCGGGCACCTGATGACGAACCTCGCGCAGGAGCGGCTGAACATCGCCGTCGCCGGAATCGCCGCCGCCGAGTACCTGCTGGAGATCACCACGGAGTACGTCAAGGAACGCGAGGCGTTCGGACGACCACTGGCCAGGCTGCAGCACATCCGCTTCGAGATAGCCGAGATGGCCACCGAGTGCGCCGTCACCCGGACGTTCGTCGACCGCTGCGTCGTCGACCACTCGAACGGCGAACTCGACGCGGTGCACGCCTCGATGGCCAAGTGGTGGGCCACCGAGCTGCAGAAGCGAGTCGCGGACCGCTGCCTCCAACTGCACGGCGGCTACGGCTACATGACCGAGTACCGCGTCGCGAAGGCCTTCACCGACGGCCGTATCCAGACCATCTACGGCGGCACGACCGAGATCATGAAGGAGATCATCGGCCGCTCCCTGCTCGGCTGACCTTCCTGGCCCTCCTGACCTTCCTGGCTCTCCAGGCCCCTCCGGCTCCTCGAACTGGCTCTCCCCGAAAGGCTTACCAGTGAGCACCGAAGCGTACGTGTACGACGCGATCCGCACCCCGCGCGGCCGCGGCAAGGCGAACGGCGCCCTGCACGGCACCAAGCCCGTCGACCTGGTCGTCGGGCTCATCCACGAGATCCAGGCGCGCTTCCCGGGGCTCGACCCGGCCGCCATCGACGACATCGTGCTCGGTGTCGTGGGACCGGTCGGCGACCAGGGCTCCGACATCGCCCGGATCTCGGCCATCGCCGCCGGCCTGCCGGACACGGTGGCGGGAGTCCAGGAGAATCGCTTCTGCGCGTCCGGTCTCGAGGCCGTCAACCTCGCCGCGATGAAGGTCCGCTCGGGCTGGGAGGACCTGGTGCTCGCCGGCGGCGTCGAGTCGATGTCGCGGGTGCCGATGGCCTCCGACGGAGGCGCCTGGTTCGCCGACCCGATGACCAACATCGCCACCAACTTCGTACCGCAGGGCATCGGCGCCGACCTCATCGCCACCATCGAGGGCTTCTCGCGCCGGGACGTCGACGAGTACGCCGCGCTGTCGCAGGAGCGTGCGGCCGCGGCCTGGAAGGACGGTCGCTTCGAGCGGTCCGTCGTACCGGTGAAGGACCGCAACGGACTCGTCGTCCTCGATCACGACGAGCATCTGCGCCCCGGGACCACCGCCGACTCGCTGGCCAAGCTCAAGGCGTCGTTCGCGGACATCGGGGACCTGGGCGGCTTCGACGCCGTGGCGCTGCAGAAGTACCACTGGGTGGAGAAGATCGACCACGTCCACCACGCGGGCAACTCGTCCGGCAT
This sequence comes from Streptomyces albicerus, assembly GCF_008905045.1. GTDB lineage: Bacteria > Actinomycetota > Actinomycetes > Streptomycetales > Streptomycetaceae > Streptomyces > Streptomyces albicerus. The sequence goes on from NZ_VWMY01000031.1 coordinate 119,348, forward strand.
CGTGGACGGCGCCTCGCTGGTCGCGGTCGGCTCGAAGGAGGTCGGCGAGCGGTACGGGCTCACTCCGCGCGCGCGGATCGTCTCCGCGGCGGTGTCCGGCTCCGAGCCGACCATCATGCTCACCGGGCCCGCGCCCGCCACCCGCAAGGCGCTCGCCAAGGCCGGGCTGACCATCGACGACATCGACCTCGTCGAGATCAACGAGGCCTTCGCGGCGGTCGTCCTGCGCTTCGTGCGCGACATGGGCCTGTCCCTGGACAAGGTCAACGTCAACGGCGGCGCGATCGCCCTCGGCCACCCGCTCGGCGCCACCGGCGCGATGATCCTCGGCACGCTCGTCGACGAACTGGAGCGCCAGGACAAGCGGTTCGGCCTCGCCACGCTGTGCGTCGGCGGCGGCATGGGCATCGCGACGATCGTCGAGCGCCTGTAACTCCCCAGTGGACCACCAGACTTCTACGGAGAACCCCCTCATGACCGAGAGCACCACCATCCGCTGGGAACAGGACGAGACCGGCGTCGTCACGCTCGTACTCGACGACCCCAACCAGTCCGCGAACACGATGAACCAGGCCTTCCGGGAGTCCCTCACCGCGATCGCCGACCGCCTGGAGGCGGAGCTTCGGGCGGACCCCGACTCCATCCGCGGCATCGTCTTCACCTCCGCCAAGAAGACCTTCTTCGCGGGCGGCGACCTGCGCGACCTCATCCGGGTCACGCCCGAGACCGCCCAGCAGCTCCTCGACGGAGGTCTCGCCATCAAGCGCGACCTGCGCCGCATCGAGACGCTCGGCAAGCCCGTCGTCGCCGCCATGAACGGCGCGGCCCTGGGCGGCGGTTACGAGATCGCGCTGGCCTGCCACCACCGCGTCGCCCTCGACGCGCCCGGCTCCAAGATCGGCTGCCCCGAGGTCACGCTCGGCCTGCTGCCCGGAGGCGGCGGCGTCGTCAGGACCGTACGCCTTCTGGGCATCGCCGACGCACTGCTGAAGGTGCTCCTCCAGGGCACCCAGTACAGCCCGCAGCGCGCTCTCGAAAACGGCCTCGTCCACGAAGTGGCGGCCACCCGCGAGGAGATGCTCGCCAAGGCCCGCGGCTTCATCGACGCCCACCCCGAGTCGAAGCAGCCCTGGGACACACCCGGCTACCGCATCCCGGGCGGCACACCGTCCAGCCCGAAGTTCGCGGCGAACCTGCCCGCCTTCCCGGCCAACCTGCGCAAGCAGACGAACGGCGCGCCCTACCCGGCGCCGCGCAACATCCTCGCGGCCGCCGTCGAGGGCTCGCAGGTCGACTTCGAGACCGCGCAGGTCATCGAGGCGCGCTATTTCGTGGAGCTGGCCGCCGGGCAGACCTCCAAGAACATGATCCAGGCCTTCTTCTTCGACCTCCAGGCCGTCAACTCCGGCGCCAACCGGCCGAAGGACATCGAACCCCGCCAGGTCCGCAAGGTGGCCGTCCTGGGCGCCGGGATGATGGGCGCGGGCATCGCCTACTCGTGCGCTCGCGCGGGCATCGACGTCGTCCTCAAGGACGTGTCGGCCGATGCGGCGGCGAAGGGCAAGGGCTACTCCGAGAAGCTCTGCGCCAAGGCCGTCTCCCGGGGACGTACGACCCAGGAGAAGGCCGACGCGCTCCTCGCCCGCATCACGCCCACCGCCGACCCGAACGACCTCGCGGGCTGTGACGCCGTCATCGAGGCCGTCTTCGAGGACCCGGCGCTCAAGCACAAGGTGTTCCAGGAGATCCAGCACATCGTCGAGCCGGACGCGCTGCTGTGCTCCAACACCTCGACCCTGCCGATCACCGCGCTCGCCGAAGGCGTCGAGCGGCAGGCCGACTTCATCGGACTGCACTTCTTCTCGCCCGTCGACAAGATGCCGCTCGTCGAGATCATCAAGGGCGAGCGCACCGGCGACGAGGCCATCGCGCGCGCCTTCGACCTCGTACGGCAGATCAGGAAGACCCCGATCGTCGTCAACGACTCGCGCGGCTTCTTCACCTCCCGCGTCATCGGCCACTTCATCAACGAGGGCGTGGCGATGGTCGGTGAGGGCATCGAGCCCGCCTCCGTCGAGCAGGCGGCCGCCCAGGCCGGCTATCCGGCCAAGGTCCTCTCCCTGATGGACGAACTGACGCTCACCCTGCCGCGCAAGATCCGCGCCGAGTCGAAGCGGGCCGTCGAGGAAGCGGGCGGCACCTGGGCGACCCACCCCGCCGAGGCGGTCATCGACCGCATGGTCGACGAGTTCGGCCGCACCGGCCGCAGCGACGGCGCGGGCTTCTACGAGTACGTCGACGGCAAGCGCGCCGGCCTGTGGCCCGGACTGCGGGAGCACTTCACGCGTGAAGGTGCCGAGATCCCCTTCAAGGACATGCAGGAGCGCATGCTCTTCTCCGAAGCGCTGGACACCGTCCGGCTCATGGAGGAGGGCGTCCTGACGTCCGTCGCCGACGCCAACATCGGGTCCATCTTCGGGATCGGCTTCCCCGGCTGGACCGGTGGCGTCCTGCAGTACATCAACGGGTACGACGGCGGCGCCGGCGCAGGTGCCGGCCTGCCCGGATTCGTGGCACGCGCGCGTGAACTCGCCGAGCGCTACGGGGAGCGGTTCACGCCGCCTGAGTTGCTGGTGGAGAAGGCGGAGAAGGGGGAGCGGTTCAGCGACAAGTAGCGGTCCATCGACCTGTGACGGCCGCTCAGCGCTACGAGGAGCCGTACCGCTGAGCGGTGCGGCTCCCTCGCTCCCGGGCTCCCCGGGAAGACCGGAAACACCCCCTTGCCCAGTCGCCTGACGGGTCATCACACTCGCCTCATGGAGACGCGTACCGCCCTGGTGACCGGTGCGGCACAGGGCCTCGGGCAGGAGTTCGCCGTGGCGCTCGCGGGACGCGGGTACCGGGTCGCCGGACTCGACCTCGTCCCGCAGCCGGACACGGCCGAACAGATCCTGGACTACGTGGAGTTGATCGCCGACGCCACCGACGAGACGCAGGTCCACGCGGCCCTGGAGCGGGTGCTCGCGCAGTTCGGCACCCTGCATGTTCTGGTCAACAACGCGGGCGTGTACGCGGAGTCGGCCTTCGAGGACACCACGCCCGAGGAGTGGCGTCGCGTCATGCGCGTCAACCTGGAGGCGCCGTTCCTGATGACCCGCGCCGTGCTGCCGTACCTGAAGGCGGCGGGCTGGGGCCGCATCGTGAACATCGCCTCGGCCACCGTCCTCACCGCACCGCCCACGATGGTGGCGTACACCGCGTCGAAGGCCGGCCTGATCGGCTTCACCCGGGCGCTCGCCTCGGCGCTCGGCCCGTACGGCATCACGGTCAACGCGATCGCGCCGAGCCTCGTCCGCACCGCGACCGCCGAGCGGACGGTCGGCGCGGACGACGGCTTCGAGCACGTCCGCGCCCAGCAGGTCGTCCCGGGAACCCAGGAGCCGGCCGACCTCGTCTCCACGCTGCTGTACGTCGTCGACGAGGGCAGCGGCTTCCTGACCGGGCAGACCCTCAACGTGGCAGGTGGTTCCAGGTATTCGTAGCGGTACTTGTGACGGTTCCTGTGACGCCGCGGGTCAGGACTCCCTGAGCCACTCCCGCAGCTCCTCTTTGAGGGAGCGCTGGAACGTCGTCAACAAGGCCTGGACCACGAGTGGTTGCATGTGGGCCGACAGATCCTTCACCGCCGCGACGGACTCGCGCTCCGACACCTCGTCCCGGAACAGCTGGGAGAGCTCGTGGGCCGCCGCGCGCGTGTGTTCCATCAGGACCGCGCGAGCGGCGAGGATCGTCTCGTGCGCGATCGGCACGTCGAGCAGCTGGACGCCGAGCCGCAGCAGCCCGAGGTCGACGCGGTACGTGTCCGGGGCGGCCGCCACCCCGACGACGCTCATCGCGACCAGCCGGTCCAGATCCTCCGCGCTCAGCGGCCGCCCCGCCCGGCGCTCCAGCTCCGCACGGCTCACCTCCTCCGCCGAGTCCGGCGCCCAGGAGGCCACCACGGCACGATGGATGGCCAGATCATGGGCGCTGAGTCCCTCCGGCAGCTGTTGCAGATACCGCTCGATCGCGGCCAGCGTCATTCCCTGGTGCTGCAACTCCTCGATGAGCGCGAGCCGCGACAGATGCTCCTGGCTGTAGTGACCCACCCGACGTGGCCCGATCACCGGCGGCGGCAACAGCCCCTTCGTGCCGTAGAAGCGCACGGTCCGCACCGTGACACCCGCCCGCGCGGCCAGTTCGTCGACAGTGAGCGTCGGCTCCCCGGTGTCCGTCGCCATGCCTGCTCCTTCGGGTACCGCGTCTGCCGCATCGGTGCGGTGCAACAGTATTGCTGTCTCACCTGTGTTGTGAAAGCTCCACGAGGAGTCGACGGTGACAGGGGCCACGGCCGGTTGTCAGTGGCGGTCCGTACGGTGGCGTCATGTCGGAGATCACGTATGTCCGGGGCGATGCCACCGTCCCGCTGGGCAAAGGCGTCAAGCTGATCGCCCATGTCTGCAACGACATCGGGGGCTGGGGCAAGGGCTTCGTCCTCGCCCTGTCGAATCGCTGGCCGGAGCCGGAGGCGGCCTACCGCCGCTGGCACCGCGAGCGCGCCGGCAACGACTTCGGTCTGGGCGCGGCCCAGTTCGTCCAGGTCGACCGGTATGTGTGGGTGGCCAACATGATCGGCCAGCGTGGCATACGCACCGGCAGCAAAGGCGTACCTGTCCGGTACGAGGCGATCGACGCGGCGCTCGGACCGCTCGCCGACAAGGCCGTCGAGCTCGGCGCGTCCGTCCACATGCCGCGCATCGGATGCGGCCTCGCGGGCGGGAAGTGGTCGCGCGTGGAGCCGCTGATAGCCGAGCGGCTCATCGGGCGGGGGATCGCGGTGACGGTTTACGACCACGGGGACTGAGCGAGTCCCTCGGCCGCTCTCGCTTCCACTCGGCCCCTCCTGTTTCACCGGAACCGGTGACTTTCGGTCAACTCTGGCGCAGATGCGCGTTGTTGCGCACGCATGAGCGGGTAAGTCATGGCCATGGATATCATTCCTTACCCCATTGGCCCCCTCAACCCGAAGGTCCAGGACGTCCTGGTCGCGTTGCCGCTGTTCGCGGCGGTCTTCCTGTTCTTCGTACGGGTGCTGCCCCGCATAGAACGGGTGCTCGACGCGCGGGACCAGGCGACCAGAGGCGCCGCCAAGCAGGCCGAGGCGGTACGCGCCCGCGCCGAGGAGAAACGCGCCGAGGCGGAGGCGGCGCTCGCCGAGGCCCGGCACGACGCGGCCCGCATCCGGCAGCAGGCCTTCGAGGAGGGCGCCGCCGTGATCGCGGCAACCCGAGCCGAAGGACAACGCGAACGCGACGCCATCCTGGCCGAGGGCCGCGCCCACATCGAAGCGGACTTCGCCGCCGCCGAGGCCGAACTCCGTATGTCCGTATCGGAGTTGGCCTCGGACTTGGCGAGCCGAGTCGTCGGCGAGCGGATCCCTACTCCCGTGAAGCCGAGATCCGGTCACGCTTAACGGGCCCAGTCAGGGGGGCGCCCCACAAGGGGCGCGGGGAACTGCGCGACCAGCCCCCACTGACCCGCACGATCCCACGGACCCGCGCCACCCCACCCGGCCCCGCGAAGCGCTCAGTGCTCATGCACTGAATTGGTAGCCGCGATCTTCTTCCAGGACTTCGGCTGCGCAGCAACCCCCTGCGACCGAGGCGCGATCGAAACGGCCCGCGCCGCGGGCGCACCCGGCTTCGACGCCTGATAGAGCCACGTGTCGAACAGCGACGCAAGCGGCTTCCCCGACACCGACTCGGCATACTCCACGAAGTCACCGACCGTCGCGTTCCCGTGCGCGTACCGCGTCGGCCACCCCTTCAGAATGGCGAAGAACGCCTCGTCACCGACCTCGTTCCGCAGCGCCTGCAACGCCAGCGCCCCACGGTCGTACACGGCGAGATGGAACTGGTTCTCCGGACCCGGATCCCCGGGCCTGACGGTCCAGAACGGATCGTCGGCAGGCCGCGACGCGTACACATAGTCCGCGATCTCCTGCGCCGTCCCCTCGCCCTCGTGCTCCGACCACAGCCACTGCGCGTACCGCGCGAAGCCCTCGTTGATCCAGATGTCCTTCCACCCGGCGACGGACACCGAGTCGCCGTACCACTGGTGGGCCAGCTCATGGACCACCACGGACACGTTCGTACCGCTCGCGAACTGCCGCGGGCTGTAGAACGGCCGGGTCTGGGTCTCCAGCGCGTACCCGGTGTCGGTGTTCGGCACATAACCGCCCAGCGCGTTGAACGGATATGGCCCGAAGTATTCGGCGAGCCAGTCGGCGACCTCCCCGGTGCGCTCGATGCTCGCGCGCGCCGCCCCGTAGTTGTCGCCCAGATCCTTGCTGTACGCGTTGACGATCGGGATCCCGCTCTCCGACGTCCCGGTCGTGACGTCGAACTTCCCGACCGCCAGCGTGGCGAGATAGGTGGCCTGCGGCTTGTTGGACCGCCAGCTGTACCGCGTCCAGCCGGCCCGTGAACTCACCGACTGCAGCGTGCCGTTGGAGATCGCCTGCGATCCGTCCGGCACGGCGACCGACACGTCGTACGTGGCCTTGTCCAGCGGATGGTCGTTACTGGGGAACCACCACCAGGCCGCCTCGGGCTCGTTCGCCCCGACCCCGCCGTCCGGTGTGCGGTGCCAGCTGGTGAACCCGTACGCCGTCTTCGAGGACGGCACCCCGCTGTAGCGCACCACGACCGTGACGGCCGTGCCCTTGGGCAGCGGGTTCTTCGGCGTGACCTCCAGCTCGTGCTCGCCCGAGGTCGCGAACGACGCCTTGGCGCCGTTGACCCGGACCTCGCTCACATCGAGCAGAAAGTCCAGATTGAACCGGGAGAGGTCCTGCGTGGTTCTGGCCAGGAGGGTCGCCGTGCCCTCCAGCGTGTCCGTCGTCGGCTGGTACTTGAGCCGCAGATCGTAGTGAGAGACGTCGTATCCGCCGTTGCCGTAGGCCGGGTAGTAGGGGTCGCCGATGCCCGGCGCCCCGGGGGAGTAGTCCGCCGCCGATGCCGGGATCGCCAGCAGCAGGGAGGTCGCGAGTGCGCCCGGGGCGATGAGTCTGCGGTGCACGTCAAGCTCCAAGTCGTAGGGGCACGAGGTCTTTTCGGAGCCTATTCAGTCCCTGTGAGCCCGCCTGTGTCCATGACCGCTCCTGTCACACGATCGCCATTCGGCCGACATGAGCGACTCCGCCCCACGCACCTTTCAAGCCACACCTCGGCCGAACCCCGCGCACCTCGAATGGCCCTCTTTTGCACAGGAGTTGACCGGAGTACCTTCCGCGCATGCGGACACCAGCACGCCACATGCGCCTCATCACCTGGAGATCGCTCGCGACGGCGGCCACCGCCGCCCTGATGGCCACGCTCCTCGCCCCGACGGCGGCCCACAGCGCGCCGCGGGAGAGCACCCCCGTCCACTCGTACGAGAACGCGATCCGCGAATCCGTCTGGGTGGACACCAAACTGGACGGCGACAGCGACGGGAAGACCGACCGGGTCGCCGTCGACATCGTGCGCCCGCGCGAACCCGCCCAGCAGGGCCGCAAGATACCCGTGATCATGGACGCCAGTCCGTACTACTCCTGCTGCGGCCGCGGGAACGAGAGCCAGAAGAAGACGTACGACGCGAACGGCAACGTCGTCCAGATGCCGCTGTTCTACGACAACTACTTCGTGCCGCGCGGCTACGCCTTCGTCGCCGTCGACCTCGCCGGGACCAACCGCTCCGACGGCTGTGTGGACGTCGGCGGCCGCTCCGACATCCAGTCCGCGAAGGCCGTCGTCGACTGGCTGAACGGCCGGGCCAAGGGCTACACCTCCCGTACAGGGAGTACGAAGGCCAAAGCCGGCTGGACCAACGGCAAGACGGGCATGATCGGCAAGAGCTACGACGGCACGATCGCCAACGGCGTCGCCGCCACCGGAGTCGAGGGCCTGGAGACGATCGTCCCCATCGCCGCCATCTCCTCCTGGTACGACTACTACTTCGCCAAGGGCGCCCCGCTCTACGACTCGGGCCCCGAATGGCTGTCCGACTACGTCGAGAGCCCCGACGCCCGCGCCAGGTGCGCCGCCGTCCAGCAGGAACTCGTCGAAGGAGCCCCGCGCACGGGCGACTGGACCAAGCTGTGGACCGAGCGCGACTACGTGAAGGACGTCCGCAAGGTCGACGCGAGCGTCTTCGTCATCCACGGCCAGCAGGACCTCAACGTCCGCCCCAAGCACTTCGGCCAGTGGTGGGACGCCCTCGCAGAGAACGGCGTCGAGCGCAAGATCTGGATCTCCCAGGTCGGCCACGTCGACCCGTTCGACTTCCGCCGCGCCGAGTGGGTGGACACCCTGCACCGCTGGTTCGACCACGAACTCCTCGGCTATGACAACGGCATCGACGACGAGCCCATGGCCGACATCGAGCGCGCCCCCGACCAGTGGGTCACGTCGAACGTCTGGCCGCCCCGCGCCACCGACACCGTGAAGCTGCGCCCGGGCAAGGGCGAGCAGGCGGGCGTCGGCACCCTCGGACTGCGTACCGGATCGGGCACCGAGACCTTCACCGACGACCCGCAGCAGGACGAGACCGACTGGGCAGCCCAGATCGACCGGCCGACGTCCGCCAAGGCCGGATTCATCACCAAGCCGCTCACCCGCGACGTCCGCCTGTCCGGCTCCTCCAAGGTGACCGTCACCGCCACCCCGAGCACCTCCACCGCCCACCTCTCCGCGGTCCTCGTCGACCTGGGCCCGGACACCATCCGCGACTACGCCGCCGCGGGCGAGGGCATCGCCACGCTCACCGACCGCACCTGCTGGGGCCCGAGCACCACCGGCGACAGCTCCTGCTACAAGGAGACCGAGGCCAAGACCGCCGACGTCGACTACACGGTGTTCAGCCGCGGCTGGGCCGACCTCGGCAACCACGCCTCCGACCTGACGGGCGCCCCGCTCACCCCGGGCAAGCCCTACACCATCACCCTCGACCTGCACGTCAGCGACCACGTCGTCCCGGCGGGACACCGCCTGGCGCTGATCGTCGCCGGCACCGACAAGGACCTCATCGACCCGCCGTCGAGCACGCCCACGCTCACCCTCGACCTGTCCCGTACGTCGGCCCGCGTACCGCTCGTCGGAGGCACCGCCGCCTTCGACCGCGCCACCTCCGGATCCGCGTACGTCACTCCTGACGCCACCCTCGACGGCGTCGCCGAGCCGCGCGCCCCGCACCGCGTCCCCGGAGGCAGCAACTGATGACGCCCCGCCACATCGGAGCCCTCGCCCTAACGGCGGCGGTGCTCATCGCACCCCTCCTGACGGTGCCCGCCCACGCGACGGAACGCCCGCCGCGTACCGGATTCGAGCAGACCGACGGCGCGCGCTGGACCACCCAGCCCGAGGAGCAGGACTTCCTCGCCGCCGTCGACAAGTCGAGCGACCGGGTGTCGCTCACCCGGATCGGCACCACCAAACAGGACCGCCCGCTCCAGCTCGTACGCATCGGCAGCCGGCACGCGGCCAACACCGTGCTGCTCGTATGCAGCCAGCACGGCGACGAACCGTCCGGACGCGAGGCCTGCCTCACCACCGTCCGCGACCTCGCGTACGCGAAGGACGCCGCCACACGGAAGTTCCTCGACCGCACCACACTGCTCGTCGTGCCCACCGCCAACCCGGACGGCCGGGCCGCCGACACCCGCGGCAACAGCGACGGCGTCGACATCAACCGCGACCACCTCGCGCTGCGGACGGCCGAGGCACGGGCCATGGCCGCCGTCGTCCGCGACCGCAGGCCCGACGTCGTCTACGACCTGCACGAGTACGGGGCCACGCCGCCGTACTACGACAAGGACCTCTTCGACCTCTGGCCGCGCAACCTCAACACCGACGCGGCCGTGCACGACGAGGCGCAGACCCTGTCACAGGCGTACGTGCGGCCCGCGGCCGAGGGAGCGGGGTACTCGACCGGGACGTACGGCATCTGGACCGACCCCGTGACCGGCGAACCGATCCGGCAGGTCGCGGGCGACGGGCAGGAGCGGATCCTGCGGAACATGTCCGGCGTCAAACACGGCGTCGGACTGCTCATCGAGAGCCGCGTCGGCCCCCTCACCGATGCCGAGAAGGCCGACGAGGCGCTCAACAACCGGCGCCGAGTGCACTCCCAACTGGCCGCGCTGGACGGGCTGTTGGACTTCACGGACGAGCGGCGCACCCGGGTCGAGGCGGCCACGTCGGCGGCCCGTCTCGCCGGCTACCGGGACAGCGGCCCGGTCTACGTCGGCGGCGCGGACAACGACCCGGCCGAACCGTCCGAGACCATCCAGGACCCGCCCTGCGCCTACCGGCTCACCGCCGGGCAGTACGCGGAACTCAAGGACGAACTCGCACTGCACGGAGTCAAGGTGAGGCAGGACGCCGAGGGCACCTACGTACCGCTGCGCCAGTCCCTGCGCGCCCTCGTCCCGCTGCTGCTCGACGAACGCGCCCCGTACCATCTCGCTGTCGGGGAACCAGACACCGGCTGCTGAGACAAGTGTGATCGGCGGCACCTGTGGTAGGTCCTATGGCGTAACGAGAAAGCAGCGTCCATATGGCTTCCACGGGAAGGTGCCGCCGATGACTGAGGACCTGAGGAAGCGAGGAGGCCGGGAAGATCCGTCGGACATTCCCGACGCTCCCGACCATCAGACCGACCGGGTGGTGTTCGGCGTGACCGCCGCCATCACCGTTGCCTTCGTGATCTGGGGTGCGGTCGGAACGGACTCGCTGGAGAGCGTCTCCGGGGACATGCTCGAAGGCCTGATCCACAACGGAGGCTGGGCCTTCATCCTGGCCGCCTCCGCCTTCGTGGTCTTCGCGCTGTGGCTCGCGGTCAGCCGCTACGGCGCGATCCGCCTCGGCGCCGAGGACGAGCAGCCGGAGTTCCGCACGGTGTCCTGGGTCGCGATGATGTTCAGCGCCGGCATGGGCATCGGCCTGATGTTTTACGGGGTGAGCGAGCCGCTCTCGCACTACACGACCCCTCCGCCGGGTACCAGCCCCGCCGACTCCGCCGAACGCATGGAGACGGCGATGGCCACCACCCTCTTCCACTGGTCGCTGCATCCCTGGGCGATCTACGCGGTGGTCGGCCTCGCCATCGCCTACAGCACGTTCCGCAAGCGCCGCCGCCAGACCATCAGCGCGGTCTTCACCCCGCTCATCGGCGAGAAGCACGCCAACGGCGGCACCGGCCGCGCGATCGACATCCTCGCGATCATCGCCACCGTCTTCGGTTCCGCTGCCTCACTCGGTCTGGGCGCGCTCCAGATCGGCTCCGGTTTCCAGGAGCTGGACTGGATGGACGACGTCAGCACCGGCCTGCTCGTCGCCATCATCGCGGTGCTGACGCTGGCCTTCGTCGCCTCCGCCGTCTCGGGCATCGAGAGAGGCATCCAGTGGTTGTCGAACATCAACATGGTTCTTGCGCTGGCGCTCGCCCTGTTCGTCTTCGTCGCGGGACCGACGATCATCATCCTCGACCTGCTGCCCACCTCGATCTTCTCCTTCCTCGGTGACCTGCCTGAGCTCGCCGGCCGCACCGATGCGAGCGGCGGAGAGGGCGTCGCGGACTGGCTGGCCAGCTGGACCGTCTTCTACTGGGCGTGGTGGATCTCCTGGACGCCGTTCGTCGGCATGTTCATCGCCCGCATCAGCCGCGGCCGCACCATCCGTCAGTTCGTCGGCGGCGTCATTCTCGTGCCCAGCACCGTCAGCCTGATCTGGTTCGCGGTCTTCGGCGGTGCGTCGATGAAGTTGCAGGAGGCCGGACAGCTTCGCGGTGAGACGACCCCCGAGGGTCAACTCTTCGGGGTCCTGCACGAGTTCCCCATCGCGACCGCCACCAGCCTGCTGGTGATGATCCTCGTCGGCATCTTCTTCGTCTCGGGAGCCGACGCCGCGTCCATCGTGATGGGCACGCTCTCCCAGAAGGGCGCCCTCGAACCCGGCCGCTTCGTCGTGGTGTTCTGGGGCGTGGTGACCGGAGGCGTCGCCGCCATCATGCTGCTCATCGGCAGCGGCCAGGCCGACGCGCTCACCGGTCTGCGGAACCTCACGATCCTGGCCGCGGCCCCGTTCGCCCTCGTGATGATCGGCATGTGCGTCGCGCTCATGCGCGACCTGCGCCAGGACCCGGTCATCGTGCGCCGCGAGATGGGCTCCGAGGCCGTCGGACTCGCGGTGATCGAGGGCCACAAGAAGTACGACGGCGAATTCGGGATCAGGGTCGGCCCGGGCCCCGGCACGGACACGGAGGGAGACCCAATCGGCCACGACCACGTTTGAGCTGTTTTGACGAGGTTCGGTGTCCCCGCGCCCCCTTTAGGGGCGCGGGGCTGTGACATATGCGGCTCCGCCGCGATGGGAGTCCCCCCGCTCATGGGGGTCCCCCCGCTCGAGCGAAGCCGAGAGTGGGGGAGCGACCAGCCACCGACGGCCCGCGCTCAACGGACCGCCCTTCCCGCGGAGCGCTCAGCGGAGCGCCCCGCGGGAGGCGAGCCCGACCGCCTCCCGCGCACAACCCCAGGCGACCGTGATACCCGCCCCGCCGTGCCCGTAGTTGTGCACCAGCACCCGCCCGCCGGGCAGGAGTTCACGCTCCAGCCGCACCGCGTGCCGGACCGGCCGCAACCCCACCCGGTGATCGATGACCCGCGCCCCGGCGATCTCCGGCCGCAGCACCGCACAGCGCCGCACGATCTCCTCGGCCACCGTGGCATCGGGCGTCAGCGACCACGCGTCCTCGTCGGTTGTGCCGCCCAGGATCAGCCCGCCCGGCTGCGGAAAGAAGTATGTCGACTTGGCGCCGGTATGCCCCGACGTGAGCCAGGTGGTCACACCGGGGTTCTCCACGACGACCAACTGCCCCCGCACCGGCCGCACCGCCGGATCCGGTACGAGATCCCGGGCACCGAGCCCCGTGCAGTTGACCACGACCGGCGCTTCGACCTCCGAGAGATCCGTGACGTACCGTTCCTCGATCGTGCCGCCCGCCGCGGCGAACCGTCGGCGCAGCCACGCCAGATGAACCGGCATGTCGATCAGCGGCAACCGCGCCCACAGGCCCACCCCCGCGTACTCGGCGGCCGTGGCCGCCCGCAGTCCGGACACCCGCGCCGCCCACGACCCGAGCCCGTCCAGCCGCGTCTCACCGTGTACGCCCTCGACCAGGCGTACGCCCGTCTCCTCGGGCCGCAACGCCAACTCCTCGTACACGGACAGTGATTGCAGCGCCCACTCGCCGACGAGCGCCTCCGGATCGATGCGGTACGGCCACCACAGCGCACCCGCAACCGCCGAGGTGGTCCGCTCGGCGGGCTCCCGCGCCCAGATCCGTACGCGTCTGCCGCGCTCGGCCAACGCGACGGCCGTCGTCAGCCCGATGACACCGCTGCCGACCACGATCACATCACCGCGTCGATCACTCTCCATGCGGGGACGTTAGCGGAATCTGTCATGCCGTGCTCAGACCGCGCTTACTCTGGGGATACTCACAGCATGTCTGCCGAGTACGCGACCTTCGGCCTGGCCCCGGCGATGCGTGCCGGCGGCGTCCTTGCCAATGGTGACTACCAAGTGCACCGGGACTTCGTGGACTTCATCGTCGACGGACGCCCGCTGCTGTACCAGCTCTCCGACCTCGACGCCGTGTCCCCCCTCGCCTCCGACGTACCGCCCGCGATCTTCACCGCACAGGTACGCAGTCTGCTGCTGGAAGCCGACGCTCCGCTTGAGGGCGGCCGGTACGTCATCTACGGCTGCCCGGAGTGCGAGGACCTCGCCTGCGGTGCCGTGACCGCGGCGATCGAGCGCCACGGCGACGACTACGAATGGCGCGACTTCGCCTGGCAGACCGACGAGCAGGCGGATCTGGAGCGCAACGGCTATCACGGCATAGGCCCGTTCCGCTTCCGCGGCGCCGAGTACCGCGCCGCGCTCGGCTCCCTGCTCACCGGCGCCGCGGGCGAGCGCCGCCGGGTCCTTCTGATCGGTGCCCGGGCCGCCGTCCTGGCCAAGCTCGCGGCAGCCCTGCGGATCATCAACATCGGCGCGGACGTCACCAGGGACGCCACCGACGTCCCCGCCGACGAACTGCGCACCTATGGCGCGGTCGCCTTCGGCCGTGCGGTCACCGAGCAGGAACGTGCCGCCGTACGCGAGTCCTTCGAGCGCGCCGGCGTCGACGTCGCGTATGTCGAGGGCCTGGCCCCGATCATCCCGCTCCTGGTCGCCCAGATCGAACACGCCCTGGACCGCAGCCCTGAGGAACAGCGCCGCCTGACCCGGCTGGTCGCCGCCGACGGCGAGGCGGGCGTCGAGGTCACCTCCACCTGCCGGGTCCAGCTGACCGCGTACCGCCTGGACCGCCTCTACCGCACGCATATGTACGAGGTCTTCGACGGCGTCCTGGAAGCGGGCCGCCACCGGCTCCCACTGGACGCGAAGGCCACGAAGGGGGAGTCCTTCATCGTGGCGCGGACGTCGGGGGGCGTGTTGGTGGAACCGATGGCGCGCTGAGGAGGTGGGAGGGCGTCCGTGTCCTGACGGCCCGGGCTTGCTGAGAGCCCGGCCGCTGACGTGCGCGGAGCCCGGGCCCTGACGTGCGCCGAGCCCGGGCCCTGACGTGCGTGAAACCCGGGCGCAGGGGTGCGGGCCGGGCGATTAGGATCGGCCCCCTGATGACTGCCACTCTCGTCGCCAAGAATCTCGCCGCCGGACACGGCGACCGCTCGCTCTTCTCCGGGCTCGACCTCGTCGTCGCGCCCGGCGACGTGATCGGGCTCGTCGGTGCCAACGGCGCGGGCAAGTCCACCCTGCTGCGGATGCTCGCCGGGCTGCTCACGCCCGAGGAGGGCGAGCTGCGGCTCTCCCCGCCGGCGGCGACCGTCGGTCATCTGCCGCAGGAGCCGGAGCGGCGGGAGGGCGAGACCGTACGGGACTTCCTGGCGCGCCGCACGGGCGTCGCCGAGGCCCAGCGCCTGATGGACGAGGCCACGCAGGCGCTCGTCGACGGGGCGCCGGGCGCGGACGACGCGTACGCGACCAGCCTGGAGCGCTGGCTCGGGCTCGGCGGCGCCGACCTCGACGAGCGGGCCGAGGAGGTCGCCGATTCGCTGGGCCTCGGAGTGGGCCTCGACCAGCTGATGACGTCCCTGTCCGGCGGCCAGGCCGCCCGCGCCGGACTAGCCTCGCTCCTGCTCTCCCGCTACGACGTGTTCCTGCTCGACGAGCCGACCAACGACCTCGACCTGGACGGCCTGGAGCGCCTCGAACGCTTCGTCTCCGGTCTGCGCGCGGGCACGGTCGTGGTCAGCCACGACCGCGAGTTCCTCACCCGCACGGTCACCAAGGTTCTCGAACTCGACCTCGTACAGCAGCAGATCACCCTGTACGGCGGCGGATACGAGGCCTACCTGGAGGAGCGGGACGTGGCGCGCCGGCACGCCCGCGAGGACTACGAGGAGTACGCCGACAAGCGGTCCGCGCTCGAAGGACGTGCCCAGATGCAGCGCTCCTGGATGGACAAGGGCGTCAAGAATGCCCGGCGCAAGGCGAACAACGACAACGACAAGATCGGCCGCAAGTTCCGCAGCGAGGCCAGCGAGAAACAGGCCGCCAAGGCCCGGCAGACCCAGCGCATGATCGAGCGGCTCGACACCGTCGACGAGCCGCGCAAGGAGTGGGAACTGCGGATGGAGATCGCGGCTGCGCCCCGGTCCGGTGCCGTGGTCGCCACCCTGCGGGACGCCGAGGTCCGGCGGGGCGACTTCACCCTCGGCCCGGCCACCCTCCAGATCGACTGGGCGGACCGGGTGGCCGTCACCGGCGCGAACGGCGCGGGCAAGTCCACGCTGCTGGGTGCCCTGCTGGGCCGCGTACCGCTGGACTCCGGCCACGCCTCCCTCGGCTCGGGTGTGATCGTCGGCGAGGTCGACCAGGCCCGCAAGCTGTTCCACGGACCGGAGGCACTGCTCGACGCGTTCTCCGCGGCCGTCCCCGACACCGAGCCCGCCGAAGTCCGCACCCTGCTGGCCAAGTTCGGCCTCAAGGCGGACCACGTCCTGCGCCCGGCGGCGACGCTCTCGCCGGGCGAACGCACCCGCTCCGCCCTAGCCCTCCTCCAGGGCCGAGGCGTCAACCTCCTCGTCCTCGACGAGCCGACGAACCACCTCGACCTACCGGCGATCGAGCAACTGGAATCAGCCCTGGATTCGTACGAGGGGACACTCCTCCTGGTCACCCACGACCGCCGCATGCTGAACGCGGTCCACACGACGCGCCGCGTAGAGGTGGCGTCGGGCAAGGTCACGGAACGCTGAGTGCCCCTTCAGGGGCGCGGGGCTGTTACATATGCGGCTCCGCCGCGTGGGCGCGACCAGCCACGGACGGCCCGCACTGTGAGTACGACCCATCACAACGCAGTCAGCGGGCCGCCAGCCGCACAGCCAACGAGGGGTAGTCCACAACACACCCGTCCGCGTCGAACTCCAGGTCACTCCGGAAGTCCTCGGAAACGAACCGAACCCGCCCCCCACCGCGCTCGCTCCGCCCGAGATGCGTGTACGTCTGCGGAGACGCCTCCACGGTCAACTCCGGTACAGACACCCACGCCATCAGAAAGTCACGCTCACCAGGACCGAGATGCAGCCCATGCCGCCGCACCGGCATGGTGTTCGTAAGGGGACACAGCCCCAGGTCACAGTCCAAGGCGCCGTTGACCTCGGGCAACGGCACCCCGTCGGCGGTCCACCGACCCTCGCCGTCGTGCCGCAGATCGAGAGCGCGCGCCCCCGCTGCGCTCTCGACGGTCACCCGCAGCCGACGGGTCACGAAGTCCTCGGCCGTGTCGAGTTCGTACGAGACCCAGTACGGCTCAGGAGTCGTCCCCACCGCACGTCCGTGTGCCCGCAGCAGGTCGCTGTCGAGCTCGATCCAAGCGGTCCCGTACCCCTTGCTCGCTGTGACTTCCCAGGTGATGACGCGCGAGGTGGCCATGTCGTCACTCTACGCGAGGACCGGGCCCGGGCCGCGGCATTGCCGGAAGGCCCGGGCCCGTGCGCTCAGCGTCGGCCCTTGTTCGGGTCGACCAGACCCGCGCGCCGCAGCGCGTCCGCCATCGCGCTGTTGGCGGGCGGCGGCGCCTGCCGCGAACCCCCGCCGCCGCCACCACCGCCACCGCCGGCGCGACCCTGCCGCGGCTGCTGGCCCCGCTGCTGCGGCGGCCGTCCGCCGCCACGCTGGGGGCGGCCCCCGCCACCCTGCTGGGCCTGCGGAGCGGCCTCGTCGTCGAGCCGCAGCGTCAGCGAGATCCGCTTCCGCGGAATGTCGATGTCCAGCACCTTCACCTTGACGATGTCGCCGGGCTTCACCACGTCCCGCGGGTCCTTGACGAACGTCTTGGACATCGCGGAGACGTGCACCAGACCGTCCTGGTGCACACCGACGTCCACGAAGGCACCGAAGGCGGCCACGTTCGTGACGACCCCTTCGAGGACCATCCCGGAGGTGAGGTCGGAGATCTTCTCCACGCCTTCCTTGAAGGTGGCCGTCTTGAAGGCGGGCCGCGGATCGCGCCCCGGCTTCTCCAGCTCCTTCAGAATGTCGGTCACCGTCGGCAGACCGAACGTCTCGTCCACGAATTCGTTCGGCCTCAGCGAGCGCAGCACCGCCGTGTTGCCGATCAGCGAGGCCACCTCGCTGCCCGCCGTCTTCACCATCCGCCGCACCACGGGATACGCCTCCGGGTGGACGCTCGACGCGTCCAGCGGGTCGTCACCGCCGCGGATCCGCAGGAAGCCCGCGCACTGCTCGTACGCCTTGGGGCCGAGCCGCGCCACGTTCTTGAGCGCGGTGCGCGACGTGAACGGACCGTTCGTGTCGCGGTGCGCCACGATGTTCTCGGCGAGTCCGGAGGTGATGCCGGAGACCCGGGAGAGCAGCGGCGCCGAGGCCGTGTTCACGTCCACGCCGACGCCGTTCACACAGTCCTCCACGACCGCGTCGAGGGAGCGCGAGAGCTTCACCTCGGACAGGTCGTGCTGGTACTGGCCGACACCGATCGACTTCGGGTCGATCTTCACCAGCTCGGCGAGCGGGTCCTGCAGCCGGCGGGCGATGGAGACGGCGCCGCGCAAGGACACGTCCATGCCCGGCAGCTCCTGCGAGGCGAAGGCCGAGGCCGAGTACACGGAGGCGCCCGCCTCGGACACCATCACCTTCGTGAGCTTCAACTCGGGGTGCTTGACGATGAGTTCACCGGCGAGCTTGTCCGTCTCGCGGGACGCCGTGCCGTTGCCGATGGAGACCAGCTCGACCGCGTGCTCCTTGGCGAGCCGGGCGAGCTTGGCGATGGCCTCGTCCCACTTGTTCGCCGGGACGTGCGGGTAGATGACGTCCGTGGCGACGACCTTGCCGGTCGCGTCGACCACGGCCACCTTCACGCCCGTACGGAACCCGGGGTCGAGCCCCAGCGTCGCGCGCGTGCCCGCCGGGGCGGCGAGCAGCAGGTCGCGCAGGTTCGCCGCGAAGACGTTGACCGCCTCGTCCTCGGCGGCCGTGCGCAGCCGCATCCGCATGTCGATGCCGAGGTGCACGAGCAGGCGGGTGCGCCAGGCCCAACGGACCGTGTCCGTCAGCCACTTGTCGGCGGGGCGGCCGCGGTCGGCGATCCCGAAGCGATGCGCGACGATCCCCTCGTACGAGGACGGGCCGGGCTGCTCGGACGGCTCCTCGGGCTCCAGGACGAGGTCCAGGACCTCCTCCTTCTCGCCGCGCAGCATCGCGAGAATGCGGTGCGAGGGCAGCTCCGTGAAGGGCTCGGAGAAGTCGAAGTAGTCGGCGAACTTGGCGCCCGCCTCCTCCTTGCCGTCCCGCACCTTGGCGGCCAGCCGGCCGCGCACCCACATGCGCTCGCGCAGCTCGCCGATCAGGTCGGCGTCCTCCGAGAACCGCTCGGTGAGGATCGCGCGGGCGCCGTCCAGGGCGGCCTGCGGGTCGGCGATGCCCTTGTCGGCGTCGACGAAGGCCGTGGCCGCGGCCAGCGGGTCGACGGACGGGTCGCCGAGCAGCCCCTCGGCGAGCGGCTCCAGACCCGCCTCACGCGCGATCTGCGCCTTCGTGCGCCGCTTCGGCTTGAACGGCAGATAGATGTCCTCGAGCCGCGCCTTGGTCTCGGCGGCACGGATCTGCGCCGCCAGCTCCTCGGTGAGCTTGCCCTGCTCACGCACCGAGTCGAGGATCGCCGTGCGCCGCTCCTCCAGCTCCCGCAGATAGCGCAGCCGCTCCTCGAGCGTGCGCAGCTGCGCATCGTCGAGCATCTCGGTCGCTTCCTTGCGGTAGCGGGCGATGAAGGGCACCGTCGAGCCCCCGTCGAGCAAGTCGACGGCGGCCTTCACCTGCCGCTCCCGTACGCCGAGTTCCTCGGCGATCCTGCCTTCGATGGACCCTACGAGGGGTGTCGTCACGATCCCGTACCGCCTTCTCCACTGAGGTTGCGCGGCAATTGTGGCAGGTGGCACCGACAACGGGGGATCAGGGCGGCCAACAGGGGGTCGACGCGGCGCCGGG